>JAJQBX010000012.1 GCA_021203065.1 Oscillospiraceae bacterium
TATTATACCACAAAGCAAATGATTTGTAAAGTTTTAAGAGAGATGAGGTACTACACTTATCACTCTTTCGTCTCAAACCAGCTCTTCCCCTCGTGCACATCCGCTGTCAATGGCACGCTGAGCTTGACGGCGGATTCCATTTCCTCATGCAAAATCTCTGCGGCTTTTTCAGCACAGTCTTCACGGGCTTCAACTATCAGCTCGTCGTGAACCTGCAGGATGAGGCGGGCGTCGAGATTTTCAGCTTTAAGGCGACGGTAGACTCTCACCATCGCTATTTTTATTATGTCTGCGGCTGTGCCCTGAATCGGGGCGTTCATTGCGGCACGCTTGCCGAATGCCTGAACGTTCTTGTTCTGATTTTTGAGCTCGGGAATGTATCGCCTGCGGTTGAACATTGTGACTGCATAGCCGTTCTCTTTTGCAAACTCCACCGTCTCGTTCATGAACCGGTCGACTTCGGAGAAGTTACTTAGATACGATTCGATATATTTCTTCGCCTCTGCAACGGAAACGCCGATGTCCTGAGACAGCGAATATGCACCGATTCCGTAGATGATTCCGAAATTGACCGCCTTTGCGGCACGCCTCATGTCTCCGTCAACCATGTCCTCAGGAATTCCGAAGACCTGCGAGGCGGTGCGGGTGTGGATGTCTACGCCAGAAAGAAATGTCTCGATCATGTTCTTGTCCCCGCACATTGCGGCAAGAACCCTCAGCTCAATCTGCGAATAGTCGGCGTCGAGGAGGGTGCAGTCATCGCTTGCGATGAAGAACTTCCGCATATTCCTGCCGATTTCCTTTCGGACGGGGATGTTCTGTATATTCGGGTTTGCGGACGAAATTCGCCCGGTCCGGGTCTCAGTTTGCTTGAATTCGCTTCTTACTCTTCCGTCGGGGCAGATGACCGAGAGAAGCCCATCGACATAGGTCGACTTGAGCTTGGTGAGCGTCCGGTACTCCAAGATAAGATTAATAATCGGGTGGTAGTTGACCAAGCCCTCCAATACGTCCGCACTCGTTGAGTAGCTCTTCGAGGCGGAATTTTTCTTGCCGGTCGGAAGCCCCAATTCGTCGAAGAGGACAACCCCAAGCTGCTTCGGCGACGAGATATTGAACTCGTGCCCGGCAAGCATGTAGATGGTCGATTCAAGTTCTGAGATTTGCCCGCTGAGGTTCTCCCCGAACTCTTTGATTCCGTCTTCGTCAACCCGGACGCCGAGAACCTCCATAGACGCAAGAACCTCGCAGAGCGGCAGCTCAATCTCATAGTAGAGCTCATGCATCCCGGTCTTCTCAAGCTCGCTCTGTAGCACTTTTTCGAGCCTTTCAAGAGACAGAATGTCCCCGAATCTTTCGTCACTGCTGTATGGAACGGAGTAGGAGGCGCAGAGGTTCCCGACGCTGTAGTCGCTCGACTGGGAGTTCAGAAGATACCCGGCTAAATCTGCGGAGAAGGTGAGCTCCTTAAGCTCGCTCCCACGCTCGAAGCAGTATTTATAGGCGGGCTTCGCCTCAAAGGTGATCTTCTCGCCGCCTGATCCGAAGTAGCTGAGAATAAGATTCTCGTCATCGGTGACATAAATATCGCCGCCATTTTTTATAGTGAGGCTACTGCCCGAGAGGATAAAAGCCGATTTCTCAAAAGCTTCGTTGCCGGTGAGTTCACCTTCGGTGTAGTCATCGGAAATAACTTCTGCCTCCGGCTTCACTTCAATATCGCCTAAGCCAAGCTTGTCTATCATCCTGAACATCTCAAGATCACTTAGAAGCTTTGCGGCGGCGGGGAGGTCGGTTTCTTTTCTGTTATAATCCTCAAGCTTCTGAGGAACGGGAGCATCACGAACGATGGTTGCAAGCCATTTGCTGGTTTCTGCGGACTCTCTTCCCTCGCTGAGCTTGCGCTTTACAGACGGCGAAGCGGTTATGGTGTCGATATTATCGTAAATCTCCTCGATTGAGGGATACTGCGCCAGAAGAGCCATTGCAGTTTTCTCGCCGATGCCGGGAACACCCGGGATATTGTCCGAGCTGTCGCCCATCAGTGCCTTAAGATCTATCAGATGAATCGGCTCAAAGCCGTAGTTTTCAATAAATTTTTCGGGAGTATAGGGCGTAGTCTCCCTCGTCGTCACAAGCCGGACGGTGACATGCTCGCCGACCAGCTGCAGAGTGTCCCTGTCTCCCGAAAGAATCACGCACTTGCCCGAGTTGTCCGACATAAGCTTCGAAACAGAGCCCAAGATGTCGTCAGCTTCGTAGCCGGAAATCTCAAGTATCGGAACGCCAAGGTCTGTCAGCAGTTCTTTTACCTTTGGAAGCTGCATAGCAAGCTCCTCCGGCATCCCGTGGCGGTTAGCCTTATAAAAAGCGCATTTCTCATGCCGGAAAGTGGGTGCTTTCAGGTCGAAAGCGACCGCTACGGCGTCCGGCTTCACCTCACCGATTTCCCTTAAAAGCGTATTCATAAACCCCGTCACGGCGTTCGTATAGAACCCGTCCTTGGTGGTGAGCACCTTTATCCCATAAAAAGCCCTATTGAGAATCGAATTCCCGTCAACAGCAAGAAGTAGCATGGTTACCCTCCGAAAGTTTTGTTAGTATTAGTATACCACCTATTTTGGGAAAGTGCAAGGCAGTTTGGCGAAGCCAAACTGCGCTATTTTCGCCTGCGGCGAAAATAGCACCTCTCCACCACCGGCTGACGCCGGCGGTCCCCCTCCCCTTGGCAGGGGAGGCAATAGCATCCTGAGCCAAACTGCCATCAAAAATTCCCTCTTCCCAAACGCTAAGATTTGTGCTATACTATCTACATACGACTATTTTTGCGTGGGGTTTGAGATGAAGACACTTAGGATTGGAAATGTGGAAATTGAGCGAAGCTGTGCGTTGTCGCCGATGGCGTCGGTGGCGGACAGGGCTTACAGAACCATTTGCAAGGAATACGGCGCAAGCTTACTCACAAGCGAGATGGTCTCCGCAAAGGGGCTCTGCTACTCGTCCACAAAGACCGAAGAGCTCTGCTCAATCTCAGAAATAGAGCGACCATATGCCATCCAGCTTTTCGGCGAAGAGCCCTACTACATGGCGAAAGCCGTCGGCATCATAAAAAAGTATAAGCCAGATATAATCGATATAAACATGGGCTGCCCGGTTCCGAAAGTCGTCAACCCCGGCGGGGGAAGTGCATTGATGAAGACGCCTGAGCTTGCCGCTGATATAGTAAAAGCCATGTGTGACGCTTCCGACTGCCCCATCACCGTCAAAATCCGTGCCGGATGGGACGACGAGCATATCAATGCGGTTGAGTTCGCAGTAAAAATGGAGGAAGCAGGAGCGGCGGCAATCGCCGTCCACCCGAGAACGAGGCGGCAGATGTACACCGGCTTATCAGACTGGAGCATCATAAGAGACGTGAAGCAGGCAGTCAGCGTCCCGGTAATCGGAAACGGCGACATTCTTGACTGCTTCGACGCCGAAAGAATGTATCAGGAAACCGGCTGCGACCTCGTTTCTCTTGCAAGAGCCAGCAACGGCAGACCTTGGATTTTCAGGGAGATAAGGGACTATCTTCTTGACGGCACTCTCCACTATGAGCCCTCGGTAGAGGAAAGAATGAATATAATGCTCCGCCACGTCGGGCTTTTAATCCAGTTCAAAGGCGAAGACACCGGAATCCGGGAAGCAAGAAAGAATGTCGGGTGGTACTTCAAGGGACTCCGTGGTGCTTCGACATTCAGGCAGCGTGCAGGAGCTCTTAAGTCTTTTGAAGAGCTTGAGAGGATGGCGGAGGAGTTTATAGAGCTGGATAAAAATGCGTAATTCGCACCTGTCGGTGCGCCCTCTCAGTCGCCTACGGCGACAGCTCCCCCAAAGGGGGGAGCCGAGATTTTCGAGGGCGCAACTACTTGGCTCTCCCTTTGGGAGAGCTGGCACGCCGCAGGCGTGACTGAGAGGGCGCGCGAAGCGCGGAGGTGCAAAATGACCCATACCTACGAAAACCTAGGCTTCGGCTACAAGGTCTGCATTTCAGAAGCCCATCGATTCGGCACTGATGCATTCCTGCTTGCCGATTTTGCGAAAGCCCGGCACAAGGACAGGGTTGCCGATTTGTGTTCGGGAAACGGGATTGTGGCGTTGCTTCTTTCAAGAGACTATCAGCCGGGCTTGATTTATGCCGTCGAGATTCAGCCGGAGGCATACACTCAGCTTGAGAAATCCATAGAAGCTTCCCCTGATGAGGCTGAGAAGATAATTCCGGTCTTGGGAGATCTGAAAGAGTGGACGCCGGAGGAGAAATTGGATCTCATCACCTGCAACCCGCCATACAAGGCGGAGGGAGCAGGTATTCAGAGTGAGACCGACTCCGCAGTTATTGCCCGGCATGAGACCGCTTGCACCATTTATGATGTCTGCGAGTGCGCCGCACGCTCCCTTAAATACGGCGGCAGACTCTGTATCTGCAACCGCCCCGAAAGGCTTGCTGATGTATTTGAGGCTATGAGAAAGAATAAAATAGAGCCGAAACGCTTAAGAACCGTTCATAAGGATAAATCGAGCGAGCCTTGGCTGATATTGGTCGAGGGTAAATTCGGCGGCTCGCCGTTTATGAGAATCGAAAGTCCCTTATTTATCAAGGGCGAGAACGGCGAAAGCTATTCAGAAGAGATGAAGAGAATCTACCGGCTGTATGAATTTCAGCGGCAGGACGGGGAGGAAAGATAATGTCAGAGCTTTTTGTGGTCGGAACGCCAATTGGAAACCTTGGCGACATAACATATCGGGCTGTAGAAGTGCTTAAGAGCGTCGACTTCATAGCCGCAGAGGACACAAGGGTCTCGGCAAAGCTACTCAGCTATCTCGACATAAAAAAGCCGATGGTGAGCTATCACGAGCACAACCACAAGTATTCGGGCGAAAGCATCATAAAGCGCATTCTTGACGGCGAAAGCTGTGCCGTCGTAACGGATGCCGGAATGCCCTGCATTTCCGACCCGGGAGAGGACTTGGTGCGGCTCTGCATTGAAAATAACGTCCCGGTTACTGTCGTTCCCGGACCTACTGCTTTGATTTCTGCGCTCGCAGTGAGCGGGCTTGACACCTCAAGATTTGCTTTCGAGGGCTTCCCGAGCGTTGCGAAGCGTTCCCGCAACGAGCTCTTTGCCCAGTGCGCTCATGAAACGAGGACGCTTATCTTCTACGAAGCTCCCCACAAGCTGGTGGAAACCCTCCACGATTTATATAAGTTTTTCGGCGACCGCAGAATAACCCTCTGCCGGGAGCTGACAAAAATTCACGAAGAGATTATCCGGACGACCCTTTCGGAAGCCTTAAACCTCTATAACGACGAGGACAGAAAGCCAAGGGGCGAATATGTCCTGATAGTCGAGGGACTAAAAGAGATTCCCGAAACAGTCACAAAAGAGGATGCACTCGAAAAGGTAAAGGACTTGGTCGCAAAGGGCATGAGAGGCGCAGACGCCTGCCGGGAGATAGCCAAGACGACGCCTTTTTCGAAAGCGGAGCTCTATACCCTCCTCTTAGGCGAAAAGGAGCAGGAAAAATGACCGTCCGGGAAATGCTTGAAAGCGATATTCCGGCTGTCTGCGAGATAGAAAAAGAGTGCTTCACCGCCGAGGCTTGGAGCGAAGAGAGCTTTTCTTATCGCATTGGGAAGCCCCAGTTTATCTCGCTGGTGGCTGTTGAAGCGGACGAAGTTGTCGGCTATATTGCGGCGACTGAGATTTCAGACGAGCAGTATTTAGACAGTCTGGCGGTAAGAGCTGATTATCGGGGACAGGGCGTTGCGACTTCTCTCATGAAAGCGGCTTTCAGCCAGAAAAAGAGCGTATTTTTGGAGGTCAGGGAGTCGAATATGGCGGCGATAAGCCTTTACAAAAAGCTCGGTTTCACTGAATACGCCATCCGAAAAAGCTACTATGACAACCCGACCGAAAACGCAATAATGATGAGGACTGAATGAAATGAAGATTTTAGGAATAGAAAGCTCCTGCGACGAGACTGCGGCGGCAGTAGTTGAGGACGGTGTTACTGTCCTTTCAAACGTCGTTGCCTCTCAGATTGACGAGCATAAGCTCTACGGCGGAGTTGTCCCGGAGATAGCTTCAAGGCGGCATGCCGAGAACATCTGCGGAGTTGTGAGCGAGGCTCTTGAATCGGCTGGTGTCACGATGGACGACATCGATGCCGTCGCTGTCACCTATGCTCCCGGGCTTATCGGGGCACTTCTTGTAGGCGTGAGCTATGCAAAAGGGCTCTCGTTTGCGACCGGAAAGCCGCTTGTACCTGTCCATCATCTCGCCGGGCATATTGCGGCGAACTACATTTCGCACCCGGAGCTTGAGCCGCCGTATTTATGCCTTGTAATCAGCGGCGGACATTCGCACATTATAGAAGTCAAGACCCACACCGAATTCCACGTTGTTGGGCGTACCCGTGACGATGCGGCAGGGGAGTGCTTCGACAAGGTTGCAAGAACCTTGGGCTTCCCCTATCCCGGAGGAAAAGAGATCGACAGGGCGGCTCAGCTCGGCAATAAAAACGCTTTTAAGCTTCCACACCCGAAGCTGACGGGTTGCGAATATGACTACTCGTTCTCCGGGCTCAAGACGGCTGTCATAAATCTCTGGCACAACGCTGAGCAGAGAGGCGAGGAGCTCGATGTGAACGACCTTGCGGCTTCGTTCCAGAAAACGGTATCGGACATTCTTTCTGAAAAGCTGATGCTTGCGGCTGAGAATCTTGGATACAAGAAAATTGCCGTTGCAGGAGGAGTTTCCGCCAATACCGGTGTACGGGACAAGATCGCCCATGAATGCAAAAAACGTGGGTATGAACTCTACATGCCGAAATTCACATATTGCGGCGACAACGGCGCAATGATTGCGTCGCAGGGCTACTTTGATTTCAAGGCAGGAAAGGTTGCCGGAGCGGATCTGAATGCGTTGGCAACGCTGCCCATCGATCAAATGTACAATGTACAATGTACAATGTACAATGGATGAATCCTGCTTCGCAGGATATATTAGCCGGAGGCTGATTATGAGATTAAAACGCACACTATCATTAATTCTGTCAGCACTTATGCTGCTCGGCTTCACTGCCTGCAGTGACATCGATTCTGAGTCGGGTGTCATTACGGAGGATGTCGTTATCGACGAAGCTCCGGTGAAGTCGGCTTATCCTGTGAGCTTCGGGACGGAGACCTTTGAGGCAGCTCCTGAGACTGTAGTCTCGCTATCCCCGGCGATTACCGAAATCATGATTGAGCTCGGGGTTTCGGACAAGCTTATCGCTGTCAGCGACTACTGCGACAACGACAGCGGGCTTCCGACTGTTGGCAGTCCTGCAAATCCGGACATTGACGCTATAATCGAGCTTGCGCCGGAGCTTCTTATAACCCAGTCGCCGATTGCCTCTACTGATGAAGTGAGGCTTGATCAGGCGGGGGTGAGAGTCCTCTATCTTGAGATCCCGACTGGATTCTCCTACCTTTGTGAAGAGTACATCGAGATGGCGATGATTTTCTATGGTGCAGTCGATTCGGAGGCGGTAGCACTTGAAGCCCTCAGCGAGATTGACGACACCATGCTTTCGGCGCAGGAGGCGGACATCGACGTCAGCTTTGTCATCCTCTACTATGGTCTTGACAGCGGCTATACCGCTTCTGCCGGAAACGACATCGCAACCGATATGCTTTCCGCTTTCGGGACTAATCTTCTTGAGACGGACGACGAGGAGCTTGCAATAGTCAGCTATGAGGAGCTTTCTGAGCTTGATATAGACGTGATTTTTGCGGACGATGCACTTTACGGCGAGGATATTGAGGACTTGGACGCCGAAATAATCTATCTTGAGCTTGACGAGTTTTCAAAGCCGACAGCGGCACTTTCAAGCCTTATTTCCGACTGTATAGCTGCGCTCAGCTGACACGGATATTTCCCCGACAAAAGTGAATAAATTGTAAAGATTCCGATTTAGGTTGACATCGGGCAAAATAAAAGGTATTATATTAGAATACGGCTGAGAATTTTTTCACCAAAGCTGCAATAATCTGAGGCTTTGATTTGTATTAAGAGTTACGGGGCATTGTGAACGCTCCGGATATATGACTATGTTTTTCGAAAAAGGAGAAATGAAATGAGTAAAAGAATAATTTGTCTTGTGTTGTCTTTCATGATGCTTATGACCGTCCTTTCGGGATGCGGGCAAGCTATTGACGATGAGGCGGCAACAACCACTGCATCCACAGAAGCTGACGCCTCCACCGATGCAGACACAACCGACGCATCGGGCGATTCAACCGACGCTTCTTCAGACGCTTCGTCGATTACCGAGAACTGGAGCTACGACTTCGATTCCTCGTTCATAACGGAAAACGGAATCGAATATGTCTGGGAAAGGCTTGACGAGGACACAAGAATCAACCTTGGCGAGGTCATGAATGCCATCAGGGAGGGCATGGTCTATTGCCCGCTGACTGTGGGCTTCCCGGACGAGGAGAAGCAGGAATTCCTCACTCTCGTATCCAACTGCTGCACCTTCTATACATGGATAGGAACGTCGTTCAGTGCTTCCACCAATCAGGAAACAGGAATGGTTGTCGGAATCACGATAACCTACAGAGGAATCGAATATGAGTCGGACATCGAGCCGCTTATGACCGCACTTGAGGATAAGCTTCAGGAAATAGTCGCAAGCATCCCCGAGGGAAGCTCTGAATTCGAAACCCTCAGGTACTTACACGACTATCTTATACTCAACTGTGACTACAGTGACACCGACGGAACAAGTCCTTTCTCCGCTTACGGCGCACTCGTTGAGGGCTATGCTACATGTCAGGGCTATGCGGATGCCATGCATCTTCTTCTCTCAAGAGCAGGCTTTGAGACGATGTTTGTAACCGGAATCGGCAATGATGAGAGCGTCACCCACAAGTGGAACTATGTTCTCTGCGAGGACGGTCACTGGTACATCATCGACCCGACATGGGACGACCCGTCAGATATAACCGACCTCAACTATGTCGGATACTGCTACTTCCTCATAAGCGATGAGGAAATCCTTAAGGATCACGTCGCAAAGCATGAGAGCAACTACTACGAAACCCCATATGCTGATTCGATGGACATGAACTTCTTCAACGTGATGGGCTACTGCGCTTCAACTGCCGAGGAGGCTTACGAAATCCTCATGGAGCAGGCTGAGAGCACGATAGACGAGACAAGAAGATGCCTTTATGTCAAGTTCGAAAGCTCCGAGCAGATGAGGGAGATTTACGAGACCTTAAGGGATTCATCCCAGCTGATGGAGGTCGTAGAAAAGGCAAATTCAGTTGCCGGAACAACATACCAGACAACGTCATGGGCGAGAACCTACAACGACGAGCTCGGCATCCTCACCATAACGCTGAAGGAGTCGGAATAACTGAAAATTGAGGCTAAAGAGGGAAACCTCTTCATCCAGATAAACAAACCGAATACGGAGGAAAGACAATGAACAAGTTCAAGAGAATTCTGTCGCTTGTGATGGCAATTGTTCTCACGGTCACGATGATGGCAGGCTGTGGAAGCAAGATCGAAGACGAGGAGAGCGTGGTATCAGGAGATGCCGCAGTCACCGAAGTCCCCGAAGCGACGACCGAGGCTACAACCACCACCGAGGCTACAACCACCACTGAGGCTACAACCACCGAAGCCACAACCGTTGCCACAACCGAGGCGACGACCACTGCAACTGCGGCTACAACCGCTTCGACCGAATACACCGTTGAGTCTATGAGTGCGACGATGTACGCTACATATTCTGTCAACGTAAGAAGCGGTCCGTCTACCGACTATGACAGAATCGGAGCATACGCTCAGGGCGCAGAGGTCACAGTTACCGGACGTGCCTCAACAGGCTGGTATCAGGTTAACTACAAGGGCGAGACCGGATATGTTTCCGCTTCCTATCTTTCCTCCGAACCTGTTGCAACCACCGCAACCACTACAGAGGATTCTGTAGACCTTGACGACGATTCGTCAAGCACAACCACTTCGAGCACATCGAGCTCCTCAACCACCACCTCTACCATCACCGTTTCAGCAGGTGACTGGGCGGCTGACAACGGCTGGGAGACCATCATCAGCTACATGAAAGAGGACAGATTCGTAACCATCCTCGACATCATCATGGAGGGCATTCAGAACTTCGAGTCCACCATCTATGTAACCGGTTATGTCACCGAGGATGAAGCGTACAACTTTGCAAACCTCATCCTGCCGATGATATGCGTTGAGTACTGCTATGTCGATTCAATCGGTGCTTCCACCGCAGGAGGCTACCTGAGCAAGGTCACCATCAACTACAACTGCAGCAGTGCTTCAGAAGCCAGCAAGATGGTAAGCGAGCTCCAGACTGCCACCAACAAGGCTCTTGCAAATCTTACAAGCTCTATGTCCGACTATGAGAAGGTATTTTATCTCACCGAATGGCTTGTTACCAACTGTGCTTATAATGGCACTTCTTCCACCTGCAACACCGCTTATGGCGCAATTGTAAAGGGTGCAGCAAACTGTCAGGGATATGCAAAGGGACTCTTCTATCTCTTGGCTAAGGCTGGATTTGACGTTGTATTCTGCGAGGGCTGGGGCTCAGACGCCAAGCACCTCTGGGTCAAGGTCAAGATAGGAAGCTCATGGTACAATATCGACCCGACATGGTGCGATCCTACCACCCCGACAACGGTTGACCCGTCGTACGTTGACTATTCGTTCATCTGTGTGACCGACGAATTCATGGCTGCCACTCACGCAGAGGTCTATGACATGGAATTCTACACCGTTCCGTCTGCCACAAGCACCAAGTATGACTGGTATGTCCTCAACGGCTGCTATGCAACAAGCCTGAGCGAGGCTGTGAGCATCCTTGAGTCCGCAACAAAGACCGCAATAGCCGAGGGCTCTGAGTATGTATATGTAAGAATCAAGGTTTCCTCCTCGAGCATATATGACGAGCTTGCCTCCTCCTACAAGGCTTCCGGCTACAACAGCAAGATTCTCTCAAGCATCACCTCCAAGTACACCTGCGACGGCGTTCTTCCGAGAGAAGCGGGACTCTACAGAGTATACCGTCTGAAGCTGAATTAGCACTCAAAGGTCTGACCAACTCATTTAAATGAACGCCTCGAAAATTTTGTTTGATTGTGCATGGTGCACAAAACCAACAACTCAAATTCGGCAAATTGCATATTCCATTTTCCGCCGAATTGTGCTATAATGATTGGGTATTAACCCGTTGGCAAAACCACACACTATTGAAAGGAAACATTACTATGGCAAAAAGATTTATTGCGATCGGAATGGTTGCGCTGATGATCGTTGCGCTGGTAGGATGCGGAAGCACCAAGCGTGAAATTGTCCAGCTCACCCTTTCGACCGAGGATTCCACTGCAATTCTTGCGGCGGCGGGCATCATGCTCCCCGACGTTGAGGATGCGGCAGGAGCCTACACAACCATCAAGTACCATCACTGGTCTGATGCGTTCCATAACTATTCCGAGGATGAAATCCTTAACACCGGTTACTGGACATTCGTAAACAAGTACGGCGGAGAAGTAGAGTGGATTGAAACTACATATTCAACCCGTTTTGATGACCTTGCAAACCTCGTTCTGGCAAGCGATTCTCCCGACTTCACCACCTGCTCTGTAACCACTTTCCCCTACTACTGCATCAAGGGCATGTTCGTAGTCGTTGACGACTATATCGACTACACCGACGCTCTCTGGGAAGGAACTGCAGACTTCGCAGCCAACTACTTCTCAATCGGCGGACAGAACTATGCTATTGTCACCGACATCAAGGCTACCACTGTTATAGCTTATAACAGAAGAGTCATTGAGGAATGGGGCTATGACGATCCTGCTGAGCTCTACTACAACGACGAGTGGACTTGGGATGTATTCTATGAAATGTGCGTTGACTTCTCTGATCCCGACGAGGACAGATATGCTCTTGACGGCTGGTACTGGGAGCAGGGTCTTATCGACTCGACCGGTGTAACAGTCGTTGCACTTGAGGACGGCGTATTCGTTTCAAATATCGACGACCCGAGACTTGAAGAAGTTGAGTCCCTTATCTACGACCTCAACAAGAACGACTGCGTATATCCGAGATGGAACAACAGCTATCAGTGCCGTAACTCCAACACCACTGGTGCTGGTGTCAAGGAAGGACTTTGCCTGTTCTATCCTGTAGAGAAGTGGGGCTTCACCGACACTGTTGAGAACATCAGCTCTGTCTGGGGCGACATCACCGAGGGCGAAGTCATGTTCTGCCCGATGCCTCGTGACGCAGACGGCGACGGCAACTACTACTTGGCGGCTCAGCCTGTAGGCTACCACATCATTCAGGGTGCTCAGAACCCCGAAGCGGTTGTCCTCTTGGCTGCATGCGAGAGATTCAAGGTTTTGGATCCGACCGTTATCGACATCGACACCAAGCAGCTTCAGGAAATCTACCTGTGGACTGACGAAATGCTCGCAATGCTCGATGAGACCTATGATCTCGTTAACAACTACCAGATCGTCAACTTCACCTCCGGATGCCAGTCAACCCTTAAGACTGCTGTAAACAACCTCACCGGCGGTACAGTTGGTAGCAGTGCTTCTACATGGGCACAGCTCAAGGAGACCTACTCCGACCAGATTGAGTATTACATCGAAGAGCTGAACGCAATGTTCACCGGCGAAATTGCGGTAGAATAGCGCATAGCGCAGTATAATCAGATTATCATCAAAGCCCGTTCTCATATGAGAGCGGGCTTTTGCATGCGCCCCTGCGGGGCGCACCCCTCCACCGGCTTCGCCGGTCCCCCTCCCCTTTCAGGGGAGGCTTTAACTGCCTCTGCATAACTTTTCTGCTTTGCTCATATTCTATAACAAAAGAATTCTGGAGGAATAGGGTATGAATACTGCTGAAACGCCAATCAGGAAGCACAATCTGATACTCGAGGACCGAAATAAGCTTTCGCTTTCGGGGGTTACGGATGTGGAGAGCTTTGACGACACGGAGGTGTCGCTCTATACTACTCAGGGGGAGTTGGTGATAAGAGGCAAGAAGCTTCATGTGGATGAAGTGAGCCTTGAGACGGGAGATCTTGAGATGTCGGGCGAAGTGAAGTCGATGATATACGGCGATAAAGACCGCACCAAGAAGCCCACAGTGTGGAAGAAGCTGACGAGGTGAATAACATGAATTTCAACCCCGGTTCTTTCACCGGAGTAATCGGCGAGATGAAGATGCTCGGCTTGGCGGCGGTTGTCGGGGCGGTGCTGGGAGCGGTCTATGACATTCTGAGGGCTCTTCGGATTACCGTTCCGCACCGGTTCTGGGCTGTCTTTGCGGAGGATTTTCTGTTTGTACTTTTTTCAGGAATGGTATACTTCCTCTGGTCGGTTGAGATGCTCGAGGGCGAGCTGAGGCTCTATGTCATCATCGGGATGATGGCGGGGTTTGCGGCTTATCTTTCTACTCTTGGAAGAATCGTCACGGGAATTTTCCGGACGGCGGCAAAAATTACCGGAAAAATCGCCCGTTTTGCGACGGAAAAGCTTAAAAATCTGGCTTCCGCAAAAAAATTTCTCAGAAAAATAAAAAAATCCTCCTAAATGACTTGCAAGATGGGCTCTGAATGTTGTATAATATACCTTGCATAACTATCTAAGAATGGAGGGTGAGAAATGTCTGCAACTGCTAAGGATGCAAAAGCCAAAAGACCCCAGACGAAAGCACAGCTCAGAGCGCAGCTCAAAAAGGGTCATAACAAGCATAAGTCCGGGCATTTTATAAAGCTCATATTCTTCTCAACCCTTCTCGTCTATGCGGCGTCGGTAATTATCAACACCCAAGCGGAGATTGCCGAGCAGAAAGCGACCATCGAGAAGCTTGAAGCCGAAATCGTCGAGGCACAGCAGGAAAACGACGAATACACAAGGCTTTTAAGCGACGACGATGAGTACGAGTATATGCTCTCTGCCGCCATCGAGCGTGGATATGCCTACCCGAGGGAAACGAGGTATTACGCCAAGTCGGTGGAATAACCCGGGACGAAGCGAGGATAGTTGTGACGACGCTATGCCTGAAATCCGGCGTAGCAAATAAGTCATGAAAGAGGAAAAAGTAAATTTATGCAGCTTGAGGAAGGAAGCATTATCGAGGGCAGAGTCACCGGTATTCAGAAATTCGGCGCATTCATTGACATCGGCGGAGGAAAGAACGGAATGGTCCACATTTCGGAGGTTTCTCCTACATATGTTGCCGACATCAACGACTTTCTGAAGGTCGGTCAGATTGTAAAGGTCAAGGTCATTTCGATTGCCGATAACGGCAAGGTCGCACTGTCTATAAAGAGGGCACTCCCGCCGAAGGAGCCAGCTCCGCACCATCCCAAAGGCGGACAGCCGGGTGGGCATCACGGCGGACAGGGCGGACAGCCGGGCGGCGGCAGAGACAACCGTGGCGGCTACAATCAGGGTCATGACAAGGGCATGATGTACGACAAGGACAAGGATTCCCAGCCGGTGAGGCACTATTCGCAGAAAAAGACTGTGAAGAAGGAGGAGCTGAGCCCCGAATCGCTCGAGAACGCCGAGTATGCCTACAAGCCCAGCGGCACCACAACTGACGCCGGCTTTGAGGATATGCTTTCAAAGTTCAAGACCTCCAGCGAAGACCGCATGTCCGACCTCAAACGCTCGATGGACGTCAAAAAGCGTGGGTCGAGGAGGAGATAATGTCCCTCCGCTTACGGCGAGTATGAGCCGTATCGGTTTGTGGATACGGAGGAGGAGTTTGAGGAGCAGGTCAGGCTGCTGTAATAGTTGGTTTGAGGATTCGAAACCGTGCCGTTTCGGGCACGGTTCTCTTTTGTGAAACATGGAGGAATCATGGTGAAGTTAAAATCGTTTGGCAGAAGACTTATGGCTGTGTTGACGGCGGCGGTGATTCTTATGAGTCTCAGTGCCTGTGGCAGCAGTGACCCGGTCGCCGGAGAGGACTATATCTTGGCGGCAAGAGCTGAGTATGTCGGACTCGACTCCGCAAGGGTAGATGTCGTCAACGACGAAACCGGGGAGTCGGAGCAGATATTCATCTATAAGTATGATGAAGTGGGACTGATGACCTACTCCTATTATGCCGTTTCCGGCGACACGGTAATCGCCCAGTACAATAACGGCTATGAGCAGTATACTGAAGAGGACGGCGTCGTAACCTATCTCGACACCGGCGATGCGAGCTTCTCCTCCTACTCAAAGGACGTTCCCTATCCGTTGGCTGATGAAGGGCTTATTGTCTTCTACAAGAAAGCCGTCAATACCGAAACCTCCTATATCGCCACAAACGAGCTCGCAATCGAGATATGCCACTACTACGACATCTCGAAGCTCGGCTCAGTCGACACCGTTGAAAATATGACCGGCTTCAAGGTCCTTTACTACTTCGACGGCGACGGCAACTTCCTCTTCCTCAGAGAGGTCACCGAAGTCACAAACGACGACGGGTCAATCACCGAATACTCCTACTCTATTTATATAACCGAGAAAAACGAAGTCACAACCGTGCCGAACTTTATTGATACTTCGAGGGTTGAGACGGAGGAGGTTGGGGAAGAAGTGTAAATTATTTTGGACGCAGGTTTTGAGCTCTAAGGCTGTGTTTTGTTGTTTCTTGTTTGTCATATATTTTCACATAATTATCATTGACAATATGACAGCAAACGTGTACAATTTAAGTATAAGGAGGCGAGTTTTCATGAGTAAAACTGAAATTGTTGCAAATAATATGCGAGAGCTTCGCAAAGACTGGAACTTCAGACAAAGTGACATTGCAAGTTTTCTTGGCGTTGATACCAGTCTCATATCAAGGGCTGAAAGTGCGGAAAGAGCCTTGTCTGTCGATTTGCTTGAAAAGCTCGGAGATTTATACGGAGTATCGTTGGCTGATTTGGAGAATGTTAAAGGCGCGGAGATTCCTTACAAATGTGCTTACAGGGCAGAAAATATTAGCAGGGAAGATATGGAAACAATTTGCGCTATAAATAAAATTGCTAAAAATGCAATCTTTTTGGAAAAACTTCTGGGAGGCAGTGAACAGTGATTGATCGCATGGAACTCTCTGATAAGGCTATGCTTTTAAGAGCGAAATATGGGGAAGATGCAGTTTCTCCTGTGGACATTTTTGCGATGGTAGGCTCAAACGATAGTATTACGGTTGCTTTTTATGCTATGGGGAATAATATCAGTGGAATGTGCCAAAAAAGTGAACTGATTAATATTATTGCTATAAATTCGTCCATGACTCTTGGAAGGCAGAGATTTTCTATGGCTCATGAGCTTTATCACCTTGAGTACGATGATAACATGAAGTCAATATGTGGAGTTAGAATTGGTGTTGGCAGTGAAATTGAGCGAAGTGCCGATATTTTTGCTTCTTACTTTATTATGCCATCAGTTGCCGTCCAAAAGGTAAGACAAGGTGGAACTGTGTCCGTTGAGGACGTCATTCGACTTGAGCAGATTTATGGAATGAGTCACCAAGCAATGCTGATACGCCTTAAGGAAGAAAAGGTAATATCGGACAGTCAGTATAAAGAGTGGCAGTCAAAACCGGTCATCAGGATAGCAAAAAGTCTTGGATATGATACGAAGTTATATCAACCATCCCCCGAAAGCGAAAGATATAGGACACTTGGCAGGTATATTGCGCAGGCAAATTTGGCTCTCGAAAGAGGCTTGATTTCTGATGGCAAGTATGAAGAGCTTATGATTGATGCGCACCGCCCGGATCTGATATACGGCGATGATGGAGGGTACATAAATGACTGACCCTTTATTTTTCGATACTGATGGATTGTCCGCTTTTTTGTGGATCAAGGGTGAATCACTTTTGACTAAGCTCTACCCCGGAAGAATTTTCATACCAGCTCAGGTGTATAATGAACTTGCAAATCCATGCGTTCCACAGCTTAAGAAAAGAATAGATTTGATTGTTGATAATGGTCAGGCGACGGTCGTACATATGGACTATGATTCAGACGCATCGGAATTATATAATGAGCTTTCGGAAAACCCGAAAGAAGGGTATAAAATCATAGGTAAAGGAGAAGCTGCGGCAATAGCTCTTGCTGTAGAAAGAGGCGGAGTAATTGTTAGTAACAATTTAAAAGATATTTCAGTTTACATAGAAGAATTCAAACTAAAGAATTTGACTACTGGCGAAGTTTTAAAGGAAGCTCTTGCTAAAGGGCTTGTCACTAAAAGCGAGTGTGAAGTTATGTGGCAAGAAATGCTTTCCAAAAAGCGCAAACTTGGATTTGCAAGTTTTGCTGATTATCTGAGTAAGAACCAGTGATTTGCAGAATCCTATCGATTTGTGCACCCTGCACAAATTCCCGCCCCATAATCCCCCAAAATTTCTACACCAAATTTCCCTCACAAATCCGCAAAAGTGCTTGCAATTGTATTTCAAAAGTGCTATTATAATCACTGCGTGACTGCAAAAGATATGCGTTGAAGCTGGAGGTTGCCGGCGGTATGCCGGGTAATTTCAGCCGAGTATGTCCGATTTTAAACCGGGCGACTGTAATAGCAACACGGTACTGTGGTACTTAGTGCTTGCCGGAAGCGATGCAGGAGCGAGAGCGTATGTGCATGTGTGAACACGTGAGTGTGGGTAGCATGCGAGTGCGTAGCTTGCGACAGGGCATCTGCAAAAGGCGAAGCGGATTAAGGGCGAATCTGCGCCCAAGACCAGAACCAAAGCATCCGATGCGAATTATGTGTCCCGCCGAAAAAGATTTTTCGGCTTTTTTCATGGAGATGCATGAAACACACGGATTCGTGTTAAAAAAACAGATGGGTTTAACCCAGCCCCCAATAATCGTTATAGCTTTAAGGAGGCGTTTTTAATGGCAGTCAATGAAAAAATCAGAATCAAGATCAAGGGCTATGAGCACACTAACGTCGATGCGGCAGCGGCTAAGATAGTCGAGGCAGCAAAGCGTTCGGGCGCACAGGTATCGGGACCCATTCCTCTTCCCACTGAGAGAGAAATCGTAACCGTACTCCGCTCTGTATTCGTCAACAAGGACAGCCGTGAGCAGTTCGAAATGAGAACCCACAAGAGACTCATCGACGTGCTTCACCCCACCAACGACACAACTGCGGCTCTGCAGAATCTTGAGCTTCCCGCCGGTGTGGACATCGTAATGGAGATCAAGTAATCTCCCAAGGAAATCGTATCTGATTTCTCAGCGAGATCCCACGACAGGTCAAGTCGGGTTACCCGACCAATAACCATTAGGAGGAAACAAAATGAAGAAAGGTATCATCGGAAAGAAGATCGGTATGACACAGGTCTTCGACGATAAGGGAAGAGTCATTCCCGTATCGGTCATCGAGGCAGGTCCTTGCGTGGTAGTCCAGAAGAAGACTGCCGAGAACGACGGCTATGAAGCCGTGCAGCTCGGGTTCGGCGACACCACCGCAAAGAGCCTTAAGAAGCCTCTCACAGGTCATTTCAAGAAGGCTGACGTCGCCCTGAAGAAGACTCTCAAGGAATTCAGACTTGAGGACATCTCTTCGGTCAACGTAGGCGACATCGTAAAGGCTGACATCTTCGCTGAGGGCGAGATCGTCGACGTTTGCGGCACAAGCAAGGGTAAAGGATTTTCCGGCACTATCAAGCGTTGGAACACCCACAGACTCAAGGAAACCCACGGTACAGGTCCTGTTCACCGTGAGGCAGGCTCCATGAACGCTTGCTCCAGCCCGTCAAGAATCTACAAAGGAAAGAAAATGCCGGGTCACTTGGGCGCAGAGAGAGTTACAATTCAGAACCTCGAAGTCATCAAGGTTGATCCCGAGAACAATCTTATCGCTGTAAAGGGAGCAATCCCCGGACCGAAGAACGGCATCGTTACCGTCTGCAACAGCGTCAAGAAAGCTTAGTGGAAGGAGGAAGTACAATGTCAAAGGTTTCCGTATACGATATTAAAGGCAATGTAGTTGCCGACACTGAGCTTAATGACAGCATCTGGGGAATCGAACCCAACACTTCTGTCATGCACACAATGGTTGTAAATTATCTCGCTAATCAGAGACTGGGAACTCAGTCCACACTCACAAGAACAGAGGTATCCGGCGGCGGCAAGAAGCCGTGGAGACAGAAGGGAACAGGTCATGCAAGACAGGGTTCAATCCGTTCTCCCCAGTGGACACACGGCGGAATCGCTCTTGGACCGAAGCCCCGCAGCTACAGATTCACCGTCAACAAGAAGACAAGAAGACTCGCTATGAAGTCCGCTCTTTCTTCAAAGCTTGCTGAGAACGAGGTAGTCGTGGTTGACAATATCAGTTTCGACGAAATAAAGACAAAGAACGTCGTTTCGATGCTTTCAGCACTCGGAGCAGAGGGCAAGACCCTTATAGTAATGCCCGCATCCGACGAGAAGGTCATCAAGAGTGCAAGAAACATTCCCGGTGTCAAGACCACTCTTGTCAACACTCTGAATGTTTACGACATCCTTAACTGCAACAAGTTCGTTGTAGCCGCTGATGCCGTCACCAAGATCGAGGAGGTTTACTGCTGATGGAAAAGGTTGCTCAGGACATCATTCTGAAGCCGGTTATCACCGAAGCTTCTATGGAGGATCTTCAGGCTGGCAAGTACACCTTCAAGGTTGCAAAGACCGCCAACAAGATCGAAATAAAGGACGCCGTTGAGGAAATCTTCGGTGTCAAGGTTGCCAAGGTTCACACAATCTCCGTCAGGGGACGCCATCGCAGGATGGGCAGAACTGAGGGCAAGACCTCAGACTGGAAAAAGGCAATCGTTACGCTTGCCGAGGGCTCAAAGACCATCGCTTTCTTTGATGGCATGATCTAACACGAACAAGTTCGTGAACGCCTGAGAGCGATTGGGGTTATAAGAACCTGCAAGCTCTCACATTCCGGCAAAGACGAAAACGCCTACGGCGTTGTCGTTGACGAAAACGCTATGGCGTTGTCGTCGCAAGAACGCCCGCAAGCGAGCGTTCTTGACACGCAAATGCGTGGTAAGTATGGGAGCCATACGGTTCTCGCAAAACACTGATTAAGGAGTGAAAAATTACATGGCTATAAAGAGCTACAAGCCGACGACAAACGGTCGCAGAGGTATGACCGTCACCGACTACAGCGGCTTGTCCAAGGTTAAGCCGGAGAGAAGTCTTCTCGAGCCTAAGAAGAAGACCGCCGGCAGAAACAGCTATGGCAGAATCACCGTCCGTCATCACGGCGGCGGCGAAAGAAAAAAGTATCGTGTAATCGACTTCAAGAGAGACAAGACCGGCATGAACGCCACTGTTCTCACCCTTGAGTACGACCCGAACCGTTCCGCTCATATTGCTTTGGTTCAGTATGAGGACGGCGAGAAGAGATACATCATCGCACCGAACGGACTTAACGTAGGTGACACAGTAAGAGCTGGCGCAGACGCCGACATCAAGCCGGGCAATGCACTTCCTCTTGTAAACATCCCCGTTGGTACGTTCATCCACAACATCGAGCTTTATCCCGGAAAGGGCGCACAGCTTGTCCGCTCCGCCGGCAACATGGCTCAGCTTATGGGACGTGAGAACGACAAGGTTCTCATAAGACTTCCCTCCGGTGAAATGAGATATGTTCCTGCAAACTGCATGGCAACTATCGGTCAGGTCGGAAACATCGACCACGAAAACGTTCACCTCGGCAAGGCTGGTAGAAAGCGTCACATGGGCATAAGACCCACAGTCCGTGGTTCTGTTATGAACCCGAACGACCACCCTCACGGCGGTGGCGAAGGCAAGTCTCCTGTTGGACGTCCTTCACCTGTTACACCTTGGGGCAAGCCTACCATGGGTTACAAGACACGTAAGAAGAAGAACCGCACTGACAAGTTTATAGTCAAGCGTCGTAACGCCAAGTAATGCGAAGGGAGGCAGATGAATAATGGGCAGAAGCATTAAGAAGGGACCGTTCGTACAGGAATCCCTCTATAAGAAAGTAGTTGCCATGAACGAGACCGGCGAGAAGAAAGCCATCAAGACATGGTCAAGAGCATCCGTTATCTTCCCCGAATTCGTGGGACACACATTTGCCGTCCACGACGGACGCAAGCATGTTCCGGTATATGTTACCGAGGACATGGTCGGACACAGACTTGGTGAGTTCGCACCGACGAGAACCTTCAAGGGTCACGCCGGATCAAAGACTTCCAACAACGGCAAGTAAAGGAGGAGATTTAGATGGAAGCAAGAGCAGTATTGAAGACTGCACGCATTGCTCCTCGCAAGGTCGAAATTGTCCTCAACCTTATAAGAGGCAAGGACCTCGAGACAGCACTGGCAATCGTAAAGCATACTCCTAAGGCTGCCTGTGAGTATCTGGAGAAGCTCCTGAACTCAGCTGCGGCTAACGCAGAGAATAACTTCGGACTTGACAAGAAGAATCTTTATGTCAAAGAATGCTATGTCAGTCCGGGACCGACCATGAAGAGAATGCAGCCTGTATCAAAGGGCAGAGGACACAAGATTCTCAAGAGAACTTCGAACGTAACCGTAGTTCTCGGCGAAATGGAATAAGGCGGCAGGAGGTAGACTATGGGACAAAAAGTAAATCCGCACGGCATGCGTGTCGGAATAATCAAGGACTGGGATTCCCGCTGGTTTGCAGATAAGAGCACTTTCGGTGACACTCTTGTAGAGGACTACAACATCCGTAAGTACGTAAAGAAGACTCTGTATTCCGCCGGTGTTCCGAAGATTGAAATCGAAAGATTCGCCGACAAGGTGAAGATCAACATCTGGTGCGCCAAGCCGGGTCTCGTAATCGGCAGAGGCGGCGAAGCTGTTGAGAAGCTAAGACATGATATTGAGGCTATGATCGGCAAGACCGTATCCCTCAACATCATCGAAATCAAGTCTCCCGACCTCAACGCTCAGCTGGTAGCTGAAAAGATAGCTTTGGACCTCGAGAACAGAATCTCGTTCAGAAGAGCTATGAAGGGCGCAATCAGCAGAGCAATGAAGCTTGGAGCAAAGGGTATCAAGGTCAAGGCAGGCGGCAGACTCGGCGGTGCTGAAATCGCAAGAAGCGAGAGCTACCATGAGGGCACCATCCCGCTGCAGACCATCAGAGCCGACATTGACTACGGCTTCGCTGAGGCTGCTACAACCTACGGCAAGATCGGTATCAAGGTCTGGATCTACAAGGGAGAGGTTCTCAAGGGTGAAATCTCGAAGACCGAGGAGAAGGCTCCCGACAACCGCAGAAACCGCAAGCCACGTAATGGCGACGACAGACGCCGTGGCGACAGAAATAATGGCAACTCAAGACCGAGACAGAATAGAGACGGCAACCGTAACTATGAAAATCGCGGCGAGAGACGCCCTAATAATCAGAACAAAGAAGGAGGTAATAAGTAATGTTACTTCCGAAGAGAGTCAAATATCGTAAGCAGCAGCGCGGACGCATGAAGGGCAAGGCTACAAGAGGCAACAAGGTTGCATACGGCGAGTATGGACTTCAGGCTCTTCAGCCGGCATGGATCACCTCAGCCCAGATTGAGGCGGCTCGTATCGCAATGACCCGTTACATCAAGCGTGGCGGACAGGTTTGGATCAAGATTTTCCCTGACAAGCCTGTAACCACCAAGGCTCTGGGACTCCGAATGGGTTCCGGTAAAGGTACTCCTGAGTACTGGGTAGCGGTTGTCAAGCCGGGCAGAGTTATGTTCGAAATCGCAGGCGTGTCCGAGGAAGTTGCAAGGGAAGCTATGCGTCTTGCTATGCATAAGCTGCCTATCAAGTGCAAGTTTGTTAAAAAAGACGAAGAAGCTTCAGAAACGGGTGGTGAGCAATAATGAAGGTCAGTGAGATAAGAGAAATGACTCCCGTCGAGATGGACAAGAAGCTCGACGACTTGAGAAAAGAGCTTTTCAACCTTCGCTTCCAGCACGCTGTAAATCAGCTCGATAACCCCATGAGAATCAAGGCTGTTAAGAAGGATATTGCTCGTATCAAGACTGTTATTCGTGAGCAAGAGTCCAAGTAACCGGCGAAGGAGGATTTACTGTGAGCGAAAGAAAGCTTAGAAAGACAAGGGTCGGCAAGGTTGTTTCCGACAAGATGGATAAGACCATAGTCGTCGCCATCGAGGACAACGTAAGACACCCTTTGTATGGCAAAATCATTAAGAGAACGGTCAAGTTCAAGGCTCATGACGAAGAGAACGTCGCACATACCGGCGACAAGGTCGAGATTATGGAAACAAGACCTCTGTCGAAGGACAAGAGATGGAGACTCGTCAGGGTTGTTGAGCAGGCTAAGTAATGAGGGTGCGGGATTGTGAGTGAGCCCGGAAAGCGAGCCTGAAAAAGGTGAGCGAGGGGCTTCACATGAACAATCCACTACCCGAAGAGTAAACGAGGGTCGGTGAATAACGGATCCGGCACTCAGATTTCTTTAATACTGAAAGGAGGAACTTGCTGTGATACAGATGCAGACAAGACTCAAAGCCGCTGACAACACCGGAGCCAAGGAACTCCAGTGCATCAGAGTTTTGGGTGGAACCCGCAGAAGATACGCCAACATCGGCGATGTAGTCGTAGCGTCAGTCAAGAAGGCTGCGCCGGGCGGCATGGTCAAGAAGGGCGACGTTGTTAAAGCAGTAATTGTTCGTTCAGCATCCGGTCTTCGTCGTGAGGACGGAACCTATATCCGTTTCGACGAGAACGCAGCTGTTATAATCAAGGAAGACAAGACCCCAAGGGGAACGAGAATTTTCGGGCCGGTAGCCCGTGAGCTCAGGGACAACGACTATGTCAAGATCCTTTCTCTCGCACCCGAGGTACTTTAAGGAGGAGCTGGTAATATGAATAACAAGATTCACGTTAAAACCGGCGACTCGGTAGTAGTTCTCAGTGGTAAGGACAAGGGCAAGAAGGGCAAAGTTCTTGCTGTTTCCCCCAAGGAGGGCAAGGTAATAGTCGAAGGCATCAACATGGCGACCAAGTCCGTCAAGCCCCGCAGACAGGGCGAAGCAGGCGGCATCGTCAAGGCTGAGGCAGCTATGTACTCAAGCAAGGTTCAGCTCGTCTGCCCGAAGTGTGGCAGAGGCGTAAGAACCGGCGTCAAGTATGGCGCAGACGGCGAAAAGCTCAGAGTATGCAAGCGTTGCGGCGCAGAAATCAAGTAGGAGGTTAGATTATGGCAAGATTAAAAGATCAGTATGTCAATGAAATAGCTCCTGCACTTATGAAGAAGTTCGGCTACAAGAACGTTATGCAGATCCCGAAGCTCGACAAGGTCGTCATCAACGTAGCTTGCGGCGAAGCCAAGGAGAATTCCAAGGTTGTCGACGCAGTTATGAACGATTTGGCACTCATCACCGGTCAGAGACCTGTTGTCTGCAAGGCTAAGAAGTCAGTTGCAAACTTCAAGCTCCGTGAGGGCATGCCCATCGGAGTAAAGGTTACCCTGAGAAGCGACAAGATGTATGAGTTCATCGACAGACTTTTCAATGTTGCGTTCCCGAGAGTTCGTGACTTCAAGGGCATCAACCCCAATTCGTTCGACGGCAGAGGAAACTACTCCACCGGTATCAAGGAGCAGCTCATCTTCCCTGAAATCGAATTCGACAAGGTTGACAAGGTCCGTGGTATGGATATTAACTTCATCACTACCGCAAAGACCGACGAAGAAGCAAAGGAGCTTCTGAGCTTGCTCGGTGCTCCGTTTGCAAAGTAAGAGTGGAGGTAGATTATGGCTAAAAAAGCAATGGTTTTAAAGCAGCAGGCAAAGCCTAAGTATTCGACCCGCGCTTACAACAGATGCAAGATTTGCGGAAGACCTCACGGTTATCTGAGAAAGTATGGCATCTGCCGTATCTGCTTCAGAAAGCTTGCGCTTGAGGGACAGATTCCCGGCGTCAAGAAGTCGAGCTGGTAATTAGCGAAGGAGGCAAAAGTATGCAGATTACTGATACAATAGCTGATTTGCTGACCAGAATCCGTAACGCAAGCTCAGCAAAGCACGCTACAGTTGATATTCCCGCTTCGAATATGAAGAAGTCTATCGTTCAGATTTTGCAGGATGAGGGCTACATCAAGTCCTATCAGGTAATTGACGACGGCAAGCAGGGAATCATCAGAGTTACACTTAAATATGACGAGAACAGAACACCGGTTATCTCCGGCATCAGAAGAGTTTCCAAGCCCGGCTTGAGAATCTATTCGAGCTGTGAGGATATGCCCAAGGTCTTGAAGGGCTTAGGTATCGCTATCGTTTCCACTTCCAAGGGAATCGTTACCGATAAGAAGGCAAGAGAGCTTGGCGTAGGCGGCGAGATTCTCGCATTCGTCTGGTAAGGAGGGCTGAATTATGTCAAGAATAGGCTTAAAGCCAATCAGCGTTCCTGCCGGAGTCGATATTTCCGTTGCAGACGGCAACGTCGTTACAGTAAAGGGTCCCAAGGGAGAGCTTACCCAGAAGTTTAATCCGGCTCTTTCCATCTCAGTTGAGAACGGCACCATAAAGGTTGAGCGTCCGAACGACGAGCCAAGTAACAAGGCTCTTCACGGTCTTACAAGAACCCTCGTTCACAATATGGTTGAGGGCGTTGTAAATGGCTATTCTAAGACTCTCATCATCGAGGGTGTCGGATACAGAGCAGTAAAGCAGGGCAAGGACGTTATTCTGAACCTTGGATATTCCCATCAGGTCACCATTTCCGAGACAGACGACATCAAGCTCGATGTTCCGCAGCCGAATCAGGTTGTAGTCAAGGGAATCGACAAGCAGAAGGTAGGTCAGTTTGCCTGTGAAGTACGTGCCAAGCGTCCTCCTGAGCCTTACAAGGGCAAGGGAATCCGCTACGACGGTGAAGTCATCCGCCGCAAGGAAGGCAAGGCCGGCAAGGGCGCAAAGAAGTAAGAGGGAGTAAGAATCTATGGTAAAGACAATAGACAGAGCTAAGTCAAGAGCCAAGAGGCATGCAAGAGTCCGCGCCAAGGTCAGCGGAACTGCATCGACTCCGAGACTCAATGTCTTCCGCTCAGCGAAGCACATTTACGCTCAGGTGATTGATGACGTCACCGGAACAACTCTCTGCGCCGCTTCAAGCCTCGAAAAGGGCTTCGGAGATAACGGCGGAAACGTCGAAGGTGCCAAGAAGGTCGGCGAGGCTATCGCCGAGAAATGCAAGGCAAAGGGCATAGAGGAAGTTGTTTTCGACAGAGGCGGCTATCTCTATCACGGACGTATCGCAGCTTTGGCAGAGGGTGCCCGTGAGGGCGGACTCAAATTCTGAGAGGAGGTAACGTATTTTGGCTATTATAGACGCTTCTCAAATGGAGCTTACCGAGAAGGTTGTTGCAATCAACCGTGTATCCAAGACGGTAAAGGGCGGACGTATCATGAAGTTCTCCGCACTCATCGTTGTAGGTGACGGCAACGGCACAGTCGGCTACGGAATCGGAAAGTCGGGAGAAGTTACCGACGCTATCAGAAAAGGAATCGCTGATGCGAAGAAGAATCTGATAAAAGTATCGCTCAAGGGAACCACTATTCCTCACGAGGTAGTCGGTGTCTACGGCGCAGGAAGAGTCCTTATGAGACCAGCCGCCGAAGGTACCGGAGTTATCGCCGGAGGTCCTGTTCGTTCCGTAATCGAGGCTGCAGGAATCAAGGATATAAGAACTAAGTCCTTGAAGTCAAACAACCCCTGCAACGTCGTCAGAGCAACATTTGAAGGACTTGCAAGCCTTAAGTCTGCCGAGGAAATGGCAGCCAAGAGAGGCAAGACCGTCAAGGAAATAATCTGAGGAGGAAATGATCATGTCAGTAAAAATTGAGCTTGTTAAAAGTCTCAACGGCAGACTCAAGGATCAGATCGCAACTGCAAACTCCTTAGGTCTCAGAAAAATCGGTGACGTTACCGTTCAGCCGGATAACGCACAGACACAAGGTAAAATAAATAAGATCGTTCACCTTATCAAAGTTACCGAGGCATAAGAATTTAAGGAGGTGCGAATAAATTGAAATTGCACGATTTAGCACCTGCTGAGGGAGCTGTCAAGGACGTCAAGAGAATCGGAAGAGGACATGGCTCCGGACAGGGAAAAACAGCAGGAAAGGGACACAAGGGTCAGAACGCCCGTTCAGGCGGCGGTGTAAGACCGGGCTTTGAAGGCGGTCAGACCAGACTCGCAAGAAGAATCCCCAAGAGAGGCTTCAACAACATATTTGCAGCTAAGTATACGGCAATCAACGTCTCCGATCTCGAAAAGTTTGTCGACGGCACTGTCGTCGATACAGAGCTTCTTATCGCTGCCGGTATTGTCAAGAATGAGGGCAACGGAATCAAGGTACTTGGTAACGGAGAGCTCACCAAGAAGCTCACTGTCAAGGCAGCCGCTTACTCCGCTTCAGCTAAGGAGAAGATTGAGAAGGCAGGCGGAGAGGCAGAGGTGATCTAAGTGTTTCAGACTCTTAAGAACGCTTGGAAGGTCAAAGAGATAAGAAAGAAGCTTCTCTACACATTTCTTATCTTCGTCATCTACAGACTCGGCGGCTATATTCCCGTTCCGTTTCTCGATTCAACCGCTATAGCAGAAATGATTGAGGGCAGTAACAACCTGTTTAGCTACCTCAACACTCTCTCCGGCGGTACCTTCTCAAGAGCAACTCTTCTGTGTTTGTCGGTTTCACCGTACATCAACGCACAGATCATCATGCAGCTGCTGACATTCGCAATACCCGCACTCGAAAGACTCGCCAAGGAGGGCGAAGAGGGCAGAAAGAAGATTGGAACTATCACCAAAATCTTGGCTCTCGTTATCGCACTCTTCCAGTCATGGGCTTACTACCTCACACTTAAGAACGCAGGTGCTTTAACCTACACCACCGGCTTCTCAAAGGTCCTTGCAGAAATCATCATCATAGCCTGCTTCACTGCTGGTGCTATGCTGGTTATCTGGCTTGGTTCGCTCATCGACAAGAACGGAATCGGCAACGGCATGTCAATGCTCATCTTTGCCGGTATCGTGGCAGAGCTTCCCGAGTCGTTCGGAAACATCTTCGCAACACTGGCTAACACTGGAAGTGTCGGATACATCATCCTCATCCCGATAATCATCATCATCTTCGTTCTGATGATTGCGTTCATCGTATTCATGGACAATGCCGAAAGAAGAGTTCCGATTCAGTATGCAAAGCGTGTAGTCGGAAGAAAGATTTATGGCGGTCAGTCGACATATCTTCCTATCAAGGTATCTATGGCTGGAGTTCTGCCGATAATCTTTGCGATGAGCTTCATGTCCATCCCGCAGACTATCGCTATGTTCACCGGTGAGCCCACTCAGGGAACAGTATGGTACACCATCTACAACTGCTTCACCTCGACTCATCCCGTATACGCAACACTCTACTTCATCCTCATCATTTTGTTCAGCTATTTCTACATCTCGATGCAGTATGATCCGGTTGAGATTGCAAATAACCTCCGCCAGAATAACGGCGGTATCCCGGGCATCCGTCCCGGCAAGCCCACAAGCGATTACATCACGAGAATTGTTCACAAGCTTACTCTCGTCGGTGCACTCTTCTTGGGCGTTGTAGCACTCTTCCCGATCATCTTCGCTCAGATTACCGGCATTTCGAACTTGGCTCTCGGCGGTACTTCGATCCTCATCGTTGTAAGCGTTGCTCTTGAGACAGTCCGTCAGCTCGAATCTCAGCTCATGATGCGTCACTACAAGGGATTCCTCGACTAAAATGATTGCAGACGTTGCGCAAAGTAAGCGCAACGTCGGCAGAACATCCGGATGATGTTTCTTTACACTAAGAAAGGAGCTACCACATGAATATTATTTTGCTCGGCGCACCCGGTGCCGGAAAGGGCACTCAGGCAGAGGTTATCTGCGAAACCAAGGGTATTCCTGCTATCTCTACCGGAAACATGCTCCGTGAAGCTGTTGCAAACGGCACAGAAGCCGGACTTTCCGCAAAGAGCTACATGGACAGAGGCGACCTCGTTCCCGATGAGACGATAATTGCGATTCTGAAAGAGAGAATCCTTCAGGACGACTGCAAGAACGGCTTCATCCTTGACGGTTTCCCTCGCACTGTTCCTCAGGCGGAGGCACTTGATACCATGGGCGTTAATATCGACAAGGTTATCGAGATTTATGTCCCCGATGAGAAGATAGCGGCAAGACTTTCAGGGCGTCGTGTCTGCGAAAAATGCGGCAACTCCTATCATGTAGACTATAAGCCGACCAAGGTGGAGGGCATATGCGATGCCTGCGGCGGCAGGGTGGTCATCCGCAAGGACGATGAACCCGCTACCGTTCTTGACAGACTTAAAGTCTATCATGAGAAAACGGCACCTCTCAAGGACTACTACGAGGCAAAGGGCAAGCTCGTTACCGTAGAGGGTCAGGAAGAGGTAGCCGACACTACAAAGCTTACACTGAAAGCTTTAGAGGCTTGAGATCGTGATAAACATAAAGTCATCTAAAGACTTACTCAAAATGCGCAAGGCGGGAGAGATAACAGGCGGCGCACTCGTTGCCGCAGGAAAGGCTATCCATGCCGGGATGACCACCAAGGAGCTCGACAAGGTTGTCAACCACTACATCACCTCCCGTGGCGCAAAGCCCTCGTTTTTGGGGTATGGCGGATTTCCCGCCTCGGCGTGCATATCGGTAAACGATACCGTTATCCACGGAATACCCTCGTCAAAAGAGGTCATCCATAACGGAGATATAGTTTCCGTTGATGTGGGTGCATATATCGACGGATTTCACGGCGACAGTGCGTATACTTTTAAGGTAGGAGAGATTGATCCCGCAGTTCAGGGGCTTTTGGATGCCACTGAGGGAAGCCTTATGCTTGCCATCTCGATGGCGAAGCCGGGTGTAAGAATCGGGGATCTGTCAGCCGCCATTCAGGAGTATACAGAGTCACGTGGCTACGGAGTAGTCCGTGAATACGTCGGTCACGGAGTTGGCAGTAATCTTCACGAAGAGCCGGAGGTTCCGAATTTCGGAAAAGCCGGTCATGGACCGAGGCTGATGAGCGGAATGGTCATCGCAATCGAGCCGATGATAACGCTTGGAAACCCGGGCGTAAAGGTCTTAAGCGATGGCTGGACGGTCAAAACCCGTGACGGAAAAGCCGCTGCCCACTTCGAACACACAATAGCGATAACCCCTGACGGTGCTGTCATCCTGACAGCTCGTGAATAGGAGGGAACCCGTGAACGTCGTCAAAGGCTCGGTGGTAAAATCCACGGCTGGTCGTGATCGGGGCGGATACTTCGTTGCTGTAGACGTCACCGACCGCTTCGTTATGATAGCGGATGGCAAGGAGCGAAAGCTCTCAAAGCCAAAGCGAAAGAACGTAAGACACATTTCACCGACAAGCCATGTGATAGAGCTTTCCGGCATGACAGATAAAAAGCTTAAAAGGCTTCTTCGGGAGTTTGAACCCGAAATTCGTGAGGAAGCCGTTACGACCGGACGAGAATAAGAAATGAGGAATTTTATTGTCCAAGGAAGATGTAATTGAACTTGAAGGCACCGTTTTGGAGGCTTTGCCGGGAGCAAAGTTTCAGGTAGAGCTCGCAAACGGGCACAAGATTCTCGCCTATGTCTCCGGTAAGCTGGGACTTAACCACATAAGAATAGTCCCGGGTGACCGTGTGACGGTCGAGATGTCGCCCTATGATCTGACCAAGGGTCGGATTACATGGCGGTCGAAGTAATAGAGGAACCGGTGAACGGTGGCGGAGAGGGCAGTTTGCCTGAGAGTTAAAGCAAATCCGCAATCAGTTTACCATAAAGAGGAGGTATTTCAATGAAAGTCAGACCTTCAGTAAAGCCTATGTGCGAAAAGTGCAAGGTTATCAAGCGCAAGGGCAAGGTAATGGTCATTTGCGAAAACCCCAAGCACAAGCAGCGTCAGGGATAATAACGTTAATGGAGGTGCCACTAAAATATGGCTCGTATAGCAAGTATAGACCTTCCGAGAGATAAGAGAATTGAGGTTGCACTCACCTATATCTACGGAATCGGTCAGCCCACGGCGACAAAAATCTGCAAGGAAACCGGCGTAGATCCCGATGTCAGAGTCAAGGATATGAGTGAGGACGATGTAGCAAAGATCCGTGAATACATCGACCATCATCTCATTGTTGAGGGCGACAAGCGCAGAGAAGTCCAGCTCAACATCAAGAGACTTATCGAAGTCGGCTGCTACAGAGGAACCCGTCACCGCAAGGGTCTTCCCGTAAGAGGTCAGAGAACCAAGACCAATGCAAGAACCCGCAAGGGTCCCGTTAAGACAGTCGCCAACAAGAAGAAGTAAGGAGGGATAGAACATGGCTCAGAAACAGGCAAGCGGCAAGAAGCAGGTTATCCGCCGCCGCAGAGAAAGAAAGAATATAGAACAGGGACAGGTTCATATCCAGTCCACATTCAACAACACCATCGTAACCATCACCGATATGCAGGGCAATGCGATTTCATGGGCTTCAGCCGGAGGACTCGGCTTCAGAGGCTCGAAGAAGTCCACACCGTTCGCCGCTCAGACCGCTGCTGAAACAGCTGCGAGAGCTGCAAAGGAGCATGGCTTGAAGACCGTTGAGGTTTACGTAAAGGGTCCCGGACAGGGAAGAGAAGCAGCAATCCGTGCACTCCAGTCGGAGGACTTAGAGGTAAGGCTCATCAAGGACGTTACCCCCATTCCCCACAACGGATGCCGTCCTCCCAAACGCCGCCGCGTCTAGAAGTGGCTCGTCACTTGTTTCACAAGTGTCTCGCAACTTCGCAAGAAGCTTACGCTTCTTGCACGTTGTGAAGTCGCATGACGTTCAGCATAAGTTGGGAGCCGAGTTTACCAAAGTTGACTCGGAGTCGGGAATAAATCTCGATATTATTTAAAAACGGAGGATATAATTATGGCAGTTAATAAGGAGCCTATACTCAAAAAGTGTGCAGCTCTCGGAATCAGCCCGATGGTTATGGGCGTTGGCAAGGAAACCAAGCGCAAACCCAAAGCCAATGTAAGAAAGAAAGAATCAGAATACGCCAAGCAGCTCAAGGAAAAGCAGAAGCTCAAGTTTATCTATGGCGTTCTTGAAAAGCAGTTCAGACACATCTATGAAAGAGCTGAGAAGATGGAGGGTCAGGCTGGTGCCAACCTTCTGACGCTTCTCGAAGAGAGACTTGATAATGTCGTCTTCAGAATGGGTCTTGCAACCACCAGACGTGAGGCAAGACAGCTCGTTTCCCATGGTCATTTCAACGTAAATGGCTCAAGAGTCGACATTCCTTCATACAGAGTCAAGGTTGGCGACGTTGTTTCCTTGAGAGAGAACTCCAAGAAGAGCGAAAAGTTCAAGGAAATCGTCGAGGATACCGACAAGAGACTCGTTCCCTCATGGCTTGACAAGGACAAGGAGAACCTCACCGCAACAGTAGTCAGAGCTCCCGCAAAGGAAGACCTCGACTATGAGGTAGAGGAGCATATGATTGTCGAGTTGTACTCCAAATAATCGGTCAGCGATTATTCATTGGAAACCCTGTTCTGCTGGTGCGAATGCTTTGAGGCGTGAAGCCGGAGCATTTGCATGAGGGCAGTATCAGTGGGAGGGCAACAGATTCCGTTTGCGCTTCATGGGACAAAGCACCGTGGATATGTTCTTGAGGACATATTTGGTGTATTGATGACCATAGAATCCACGCAAGCGAAATCACCGATAGTAAATGGAGGCTATAATGCTAGAAAAAATCGAGAAGCCGGATATAAATATAGTCGATCTTAAGTCTAACGGCACCTACGGCAAGTTTGTCCTTGAGCCGTTGGAGCGTGGCTATGGTACGACTATCGGCAACAGTCTTAGACGTGTATTGCTTTCATCGCTTCCCGGCGTCGCCGTGACCTCAGTCAAGATTGACGGTGTACAGCACGAATTCTCCACCGTTCCCGGAGTCAGGGAGGATGTCGCAGAGATAATCCTCAACTTAAAGGGACTCACAGCCAAGCTCTACTGCGACGGTCCGAAGACCGTTTACGTTGAAGCCGAGGGCGAACGTGAAGTAACTGCGGGCGACATCAAGACCGATTCAGAGGTTGAGATTCTCGTTCCCGACATGCACATCGCATCTCTCAGCGAGGGTGCCAAGCTGTACATGGAGATAACTCTCGACAGAGGCAGAGGCTACGTTTCAGCCGAAAAGAACAAGACCTATATGGTCAACGCCCCCATCGGCGTAATCGCAGTAGACAGTATTTACACCCCCGTTCTCAAGGTCAACTACAGCGTTGAGAACACCCGTGTAGGACAGATAACCGACTTTGATAAGCTCACATTAGAGGTGTGGACAGACGGCGTTATTTCCGCCAAGGAAGCCGTTTCGATGGCAGCCAAACTCCTCAACGAGCATCTTAATCTGTTCGTAAATCTCTCGGAAGAGACAATTGTTGACGAGATAATGACAGAGAAAGAAAACAAGACAAAGGACAAGGTTCTTGAGATGACCATTGAGGAACTTGACTTGTCGGTACGTTCATTCAACTGCCTCAAGAGGGCAGGAATCAACACTGTCAGCGATCTGGCTGAGAAGACTGAGGAAGAAATGATGAAGGTCAGAAACCTCGGTAAGAAGTCGTTTGAGGAAGTCAAGACAAGGCTCGCTTCACTCGGCGTCGAAATGAACTCAAGTAGCAACGAGGAATAACAAAGTAAGGAGTGAAATTCAATGCCGGCAAGAAAGTTGGGCAGAACCACTGACCAGAGACGGGCAATGCTCAGAGCTATGGTAACATTTCTGCTTGAAAACGGTAAGATAGAGACCACAGTAACGAGAGCCAAGGAAGTCCAGAGCGTAGCTGAGAAAATGATTACTCTCGGCAAGGCTGGAGACCTCCATTCGAAGAGACAGATCTATGCATACATCACGAAAGAGGATGTTGCAAAGAAGCTCATCGACGAGATAGCTCCGAAGTATGCCGACCGCAACGGCGGCTACACCAGAATTATCAAGACCGGTCCCCGCCGCGGCGACGCAGCTGAGATGGCTATAATTTCGTTGGTCTGAGTAAGTATTCACGAATAATCCCCCGCTACGGCAAGATGCTGTGGCGGGGGTTGTTTTGTGCGCTATGTTGTAAAAGTCAAATTAAAGAGGACACTGGAGGGTGTCCTCTGTGGTGCAGTTCCCCAATCCAAATCCGAACCATTCCAATTTCAACTGCAGCTCCCCGTCATCATCCTAAGTATGGTCCTATCCGTCTCATGCATACCCTCACGGGCGAGCTTTCCGACGTTAAGAATAGTGTTCTCAACACCCTTGACGACGATTCCGTCGCCGCTATAAAACTGACTTCCGTGCATCTGCATCTGCATTCCTAAGAGTCCCGCTTCAACCGCCGAGGCAATCTTTGCCGCACAGCTGGCTTTGGCACCGTCACAGATCATTCCGGAATCAATCGCAACGGCATTGACGATGGTATGGGCGATCTCACGGTAGCCTCCGCCATAGAGATAGGTCACTCCCGCTCCAGCTCCACAGCCTGCGCTTGTCGCTCCGCAATAGGCACTCAGCCGCCCGATTCCGGTTTTCATGTGGATAGTGACGAGGTTCGAGACCACGAGTGCCCGATAAAGCTTGTCCTCGGAGACGTTCAGCTCTTTGGCATAGACGATTACGGGCAGTGATGCCGTAAGCCCCTGATTTCCGCTTCCTGAGTTTATGACAACGGGCAGTTCGCAACCGTTCATTCGGGCGTCGGAGCCTGCGGCGGCATAGGCTTTCGCACGGTTATGGACGCTGTCGCCGTACGCCTGCAAAAGAATCTTTCCGATATTCGCTCCATAGTTGCCCCGAAGCCCTTCTTCAGCGATGGCGGTGTTGCAGTCAATTTGGCGGCTGAGTATATCTCGTACATCCTCTATATCCACTGTGTCTGCAAATTCAACAATCTTTTCAACTGTCAGGAGATTATGGTCGGTCTCAGAACTGTCTCCCTGCTCCTCATAATCTTTTTTGAAAAGCGAAACGCCGTCTTTCTTGATGCAGATTACATTCGTGTGTTGCCCGGCAATTTCCACATGGGCGGAGTGGTCTCCAGTATAAACAGAAACCTGAATGTCGAATACATATGGGCGGTCGGATTCTCTTACGTCAAAGGTCGCAGTTTCAAGATACTCCGAGATCTCCGCTTTCTGACCAGAAGTTATCTCTGCAAGAACCTGAAGCTCCGCATCCTCACGACCGGCGACAATTCCTGCCGCTGCCGCAGTTGCAATTCCCCGACGCCCGCCGGTATTGGGGACGACTGCGCTCTTTACATTCTTTATTATATTTCCGCTCGCAAGAACTTCAACCCGAGCAGGTTTGCACCCAAGCGTTTTTCTCGCAAGTGCCGCGCAATAAGCCACGGCAATCGGTTCGGTACAGCCCATTGCCGGGATGAGCTCCTCACGCAAAATATTTATATATGACTGGTAGATGGATTTATCTGTCATAGAAGACACCTCTTTGAATGCTGTTTTAAGAATCCCCTCTGGGAATTTTTGCGATGACGTGCAGAACTCCCTCTCCCAATTCGATATAGACGGTGCCGCCGTATTTCGAGCAAATCTTTTTCACCGCCACAAGCCCGATGCCTTCGTGTGCTTTTTTGGTGGTATAGCCGAGTGAGAATATGGGGCGAAGCTCTTCCTCGCTTTTGTCGCAGGGATTAGAAACCCTTATTACCGTGTGCCGGCTTCGATGCATCATAACAAGCTTGATATACCGTAGATCCGGATCCTTGTCACGAACTTCTTCTATTGCATTTTTAACGAGATTTCCGATGATGGTGTTCATCTCATAGGCGGTACAGCGAAGATTCTCCATGGAATCCTCCACCCTCACATCAAGTCGGATGCCGTCAAGGGCGGCACGCTCGACAAATGTATGCACCAAGGCAGAGACTGCCGGATTTTTGATGGGCAAAAGCTCGTTCGTTTTGCTCACCTTGCCTACGATAGTATCCATATAGGCTCTCGCCTCGCAGTAACGTTCCTGATCAACAAGTCCCGCCACCGTCTGCAAATGCAGATTGAAATCGTGGCGTTGCTCCCTTATAATCTGCATAAAATCGAGAAGCTCACGCTGATACTGCTGATCGACGAGAGCTTTGGCATAGTCGAAGCTGCTGGCAATGGAGAGATTAAAGCAATAAATATCTGCAACCAGAGCTATTGCAGTGAAGATGACGAGAATCCATTCTGTACTCTCAGTGAATGTGGATATAAAAAACAAGAGCCACAGGTGCCACAAAAGAAGTGTTATCTGCATAACAGCGAGTGCCGCAATACGTCGTCTCAATCTCACATGCCACTCATGTTCAACGCAGAGAAGCATGCTCACGTCCTTGGGAATCAGAGATTTGTCACCGGCATAACATACGATTGCAGGCACAGATACCAAGGCAAGCGGCAGAAGTGCTGAGAAAACAGCACCGCAGCTCAGGCTGATAACCCGCTCAAAAATCTGTGTAAAGAGGAAAAATATCAATGTGAGACCTATGGCAAAGCCGACCTTCCAGACGGTGTTATTACTTTGACCCGGACGGTCAAGTCCTGACAGCAGACCTCCGAGAAAACAGCATACTCCGAGATCCAATATTGCAATCAGAACGGTAAAAATTACGGCGTAATCTCCCATAACAATAACCTCTACAAAACGGAAATATTCTCTTGGAGTAGACGCTTGAGCTCCGGCATTTTCCGGCGGCTGACGGGAATCGGTTCCGATACGCCCTTAAGCGTCAGGCGATAGGAACGCCCTACTTCTTCGGAGGACAATGACTCCGCCATACTCAGCGGAATCAGGCAGGACTGATGACAGCGGTAAAAGCCGTATTCGCTGAGGACGTTTTCCATTTCCTGCATGGAAGCAGAAGTCATAAGAGGCTCGCCGCTTTTTCTTATCACAGCCACTTTTCTGTTCTTCTTTTCGAGATAGACTATGTCATTGACATCTATAAGAAACATACCGTCATCGGTGGATATTCCGACTTTTATCGGCTCCGAAGAGCGGTTACTGCCGCTCTGATGATCTCGTATACGCTGGAGAGTCTCGGCAAATCTCTCCCTTTTCACGGGCTTTACCAGAAAATCAACAGGCGCATAATCATAACCCTCAAGCGCAAAGCCGGCATGACCGGTCAGGAAGACGATGGAGACCCCGGGCAATTTCTTATGAATATCCGACGCCAGCATAAAGCCGCTGCCGTTCGGCATCTGTATATCCAAGAATGCGGCGTCAATGGCTGTGGTTTCGAGTATTTCAAGGGCTTCATCACGGCTCTCAGCAGTTCCGACGACAGAAAAATCCGGGTATTCCTGCAGCAGTGCCGCTACGGTATCCAACACATATGGCTCATCATCTACCAGAATAACCCGGATCTTATTTTTTTGCATGGTCTTCTCGCCTCCAATCACCTACATTATAGCACCAATGTGGCTCCGTTGTCAACGGAAATTCCACTGACAGCGCACAAATGTAGGCGTATGGCGGACAAAAGACTACTTTTTATGCTTCGTCTATCAGCTTCTTGCAGGCTTTGGCGAGCTCATTGGGGCAGGATTCTCCGCCGTGGCAGTCGATACCCATAGTTCTCGTTGCCACATCCTCAAGAGTAAGCCCCTCTGCAAGAGCCGCAACGCCTTGGGTGTTGCCCTTGCAACCGCCGATAAACTTCACGTTATGTATCACGCCGTTTACCACATCAAAATGGATTTCCCCTGCGCATACTTTTCCGTTGGTCTTATAGACCACATGCTGATCTTTAACCATATTAGCTCCTCTCTTACTAAGCCCTCTGCTCCTGCTTTTGCAGGTTGACGTACTGCTTGTAGGTCGCATTTGACTCATACAGCTCTTTGTGAGTGCCGCTTCCGGTGACCTTTCCGTTCTCTAGGAAGATGATGTTGTCGGCGTTCTCAACAGTACGGAGATTATGAGCGACCACTACTGTGGTTCTGCCCTCCATAAGCTTCCCGAGAGCGGATACAACATGGCTCTCATTCAAGGCATCGAGGCTCGAGGTTGCTTCATCAAGGAGAAGATACTCGGGGTCTCTTATCATCATACGGGCAAGAGCGATTCTCTGCTTTTCACCGCCCGAAAGCTTGCTTCCTACGTCGCCGACATCAGTATCAAGACCCTGAGGCATCTTATCGACCAATTCTGTTACGTTTGCGGCATCCATAGCGGACTTGAGTGCCTCGTCGGAAACTCCCTCGTCTACGCCGTAGGTGATATTATCACGGACTGTGCCGAACAGAAGCGGACTTGACTGCGGAACCATTCCGAACGCCGCACGCCATTCGTTAAGGTGAATTGTCTCAGCTTCGATGTCGCCGAACATAATCTTTCCGTCATCCGGCTGATAGAGACGCTCAAGAAGCTTGAGGACTGTGGTCTTGCCTGAACCGGAGGGACCGACGATTGCAGTAACCTTGCCCTTCGGGAAGGTCATCGAAACATCGTCAAGAACCTTTTCGCCGTCATTATAGCTGAACGTAACGTTCTCAAGAGTAATATCCGCATCCGGAATGTCGAATGTGCGCTTGCGCTCCATCTTTTCTGGCTCTTTCATTATAATCTCGCTTATAGCCTTCGTGCCGCCCTGAGTCTGCTTAACGTTCTGCCAGCAGAAGACAAACTGATAGGAATAAACGGCTATGATGGAACCGTACATATAAACGGTGAGCAGGCTTTCCGTAGTCAGAATTCCCTGACTTAAGAGATAACCGCCATAGATAAGGATGATACCGTCTACCACAGCATCCATGCCATAAATCAAAGGCTGAGCCAGCATATCAAGCACTGCCATCTTGACCTTTGCCTTGAAGCAGGCTTTTGCCGCCGCATCATTTGCGGCATCTTCCTTTTTCTCCGCCGCACTTGCCTTGATCTGCTTGAGAGAACCAAGATGCTCTGCAAGATAATTCGTGTAGTTGGCGTTGGCGGTTGTGATTTCATACTGCGCATTGTGCATGAAATGGGACGGAATGTTGGCAATGATAATGCAAGGAATCAGCAATGCCATCATAATCATCATGGAGGTATTTACTCCACCGACAATTGCCAGCATGCTCACCAGATAGTAGACATACAGAACCATGTTGATGACATAGCTTATGGTATAGTCAATGTTTTCCGTATCGGTGGTAACACGGCTGACCAGAGTGGTTGGCGGCATCTCGTCAAGATCTTTCATCGGAAGATGAATAATCTTTGACCAGATGGTTCTTCTTAAGCATCTCTGGGTGTTATAGCTTATGTAGACACTGAAAAAACTTAATGGAAAGCTCAGTAAAGTGCTTGCAAGCGTCACTGCAACGTAGGTGACGACAAGACTGGGATCAAAAATTTCTCCCGCAATAATCTGCGCCTTAACCGAGGGCAGAAGCACATACACGGTAGAAAAGGCAAGAGAAACTACCAGATAGATTACGTAATAGTAAATCGGGACTCTGGAAACCTTTAATAAGTTGAACAGCGGCTTCCATGTATGAGTGATTTTCTTTTTCTCGGTTTTAGCTTCAGTTTTAACTGTTGTCATAATTATTTCCTCCTCTCTCAGATAGCGATGCCCGCAAACTGCAGGTCTACCATTTGCTGATAGAGTGAGCAGCTCTTCATGAGCGTATTATGATCGCCGGAAGCTACGATGCTTCCTTTATCCATAACCAAGATCTGATCGGCATCACGGACACTGTCCATATTGTGCGCTACCATGATGACGGTATGGTGCTGGCGCAGATTCTCAAGCGTTGATACGATCTGGCTCTCAGCCTGAGCATCAAGGTTGGAGGTGATTTCATCAAGAATGAAGATATGAGCATCCATAAGAAGTGCTCTTGCGATGGCGATACGCTGTCTCTGACCGCCGGAGAGGTTGGCACCGTTTTCTCCTACTTCGGTGTTAAGACCCTGCGGGAAGCTCTCGATGAATCCGAGTGCATCAGCTTCTGCGGCAGCTGCTCTTATGGCTTCGTCGGACACTTCTCCGTCAACGCCATAGGCAATGTTATCCCTGATTGTGCCGGAGAATATCTGGCAGTCCTGAGGGATATAGCCTATATTTTTTCTCCAGCCGTACAGCTCATATTCTGTGGATTCAACGCCGTCCAAAGTTACACTGCCGTCTTGTGGCGCATAGAAACGCTCGATAAGGCTCAGGGTCGTTGACTTGCCGGCACCGGACGGTCCCACAAGTGCTGTAAGCTGTCCCTCGGGAGCGGTGAAAGAAACATCTTTAAGAACAGGCTCATCTTTATAAGAGAATGTAACATTCTGGAATGAGAGGTCGCCGTTTGCATCCTTAGCAGCCATGGTTCCAAGGTTCTCTTCTGGCAACTGGCTGGTGGCATCCGAAAGACGGGCACATGCACCCTGATTGCGCTTAAGACTCTGCCACAGGCTCATAATGCTGCTGAAGCTTGAGTTCAGGGTATTGGCATAGAGATAGAACGCAATCCACACGGAAACGTCAATCTCTCCCGACTGAATCATAAAGACACCCATGAGGATAATAACAAGCTCCTGCAACACCGATGTTACTGTATCAGCGAAAGAAATGATAAGCGACGCCACCGAGTTCTTCATGCCGGTCTCAAAATACTTATCAATCCACCATGCACCGTTTGCCTCCTCACGCTTTTCCTGCCCGAAAAGCTTGGTCAGGGTGAGATAGGGAAGAATAGCCGAGAAGTAACGGGTGAGGTCGGAGAGCTTGCCCTGAATACGGTTGTTCATCTTGAAGTAAACTCTGCCTGCGATGATACCGACCGCATAGCAAAGCGGAATGCAGATAACCATAGAAAGCGCAAGCTTCCAGTGGTAACCGAAAATCAGCACGAATGAACCGATGAATGTATAAATAACGCTGAAAATTGAAGCTATTCCGTAAGAGAAGAATTCACTCAAGGTAGTCGTGTCATCTGTGGTACGGCTGATTAAGTCTCTCGGTTCATTCTCTTCATAATAGTTCAGAGGCAAGCGGCTCAGTCTGCGCCAGATAAAGTTCTGCATTCTCATCTGATTCAGGTGAGAGGTATATCCGGCTATAAACTGATAGACCGCTGTCAGAATTGCCTGCCCGAGTATTACGAGAGTTGCAGTCACCGCAACCTGAACGGAAAAGTTTCCTGCGTAAATCTGCTCGGTATACTGTGGGAACAAAAGCGTGAGGGTTCCCTGAGTAAGGGTGACGACAGTACACAATGCGATAAGCACCCATGGGAACTTGACGTTCCGGATCATGTACAGGAACGGTCTCCATTGCTGACGCTTGTTTTCCTGTTCAAGAGTGCGGTAGTTGCTCGTCATCATCTGCTGAGCATTTGCACGCTTCCTATACTCTTTCCATTTTTGTTTTTCTGCTTTTCTTTCTGCTTTGCTTTCCTTGTTTTTCACAAGATCACCGCCTTAAATTTGTCTGCAAAATATTTCTGAATGCACTGGACTATGTAGTTATCCCCGGCAAATTTCAGATAGTCTTCATAGGGCATTTGTTGTCTGAGCTTTTCCTCATCCATGCCCTTGGCGACGTATTCCGCCACCATTGCTTCGTAGCTTTCACGATTGAACTCTACGCCGTCACGCTCCGCAGTGGCACGGCTGATAAGCCTGTTTTTGACATTCTCCTCAGCCTTGCCACGGTAGAAGCTTTCTTTTTCTTCCTTGCCACCGGGAATTATCTTAGCTTCCATTTCCTCAAGGGTCATGCCGTCTTTCTCTGCGAACATCTGGAACTGCGCCTTGCCCTCCTCTATAGCCTCGGCGATTTCCGGCTCAATGTCCCCGAATTCGCACTGTTCACGAAGAGCCTTGGTGAGAAAGCTCACGATGCCGTCAAGCTTCTTGCGCTTGTCCTTGTTCTCATGCTCCTCCCGCTTGTGCTCCCGATACGCATTTAAATCATTGAAGCCAGCTTTTTTTGCGAGGTCGTCGGTGACCTCGGCAGGAATTATCCTCTTGATTTCGGAAATAGTTCCCGGCTTTCCCTGACCACGCTTCGGAAGAACAACATCGTCTCCCGTCTTTTTGCCGAGAAGCGACTGCTCGAAGTCCTTGTCATAGAACCCTTTCCCGACGTTAATCTGGATGCTTCCAGACGACGCCTGCGCCTCGTGACGATAGTCGGCACCGTTCGGGTCTGCGTCAACCGGTGTTTCCACCTGAATCACCACGATGTCTCCGGGGCTTATGCCGTCGGAGGTCGCTTCGATAGTGGCGAAGCGATTGCCTAAGTCAGCTACGTCCTTGTCGAGCACTTCCGGAGAAACTTTCAGCTGAAGCAGTGCGTCAGGCACCGCAATCCCCCGGAAGTCCACAAATTTTGTTAGTTTGCCTCTGTCCATTTAAACTCCCCTCTTGTTTATTTTTCTTTATAGTAAAGCATACAGTGACAGTAGCCCTCAAATTCCGGATCGGCAATCTGGTCTTTGAACTCCTGACATATACACTTATACTCTTCTTTGTTTTCCGTGCGGCAAGGGCAGTATCCGCCACGCTCTCTTAACCCTGCACGGATTTGCGCCACCACAGCCGTGTCTTCATTCAGTCTGATTCTTCCCATAACGTTTCTCCTTAGTCGTACAGCATTTTTGCGATATGCTGTTCGAGATGATCAGTATCCATACCGCCCATCGCTTCATGAACTTCTTCGCCATTGTGGAAAAACTTAATGGTCGGAACGCCATTAATCTGATAACGTTTGCGGGTTTCAGGATTATGCGTGACGTTTATCTTGATGAAAGAAATCAGAGGCATATCGTTGGAAGCTTCCCGGAAAAACGGCTCCAGATAGACGCATGAGCCGCAATGGTCGCCGTAATAATCAACCACTGCATATTCCGATGCCGAAAGTAACTTATCATAGGTTTCGTCTGTAGCAGTTATGACAGCCATAATTTTCTCCTCCTCAAAGTAAAGTCTCTGCCTGTTCCATCAGGTATTCATAGGTTTTATTTGCATATGCTCTTTCCTCGTAATTCTCATAAACCATGTCGGTCATAACGTCTTCTTTTTTGTAGCCTTTGGATTGATATTCCTCGGCATATTCCTCCCAGACCGCATTGATTTCACACTCAAACTGCTCCCAGCTGTAGGAGAATCCGGTGAGACCCGCCAGATACCTTGTGAGGACAAATTCCTTGTATCTGGGAAGCTGCTCCCTCGTCAGCTTTTCAAGAGCCTCTTCATCTGTCAGGAATGTGAAGCCCTCATCAGGAATATGCGGATCCATGCCGCTCTCAGTCATAAGGTCATACATGTATTTCCCATGCCGTTTCGCCCAGTCGCTTTCTTCCTCTTTGTCAATTGCAAATTCCGACTTTTCAAGAAGCGCAGGCAAGACATATTTCTGGACAAGATTGGTCTTGACATCCTTGAGCTTCTTCGGCTGATAATCCGCTATGTACCAGTCGATAAGCTGCTTAAGAGTCTCCACGCCCTCGATGTTCTGAGCCTTTGCCAGCTCATCTGAGATTTCCATGTCGCAGGTGCGGAGAATCTTCTCTATTTTAAGTGTGACCGGCTCACCGTGACATGCTTCAAGAGCCGCCCGATTCTCTTCGTCTGATTTATGGTAGCTGTCAATCGCTACGCCTCCAAGCTCGGTCCTGAAGCTTGCGCCGGGAGCGAGACCTATCACGTCCTGCTCAGCCTTCTCAGCACCTCTTAAGCTCCGCCCGGGATAAAGCAAAATGCTTCTTCCGGCATATTTCTCATGATTGTCAAGTGCCACGCATTTCACCGTGTCGCCGGATCTGACAGTTTCCACCTCTTTTAAAGAGGCGCATTCCCGTGACATCAACGCAAGTGCGGAATCAATATCCTCCTGTGTGACCCGCCATGAACGCAAAGAATCCGGAATATCAAGATTTCTGATGTCGTAAAGCATTGAAACAGTAGATGCCATAAGTTCCCCTCCAAATTATAAGATATTTAATTTTATCATAACCAAGCATTAACATTCAATCGCTCTTGCGGATTCGGGACATAATCCAACCAATTTGGGCAAGATTTTTAAGCCGGAGTTATGTAGAGACAAAAAATCCGAACCCATCCCCAATCGGAAAAGGTTCGGATTGTTGTTAACTTGATTGCATCAAGTGAAGAAGCCCAGAACTTTGTTCTGGGCTTCTTCAGCAGCTTGCGAAGCAAGCTGTGGTGCAGGTAACAGGACTTGAACCTGCATGAAATTGCTCTCACATGGACCTGAACCATGCGCGTCTGCCAATTCCGCCATACCTGCTTATTCTCTGAGGCTTTCTGGCTTATCCCGGCATTCCGGCTCATGCCAGCTTCTTCTGCACCTCAGCTAAGCTATTTTACCACAACCAGACCGATTTGTAAAGAGGTTTACGCACGAAAATTTCAAATCGGATTTTTCTTTGACTGGTTGTTGTCATTTATACAAAAAATTTTCGCACCGGGGGTTGATTTATTGTTGACTTTATGATAGAATAGAAATGTAACAGTAGAAGTGGGGTTCTATCCCTGAAAAACGATCATGACAAAAGATATTTGAAACCTATCTCGACTAAAGGAGGCGTTGAGGATGAACTCAGGCAAGAAACTATTATGCATAATTATGACCGCCATAGCGGCGGTGGCACTGCTGACATTTGGGGCGATGGCAGAAACGTATCAGGTAATCAATGAGAGTGAGTTAGTAGATCGTATCTCGAACGCTGCAGATGGTGACGTTATCACATTACAATACGACATTACCTTAACAAGCTCATTAGAAATCAGTAACGGAAATAGCTTTACTATCGACTTGGGCGGGGGATGTTTGTACGGCAGAGTGAACATTAGAAACGGCACAGATGTTACAATCCAAAATGGAACACTTATCAATTATGACGGTCAGGCTTTGAACGTATACGCTTCGGGCAACAGCTCAGACCCGACTACGGTTGTCGTGGAAAGCAGCGTTGGTGTTTACCAAAGCTCATACGGCTTATGCGTATTCCCTGACGGCAGCAGTGGTGAAGGGATTAATATTACCGTAAATGGTAATATTGTGGCTGGATGCGGTATCTTCGTCAACGGTTTGATTACTAGCTGCTCCTCCGATGATATTATCACAGTCAACGGTACTGTCACAGGCACGGATAGTGATGGCGTTGGTATCGCACTTAATGGGTTTGAGAATCTTGTTGTGAGTAGCACAGCTACGGTTTCCGGACCGACTGGCATTGAAGTCCGTGCCGGTAACCTCACCGTTGAAAGCGGCGCAACGGTTACCGCAACGGCTACAGAATTCGATATTGAAGCTAACAGCAACGGAACAACATCTCTTGGTGCCGGCATTGCAGTAGTTCAGCACACAACAAAGCTTCCCATTACTGTTACCGTAGATGGCGGCACTATAAGCGGTGTGTATGCCATATATGAATATGACATTCAGGGCAACAATGATGAAGCTGATATTACTTACTATCACGGTGAACGGCGGAACGCTATCCGGTACAACGGCGGCTATCTCCACTGAAACTGAGAACCTGACCGTCTCAACATCCGTCTCCCTCACTGGCTCGACAAATCTTGTTGCTCAGGTTGGGGATACGAAGTATGCTTCTCTCGAAGCGGCGTTTGCGGCGGCGGGGGATGGGAGTACGGTTACGCTTCTTGCGGATGTTACTCTGAGCGAGTCGCTCGTGATTGATCTGAGCGGGTCTGCTACCCTCGACTTAAGCGGTCACACCATCACTTTTGCTTACGACTCTGCAGGGCAGTTTAATGGCACTACTCTCACTGACGGGGACTGGGGGCTTAAGCTGGCTTCGGGGACACTGACCATTATGGACTCCGTTGGCGGCGGAGGGATTAAGACTGCGGATGAGAATTCCTATGTCGATCCGGTCGGCGCAAGCGGGAGCTCTACGCTCATAATCAACAGCGGCGAATTCTCGACGAATTCTATATATGAGGCGGTCGTGTTCGCTTCGGGGACGGCGACGGTCAATATCTATGGCGGAACGTTCACGAACGAGGCTACGAGCTACGCTTATAACAGCGATTTCAGCGGAATCGTTCTGAATGTCGGAAACTCTTCCGAGGCTAAGATCTATGTCTATGGCGGCACGTTTGTCGGAGAGAGCCCCGAGTCGGGCGACGACAGTTCGAGCGCAGGCTTGACACAGACGACCTTTGTCCCATCAGGCTACACGGCGGTTGAGGTCTCGAGCGGCACATACATGATTCAGGCGGTGCAGACGAGTCCTACCACCATAGGTCCATTCTACCTCAACGAAATCTATCACGGAACCATCATCAACGGTCAGATGGTCACGGCTTATCATATTCTGAATGCTGACGGCTACTGCGTCGTTTGCGGGCATCATATCGAAACCACTTCGGGGGAGACTGCGGCAGAGATCACTGAGGAGACGGTTGTCATAGATGATCCCGTTGAGAGCACCGACACCGAAACCGAGGAGGACACCGTTGATTCCTCCGAAATCGAGACTCCTATAGAGACGGAAACGGAGTCTAACCCCACAACAGGCGTGGCACTTTCGCTTCTGCCTCTGGCAATGGCGGCACTTGCGGCAGCCGTTACCAAAAAATAATTTCTGACAGTTCCAATCACTTATTTTATTCTCTTAGGGCTCCCCGATCTTTTTGTCGTTTTGTCAGTCGGGGAGTCCGCCCCTTTATATTGCACTTTTCGCCGGTTTGTGGTATAATGGACGCAAACACAACCGAAAGGCTTGATAAAATGATAAAGGCTGTTCTTTTTGATCTTGACGGAACGCTCTGGGACGCCTCCAAAAGCGTCGCCGAAAGCTTCAATATAGCTCTTTCCCGGCTCGATTTGCCGAGAAGAATCACCCAAGAAGAGATGATGCACGAGATGGGGAAGACCCTTGAGGAGATAGCGCACGTCTATTTTGACTGCATCGACCCCTCTCAGGCTGTCGGCATCATGCGCTACTGCACCGCCTATGAGAACTCCTACATCGAAACCCATGGCGGCAATCTCTACGATGGGCTCAGAGAGACTTTGGAGGAGCTTAAAAGCATGGGACTACTCATCGCCTGCGTCTCCAACTGCCAGTCTGGCTATATCGAGGCGTTCATGAAATACCATGAGATGGGCGACCTCTTCGATGATAAAGAATGCTGGGGCGACACAGGGCTTCTGAAAGCTGACAACATCGCCATCGTGGCAAAAAGAAACGGGCTCAAGCCCGAGGAGTGCATATATGTCGGCGACACGATGGGGGACTATAATTCCGCCATGCAAGCAGGAACGCATTTCATCCATAGTGCATACGGCTATGGAAATGTCCCTGACGGGACGGAGAGGATCGGGGCGATAACGGAGTTGCCGGGGAAGCTTGAAAAAGCTTTTATGTAAGAATGTCTTTCCAGTTTTCCGGGAAGCCCATTGTTTCCTTTCTGACCGATGGATACTTGTTGAATAGATGTCCGATAGTATTGACAAACTCTTCCCAATGATTGTCATTCGGCAAAAGACGCTTCATGCAGACCAATGTTCCCATAATGTGATTCTCCGAGACGCCGGTTGCTCTGTCCTCCTGATATAGAGATGGCTTTTTCGGAAGCGTGGCATTATAAAGGCGTCCATAGTGAGCGCAGACATTTCTGACATAAGCGATGCTTTCTATCCAGCTTTCAAGATATTTATAGTTGACGCCAAAAGTCTTGGCAACCGCCTTTTTATCAGCTGGAAGCATGTTTTTATAGAACTTTGACAGAGTTCCGAAAGAGAATATTTCAACCACAGCATAAAACGGGATTGAGCCGTCCTCATAATTTTTCTGAAAATTCTGAATAAAGGGCGAACGGCGGTTTCTTCTGACCTCATCCTGAATTTCGTTTTCGAATCTCTCCGGATAGTAGCTGAAATTATTAGCATCCAGATAGCCCGTTGCGCCGTGACTAAGGGAAAACTGATTGGCAATTCTGCAACGCAAATTTACTTCAATTTTCTCTATTTGTGGGAACAATAGCTGTCTGAAATTCGAGTTGAACAGATACAGCTGTGTAAGCTGTCCAAAGGACACACCGTTGAAATAGTTTCCGCTTTTGGATTTCAAGCCAAGGCTGTAAGCCTTGATAAACCGATAGTAGGAAACATCGTTTAAAAAGTCTGCGGCAGATTCTTCGTCGGCGATTGACAAACCCAATGCTTTCAGGTTTTCGATCTGTTCAGAGATTGTCAGCGGTGGTTGAATTTGCTTTTTAGCTTGTATTATTTTGTTCATTGCGTTGTCTCCCTATAAAACGACCCGACGTGGTACGCATCGTGGAGAGGCGTGTCGGGTACTGTTACTACTAATTATATTCATTTTTGCGAAAAAGTCAACTGCATTCGAAAAAATTTCTGACTCCCCGCAATAATTTCTCCTCCAAAATTGTATTATGAGTAGAAACACTCAAAAAGGAGAGATTTACATGAAAAAAACTTATAGCTTTACTTACGGCGGCGGTTCTGGGCATAGCGATGCTCTGCGGATGTGCGAGCGGGGCGGCTGAGCCGGTGGTGACTGAGGATTCTGCGGTCACATCTTTGCCCGTCACAGAGGCGGAAGCTGAAACCTCCGGGGAGACCACCACAGTCCCTGCGGACACAGCACCTGCAGACACGGAAGCAACAACAGAAGCTACAACTGAGGCAACCACCGAAGCAACAGCAGAAGCGACTACAATGGCAACCGAAGCGACAACAACGGCGACAACCACGCTTCCTGCCGACAGCGCAATAAATTATGAATCACTTACCGATGATGAGAAAGTGCAGAAATTCGCTTTCAACATCTTTTCGGAGATCGTTTCTGACAGCGAAAACAGCGTATTTTCGCCACTTTCGGCATATTATGCTTTGGGCATGCTCTCCTTGGGAGCAAGTGGCGAGGGACTTGAAGAATTACAGGGCTTACTCGGCATGACCGCTGAGGAAGTGGCGGAGTGGTGCTACGAGATAATCGAGGAGTATGCGGCACTGTCGGATAGCTCCACAACCGTCTTAAGCGTCTCGAACGGCGTATTTATCGACGACAGGCTTGAGCTTGCCGACGGCAGCGATGTCGCTTTTACAAATCTAACGAAATACTATCAGGCTGAGTGCAAGACGATGAGGCTAAGCACCGATGCGGCTCGTGAGTATATCAACAGCTGGATTTCCGACAGTACTGATGGGCTCATCCCAAGCTTCTTCAGCGAAAACCTCGACGACGCGACTATGATGGTTCTCGTCAATGCGCTTTTACTCGACGCCGAGTGGGAGATTCCGTTCGACTTCTACGGAAGCTATTCAGAAAGAGACTTCACCACTTATTCGGGCGAGGTAGTCACCGCCGAATTCTTCGGAACTGAGAGAAATTACGATTATATCAAATACGACGGCGTGACCGGTATTATCATGGACTATGCCGACGGCAGGCTTAAATTCGTTGCCCTCATGCCGGATGACGGCGATATGGACAGCTTCCTTGAGGAGCTTACCGCCGACCGGTTCAACGAGCTTCTTGACAACTCGCAGTATGGCTTATGCAGCATGCAAATTCCGAGGTATAAGATTGAGACTGAGTTGGAGCTTGACGACGCTCTGACGGCTCTTGGGCTCAGCGCAGTTTACTCAGGAAGTCTTGAGAACTTCGGCGACGGGGTTTACCTGAGCCGAACCATTCAGCAAGCGGTCATAGAAGTTGACGTCTGGGGCACAAAGGCGGCGGCTGTAACGGCAGATTTAGTGGACGGTGCGATGATAACATATCCCGAGATTATCATGTTCGATAGTAGCTTTTTCTATGCAGTATACGACAGCGAGACGGGAGTACCGCTCTTTATGGGAGTGGTTTCTGACCCGACAGAATAAGGGAAAATCGGAGGTACACACTTTTCGGAGAGTTGGAACGCCGTTTTCATAAAATCCAAACAGAAAGGATGACGATTATGAGAATTATAACCGTTAGCAGAGAATTCGGCAGCGGCGGAAGAGAGGTCGGTAAGAGGCTCGCAGATGAGCTCGGCTTCGCCTACTATGACAGGGAGATTATAACGGCGATTGCCGAGAAGAGCTCTTTTGACGAGGATTATGTTGAAAGAGCCGTTGAGGGTGGGATGAGGTTCAACTATCCCATGACCATTTCGCATACTTTCTCCTACATTCCGTCCATCAACACCGTAACTCCGAATATCATCTCCCATCAGCATGAAGTGATTCAGGAGCTTGCCGCCAAGGGTAACTGCGTCATTGTAGGACGTGGTGCGGACGTAATCTTGGAGGATAAAAACCCGTTCAAGCTCTTCGTCTATGCCGAGATGAGCGAGAAGCTCGCCCGTTGCCGTGCCAGAGCCCACGCAGGAGAGGACATGAGCGACAAAGCCCTTGAAAAGTCGATAAAGAAAATAGACAAGGACCGTGCTTCGAGCCACGGAGTCCTTGCCCGTTATCCATGGGGCGACCGCAGAGGCTACAACCTCTGCCTCAACACTACCGGCATAGATGTGGCGACAGCAATTCCGCATATTGCGGCGTATATTACTGAGTGGTTTGAATCACAGAAATAATTAAAGGGTGGATGAAATCCACCCTTTAATTTAATTCCAGTTATCCCCTCCATGCAGCTTATAACCCTCCCCATAAACCTCATTCGCCGTGGTGACGATGGTAAATGAGCTGTCGTCCTCTGCTTTGACTATCTTGAGGGCTTTCGAGATGACCGACTTTTTGACAACGCAGATGATAACACGCTTTGCGTTCTGGGAGTATGCGCCGTGACCCTCCAAAAGGGTGACGCCGACGTCTAATTCCTCCATCAGTCTTGAAGTAATCTTATCCGAAAAGTCGCTGATTACAATGAGGAGCTTCGCCTCGTTTGTGCCGTTTAAGATAAGATTCGTTACGACCGAGGAGATTATGATGCAAAGAGCCGCATAGAGACCCTTGTCGATGTTTCCGGTGGTGATTATCGCTAAGAGCACCACTGCGCCGTCGACCATCAGGAATAGAGAGCCGCCAGAAATGGCGGTGAATTTTTTACTCAAGAGCTTGACGATGATGTCTGTGCCGCCGGTGGTTGCGCCCTGCATCATGACAAGCTGCAAACCTATCGCCATCAGGCATCCGCCCGCAACGCAGGAGAGGAGCGGGTCTTCCGTCAGAGGTCCGAGCGGCTCAAGGATGTTCATGGCTGCAGAAGAAAGAACGACTGCGAAGACGGTGGAGCTAAGAAACTTCGCCCCGAACTTCCAGATTCCTATTGCAAGTATCGGGATATTGAGGATGAGCACCACAGTACCCGTCTGCACCGAGGGTATAAAGTAGCCGATAATCATCGCAATACCGGTAAACCCTCCCGGCACAATCTCGTTCGGGTCTAAAAACAGGCTGACCGATATGGCATAAATAATCGACCCGATGGCAATAAGGATGTATTGGTAGATGTAAGTGGAGATTTTCTTTGGTTTCATGTAAGTGACCTTTCTATCGGAAATTTGCAGTTGCAAAAACTCGCATTATACTGTATAATAGAACTTTAACGTAGGTTTATTCTGCGTTAAGCAGAACTGCCGGGAGGTATCTCATTATGAAAAAGCAGCTTGTTCGCTCGTTCAAATTCTTACTTATTATGATACTCATTTTTTCGCTTTCTGTCAACACTTTCACGCTCGAAAGTTTTGCGGCGAAGAGCGGGGTTTATGCTCTTGTCATAAATGAGGTCTGCGCCGATAATTCGGAGAGCCTTACCGATTCGGACGGCGACAGCCCTGACTGGATTGAGATATATAATCCGACCTCAAAGGCGGTAAGCCTCAAGGGCGTCGGAATTTCCGACAGCAAGAAAAAGCCTTTCAAGTGGACTCTTCCCGATGTCACTATTGAAGCGGGAGGCTACCTCATCATCTACTGCTCCGATAAGGACACGACCGAAAACGGAGAGCTTCACACCAACTTCAAGCTTTCGGGCGGAAGCGAGACAGTATATCTCACCGCCTCCGACGGCACGCTTATCGACAGCGTCGAGCTTCCGGATGTAAAGACTGATTATACCTACGGCAGATACCCGAACGGCACGGGCGACTTTGCTGTTCTTACCGCCACCCCCGGCAAATCTAACGCAAACGCCACAAAGATCGTCTCCGCTCCGACCTTCTCGAAAGAAAGCGGATTCTATGACGATAGCTTCAAGCTGACGATAACAGCCGAATCGGGCACTACGATATATTATACCACCGATGGAAGCACCCCTACGACCTCCTCAAAGAAATATTCAAGCGGAATCACGATAAAGGATCGCTCCAGCGAAAAAGCCGTCTATATGTTCAAAACAGGCACGACTGTCGACGAATCGAGCGAATATTTCCCGAAGACCTCATTCGAGCAGGGAACGGTTGTAAGAGCCATAGCCGTCGACTCAAACGGAAATAGTAGCGATGTGACGACTGCAACCTACTTCATCGGCGAGGACATCTCGGAAAAGTACGAGAATGTTTCTGTAATTTCGGTCACTATTGACCCCGACGACCTCTACGACGAGGAAACGGGAATCTATGTTGCGGGAAATGTCTTTTCAAAGTGGAGAAAGTCAAACCCTACGGGCACTCTTGACGGAAGCACTCCTGCCAACTTCAATCAGCGTGGAAGCGACTGGGAAAGAGACGCCCACATCGACTATTTTGAAGAGACTTCGCTCTCGTTCTCGGTCGACTGCGGCGTGAGAATCCACGGCGGATGGTCAAGAAACAGCCAGCAGAAGAGCCTCAAGTTCTATATGCGCTCGGAATACGGCGACTCAACACTTGAATATGACCTCTTTGAGAATAACACCGCCGAATATTCCGGCTCAGAAATCTTAAGCTACCGTAAATTCGTCATCAGAAACGGCGGCAACGACAGCTTCAGCCTCAAGTTCAAGGACGCATGGACTCAGTCGCTTGTCACTGAATATAACTTTGCAACTCAGGCTGACGAGCTTGTCATCTGCTTCTTAAACGGCGAATACTGGGGAGTCTACACCCTTAACGAGATATACGACGACAACTACATCGAGTCCCATTATGGCGTTCCGTCCGACGACGTCATCATGATGAAAGCGGGCGAGCTTGAAGAGGGCGAGGACGGCGACGAAGACCTCCTTTCGGAGGCGATTGAGTATATCACCACCCATGACATGAGCGTTGAGAAGTACTATAAAGAAGCCTGCGAGCTCTTCGATATGGAAAGCTTTGCCGACTATATGGCAGTTGAGATTTACATCGGAAATCAGGACTGGCTCTGGGGCAACTGGGCTTGCTGGCGTTCACGCTCGACCGACCAGACAGATTCCACCTATCAGGACGGTAAGTGGCGTTTCATGCTCTATGACACCGAATACTCGATGGACCTCTACAACGCAGGAGCGGATTATAAGTATGACCTCCTGTCAAGCTTGCTCTCGGGAGACGGCTACTTTGCCGGGATGCTGACCTCGCTTCTTCAGAACGACGACTTCCTTGAAATGTTTGTTGTGGCGATGGAGAAGACCGCCAATATCGCATTCAACTCAGAATCCGCTTCGGAAGCTCTCGACGAATACTACGACGAATATTCGCCATACTTATCTCAGCACTTCCAGCGTTACATCGGCTGGCAGAGCTTAAGCGGAATCAGAAACAACGTCAAAAGCTGGAAGACTTGGCTTGAAAACAGGCAGAGCTACTACCTGACAATCTTGAAGAGCAACCTTGGCATCTCGACCACAACAAAGAAGGTCCGTGTTTCCGTCTGGGACGGAGAGGGCGGAACAGTGTATATCGAGGGCTTGGAACTCACGCTTGACGAGGACGGCGACTGGTACGGCTATTTCATCTCAGGATACCCGGTAACCATCACAGCCGTTGCCGACGAGGGCTATGAGTTTACCGGATGGACAGGCTCATACAAGAGCTCGTCCGCATCAATCAAAGTAACGCCAACCGCTACCTGCGGCTTCACCGCAAACTTCGCAAAAACCGAAGACTGATTAAGTCTTAGCGCAATACCTTTTCTGAATGGAGATTTCAATGATCAGATTCAAAAAACCTAAAAGGCTCATTTTCGGCATAATTGTCGCACTTATGGTCCTGACACTCGCACTCGTAAACTATTCGTCATTTGATTTCTCCAGTTTGCTGAAGTTCATCTGCGTATATTTACTCATGCTCTTCACGCTCCTGACCGATTTCAGAATCAGCGACCGGGCAAGAAACATCATGTCGCTTGTATACTTCCTTATAGCACCTGTTCTCTGCTTCGAAACGGTTCGTGTAATCGTTGGAGCGGGCGTATACGCCGACTATATCTATTTTGACAACCTCATATTCTACGCCGTCGTTCAGGTTGCAGTCTTTGCACTGACACAATCTGTCAGGGTTTCGGTCACCTCGATGGTGGGAGTAAGCTATATTCTTCACATCGCAAACCAGATAATCTTGGAGATACGTGGCACTCCTCTTGTGCCCACCGACCTCTACGCCATCCAGACCGCTATGAGCGTCACAAAGCCGGATGACTGGCATTTTGACTCGAACATGCTGATAGGAACAGCCGCATGCGTTCTGCTTATTGCCCTTGCAATGAAGTGCAGAATCTCCTACCCGAAGAAGCTTGTAAGAGCAGGAGCAGGCGTGGCGTCACTGGCACTCACCATAGCCGGCGTTATGTTCATCTGGGGAATCGACTACACCTCGTTCTCGACCTCGACCTTCGACACCGAATCTACTAATAACGTAAACGGCATAGCCCTCAACTTCTACATAAACTGCCGGAAAATGCAGTTTGACGAGCCGGAGGGGTATTCGGAGGAAGCACTTTTACAGTATCTTTCCCAGTACACCGACGAAGAGCTGACCGGAAGTCTCGACGACCTCCCGAACATCATCGTCATCATGAACGAGAGCTATTCCGACCTCACCTATGTCGGAAAGTTCAAGACGGACGAGAGCTACAACTCCTATTTCAGCTCGCTTATCGAGAACTATCCCCACGGAAGAGTGCTTGTTTCCGTTCTTGGAGGAGGCACCTGCAATACAGAATTCGAATTTCTCACAGGTCTTTCGATGATGTATATGCCGAATGGAAGCTATGTCTATCTGCAGCACATCACTCAGGACATCCCGTCTCTTGCCACATATCTTGAAGAATACGGCTACAGCGCAATTGCAATGCACCCATTCTATGAAATATGCTGGAGAAGAAACTTGGTTTATGCATGGATGGGCTTTGACGATTTTGTAAGCGGCGAGGACATGACCGACTATCAGGCGAAATACGTCAGCGTTTCCCGCTGGGAAAAGGGCTTCGGCGACGACGTCGAGTATATAAGAACCCTCATCAGCGACAGCTATTTCTATCAGCAGATTATCTCGGAGTATGAGAACAAGACTACAGACCGGATATTCATCTTCGGCGTTACAGTTCAGAACCATTCCGGCTATGAGTACGACGGCGACGATTTCGAGACGACAGTCCACCTTACGAGCACCGACGGCGACTACCCGAGAACCGAGCAGTACTTATCATTAATAAAAGCCTCAGACGAGGCTTTGGAGGAGCTTATTACATACTTCGAGAACGTCGATGAAAAGACGATAATAGTCTTCTTCGGCGACCACCAGCCGAATATCGAGACGGAGTTTTTGGATGAGATAGCCCCGAACCGCAACACCACCGTAAACGGCTTCTTAACTCGTTATGAAACCCCGTTCGTAATCTGGGCAAACTACGATATAGGCGACGACAACTTGGGAATCGTCAGTGCAAACTACTTAAGTCTTCTTACCCTTGAATATGCCGGAGTCCCGCTTTCTGCGGAGTATCAGCTTATCGAGGACGCTTCTGAAATTGCGACCTCCATGAACACATGGGGCTACTTCGACGTCTACGGCATGTGGAACAATCGTGAGGACACCTACGACGACGAAGTGCTGAATATGTATAACTTCCTGACCTACTACACGCTTAAGAACGGGCTCAGTGGGTAGCGGCTGCCTTTCCGAAATCCCTTGGGCTGTAGCCCGTTACCTCCTTGAATGTCCTTGCAAAGTGGGTGTAGTTGTTGAAGCCCACCCCGAAGCAGGCTTCGGTGGGGGAGACTCCCTGAATCAGGAGTTTTTCCGCCATGATTATCCTTTTGGCGGTTGTGTACTGGCTGATAGTGAGAAGAGTGCTTTCCCGGAATTTCCTTGAAATATAATCACCGTTGTGGTGGAGAGCTCTTCCGATGTCCTCAAGGGAAATCTCCTCGGTCAGGTGTTCGTTTATGTAGCTTAAGGCGTTAAGGACTATCTCGGGCATTGCGCTTCCTGCAGGGTCAACTATCTCAGCCGCAGTGTGCCGGTTGATAAGAACCAATAGCTCTGTGAGATAGGCATTGATCATGGCATCAGAGCCATAGCCCTTTGATTCAATTTCGTCGGCAAGCATGTCGGAAATCCAAATAAACCTGTCTATCTCACTCTCGCTCAGCCGATAGAGATTGATATTTCCATTCACCGGGTCGAAGCATTTCGAAAGATCTGTTTGCTCGGTGCATATTTTTTGCAGGGATGCCCGGTCGATGTTTATGACCACTCTTTCATAGTCGCATTCGCCCATCAGCTGTGAGCAGTGGAAGCTGTAGGGGTTGCACAGAATCAGGTCGCCCCGCTCAAGCTTCTTGCTGACAGCTTCGCTGTGATAGGTAATCTCTCCGTTTAAGAAGAGATACACCTCATAGACCTCGTGGAAGTGGAACTTAAGACTCTGCCGTTCCCTCCTGCTGTTAACGTTCTCGATATTATAGGACCCCATTTCCGAAGAGGACGAATGGACGCACTCGACGGAATTGTTTATGATGACCATTCTTTTGCTCTGCATGAAACCACTTCCCTTGGCTGATTTTCTTTTTTTATTATATCACAAAGCACTGCGGGGAAGCAAGACCTGTGCCTGATTAAATAAGTCTTGTTTTGTATAGTTGCGGTCGGGAAATGTGTAGATTAATCACTTTAATTTGTATATTATTATGGCATCAAGTCTGAAAGGAGTCATGAAAATGCACAAACCACACATTTACGCTTTCGCCGACGAGGCGAGCTCTCGGACCGCAGAGGGCAATTATAAAAGCCGTTGGCAGGTTAATTGGTGAGGGGCTTATGGGAGAATATCAAGAACTATTGAACAGATTTGTCCACGGTTGGCAGACGTGGAACAACGAAAGTGTTCTGTCACAGGTTTATATGCCGGAGGGGCTCGCAGTAAGCCTTCAGATGGTCGATTACACGACCAACATGATACTGAAAAATGCACTTGTCGGTCAGAAAAGGGATGAAGACCCTCACGTCTTTCCGCATGCTCATTCTTATGACAACAGCTATTCTTCTGTCAGCTTCGATTGGCTTGACAACTCGGTTGAGGTTGTCTCTGCAACCGACGGCGATGATTTATGCGTGCTTGTTATACCAACCAGAATCCCCGAAAAGCCGTCTGCTCTTATCGTTGCGGCGCAGTCTCTCTGGAACTATAGCGGGACGATGGAAAAGGTCGGCGAGCGGTTGATTCTCAAAAAAGATTCAACCAGTATTTCTGTTTATACAACTGGAGCGGATGCTGGAGTCCTCTTCTGTGAGTCGGTGACGCCCTATTTATCGGTGATGTTGACAGAACCAATCGGAATCTGTACCGGTAAGAAGCGTACTGTTGACGAAATCCGCAAGGTTATCTCCGAAAAAAGGGCAAAGGGGGAAGAAAACAAAGCTTCCTACCGAGCACACAGCGAGGCTTACAACGCTATGCAGACCTGTCTTGCGTGGGATACGATTTTCGACCCGGAGGAGGGCACTCCGATTACAACTGTCAGCCGGAACTGGAATTCAGGTTGGGGCGGCTATGTCCTTTTCTGCTGGGACACTTATTTTGCGTCGCTCATGCAGTCGCTTGACAACAAGGAATTAGCCTATATCAACGCTATCAGAATCACGAACACAGCAACCGGTCGGGGATTTGTCCCAAACTATGCCTGCCAGAACGGAATAAGGAGCTTCGACCGCTCACAGCCGCCGGTTGGCTCGATGGTCGCAAAAATGATATACGACAGGTGGCAGGAGAAGTGGTTTCTCAGGGAGGTATACGGAAATCTTCTTCGCTGGAATGAGTGGTTCTATGAGAACAGGCGCACCGACAGCGGACTTCTGGCATGGGGTTCGGACGAGTACCAAAAGAACGAAAAGACCCACGCAAAAGCAATGGGAGTCCACGAGTGGCAAGGTGCAGCCTATGAGTCGGGTCTTGACAACTCCCCGATGTTCGACGACATTCCGTTTGACGAAAAGAAAAATATCCTCTGCATGGAGGATGTCGGGTTGATGGGGCTCTACATCAAGGACTGTTATTCTCTTTCTGAGATTGCCGGAATTCTTGGAGATTCCAAAACGGCAGAGAAGCTTACTTCCCGTGCTCACGAGATGGAGACTAGGCTCGAAACGCTCTGGGACGAGGAAACGGGGCTTTATCTCAACCGCAGGACGGATACGGGAGAGTTCCAGCACCGGCTGTCGCCTTTTCATTTCCATGCGCTTTTCAGCAAGCGTGTCGGGCAGGAGCGAGCAAGGCGTATGACAGACGAGCATTTCTACAACCCTGATGAATTCTATGGCGAGTACATTCTCCCGTCAATTGCGAGAAACGACCCTGCTTTTCATGATCAGGACTACTGGCGGGGAAGAATCTGGGCACCGATGAACTTTCTCTGTTATATGGCTCTCTGCGAATACGACCTCCCCGACGCCCGGAAAGATTTAAAAGAGAAGTCGGAGAAGCTGATTCTTAAAGAGTGGCTCGAAAAGGGGCATGTCCACGAAAACTATGACCCCGACACCGGTGAGGGCTGCAACTCGCAAAAGAGCGATTCCTTTTATCATTGGGGCGCACTGCTTTCGTATATTGCACTGATAGATGTTCCCGAACAGGTATCAGGCTTTCCGAAAGAAAGGGAACTTGTGTCCAATTAAAAAGTCTGATTTTGTGTAGTTGCGGTCGAAATATGTGTTGAAATAATCCCGAATTAGAGGTATTATATAACCATCAGAAAACGTATACTTTACAATTACGTTCGAAAGGAAGTAAAAGCATTATGAAAAGAATTTTGGCAATCATTCTGGCACTGATGTTGGTGCTCACACTGGGAGTAGTCGCATTTGCCGACGAAGAGACGGAAGAAGCCGAGGAGGTTATCCTTGAGTATCCCATGGCTGATGATGGGGTTATGATAACAATCCCTCTCAACTCCACGTATGTCGGCGTGTTCTCCGCTGACGGTACATACGCTGACGACGGAAGCATCAACTATGTCGACATCGAGCAGGTCTGCTATGTCCTCCCCGACACCTATTATATCGGCGACACAATCTTGGTTCATGTAGCCGGAACGACTGAGGACAGCGTAAGACTCTTCTTGGTCAACTCTGACGGCTGGTCGAGAGCTTCGGCAATAACAGTAATCAACCCGGGCGACTTTGATCTGTGGCTCGAGCTGGTTGTAGCCGACGATGAGGGCAAGGGCGTAACCGAGACATATCAGCTCAACTTCAAGGGCTCTTCCTATGGCGTCAACATCCCCGACCTCACTATAACCACTCTTGAGGTTTACGGCGGAACTACCGACGACTATATCGCTGCCGGCGGCGTCAACTGCGACCTGACCGGTCATACAATCGACGAATACGTTTCGAATAACGACGCCACCTGCACCGAGGATGGCACAAAGACCGGCACCTGCTCCGTCTGCGGCGAGGAAGTAACCGTCACCGACGAGGGAACGGCAACCGGACACAGCTTCACAAACTACGTTTCAAATAACGACGCCACCTGCACAGAGGACGGAACTCTTACCGCCGAGTGCGACAATGGCTGTGGCGAGACCGACACCATCACCGACGAGGGAACTGCAACCGGTCATAACTACGAAAAGGGCGTCTGCACCAACTGCGGAGCAAGTGATCCCGACTACTCTGCATTCCCGACAACAACTGTAGTTGTCATTTTGGTTGTCGTCATCATAGTTGTTGCGGCAGTGGTCATCTGCGTCGTAGTTCTGGGAGGAAAGAAGAAAAAGAAGTAAAAAGCTATAACCTTTAATACCTTTCATAGTGATTTGGCAGACATATTGCTCGGACTTATCCCAAGAGTGATAGGTCCGGGCGATTTTCTGTCCTGTTTTATCCCAACTAAGCGAAAAAGGAGGATACCTGTAAATGAAAAGAAGAATTATAGCCATAGTTTTCGCCACAGTCATGATAATGGCATTGGCTGGATGCGGAAGCACAACAAGGGAGATAGTATATCTTACCCTCTCAAGCGACGATTCGGAGGCTATCTTAGCCGCCGCAGGAATCACTCTTCCCGACGCCTCTGAAACTGCGGCGTCAGGAACAACTGTAAAGTGGTTCGCGTGGTACGACCCGTTCCACAACTACAGTGAGGACGAAATCATCAACACCGGTTACTACACATTTACTGAGAAATACGGCTGTGAGATTGAGTGGGTTGAGACAAGCTACTCAAACCGCAACGACGACCTTGCAAACCTTATCCTGTCGAGCCAGTCGCCCGACTTCACCTGCTGCGGAACTTCAAACACCGCAACATTCCCCTATAACTGCATGAAGGGCATGTATCAGCCGGTTGACGACTATATCGACTACACCGAGCCACTTTGGTCGGGAATGGCTGATGCCGCCGAGTATTTCGCACTTGGCGACCAACACTTCGGAATTGTAACCGACATTTCCCCGAGAATGGTCTGCCCATATAACCGCAGAGTTATCGAGGAATACGGCTTTGACGACCCCGCAGAGCTCTACTATAACGACGAGTGGACATGGGAGGTCTTCTACGAGATGTGCATCGAGTTCACCGATGAGGACGAGGACAGATACGCTCTTGACGGCTGGTATTATCACAGAGCAATCTGTGAGGAATCGACCGGCAGAACGATAATCATGAAGGACGAGGACGGGCACTTCTATGCCAACCTCGACGACCCGCTTATCGAAATCGCCGAGAACCTTATGTATGACCTCGTAAAGAACGGCTGTACATATCACGAGGGAACCAACTACAACGCAGGAAGAAACGACCACCAGTGCGGCGCAGGAGTCAAGGAGGGTCTTTGCCTCTTCTCAATCTGCACAATTTCCGACTTAACTATGACGGTTGAAGAGATGAACTCCATCTGGGGCGACATCGAGGCAGGCGAAGTCATGTTCGTCCCGCTTCCGAGGTATCAGGACGGCGACGGAGTCTATTATCTCAACTCTATCCCAACCGGCTACATGCTCTGCATGGGTGCCACAAATCCCGAGGGAGTCGCACTTCTTGCTTCATGTGAAAGATTCAAGATAATCGACCCGACAGTTATCGACATCGATACCAAGCAATTAAAGGAAATCTACATGTGGACCGACGAAATGCTCGAAATGGTCGAGATATGCGACGAGATTATCGCTGCGAACACGATAATGTTCTATAACGGAAATCTGGGCACAAACCTTGACAGTGCCTATAACCAGTTCGACCAAGGAATAAAGAGCGGAGCAAGCTCCACATGGGCACAGCTCAAGGCAACCTATACCGACCAGCTTGAGTATTATCTCGATGAGCTCAATGCAATCATTGATGCCTATATCGACACGGGAGAGCTGATAGGCTGACAGCTGTGGGCTGACAGCAATGAGCTGACAGCTGTTAGCTGGGGGCTATAAGCCGAAAAAGTCCGGAATAAGAATCCGGAAAACTGAATCTGATAGCAAGTCTTGTCAAAATTCTTTAGCCGCAATGTGCACAAGGGACCAGCCCAAGTGCCGTTGCGGCGATGCTTATTTATAGAAATTTCTGCACTGAAATGCAAAAACTCCGGAAATAAAAAAGTTTTTGCATTTTGGTGCAGAAAGTATTGACAGAAAATTGAAATTATGCTATACTATCAGCAGATAGGAGGAGATTTCATGATAGACTCGATCAGCCTTAAAAAGAGAGACTTATATCTGCAAAAGCTTATATCATTTCAGGATACCGAGCAGGTCAAGGTTGTGACCGGCATTCGCCGATGCGGTAAGTCGAGCCTTATGAAGCTTATGGTGGCACATCTGAGAGAATCCGGCGTTTCAGATAGCCAGATTATCGAGATGAACTTCGAATCGTACGATTTCAAGGATATGACCCGTGACAGCTTCTATAACTATGTGAAAGAACATGTTCTTCCGGATAAAAGAATGTATCTTTTCTTCGATGAGGTTCAGAGAGTCGATAAGTGGGAGGACGCCGTAAACTCGTTCAGAGTCGACTTTAACTGTGATATATATGTAACCGGTTCGAATGCATATATGCTTTCGTCTGAGTATTCAACCTATCTGTCCGGCAGATGCGTTGAAATCAGAATGCTTCCGCTTTCTTTCAACGAGTTTTTATATTTCCATGACTTTGAAATTGTTGAAGCTGAAAGTGCTTTCGGGGGAACACGCAAGCAGGTCAGAGACAGTAACGGCGTAATTTATAATCCGAACGAGGCGTTCAGCGCATATATGCGTTTCGGAGGAATGCCCGGAATTGCCGAAATTGGATTGAATCAGGAGAAGGCACTGATGCTTCTTGAAGGTATCTATTCAACTGTTGTGATGCGAGATATACTTGAGCGGGAGAATCGCAGAGGAAGAAAGCGTGTCACTGACCCGATTCTTCTCAAAAAAATAGTCATGTTTCTTGCGGATAATATCGGAAGCAATATTTCCGTTTCGTCCATCGGCAATGTTCTCGCAAATGAGGGTTTGCTTGAGGAAGGAAAGAGAGAAGCCCCCAGTGCTCACACCGTCTCTATGTACGTTAATTCGCTTACAGAGGCATACTTCTTCTACGAAATCAAACGATTTGATATTAAGGGCAAGGAATATCTCCGCACACTTGGAAAGTATTATATCGTTGATATGGGTCTTCGCAACTATCTTTTAGGATTCAGAGACCGTGACAGTGGTCATGCGCTTGAAAATGTCGCATACTTTGAGCTTCTTCGCCGTGGTTATGACGTTTCAATCGGCAAGATTGACAATATGGAGATAGATTTCATTGCAACAAAGGCTGATGAAAAGGTGTATGTTCAGGTTACCGAATCAATGACGAGTGAGGAGGTCCGCAGGAGGGAGCTTGCACCTCTCAGAAAGGTCAAAGATAACTATGAGAAAATCGTTCTTTCTCTGAACACCGGAATGGACAGCTCCTATGATGGAATTAAGTCGCTGAACATTATTGATTGGTTGCTTGGCTAACGCCCGCTGATTTCTATCTCCACCCCATCCCTCGCCACCATGACCTCGCCATAGATATTCGTCACGCACAAGCCGTCTGAGATGTAGATGTAATATCCCTCCTCCGGAACGGCTTCACTGGTGATAGTGATAGTTTTGCCGCCGAGGGTGACGCAGGTGCAGTCGGCGGCAAGCTCAATCTTTGCATCTCCAAGGCTCATGGTTGAGCCGGCGGTGAGGTGGAGGAGTTCGGTGTCTTGGGTGCTTTTTGTGGATGAACTTGTGTCGAAGAGGATGATGTCGGGAGTGACAAGTGCGCTGAGGTAGGACGGATAATTCGCAGTTCCGTTACTTAAAATGGCGACGGCATTAACCGAGGCTATGCCCTCCTCCGAGAGGATATAGCCGAGATCCTCCGAATATGAGCCGTCCGAGTCGACGGCTAGGCACTCCCCGCCAAGAATTACTGTGAGTAAATACCCGTCTCCGTCGGAGGTTATTCTTAAGTGAGTCGTACCCGAGTCGAGAACTCCGAGAGCGAAAATTGCGGCAACAGTCACCCCGAAAGCCGCCACTGCGGAGAACGACGCAAGCCGGACGCTTCCCGAAATTACAAGAATTATGACAACCGCCACCGTGAGCGACAGAACCAGAGCCGGCACGATGGCGTATTTTACTGTAATATAGGTGAAGCCGAGGTCGCTTATAAATTCGCATATCTTTATGACCCACCGTGCGATGAAGCCGGCGATCTCAATAAGCGGCGAGAGCACCGCAGGAGTCCCGAAAGCGGCAAATATAAGAGACAGAACGAGAGCAACCGTGCAAAATAGCGTCAGGACTACGTTTGTAAGAACCGAGACGAGGGAAATCTCGTCAAAAACGAAGACCGAAACTGGCAGGATGCAGAGGTAGACGCACAGAGCGGACATGGCGGCTCTTTTCAGCCTGCCTTTTACTCCGAATGCCTCCGACACCACAGGCTCTACAATCGATATTCCGAAAACTCCCGAAGCTGATAAAAGAAAAGAGCCGTCTGCGACGCTGTAGGGCGAGACGGCGAGCATGATCAGAATCGTGACGCAAAGAGATGATTCCACGTCGTACTCCCGCCTTATTATTCGTGCGAAAAGGTAAACGGTCATCATTATAAAAGCCCTCACCGCCGGGATTCTCATCCCTGAAAAGACGACGAAGAGAGCCATAATAGCCTCCGAGGCGGCAAAGGTTATAGCTTTCGGAGCTCGTAAAAGCCTCAGAAGAAGTGCCGTGAGAGCCGCAACAATGCTCACATGAAGCCCGGAAACGGACAGAAGATGCCCGACGCCGCTTCGGTTGAGAGCCGTTCTGACCGAAGAGTCGAGGTTGTCGCTCGTCCCGCAGAGCATGCCTGAAAGAAGCTGACCCTCCGAAAGCCCGACATATGAGCAGAACGTGGTGGTGAGCTTCTCCCTGTAGTCCCTGATTTCGCCGTAGAGTGCGTAGATTCCGGTCGCTTTCGTGACGGAGACCTCGCCCGTCTGATAGCACCTGACAAAAACGCCTTTCGGGTAGTAATATGACTTGGCGTCGAAGCTGCCGCTACTTGTGAGCTCCGAGATGGTCGCTTCAAAGGTGATTCTGTCCCCTGAGGAGACGCTCACGCCGCTTAAGTAGACGACAACCTTGCCCCTGATGCCTCCGATACTGCCGCTTATCGTGACCTCGGCGGTGTCACTGTCGGAGCAGTCGGTGACAATTCCGGACACAGTGACCGTCTCGCCTGAAAGAGCCGTCAGCCGGTCAACACGCAGATAGAACCAGACAGTGCCGTAGATCGAAAAAATGAGCAAAAATAAAAAAGCGGTCGAAACCGCTCTGCGTAATTTACCCGTCAAAAGAAGAAGTCCCGTCAGAAAAAGCACCGCCGCCACAGCGATAAGCGCAATTCTCACCGGAAAATCCGCATAAAAACAAAACAGAAGCCCCACCAATGCACCACCTGAAGCCAGCATAGCCTCATGCTGCATGGGAACACTTCCTTTCGTTTGATGATAATAATATTATAAGTTATTGTGAGGGAGTTGTCAAGAGGGAAATCTGGTTTTCCTAAGTTTTTTCTATTGAGAAGCAAAAATGCTCTCCTTGTCAGAGAGCATTGCCTGAAATCGTCAACGTTGTATTGCACTGCTTGTCATCGGCACAAATTCAATTTTTACGCTCATTCCCAAGCCTGCGGCAAGGCGTTTCAGGGTTTTCATCGACGGATTTCCTCCGCCGCCCTCAAACTTGCTGATGTCACTCTGTGAGATGCCGGTGCGCTTTGAAAGCTCCTTTTGTGTGATGCCGTTCTCATGGCGTGCATCAATCATTGCCTGCATGAGAGAGTATTCCGCCTGCAGTGACTCATATTCCGCTCTGAACTCAGGGTCTTTGAGCTGTTCCTTTACAAAATCATCAAAATTAGTCATTCCTGTCAGCCTCCCTGCTTTCGTAATCTGCCTTGTATCTTTTTGCCTTGTCAATCTCCTTTTGCGGAGTCTTCTGCGTTTTCTTGATAAAACCGTTGGTCAGAACCGCCTTGTTTCCTATGAAAAAGAAATACAGCACTCTTGATATATTATTCCCGAACTGCGCACGCAATTCAAATATACCGTCGCCCAGATATTTCGAAGTCGGCTCTCTCACTTCCCAGCCATTCGCTTCTAAAAGCTGAGCTGAGCAGATGATTTTTGCCCTCATCTTCTTGTCGAGACTGAGGATAAATTCTTTTGCCGGCTCTGTTCCGTCTGGCAATGCATAAAACTCAATCGTTACTTTTCCCATATCAATCCCCCGTAGCTCTGTCAACAATATCATTATACATGATATATCCGATATTGTCAACAGTTTTTTTATTTTCCCAAAATTCCGAATTCCGGATTGCGAAGCTTGACATCCACCCCATTTAGGACTATAATTACTATGTAGAAAAGTAGAAAATGGCGGACTATCGTTATTTTGATTGGGGGACAATTTGTGAGAATACTTGGAATCGACCCGGGGTATGCGATTGTGGGATATGGGGTTCTGGACTTTGACGGAAGAGACTTCTCGGTCAAGGGCTTCGGTGCTATCACTACCTCGTCGGAAATACATTTTGACAACCGGCTCAGCATTATCTATAACGACATGAACGACCTTATCGAAATGTACAAGCCGGACGCCATTTCCCTTGAGAAGCTATATTTCAACACCAACCACACAACAGCCATCGACGTGGCACAGGCGAGGGGAGTCATCCTCCTTTCGGCAAACAGGCATGACGTGAAGATTTATGAGTACACCCCGCTTCAGGTCAAGAATTCGGTCGTCGGCTACGGCAGGGCGGAGAAAAAGCAGGTTCAGGAGATGACCCGATCCATCCTGAAGCTGAAAGAAATCCCGAAGCCGGACGATGCGGCGGATGCGCTGGCACTTGCAATAACTCACGGGCACTACGCCAGCTCCCGGGTTTTCGGACTCAACTAACGCCATCAGGCAGCAAGGAACTTAGAAATGATATACAGCCTTACAGGAAATATTATACACACCGAGCCCGACCTCTGCGTTATCGAATGCGGGGGCGTCGGCTATGCCTGCAAAACCACGATGAATACAATAACTTCCGTCTCGAATATGACCTCCTGCACTCTCTATACCTACATGGCGGTCAGGGAGGACGCTATTGACCTGTTCGGGTTCTTTACAAAAGACGAGCTTGAGTGCTTCAAGCTTCTTACGTCTGTGAGCGGCGTAGGTTCGAAGTATGCTCTTTCGATTCTGTCGAGCCTTACTCCTGCATCAGTGGCATTAGCCATCGCTTCCGACGACACCAAGACTTTCTCGAAAATAAAGGGCATCGGCGCAAAAATCGCCCAGAGAATCGTTATGGAATTAAAAGACAAGGTCGCAAAGGGCGCAGTCTTGGACGAATCGGGCGAGGTTGGCGCAATTACAGCCGCAGTCGGAGACCAAAGCAAGGCTGAGGCAATTGCGGCTCTGGTGGTTCTCGGCTACACCCAGTCTGAGGCGGCTCAGGCAGTCGCAAAGTGCCCTCCTGACTTGGAAACAGATGAAATTATAAAGAGATGCTTGAGAACTCTGGCATCAGGCAGATTCTGAGGAGGTGAGAGCGCATGATCGAATCAAAGGATTTTGACCTCGAAAAAAGGCTTGTCGGAACTGAGCTTCTGGCTGAGGACACTGACGAGGCGGAGCTGTCTTTAAGACCTAAGACTTTGAATGAGTACATCGGTCAGGAAAAGGTCAAGGAGAACATGAAGATCTATATCGACGCTGCAAAAAAGCGTGGAGAGCCCTTAGATCATGTACTCCTCTACGGACCTCCGGGGCTTGGAAAAACAACTCTTTCGGCGATAATCGCCCACGAAATGGGCGTCAATATACGCATAACATCCGGACCTGCTATAACAAAGCCGGGCGACATTGTCGCAATACTCACGAATCTTCAGGCGGGCGACGTCCTCTTCATCGATGAGATTCACAGAATCCCACGTGAGATTGAGGAGGTTTTATACCCCGCAATGGAGGATTTCGCAGTCGACATCATCATCGGCAAGGGCGCAGGAGCAAGGACTATAAGGCTCGATGTTCCCCGGTTTACCCTCATCGGTGCCACCACGAGAGCCGGACAGCTCACCTCTCCGCTTCGTGACAGATTTGGAATCACACAGAGGCTTGAGCTTTATACCCACGAGGAGCTCTGCGAGATAATCCTGCGCTCGGCGGACATATTGGGCGTCATCTGCGACCCTGACGGTGCAATGGAGATTGCCGCACGCTCAAGAGGAACTCCTCGAATTGCGAACAGGTTACTCAAGCGAGTCAGAGACTTCGCCGACGTCATGGGCAACGGTGTCATCACTCTTGAAATTGCAAAGATTGCGCTTGACCGGATGGAGATAGATTCATTGGGGCTTGACACGATGGACAAGCGGATGCTCAACATGATCATAAAGGGCTATAACGGTGGACCTGTCGGTCTCGAAACGCTCGCCTCAGCCATTGGCGAAGAGGCGGTAACGCTCGAGGACGTCTGCGAGCCGTACTTAATGCAGCTTGGCTTCCTCTCAAGGACTCCAAGAGGCAGATGCGCAACTGATTTGGCATACAAGCATCTTGGACTCTTAAGAGATGGGCAAACCATGTTATAAATAATCAAAATAGATCGGGGCTGTTAAAATGGGAAAATTATTCGGTGCTGATGGGGCTGTCAAGGGCGAGGCTCTCACTGATATTAGCTGTGAACTCAGTATGGCTATTGGCAGGGCTTGCGCTTATGTGCTCTCAAAAAGAAACCATCGCCGTGCGAAAATTCTTATAGGAAAGGACACCCGTTCCTCCTGCAAGATTCTGGAGTCCAGCCTGATTGCCGGAATCTGTTCTGCCGGAGGAGATGCAGACCTCTTGGGAGTTGTCCCGACTCCGGCTGTGGCATACTTAACCGTCAAATACGGTGCCGATGCCGGAATAATGATTTCCGCTTCCCATAACAGCTATGAATTCAACGGCATCCGGATATTCTCCGCCTCAGGAGATCGCCTCACAGATACGGTCGAGGAGGAGATAGAGAGGCTTGTTCTGGAAGCTCCGGGAGAGATCCCGAATGCAGAGCACGAAAAATTAGGCGACATCCTTTCGGAAAAGAACGCCGAATGGGACTATGTGAGGTATCTCCTCAGAGACATTCAGGCGGATCTCGGAAGACTTAGAATAGTTGTAGACTGCGCCAACGGTGCGGCTTATGAGACGGCTGTCAAGTTCTTCCGTGGACTTGGAATCAATGCGAAGTTTTTAGGCGTTGAGCCGGACGGAGTCAACATAAACTCGGGCTGCGGAACTGATGACCTTGAGGCTCTTGGAAAAGCGGTTGTCGACTCACGAGCCCACTGCGGCATAGCACTCGACGGCGACGGTTCGCATTGCCTTATGGTGGACGAAAAGGGCGAGGAAATCGACCCCGACAGGATGCTTGCGGCACTGGCATACTTCATGAAGCAGGAAAAGACCCTTTCCGCAAACACCTGCGTAGTCACAAGAGCCACGAACCTCGGCTTCTTCCGCTGGGCAAAGGACAACGGAATTGTCACCACCACCGCCTCCGGGGTTTCGGAGAAGTGCATCCACGAACGGCTGATGACCGACGGCTACAGCTTGGGCTCAGACGGAAGCGGCAAATTCCTCTTCGGAAAAGTCCCCGACACGGCTGACGGCGAGCTGGCGGCGGCAAAGATGCTCGAAGTGATGGCGAAATCAGGGCGCAGGCTTTCGGAAATCGCCGCAATCTTCACGCCATACCCGACAATTGACGTAGACGTCCGTATCAGGCACGAGTGCAAGAACATGTGGGAGCAGGTCCCCGAGATTACTGAGATGCTTGAATACTGCTCCGAAAAGCTTGCCGGAGACGGAAGAATTTACATAAGAGAATCGACTGCTGAGCCGCTTATCCGTGTCACGGCTGAGGGCAGGGACGAGGAAATCATATATCAGTACGCCCAAGCTGCCGCTCAGACGGTTGCGGAGCATATAGGAGAGTAGGAACGAAAGTAATGAGAACAGCTGACGGCTGGAAGGATTACAGATTACTTGATGCCTCCGACGGCGAAAGGCTTGAAAGCTGGAGCGGAATCCGGCTTATAAGACCCGACCCGCAGGTCATCTGGAAAACGGAAAAGAGTGCACTCTGGCAGAGTGCGAATGCAGTTTATCATAGGTCTAATAAGGGCGGAGGACAGTGGGAGTACTTAAAAAAGCTCCCCGAAAGCTGGACGGTTGGATATAGCTCCGACTGTTTCGGAAGCCTTAAATTCAAGGTTCACCCGACCGGCTTCAAGCACACCGGGCTCTTCCCGGAGCAGGCTGTCAACTGGGAGAAAACGGGGCAGCTTATCGCCGAAAGAAAGAAAACTGGCAAAGTGAGAGTCCTGAACCTGTTTGCCTACACTGGCGGAGCAACTCTTGCATGCTCAGGAGCGGGCGCAGAGGTCTGCCATGTCGACGCCTCAAAGGGAATGGTTCAGTGGGCAAGGGAGAACGCCTCCCTTTCCGGACTATCAGAAAAGCCGATAAGGTGGATAGTAGACGACTGCGAGAAGTTCGTAAGGCGAGAAATAAAGCGTGAAAGCAGATACGAGGGAGTTATAATGGATCCCCCGAGCTACGGCAGAGGTCCATCTGGCGAGATATGGAAGCTTGAAGATAACGTATATGATCTTGTGAAGCTAACAGCAGGAGTCCTGAGTAGTAAACCGCTATTCTTCGTCCTGAACAGCTACACAACCGGACTATCGGCATCGGTAATGGGCTACATCCTCTCAAGCGTCTTAGTTCCGAAATTCGGCGGCAGGGTTGAGAGCGATGAGATAGGACTACCGGTAGAGTCAACGGGATTGACATTGCCTGCCGGGAGCACGGCAATTTGGAATGCGGAGTAGGAGAACCCCTCAGTCGGCTTCGCCGACAGCTCCCCTTAACAGGGGAGCCAATAGCGTCCTTTCAACACAAAGAGGTAATAATGAGTTTTATAGATATTGACAACGTTAAATTCACATATACATCCGAGGACGACAATGGAAACGTCGAGAAGAACGAGGTTCTGCATGGGCTTTCGCTTTCGATCGACAAGGGCGAATTTGTCGCAGTTCTGGGGCATAACGGCTCGGGAAAGTCGACGCTTGCAAAGCTTTTGAACGCCATCAATCTTCCCGATTCCGGGAAAGTCACTGTTGCGGGTATGGACACTGCTGACGAGGACAGGCTTTTTGACATCCGAAGCAACGTCGGAATGGTATTCCAGAATCCCGACAACCAGATTGTCGCTACTGTCGTCGAGGAGGACGTGGCATTTGCACTCGAAAACGTCGGAGTTGAACCGACTGAGATAAGGCGCAGGGTTGACGAGGCACTTAAAACCGTCGGAATGTACGACTACCGGGAGCACTCCCCGTCGAAGCTTTCGGGCGGACAGAAGCAGAGGGTTGCAATTGCGGGTGTACTCGCCATGAAGCCAGACTGCATAGTCCTCGACGAACCGACAGCGATGCTTGACCCGATCGGCAGGCGGGAAATCATGTCGACGATAACAGAGCTCAACAAGACCGGCGTCACGATAGTTTTAATCACCCACTACATGGACGAAGCGGCAAGGGCGAAGCGGGTTGTGGTCATGGACAACGGCGACATCATCATGGACGACTGCCCGAAAAGGGTGTTCTCGCAGGTTGAGAAGCTTAAATCCCTTGGTTTGGACGTCCCGCAGGTGACGGAGCTTACGCACGAGCTGATTAAGTGCGGCATAGATTTGCCGGAAGATATTATTTACGAAGATGAGTGTTATGAAGCTCTTTACGAGTTAATTCGTAATGCGTAATTCGTAATGCGTAATTAAAAGTCAACAATTACGCATTACGCATTAAGAATTACGCATTTTATGGAGGATAAACATTGAGTATAATTAAAACTGAGCACCTGAGCTACGTCTATGGAGAGGGTACGCCTTTCAGAAAAGTGGCTCTGGATGATATAAACTTAGAGATTGATGAGGGAGATCTTATCGGAATTATCGGGCACACCGGCTCCGGAAAGTCAACCCTTATTCAGCATTTTAACGGGCTTCTGAAAGCCACAACCGGAAAGGTCTTTGTCGACGGCGAGGAGCTATTCCAAGATAAATCGAGGCTTCGTGACATCCGCTTCAAGGTGGGACTTGTTTTCCAGTATCCCGAATACCAGCTCTTTGAGGACACAGTCTATAAGGACATCTCCTACGGACCGAAAAATATGGGTCTTGACGAGAGTGAGATTGACCGCCGTGTCAGGGAGACCATGCGTCTTGTAGGGCTGAAAGAGGATCTACTGCAGAAGTCGCCCTTTGATCTGTCAGGAGGACAGAAGCGGCGTGTTGCCATCGCCGGAGTCATGGCTATGGAGCCGAAAGTGCTTATCTTAGACGAACCGACAGCCGGTCTTGACCCTCACGGAAGAGACAGGATTTTAGGGATGATAAAGGAGTACCATGAGGAAAAGAAGTCGACGGTAATGCTCGTCTCCCACTCGATGGAGGACGTTGCGAACACCGTCTCAAAGATACTTGTCGTCAACGATTCGAAGATTTTCATGTTCGACACTCCCGAGAAAGTATTCGCAAAAGTAAGGGAGCTTGACAGCATGGGGCTTACAGTCCCGCAGATAACAAGGGTGTTTGACAGGCTCAAGGAAGCTGGAATCGGTTTTGATGACGAGGTCTACTCGACAGGCTACGCAAAGAAGCTGGTCTTAAGGCTTCTTGAGGAGAAAAAGGAGAAATAAGTCTTGATCAAAGATATAACAATAGGGCAGTACTTCCCGGGAAAGTCGGTTCTGCACCGTCTCGACCCGAGGATAAAGCTCTTACTCACAGTTTTGTATATAGTGATGCTCTTCTCGGCGAGCGGCTTTGTGGGACTCGGGATAGGGATAGTCTTTCTTGTGTTCGCTTTTGCAATATCCGGAATCCCGATAAAGATGATGGTAAAGGGTGTCAAGCCGATTCTGCCGGTCATCATCTTCACGGGAATACTGAACCTGTTCTTTATTTCGACCGGCAACGTCATATTCAGCCTTGGCTTCATCAAAATAACCGACGACGGTCTTTCTACGATGATATTCATGGCGGTGAGAATCGTTTTCCTCATCTGCGGAACTTCGCTTCTTACTTATACCACCTCGCCGATAGCTCTTACCGACGCTATTGAAAGGGTTCTCTCGCCGCTTCGTGTATTCCACTTCCCGGCGCACGAGATTGCGATGATGATGACAATCGCACTCCGGTTTATCCCCACTCTTATCGAGGAGACCGACAAGATTATGTCAGCTCAGAAAGCAAGAGGCGCAGACTTTGAGTCGGGTTCAATCATCAACCGGGCTAAGGCTCTAATCCCCGTTCTCATTCCTCTTTTCGTTTCGGCTTTCAGAAGAGCCGAGGAATTGGCACTTGCGATGGAATGCCGCTGCTACCGTGGCGGAGAGGGAAGAACGAGAATGAAGCAGTTAAAGACCACATACTTAGATTACATCGCCCTTGCAGTAACAGTGCTTTTCTTGGTGCTGATTATACTTGCAAACATATTTATTCCTATATGACAAACTACAAGATAACAATGTCCTTTCGTGGGACTAACTATCACGGCTTTCAGAAGCAGGCGGACAACTTAAGGCTAAGAACAATTCAGGGAACGGTGGAGCAGGGCTTTTATAAGCTTTTGGGCGAAAAAGTCTCCATCGATGGCTGTTCAAGAACCGATGCCGGAGTTCATGCAAATGAATACGTCTTTTCATGCGCTCTTGAAAACACAATCGATGAGCGGGGAATAGTATTCGGCTTGAACGGAGTTCTCCCAAAGGATATAGCGATTCTTGAGTGTGAGAAAGCCCCCGATGATTTTCACGCAAGGTATTCCTGCAAGGGAAAAGAATACATCTATATTATCCACAATTCGGAAATACGCTCTGCTTTTCACGAGGATTTATGGTATCGAAGCTGGTATCCCATCAACGCTGAAAAGCTTGATAAGGCGTCTAAGGACTTCATCGGCACTCATGATTTCAAGTCCTTCTGCTCAACCGATACCGACAAGAAAGAGACGGTAAGAACGGTCTTTGACTTCTCGGTGAAGAGGGATGGAGATCTCGTAATTTTCCGGGTAAGCGGCGACGGATTCCTTTATAACATGGTAAGAATAATGGTCGGGACGCTTCTTTTCATCAACGACGACAAGCTTCCCACTGATTCCATTCCGAAAATAATCGCCGCCTGCGACAGGACAAGGGCAGGCAAAACAGTACCCCCACATGGGCTCTATTTAAACAAAGTATTCTACTAAAAGGGGAGGCGAGCCAAGTGGCGTCGATAAATTCCTACGAAACCGATATAAAGAAGCTACGTAGAAGCCGAAGAACCAAGCGGGCTATAAGAAGGCTCTCCCTGATTTTAGGCGTACTCGCAGTAGCCCTCATAGTTTATCTCACCCACGACAGCTGGCTTCCCTATTTCGAGAATATTCTCGAGGAGAGCTATGAATCGGCGACCTCCACCACCCTTTCTGAGGACGAGGAAGAGGAGTCGAACTTCCCGTTTGACGTCTCCAGCCGTTCAAACGTCTCTATCGGAGCTATGAAAGACTGCTGGGTGATGTTCTCCGACACTTCAATAACCACCTATGACGCATCTGGCGCAACCATTCAGTCGGTCTATGCGCCCTATGGCACGCCGACAGTCGAGACCTCCTCAACGAGGGCTCTCGTCTACGACATGGGCGGCTACAGCCTGATGGTGATAAGCCGCAGAAACGAGATATTCGAAAAGAAGCTTGAGGATCAGATTCTCTTTGCCGAGCTCGGCGAAAAGGGAAATATAGCGGTGATCACATCCACCGACAAGTATGTCTCATACCTCACAATCTACGACAAGAACGGCAACGAGGTGTTCCACTGGGCTGACGGAAACTATATCATGGCGGTTGCGATGAACGATTCCGGTTCAGGCTGCGCCGTTGCGAGTTTATATGCCTCAGGAGGAATCTTAAAGACCCTTATTTATGTCCTCGATTTCAGTTCAGAGGAGATTCAGGCGAAGTCGTCTGCTATCGAGACGATGGCGATGGGGCTTGAATTCACCGACGACGGCGGGATATGGCTTGTCGGAAACGATGCTATGTATCTTTTGGAAAGCGACTGCACCGTGAGCTATACTTATGAATACACCTACGACATAAGCGGCTTTTCGGCTGAGGACGACGTCTGCGCTCTTACGTTTGAGAAGCCGGGAAGCGATGAGTACGTGGTAGCTATTTTTGAAGCAGGACTTGACGAACCGGCTGAAATTACTTATAATGAAGAGGTTAAGTACATCTTGGTGGACGATGGTGATGTTTACCTGAACACCGAGTCACAGCTTGACAGGATAAGCTCTTCCGGGGAAATCGAGTCGGAAACGGCTCTCGGAGCAGAATACACGTCGTTCGTAATCTATAACGACTATGCTATCCTCTTAAACTACCGGAGCGTCGTAAAGACGGCTCTCGGATAAAATCAAGGAGACCAAATGACTGATTATCTTTATATATTCTACGATGTATGCTTGGTAGGAATAATCCTTATCACGCTCTATCAGGGCTCGAAAAGGGGCTTTCTCAAGAGTGCCGTATATGCAATCCTGATTGTTGCGGCGTTCTTTATAAGCTGGTTTGGCGCAGAGGCACTTTCTCCTCTCATCTATGACAACTTCATCCATGAGACGGTTATAGACACCCTCACCGAAACAGCAGCCTCGAAAGACCCGGTTACGATAGTATCTGAGGCTTTGACCGACGGCGACTACGGCACAACCGTATCCGACAGCGAGATTGGCGACCTCATTTCGGAGGCGTCCGATTTCTTCAATGAGCTTGCCGAAACCCTCCGTGAAAACGGCTCTCAGGACTCTGCAACCACTATTGCAACCGGCGTCGAAAGCTCTGTCACAAGCGAGATTGAGAGCATACTTTTCAGCGACTACATCATAAACGCTCTTGAAACGCTCGGAGCTGCCACCGGCGACATGTCGGAGGTTGTAACCGTCTTCCTGACCGGCTCTGCGGAGGAAACAGCCGCCACAGCCGAGGAGGAGATAGTAAGACCTATCATAGAACTGGCACTGAAGATAGTGGTCTTCTTGGTGCTCTTATTCATCCTGAGACTGGTTATAAACCCCGTCTCGAACCTTTTCAAATTCGCAAACAAGATCCCTGTCATCGGTCCTCTGAATGTGCTCTTGGGAGCAGTTTTAGGTGCTGTTGAGGGTCTTATCACTGTATATGGACTGGCACTTCTTATCAGGCTTGTCGTCAACGTCAGCGGCGACTCGCTTATCTTCCTCAACACGGATACAATAGAGCTGACGTATATCTTTAGGTATTTCTATGAACTAAACATGATGGTGTAGAAATCTTGGCTCTCCCTTTGGGAGAGCTGGCACGCCGCAGGCGTGACTGAGAGGGCGCACGAAGTGCGATACATTGATTTATGGAGATAGAATATTAATGATTTGTACAAGATGCAAAAAAAGACAAGCCGCGGTGTTTATCACCACTATGAACGGCAATGAAAGAAAAAATGAGGGAATTTGCCTCGTCTGCGCCAAGAAAATGGGTCTTACGCAGATTGACGACTACATGAGGCAGATGGGTATAACCGACGAGGACCTCGAAGCGATGAGCGAAATTGTCGAAGACCCCTCCGCCGATGGCGATTCATTCGAAATGGGCGGCATTTCAAACGCAATGCCCAACTTCATCCAGAACCTTATGGGCAAGATTACCGGAAATCCTCAGGAGCAGGCTGCCGCTCAGGCTGACGCTCTTCCCGATTCCCAGCAAGGGAGCAATCAGAAGGACAAGAAGTCCAAGAAGCAGGATAAAGCCGACAAGAAAAAGGAGCTCAGATATTTGGGGGCATACTGCACGAACTTAAACGAGCGTGCCGCCTCAGGGAAGCTTGACAGAATTGTCGGAAGAGAGCGTGAGATTGACCGTGTCATCCAGATACTTTCACGCCGGCAGAAGAACAACCCCTGCCTCATCGGCGAGCCGGGCGTCGGAAAGACCGCCATCGCCGAGGGAATCGCCCAGAAGATTGTTTCTGGCGACGTCCCCTACAACATTAAAAACAAGCAGATTTATCTTCTGGACTTAACCGCTCTGGTTGCCGGAACTCAGTTCCGTGGGCAGTTTGAGAGTAGGATGAAAGGTCTTATCGAAGAGGTCAAGCGTGAGGGGAACATCATCCTCTTCATCGACGAGGTACATAGGCTCGTCGGAACGGGTGACAACGACGGCACAATGAACGCCGCAAATATCCTAAAGCCCGCACTTTCGAGGAGCGAGGTTCAGGTCATCGGCGCAACCACCTTCAAGGAGTATAGAAAGTATATCGAAAAGGACAGTGCTCTCGAGAGAAGATTCCAGCCGGTAACCGTCACCGAGCCCACTGTCGACGACACCGTTCAGGTTCTGTTCGGAATAAGAAAGTACTACGAGGACTTCCACCATGTGAAGATTACCGACTCCGCACTCAGGATGTGCGCAGTTCTGTCGGAAAGATACATCAACGACCGATTCCTCCCCGACAAGGCTATTGACCTCCTCGATGAAGCCTGTGCGGGCGCAAGCATCCGTAGCCCCGAAATTTCAAGGGTTGCCGAGCTCAACGACCAGCTTGCCACGAAGAAAGAAGAGGTATCAAAGCTCGAAGAGGCTGAGAACCCCGACTATGAGAAGATTGCCGAAGCTAAATCCGGTCTTTCCCAGCTTGAAAACGAGTGTAAAGAGGCTCAGGAAGCCGCAGACAAGGTTTATGTCAACGAGGAGGACCTTTCTAAAGTAATCGAGCTCTGGACGGGAATTCCTGCAAACAAGATAGTGGAAACAGAGTACGACAAGATAAGAGGGCTTCACGACGCACTTTCAGCGAAGATTGTCGGTCAGCCGGAGGCAGTGGATCTCGTCTGCAACGCCATCAAGCGTTCAAGGGTTCAGCTTACATCGAGGCAGAGACCTGCTTCGTTCATCTTCGTCGGTCCTACCGGCGTTGGAAAGACGGAGCTTGCAAAGGTCTTGGCGGCGGAGCTCTTTGACGCCACTGAGCCGCTTGTCAGAATCGACATGTCGGAGTACATGGAGAAGCACTCAATTTCAAGGCTCATCGGTTCGCCTCCGGGCTACGTAGGATACGACGAGGCGGGACAGCTGACCGAGAAGGTCCGCAGAAAGCCATACTCGGTAGTCCTCTTTGACGAGATAGAAAAGGCTCACCCGGACGTCATGAATATACTTTTGCAGATTCTTGACGAGGGCAAGGTCAACGACGCACAGGGCAGAAGCGTCTCATTCGAGCACACTGTCATCATCATGACGAGTAATGCCGGTTCAACCGACAAGAGCTTCGGCATCGGCTTCGACAGGACTCAGGCGCAGGCTTCGAAAGACAGAGCAATCAAGGGTCTCCGTGAGTTCTTACGCCCCGAATTCATCAGCCGTGTTGACGAGATAGTGGTGTTCAATCCGCTCACCGAGAAAGACTACGCCGACATCGCCCACCTGATGCTTGGCGAAATGGTCGCACCTCTTTCGGAGAAGCTCATCATGTTCAACTATGACCGAGCCGCCGAGGAAGCAATCGCCCACATAGCAGTCTCCCAGCAGTACGGAGCACGTGACATTCGTAGAATCATCCGCCGTGAAGTCGAGGACAAGGTGGCGAACCTTATCGTTGATTCAGGGGAAATCAAAATCCGCACTATCAATCTGACAGCGCAGGATGGGCAGCTACTGGTAATAGGAGTCTGAATGGCTCTCCCTCTGGGAGAGCTGGCAGCCACGAAGTGGCTGACTGAGAGGGCGTGCGAAGCACGAATTGTAACTTTTTTGTGAACATTCAAAGTTCGCAGTTGCATTTGACCCCGTAATGTAGTATAATTTTTAAGCCGCTTATGGTCGGCTGTCAAGTTGAGGATCTTTTTCAGGGTTTTCACGCCGCCGCATAGCGAGTTCTATAGTAAAGGCAGGTGCCGAGAAATGTATGCAGTAATTGAAACAGGCGGAAAGCAGTATCAGGTTCACGAGGGCGATGTCGTCTTCATTGAGAAGCTTCCCGTAGAGGCTGACGAAGAGGTTACCTTCGACAAGGTTGTAGTTCTCTCCGACGGCGAAACAACTTCTGTAGGTACACCCTATGTTGAGGGCGCAACCGTTGATGCCAAGGTTCTTAAGAACGGCAAGGCTAAGAAGATTACCGTTTTCACCTACAAGCCCAAGAAAGGCTCTTCTCACAAGAAGCAGGGTCACAGACAGCCCTACACTCAGGTGAGAATCGAAGCTATCAAGGCGTAATAATGATAACGGCGTTATTTAAGGTTTCCGGAGATGATAGCTTCAAGGGTTTTTCAGTCTCGGGACATTCGGGATATTCGGAAGCTGGCAGCGACATAGTTTGCGCAGCCGTTTCCTCAGCAGTGATGCTCACTGTAAACAGCTGCATCGACGGCTTCAATGTGGATGGGAGTACCGAGGTTATAGACGACACGGTCAGGTTCACAGTGAATAAGCCATCAGAGAATGCGGACAGGCTTATAGGAGCTCTTAAGGAGCACATGGAAGCCTTGAGTGAAGAGTACCCCGAGAACGTAGCTGTTGCGGTTGAAAGGCAGTAACAGGGATTATAACGAATACAGAAAGCGGTGAAATAAAATGTTAAGATTAAGTATGCAGTTCTTTGCTCATAAAAAGGGAGCAAGCTCGACCAAGAACGGACGTGAGTCCGAATCAAAAAGATTAGGCGCAAAGAGAGCTGACGGACAGTTCGTACCTGCGGGCAACATCCTCTATCGCCAGAGAGGAACACATATCCATCCCGGTCACAACGTAGGCATCGGCTCAGACGATACCCTCTATGCAAAGGTAGACGGTGTAGTAAGGTTTGAAAGATTGGGTCGTGACAGGAAGCAGGTAAGCGTTTATCCTGTAGAGAAATAAGATTGTCCCCCAAGCTTTTTGCTTGGGGACATTTTTTAGGAAGCAAAATTCGTAATTAGGAATTCGTAATGCGTAATTGAGGTGTCGGCTTTGCCGACGGATTTTAGACTCGATAATTACGAATTACGCATTACGCATTACATCGGAGGTGTTAAGGTGTTTGTTGATGAAGTAAATATTTCCGTTGAAGCCGGGGACGGCGGGGACGGGTGCGTGTCTTTTCATAGGGAGAAGTACATTGCGGCTGGCGGTCCTGACGGCGGCGACGGCGGCAAGGGCGGCGACATCGTCTTTAAAGTGGACGACAACATGAACACCCTGATCGACTTCCGCTATAAAAGAAAATTCTCCGCCGAAAAGGGCGGTAACGGCGGCTCGGGGAACTGCTTTGGAAAGAGTGCCCCCGACCTCGTTATAAAAGTCCCGAGAGGAACGGTTGTAAGAGAGCGTGAAAGCGGCAGAATCATCGCAGACCTGTCGGGAGACGAGCCGGTAGTGATTGCCAAGGGCGGCAAGGGCGGCAGAGGAAATGCCCACTTTGCAACCCCCACAAGGCAGATTCCCCGTTTCGCAAAGCCCGGCTTCAAGGGTCAGAAATTGGATTTGAAGCTTGAACTGAAGCTTCTTGCCGATGTCGGTCTTGTAGGCTTCCCGAATGTCGGGAAATCGACGCTAATATCTGTCGTTTCAGCCGCAAAGCCGAAGATTGCGAACTACCACTTCACAACGCTGACCCCTGTTTTGGGAGTCGTGAAGGTGGCAGAGGGCAACTCGTTTGTCATGGCTGACATCCCGGGACTCATCGAGGGCGCAAGCGAGGGGGTAGGCTTGGGTCATGAGTTCCTAAGGCACGTCGAAAGATGCCGGCTTATTGTTCACGTTGTGGACGTTTCCGGCTCAGAGGGAAGAGACCCGATAGAGGACTATGAAGCCATCAACCGTGAACTCGCCAATTTCAGTGAGGATCTGGCGAACGCTCCTCAGGTGGTAGCCGCCAACAAGTGCGACATGGCTACTGATGAGCAGATGGCAAGATTCAGAGAATATATTGAGGAGATGGAGCTTCCCATCTTCGAGATTTCCGCCGCAACCACAATGGGCACGAAAGAGCTGGTTTCGTATTGTGCCGAGGAGCTTTCAAAGCTCCCGCCATTAAAGGTCTTCGAGCCTGAGCAGGTTCCCGAGTGGAATCCGGAGGAATTGGCAAAAGACCGGAGCTTCGAGGTCACATGTGAGGACGGGGTTTACTTCGTCGAAGCTGACTGGCTCGAGGGAATCATCCGGATGATCGGCCCGAACGACTATGAGTCGCTCCAGCACTTCGAGCTGGTTCTCCAGTCGAGTGGCATAATAGCGGAGCTCGAGAATCAGGGAGTTTCGGACGGCGACACCGTTTCCGTCTGCGGCTATGAGTTTGACTACGTCAGATAGCTTTGGAGGATAGGATGTCGTTCAGGGCTTTAGATAAAAGAGAGGCAGGGCTCTATAGCCCGCTGGCACTGGCATTCATGGGCGACAGCGTTTATGAGCAGTTGGTCAGGGAAAAGCTTATCCTCAGCGCAAATATGCCTGCAGGAAAGCTCCACAGTCTGACTGTCAAGTATGTCTGCTGTGAATTCCAAGCCGCCGCCTGTGAAAAAATACTCCCTCTTCTCACGGAAGAGGAATCGGACATTTTCCGAAGAGGAAGAAATGCCGGAGGGATCACTCCCCCGAAGCACTCAAGCGTCCGTGAATACCGCACCGCTACTGCACTTGAATGTCTTTTCGGATACCTGTATCTGACGGGACAGCAGGAGCGGATTGACGAATTATTTGACATCATATGGACATTAGCGTAATTGCAAAATTAATTACGCATTACGCATTACGAATTACGCATTATACATGAATTGGAGAGATTAGTATGTCAGGACATTCAAAGTGGAACAACATCAAGCGCAAGAAAGAGATCGCTGACGGAGCGAAGGCGAAGGTCTTCACACGTATGGGCAGAGAGATTACCGTCTGCGTAAAGGAGGGAGGTCCTGACCCTGCGTCCAACTCCAAGTTAAGAGACCTGATTGCCAAGGCAAAGGCGAATAACGTCCCGAACGACAACATCGAGCGTGTCATCAAAAAAGCCGCTGGCGACAACGACAAGAACAGCTATGAGACGATGGTCTATGAGGGCTATGGTCCCGGCGGAGTTGCGATAATCGTCGAGTGCCTCACAGACAACAAGAACCGCACTGCGGCTGACGTCCGTCACTACTTCGACAAGTTCGGCGGAAATATGGGAACAACCGGTTGCGTATCATTCATGTTCACCCGCAAGGGAGTCATCGTTCTTGAGAACGACGGCGTAGACGAGGACAAGCTTATGGAGGACTGCTTCGACGCCGGAGCGAACGATTTCAACGTTGAAGACGAGATGATCGAGGTCACCACCGACCCGAACGAGGTCTATAAGATTTCGGAAACCCTCTCAGGAATGGGCTATAAGCTCGTCTCAGCCGAAGACACAATGATTCCGTCAACCTACACAACCCTCACCGACGAAACCCAACTCAAGTTCATGGGACTCCTCTTAGACGCCCTCGACGACAACGACGACGTCCAGCAGGTTTATCATAACTGGGATATGCAGGAGGAAGAGGGGGAGTGAGGCGGAAGCTTGCTTATAACACTTATTCCCTGCAAAAAAATGTAGCCATCCACATTTTTCACTGTAAAAAGTGTGTTGATAGCCACACTTCCCATTGCAATTTTTGTTTTACATAAAAACCAACCCCACCAATCAATGGTGGGGTCAATTTATACCTGAAAATCTTTACTTTGTCTCCGCAAACGCCCTTTTGTGCAGCATCCACGTCGCCAAAAGGAACGTTCCTTGCCCCAAGACATTCGTGAACTCTGCGATCCAGTTCATCGAAGCCTCGGCGAAATCCTTTGACGAGAGGTAGCCCATGCCCATTACGAAGACGAATGAGATTCCGTATATCACTGCGGCTACTGTTTGCTTATGCCTTGCCGAGATGATTATGAGTCCCACGTCGAGGATGAGGACGCCCAAGACCATCAGTATGACGAAAATCATCGTGCCTTCGTATTCTGATGGCTCTGCGGCGGCAGTCAGGAGCACTCCGAGAGCCGGGATTATTGCTACGGAATTGAGCTTGTTTTCGTTTCCCTGCTTATGGCAGAGGAGTGCGAGCATTCCGAGTGCGGCGAGGACGAAGCCGGTCGTCTGCATCGGGAAGAAGGACTTGGTGAGCGGCACGAAGTCACAGACTCCTGCGGCATACAAAAGCTTCCATGTCGCCTTATAGAATCCGGCGACGAAAACGGTGATGGTTCCAGCCGAGAAGAGCGCAAACGCACCCTTGCTCATAGCGTGGTAAAGGTCTCTCTGCAGGATTACAGCGGCTATAAGAAACATAAACACCGGAATGTAATCGACAATTGCCATTGGAATAGTCATATTTTCTGTCCTTTCAAATTAACGTTGGTTTACGTGGTTAATGCCTCCCCTGAAAGGGGAGGGGGACCGTGCGAAGCACGGTGGAGGGGTGCGCGAGCCCACAGGGCGAGCGCAATTATTTGTATTTGCCTATATGATACAGCGGTATCAACGGCAGAATAATCGGCGTATGGTCTGCATACTCCCGATACTCTTTCATCTCGCCGTATCTCTTCTCCTGACGGCGGTCAAGACGCTGTGCGCCGTTGAACATTATCATGACGATGAGAATCCAGCCGATAACTGCGGTCAGCCACTGTCCGACGCCCGAAAGTGCGTTCAGCGAACCGATGAGGACACCCGTCCAGAAGATGATTTCGCCCAAGTAGTTCGGGCAACGAACCATCCTGAAAAGTCCCTTGGTTGCGACCATGTTCGGATTGACGGCTTTCTGTGCACTCTTCTGCTTGTCGGAAATCGACTCAAGGATGATTCCACATGCGCTGATGACTACACCGATAAGCGGCAAAACTACATCTGTGCCCTTGCCGTTATAGATTCTGAAGAATACCGGCGAGGTCTGTGCAAAGTAGAGAATTCCGACGCAGACCCAGATTGCGATCTTGACGAAAACAGGCATCGGCTTCTCATCCTCTTTTGTAGCCTCTTTCAAGACTTTTCTGTAATTGCCATTCTTAAGTTCTCTGACAATCAGGAAGCCCGAAAGTCTGCAGCCGTAGACCATGAAAAGAATGCACTGTAAAATTGTCACGATATTCCAAGCGTAGCCGCCTGCAAATGCGGAGACGAGGTAAGCTATTCCCAAGCCGATTACGGAGAATCCGTAGCCGACCGAGAGGAAGTAGACATACTTCTTGAATCCGACTGCACAGCAGACAAGGCTCACGAGATAGAATATCCCGACATATCCCCATATTCCCATAGCTTAGCCCTCCTTCTTAAAGCTTTCTTCAATATAAGCCTTGAAGCTCGATTCGCCGACGCAGGTGTCGCCGACCATCTCTTCCGTGAGAGTCCACTTTGAGAACTTGAGTATCGCCTGCTTGCCGTTCTTCTTGTTCTTCGGAAGACTTCCCAAGACGTCGAAGAGCCATGCCGGAGCACGCTTGATAACCGGCTCTTTTCCGGCTGCCGCAAAGCACATTCTTGCGATCTCTTCATAGGACCAAGTTTCCTTGCCGCCGACATCATAGGTGACATTTTCGTCGCCGATATGGTCGACTATGAACTCAGCAAAGTCGGGAGTGTGGACGACGTTTGCGTGAACAGGCTCTTTTCCTAAGAGAGTTACCTTGCCGTTCTCGATCATCGGCTTGAAGACCTTGACTATGTCGTAGAAATAGCCGGTCGGGCGGTGGATGACATAGGCTATGCCGCTCTCCTTGAGCTTTTCTTCAAAGAGATACTTCGCATGGAGCATCGGGACATCAGGGGCTTTGTCAGCCTTGATGACTGAGATGTAGACGAACTTTGTGACTCCGGCACTCTTCGCCTCTTCCAAGAGATTAAGGTTGCCGTTGTAGTCAATATCGTAATTTGTGAGAGTTGCGCTTGTGGCGGTCAGACCAACTGTCGTGATAACGGTGTCTGCGCCGTCGCAAAGACCCTTGAGAGCCTCTTTATTGGTGACGTCAAGCTTCTTGAATGTGTACTTCGACTTGTCGAGTCCCTCGATGTCACGCTCAACCATGTCAGCCGCAACTGTTTCTATGTCTCTCGAGACGAGAGTCTTTAAAATTTCACTGCCGAGCTTGCCATAAGCTCCTGCCAGAACTACTTTCATGCTGCTTCTCCTCTCTATTTGTTCTTTTCTTTCGAACGCTTGTCGTTGATGATGTTCATGTGCTCCTCGGTGATGAGGGTGACGCCGTTCTGCTTCGCCCAATCAACACAGCCCTTGAGAGCCGTCGGGAGGAAGATTCTCGGGACGTTTATGAGCTTCATGCAGGCTTCGTCGGTGAACTGGACATCCGGGTCAATTCTCTTTGCGGCATACTTGACCGAGTCGAGATTTCCCTCTCTTATCGGCAAGAGCTCGGGAATCGGGCGGGTGAAACGGGTATACCAGAAGTTCTTCGAATCACGGTAGCCATAGTCAACCGGAACTCTCGGGAAGCCGGAAGCCTTGACGCCGTTGACGATAGCGTCGTAGTGCTTCTCTTTCATGAGAATCTTGTCGATCTTGAGGATGAAGTGCGCACCGAATTCAGAGGTTATTCCGTTGAAATCGTGATAGGGTCCGGGATAGCCGTGGAGCTCGCCCGGCTGGTCGTCCTGTGCATTGTCGAGATGATCCATCCAGACGCACTCAAATACCTGATAGCATTCCTTGATGACCTGCGGATAAGTGCCGTTCGGGTCAGCCTCTTTCAGGAGTCCGTCCTCGAGAGTGAACTTGCAGTCCTTCATCTTCTCCTCGGGAGTGTCCCCGGGCCAACCCATTCTGACAGCCTCCTTGAAGAGCTTTCTGTCATCATAGATGAAGTTAAGGGTGCATCTCTTTCTCTTTAAGATGTTCTGCGCTGTGTTCGACGAATTGCGGCAGTTTAAAATCATCGCATAGTATCCCTTGCCCGCAACATAGTAGGGCGAACAGAGGGAGTAAGGACCAAAGGTGGTGCTCCCGTCATCAGCGATGGTGCCAATCATCATAGTCGGCATCGGGAAGAACGCCGAGGTCTGATAAAAATTGTCTACAATTCGTAAATCCTTGTAGCTGCTCATAATAGTATCTCCTCCATTGATATTTATTTTCGACATAACTAATACTTCATTGTATCATTTTTTGTGCAAAATGTCAAGGTAAAATATAGGTAAGAGAAAAATTATCGTGACGCCCAGAGCTATAAAGCAGACTGCCGTTCCCGCTCCCGACAGTGCGGAGGACACCAGAAGCATCGCAATTTCCGGGAGGCTTCCGCCCATGCTGAACACCGACAGCACTGTAGCCCGGTTGCTATCAGCGCCCATTTTGTCGATAAGGTCATTTTCATATTTTGAAAGTATGACAGACGGAGCGTCCACCAGAAGCGGCAGGACAAGCATGAGTATGACCACCGGCACAACTCCATTCATAACGCCAAAGAGAATCAAGCCGGCACTGAGAACAAGGGCAGATCCGGCGAAGAAAATTCTCTGATTGTCGGAATTTATCCGTCTGGCGATCCGGGCGTTGAGCAGCTCAACCACTGAATAGCCGAGGATTATCGGAGTCATCAGCTTTTCGTCAAGCCCGACAGTCAGCAGCTTGTCGACGAAGAAGAAGTTTATAAACAGCATCGCCATCGAAAGGCAAGCCGACACGAGCATCATCACCCAGAGCTGACGGCTTTTCAGAAGTTTTTTGAAGACGGGCAGAGAGCTCTTTTCCTGCTTTTCAGCTCTCGATTTCTCTTTTTCAATTCCGAATGAGCTGACCGCCGCCAGAAAGCTCGAAATCGTTGTGGAGACGAGAAGCCCGACCATTCCGAAGCAGGAATAGAAAACGTAGTAGAGAAGAGTGCTGACTATGAACCCGGTTGTCCCGAAGTTTGCGGCTATGGTGCTTCTGCGCAAGTATTCCTCCTCGCCGTAAACTCCATAGAGATAGGCGTCGTATGTTCCCGAGTAGAAGACATATGAAAGCCCCTCGAGTACCACTTCCAGCACGAACAGCGGCAGGCTCTTCATAAGAAAGGCGACCATCAGGCAAGCTCTCGCCGAGAAAAGAAGCACCTGAGACAGAACTATCGAGTTTTTATACCCGATTCTGTCGGTAACCATCCCTGCAGGGACTTCGCCGGCAAAAATTACAATTGACAATGCAGCCTGAAGCAGCAGAAACTGCGAGACGGTCATCCCCGCCTGAGTCCTCACGAGTAGAGACACAGGCGCATAGAACACAAGCCCGTCAAAAAGCTGCAGGAAGTTAAACCTGTTAATATAAAATTTAGACACAACAAATACGCTCCTTAAAAATAAGAATTCAAACACGACGAACAAGCATGAAGCTCATGCTCTTTTGAAAATATCGGTGTTCAAATTCATATCAACGCATTATTGTGCCTCTTTTGAAGTATTCTACGGACATTATATCTCATAATGATGCCTTTGTCAACTCCCGAATTTTCTTGCACTTTGCCCACTTCAAAGCCCCAAAACATGCTTGATTGTTGTGCAAAATTTCTTAACTCCAAAATTTAACCCCGAAATCTCCGAAATTCGTTGTGAAAAATCAACGGTTTTGAGGATTTTGCTTTCTCAAAACTATGCAATCTGCACAATTTAGAGACTTAAGCAAATTTTCAAGCCGATTTGCAATTTGGATTCAATTAGCATAGAATTGATGGCAGAAACGAAAGGGAGGCATCCTATATGCAAAAACAAGTAACAAACAAAAAAGGACTATCCGATGAACAAGTTCTACACATCGTAATAGTCGGATTGATGGCGGCGTTATGCTTCGTCGGAAACTATCTTTCTATTCCTATTCCTAGTATCGCAGGAGTAACGAGATTACATTTTGGAAATTCAATGTGTCTGCTTTCTGGACTGTTTTTAGGAGGCATTGGAGGAGGGCTTGCATCAGGAATTGGTGCGGGATTGTACGATTTACTTACTCCGGCATATGTAATTTCGGCACCGGTTACATTTCTTTCGAAATTTGCAATGGGATATGTCTGCGGAGAGCTTGCGACTTTCTTCAGGACTCGTTACAAAGGTACATCTCTCGGCAAGACAAAGGGAATACTAATAAGCGGGATTACGGGTCAGATTGTTTATATTATACTCTACTTCCTGAACAAGTACATTTACATGTTACTCATAGGAAGTGAAGCTAGAGCGGCTCTTATCGGTGTAATGCCGAATCTGCTGTCTTCTATTGCCAATGCTGTTATAGCAGTTGCGGTTTCTGTTCCTTTGTATGTAAAGCTAAAGAGACCGCTTGGGAATATGGATTCAGCAGGTATCATCATGCCGGAGCTGAAGCCGCATGAGGGTAAGGAAGCAAAGAAGAATATTGCATTGCGAGTAGTCGGTATTGTTGCGTTTATTCTGCTGATTGTCGGCGCATATACTTTGTACGTAAACAATAAGCTTGCTTCGCTTGAAGAAAGCGAGACAGAAACCGAAGATGTTTCAACTGAGGATGATTCAGTTGAGGATACGGATGTGTATGATACAGAGGTTGAAGCAGACGAAACTGGTGATGAAGCGACTGAGACTGAAAGCTGATCAGGTAGGCAAACTTCAAAGCGTATTATCAGCATATTGGCGTTTGCGTTGTATATTGAGTATAAACTCGGGAATTTGTAAGTTTCACCTCCCCGTTTCAGGGGAGGGCTTTTTTGTAGGGACGGATATTATCCGCCCGCATGGTAACCGCAACGTTGTTCGGGCGGGCAGTTAGCAAAGCTAACTGTATATCCAGCCCCTACATTTTGTGAAGGCAGGCGTAACGCTTGCATTCTCCTCCAAAATGTAGTATACTCTAATCATAAAAACTTTGGAGGCAACCACCTTGGAATGGACTGAAATTAAAATATACACCAGTCACGTTGGCGTCGAGGCTCTTTCTGACGCTTTGATTGCGGCGGGGATTACGGGGCTGATGATTAACGACCCGGAGGATATACGGGAGTTTGAGAGAAACAAGAACGCTTCTTGGGACTATATCGGCGAGGAGGTCTGGGAGCTTTGCGGGAAGGACACCTTTGTCACCGTTTACCTTGACAAGGACGACCCTGCGGCTCTCGAAGCTGTCCGGGGAGCGGTCGACTCTCTTAAATCAAGATCCGACGTCGGAAGCCTTGAGATGAAGTTTGGGACAGTCGCCGACGAGGACTGGGCGAACAGCTGGAAGCGGTTCTGGAAGCCGATGGAGATTGGCGAGAAGCTTCTCATCACGCCGTCATGGGAGGAAGTCCCCTGCGACACCGGCAGAGTGAACATAACCTTAGACCCCGAAAACAGCTTCGGCACAGGCAGGCATCACACAACCCGGCTTTGCTTGGAGCTTTTGGAGAAGTATATCGAGCCGGGCGACAGTGTCTGCGATTTGGGTGCGGGAAGCGGCATAATCTCAATTGCGGCGATGCTTCTTGGAGCTGAGTGCGCCACGGCTGTGGACATTTCCGCCGATGCGGCGAAGACCTCTCACGAAAATGCAAGAAAAAATGGCATTCCGGACGAGAAATACACCGCCCTCTGCGGCGATGTCACGACTGACAGGACGCTTGTTGAGAAGATTTCCCGGGATGGCGGCTATACTCTTGTCACCGCAAATATCGTCGCTGATGTCCTGATTGCAATGGCGGATGTTTTCAAAGAGCTCATCGCTCCCGGAGGCAGGCTGATTCTCTCGGGAATAATAGACAACAGAAAAGACGAGGTTTTCGAAGAGATGAAAGTCCGGGGATTTGAGCTGATAGAAGAACGTGGCTGTGAAATGTGGAACGCCGCAGTGTTCAAAATCATGTAGGGGCTGGATATACAGTTAGCTTTGCTAACTGCCCGCCCGAATAAAGATGTCGGCGCCACAGCGGGCGGATGGTATCCGCCCCTACAATTATTGCAAAGGAGAGTTGTTATGGAATTCACAGAGGTTGTCAAGGAGAGATATTCCTGCCGTAGCTACGACGGCAGACCGGTTGAGCCGGAGAAGCTCTGCGAGATTTTAGAGGCTGGAAGGCTTGCGCCCACGGCTAAGAATTTGCAGGAACAAAAGATTTATGTTGTTGAGTCGCCGGAGGGTCTTGAGAAAGTCGACAAGCTCACCCGTTGCCGATATAATGCCGGAACGGTGCTGATTGTTGCGTTCGATAAGAATAATGTCTTCACCTATCCGGGCGGCAAGAGAGACTCCGGCATCGAGGACGCCTCCATCGTCACCACTCACATGATGCTTGCTGCAAAGAATGCGGGCGTTGACTCGACTTGGCTTAATCTCATCGACCCGGACGAGGTGAAGCGTGAGTTCAGCCTCCCCGAAAATGAGGAAGTGCTGTGCCTCCTCAACCTCGGCTACCCGGACGAGAAAGCAGAGCCCTCGCAGAACCATTTCACAAGAAAGCCGCTTCCCGAGACGGTGAAGAGGGGTTGAGAGATAAATCCCTTGACATCCTGCAAAATTTATGATAAAATATGATTCATCATCGATTATCGTAAATTTGGAGGTGCGGTATGGCTTATATTACGAGAGAACTTGAGCGGAAGTTTCTCAGACTCAATGACTTTTTCAAGGTAATTCTTGTGACCGGTGCGCGGCAGGTCGGGAAGACGACTATGCTGAGGCATCTGGCGGGATCTGACAGAACCTACGTCACTCTTGACAATTCTATGGCAAGAGAGCTTGCGAAGTCTGACCCGGTTCTGTTTTTCCAGACCTACAAGCCTCCGGTTCTCATAGATGAGGTGCAAAAAGCTCCCGAGCTTTTCGAGCAAATCAAGGTTATCTGCGATGAGAGCGACGAAAAAGGGCTTATCTGGCTTACCGGCTCTGAGCAATTCGAGATGATGAAAAATGTCCGTGAGACTCTTGCCGGAAGAATCGGGATATTGGAGCTATATAGCCTGTCTGAGAGGGAAAAGTCGGGCGTCATATTTGACGACGAGCTTGATTTCTCGCTTGATGCACTGAGGAAAAGACAGTCTCAGCTTCCGAAAAATGATGTTATCAAGGTTTTCAACAGCATCTGGGAGGGCGGAATGCCGCAGGTTCAGGGAGTTGACAGCGAGCTCAGGCAGGAGTATTTCAACTCATATATCGACACCTATCTTATGAGGGACGTAACCGAAGCTGGCGGAATCACCGATTCGGTGAAGTTCCGAAGATTTCTTTCGGGGTGCGCTTCACTGGTATCTGAGCTTGTCAACTACAGAACCTTGGCTGAATCGGCGGATATTGCGCCGACAACGGCAAAGCAGTGGCTGCAGGTTCTTGAGGGATTGCATATAGTCTATCTCCTCGAACCGTATTCAAATAATGCACTCAAGAGGCTCAGCAAGACTCAGAAGCTTTACTTTTGCGATACTGGGCTTTGTGCTTACCTTTCAATGTGGTTGACTCCTGATACTCTCCGCAACGGTGCCGCAAGCGGGCACTTCTACGAGAATTATGTCGTGATGGAGCTCGTGAAGAACTATGCCTATGCGAAATCGAAAGCGAATATCACCTATTATCGTGATTCAAACGCTAAGGAAATTGATATTTTCGTGGAGGAGAATAACGTTATTCATCCGCTTGAAATCAAAAAGAGTGCTTCGCCAGACCGTCGTGAAGTCAAAAAATACAGCGTACTTGACAGAGCTTCCTTGAACAGGGGAGATGGCGGAATAATATGCATGTGCGAGGAGCCGATTCCTATCGACAGCGATAACTGCTTCATTCCAAGTAATCTTATCTGAAAATGGCAGAAAAAAAGACGCCCGAAAACGTCTTTTTTTGTTTAAGCGGTTATTTCTTGCGATTCTCATAATCCTCATCAATCCTCTTCTTCCATCCCTCATCGAGCGGGGCGGCGCACCGGAAGCAGGAAATGGCGTCGCTGAGAACCTCATAGTTGAGCTTAGTGCCCTCGTGATCGCTGTGGTAGTTGACGGCACGGTCCTTGTTGATTCCGAAGCGTCTTGCAGTTTCGACGGCATCGATGTTTGCGCCGAGGAAGAGAAATTCCCAACCGGACTCTTTCCTGCTCTCAATCATCTTCTTGACCTCATCCGAGCTGTAGTGGCGGCTGGCGTTCTCCATTCCGTCGGTGGTGATGACAAAGAGCGTGTGCTCCGGGACGTCCTCTTCACGTGCATACTTGTGGATGTTCCCGATGTGGTGAATTGCGTCGCCTATGGCGTCAAGGAGAGCAGTGCAGCCTCTGACGTAGTAGTCCTCACGTGTCATCGGCTTGATGTCCTTAAGATTCACCCGGTCGTGGATGACCTCGCTCTTGTTGTCGAAGAGTACGGTTGAGATGAGAGCCTCGCCCTCGGTATTCTTCTGCTTTTCGATCATCGAGTTGAAGCCGCCGATTGTGTCCTCCTCAAGTCCGCTCATAGAGCCGCTTCTGTCAAGGATAAAAACGATTTCTGTCAAATTCTTTTTCATGATAAATACCTCCGTAATTAAAATATGGCTGCTTGGTTCTGAACCTTACAGTCATATTATAGAGGATAATTTTCCCGTCGTGGTCGCCTGTCAGGCGACATTTTTATACTCCCAGAAGACTCTGGTCAAAGGCAAATAACGCCTCATTTATCTCGAAAATATCGTAGTTTCCGTGGCTGATGAAGTACTCGATAATTATATCGAACTTGCTCGAATGGGAGAGGGCGAACCCCGCTTTCATCAGCATATCTTTAGTCTCGTCAAGAGGCAGCTCGAGTGCGATTGCGAAAGAGATAGCCGTCGGCTTGCTCGGCTTGTAGAGCCGGTCGCTGCGGATTTTCGAGAAGAGCTTCCGGTCGATTCCCGCTTTCTTGTAGACCTGTGAATCGCTCAGACCCGATTCATCAATTTTTCTTAAGAGCATCTCCGAAAAGCTCTCGTCAATCTGCCCGACGGCGTCCTCAAGAGACATTGAACCCGCCAGCGGTGCTGGCTTCGGCTTTGCTCTTTTCTCCACACGTGCCGATGTCGGTTTAGCTCCAACAGTCGGCATGGGGCAAAAGCAAATATCGCCGTCAACATCATCATCCCGACGGATGGCACTCATCTTCCGGGATGTTCCCGAAAAGCTTTCAACAGCCGGTTCAATATAATTGGCGTCAATAAACGCCCTGATGTCGGAAATGAGGCTTTCACTTATGTGTTGGTTCTGGGACATGGAGGTCACCTGTTTCTTTTAGTCCTGATTATAAAGATCTTCTGCTGCTTTGCACATTTCGTCATAACTTCCTTGCTCGCATTTCAATATCATTCATCGCTACCGCCCCAATTTTATACATTATACCACACGGTTACGCATAAATCAAGACTCTGTTCTCAACAGTCGCTCTTCCACAAATATTGATTTGCCTACAGTATAACATGTCAGAGTAGGAAAAGCAAGAAAAAAGCCCGTAAACCCCAAGATTTACGAGCTTTTTAGTGGCGGAGACGGTGGGATTCGAACCCACGGACGGATTCAGTCCGTCAAACGATTTCGAGTCGTTCCCGTTATGACCTCTTCGATACGTCTCCATATCAACCATGATATTCTACCACATTTCCCGCAAGATTGCAAGTGTTATTTTTGGGGAAATGAAAATTTGTGGGAGCAATTTTGCCGGTCGTCGTAAATGTCTGACAAAATTTTGGCTGTAATCCTTGCTGAGTCCGTTTTTCAGGACTGACTTTCGTTGACACGGGATTTTTCGGGTGGTATAATGTAGTCATCAAACTAAAAGAAGGCGATTAACAGTGATAATTTACGGCTCAGAGCTTCTTAAAAAGCTTGAGGAGGATGATATTTTTCCTGCTCATATACGGCGGAAAGAAGATGGCGATGCATTCGAGATTCAGACGGTTTTTGAACACAATTCTAAGACGGCAGAGCTTGCGGGAAAGTCTTTACAGGAAACCGGACTCTATGCGACCGCTTATGTCACAGGTCTTCTTCACGACATAGGGAAGCTGACAGGAAGCTACAGAAAGTATATCGTTCGTGCGGCTTCCGGGAAAGATGTCGTCAGAGGCTCGGTTAATCACACCTTTGCCGGGGTGAGGCTGATTCTCAGAGAATATCACGGCGACAGCAGTTCATCGTATGAGAGGCTTACTGCAGAGCTGATTGCCTATGCTGTTGGTGCTCATCACGGTCAGTTTGATCTGATTGACGAGCACCATGAAGAGGACGGCTTCGACCACCGGCTAAATGAGAAAAACTTTCAGGATGATGAAATTGAGGGAGCTATTGAGCGATTCAGGAAATCTGAGTATTATGATACCTTGAGAGAGCTCTTCCCAAAGTGTGTTGAAGAAATTAAAGCTGTCTATGATAAGCTAAGCTTCAACAGGAGTGAAAGGTGGTTTTATCTCGGACTTATCGCAAGGCTTCTTTTGTCGGCGGTCGTTGAGGGAGACAGGACGAATACTGCGGCATTTATGAGCGGCAGTATGCCGGAAATTGATGAAGCGGATTGGGGCAGGTGTCTTTCGTATTTTGAAGCGAGACTTTCGGAATTGCCCTCAGATACGGATATAGCCAAAGCCAGAGATGTATTGTCAGAACGCTGCAAAAGCTTTGCGACGAAGCCAAGTGGCATATATCGTCTCAGTCTTCCGACCGGCTCAGGGAAAACTCTGACTTCTCTTCGCTATGCCCTGACTCATGCAGAAAAGAATAATAAGAAGAGGATTATATTTGTCATCCCGCTTCTTGCAATCATTGACCAGAATGCAAGGGTAATTGAGGACTATATCGGTGACAGCTGCAGGGTTCTGGAGCATCATTCAAACGTAGTTTCCTGCGACGAAAACGGCAGGGAAGCCCTTGACGAAAGAGAATTGATGGTTGAAAGCTGGAATGCTCCCATAATCATCACAACTCTTGTTCAGATGCTGAATACCATGTTCTCGGATAAAACAAGCTCTGTCCGCAGGTTTGGCAGCCTTTGCGACAGCGTGATTATCTTTGACGAGGTACAGACAGTTCCGACCAAAATGCTGTCGCTTTTCAACCAGACGATAGCCTTTCTTTCCGAGATCTGCGGAGCTGACATAATCCTTTGTTCAGCCACGCAACCGGCTCTTGGATATACACAGCGACCTTTGCTGCCCGAGCCAAAGGAAATGGTGGAGCGTGACGAAGAGATCTGGAATGTCTTCAAAAGAACGAGCATCGTAAGAAAAAACAATCCGGAAATGTCCTGTGAAGAGATCGCCGATTTCGGAAGAGAGATTCTCGGAAATTCGGACAGTCTCCTGATAGTCTGCAACAAGAAAGCCGAAGCGGCGACGATATATAAGGAGTTCAGAGCTAAGAATGAGTCGGGAGCTTCCTGCTTTCATCTGTCATCTTCAATGTGCATGGCTCATCGCCGGGACATACTTGAAGCGGCAGAGCGTGCCAAGAATTCGGGGAAAGTAGTTCTTTCATCCACACAGGTTCTTGAAGCAGGCGTAGACGTTTCTTACGGAAGCGCAATCAGAATCCAAGCCGGAATGGACAGTGTTGTCCAGACGGCAGGACGCTGCAACCGTAACGGAGAATCAAGGGAGCTTGCCAATGTGTATATAGTGAAGCTGAAAGGCGAGAGCTTAAATAAGCTGCCGGACATAAAAAAGGGCAAGGAAGCAACCAACGCTATTCTGGAAAGCAAGAAATTCGCCGACTTTGCATCTGATGAGGCGATTTCCGAGTACTATCGGAAGTACTATGGTAAGGAGAACGCAGGCTATCAGGACTTTGCCGTAGAAGTTGGAGTTACCAAGACATATATCTACTCTCTGCTGTCTTCAAAGCCTCATAAATACATACTCACCCAATCTTTCAAGACTGCCGGAAGCCTTTTCAGGGTGTTCGACGATGAGGGGATAGATGTTATTGTTCCGTATGGCGGCAACGAATCGCTTATTGAAGAGCTGTATAAGTGCGGCGAATACGATATTGCAAGAGTCAGGGAACTTCTCAGGAAGCTCAAGCCCTACACGGTCTCGCTCTTCAGGTGGCAGTTCGACAGGATTTCTGAGCAGGGAGGCATCACGACAACGCCGTCAGGGGTAAATATATTGGGAAAGAATTGGTATGACGATGAGCTCGGCGTTGTCACAGACGACAACGGGCAACCGTTATTTGCATAGAACTATAATTTTACAGGAGGTGTCAGATTTGCATCCGAATATTGTAGAGTTCAAGGTATACGGAGACTATGCTCTCTTCTCCGACCCGATAACCCGCATCGGCGGGGAGAAGTGCAGCTATCTCATTCCCACATATGAGGCTATAAAGGGCATCATGCACTCCATATACTGGAAGCCGTCGATCATCTGGTATATCGACAAAATCAGGGTGATGAATCCTATCCAGACAGAGACCAAGGGCATCCGTCCGCTGAAATGGACAGGAGGCAACGACCTGTCCTACTACACTTATCTCAAGGACTGCTGCTATCAGGTTCAGGCTCACTTTGAATGGAATTACAACCGTGACAATCTCAAGTGTGACAGGAACGAAAACAAGCACCATGAGATTGCCAAGAAGAGCATCCGTAGAGGCGGCAGGCGGGACATCTTTCTCGGCTCAAGGGAATGTCAGGGCTACGTCGAGCCATGTGTTTTCGGAGAGGGAGAGAGTGCATACGACAGGGAAGACTTTTCGGAGCTTTCATTCGATCTTATGTACCACGGTCTTACCTATCCCGACGAGGCGTACGATGAGGAAACCCGGGGTTGTCTTACAAAGAGATTTTTCTATCCGGTGATGAAGCACGGAGGCATAATTGAGTTCCCAAGACCCGAAAAATGCCCGATAACCGAATTCGTAAGAAAGATGGACATGAAAAAATTCGGCAAAGATGAGCATAATTTCACAGGGCTTGAGGAGTTCAATGATTCGGAATTTGGGGAGGTGACCGCATGAGCATATGGCAAAAAGCCTACGAAACCTACGACAACCATGCCCACCTTGCCGGTGTATACTTTGAGGGCAAAGAACCGCTGTCGCCGATATGTCACATGGTTGTCAATGCACAGATTGAAATCACGCTGAGAGTTGATGGGACTTTCTGTGAAGCGTCTGCACTGACAAAAGAAAGCGGAAAAACGATAATCCCTGTGACAGAGGAATCCGCTGACAGAGGTGGGACTAAGCCGAATGCACACCCTCTCAGTGACCAGCTTCAGTATCTTTCCAACGTGGTCAAGGACAAGTATGAGAATTATGTTGCTATATTGTCCGCTTGGGCTGATTCGGAGTATTCAACCCCGAAAATTGAAGCAGTGAGAAAATACATCCTTGGAGGAACAATTCTTGATGACCTGAAAAGCTGTAGGTTGATAGCTTTTGATAATAATGCGTCTTTTGTGGACAGCAAATATGCAAAGTACGTAGTCAGGTGGAGAGTTTACGATTCGGGCGATACAGATGAATGCTGGCGGGATTTCGCTACTTTCGATGCTTGGAAAAGCTACTATCTTGATTTACTTTCCGGACAGAGGAATGAATGTTTTTGCATGATTTCTGGAAAACAGGATATAGCCACATCAAGACATCCAAGAGCTATTGTACAGGGTAATTACGGTGCAAAACTCATATCTCAGAAAGATACAGAGAGAGTTCTTGCGTACAAGGGCAGATTTCTTGAAGCCGAACAAGCAGCCGCAGTTGGGTTTACTTCTTCTCAAGAAACTCATTGTGCGCTCAGGTGGCTGGCGGCAAACGAAGGCGTTGTAGAGGGCGGATGCACCATCATTTGCTGGAATCCGAACGGCAAACCGGTTTTCAAGCCTACAGATGACCTGTTTGACGATGACGATGATGTCGGGACACCGGTTGAACCCAGCGAGTATAAACAGTTGCTCAGCGACACTATTCAAGGCTATAAGAACGAACTTCCCGATGATGAGGATGTTTGTATACTGACACTTGATGCCGCAACAACAGGCAGATTGTCCATCACTTACTACAGCGAAAAAACGGCGTCTGACTACTACAAGCGGATTGAAGATTGGTACAGAAGCATCTGCTTCATAAGAAGAACTAAAGGAAGCATGTATTCACTTCGCTCTCCTCGGCTTGGCAGCATTGTGAGATGCGCTTTCGGTACAGAGAGGAACGGAAATCTCGAGGTTGACGATAAGCTTCTCAGGATGCAGATGAAAAGGCTTTTGCCATGCATAACAGAGTCAGCACCCATTTCGCTTGAAATCGTACGATCTTTGAAAATAAAGGCGTCCCAGCCCCAGAACTACAGAGATTATAACAATCTCAAAGGCAATTATCAGTTTGTCTTATACACCGCTTGTGCGGTAATCAGAAAATATCATAACGACTTACTTAATAAGGAGGAATGGACAATGCAGCTTGATACTGCGAAAACTGACAGAAGCTATCTTTTCGGGAGACTTCTTGCCGTGATGGAGTACACAGAGAGGAGTACCTATGAAAGAGACGAAAGACGTGAGCCAAACGCTGTCCGGATGTTTACAGCTTTTTGCGAAAGACCTATGAATATGACAGCAGTTTTAAAGAAGAGGCTTATGCCATATCTTGAAAAGCTTAAGCCGTGGAAAAGGCGTTATGTGGAGGATCTCATGGGTGATATAATAGCTACATTCAGAGAAGAGGACGAAGCCGCTCTGAATCGCCCGCTTGAAGATACCTACCTGTTGGGATACTATCTGCAACGTAAAGAGCTTTATAAGCCAAAGGAAGAAAAGGAATCAGAAATTACAGAATCGGAGGAAGATTAAAATGGCAACCCTTAACAACAAAATTGATTTCGTGGTGCTCGCATCAGTGACTATGGCAAATGCAAACGGTGATCCAAATACTGGCAACAGACCGAGAATGACATATGGGGATTTTGGCGAGATGTCTGACGTATGTATCAAACGCAAAATCAGAAACAGAATGCAGGACATGGATTACAAAATATTTGTTCAGTCAGAGGAGCGTTGTGACGATGGATGCAAGAGCCTTAAAGACAGATCTGACTCGGTTGCAAAGTTAAAAGCGATTAATAACAAAGGTAAAAAAGTGACTTTCGCAGATAAGCAGGAGTATGCTGAAATCGCTTGCGATAGGTGGATTGATGTCAGATCATTTGGACAGGTATTTGCTTTCAGCGGTTCTGAAAGTGATGACGGCGTTTCCATAGGCATCAGGGGTCCTGTTTCGATTCATACGGCACTGAGTGCGTCTCCTATTGATATACACTCGATTGCAATCACAAAAAGTGTAAACGGAAATAATACTGATAAGAAGAAAAGCTCAGATACTATGGGCTCAAAGCATTTTGTGCGCTACGGTCTCTACACCATCAAAGGCTCAATCAATGTCCAGCTGGCGGAGAAGACTGGGTTCAGCGAGGAGGATGCTGAGGTGTTGAAAGAGTGCTTGAGGACGCTCTTTGAGAATGACTCTTCTTCTGCTCGTCCTGATGGGTCGATGGAGATATTGAAAGTATTCTGGTTCAGGCATAACTGCAAGGGCGGGCAGTATTCGTCGGCAAAGGTTCACCGCAGTATTGAGGTCAAGCTCAAGAACGAAAACGAGCTACCGACCTCTGCTGATGATTACGAGATAATCGTTCATCCCCTTGAGGGGCTCGAGCCGGAAGTGATTGACGGTGTCTGAGTATAAAGAAGAGGATTACCTCCAGCTTTTCGGGCTGCAGAACTTTATATTCTGCAGGCGCAGATGGGCTCTTACGACAATTGAGGGGCTATGGCAGGAAAACCACCTCACTATTGACGGAAACATTTTTCACGAGCGGGCGCATGACAGTGAATTTGTCGAGAGCAGGGGAGACACCATTATCACCCGGGGCGTCTATCTCCACTCCTCCCGGCTCGGAGTGTCGGGGCAGTGCGATGTTTTAGAGTTTCACCGGAGTGAAGAGGGCATAACACTATCCGGCAGAAACGGCAAATGGCTTCCTTATCCGATTGAATACAAGAGGGGCAAGCCACGTACGGACACCGGCGACGCTCACCAGCTCTGCGGGCAAGCCATGTGCCTTGAGGAGATGCTTTGCTGCCACATTCCGGTAGGTGCACTCTATTTCGGGGAGACCAAGAGGCGTGTGGAGGTTGAATTCACTCCGGAATTGCGTTCGGAAGTCGAATCGGCTCTCAAAGAGATGCATGAGCTTTTTGAGCGAGGATACACTCCGAAGGTCAAGCCAAAGAAGAGCTGTCAGTCCTGTTCGATGAAAGAACTTTGCATGCCTAAGCTCATGAAAGAAAAGAGTGCGAAAGACTATCTGAGCGAAACGCTCGAGGAGGTTTTAAGATGAAAAAGCTTCTGAATACTCTTTATGTCATGAGTGAGGACGCCTATCTGACTCTTGACGGCGAGAATGTCGTTGTGAAACGTGGGGACACCGTCACGGCACGTTATCCTCTTCACACTCTTGAAAGCATAATGTCATTCTCCTATGCCGGGGCAAGCCCCTCGCTTATGGGAGCGTGTGCCGAAAGGGAAGTGAATCTGGCGTTCTTCACTCCAAAAGGAAAGTTTCTGGCAAGGACAACCGGTATAACTCACGGAAACGTTCTTCTGAGGCAGACCCAGTATCGGATTGCTGACAGCCCCGAAAAGAGTGTTGAGATTGCAAAGTGCTTCATTCTTGGGAAGGTCTGTAACTGCCGGAACAGCATTGAGCGCACCAGAAGAGATCACGGCATGCGGGTTGACGACAATATCTTAAGAATTGCCTCTGACCAGCTTAAAAGCTACATTCCTCTGATTTCTTCTGCCGCCGACACCGACAGCCTCAGAGGCTTTGAGGGCGTTGCCGCAAATGCATATTTTGACGCCTTTGACGAGATGATTTTAGGCGACAAGGAGCTTTTCCGGTTCACTGTGAGAAGCCGCCGCCCACCGCTTGACCCGATAAATGCGCTTCTGTCGTTTGCTTATTCAATCCTCACGAACGACTGCGCATCGGCACTTGAGGCGGTCGGGCTTGACAGCTATGTAGGATTCATGCATACTGCCCGCCCCGGGCGAAAGTCTCTGGCACTCGACCTGATGGAGGAGCTTCGCCCCTGCATTGCGGACAGGTTCGTTCTGACGCTCATCAACACCCGCCAGCTTCATAAGAAGGATTTTGACTTCCTCGACAGCGGCGCAGTCATCATGTCTGACGATGCGAGAAAGACATTCCTAAGAGCGTGGCAGGATCATAAGCGTGAGGAGATCACCCATCCGTATCTCGGCGAAAAGATCCCTTGGGGACTTGTTCCTGCGGTTCAGGCTCAGCTTCTTTCGAGATATTTGCGTGGAGACCTCGACGCATATCCGCCGTTTTTGTGGAAGTAGGTGATGGAAGTGCTTGTGCTTATAACCTATGATGTGAACACCGAGGACGCCGCCGGAAGAAAGCGACTCCGGAAAATCGCCAAGCAGTGCACAAACTACGGTCAGCGTGTGCAGAACTCCGTCTTTGAATGTCTCCTCGACGCCGGGCAGTGCCGCCTCCTGCAGGCAAAGCTCATTGAAATAATGGACGAATCGAGGGACAGCCTGAGATTCTATTACCTCGGTAACAAGTATGAGACCAGAATCGAACACTTCGGAGTCAAAGACTCCTACGACCCAGAGGGGGTGTTGATGGTATAATCGCACGATTTATTTTCGGAAAATGGTGCTGTTATGTTGACAATAACAGAGCTGTCGTGGTATAATAACAGTACCAGTTGGGAATTATATTTTGCAAAAGGAGAATCATCATGAAGCAGATTTCCATTACCGACTTGAAAATAAATGCTGGGTTGTACGTCAACATGGCGCAGGATCAGGATGTCATTATCACCCGGAACGGCAAGGCAGTTGCAAAGCTTGTCACGATAAAGCCAAATAAAAAGGCTTCATGGGAGCGTGTTCGGGGACTTTTTGGTGGCATGAGTCTCAGCGATGAGGACGTTGTTGCGGCAAGGGAGGAACGGCTCAGATGAAAGTAGCTTTTGATACCAACATTCTTTTGGATGCCATTCTCGGTCGTGCGGAATCGGAGAGTGCAAACGCTCTGATAAAAGCTGTGCTGAATGACCGGATCGACGGAATTCTTACCGCTAACACGATAACCGACATTTATTATGTCGCACGAAAAAGCATGGGCGAAAATGACGCTCGGGAAGCCGTCTTTGAAATTCTTTCTATTTTTGAGATTGCTCCTGTCACCGGTGAAGCTTGTCTCACTGCCCTTGAGCTTCCGATGTACGATTTTGAGGATGCCGTCTTAGCAGCTTGCGTGAAAGAAGCTGACGCAGATTTCATTGCTACAAGAGATCAGGGTTTTATCTCCTCCGATGGAAGCCCGGTTAAAGCACTCAGACCAGCTGAAATTCTAGAGATATTAGGAGAGAAGTAACTGAGAATCATGAACTGTAAGCCTGTGCGAAGCTCAAGTAACCACAAAAGCGACAGACTTTCGCACGCAAAATGTTGAACTTATATTACAAATCGTAATATATTTAGCTGTTTCCTAAAACTGCCGGTATAACAAAACCGTCATTTCCGGAAACAGCCCTCGCAAAACTCGCCACAATTCTGTGCAGTTTTGCTGTCTCCCTCCCCACGGAGGGAGTGGATTGAAATGAAGAAGCAAAAGAAGCTTTTAATAGGGATATGGGTCTCCCTCCCCACGGAGGGAGTGGATTGAAATGAAAAGAAAGGGGGTGCTAAGTAATGGCTTCGGGTCTCCCTCCCCACGGAGGGAGTGGATTGAAATTACAGATACCGATTTGGAAGAAGCGTTATCCGGGTCTCCCTCCCCACGGAGGGAGTGGATTGAAATTATCACGCTACAGTGTTTCTTATTTCGATCAGGGTCTCCCTCCCCACGGAGGGAGTGGATTGAAATACATTAACTGAAGCCTTTGACTGAGATTTCTTTGTCTCCCTCCCCACGGAGGGAGTGGATTGAAATTCAAATCATATATCGGGACATCATCGCAATATACAGTCTCCCTCCCCACGGAGGGAGTGGATTGAAATGAATCCAGACTGTAAACCGTCCCTGAAAACGTAGTCTCCCTCCCCACGGAGGGAGTGGATTGAAATTTTCGCTTTTTTACGTTGGCTTTGTAGTAGTAAAGTCTCCCTCCCCACGGAGGGAGTGGATTGAAATATTTTCTTGTGAAGTCCTCTGTAGTGGGTGCCTGGTCTCCCTCCCCACGGAGGGAGTGGATTGAAATAGCTTGAAACAATCGCCGGAGAAGAAAACATTGAGTCTCCCTCCCCACGGAGGGAGTGGATTGAAATTTTTGGAATTGAATATATTTTGTGGAGTAGCCGGGTCTCCCTCCCCACGGAGGGAGTGGATTGAAATATTAACAAAAATGACTATCTATTTGAATAAACCGGTCTCCCTCCCCACGGAGGGAGTGGATTGAAATTTTGTATATTATGGGGTGGGATAAGGACTATCAAGTCTCCCTCCCCACGGAGGGAGTGGATTGAAATTTCAGTGATTTCGATTTCCTCACCTACGGTGTGAGTCTCCCTCCCCACGGAGGGAGTGGATTGAAATAGCCAAGGACCGTGGTTATAGCAGAAGTAACAGCAGTCTCCCTCCCCACGGAGGGAGTGGATTGAAATAAAAATTTACAACTTCCGCAAAAGTGCAGACCGAAGTCTCCCTCCCCACGGAGGGAGTGGATTGAAATTTTGACTGACAATCATTGATTACATCGGATAATTGTCTCCCTCCCCACGGAGGGAGTGGATTGAAATATGCACCTTGTATCTTCTCAACTAAGTCGCTGAAGTCTCCCTCCCCACGGAGGGAGTGGATTGAAATTTGCAAGGTGCTTTTTAACCGAAGCAGCATCTTGTCTCCCTCCCCACGGAGGGAGTGGATTGAAATATGCTTCCTGCTTGATACTGCACAAACGTAATGGAGTCTCCCTCCCCACGGAGGGAGTGGATTGAAATGCAGAGAATAAGCCTGAAAGTGCTACAAAAAGACGTCTCCCTCCCCACGGAGGGAGTGGATTGAAATTGATAATGCTACACATTGGATGCCGACGCCGAAAGTCTCCCTCCCCACGGAGGGAGTGGATTGAAATGTCAAGCAAAGGGAGAACATCGGAATTGACGTGGTCTCCCTCCCCACGGAGGGAGTGGATTGAAATTGCTATAGCTACTGCCATTCATGCTGTAGCCGTCCTGTCTCCCTCCCCACGGAGGGAGTGGATTGAAATGAAAAATAAAATTTGAGAGAGGTATAGCAAAATGAGTCTCCCTCCCCACGGAGGGAGTGGATTGAAATACCGGATAAATCACCCAGCCGTCGACATATCGGGTCTCCCTCCCCACGGAGGGAGTGGATTGAAATGCAAAACGGCTCTGCGACTGGGTTTGTTGCAACTTGTCTCCCTCCCCACGGAGGGAGTGGATTGAAATGAAAAATAAAATTTGAGAGAGGTATAGCAAAATGTCTCCCTCCCCACGGAGGGAGTGGATTGAAATTTGTGACACCACTTCCCAAGATATTCTGCCGTCTGTCTCCCTCCCCACGGAGGGAGTGGATTGAAATTGCCTTATTGTGTGGACAAAGCTCAATTTCGGCACAGTCTCCCTCCCCACGGAGGGAGTGGATTGAAATAACTGTGACGTGTGACGTGTGACAATTTTTTTATGTCTCCCTCCCCACGGAGGGAGTGGATTGAAATGTGTTAGGTGGTGCAAGTGCATGATCCGTGAAGGTCTCCCTCCCCACGGAGGGAGTGGATTGAAATTACTGTGACGTGTGACGAGTGACAACTTTTTTAGTCTCCCTCCCCACGGAGGGAGTGGATTGAAATGGCTGTGGAAAAACTACTATTCTTACTCAACTTGGTCTCCCTCCCCACGGAGGGAGTGGATTGAAATTGAATCCATCGCAATTATTGTAAAGCAGTTCAAACGGTCTCCCTCCCCACGGAGGGAGTGGATTGAAATGTCTATCAGCGAACATCCTATGAAGTTCTGCTTCAGTCTCCCTCCCCACGGAGGGAGTGGATTGAAATGCTTGAAAGTTTCGATTCCGATGTTGCTATCAGTCTCCCTCCCCACGGAGGGAGTGGATTGAAATTTTCTTACGCTGTAGCAGTACCAGTCTTGATTAGTCTCCCTCCCTACGGAGGGAGCAGATCGCCTCTGGCGAAATCGACAAAGCGTTTGATGAGGTTCAGACTCAGACCTATCATCCGAGAGCTCTGCCTGAACTGTTCAAGAGACGATAAAAACCAGCCCACCTCTTCGGTGGACTGCTTTGTTTTTATAGCTCTGAATTCTTCTTCATCCGGTCAGAATAATTCCGAATGACTGCCAACTCGTTGGAGAAGCAAAACGAGAATGTCAGCTTCTTTCTTGTAAATCAGAAGCCAGTTCGGCTCAATGTGGCACTCCCGGAAGCTGATATAATCGCCGGTTAAGCTGTGATCCCGAAATTTTGCCTCAAGCGGTTCATCATTTGCGAGCTTGTCGATGACATCGAAAAGCAAATCGATATTCTTGTTCTGCTTCTTCGCAAGCTTCATGTCTTTCTTGAACTGCGTTGTGAATCTTACCTCATAATTTCATACGTCAAGTGCTTTCCTTAATTCCTCAATACTTCTGTAGCCCTTTGCGGACGGGTCTTTCAGAATTTCTTCTCCCTCACGGAAAGCGGCGAGAGTGGTTTCGTTCGGAACGTCTGCCTTGACCTCGAAAGGCAAGCCGTTTGCACGAAGAGACTGACGGAGGAAAATGTTGACAGCAGTCGACATGTTGAGCCCAAGGCTCTCAAAAAGATTCTCGCACCTTGTTTTGACTTCCTCATCTGTGCGGACATTGATATTAGTCATGCCCATAATGTAACACCTCCTGATGATATTGTGATACTATTATATCATATTATGCGCAAAATTGCAAGCTCTATTCTCTGCCTGTAATAAAACTTTTTATCAATGGTATAAACTCATTAGCGTATTTCTCACACTTTCTGGTTCCTACTCCAGACAGCATCATGAATTGGCTCTCAGTTAAAGGCATATTTGATGCCATTTCGTGCAAAGTTTTATCACTGAATATAACATATGGTGGGACTCGCTCGGACTTTGCAAGTTCACTGCGCTTCTGGCGGAGCTTTTCAAAAAGCCTCGGATTATCGTAGGTTCTTGATTTGTCTTTCTCTCGTTTTCCTTGCTCCTTAGTCACCTTGATAACAACCGTCTCCGAAAGAATATCGTGGCTCTTTTCGGTCAGGCGGAGGGTGTAGTAGTCACCGGTTTTCAGGTAGCCGGAGCGGAGGAGGTACTCGGAAATCTCTTTAAGGCGTTTCGGGGAGATGTCCTTAAGGCAGCCGTAGCCTTTTCTGTCAATGAGGTGGAACTTTTCAAGCTTCTCGTTCTCCTTACCTCTGACAAAGTCGAAAAGCATCGACTGACTGCACTTCTCCGACGTCATGGCGACGCATGCGACGAGCTTTCTTGCCGCATTTGTGACGTCGACCTCGTCGCACTGGGCAAGACAATTTGAGCAGTTATTGCAGTGTCCGCAGCCGGATTCTCCGAAATATTTCAGGATGTAATCCCGGAGACAATCGGTAGTGGTGGCGTAGAAGGTCATCAGCTTGAGGCGTTCGAGGTCCTTTGCCCTGATGGCTTGCTGCTCAGATTCGCTCAGCTCAGGGTTGCTGTTCTGGTCGATAAGAAACTGGTTCGTTCTGACATCACCGGCAGCATAGAGGAGAATGCAGTCGGATTTGAGACCGTCACGCCCTGCACGCCCCGCCTCCTGATAGTAGGCTTCAAGGCTCTTCGGCATGCCGTTGTGGATAACAAACCGGACGTCCGACTTGTCGATTCCCATTCCAAAGGCGTTTGTTGCAACCATCACGAGCTTGTCGCCGTAGATGAATGCGTCCTGATTGCGACGTCTCTCCTCCTGAGAGAGCCCGGCGTGGTATCTCGTCGCAGAAATGCCCGCATTGCAGAGAGCATCGCAGAGCTTCTCGACCTTGTTTCTCGAAATGCAGTAGACAATGCCGCTCTGGTTGGGGTGGGTTCTGACATAATCCAGAATAAAATTCGTCCTGTTTGGAAGACTCCGGTGGGTTTCAAAATACAGATTCGGTCGGTCGAAGCCGGTTACGAGAGTTTTCGGAAAAGAAAGCCTCAGGTGGGTTATGATGTCGTCCCGGACACGCTTTGTGGCGGTTGCGGTGAACGCTCCGACAACCGGACGGTGGGGAAGACTTTCGATAAACCGGTGAATTTTAAGATAGCTCGGTCGGAAATCCTGTCCCCATTGGGAGACGCAGTGCGCCTCGTCGACGGCGACAAACGAAATCTCACACTCTTCTGCGATGCTTGAAAAGCTGTCAATCTCAAGCCGCTCTGGTGCTACATATATGATCTTGTATTCGCCAGCTCTGGCAAGCTCGAGTGCTTCAAAATATTCATGCTGGGAAAGCGAGCTGTTGAAGTAGCAGGCAGGAATTCCCGCCTGATTCAGTGCTCCGACCTGATCCTTCATAAGCGAGATAAGAGGGGAGATGACAACGGTGATTCCCGGGAGCATCATTGCCGGAACCTGATAGCAGACGGACTTTCCAGCTCCTGTCGGCATGATTCCAAGCGCATCCTGACCGGATAAAACTGCGTCGATAAGCTCCTCCTGACCCTCACGGAAGCTGTCATAGCCGAAATATTTTTTTAGAACTTCAAGCTTTGTCATCCACTTCACCTCTTTAAAAAATCCCCCGACTGCTTCGCCGGGGGATTCTGTTGTTAATATCAGCCCAAGATAACGGTAACCTTGTTCTCACTCTTCAGCTTATCGGCAGGAATGAGGTTGCCACTGAGAGTTTCGCCGTTGAGAATGAGCGTCTTGACTCCGCTTTCAACGTGGTCGGGGTTCTGAACATCTATGTCAAGGTGAGTTCCCCTGAAGCTCTTCGACATGGTGAAGCCATCCCACTCAGCGGGAATTGCCGGGTTCACGACTAAGCCGTCAGCATTCGGTCTCATTCCGCATATACCCTCGACACAGCCGACCATGACGGTTGAAGCGGTGCCGGTGAGCCAGTGAACGTGGGCTCTGCCCTCATAGGGTGAAGCGGTAGACTCAACGAACTGTCCGTGAACATAGGGCTCGATAACACGGATTTCAGCCTTGTCGTTCATAGAGGCAGGTGAGCTCTCCATGAAGTATTCAAACGCCCTGTTTCCGTGTCCCAAGAGCGATTCAGCAAGAATTGCCCAGCCCTGAGACTGCGAGAAGATGCCGCCGTTTTCCTTGGTATCCGGGTTGAAGATGTGCATCAAAGCACCGTCAAACATGTGATCAATGTACGGGGGATCCAAGAGCTTGACGCCATAGGGAGTGTTGAGTATCTCGTGGACGCTCTCCATAGCGGTGTCACCCTGCTCCTTTGTTGCAAATCCGGAGATGACAGCCCAGCTCTGAGGATTCAGCCACATGCTTGCCTCAGGGTCGCTCTTTGCGCCGACAACGACGTTGTCCTCACGGATTCCTCTTATGAATCTGTCCTCATCCCAGCACTTTTCGAGTGAAGAGTGAAGCTCAGACTGAATCTTATCGATATATGTGACGTATTCACTGTCGCCACGCTCAGTTGCCCAGTCATGCATCATTGTCATTGCATAGTAGAGCTGGAATGCGACGAATGTCGATTCGCCCTTTGCGCCGAGTCTCAAGCAGTCGTTCCAGTCAGCGTGAAGACCTGCAGGCATATTGTGAGCACCCAAACGCTCCATCGAGAAGTTGATGGCACGCTTCAAGTGGTCGTAAACGGTGTCCTCGCCGCCGTTGGCATAGACGATGACTTCGTCAAGGAAAGCCTTGTTTCCGCTCTCGCCGATGTATTTGTAAATGGTCGGGAAGAGCCAGAGAGCGTCGTCTGCACGATATGACGGATGCCCAGTTGCCTGAACATAGGAAGCCTGATCGGGAGTGTCCTCGTGACCGGCATTGTGGTTGAACTTGACCAAGGGAAGTCCGCCGCCGTTGTCGACCTGCGCCGAAATCATGAAGCGGATCTTGTCAAGAGCCATTTCGGGGTCGAGATGAATGATTCCCTGAATGTCCTGAACGGTGTCACGGTAGCCATAGCCGTTCCGAAGACCGCAGTAGATTAAGGATGCCGCTCTTGACCAAGTGAAGGTGATGAAGCACTGGTAGGAGTTCCAGACGTTAATCATGTTGTTGAACTCCTCGCTCGGAGTTGAAACGGAGAAGTTCTCAAGCTTTCTGTGCCAGAAATCTACGAGCTCTTCAACCTCCTTATCTACAAGACCCTTTGTCTCGTACTTAGCCATAATTTCATTGGCAGCCTTATTATCTCTCTGACCGAGGATGTAGATAAGCTCCTTGGTTTCACCGGGTTCGAGGGTTATATCCGACTGCAGAGCTCCGCAGCCGTTTGAGTTGTAGTTCAGCTCATTATTGCACTTGCCACTTTCAACTGCAATCGGGTTTGCATAGGAGCGGTAGCTTCCGATAAAAGCATCAGGAGAGCCATTATAGGCAGTCACTTTCTCGCCTACAAGACCGAAGAAACGCTCACGATGGTTCGAGCCGGTTGCGTCTTTTCCGGAATTCTCGTTGATATGCTGGAGGATCTTGTTGCCCTCAAAGGATGTTCTTGTTATGAAAAGTGTGTACTGGAGGTTGACCTGATCCTGCTCATAGTTGTTGTCGTTTGTGAATTCGACGTAGCCGTAAAGAGAAAGATTTTTCGGCTTATCGGAGGTGTTGGTAACCTTGGTGCGCCATACTTCATAGGTAGCGTTCATCGGGACATAATAAGTCACTTCCGAATGAACGTCTGAATAGTCTGCGGAAATAATGGTGTAGCCTGTTCCGTGTCTGCACTCGCTCTTGTATTTGTCCAAGGGCTTTCCGACCGGCTGCCATGAGGCTGACCAGTAATCCTTAGAATCGTTGTCTCTTATGTAGACGTATCTTCCGGGAAGAGCGATATTTGTGTTGAAGCGATAGCGTATGATTCTGCCGTTTGCGCCGCTCTGAACAAAGCTGTAGCCGCCGGCATTGTTGGAGATGATTGCACCGTAGGCAGGTGAACCTAAGTAGTTGCACCATGGTGCGGGAGTGTCGGGCTTGGTGACGACATACTCCTTTTTTTCAAGGTCAAAATGTCCGTAATTCATTGGTGTGGTGTCCTCCTGTACTTAAAATAAAATATAGGTATCGTTTAAGAGAATATAGCCAGTCCAGTTTGCGCACTGAACTGACTATATTATATCATTCCAAAAACCACTTTACAAGGGCTTTTGAGAATTTTAAGCGGCGAGTTCCTCACCCGTAAGACTTTCCGTCGCTTCAAGCATATTCTCGATAAAAATTCCATAGCCTCTTGTCGGGTCGCTCACGAAAACGTGGGTGACAGCCCCGACAAGCTTTCCGTCCTGAATGATGGGGCTTCCGCTCATCCCCTGAACTATTCCTCCGGTGAGCTCGAGTAGCTCCGGGTCGGTCACCTTGATGACGATATTTTTCGACTTCGCCGCCGAGCTTAAGGTAACCCGTTCTATCTCAATCTCAAATTCCTGCGGAGTCGAGCCGTCAATGGTCGTGAGAATCGTTGCCGCACCCGTTCTGACCTCTGCTTTGTAGGCTATGGGAATGGCTTCCTGCCTTGAGGGGTAGGTCATAGTCCCGAAAATACCCTGTTCGCAGTTGAGTTCAATAGTTCCCGAAGCGAGACCCGAGACGAACGTCCCGTAAAGCTCTCCGGGACAGCCTCTTGTGCCTTTGTCGTAGCCCGTTATGACGACGTCGACAATCTCGCCCGAGCCCAAGGGCAGGGTGGTGAGCGTGTCGCTGTCAGAGATAGGATGCCCGAGTGCCCCGAAAATTCCCGTTTCCGGGTCGATGAATGTCAGCGTCCCGACCCCTGCAGTGCTGTCCCGGATCCAGAGACCGGCTTTGTAGACCCCGTCCTTTTCGGAATATACTGGCGTAACCGTAGTTTCAAAGCTTCTGCCGTTTCGCATCACTTCAAATGTGATTGGCTCGCCCTGTGAGCTCTCGATAATCTCAGAAAGCCTTGCCGATGAGATGATCTCTTCGCCGTTTGCACGGATGATATTGTCGCCTGCGCATATTCCGGCTTCGTAAGCCGGTGAAACGCCGTCGGTAACCTCTGCCGTTTTCACAACCATAACTCCGTCGGTCAGAAGCTTCACCCCTACCGGCGAGCCTCCCGGAATGAGCATCTTTGCATCAGTTCTGACTATCTTCGCACTCTTTACGGGAATCACCCCGCAAAGCTTTATCTCTGCAATAGTTTCTTCCGTGACAGAGTCACGTGTACTGGCGGCAACCACAGCTTCGCCCGATTCTATAGTAATATCGAACAGGCAGTCGATAGTGGCAGTGACTCCGTCCGACAGATAATAGGTGTCCGGCAGAACGGCGTCATAGTATCCCACAATTCCCATGAGTGACAGTGAAATGATCAAAAATGCCGCCGCAATGCTCTTTGTCAGCCTCTTCATAAGTTTTAAAAGTTCCTTTCCTCGTGATTTCGAAGATAGTTTTTGCAGTCAGCCCGAAAATAATCAAGCATTATTTTCTTTGGAAGCTTACTTGCAGAAAATTTCACTTGCATAGTAATACCACGTTGTGCTATAATAGAGGCTGATGAATTTTATGCTCTAAGGGAGGCAGTTTTCATGGGTAGTTTCTTCAGCTTTTTAGCGATGATAGTTTTCTTCGTCATTCTCATAATGTTCATAGTCACGATGGTCCGAAGCGGCGGCGAGTCGTATCGCAGAAGCACCGTTCCTCCGGCAAACGCTCAGGCGAAAGCTACGTCAAAAAGAACAGAAGCACCTCCTGAGCACTCAAAAATCAATGGCGACCTGCATTATGTCACATTCACCCTCGACGATGGCAAGCAAATCGAGCTCACGGTTTCGCCCAACGAGTACGAGACAATAGTCTTCGACGTGGAGGGCGAGCTCTACTATCAGGGAACGAGATTTTTGTCGTTTGACCCGAAGAAAATTCTGTAATCAGCGTAGCAGGACGGCATAATCTTAATCCGGAGGATTTTCGAAAATGAACAAGATAAGATACGACGATTGGGCGTTTACAATTTTTCTTAAGGTCGTTGCGACAGCGGCTTTCCTGTGGTCGGGATTTTTCTGGTCAGGGGTTACCATTCTCAATTTCTATATGTTTAACACCGATGAGTCGTATCGTGCAACCGGTTTCCTTGTGGCGTCGATAATTCTTCTTGTTTCGCTGATATTGATGTTTTTACGGATGTACATCATCCAGTTCCCACTCTGCGTGGTGGGTTCAATAATCTATCTTGTGCAGGCTGGACAGCTCATCGACGTCATCGAAAGCTACACCATCCGCTACATACCGGAGCTGCTTTTGTTCATAGTCTCGCTGATTCTCTTTATTCTGCATATGGCAAGGGTGATCTCGAAGAGCCTTGGTGAGAAGGAGACATTCAACACCTCTCCTGCTGAAAGCATCATCGGCGACGGTGTGACTGTCGAATATCGCAAAGAGGAAAAGCCGAAGAAAGAAAAGAAATCCCGCAAGGAAAAGAAGAAAAAAGCTCCTGAGCCGGAATATTCCGAAGATCCCGAGAATAATATAGACGAAACAACACCCGATGGGGATTGACATTAGTATGACAACTGACACTTCAAATATAACAAAAAACAGTGCCATAGGCGTTTTCGATTCCGGTATGGGCGGGCTTACCGCTGTCCGGGAATTAAGACGCCTTATGCCGCATGAGGATATAATCTATCTTGGCGATACCGCAAGAGTTCCCTATGGCACAAAAAGCCGTGAGACGATAACGAAGTATGCTCTGCAGGACTTTGCTTTTTTGAAGCAGTTCGGAGTGAAGCTGACTATCGCCGCATGCGGAACGGTCTCATCTGTAGTAGCTCCCGAAAGCCTCACCGGAGAGGGACTCTATACCGGAGTGATCAGACCTGCAGTGTTAGCGGCAATTAATTCCACGAAAAACGGCAAAATAGCCGTCATAGGCACTTCTGCGACGATAAGAAGCGGGAGCTATAAACGGCTGATAAACGAGATTATGCCCGAGGCGGAGGTCTACGAAAAGGACTGCCCGATGTTTGTACCCTTGGTCGAGAACGGCTTTGTCGGCAGAGACAATCTTCCCTGCAGTATGATAGCCCGGGAGTATCTTGAGCCGCTTAAAAAGACCGGAGTCGACACCCTCATCATGGGCTGCACCCACTATCCGATAATCGCCGATGTCATCGGCGACGTGATGGGCGACGGTGTCAGGCTTATCTCGTCAGGTGGCGAAGCGGGAAGATATGCAAGCGAACTTCTCCGGGAGAATAATCTTCTTTCTGACAGAGAAAACGATGGAAAGATGACCCTATACTGCACCGACAGCGTCGAGCTTTTCCGGGAGAACGCAGTTCACTTCTTGGGCGAGATTGACAACGCAGAAATCAAGGGCTGCACATTAGAGCCCTCTCAGTCAGCCTGACGGCTGACAGCTCTCCCAAAGGAAGAGCCAAGAAATAAGCAATAAGCAGAGAAATTGAGGAATAATATGCAAGACGTAATGATAACAATAGTAAACTCAATGGTGGTTGACAAGAACGAGAAGCCGGATGTGACTGAGGTCATAACCGAGGGCAAGCTTGAGATGGTCGAGGACGGCTGCATTTTAAGCTACGACCTTGACCCGGAGGAGGGCGTGGAGAAGCCCGGCAACCACACCGAGATGATTCTTGACGGGAACAGCTTCAACTTTATGCGAGTTGGCATGTATGGTGCTGATTTTCTGGTAGAGCCGGGAGTGAGAAACCAGACTCTTTACCGTATGCCTTTTGGCAACATGACCATCGGAGTTCTGGGAAAGGAGCTCAAAACGGACATAGGCACTGAGCGGGGAAGCATCACCGCAAAGTATGAACTCGACTTCAACGCCGCCATGGCTGCTTCATATGTCATGGAGGTAAGCTACCGGGCAATCTGATAAGGATAGAAAAAAGCTTTCTTGCACATAATAGAGGTGCGCAAAAAATGCGTACACTATTTTTGTGAAAGGAAGCTTGCTTTTATGATAAAGAAAATACTGCTCATCCTGACGGCGTTCGCCCTCGCAGTCACCATGCTTTCCGGCTGCACCGGAGACATGACCGACGGCGATGTGACGACGAAGAATACCACCGTTTCCACCACGGAGAGGGCGACCGAGCCGACGACAGAGGCGTCGACGACAGAGTCGTCTGTCACCACAACCGATCTCGGCGACGGCGATCTGATGGAAACAGACGCCAAAGACGAACCGGATATATCCGGAACAGAAACCCCGACTGAGGGAATACAAGAGGGCTCTTGACAAGAGCCCTTTTACATGCTATAATACACAAAATTAACTGACGGAGGGAAATATGAAGCTTGTATACATAGTCGGCGATGCCGCAGTGGGAAAGATGACGGTGGGAAAAGAGCTCATGAAGATAACCGATTTGCGGCTTTTCCACAACCACATGACAATAGAACCAGTACTCGAAATCTTCGGCGAATGGAACAGCGACGCAATCAAGGGCTTCCGGGACGTCGTCTTCCGTGAGTTCTCGAAATCCGGAAAGTACGGACTCATTTTCACCTACATGTTCGCTTTTAACCTGCCGAGTGAGTATGAATATCTCAGGCATGTCGAAGAGGTCTGCCGGGAGAATAACCCTGACCTCGAAGTCTATTTTGTGGAGCTTGACGCCCCATTGGAAATAAGAATCGAACGGAACAAAACCGAAGCCCGTCTCGCCGCCAAGCCCTCAAAACGAGACCTCGAAACCTCCGAAGCCCGTCTCCTCGCCGATGATAGAAATTATCGCATGGTGAGCCACCCGGGCGAAATGGAAGCGATTTATGAGAACTACCTCAGAATCGACAATTCCGATATGCCAGCTGAAGAGGCGGCAAGGGTGATTAAGGAGACTTTTGGGTTGTGAAACCCCTCGCCAATGCGCCCCTGCGGGGCGCACCCCTCCACCACCGGCTTCGCCGGCGGTCCCCCTCCCCTTTCAGGGGAGGCTTTTATTTTTCAACAAACTTTTGAGAGAACAAAAATAGGCTCCCCTGTCAAGGGGAGCTGGCACGAAGTGCCTGAGGGGTGCTATTTTCGGCAACGCCGAAAATAGCGTCGGCGAAGCCGACAATTATCTCATAAACATCCTCACCATTTTCTCATACACCTTCTTATACGGCTGATACCTCATCGGCAGGTCAATCCATTGCTTCTTGTCGACGATGCTCTTGTAGTGGGTGAAGGTGTCGAAGCCGGTCTTGCCGTGGTATGAGCCCATGCCGCTTTCGCCGAAGCCGCCGAAGCCCATTTCGGTGGTTGCAAGGTGGATGATGGTGTCGTTTATGCATCCTCCGCCGTAGCCTATGGAAGAGGTGACTTTTCTTGCATTCTTCTTGTTTGTCGTGAAGAGATAAAGAGCAAGCGGGTGCGGCAGGTCGTTGATCTCCGAGATAGCCTCGTCGAGGCTTTCGTATGTAAGAACGGGGAGCACAGGACCGAAAATCTCCTCCTGCATGACAGGATCATCGAATGTGACGTTGTCCATAACGGTGGGCTCTATTCTCAGAGCTTCCGGGTCGCTTCTGCCGCCGATGGCGACCTTTTCCATGTCCATAAGACCTGTAAGCCGGTTGAAGTGCTTCTCGTTGATGATTTTTCCGTAGTCGTGATTGAGAAGCGGCGATGTCCCGAACTGCTTTCTTATCTGAGCTCTCAGCTCGTCCATCAGCTTGTCCTTGATGGAGGCGTCGCAGTAGATATAGTCGGGCGCAACGCAGGTCTGCCCGCAGTTAAGATACTTTCCGAATACTATTCTCTTTGCCGCAAGCCGTATGTTTGCGGTTTTGTCAACTATGCAGGGGCTCTTGCCGCCGAGCTCAAGCGTTACAGGAGTCAGGTGCTCCGAGGCGTGCCGCATGACATCACGCCCTACAGCCTGACTTCCGGTGAAGAAGATGTAGTCGAAGTGCTCTTCAAGAAGTGAGGTGTTCTCAGCTCTTCCTCCGGTGACGACTGCAACATACTCCTCGTTGAAAGCCTCTTTCAAAATGGTCTTGATGACCTCGCTTGTGTAGGGAGAATATGCGCTCGGCTTGACAACGGCGGTGTTTCCGGCGGCGATGGAGTCGATAAGAGGGGAGATAGTCAGAAGAAAAGGATAGTTCCAAGGGCTCATGATGAGCGTGACGCCATAGGGCGACGGCTTTTTATAGCTTCTTGCATGGAACTGCGCCAGAGGCGTTGCGACCGTTTTTTCCTTGGCATAGCTCTTTATATGGGAGAGCATGTGGCTCAGCTCGCTCAAGACCATTCCCGTCTCGCACATGTACGACTCAAATGCTCCTTTGCCAAGGTCCATTTCAAGAGCCTGATTGATGTCCGGCTCGTGCCTTTTGATACTGTTTTTAAGAGCCTTGAGTGCCGAAATTCTGACGCTTACGTCGAGTGTCTTTCCGGCTTTGAAGTATTCCCGCTGAGTGGCAACGATTTTACTGATTTCAGATTTATCCATAGTCTGTCCTTTCTTATTCCATGACCTCATAATAGAAGGCTTCAAGCTGGGTGGCGTCCATCAATACGGGAACGGGATAGAGGGGGTTGCCCTCTTTATCGGCATATTTAGCGAGCTTCGGGATGTCCTCTTTCTTTATTTCAGGAATCCTGTCGCCGATGCCGTATCTCACTTTCATATCCTTGATAGCTTGGATGAAAGCCTTTGCCGCCTCCTCATCGGGAGTTTCGGCAGTAGCAAGATTTGCGGCAATAGCGAGCCGATGGAGCTTCTTATCAATCGTGTGACCATAGGCTTCCAGAACGTGGGGGAGCAAAATTGCATTCGCCAGTCCATGAGGGACGTTATATTCTCCTCCGAGAGAGTGTGCAACGGCATGAACATATCCGACATAGGACTTCGTGAAAGCGCACCCCGCATAATAGGAAGCGGTGAGCATATTTCTTCTCGCCTCGATATTTTTGCCGTCTGAATAGGCGGTGTCAAGGTTCTCAAAAATAAGCTTTACTGCTTCCAAAGCCTCCTGCCTTGTCTGCTTTGTGGTGGAGCGTCCGATATATGCTTCCACAGCGTGAGTAAGGGCGTCCATTCCGGTTGAGGCAGTGATGGATTTCGGCAGGCTGAGAGTCGTTTCAGGATCAAGTACCGCATACTTCGGGATGAGCGGGAAGTCGTTTATTGCGTACTTATGGCGGGTCTCAGAATCCACTATAACAGCCGCCAAGGTCGTTTCGCTTCCTGTTCCAGCAGTAGTCGGGACGGCGATCAGAAGAGGAATCTTCTTTCTGACCTTGAGGATGCCTTTCATCTGGTTCAATGACTTCTTAGGACGGGCATATCTTGCACCCAGAGCCTTTGCGCAGTCCATGCTTGAGCCTCCGCCGAAGCCTATGATGCAGTCGCACTTCTCTTTTTTATAGATTTCAAGAGCCTCCGCAACGTTTTTGGTCGTCGGATTTGCAACAGTTCCGTCGTAGAGGGAATAGGGCGTCTTAGCCTTATCAAGCGCATCGATAAGCGGATTCACAAGCCCAAGGCTTATGATGCCCTTGTCGGTGATGATAATCGGGTGGGAAAGACCCTTAGCCCTGATCGTATCCGGAATAAGCCGCATGCTCCCCAGTATTTCCGGTTCTCTGTACGGCAGAACCGGCAGAGAAATCCAGAGCACCGTCTGAAACACCCTGCAATAAGCCTTTTTTATGATGTTCATGTTTAAAGAACTCCTATCCATATCAAACTTATTTAATTATAGTACTATCGGAAAGAGATGTCAAGGTTTGTAGGGGCGGATATTATCCGTCCCCTACAATTTGAATTCTGCCAAAATTTTTAGTTGACAAATCGGCAATCAACGTATATAATATATGAGGTTCTCAATCTGCTAGTATGGCTCAGTTGGTAGAGCAGCGCATTCGTAATGCGCAGGTCGTCGGTTCGAGTCCGACTACTAGCTCCAATCCTCCCGATTTGGGAGGATTTTTTCGCAAATTTTTTTCATCTTTTCTCAAAAACAATTTGCTATTGCCCGCAGGATGTGTTATACTATATGGTATCAGTGAGATTGTGACGCTAAATGCGTGTTTATGTCATATATTGAAAGGTTGGGTATCATGTTTCAGGAAACTGCTAAAAAGCGGAAGCCGCTTCAGATAGTGGGGATAATCGTTGTAGTTATTCTTGCCTTGGCGATAGTCAGTACATTTGTAATCTACGGTATTTTCAAGGACTCAAATTCTGCCCCGATGGTGTTCGGAAAGCGTGTATATATCATGAGCGGAACAGGAATGGAGCCTAAAATTCCTCAGGGATCAGCTGTATTCGTTGATGAGGGAGTTCTACCCGAAAGCGAGGGCAATGTAATTCTCTGCAACATCGATGGCAAGCTTGCCCTCGTCCGTTGCGTAGGCTTGCAGACAACAACCGCTGAGGACGGAACCGTAGCCACAAGCTATATCGTCAAGTATGACAGCACATCCGCCGACCAGCAGTGGACGGTTGACGCCGAGGACATAATCGGCAGAGCCGTTTCCTATGATACATTTCTGGGAAAGGTAATCACGTTCGCTTCGTCCAAGGTGGGAATGCTGGTTATCGTGATAGTTCCCTGCGCACTGCTTATTCTCTATGAAGTAATAATGCTGATTATCAGCGTGAGAAAGAGAAAGACCACGGAGGAAGAGGCTATTGAGGATATGAGCTTCGGCGACGCTGGGGCTTTCACCCTCAGCCATTCCGAAAAGCCTGAAAAGCGAGTTTCGGAAGAAAGAAAAGCTCCCACCGGCAACGACATCCTCGACTTCGGCTTCACCAACGAAAAGAAGACCTCCGCCAAAAAGGAAGTGCCTCTCTTCGATTTCGGAGATTTCACCCCGAAATATACCCATTCAGATGAAGATAACAGCAGCTTAAACGAGCTTGATTTCTCGTTCGGAAGCAGCTCCCAGAAGGCAAAAGAGCCTGATATTTCAGAGCTTGAAGAGGCAGTAGCACCCAAAAAAGCCGATGAAGAGCCGTTCGTCTGGCATCCGGTCGTCTCGACGCCTGAACCCGCCAAAGCTCCCGAGCCGACACCTGAACCCGCACCCAAGCCTACAGTATCAGAGACGACAAGTAAGCTCGACGAGGTCGCCAAGTCCCTTAAATCAAACGAATCCGCACAGGCAACCTCCTCAAGAATCGACGAGCTCATCAAGCTCCTCGAAGAAGAGAAAGCAAGGCTGGCGGGAGAGGATAAGAAGTAATAGCAATGCGAAAGCCTCCTTTTTCGGGAGGCTTTTTTGTCGTGGAATATAGACAAACAGTCTCCGATGTGCTAAAATATATGTCAATAAAAGTTGTCTTTCGGATGCGAAAAGTGATAGGAGCTGCTATGACCCAAACCCACCGTATCATAATTATAATATTCACCCTCGTTTTCGTAGTCGCAGTTGTGGCTGGGGTTGTTATCCGCACGGCTGATGACGGGTTGGAGGCGGTTTCGCCCGGGACTACTTTGGCGACGGAGGACGAGGCGGTCACCTCTGTGACGGAGGCGACTACTGAAGCTACCACCGAGGCTACAACGGCACCTACTACCGTCACTACCGAGGCGACGACTGAACCGATTCCGGAGGAGGAAGAGCCTGAGGAGAGCGGGGAAGTGGTCATCGCAATAGGCGGCGATACTTCAATAGATTCCGAATTTGCCGATGCCTGCTATAAGTGGGGAGTCGACTACCCTTGGAGTGAAGTGAGCGACATTTTCAATGCCGCAGATATTGCGATTGTCAACCTTGAGACCTGCGTCAGCGATACAGGCGAGTCGGAAAAGCCGGAGGGATATGGCTTCAGGACGCCTCCTGAAATGCTCGAGGGCTTTGTGAATGCCGGAATCGACATCGTGAACCTTGCAAACAACCACACGAGGGACTTCGGCTATGACGCACTTCTCAACACGTTTTCGAATCTCACCGAGTATGGAATCGACTATTTCGGAGCAGGCTATGACGAGGATGAGGCGTCGGGGCTTCTCATAAAAGAGGTCAACGGCGTCACGATAGGCTTTGTCGGGTGCAACCGGGTCTATCTTTCGTCCGACTGCGCCGCTTCGGAGGACCACGCAGGAATCAATATGGTCTACAGCTTGGACGACGAGCGCACTCAGGATTTCTTAGCAAAAATTGCCGAATACGACTCGCAGGTTGACGTCCTTATCGTCTTCATGCACTGCGGAACGGAGGAAACCTTTGACGTCACTTCCTATCAGGAAGCACTCGGTCACGCACTTGTCGATAACGGCGCAGACATAGTCATAGGAGGTCATTCCCACACCCTCCAGCCGATAGAATTCTATAACGGCAAGCCAATTTTCTACAGCATCGGCAACCTCATCTTCTGGCATGTTGACGACGACATCGACGGACTCACCTGCATTTTCAACATCACCGTCGACAAGGACGGCTTCAAAAGTCTCACGATAAACCCGCTCTTCATCAAGAATTACAAGGTTTATCTCCTCACCGAGGGTGAGGGTACATACGCCTCCCGTTATCGCCAGATAATCGACCTCATGAACGAGCTCTGCCTTGACTATGGCATCCAGTTCGATGATGATGGGGTGATGTATTTTGTCGGTGAGGAAGAGGAGGAAGAGGAAATTTTGGAGGAAGCCTCTTGACAAGATAGCGTTCTCGTGATATAATTAAATCGAGATTTATTAAATCCAGATTTAATTAGCAAGGAGGCGGAGAAAAATGGCATTCATAGGCAGAAAAAGCGAGCTTGCAAGCCTGAACGAGATGTATTGCGAGGACAAATTCCAGATGTTCGTCCTCTATGGGCGCAGGCGTGTCGGAAAAACGACGCTTCTGAACGAGTTTTGCAAAGATAAGCCGTCGATATTCTATTCCGCAGAGCAAAGTAACCGTAAGCTCAACCTTGAGAAGTTTTCCGAGGCTGTTTTCAGCTACTACGGTGAAACGACTCTTGAGCCATTTTCGTCGTGGGAGAATGCGATAACATACATTGACGACAGGCAGGGAGATAATCGGCTTGTTCTGGTTCTGGATGAATTCCCTTATCTTTGCCGGAAAGACATGTCTCTTCTTTCGGAGCTTCAGCATCTGATAGACCACAAGCTTCAGTATGGCAGGCTGTTTTTAGTTCTTTGTGGAAGCTATATGGGCTTCATGGAGAAAGAGGTTTTAGGCTCAAAAAGTCCTCTTTTCGGCAGGCGCACCGGTCAGCTTCATATGAAAACGTTTGACTATAAGACCAGCCTTGAGTATATGGACGGATTTACAAACGAAGAGAAGCTTATGCTCTATGGTGCATTTGGCGGCACTCCGCTGTATCTTTCGCATATCGATAACTCGAAAACCTTTGAAGAGAATATCAAGCATGAATTTTTGCGGACGACTGCTTACCTCTACGAAGAACCGCTGCTGCTTCTCCGACAGGAGGTGGTTGAGCCGGGGGTTTACAGCTCCATCATCGAGGCGATAGCCGGCGGAGCCACAAAGAGCAACGAAATCGCCACCAAAATCGGCGAAGAGCCTGCAAAGTGTTTAAGATATATAAGCATCCTGTGCGATTTGGGAATCCTGTATAAGGAAACTCCTTTCGGCGAGAAAGAGAGTTCCCGGAAAACGATATACGGAATATCAGATCTGATGTTCAGGTTCTGGTATCGGTTCGTCTTTCCGAACCGGACTCTCATTGAAACAGGAGCGGGCGAGGCGGTTTACAAAAGGAGAATTGATCCCACGTTCAGCGAGTATATGGGCATAGTATTCGAAAAGATCTGCAAGGAATATCTTCTGAGAAAGAATTCCCGGGGCGAGCTTCCGATAATGTTCACCTCCATTGGCAGATGGTGGGGACATTCGGGTGAGAAAACCCACACTCAGACCGAGATAGACCTCATTGCCAGAGACGGTGGCGACTATATCTTTTGCGAGTGCAAGTGGCGGAACGAAATCATGACGCCTGCTGTTCTCAATAAACTGAAAGAGAGTGCCAGAGCGTATTCAAAAGATGTTAAAAACAGCTACTTCGCACTTTTCTCGAAGAGCGGATTCAGTGACAGTCTCATAGAAGAAGCGAAAAACGACAGCCGGATTATTCTGATCGGGCTTAAAGATATAACAGCATGATTTGCCATGGAAAGGACAGAAATATAATGCAGCACGAAAAAGTAATAATAATCGACTTCGGCGGGCAGTATAATCAGCTTATCGCAAGAAGAGTGCGTGAGGCGAATGTTTACTGCGAGGTCGTGCCTTATCGCAAGGCATCTATTGACATGCTGAAAGCTGAAAACCCTGTCGGAATCATCTTTACGGGTGGTCCGAAGAGCGTTTATAAGGACGATTCGCCGTCCGTTTCAAAAGAGATTTTCGACCTTGGCATCCCGATCTTAGGAATCTGCTATGGCGCACAGCTCATGGCACATCTTCTGGGAGGAGAGGTGGCGACCGCTCCCGTCAGCGAGTACGGAAAGACTGAAACCGAGTTCTCGGCGGAGTCTCTGCTCTTCAAAAATCTTCCCGGAAAATCAATAACGTGGATGAGCCATACCGACTATATAAAGAGCGTCCCGGAGGGCTTTGTCACCACTGCTCACACCACCGTCTGTCCGACTGCGGCGATGGAATGCGAAGAACGCAAGCTTTATGCCGTGCAGTTCCACCCGGAGGTCAATCACACTGAGAACGGCTTTGCGATGCTCCGGAGCTTCCTCTATGACGTCTGTGAGTGCAAGGGCGACTGGACGATGGAGCGGTACGCAGAGACCGCGATAGCCGAGCTCCGTGAGAAAATCGGCGACAGGAGAGTTCTTCTGGCACTTTCGGGAGGGGTCGACTCCTCCGTCTGCGCAGCACTTCTCTCAAAAGCTGTCGGCGAGCAGCTCACCTGCATTTTCGTCGACCACGGCTTCATGAGAAAGAATGAGGGCGACGAGGTCGAGGAGGCTTTCGCCGACTGGAAGGTCAACTTCGTCCGTGTCAATGCTAAAGATAGATTTATGGCTCGTCTCACCGGCGTATCTGCGCCCGAGCAGAAGAGAAAGATTATCGGTGAGGAGTTCATCCGGGTTTTTGAGGCAGAAGCGAAGAAGATAGGTCACGTTGAGTACCTCGCTCAGGGAACAATCTACCCCGACGTCATCGAGTCGGGCGCAGGCGACGCCGCAGTCATCAAGAGCCACCACAACGTCGGCGGTCTGCCCGATTATGTCGATTTTGAAGAGATCATCGAGCCACTCAGGATGCTTTTCAAGGACGAAGTGAGAGCCCTCGGCAGGACTCTCGGTCTTTCGGAAAAACTCGTCAGCCGCCAGCCTTTCCCCGGTCCGGGACTCGCCATCAGAATAATCGGGGAGATTACCGATGAGAGGCTCACGATTCTTCAGGACGCCGACTGGGTCTTTAGAGATGAGCTCGCCAAGAGCGGCGTCGACAAGGATCTCAGCCAGTTCTTCGCGGTACTGACGACGATGCGTTCGGTGGGCGTAATGGGCGACGGCAGAACCTATGACTACACCCTCGCTCTCAGAGCCGTCACAACCCAAGACTTCATGACCGCCGATTTCGCAAAGATTCCCTATGACGTCTTAGAGCGTTGCTCGTCGAGGATAATAAATGAGACTAATGGGATAAATAGAGTAGTGTATGATATAACTACTAAACCACCGGCGACTATTGAGTGGGAATAGATTATTAACCTAATAGTTAGAGCTATCAAAACAAAGAGGTTTGATAGCTCTTTTTTGAAGTTGAAAAGATTTGTTGAAATATTCAGGTGTTTGTGATATACTGGGTTGTATAAGTTTTATGAGGATAGAGAGGAGACGTTGCCATGCTTAGAGCAGATATGATTTCGAAAGTTGGCGACGCTAAAAAGGAGTGATAGAATTGAACTAAGACAACCGTGTGATAGTTGCTCTTCTGGCGATAGAAGTCCTTACTTTTAGCATTATTTTGATACTCGCATATTCAACCGATAAATGCTTGTTTATGTTCTTTGCTTTTCTCTCCTTCGTAATATGCGTTATTACTATTGCTTTCTTTGTATTGTCTATACGTAAGAAGACACGCAAGCATGATTTCAAAGCTATTCATTGCACCAAATCGCCTCTTGATAACGATGTTAAATATTTGAATGAGCAACTTGATTCGCTTGCAAAAAGAAGAAGCATTATTGAAAAAATAGAAAAGCAATCTCCGAACCCAAGTCCTGCGATGATTAGAAATCACGAAATTCTAAATAACCTTTCCCTTCCACTAGAAGAAAGAAATAGAGCTTACTCTGCAATTAGAGACGAAGAAGAACAGAATATAGAAAATTTCTATGATCTCAATTCAGTAGAAGGCATAGAAAGCATACCAGTCCCATGCATTCAACACAATGGCTACTATGACACTGTTACAGGAAGAGTTGAATACTATCTGAGAGTGCATGGATATTATCGCCATCTTCAAAATGGCAATAAAGATTTAGTAATCGCTTGCCTATACAAAGCGCAAGAACTAAGGTATTATTACAATGGTAGTGGTCGCAAAAGTTACTTACGACTTGTTCAGTACCTATATGAATTTGGCAGAGATGAAGAAGCAGATTATGAATTAGCACGAGTAAATGAGTACTTTGAAAAACATCAAAATTTTCATGTTGATTCCACACTAAGAGGCTTGCTTGATGCCCGCAATAACAATACCGATCTAGTCCAAACTACTACATCCATAGCTTGTTGCGAAGAATGCGCTAAGTATGTAAACCGAGTTTACTCGGTCAGTGGCAAAGATAAGCGATTTCCAAAATTACCATCCGAATTTTATACATATGGCGGAGGACATCATTTTTCTTGCCTTAGTGTTTGCTCGTATCATCCCGGCTTTTCTCCGTTGTTTGAGTGCTCTGATGTCATTGAATATAGTAATCGACCGTTTGTTGATGAAAGAAGTGCATATGAAATTGAACGCTATGAACAATGGCATTCAAAAATGGTTAAACGGAAGATAGCAGAAAAGAAACAAGAAGAAAGCTTATTAGAGTGGGCTAAACAAAATAAAATTGATACAGATACATTAAATTGGATACATGACAATCTTCCAGAGTTATGTCCAAAGTCAGTTTCTTCTTTACGTCAAATACGAACGAGAAGCACTAAGACATATCAAAAGATTGTTGAGGAAGCAAAAAAGTTGGGGATGGATTTGTAACATATGTGCTCGTAGACGCTGAAATGAAAACAATTGCAAAATCAAAAATCTGAAGCAAAGATAGGAAAGGAAAATCAAATGTCATTTGATGAATTTATTGCTTATGTTGAGAGTAAAATTACTCCGTTTACATTAAGCGAAAGTGGTCGTTCTGATATGGCAATGTTATACAAGCAATATTCGGAAGAATCACTCAAGGAGTGCATAGATATTGGTATAAATCAATATTTTAGGTATGACGGAAACTGCAAGCCAACTAGTGAATCTGTAGAGGAGTTCTTATGCAAACTTGGTGGAATAGCGTATAACAGATCGCTGAGTTCAATTGATCGAGAAATTAATCATGTAAAAGCAATCGGAAGAAAGGCTTTTGACAACTGGAATGATTATCGTGCAAACGGTATTCTACATGATTATGTAGACGCCCTTAAGAACGCTTCTTGGTCTGACGATCAAATTATCAATGACTTAAGGGCAGATACGGTACGCCTAATAAGCAGATCAAGAAGTTGTTCGCAATGGTATAAGGCTATGCAAGGTTGGATTAGTGACATCCAACAGTGGAGCGAAAATGATACAACTACAATTTCAGAAGATGGCTCTATAATCCCAACACATATTTTTGATGGCGTTCGGCAAAATATACAAAGTCTTTGCAAGCAAATAAACGCAAGTTACGAAAACAATTTGTACGATTGTACGGCTGTTATTATGAGAAGACTTTTGGAAGTACTTTTAGTATTATCATACCAGAAACATGGACTGGAGTCAGATATTATCGATGAGAGCGGAAATCGTCATGTGACGCTCGATAAAATGATAAAAAACACCCAGCAGAACAAGGAATTAGCATTATCTAGTAACACAAAAAAGGATATGGCTCTCTTTAAAGACCTCGGCAATTATTCGGCGCATAAAATATGGTACAACTGTACACAGAAAGACATTCAGCCTAATATCATGAAGTATCGTGTGATTATTGAGGAACTACTGTATAAGGCTGGATTAAAATAATTTTCTATAAGTCGGGAATCTATAGTTTGATATGGATTCCCGATTTTTAGCGAGTTAATTATGTCTATTGGGAACGCTGCATTTGCACATCGACTTCGTTCCATTTACCACAGGAAGCAAGCGAGGACTCGACACAAGGGTGTCCCTGAAACAGGCACTCGCAAATGAAGGTTTTGTCGGGAAGGGCAAAGGCGAGACGGAGTGGGCAGTGTGGGTTCGCTCTGAAAAAGAACAGCTCGCAGAGATTATGCAGAGCCACGGCATCGAGTGGGAGCAGAAAGGCGAACATCGGAAGCGTCTCAGTGTGCTTGAATACAAGCGGGAACAGAGAGTGCAGGAGCTTGCAGAACTTACCGAGCAGACTCAGCAAAAAGAGGCGGAAGCGGCGGCTCTTGACAAGCAGATTGAGAAGACAAAGCAAAAGAAAGTGAACATCGACAGCATCGACAAAATCGAAGTCAAGCCGGTAATGCTTTCGTCGTCGAGGGTGTCTCTTGACAAGAAAGATTACGAAACGCTGTCCGTCGCCGCCAAGAAGTTCTATGCCCAAGAAAAGAAAGAATTGAAGCTCCAGAAAGCTCTCGACTCGGCAAACAAGATGGTTGGTGACCTGAAAGCGGAAAACTCCTCGCTTAAAGACGAGCTGTTCAAGTATAAATCTGTCCGCAATAAGTTGAATGCGAAAGAACTTGAGAAAGAAAATGAGCGATTGCGGGGAAAAGTCCGGATGTATGAGGATGCGATTTCACGGAATAATTTGTGGCATCTGTTTGGCGGGGAGCAGGGAATAGGGCGTATGAGGGACAATTCGAGGTGAACGTAAAGTCATTTAAAGGCTCACATTGACACTTTAAATGACCTTTTAAAAATCCCAAAGCATCAAATGAGGCTTTAGATGAAGCTTTAAACCGCCAAGGTGGCGGATTGGCGGATAAAGTATTAAATGCTATCGCCAAACTGCCGGTAGCAACAGTTCTGGAGACAGCGAACTATTGCGACTTCACAAAACGCACCGATGAACGTACAATCAAGGCTTTGCGTGAACAAAGCAAAGTCGTCCGTGAGGGAGGCAAGAGATATAATCACTTAAAAGTATTATAATCCACACTCGATTAGTCCTTTTGTATTTGGTATATTGCATTTTTAGTCGAAATGTGGTATAATAAATTCAAATACATCAAGAAAGAGGCGAACGCAGTGAATATAACATTTTTCATAGGTAACGGATTTGACATTAACCTCGGTTTAAAGACCAGTTATTCTGATTTCTATGGTTATTTTGCCGAGAAAGCTTCCAACGACAACATGATTCGTAAATGGCTTGAAGAGGATGGTCAAAATGTGTCCTTGTGGTCTGATTTAGAGTCTGCACTTGGGCAAAAAATTGGGCGAAAAATGGAAAAAGTTAATAACGATACACTTGACAAATTCAACAATGACAAAATAGAGCTGGATAGGCTTTTGCTAGATTACTTGGAGGGTGAACAGCAACAATTATCTTTTGAAAGCAAAGAAGAAATTGCCACCGAAATGGAAAGAAGTTTGCAGAGATATACAGATAATCTGAGTGAAGCCGATGAAACTTCTATCAAATCAACTTGCAATAAGTTCAAAGAAGAAGAGTTCAAATACTGTTTCGTATGCTTTAACTATACTGATACTTTGGATCAGATTATCGACATAACGAAAAGTCTGAAACCTAAAATTGCAACTCATGCAAGCGGTGGGCTAATTGTTAAAGATACTATTGGCGATTTAGTACATATTCATGGCAAACTTGACGAAGGTATGATATTGGGCGTAAATGACAAGGATCAGATAAACAATGAGGAACTTTCAAATAACGATGACCTACTGGATACTTTCGTTAAAGAGTGGGCGAACGAAGCTATTGGACAGCGCAGAGTAGATCATGTTAGGGATATTCTCAAGCAAAGCCATATTATTTGCATCTTCGGAATGTCAATGGGAGAGACAGACAAGATGTGGTGGGTTGAGATTATAAATTGGTTAGAATCAAATGAAAGCAACAAAGTTATTGTTTGCAGCTTTAGTGACGAAATAAATCAGCAGAGAAGACCAGTATCCAGCATGGTTCCATTGCGAAAAGACGCAAAAAACACACTATTGCGTTACGCCGGGTTGGACAGAGGTAGCCCAGAGTATTCAAAGCTTTCAAAACAGGTTTTGGTATCATTTAACACCAAAATCTTCGAATTCAAGGATTTATTACTTGAACACAGTACAGAGAAAAACTAATGAATTGCGAGGCATTAATTCTTCACTACTGATTAAGTGGAGAATTTTCGCTTTATAATCCTCTAAAATGGACTATAGAAGATTGAAATCGCAAAGCGATTGTGATATAATATAAAATGTTGAAGTGTTTTTGCAAAAACACTTGCGAAGTATCGGGATGTAGAAAGGCAGATGAACGGCAATGGAATCCTCTCGATACAGAGTTGAAAAGAAAGATTCTTTGTGATATACTATTGTGAAGAGAAAATCGCCATGATAGTAAGATTAAATAACCAGCAAATATAATTGGCAGGAAGCCGTCTTAAAAACGTAATTATTACATAAGGAGTGTAAACGATGAGTAATAGTATAATGCCGTTAGAAGCTGATACCAGAGTGTTGATAGATAATAGCCTTACTAACCTTGGCTGGAAGCTTACTGGTGTAGACCGTAATGTCTATTTCGAACAGACTCGTACTGATGCTGAGAAGAAAAAGCTTGGTGGTAAGCGCCCAGATTATGTACTTTATTCTAAGGATAGTGATAAGCCTCTCATCGTAATTGAAGCCAAAAAGAAAGGCTCTCGTATCGATTTGGCACTAGAGCAAGGCATAAATTATGCAAGAGCTATTGAGGCTCCTCTTGTTTTCGCTACTGACGGCGTTTTCTGTAAGTCTTACCATACAATTGCAAATCGACCGCCTATTCTTAATGGAGAAGAAGTAGACGAATTTATTCGCGAATCGCTTGCTTTGCGCTATTTAACATCTTATGAAGTCAATACAGTAAGCTCAAAAGTTCAGTACGATCGTAAAGAACTTATCCGAATTTTTGATGAGGCAAATAATATGCTTCGTGGCGAAGGCTTGCGCGCTGGTATTGAACGTTTCGGAGAATTTGCTAATATTCTGTTCTTGAAACTCGTAAGTGAAAGTGAACAGATTAAACAAGAGAGTGGAATAAAGACAGAGTTTGATATGGCATGCAGTTGGGATGCTATTAAGAATGTAAGTCTATCTGCGAGAATTGATTATATCAATAATACCGTTTACAAAAGGCTTAACAATCTGTATAAGACTGATATATTTACTCCGCTTCAAATCAGAGATGAAAGTATTTTAAAAGAAATAATGGATAAGCTTGATCCTCTTATGCTAACTGACGTTGATAGCGATGTCAAGGGAGATGCTTTTGAATATTTCCTTAAAGCATCTACTGCTACCAAAAATGATTTAGGAGAGTATTTTACGCCTCGTCATATAGTTAAGACGATGGTTCGATTAGTCAATCCACAGATTGGTGAGAAAGTTTACGATCCGTTTTGCGGTACTGGTGGCTTTCTAATTGAAAGCTTCCGCTATATCTACAATAGTATGGCACGCACTGAGACAAATCTTGAATTGCTTCGTGGGAAAACGATATACGGTAATGAGATCACAAACACTGCAAGGATTACAAAGATGAATATGATTCTTGCTGGTGACGGACATAGCAATATTAAGATGCAGGACAGCCTTGCTAATCCGATAGATGGGACGACAACTTGGACAGATGAAAAAGGAAATTCTCATCATAACGGATTCGATGTTGTTCTCACAAATATGCCGTATTCTCAAAGGACTAAACATGGAGAATTATACGATTTGCCGAGCACAAACGGTGATAGCGTATGTGTTCAACATTGTATAAAAGCGGTTAATAATACAGCGGAAAACGGTCGTATGGCTATTGTTGTTCCTGAAGGATTTCTGTTTCGGAAAGATTTAACGAAGACGAGAGAATATTTGTTGGATAATTGTCAGTTACAAAGCGTTATTTCGCTGCCCCAGGGCGTATTTTTGCCGTACACGGGCGTAAAAACTGATATTATATATGCGACAAAAGTCAATCAAAAAGTCAAGTCATCCGATAAGAAAAAGAGCTTTTGGTATTTTGATGTCAAAAGTGATGGATATACGCTTGATAACCATAGGCGCAAGCTTGATACGCCGAGCGATTTGAGCAAATATGAAGAATATCGCAAACTGGATGTAGATCAAGCTGAGGATATGCAAAAAGTGGGATTTGAAATTATTCCGCTTGAAAAAGTGAGAGGGAACTCTTATATTCTTGTTGGAAGTAGATACAGAAAACAGAGGCCAATTTCATCCAAGTATGAAGTTGTCAAAATAGGCGAAGTGGCTTCTGTTGTAAACGGGTACGCTTTTCCTATGTCTTTACAAGGACTGGGTGGAACAATTCCGTTTTACAAGGTTGGAGATATGAATTCTCCCGGAAATGAAATTGAAATGCACCGGAGCAACAACTATGTTTCTGATGACGTTGCTAAGTCCAGGAGGTGGAAGGTGGTGCCGACGGGAACTGTTATCTTTCCAAAGATAGGTGCGGCTATTGCTACGAATAAAAAGAGAATTCTTTCAGAACCAGCTCTCTTTGACAATAATGTTATGGGAATTGTATGCGGAGAAAGGGTTTTGTCACGGTATTTATTTTATATGATGAATGCAATTGATATTTCAAAGTGGGCATCTCTTTCAAATCCGCCGTCAATATCTAGTAGGGAGGTTTTAGAACAGGGTATTCCTTTGCCCTCTATCGAAATTCAACGTCAAATAGTTGCAGAGCTTGATGGGTATCAGCAAGTCATAGCTGGTGCTCAGAGTATTGTGTCAAGTTATAGGGCGAGACTTGCTCCAAAAAATAATTGGAAGTCTGTTTGTTTGGGTGATTTGTTTGAGGCTGTCTCCGACACTGTTAATCCATTTGAGCAATCAGGAAAAGTTGTATATATTGGACTAGAGAATATTGAATCTAATACAGGAAATTTGATCGGACAGTTCGAGTGCGAAATGAACGCAATAAAAAGCATTAAGAGAGTCTTTAAGAAAGGCGATATCTTATTCGGAAAATTAAGACCAGCCCTAAATAAGGTTGCTTTTTCTGATGTTGATGGTATTTGTTCAACAGACATTATTGTTCTCCGTGCTAAGGATAGTAGCTTGGAATCAGAGTTATATAGCGTTTTACTCAGAAGTGATGAATTCAACAGCTCGGTTATGAACGGTATTAGCGGAGGTCAACTCCCACGTGTAGACACGGAATATTTGATGCATTTGCCCATATACAAGATACCTATAGAAGAACAAAACTCTTTAATCGAACAATTGCATTATGAGCAATCCCTGATTGAACCCTCAAAGAAGCTTATCGAAGTTTTTCGTGCTAAGATAGAGAATCGAGTTAAAGAAATATGGGGTGAGTGAAGATGCCAGAAGAAGTTGACTATGAGGAAGTGCCTCATTTACAGGAAATACTCAACTTTCTTCCGATTAGTCCGATAGACGAAGAAGATGTAGCAGGCTATATTCAAAATGTTACTAATCTAGTGGCGGTGAATTATAAATATGGTCAATATCAATTCGCATACTTTGGCGTTCATCTCCTCTATATGACCTACATCTACTGTACAGCGTGGAAAATAAGCCAGATAGAGCCGGAAAGGTATAGGGATGCTATAGTATTTGCTCGTGCTTATAATGGAAGGGATAGAGACTTAAAAATTGAGGATGCAGAGTCTATTTTTGCATATAGTTTAATGCCAGAAAAAGACATTGCAAAGCTATTTAAAATCATTGAGTTGGATAATTCTCAGATAGCGAATGTCGGAATTTTGGTTGACACCAGAAATGAAATGGCTCATGCATCCGGAAAATTTGAAATATTGACGGATGATGGATTTGAAACTAAGGCAAGTAGTGTCCTTAACTCAATGGCTGTCATCCATGACCGCATGAAAAAATTGATTCGAAAATGGTATGAGGAAGTATTGCTTAGTTACTGTGCAGGCGAATATGAGGGATATGATAATCCGCAAGATTTTATAGCTGAACAAATGATACAATCTTTTAAGCTATCAGTTAAAGAGCTACTTGTATGCAATGAGATGAGTGTTAGTCAGCTTATTACAGCTCACCGTGGATATGATAAAAAGCTAAAAGACTTTAAGAAAGCTGTAAATGACTATTGTAAAGAATGGCTGTATACATAAGTTGGGTTCTTATGGTGATTTTCTTACGACTGTAGATTGAGTTTGTGGAGGGGACTATTAGGGGATGGAGTGAGAAGTTTCAAAACATCCAGATAGGAGAATAAAATGAACGACTTAGACACAAGACATACAAACGAAGAATTTCTTAAAAATATCTCCGACGTCCTTGCCTCGGCAAGGAAGAACGTCAAGACAGCCGTCAATCTCTCGATGGTCTATGCCTATTATGAAATCGGGCGGAGAATCGTGGAGGAAGAACAAAACGGTGCCGACAGGGCGAGCTACGGAAAGTATCTCTTGAAAGAGCTTTCCGAATATCTCACGGGAATTTATGGCAAGGGATTTTCTCTGACAAATCTCAAGCAAATGAGGCAGTTCTATCTCACGTTTACAAACGACCAAATTGGTCAGACACTATCTGACCAATTCAAAAATCTTCCATCAACGGTTGACGGGCGGAAATTCTTCCTCAGTTGGTCGCACTATCTGATGCTGATGAGAATCAAGAACACCGACGAACGGCATTTTTACGAAATCGAAGCCGTAAAGAACGATTGGAGCCTCTCGGAGCTGAAACGCCAGTATAACAGCTCGCTGTACGAAAGGCTTGCTTTGAGTACCGACAAGGACAAGGTTTATCGCCTGTCAACGGAAGGTCAAAAAATCGAGACTGTGCAGGATGCAATCAAAGACCCGTATGTGCTTGAATTTCTCGGACTGCCGGAATTGCCCGAATACTCGGAGACGGAGCTTGAAACCCGCCTGATTGACCACTTGCAACAGTTCCTTCTGGAACTCGGCACCGGCTTCGCGTTTGTCGGTCGTCAACAGCGGTTCACCTTCAACGAGGAGCATTTCATCGTGGACTTGGTATTCTATAACCGACTTCTCAGAAGCTTCGTCCTGTTCGATTTGAAAATCGGCGAGCTGAAGCATCAAGACATTGGGCAGATGCAGATGTATGTGAACTATTACGACCGCAAGGTGAAGCTCCCGGACGAGAACCCGACGATAGGTATTATTCTCTGTAAGGATAAGAATAATGCCGTCGTAGAGATGACCCTGCCGGAAGACAACTCGCAGATATTTGCGAGTAAGTATGAAACCGTCCTGCCGAGTAAGGAGGATTTGAAAAAGTTACTGGAGGAGCAGATGGGGGAAGAAGATGGAGAACTGGGTTCTTTATAAAATTGTGTGATTGAATTTGAGGTGAAAAATGAGCATTGAGTATTATTTTATGGATGACTTTTGCAAGATGAGTAATGGGTGGCTGAAAGAATTGTACAATTCTGAAAGTAAAATGATATACCATTACACTTCACAAGATGTCTTGCTTTCAATATTGCGAAATCAGTCCTTGCGATTTTCAGACAGATTTTACTTAAACGATAAAACAGAGGGGATATATACTCTGAATCTGGTTATAGACAACTTAGATGAAATCATATCTGATGACTCAAGGCTCGCACCTAACAAGGATAGAATAAAGAACGATTGCCAAGATTATTTGAAAGACTTTAAAGATGATAGGTACAAGGTGTATCAATGCTCATTCTCGTTGGACAATGATTGTTTACCTATGTGGAATTATTATACTAAAAACAATGAGTTGCAAGGAGTAAATATTGGGTTTAATTCAGATGAGCTCGCAAAATCCATAGATAAAAAGATACAACGTTCAGATAGGGTTGACGAAGGTCAACGATTTGTGCTTGGCGGTACTGTTGTGTATGATAAAGCGAAGCAGATTGAGATAATCAAAGGTTATGTAGCTGAGTATGAAAGATTAGTTGGTAGAGAAACGCCTGATATTCCTCTGTACAATAGAAAGGCTGCAAAGTTATTTAAGAGAGTTTTAGATCGTATCGTCTTAGCGGGAACTTTCTTCAAAGCGGATTGTTTTTCTTTTGAACATGAATATCGTTTGGCTGTTAGCTTATACAATGAGGGCGGAACGTTTGAGGCACTAAAAGATAAGAAAGTGGAATACATAAGTCGCAACAACTTTTATATGCCATACATAGATTTATCCTTTGACTTGCCGTGTATAAAATCTATTGCACTTTCGCCAACATATAACTTTGAGAACATGAAAGATAATGTGCAGGCTATGCTCAGAAGCTTTGGCGTTAGTGATGATGTAGAGATTGTGCAGTCTCAAATACCTGTAAGGTATTAGGTTTAGCGACGATATTAAAATCCCTCAAAACCCTTGCGCCCCAACCACAAATATGTTATAATCCAAGCAAAGATAAACAGCACACTTCAACCATTGCAACACAGACACCATCATACTTATCAGACCGATATGAATACGATAACTTAACTCCCGTACGGGAGACAATACGGATAATCAAGACAGCCTGAAGACCACGAAACATATTTCCTAAACAAAAAGCGTTAAGTTTTGCTTTGGGCAGCGAGTGGGAATAACCTCAAATTTATACAACAGAGCTAGTCTATCCACGCATCTGCCATACGCTATCAGCAACCAAGCTGAATTACTTGCCATGCAAAGCAGGCTTGAACTGAAAGGCACATATCTGATTGGGCTGAGCGATCTGAAGTTGATGGGAAAAGTCATTCATCATGTGGCGTATTTTTTATGCGGTCATCTTGCGGAATAGCAGTCAGAAATTCGTGGACATCTTCGACTTGATTGAGCGAATTCTCACGCTTTCGACCTGCAATGGTACTGATTTCCCTATCTGTTGTGTTGGCTTCAGTTTCGGGCTCATCGCATTCTTCTGCGTTATCTAATATTGAATCGATCAAATCATACACACCTGATTCTTCCCAGAACTTTGTGATGCCAACACTGTCAAGAACCTTGTCGCCGGTGTATTCAACAACAGGTTTACATAAGAATGTAATAATAGCAACCACAATCCTGATGGCTAGATACCACTTGCTCTTTTTGATCTTATCCCACTCGGCTTTGGGCGAAAACTGCTTTTTATGGATAATCTCTGTGATTTCCTCGTTGATGTCGTCCTGCGTTATCTCGCCGTTTTCGTACAAACTCTCGGCGACAGTGGCTGAAAAGCCATCAGCCATCATATCGTTAAAAGCGTCACCTTGAGGAAGATAATCGATGGTATTTACAATACCAGAAAAGTTCAGTTCCGATAAAGTACTTATAACCGGTGCATTATCCCTGATTTCGGATATGATATTTTTGATATACAAGTTGTCGAATGAACTTACTTGTTCGAAAATCGGCGCATAAGTACGGTAGATCGAATTAACTGCGTCAGAGATGGGTGCAATTGCTTTCAGAAATTCTATTTCGACTGTTTCAGCACTGATCAATGATGGATTTATGCTTTCAAGTATATTTTGCAGCTCTCTTGCAGTTGCAAACGCACCTGATGTTTCTAATTTTTGCAAGGATTCAAATGCAGGACTATTCAAAAAATCATATAAACTGTTATTTTTACTCATAATATCCTCCCTATAGGTTGAGAAAGTAAAGATACGCACAAATTTATTATAACATTAACTGCTAAAAAAATCAACATAGATTCTGCATTTTTTGGTCGCCAAAACAGTATTAAAGAAGATGAACGCGTAATGGCAACCGACTCACCAGAGCGAAAACATACATGGAAAAGCTTGGACTTTAGGAAGAAAATGAATCAGCCTGAGGTGGCTTGAAGTGCTGATAAGGTGTCCTGAGTGCGGAAGTCAGATTTCGGATAGGGCGGAGAAATGTCCTAATTGTGGGTTTCTAAGATTGAAAACACCTTGGTTTTGTGCTATACTACCTTTGATAATACTTGATACTTAAGATTGGAGCCACCACCATGTTACCCATAACTTCAAAATCCCCCACCTTCTCCCTCCCCGACCAGAACGGGGGTATTCACACCCTCGATGAGTACAAGGGCAAAAAGCTCATCCTCTATTTCTATCCAAAGGACAACACCCCCGGTTGCACCAAGCAGGCTGTCGGCTTTGCGGAGCGTTATTCGCAGTTTCAGGAGCTCGGCGTCGAGATTGTTGGCGTGAGTAAGGACAGCGTTTCATCGCACAAGAGGTTTGAGGAGAACTATTCGCTCCCGTTCACGCTTCTTTCGGACATGGACAAGACCTGCATCGAGGCTTATGACGTCTGGAAAGAGAAGAAAAACTACGGCAAAGTCACAATGGGCGTCGTCCGCACGACCTATCTTATAGACGAAACCGGCACCATCATCTACGCCTCCGACAAGGTAAAAGCTGCAGATAACCCCGCTCAGATGCTGGAGATGGTGGGGAAAGATTGAGGTATATATGGATAGCGAGATGCAGTTTTTGATTTATAAATCGGCAGAAGAAGACGTGTCCGTCAACGCAGTCATAAAGGATGAAACCATCTGGCTCACGCAAAGAGCCATGGCAGAGCTTTTTGGCGTTGAGGTTCCTGCTATTTCAAAGCATCTGTCAAACATCTATGAGGAGGGTGAGCTTGTCAGAGAGCGAACTGTTTCCAAAATGGAAAGTGTTCAGGCGGAAGGAAACAGGAGTGTAAGAAGACAAGTAGACTATTATAATCTCGACGCCATTATTTCCGTGGGGTATCGTGTGAATTCCCGCAGAGCTACACGTTTCCGCATCTGGGCAACAGGAATCCTGAAAGAATACATGACAAAGGGATTCGTGCTTGATGACGACCGCCTGAAGCAAGGAAGAACAGTTTTTGGAGAGGATTACTTCAGAGAGTTACTGGAGAGAGTTCGTTCTATTCGTGCGAGCGAACGCCGTATCTGGCAACAGATTACCGATATTTTTGCCGAATGCAGTATCGACTATGATGAGGATTCAAAGATAACGCAAGACTTTTACGCTATGGTACAGAACAAGTTCCATTATGCCATTGTAGGTCAGACTGCGGCTGAAATTGTATATACTCATGCTGACAGAAACAAAGAAAATATGGGTCTTACAACATGGAAGAACTCGCCTGACGGCAGGATTCTGAAATCCGATGTGTCTATAGCAAAAAACTATCTTGACGAAAGACAAATCCGCCGCTTGGAACGTGCAGTCAGCGGTTATTTTGACTACATAGAAGATCTGATTGAAAATGAAAACACTTTTACGATGGAGGAATTTGCAGCGAGCGTCAATGAATTTCTGTCATTTCGTAGGTTCGATATTCTGAAAGACAAGGGCAGAGTTTCTGCAAAAGAAGCCAAGGCAAAGGCAGAAGAGGAATATATCGAATTCAATAAAACGCAAAAGATTACTTCTGATTTTGATAAAGAAGTAAAAAAGATGCTTGAGAGCAATAAATTATAATCTAGGAAATATCGGAGAAAATTTATGACCCTTACCCCCACAATCCCCTCCCTCCGCCAATCCATCCTCTCCTTGGGCGAGATAATCCTCTCGGCGGCTGGGAATGAGCTGCAGATAACCGAGAAAAGCTCGGCTCGTGACCTTGTTACCCGGTATGACCGGCTGGTGCAGGAAAGGCTTGTTGCCGACATTTCGGAGAGCGTTCCCGGGGCGCAGTTTGTTTCTGAGGAGATGGCTGACCGGGGAGACCTCAGTGCCGAGGACACTTTCATCATCGACCCGATTGATGGGACTACCAATTTCATTCACAAGATGGGCAACTGCGCAATTTCGGTCGCTTGGTATAAGTCGGGCAAGCCCTTTTATGGCGCAGTTTATGATCCTGCTGCAAATGAATTTTTCGAGGCAAAAGCCGGCGAGGGAGCATACCTGAACGGCAAGCCGATTCACGTGAGCGATGCGCCCCTTAAAAACTCAATCGTCCTCTTCGGCACAGCTCCATATAATCCGGAGTTAGGAGATCTGACATTCAGTCTCGTCCGGAGGATTTTCGGGAAGTGTCAGGACGTTCGCCGGATGGGCTCAGCGGCTCTCGACATCTGCCACGTCGCATGCGGCAGGGCAGGGCTCTATTTCGAGGCAACCCTCTCGCCATGGGACTATGCGGCGGCGTCGCTTATTCTCAGGGAAAGCGGCGGAAGCTTCGTTGATTTTTCCGGCAAGGAAATCGCCCTGTCCCTTGAAAAGACTTCAGTAATCGCCGGAAACAAAGATATAATCGCCGAAAGCGGCATCATTACAGATATTTGAGAGGAGTTTTTTGGATGGTAAATGTAAAAAATCGCTGGGCACTCATTACCGGTTCGAGCCGGGGAATCGGCAGACTTGTCGCACTATTCATGGCTGAGCAGGGCTGTAACCTCATACTTCACAGCAGGAAGCCGGAGCACACGGCGGGGCTCTTGGAAGAAGTCAGAGCCCTCGGCGTGGAGGCATACTCCGTCTTTGCGGAGCTTTCAAAGCCTGATGAAGTTGAAGCTATGCTGAGGGAGATAGATGAAAAGGGCACACCGGTCGACATCATCCTCAATAATGCCGGACTCCAGATAGCTTACCGTGTGGACTACTATAAAACTCCGGTGTCAGACTACACTGAAAGCTTTCTTATCAACACAGTTTCGCCCATCATGATCTGCTATCACTTCCTGCCGAAGATGATTGAGCGGGGCTTCGGGCGAATCCTGAACACGACAAGCGGCATCCGCCTCGAGCCGGAGCAGGCAGGCTATTCCGCCAGCAAGGCTGCTCTTGACAAGGTGACAATCGACCTCGGTTCAAAGCTTCAGGGAACGGACGTCATGATAAATCTCACTGACCCCGGCTGGTGCAGAACCGACCTCGGCGGTCCTCACGCCCCGAACGCCCCCGAGAGTGCCATCCCCGGCGCAGTAGTCGGCGTATTCGTAGACGATAAGAAGTCGGGCAGATACTTAGGAGCCCAGAACTTCACCGGAATGACCCTCGAAGAAGCGGTCAGAAAAGCAGAAGCGGAGTTCGAGAGTCCGTACTGAGCTCTTTTGAGGCATTGCCAACACTGCTCGCCCTGCGGGCTCGCAGACCCCTCCACCACCGACTTCGTCGGCGGTCCCCCTCCCCTTTCAGGGGAGGCTTTTTATTTTTCTAACAAACTTTTGAAAGAATACAAAAAGGCTCCCCTGACAAGGGGAGCTGGCAGCCCGCAGGGCTGACTGAGGGGTGCGCCGACGCAGTCGGCGCATCGACGTAGGCGGCATCAGCCACCGGAGTCGATAATGGGTTACAGTGGTTCAAAATCTTCCACCCCATGCTTACACAGTGGGCAGATGAAGTCTTCGGGGAGCTCGTCGCCCTCGTAGACGTAGCCGCAAATCTTGCAGACCCAGCCTTTTTTCTTCTGATCAACAGGTGCGGGCTTGGGCTTGATGTGCTTGTGGTAGTAGTCGTAAGTGACCGACGGCTTGTCGGAGAGAATCTCCGCTTCGGTGACGGTCGCCGTGAAGAGGGTGTGACTGCCTGAGTCTTTGGCGTCGACAACCTCTGCGCTCATGAAAGCGTTTGCATACTTCGGGACGTATTTCAAGCCGTTTGCGCTTCTTACGTCTGTCTCGCAATCAGCGAATTTGTCGATGTCTTTGCCGGATTTCATGCCAAAATGCTCGAAGACGCTGAACGGGGTCTCCTCTGTCAGAACAGAGACGTTGAACTTCCCGGACCTCAGAATCATATCGTGAGTGAGATTACTCTTGCTGACGGAAATCGAAATTGTAAGCGGACTGCTCGCAACCTGTGTAACGGTGTTGATGATGCAGCCGTTGTCTTTTTCGCCCTCTTTCGCAGTGAGGATGAAGAGCCCATAGCTCAGCTTGTTGAGGGCTTTCTTGTCGACGGTAGCTTCCGTTGAGCTTTCCGTGGTAACGGGAGCAGCCGAAGATGGGATAGTCTCCGCAATGGCGTCAACCAGCACATCGATTTCACCAAGCTGGCTTTCTTTAAGAGAAGACTTTATCGAAACGGTGCTCTCAAGGATGTTCATGTTCTTGAGTCCGCCGATTATCTCACGCATCAGCTTTCCGCTCGTAGCAGCCCAAGAGCCGTTTTCGATGAAAGCAACTGTGCGGTTCTGCAGGTTGTGGGAAGCGATGTCCCGAAGAAGCTCGTCCATGCTGATGAAAATTCCCGCATTGTAGGTTGTAGAAGCGAAAACAAGGTGGCTGTATTCAAACGCCGCCGCAACTATTTCAGAGGAAGCGGTAACGGAAACGTCAAACATCTTGGTTTTGATGCCCTTGTCTCTTAATTTGCAAGCCAAGATATTGGCGGCATTTTCGGTGTTGCCGTATACGGAAGCATAGGCGATCATGACGCCTGTGACCTCCGGCTCATAGCGTGACCACTGCTGGTACTTTTCAACATAGTCGCCTATATTTCTTCTCCACACAAAGCCGTGAAGCGGGCAAAGAAGCTGGATGTCGACAGTGGCGGCTTTCTTGAGAAGAGCCTGAACCTGAGTGCCGTACTTTCCGACGATGTTGGCATAATATCTTCTCGACTCGCCGAGATAATCCCCGAAGAAGTCGACCTCATCGGCAAAGAGTGCGCCGTTGAGAGCACCGAAGGTGCCGAAAGCGTCCGCTGAGAATAAGATCTTGTCGGTGGAATCATAGCTCACCATGACTTCTGGCCAGTGAACCATCGGAGCCATCAGGAATGTGAGCTTGTGCTTACCTGTCTCGAGAGTGTCGCCCTCGCCGACAAGGTGATAGTTCTTAACGACATCTTCGCCGAAGAACTGATTTATCATTCCCTGAATCTTCTTGTTGCAGACAACAGTCACGTCGGGATAGATCGAGAGAATCGCCTTTAAGGTAGCCGAATGGTCAGGCTCCATATGGTGAATCACGAGGTAGTCGAGAGATCTATCTCCCAAGCCGTGTTCGACGTTCTCAAGAAAAACCTTTTCAACAGCATGATCAACGGTGTCAAAGAGCACCGTTTTCTCATCTAAGAGCAGATAAGAATTATAAGAAACCCCATCCGGCACAGAATAGACTCCCTCAAACATAGCGAGCCGTCTGTCATCCGCCCCGACCCAGAGAAGGTCAGGGGTTACATTTCTTATGCAATACATGGTTATTCAGCCTCAAACATATCCTTGCCAACTCCGCAAAGAGGGCACTCGAAATCATCGGGGAGGTCTTCAAACTTGGTGCCGGGAGCTATTCCGTTGTCGGGATCTCCAAGCTCCTCATCATAAACATATCCGCATACTGAACATACATATTTCATTTAAAGTCATCCTTTCATGTAAAATCATTTTTAAGAAGCATTCCTAAAAGCTTCTACAGATATTATAACGAAACGTCCCCGACATGTCAACACTTTCCACTAAAAAAATCCCGCAGAATCAACTGCGGGAAGTGTATTACTTTTCATTCAGCTCCGTTATAATCTTAACGAAGCTTTCCGGGTCGTCAAACTCTTTGTAAATAGACGCAAAGCGGACGTAGGCAACAAGGTCGATGTCCTTGAGGGCACTCAGGACGCTGTCGCCGATTTCGGCGGTCGTGATTTCGTTACGCATCTCGTTTGCGAGGCGGTTCTCGATTTCGTCGACGATGTGCTCGATGGTTTCGGGACTGACGGCACGCTTCTTGGTGGCTGATGTGATGCCGACGATGACCTTTTCACGGATGAACGGCTCATAGCTGCCATCCTTTTTGATGACCATCAGAACCGGACGCTCCACAACCTCGTAGGTCGTGAACCTCCTGCCGCATTGGGTGCACTCACGGCGGCGGCGGATCTTCTCGTCGCTCGGGCGTGAATCGATAACCTTGGTGTCGTCATAACCGCAGAACGGGCATTTCATGATAGTCTCCCCTTCCATAGAGTAGGTCAATGTGCTTTGAAATATATCCTGCAATAATTATAGCACATTTTCGTGACTTTTGCAACAGAAAAATCCCGGTTTCATGCCATTTTTTCGCCTATAGTATCCTCCCGAGGCTGGGAATCTCACGATCCAGAATTCTTTTCGCATAGGACCTGACAAGCTCCAATTGCGCTGTGAATTCGTCCGAGCTCGACTCAAACATTGGCTTAAGCATGTAAACCGCTCCCTCCATCTCCTCCAAAATATCCTCATCGACAATGCAGGAAAGCCTCTTCGAATATTTCCGGAACGCTTCTTCAAGCTCGTCAAGAGCCTCTTCTGCCTCTTCATCTGTGCCGGAATTCAGAACCTCCTCGATAGCACCATAGATTTTTGTGTTCTCCGCCTCAATTCCTGCGATGGCGAAGCACCCTGCCGCAACGATAAGGGCGATGATTATAATGCTGATAAGAATCCGTTTCACTTTCCAGTCTCCTTCGGTATTATATAGAGGCTTTTGTCCGGTCGTATCATGCAAAGAAGAACCTCCGACGGTTCAAGGTGCTTTCTTTTCAGCTCTTTTCGGAGCTCCTTTTCGTCAAGCCCTGCCCCGTTCATTCCGCTTGCGATGATGTCGCCGTCGGAAATAAGCACCTGAGGCGGATCGCTGGTTGTTTCAGGCGTAGAAAGAGTTTCCGGAGTGACCGGTCGGTTGGGGGCTTTCAAGAGAACGCTGATAGTCCCCGTCGTCTCAACAACCGCATACTGAACTTCATCAATGTCGAAAACTCCGCTGTTTCTGAGTGCTGAACAGACGTCGTCAACCGTGAACCGAAGCTCTTTCATGACCGATTGGTTCAGCTTTCCTCCTGAGATGATGACCTTTGGTCTGCCGGAGATGATATGCCTGAGCTTTCTTGATTTGAGTGCCGCAAAAGAAGCAAGAATGTCGAGGCAGACAAGGGTTAAGATCGGCACAACTCCTGTTATAAGCGAAGCCTCCGGGTCTTCCATCGCAAGGGTGGCTATGTTCGAAATAAGAATTGTGATGACAAGCTCGGACGGCGAGAGTTCACCTAATTGCCTCTTTCCCATAACACGGGTGGCGAATATCACGAGAAAATAAACTATGATTCCCCTTATGAAAACTATCAGCATTTCTTTGTCCTTTCTTTGGTTCTGAGTATATTTTTGCCGGAACGCACCCGAATATCCGGGACATCTATGCAAAAACTATCCGAAAAGAAAGGGTGATGAAATGAATATAAGCGAAAATCTTGAGCGGACGATCTTAGGAATCCGTGAGCTTTTCGGAAGCTCTGATGATCTGAACATAGTCAGATTTGAAGCGTCGGGGATAAAATGCGCCGTCCTGACTCTTGAGGGGATGACATCAAGTGCCGACCTCTCAAAAATGCTCTTTTCTCCGCTGATGGATTTCAAAAAGCTTTTAGCTCAGCCGTCGGATATTTATAGCTTCCTCATGCGAAAGGGCTTGTTCTCGACAGAAAGTAAGCCGGTGAGAACCTATTCTGACATTTCACAGAGACTTTGCTCCGGCTTTGCAGTTGTCCTCATAAACGGCGAGAAGAGGGGAGTGGCATTCGGCGCACAGGGCTTCAAAACAAGAAGCATCTCCGAGCCGTCGACCGAGAACAACCTGAAAGGCTGTATGGAGGCTCTTTCCGACAACTTAAAAACCAGCATGTCTCTTATTCGTCGCCGCTTAAAGAGCCCCAAGCTTCGCTTTGAGACAATGAAAGCCGGCGAAATAAGCCAGACCGAATTATGCATCGTCTATATCTCCGGGAAAGCTCCCGAAAGCCTTGTGGGGGAAGTAAAATCCTGCCTTGGCAAAATCAAGCTTGATGTCATATCAGGCACTGGCTGCCTCGAGCCGTTTCTGTCGAATAATCCGGGCTCGTTCTTCTCCGGCTGTTCTACAACCGAAAGACCGGATGTTTTGGCGGCGAAGATTAACGAGGGAAGAATTGCAGTTCTTGTAGACGGCGTGCCGTTTGCAGTCGTCTGCCCTGCACTTTTTATGGAGAATTTTCAGGCGGTCGACGATTATGAGGAGAAGCCGTATTTTGCATTCCTGCAGAGGCTTCTTCGCTATCTCTCATTCCTTATGGCTGGTTTCCTCCCGGGAATATATCTCGCCGCAACGATTCACCATCCGGAAATCTTGGCAAAGACAATACTCACGAACTTAATCGCCTCCGAGGAGGACACCCCGTTTCCGCTCATGCTCGAAATGCTCATTGTCGTGACGCTCTTCGAGATTATGCGTGAGGCGGGACTCCGGCTTCCGAAAGCCGTCGGTGGTGCAGTCTCGATTGTGGGAGGGCTCGTGATAGGCGACGCCGCAGTCACAAGCGGGCTAATCTCCTCGCCACTACTCATCATAATCGGAATCACCGCAACATGCTCTTTCGTCCTCCCGAGCCTCAACCCCCAGCTGACTATACTTCGGTATATCGGAGTTTTCGCCGGGGGCTTGGCAGGCTTTTTCGGGATGGCAGTATTTTCGCTTGTGATACTTGTGAACGCCTCAGCCGGCGACTGCCTCAGTGTCCCGTATCTTTCGCCAATAGCACCGTTCACTCTGAAAGCAACCCGTGACTTACTTTTAAGAGCGGGCTATAGAAAGATGCAGAAGCAGAAAATTACAGTAGAAAGCCTTAACGGCTCGGGAGGTAATAATGAAACCTAAGGTAAGGATAAGCCCCGGGCAGATGTTCATCCTCCTCATCCTTGCCCGGATTATGCACACGATGGTCTTTCATTCTGAAGACTTTTCCGCCGGAACTTTCATGATGCCTACGCTATTGGTGACGACCCTCATCGAAGCCGCACTCTCGCTCCCGGCACTGATTCTGATTGATAGTGGAAGTGATATTATAGCTGAGCTTTCCCACGGTTCAAGGAGGCTCTATACGTTCCTGAGGGCTCTTTATAGCCTATATTTTCTCTATATCGCAACCGGAACTGTCAAGTATATCGCCGAATTCATGCGCAGCGAGTTTCAGCGTGTCATAAGCCCGGTTGCAGTTATCGTGATTCTTGCTCTTGCCGCCGCATACTGTGCACACTTGGGAATAGAAGCCCTCGCCAGAGCGGGAACTGTCGTCTTCTGGATTTTCATTGCTCTCTTTGTCTCGATGGCATCTGTCAGTGAGGGCACTTTTCATCCGGAAAATCTCACCCCCATAACCGGGAACGACTTCCCGGCGATTCTCGACTATGCTGTAAGAGACCTCTCTTCGAGCTGGTGGCTTCCGATGCTGGTTGTCTTGGGAGTTCACCTGAACAGCTCAAAAGACGGCGCAAAGAAAGCGGCGGCGGGATACCTCATAACCAAGCTCGTAATGCTCGAGGTGCTTGTACTGCTGATAATACTTGTACTCGGCAGGTTCTCCGACATCCTTGGCTATCCGCTTCTTTCGCTCGGAGCATATGCAAGAACGGTATTTGTCCGGAGCTTCAACGCCGTAAACATGTTCGTCTGGTGCATGAATGCCGTGCTGGTCTGCGGGGTATATCTTTTTATAGCGACCGGCGGCGTGAAAAACGGTAAGCGCACCTTTTCTGCCATGATAGTCACCATAGTCGCCGCAATATTTGCATATCGTGCAAATTCTGATTTTAACGGAGAAGTAGCCATCCTGATAAAAACAGCAGGAATACTCCTCTTGGGTGTAATTCTGCCGCTTGTGCTGATGATAGAAAGGGGAGTGCGTAGATGCGTAAAATCGTTGCAATAGTTATATCAATGCTTCTTCTTACCGGTTGCCGGAGCACCGATATTCAGAAGCGGATCGTTGTGACGGCGATAGGAATCGGAGACGACAGCATCACCTATCAGACATTTTCGCCTGAGAACGAGATTGAAATCTACACTTTTTCCTGCGATTCTCTTTCCGAAGCGGAGGAAAAGCTTGCGCTTGAAACCGGAAAAGAGGTCTTCACGGGCGATGTAGAGCTGATTGTTTTCTCGGGAAAAGAGAATATTGAGCCGTATCTTGACTATCTCTGGCACAGTCCGGACATCTATATGGGCACTCCGGTGGCGTTCGCAGAAAGCGAAAAGCTTCTTGAAACAGAGTCGGAAAAGCTTGTGGGGATTCTCAACACGGCAGGCGCAAAGGTTGGCTTGATAGATTTCTATAACGACATATATTCTGCGGACAGCAGTGCGAAGCTGCCGTTATTTTCATCCTCCGGTGAAATTTCGGGCGAAATACTCTTGAAATCGTCATTAGAATGTGGTATCATAGCTTTGTATAATGAGTAAATGCGGCTTCGGGGAGAAATCCCCGGGCTTTCGAAAAATCCTGATGAAAGGGATGGTACTTTTTAATGATAAAGATTGAGAACCATTTGGGAGCGATAACGATAACCGATTCCTATCTCATGTCGCTCATCGGGCACGCCGCAACAAGCTGCTTCGGCGTTGTGAGGATGAGCCCGGTAGGAGCAAGGCAGGGCGTCAGAACCAATCTTTTAGGCTTGGGCGGAATCGACAATGGCGTCAGAATCTACACCCCCGCAAGAAAAGACAAAGAGAATCAGAACAAGATGTCCATCGACCTGCACATCTGCGTCACCTACGGCATCAACGTGAACGCTATTGTTGACAGCATCGTGAACAAGGTCCGCTACGTAGTCGAAAGCGAGACAGGCATCGAGGTAAAGAAGATAAACGTCTATGTTGACGGGATGGAGTCGTGAGGCTCGTGATTATACAAAAAAAGGATTGGTACTGAACAATGATAACAGGTAGTATGCTGAGGGACGCTTTTATAAGTGCCTCAAACTGCATTTCAAACAACAAAAAATCCATCGATGAGCTGAATGTCTTCCCCGTCCCTGACGGCGACACCGGCACAAACATGTCGATGACCCTTTCAAACGCTAAAAAAGAGCTTGAGCTGATGGCGGATGACGTAACCGTTTCACAGGTTGCCAAAGTCATGGCTTCGGGACTTTTAAGGGGAGCACGTGGAAACTCGGGAGTCATCACATCGCTTCTTTTCAAGGGCTTTGACAAGGCACTTTCGGGGCAGGAAACAGCCGACATCGAGCTTATGACCCAGTCGCTTGAAAAGGGCGTCGAGAGAGCCTACAAGGCGGTAATGAAGCCTACAGAGGGAACTATTTTAACTGTTGCCCGGCTTGCGTCAGTCAGAGCAAGAGAGCTTGCCGGCGTTGAAACCGACCTCGTTTCCTATTGGGAGCAGGTCTGCATTGAGGCTGAAAGAGTCCTCGACACCACGCCTGACCTTCTTCCTACACTCAAGAAAGCCGGAGTCGTGGACGCAGGCGGCAAGGGACTCTGCATGATTTTCAGAGCAATGCTCAAGGTATTCAAGGGCGAGGGAATTGTCCCGGACGAGTCGCAGAAAAAGCAAGCGGAGGCGGTCACAATCGAAACCTATGCATCTGTAGTCGGAAGCTTTGAGGACGAGATTCACTACACCTACTGCACCGAATACATAGTCAAAAAAGACGTAAAAGCTGAGGGCGGAGCACTCAAACTCAGGGCATACTTAGAATCAATCGGCGATTGCGTCGTGGTTGTCGAGGACGACGAGATTATAAAGGTTCACGTTCACACCAACAATCCCGGTCTTGCGGTCGAAAAGGGTCTTGAATTCGGCTCTATGACGCTTCCGAAGATTGAGAACATGCGCTATCAGCATGAGGCAAAGAAGGACGAGAAAAAGAAAGTCACCGTTTCGAGCTCGAACAAGGTTTATAAGTCCGTTCCTCCCGAGAAGGACTACGGCTTTGTAGCCGTCGCAACCGGCGAGGGAATTGAAGCTATGTTCAAGGATGCCGGTGCTGACTGCATAGTCAGAGGCGGTCAGACGATGAACCCGTCCACCGAGGATATATTGGCGGCAATCCAGTCGACTCCCGCAAGAACCGTCTTCGTTCTCCCTAACAACAAGAACATCATCATGGCGGCTGAGCAGGCTGTAAAGCTTGCCGACAGAAAGGTCTGCGTCCTCCAGACGAGAACCATTCCACAGGGTCTTTCTGCACTCCTTGCATTCGATCCGACAGCCGATTATAAAACCAACAGCACCGAGATGACCAAGGCTTTCGAGAGGGTCCAGACCGGACAGGTAACCTTTGCGGCTCGTGACAGCGAATTTGACGGCGTTGAAATCCATCAGGGCGAAATCCTCGCCATGGACAACGGCAAGCTTTCGCTCGTCGAAAAGGATGCAGTCAAGGCTGCATATCGCCTCACCAAGCGTCTCATAAAGCCGGACAGCGAATTCATCTCCGTCATCTACGGCAAGGACGTCAAGGAGTCGGAGGCAGAAGCACTCCGGGCAAAGCTTGAAGAAAAGTTCGGCACCAGACTTGACATCAACGTCATCAACGGCGGTCAGCCGGTGTACTACTACATTATCAGTGTAGAGTGAGTAAGAATCTAAATATCTGGAATGCCGTTCGTTATGGAACGGCATTCGTTATCGGAGGATTATATGCGAAAGCTTCTGAAATATTTCAAGGGCTATAAATTGCAGGCGGTGTGTGCGCCGTTGTTTAAAATTATCGAGGTTGTGTTTGAGCTTCTGGTGCCGCTCGTGGTGGCTGACATCATCGACACAGGAATCCCGGCAGGGGACAAGCCGTATATCTATAAGATGTGCGGCGTACTTGTGCTGTTCGGGGCTTGCGGACTTGCGAGCACGCTTGTGGCGCAGTACTTTTCGGCGAAAGCCTCGGTCGGCTTCACGGGTGCAGTGAGACAGGCTCTTTTTGATCACATCCAGTCGCTGTCGTTTACGGAGATTGACAAGCTCGGCACTTCGACCCTCATCACCCGCCTCACAAGCGACTTGAACCAGATTCAGACCGGCGTCAACCTGACTCTTCGGCTTCTCATCCGCTCGCCGATGGTCGTTTTCGGCGCAACGGTCATGGCGTTTCGCATCGACGTCAAGGCGGCACTCATCTTTGTTGCCGTAATCCCGATTCTGTCGGTGGTAGTTTTCGGAATCATGCTGGGAACTATTCCGCTCTATACCGCCGTCCAGAAAAAGCTTGACGCAGTGCTTCTCAGAACGAAAGAGAACTTAACCGGCGCAAGAGTTGTAAGGGCTTTTTGCATGGAGGAAGAGGAAACCAAGGATTTCAACGAGAAGAACAATGCACTTGCGAAATCCCAGAAGTTTGTCGGGAAGATTTCTTCGGTCATGAACCCGATGACCTATGCAATTGTGAATATAGGAATAGTGGTTCTCATCTACACGGGAGCTATCAAGGTCAGCACCGGTGTCCTCACACAGGGTCTTGTGATTGCGCTTTATAATTACATGTCGCAGATCCTTACCGAGCTCGTGAAGCTGGCAAACCTCATAATCAGCATCACAAAGAGCCTTGCATGCGCCAGAAGAATCGAAGAGATAATGGAAATCCAGCCCTCAATGGAGAGCGGAAGCTATAAGGGCGAGAATACTTCTGAGAGCGAATACGCAGTGGAGCTCAGCGACGTTTCGTTCAGATATTCGGGAGCTTCGGCAGATTCGCTCGAGAATATCAATATCCAGATTAAAAACGGCGAGAAGATTGGCATCATCGGCTCAACCGGTAGCGGAAAGACCACTCTTATCAGTCTTGTGCCCCGTTTCTATGACGCTACTGACGGTTATGTAAAAGTAGAGGGCGTAGATGTCCGGGACTGGGACGAAGAAGCCCTCAGAAACAACGTCGCAGTAGTGATGCAACGCTCCTCCCTCTTCTCGGGAACTATAAGAGATAATATTCGCTTCGGCAGTGAGAATGCTACTGATGATGAAATTATGGAAGCTATCAGGGACGCTCAGGCGGAAAACGTCGTAGAGGCAAAGCCTGAGGGGCTTGACAGCATGATAGAGCAGGGCGGAAAGAACCTCTCCGGTGGTCAGACCCAAAGGCTCACCATCGCAAGGGCACTTGTGAAGAAGCCGAAGATTCTGATTCTTGACGACAGTTCATCCGCACTTGACTTTGCAACCGATGCGGCACTCAGAAAATCAATATCAGGTCTTGACTACCACCCGACAGTATTGACTGTTTCGCAGAGGGTTTCAACGGTCATGCACTCTGACAGAGTCCTTATGCTTGAGGACGGCGTCGCAGTCGGCTTCGGGACGCATGAAGAGCTCCTTGAGAGCTGCCCTGAATATCTGGAATTATATCAGTCCCAGATAAAGAATTCGTAGGAAAGGGGAGCTATATATGAGTAGCAAATCGAAAGTACAGACAAATCAACCGGCTTCCCAGACAATAAAGAAGCTTCTGGTGTTCCTGAAAAAATACCGTGTTCTTCTTGTTCTCTCGATAGTTTTGGCGGCGGCTTCGGTAATACTCACGCTCTACGTCCCGATTCTCTTCGGCGACGCTATCGACTATATCACCGAAAACGGCGTAGATCTTGCGATGGTTGTCAGCTTTCTCGTAAGAGCGGCTATAACCGCTCTGGTGGCGGCTTTGTTACAGTGGATCATGAACGTCATCAACAACCGCATCACCTATGAGACGGTAAGAGACCTAAGAGAGAAAGCATTTCTGAAGATAGAAAGCCTGCCACTTAAGTATATCGACTCCCACCCTCACGGCGACTTGGTGTCAAGAGTAATCTCCGATGTCGACCAGCTTGCCGACGGCTTGCTCCTTGGCTTCACGCAGTTCTTCACAGGCATTGCAACCATCATCTGCACACTTCTCTTCATGCTCTCAATAAGCTGGAAGATAACTATAATAGCAGTGGTTCTGACGCCTTTGTCTTTGTTTGTCGCAAGATTCTTGGCGACTTCTACCTATAATCTCTTCAAGAAGCAGTCGGAGATAAGGGGAAGCCAGACCGCACTTATCGATGAGATGATAGGCGGCGCAAAGACGGTCAAGGCGTATAACTACACCGAAAGAAGCCACGACCGCTTCAAAAAGATAAACGACGACCTTACCGAAACATCGTCGAAAGCCATCTTCTATTCGTCTCTCGTCAACCCGTCGACCCGTTTTGTAAACGCAGTTGTCTATGCCGCAGTGGGACTTGCAGGCGCACTTTCGGTTGTTGCAGGAACTGTCACCGTCGGCGGACTCACCTGTATTCTAAGCTATGCCAACCAGTACACCAAGCCCTTTAATGAGATAAGCGGCGTCATAACCGAGCTCCAGAACGCAATAGCATGTGCCGGAAGAATCTTCGAGCTGATCGAGGCTGAGCCCCAGCCGTCGGATGAGGGATTCCCGGAGCTTTCGGACGTAAGCGGCAATATCGAGCTTAAGGACGTTTCGTTCTCCTATTCTCCCGACATAAGCCTTATCGAAAACTTCAATCTTTCTGTCAAAGCCGGTCAGAGGATCGCCATTGTCGGTCCTACAGGTTGCGGAAAGACGACATTAATCAACCTCCTCATGCGCTTTTACGACGTCGACAGCGGCAGTATTTCGGTTGAGGGCGAGGACATCCGTGACATAACCCGCCACAGTCTCCGTGAGAACTATGGTATGGTTCTTCAGGACACATGGCTAAAGTCGGGGACAATCCGGGACAATCTCAAGATTGGCAAGCCCGATTCAACCGACGAGGAGATGATAGCCGCCGCCAAAACCACCCATGCCGACAGCTTCATCAGGCGTCTGCCTCAGGGCTATGACACCCCGATTGGCGAGGATGGCGGTAACCTCTCAGCAGGTCAGAAGCAGCTTCTTTGCATAACCCGGGTCATGCTCACAAAGCCCCCGATGCTGATTTTAGATGAGGCGACCTCCTCGATAGACACCAAGACCGAATTCCGTGTTCAGCGTTCGTTTGAAAAGCTGATGCAGGGAAAGACCACGTTCATAGTAGCCCACCGTCTCTCAACTATCATGAGTGCAGACCTGATTCTCGTCATGAAAGACGGTCACATAATCGAGCAGGGGAAGCATGACGAGCTCCTCGAAAAGCACGGCTTCTATTATGAGCTCTATAACAGCCAGTTTGCGCACTGATTATAATGTACAATGTACAATGTACAATGTACAATGGCGGTGTCGGCTTCGCCGACGATTTTCACACTTCTAACTGCATTCAGACATGCATATACTTCACCAAAAGACAACTTTTCGGAGGGATAGGTATGTTTGTCAAGACGGTCAAGGTTAAAAAGGCGGTTCAGGTGCTTGGGTATATCCTGATGGCACTTTTGCTGGTGTTCGTTGCGGTGTTTCTCTTCAACAGATTTTATGGCGGATCGAAAGCAATTTCGCTTCCTGATGAGGCGTCTCAGCTCGAATTTCTGCACGACTTGGGCTGGGAAACGTCCGAATCGGCGATAGATGTCAGAAGCGTCATAATCCCGGAGGAGTGGAACGACGTTTACGAGCAGTATAATGCACTTCAGCTTGAGCAGGGGCTGGACCTCTCCGACTACAAGGGCTGTGCTGTTGAAATCTACACGTACGAAATCTATAACTATGCGGACGAGGACAATATCGTCGTGAACTTAATGATATGCGACGGCATTCTCATCGCCGGCGACGTCTGCTGCACCGAGCTCGGCGGCTTCATGCAGGGGCTTGTCAAAACTACAGCATAAATGGTGATGAAAGATGTATAAAACCTGTATATTCGACTTCTACGGAACTCTCTGCGACATCAGAACCGATGAGACAAAGCCTGAGCTATGGGAAAAGCTCTCGCTCTTCTATGGCTTCCAAGGTGCAGGATATACTCCCGAAGAGCTGAAAAATGCTTATTTTCAGATAGTCTCTGAGCTTGAAACCCAGTTCCGGGAAATCAGAATCGAGCAGGTCTTCAAAGAGCTTTTTATAAGAAAGGGCGTCACTGCTGATGATGCCCTCGCCATACACACAGGGCAGTTCTTCCGGATTCTTTCAATAGAGCATCTAAAGCTCTATGACGGAGCGAGTGAAATGCTCGACAGGCTCAGAGCAAGCGGCAGGAAAGTGTATCTTCTTTCGAACGCACAGCGGATCTTCACCGAATTTGAGATGAAATACCTCGGAATCTGGTTCTCGTTCGACGACATCTTCATCTCGTCCGATCATAACTGCAAAAAGCCGGATACTGAGTTCTACAACAAGCTTATAGAAAAGCATAATATCGACCGTGAAACGGCAATCATGATAGGAAACGACGGCACTTGCGACATCCGTGGCGGGAAATCGGCAGGGCTTTCGACAATGTACATTCGCACCGATATTTCGCCTGACGAGCTTTTGCCTGACGCCGACCATCTTCTTATGAACCCGGATATGGCGATGGTGGCTGATATACTATTATAAAAGGAAGATTGAAAATGCCACAGCTGAGACTGGACAGATTTTTATCGGGACAGCTGCCCGAGGTTTCCCGAAGCGACGCCAAGGAGCTCTTAAAAAAGGGCTTGGTCACCGTCGACGGCGTCACCGTCAAAAGATATGACCATAAGCTCGACCCCGAAAAGGCGGTTGTCGCCGTTTCGGGCAACGTGATTACATACCGTGAGCACCTCTACATAATGCTCAACAAGCCGTCGGGCGTCGTCTGCGCAGTTCGGGACAGGGTGACTCCGACGGTCATGGAGCTTCTGCCGCCCAAGATGAGGCGTCAGGGGCTTTTTCCTGCGGGAAGACTGGACAAGGATTCGGTCGGTTTCGTGCTCTTAACCGACGACGGTGAGCTTGCGCACCGGATGCTTAGCCCAAACAGCCACGTCCCGAAAGAGTACTTCGTCCGCCTTGAAAAACCGGTCACAGAGGACGTGGCGGAGCTGTTCAGAGCAGGCATGACTATTGACGGCGGCGAGAAATGTCTCCCCGCAGAGCTCGAGATTTGCGAGCACAATATAGAGTGCTTTGTGACGCTTCACGAGGGCAAATTCCACCAGATAAAGCGCATGTTTGATGCAACGGATAATACCGTTCTGTATCTCAGACGAATCCGGATTGGAGGAGTTATTTTGGACGATAGCCTTGAAGAGGGAGAGGCTCGGCTTCTGGAAGAAAATGAGATTAAAGGGCTGTTATGCTATGATTAATATACTTTTACAAGTACTATAGTCATTTTGCATAAAAACGCACCGTAAACTTTGGTGAAATCGCCGTCTTGTAAAGGCGGGCTCAATATAGTATAATTATCACAGACGCTAATCGAATAGATTGGCAAGTTTTAAAAAATTCGGCGAGGAGGCCTTTTGATGGCAAGCTTATCACTAAAGCATATTTACAAGAAGTATCCCGGCGGCGTTGTCGCAGTATCTGACTTCTGCCTCGAGGTTAAGGACAAGGAATTCATTATCTTTGTAGGACCTTCAGGTTGCGGCAAATCCACCACCTTAAGAATGATCGCAGGTCTTGAGGAAATCACAGACGGCGAGCTCTATATCGGCAACAGACTGGTTAACGATATTGCTCCGAAGGACAGAGACATCGCAATGGTATTCCAGAACTACGCTCTCTATCCCCATATGACAGTTTTCGAGAATATGGCGTTCGGTCTTAAGCTGAGAAAGACCCCGAAGGATCAGATTGCCCGTAAGGTTGAGGAAGCTGCAAGAATCCTCGACATCTCCCACCTCCTCGACAGAAAGCCGAAGGCTTTGTCCGGCGGTCAGAGACAGCGTGTTGCTCTGGGTCGTGCACTCGTTCGTGAGCCTCAGGTATTCTTACTTGACGAGCCGTTGTCGAACCTCGATGCTAAGCTCCGTGCTCAGATGAGAACTGAGATCACTCTTCTTCATAAGAGACTTGGAACTACGTTTATCTACGTAACCCATGACCAGACCGAGGCTATGACCATGGCTGACAGAATCGTCGTTATGAAGGACGGCTTCATCCAGCAGGTCGACACTCCTCAGAACCTTTACAGCTATCCCTGCAACCTCTTCGTAGCAGGATTCATCGGATCTCCTCAGATGAACTTCATCGACAGTAAGCTCATCAAGGTTGACGGCAAGTGCAACATCGAATTCGGTTCAGAAGACACCAAGGAAACCAGAGGAAGAAAGTTCTATATCGAGCTTCCCGAGGCTAAGGTTGACGAAGAAGCTTTGGCTCCTTATCTCAACAAGGAAGTCATCTGCGGCGTTCGTCCCGAGTGCATCCACGATGAGGAAATGTTCATCTCCTCCGCAAAGACCGGCATCATCGAGACCACCGTTAACGTAGCTGAAATGATGGGTGCTGAGACCTATCTCTATCTCACCTGCGAGGGAATCAACCTCACTGCCCGTGTTTCCAACCGTTCCACCGCAAGACCTCAGGATGTCATCACCTGCGCTATCGACGCAAACAGAATCCACATCTTCGACAAGGAAACCGAGAAGACCATCATCAACTGATAGTTACCATTACGAACATATAGAATTTAATGCGGCTGCTCAACCAGTAGCCGCATTTTTCTTAAGAAAGGAACAGTTATGAAGAAAATCGTATCAATACTTTTAGCAGTTTGCTTACTGTGCGGGTGCTTCACCGCCTGCGGAAAGGAGACCTCTGTGGCTCTTGAAACTATCGAAAATCCCGAATCCTATGAGGATTACCTCAACAATGCAAAAATTATCTCCCTCACTCAAACCGGCAACACCTATCGCCTCAAGCAGGCTATCGCCAAAGCCGAAAGTGGTGAGGACTGCAACATCGTCTATATCGGCGGCTCCATCACCGAGGGCGAGGGTCTTGAGACCTGCTATGCCTACCGCTCGTTCACCTATTTTCAGGAGAAGTTCGGCAAGGGCAAGGGCGACAACGTCCACTACTACAACTCCGGCATAAGCGGCACTCCCTCAACCTTGGGAGCACTTCGGTTTGAGGACGACGTTGCGGCATATAGCCCCGACGTAGTCTTCATTGAATTCGCCGTCAATGACAGTAACAGTGAAGAATACTATGACGCTTTTGAAAGCCTCATCCGTGACTGCCTCGAGCTTGACAGCCAGCCTGCGGTAATCCTACTCTTTGCCCGGATGGAGGAGGGCTACACCTCTCAGGAATGGAAAAAAGAAATCGGCGAGTACTATGACCTGCCGATGATAAGCTATGCTGACGGTATCACCTATATGCTCGATAACGGTGCTCTTGAGTGGAGCGAGTTTTCCGACGACTACACCCATCCGAACGCCGACGGCAACGCAATTGTCGCCGACTTCATTGCCTACTTCTTTGACGAGGTTGACCGCCTTGACGGAAGCGAATCGGACATCACCATCCCTGAAGCCATGTATGACTGTTCATACCAGAACGCCCACATGCTCCAGCATTCGACCTATGATGCGGAAGACCTCGGTTCATGGAAGAAAAAGAGCACCGGCTACAGCTACACCGACGGCTGGACAAAGACCTATGACGAGTCTAATGACCCTCTCGTCTTCACCTTCACCGGCACAAACGCCTATGTGGTCTATCCGACCTCTTCCGGCTCAGAATACGGCATACTTGAAGCAAAGGTCTACTATAATGACGAGCTCGTCAACACCGAGATATTCAACGAGTACGACTCAAGCGGCTGGCTCTGTCCGACTGTTGGCATCCTCTACAAAGCCGACGAACCGGGCGAATACCGCATCGAATTCACCGCCTATGGCGACAACATAAAGTGCGACCTGCAGGTTCTGGCGGTGGCGTATACGGACTGAGCTATCACCAGCCGAGCGGCTCGCCCTCCGGGCTCGCCGACCCCTCCACCGGCTTCGCCGGTCCCCCTCCCCTTGACAGGGGAGGCAATAGCATCCTGACTTAGGAGTTTTTGGAGGAGGCAGTTATGGCTCCCCTGCCAAGGGGAGCTGTCAGCGAAGCTGACTGAGGGGTGCTATTTTCGGCAACGCCGAAAATAGCAAGTTTGGCATCAGCCAAACTTCATTTCCCCATCACCCTCGACTTCTCCACGCACGCCTCAACCGCCTGCAGAATAGTATCCTCAAATCCCTGCTCTTCCAGCACCTTCACCGCTTCTATAGTGGTGCCGCCGGGGGAGCAGACGTTTATTTTCAGCTGTTCGGGGGAAATGTCACTCGCAAGCACCATCTCCGCCGCACCCTTGACCGTCTGTGCCGCAAGGAGCTTGGCGGTTTCTTCGCTCATTCCGTTCCCGATTCCTGCTTTTATGAGCCCGTCGATGAACATATAGACATAGGCAGGACCTGAACCGCTGATTCCGGTCACGATGTCCATAAGGCTCTCGTCCACAACTGCCGCTTCTCCGAAAGATGAGAAAATCCCGACAATTTCCGACATCTCATCATCTGAGACATTCCCATTTCTGCAGATTCCGCTCATCCCGACTCCGACGAGTGCCGGAGTGTTCGGCATCACCCGGACAATCTTCGCATCAACGCCAAAATATCCCTCAAGCGTAGAAATCTTCTTTCCTGCGAGAATGGAGACGATAACCGCCGACTTCTTTATTTCGCCGATTTCAGCTACCAACTCCTCCAGCGATTGCGGCTTGACAGCGAGTATCACGAGGTCAGCGTCATTAACCGCCTCCCGAGCCTCAGAAAAAGCGGCTACTCCCAAGCCCTCAGCCTTTTTTCTGCAAGCTTCCGACCTGTCAGCTCCCTTAACAGCCTCCGCCGGAAGTATTCCTCCCGAAACAATCCCCGAAAGAATCGCTCCGCCCATATTCCCAAGCCCTATAACAGCGGCTTTTTTTATTTCAGTATTCATAACTGCGACCTCCCTTATTGAGAGTATGATAGCACAAACAGCTTAAAAAGGCAACTCCCCGCAAAAAATAAGTGCTATTACTTATGCAAAATGCACAATTAATTTCCGGCAAAGTTTCTGTTAACTATTATGCAACCGAAATTCCACAAAATCGCTTGCAATGCGGGCTTTAGTGTGGTAAGATTAAGATAGCCCTTAACAGAGGGGAGCATTAAAAGATATTTTGAGGAGGATTACTATGAAAGGATTCAAACGACTTCTGAGCGTCCTGCTTGCCGTCATCATGGCATGCACGACCTTGTGCGTCACGAGCTTTGCGGCGACAACGTATTACGCTTCCGTATCGATAAACGGCGGCACAGCGACGAAATATACGACTATTGCAAAGGCTTTTGCCGCAATTGAGGATCTTTCAGAAAGCGATACAGCGGTAATAACGTTACTGCGTGATACATCTTATGCTGGAACTGCAAGCCTTACCCTCAGCGGCAACGTGACCTTTGATTTGGGGGGGTACACGCTCAAAGGCACCAAGGCTTCGATTGCTGGTGTTCTTGCGCTGGATGATGGAGCGGTCGCCGTTGTCAAGAACGGTACGATTACCAGCAATTCCTATTACGGAGTCATTTATGCATCCAAGCAGGGAACACTTACTCTTGAAGATCTTACCGTCAACAATACCGATACATCCAGTACCGGTAAAGCGGCAAAGCGTTCGGCTGCTATCCTTATTGAAGACGGCAAGGGTGCTACTGTTACTGCTACAAACTGCACTTTCACCAATAAGAATACATACGCTACCTATAGCGCACCGGTTGCAAGTGGTCCTTCCACCAGCACAGCTTCCTATGTAGCTGACTGCAACGTTACTCTGACCAACTGCACCATTTCCGGTGTGGTATACAGCATGTACTTCTCAGGCGATGACAACGACGCTACAACTACTATAGTAACCGTCAACGGCACAGAAGATAAGTCCGTTTCCGGTACTTTGAATATCGCCGCCAGCGGTGTTTCGTTTACTGTTTACGACGGCACTTATGACGATGAGAATGTGGCTAACTATGTCGCTACTGGGTATGAGATTATTACACTGGGGACAACCTCTTGGAAAGTTGATCCCATTATAAGCGAAATCACTGTTGATGCGTCAACCGGCGGCTCGGTCGATGTAACTGTTGACGATGAGGAAGTCTCAGAGGTCGCTTATAGCGAGACCGTTACCATCACCGTCACTCCTGATACCGGCTATGAAATCACCACTCTGACCGTCACCGGCGACGTGAGCGAGGATGAGTATACCGTCACCACAAACACCGACGGCACTTATTCGTTCACCATGCCTGCTGAGGATGTTACTGTCACGGTGGAGTTTGCGCTGGTTGACTACACCGTAACTATTGCTGAGTGCACGAATGGTTCGGCTTCGATATATGGATCTTCCACCACCGCTAATATGGGCGACTTTGTCGACATTATTACAAGTCCTAACACAGGTTATGAGGTTGACAGCGTAACTGCAGTAGGAGCGAGCGGAACTGCGGTTACGGTCACCAAGACCGCCTTGAACGGTTATCGCTTCACCATGCCTGCTGATGACGTTACCGTTACAGTTACTTTCAAGCTTGTTGATTACACTGTAACTGTTGCGGAAACTACTAATGGCACGGCTACAGTATCTAAGACAACTGCCAACTACCAAGATGAAATTACTATCACTGTAACTCCTGCTGATGATTATGAGGTCAAGAAAGTAAGCGTTGACGCCAATTATCTCGTTGTTGTCACCCCGAACACCGACGGCACTTATTCATTCACCATGCCTGCCGATAACGTCACAGTCAATGTCACTTTCAAGCTTATTGACCATGATGTAACTACTACAACTACTTCAAATGGCTCGTACTCGACTGACGTCAGCACCGCCAACACCGGCGATACCGTTATAATCACCACTTCTCCCGACATCGGGTATGAGGTTGACACTATAACCGTTACCGGAGCAGTGAGTGGGGATACGGTTACTGTTACTGCCGGTAGCAGTGGAACTTACACATTCACCATGCCGTCTGAGCAGGTCAGCATCAGCGTGACTTACAAGATGACTGACTATGAGGTAGCTGTTATTGAGACTGCCAATGGCGAAGTAAGCGTATCTTCGGACACTGCCAACTACGGCGACGTCGTCACCATCACCGCTACTCCTGAGGCTGGCTACAAGGTCGGAACAGTTACTGTCAATGGCACTGAGATTTCCGGATTGACATTCACTATGCCGGCTGAGGATGTAGAGATTGAGGTTACATTTGTCCTTGATGATCTTGGACTGGTGACTGAAGCTGTCACCGGAGGAACGGTTGAGGTTTCTGAGAGCCTTGCAACCGCTCAGCTTGGCGATACCGTTACATTCACAGTAAGCGCAAGTGCGGGTTATACAGTAGCAGGCGTATCCATTTCCTATTACAACACAGCAACCGGTACGACAGAGTATATTACTGATTATACTTATGACAGCAGTACCGGAACCTACAGCTTCACAATGCCTGCATATGCAGTAAGCATCACGCCCTCATACAATGCAATCATCTACACGACTTCTGAAACCGAGTCGGTGACTGTTGATCACGGCTATTACACCGTCAGCTCAACTACTGCAACTGTCGGTCAGACTGTATATATCTACACCTATCCCGATACTGTCTACAGGGTAAGCTCAATCACTGTTGTTGATGAAAACGGCAACACCTACACGCCTTCTCTTGTCAGCAGTGGAGTCTACAGCTTCACGATGCCTGCGAGCAACGTGACCATCAGCGTTATTTATGAGCAGTATGCGCCGAATGTGACCGGGATGATCTACGTCAATGAGCAGTATCATGGCTACTTCATCGACGGACATCTGGTCTGCATCGAGCATACCGTTGACGAGAACGGCTACTGCACCGTCTGCAAGGAGTATATCGGCGTAGAGGCTGAGGAGACCGTCGCTGAGACTGAGATTGTCGAGGAGACCGTTGAGATTGAAGAGCCTGTCGAGGACACCGACACCGAAACCGAGGTTGATGAGACTGAGGAATTGGAGGTTTCGGACGTTGATTCCGAGCCCGAAACCAACCCGACAACCGGTCTTAGCCTTGCGCTTCTCCCAATGGCAATAGCAGTTGCGGGAGCGGCTTTTGGGAAGAGAAAGTAATTATTTTCTGCGGAGATGCGCCGACTGCGTCGGCGCACCCCTCAGTCAGCCCTGCGGGCTGCCAGCTCCCCTTAACAGGGGAGCCTTTTTGTGCCTTGACACAACACTTGATTTCTATTATAATATCCATAGCATCTAAATTGTCGCCGAAAGGCGACACATTCATTGTACATTGTACATTGTACATTGTACATTTAAACTCCGGAGGTATCTATGCTCTCACACATCTTTGACACCCATTCCCACTATGACGACCCGAAGTTCGACGGCTTGCGGGACTATCTTATACCGGCTCTGTTTGAGCTCAGTATTTCTGGGATAATGCATGCGGCTACCGACATTAAATCCTCCGAATTCGGTGTAAAAATGGCTGAGAAATACCCGAGATACTACACCGCCGTCGGGGTTCATCCGGAGAATCTTTATGACGCCAAGGACGGCTATATCGACCGTCTTAAGGAGCTTGCAGTCACCGGTCAGGCGAAAGCCATCGGTGAAATCGGGCTCGATTATCACTATGAGGGCTATGACCGGGAGGCGCAGATAAGGGCTTTCCGGGAACAGATAGAGCTTGCAAATTCACTTGACTTGCCGGTAATAGTCCACTGCCGTGACGCCACGGGGGACTGCATGGAGATTCTTAAGGCATTCAAGCCCAAGGGCGTCATGCACTGCTTCTCCGGCTCAGTGGAGACGGCGAGGGAGGTAATCGATCTCGGCATGTATATCAGCTTCACCGGCGTCCTGACTTTCAGGAACGCAAAGAAGTCGGTAGAGGTTCTTAAGTCCATCCCGATTGACAGATACTTGCTTGAAACCGATTGCCCCTACATGTCCCCCGAACCCCACCGTGGCAAGATATGCGACAGCGCAATGATTATGTACACGGCAAGAAAAGCCGCAGAGATCTTAGGTGTGAGCTATGAGGATTTGGTTATGAGGACGGAAGAGAATGCACGGCGGCTGTTCCTTGGGGAGAACCCCTCAGTCTGCGCCTGCGGCGCAGCCAGCTCCCCTTGACAGGGGAGCCAATTCGATTAGTGGCGACATTTCTTAATATCTAGGCTTGACAAACGCCCCGAAATATGATATTGTATTCATGCTGAGTACAGTTGTACTCACTACGTGAACTACTGCGGGAGAAGGTGATTATTGTGGACGAAAAATATGTCGTTGTCAGGGCTGATGTCCTGCCGGATGTAATCTTAAAGGTAATAGAGGCAAAGAAGCTTCTCGCTACCGGCGAATGCAAATCCTCATCCGAGGCTTGCCAAGCTGCCGGCATTTCGAGGAGTGCTTTCTATAAATACAAGGATTCGGCGTTCATGTACAGCGACGGCTTCGGCTCCCGTATCGTCACCTATTATCTCACCCTGTGCGACAGGGCAGGAGTTTTCAGTGAAGTGCTCCGCTGTCTCTACAGCCACGGCGCAAATATCTTGACCATGAATCAGAACATCCCCATAGACTCCGCCGCCACCGCCACCGTCACCGTCCGTTTCGACGACGGCGACTATAACGCCGCCTCAATCTGCGAGGAGCTTTCCGGAATTGACGGAGTGATTCGAGCGGGGACATCTTATGGACGATAGGAATATGCGCCGACTTCGTCGGCGCACCCCTCCACCACCGACTTCGTCGGCGGTCCCCCTCCCCTTGACAGGGGAGGCAATAGCTATCCTATGCAAGAATTTATGATAGGAGCAATTATGGCTCCCCTGTTAAGGGGAGCTGTCGCCGCAGGCGACTGAGGGGTTTGCGAGCCCGCAGGGCGAGCGTGCATATAACATATTTCGGAGGAAAGAATAATGGCAGTTACACAGATTGCAGTAATGGGTTTCGGAGTCGTTGGCTCGGGAACTGTTGAGCTTTTTTATCAGAATAAGGACGTCATCGAGAAGCGTTGCGGGCGGGAGCTTGATATAAAGTATATTCTCGATCTGAGGGATTTCCCGGGAAGCCCGTTCCAAGATAAATTTACAAAGAATTTCGACGATATTCTCAACGACCCCGAGATAAAAGTGGTCGCCGAGGTCATGGGCGGAAAGACGTTTGCCTATGACTACACGAAGAGGCTTTTAAGCAAGGGTGTAAGCGTTGTGACCTCCAACAAAGAGCTTGTCGCTACCCACGGCGCAGAGCTTTTGAAGATTGCGAAAGCTAATAACTGCAACTACCTCTTCGAGGCGAGCGTTGGCGGAGGAATCCCCATCATCCGACCTCTTCACCAGTGCCTTGCCGCAAACCGTTTCAGCCGCATTGCAGGAATCCTCAACGGCACGACAAACTATATTTTGACAAAGATGATTTACGACCAGCGTTCGTTTGATCAGGCACTCGCTCAGGCTCAGCAGCTTGGCTATGCCGAGAAAGATCCGTCTGCCGATGTTGACGGTCACGACGCAACAAGAAAGCTCTGCATTTTGGGCTCACTTGCTTTCGGAAAGCATATCTATCCCGAATATGTCCACTGCTCCGGCATCCGTGAAATTACCCTTGACGATGTTGAGTACGCTGAAAGTGCGGGCTATGCCATCAAGCTCATCGGTCTTATCGAGAACACCGAGACCGGCATTGTTGCTACTGTCTGCCCGAGGCTCGTCAGCGTCAACAACCCTCTTTCGAGCGTCAACGACGTCTATAATGCCATCATGGTGACCGGCGATGCCGTCGGCGATTGCCTCTTCTATGGCAGGGGAGCAGGAAAGTTCCCGACCGCCTCTGCAGTTGTAGGCGATATAATCGATGCCGCCAAGCACGAGGGCAGGGATATAATTTCGCTGAACTGGGAGGAGAGCGAGGGGAGGGACTTCATCCGCCCCTACAAGACCGCCGAGGTCAGTATCTACGCCCGAATCCGCACTGAGAACCAAGACGCCGACAGCTTGAAGAGCGAGATAACCAACCTCTTCGGCTACGTCGACTTCATCCCCCGCAAGCAACGCTCCCAGCACGAGCTCGCATTCATCACCCCCACGATGGTTGAGAGTGAAATTGACGAAAGGCTTAAGAAGCTTACAGAAGATTGCAAGCTGATGAAGAAGATAAGGCTACTCTGATAATAAATCCCCAAGCCACACCGGTTTGGGGATTAACTTTTGTACAACCTCCACAATTTCTGCCGTAAAATCTGCGACAATATTCGACAAAAGAGCGAAAATGTGTCGATGGCGTTGACAAAACGCTCCCTTAAAGGTTAACATATTTCTATCGATTCAAGAGTTTTTATAAGGGTGAATCGAGAATAAATTTCAGGGAGATGTATTTATGAGAACTATAAAGCCGAATTGTGGCGGGAGCAAGACAACCCCCGACAGCACTGGGACAGTTTACTGCGGTGTCTGCGGAGCTAAAAACTACTACAAAAATCAGGTCTGCGTAAACTGCGGACATGTGCTGAACCACTGAATACACCATAGAGGAGACATGCATAATGAAACGTTTTAAACCAAATCACGGATATGAAGTCCAGACCATAGCGGACATAGTTTTCAAGATTTTTGCGGGAATTTCAATCGTCGAGGGCATTGCAATCTTTGGCATTGGCTGTGCCGCAAGCGATGGCGATTTTGGAGCGATCTTCGTGGGGCTGATAATTGGAGTAATAATTGCCGGCATAGGATGCCTTGCCGCTTGGCTGGCAACACTGCTTCTTCGCACCTACGGCGAAATAGTCCAGTATACTGCTGAGAACGCCTCATACCTTGAGGATATTAACAATAAGCTTTCGCAGATAGTGCCCGACCAGACGCCCGCCAACGGGAAGAAAGCTTCCGCTCCTGCCATCGCCCCGAGAGTGACTCCAGCACCCGCTTCTCCGACGCCGACCCAAGCCCCCTCATCGTCAGGAGCATCAGGAACAACAGGAGCATCAGGAACGTCAGGAGGAACTCACCTGACTTCCCACGCCAATTATGGCGTAGTTTACTGTGGAGCCTGCGGAGCCGCCAATCACTCCGCCAACACCAAATGCGTCATCTGCGGACGCCCATTGAGCCGTTAAAATCAATCCCCAAACCACATTGGTTTGGGGATTATACTTTACCACTGCAAAAACTCTGCCGCAGTCATAATTCTCGGGTACTTGATTCCGGATTCTAAAAAGTCTTTATCTCCGGTCAGAATCACATCAGCGTCGGCACTGAGTGCTGCTCTCAGAATAGTTCGATCGTTTTTATCACGGATTTTCTGCTCGTCAAAGTCCTCTTCTTCCGGAACGGGAACGAGTTCAAGCGTCATTAAAGCCATTGACAAGAAACGTTCAAAATCAGCGATTTTCTTCGGAAATTTGCGATTATAGATCCGTCTCATCTCGTCGACATTTTGCTCACAGACCATCCCGTGATTCGGATAGGTTACCGCCTTGAGATAGGCTTTGCATGGCGTGCCGTTCGGATTAAGGGCGGCAGAAATGAGGATGTTCGTGTCGATAAGAACTTTCATTTATGCCTTGCCCTCACTTCTGACTTCTTTGACGAGAGCAAGAATATCCTCTTCGGAGGTGAGACCGGCTTTTTCGGCTTCGCCTTGCATCTGAATCTGTAGCACCTGCATAGCATAGACGGCGGAATTCACCATCCGGACGGTGTTGCCCTCAACGATAAAAGTCACCCTGTCACCGTTGGAAACGCCCAAAACCTCCCGGACGTCCTTTGGAATAGTGACCTGTCCTTTTGACATGACCTTTGCATTATCGACAAACGCCTGATTTTCCATATAAAAGCCTCCTTTGTAGGAAAAGTAGGGTTTACCCTACTTATATTATACCTCATCACTGCCCGATTGTCAACAGTTTTTAATTTTGTGCAAGTTATACAAATACTGTTGCGATTGTTATCTCGAAGATTAAGCATTTCGTTGAAAATTTGTTGAAAACATTGACAAAAGGGGGTGCGGGGGGTAACATGTTTGTGCCGGTTTGTATATTGTATGAATCGAGTATAATTTCGGGGAGCGATATGCGTGAAAAGTATTAAACAAAACTGTGGTAAGAGCATACAAGGCGTTGCGAATGTAATTTTTGCGATTGGGGTAGTCATTGCCGTGATTGAGGGAATTATAGTTCTGGCGATAGCAATCAGATTAGATGAGATTGGAATCGGTTTTGCTTTATGCGCAGTTGTCGTAGGAGTTGGATGCCTTATATCATGGGTCAGCACGCTACTGCTTCGTGGCTTCGGCGAATTGGTGTGGTATACTGCTGAAAACGCTACATATCTTGAAGCTACCAGAAAGCAATCGCCTCCTAAGCCAAAGGCTAAGATTAAAGAAGCTAAAGCGCAAGTCAAAGATGTTGCGGATGTCGAGGAAATCTGGTCTGATGAAAGCGTTGACACCTTGGTGGATATGTGCGACAAGGCTCTTGAAGTTAATGACCCTATGGAAGCTCAAAGACTTTGTGCTGAGATTTCAGATTTATGGGAAGAAATTCTTGAAGAAGTCGATTCCGGAAACATAGATCTATCTGCTGAGGAACAGGATGACATAGAATCGCAGATGAGTACAATGTATAATCACTTCATTGAAATAGGATATGACCCATATTCGGATGAGATCACCGGTAAACGCTAATCTTTTTACGGTAAATTGTAATCCCCAAACCACACCGGTTTGGGGATTATTTAATTGCTTTCGCACACAAAATGCACAATAAATGCACAAATTATGCTTGACAAATAAGGTGCAATGCCGTATAATATATTCAGGAGGCGATTATTATGGGTCAGAGTGTAAATGTTACTTTCAGAGTTGACAGTAATCTCAAGAAGCAGGCTGACATCTTGTTCAGCGACCTTGGCATGAATCTTTCTACTGCCTTTACCGTATTTTTGAAGCAGTCGGTGCGGGAGCAGGGTATTCCGTTTGAAATCAGCAAGAACACGCCTAACGCAGTCACACTTGCGGCAATGGAATCTGCTGAAAAAGGCGAAGATGTTTATGGACCATATGAATCTATAGATGACCTTATGGAGGCTTTGAATGCTTAAAGTAGAGTTCACCGGACAGTTTAAACGGGACTATAAGCTTTGCCTTAAGCGAGGCTGTGATCCAAATGAATTGCAGGCAGTAATCACGGTTCTGGCAAATGAGCAGCCACTGCAAGCTAAATATCGTGATCATGCCCTGACCAATTCGGGCGGCTACAAAAATATGCGTGAGTGCCACATTCAGCCGGATTGGCTGTTGGTGTACCAAGTAATAAGTGATGTTCTGACGCTAAAGCTAATCCGTACAGGTTCACACAGCGATTTGTTCTGACTACAAAATCCCCAAACCACACCGGTTTGGGGATTTGCTTTACAATAATTTATTCACTTTCGCTCTCGTCCGTCGCCTGAATCGACCCTGTCGTATCCTCCTCAAGCTTGAACGTTATCTCAAACTCATCCCAGTTGCCGTCTTCGTCCATTCTCAGGACAGTGGCGGTGATTTCGTCGCCGGGACTGTACTGGAATATTATTGCGTAGACGTCGTCGGCAGAGGTTACCGTCGTGCCGTCCATTTCGGTGATGACGTCGCCGACTTCGAGGTCGGTGTTCGAGATGTCGCAGTCCTCGTCGATGGCGGCGATATAGAGACCGGCAGGGAGGTCATAGATGGAAGCCATGGTTTCGGAGATGGCATAGAAGCTGATTCCTACTTTCGGTCTTCCTAAGATTCCGCCGTTCTCGATGAGCTCTTCTATAATTGGAATAGCGGCGTTGATGGAGATGGCAAAGCCGATGTTGTCGTACTCAACAGCCTCAAGCTTTGAGGAGGTAATCCCCACAACCTGTCCCCACATGTTGACAAGAGCACCGCCCGAGTTTCCGGGGTTGATGGCGGCGTCAATCTGGATGCACTCCATGCTGATGTTGTCCGATTCAACGCTTATCATACGGTTCAGACCCGAGACGATACCGGTTGTGACTGTCGATTCAAGCCCTGCGGGCGAGCCGAGGGTGACAACCTGCTCTCCGAGCTCAAGCTGGTCGGAGTCTCCGAACTGGGCAGGAGTGAGGTCGGTGGCGTTTATCTTTAAGACTGCCAAGTCGGTTCTTGAATCGCTTCCGACAACCGAAGCGTTGTATTCTGAGCCGTCATAGAGGCGGACGATGATGGTTAAATCCGCATCCTCAATGACGTGAGCGTTTGTAATGATGTAGCCGTCGGAGGTCATGATGATTCCGGAGCCCTGAGAGTAGGACGCATAAATAGTGCCTCCGGTGTATGCCTCGATGGTGACGATTGAGGGGAGACAGGTCTTGGCTACTCCCTCAACGGTGTATCTTCCGTCATCCTGATAGTATTTGTCCTCAAGCTCCTCGTGCTGGACAACGGGGATGGTGAACGACTGGAAGTTTCCAGTGCCGTTTATCATGTTCTTTATCCAGCCCTTGCCAAAGACGCTGTTCGCCGTGACGAAGAAGAGAACTATAAAGAGAATGAAGAAGAACAGGAAGCTGAATAAAAACGGGTGTCCGTTCTTTCTCACCTTGGTTATCGGCTTCGGGAGATAGTCAAGATCCGCCGCCTCCAGATAGGCAAGCTCTCTTAATTCATCCTCGACCGACTGCTCTTCACGGACTCTCTTTTTCTTCGGAGTCGCCTTTTCGGGAGCGGGCTCATCGGCGACGGTTTCAGTCACTTCCTCCATAGGAGTCTCATTGGGGGAAAGATTTTCTTCGGCTTCTACGTTATCATTCCTGATTTCATTCTCTGGGGTAAATTCGTTCATAGGTTTGTTGCCTTTCCGGAAATCGCTTAGTCGTCGTCTTTCCTGTCGAGCAGCTTTACAGCGGCGGCAGTAGCCGCAACGATTGCGCCGACCTGCAGGAGAGTACGGGTGTTGATGCTGACGGTGTGATCGTTCTTTTTGGGCTTACGGACAGTCTTTCTGACCGTTTTCGTGGTTTTCTGCGGCTTCTTGTATAACTCGGGATACTTGTATGCAGGGGTTTCCTCCTCGGCAAAGTATCTTTCGTCATATTCATAGTTGAATCCGGGCTCATTTTCCGCTTCATTTGCTCTTGCCTGCTCCAAAGAATCAACAGCTCGCTCCATATTGTCGAGCTTTTCAAGCAGTCTCTGCAGCTCTTCGTGAAGAGAATTGTCCGGCTCGTCGGGGATTTCTACTATCTCCTCCGGCTCGGGAACTTCTTCGGGAGCTTCTTCGACTTCCGGTTCAGGTTCGGGAACTACTTCCGGCTCTGGTTCAGGCTCTGGCTCAGGCTCTGGCATAACCTCTTCAGAAAGAATTTCTGTAGGTTCTTCCGAGTAGAGAATCTCTGTCGGCTCATCATCCGGAGAGATAACTTCGGTAACTTCTTCCGGCTCTTCTGCTTCTGCGGCTTCTGCCTCTGCTTTTGCAGCTGCTTCGGCTTCCGCCTCTCTGGCTTTCAGCTCCTCGGCGTACCTTTTCTGGAGCTCCTCCTGCTTTTTTGTCAAAGGGAAATCTTCGTCAAAGAAATCTATCATGGCTTTTTCCTTTCCTTTTCATTATCGGCGTCTGAGCGAAGCTCAAACTTGTATCCGACGCTCCAGACCGTCGTAAGCTTCCAGTTTTCCGAAACCCCGTCAATCTTCTTGCGAAGCCTCTTTATGTGAACGTCAATCGTCCGGGAGCTTCCATAGTAGTCGTATCCCCAGACCTCGTCAAGAAGCTGATCACGGTTGAATACCGTGTTCGGGTGCGACGCCATATAATATAGTAGCTCCAGCTCCTTCGGCGGAGTAGGGACTATTTCGCCTCTGACTTTAAGCTCATAGCGGTTCATGTCGATGTCAAGACCGTCATAGTGGATCTCTTTCTGCTTCTCCGACGGCTTTGAAAGCCCGTAACGCCGGAAAACAGCCTTGACCCTTGCCGCAACCTCACGGGTGTCAAACGGCTTTAAGATGTAGTCGTCCGCTCCAAGCTCCAAGCCCAAGACCTTGTCGAAAATCTCCGACTTCGAGGTGATGAAGATAACCGGGATGTCCGACTTCTTTCTTATCTCCCGGCAGATCTGCCAGCCGTCGGTGGTGGGCAGTGTTACTTCTAAAAGAACCATATCCGGCTTGAGGGCGTAGTACTGTGTAATGCCCTCGCCGCCGTCAAGGGCAATCATAACGCTGTAGCCCTCTTTTTCGAGGCTGAGCCTTATAAGCTCGCAAATATTTCTGTCACTGTCTATTATAAGAATCCGTCCGTTCACAAATACCAACTCCCTCCGAGATTATCCTACCATATATTATAGTCGATAGTTCGCCTTTTTTCAAGGGTTTCTGCGAATTTTGTTGCCAAAAGATTAATAAAAGCTAAAACGCAGAATTTACACATTCACCCGAGATTATTGCCCGGAACGGGGATTTAAACGCTTTTCCGGACTTTTGACGGTGCAAGTTGGGAATTTTTAATCGTATCAAAGCCCGTTTTGTTGTGCAAACCGCCGAAAATGAAGTTTTAGCCGAAATATCCCTTGATTTTTCTGCAGGGCGTGGTACAATATATTTAGCACTCGGGAGCAAGGAGTGCCAAAACTAAGATTTTATATTATAATCCATAAAGGAGGAAACAATCATGACATTAAAACCGTTGTTTGATCGTGTTGTTGTCAGGATGACCGAAGCTGAGGAGACCACCAAGGGTGGCATTATCCTCACAGCATCAGCCAAGGAAAAGCCGCAGGTTGCAGAAGTAGTAGCAGTAGGAGACGGCTCTCCCCGTGACGGCAAGGAAACCGCTATGAAGGTCAAAGTAGGAGACAAGGTTCTTCTTTCGAAATATTCCGGAACTGAGGTAAAGGTTGACGGAGAAGAATACACCATAGTAAGCATGGGCGATATTCTCGCAATAGTAGAGTAACGTAAGGTTAAGAATTTAAGGAGTGATTTTATAATGGCAAAAGAACTTTTATACGGCGAGGACGCAAGAAAGGCTTTGCAGTCGGGTATTGACCAGCTCGCCGACACAGTAAAGATTACATTAGGTCCTAAGGGCAGAAACGTAGTTTTGGACCGCTCTTACGGTCAGCCGCTTGTCACCAACGACGGCGTAACCATCGCAAAGGAGATCGAGCTTGACGACACTTTCGAGAACATGGGCGCACAGCTCATAAAGGAAGTCGCAACCAAGACTAACGACGCCGCAGGCGACGGCACCACAACAGCAACCCTTCTGGCTCAGGCTATCGTCCGTGAGGGAATGAAGAACATCGCCGCAGGCGCAAACCCGATGGTTCTCAAGAAAGGCATCCAGAAAGCAGTTGACGTTGCAACCGAGTCTGTTGTTGCAAACTCCAAGGCTGTATCTGGAAGTGCCGACATCGAGAGAGTTGCAACCGTTTCCTCCGGCGACGAGAGCGTAGGCAAGCTCATTGCTGAGGCTATGGAAAAGGTCACTGCAGACGGCGTTATCACCATCGAAGAGTCGAAGACCGCTGAGACTGACGTTGACGTAGTCGAGGGAATGCAGTTCGACAGAGGCTATATTACCCCCTATATGGTAACCGATACCGACAAGATGGAAGCTGTCCTTGACGACGCTGTCATCCTTGTTACCGATAAGAAGATTTCGAATATTCAGGAAATCCTCCCGCTTCTTGAGGAAGTTGTCAGAAGCGGCAAGAAGCTCCTCATCATCGCCGACGACATCGAGGGCGAGGCTCTCTCCACAATCATCGTCAACAAGCTCCGTGGAACATTCAACTGCGTTGCAGTCAAGGCTCCCGGCTTCGGCGACAGAAGAAAAGAAATGCTTCAGGACATCGCTATCCTCACCGGCACTGACGTTATAAGCAGTGATCTCGGCTATGAGCTCAAGGACACCACTCTTGCTGACCTCGGAAGCGCAAGACAGGTAGTCGTCACCAAGGAGACCACCACCATCGTCGACGGCGCAGGCGACCAGTCGGAAATCCATGCAAGAGTTGCCCAGATCCGTTCTGAAATCGAGAACACCACCTCTGATTATGACAGAGAAAAGCTTCAGGAGAGACTTGCCAAGCTCGCAGGTGGCGTAGCCGTTGTAAGAGTCGGCGCAGCTACCGAGACCGAAATGAAAGAGAAGAAGCTCAGAGTCGAGGATGCACTTTCTGCTACAAAGGCAGCAGTTGAAGAGGGCATCGTAGCCGGCGGCGGAGTTGCGCTTCTTAATGCTACTCCCGCAGTTGAAAAGCTTGTTGAATCGCTTGATGGCGATGAGAAGACCGGTGCCAAGATTATCCTCCGTGCTCTCGAAGAGCCGGTAAGACAGATTGCCGCAAATGCAGGTCTTGACGGTGGCGTTATTGTCAACAATATCCGCAGAGAGAACAAGGTCGGCTATGGCTTCGACGCCTATAAGGAAGAGTATGTCGACAACATGATTTCCGCCGGAATCGTAGATCCTACCAAGGTTACACGTTCTGCTCTCATCAACGCCGCATCCGCCGCTTCGATGGTTCTCACCACCGAAAGCCTCGTCGGAAACAAGAAGGAGCCTGCAGCTCCGGCAGCAGCCGCTGATCCGTCAATGGGCGGAATGTATTGATAAACCTCAACAGTTAGTATACCGCCATATGAATTCCGCCGTCTCTTGTACGCAGAGACAGCGGAGTTCTTTTTGTCACCGTTTGTGCAAATTGCACAAAAATATTTTTATTGTTTGGCTGGATTGCCCATAGAAATCACAGAAAACCTGTGATATAATGTAGTTTGAAAATATCTCAGGAGGTATCTATATTATGAAGAAACTTATTGGCATCATCTGCGTAGTAGCGGCTCTTTGCCTTACTATGACAGTATTTTCGTTTGCGGCAACCGCAGACATCGTAAACACATCAGTGGAGGGAACTGCCGTTGTCGACGGCGTCAAGGACGAAGCCTACGACAACGCAGAAGCACTCGAATTCGTCCAGAAAGGCGTCAACTATGGCGCAAACGTCGTTTTGGACGAGCCGATAGGCTATGCCTACATCATCAACGACAGCGAGTGGGTCTATGTCTATATCGAAGTCATTGACGACACCATCGACAAGTCAAACGTCAACACCTACGAGCAGGACTCGACAGAGGTCTTCTGGATGGACGACAACGTCAAGTATCAGCTGAGGTGCAACTTTGACAGCGAGACGAGCGTTTCCGGAAACGGCAAGGACTGGGCTGAAAAGGGCGCAGAGGTTGTCGGCGTCACAACCGACACCGGCTATGCAGTCGAGTACAAATTCCCTATAACCGACGTTCTTAACAATCAGATTGAAATGTGCATCCAGATCAATGTCTGCTCCAACGGCACACGTAACTACACCTGCTACATTTTGGGCAATCAGGATGGCGACAATGCTGTCCGTAGACTCAGCCGTGACGAAACCGACTGGGACGTCTGGTGGACACTCACCTTGGCAGGAGAATTCGAGGATACAAGAGAAGAGACCGAAGTACCGGCATTGGAAATCACTGTGGATAACTATCAGGAAATTCAGGAGATGTCACTTGCGGCTCAGGTTTACGGTCAGGAATCGGTTTCTTGGAGCAACTGGACTACAGTCGGCTATAACACTATAGATTTCGGCGAAACCGTCGACATCAGCTGGGATTTCGACCAGTACACACTAAGTGGGCTATTTACTGCTGATAATACGAACAACTGGACGGTAACGCCAGCCTTTGCGATTCAGATCTCGGATAACGGCACCCTTCAGCTTCCCGACGACGCCGAAGTCGGCGACACTGGCGACAGTGCGAGATTCACATACACCTATTCGGATGTAACGATCACCGCCACTGGCTATGACGATGTCGTCATCTCCGGCGAAACGGTCACCTCCAACTGGACAATCAAGGAGGAGGGAGGCTGGCAGTCAGGTATTTCCAGAACCATAGACCTCATCAATCCGATAATGGAGACCTTGGGACTGGACTTGCAGACGACTGTCGAAGAGTATCTTCCCGCTATCACCAACGTCTCCCTGAGCGTTTCGTATGACGCTTATGAGCTTGTAACGCTTGCTGACATCGAAGAATTCTTAGTACAGCTCGATGCTGAGGACGAGGAGCTTTTAGCTTCACTTCAGGAATACATAGACAGAGTCGACGCCGCCGAGGAAATCATAAACGACGAGAATTCCACCCTTGAGGAAAAGGAAGACGCTCTTGACGATGCCACCAAGGCGGCAAACCGTGCCACAAAGCTGAGTGAGGATTATGAAAAGTCATCCGCCGCTGCAGCAGAGCTTAAGGAAAGAGTGGAAGAACTCACCGCAACGGTCGAAGCCCTTTCCGGTGACACAACCGAGGAAGAGGCATTGGAAACCGAAGAGGAGGTAGCTGAGGACACCGACAGCAGCAGTTCTTCTTCAGATTCCGGTTCAACCGGCTTGGTTGTCGGAATTGTGATTCTCGTAGTAGTAATAGTAGTTGTCGTAGTTGTAGTTGTGCTCGGTAAGAAGAAAAAGGCATAATCAGGGGTTGTGCAAAGTGCACAAAAAACGGGTTTTTATTTGTGCAAGTTGTCAATAGAATATCCCGACGATTTGTGTTATAATATATCTCGCCAAATACTTTTAGGAGGTATTATAATAATGAAGAGGCTAATTGGTATTATTTGCGTAGTCTTGGCTCTCACCTTGGCTATGACAGCTATCGCATTCGCCGATCCCTCGACTGTTAACACATCCGTTGAAGGAACTGCAACAGTTGACGGCGTAAAGGACGATGCTTATGACGCTGCTACCGCTCTTGAATTCGTTCAGAAGGGCTCAAGCAACGGCGGAAGCGAAGTTCTCGACGATCCGATAGGACGCGCTTACATCATCAACGACAGTGAATATGTATACGTCTGGTTTGAGGTATATGACGATTCACTTGATCAGGCTTCTGCCAACACCTATGAGCAGGACTCTGTTGAGTTCTTCTGGATGGACGATAACTCTAAGTATCAGATCCGTGTCCGTTACGACGGAAGCATCTCTGCTGATACCGGCTCTGACTGGGCTGACAAGGGTGCTGAGTTCGTTGCAATCGAGACCGAAAACGGCTTTGCTGTAGAAGCTAAGTTCCCGATCACCGACGTCAAGGACAACCAGATTGAAATGACCTTGCAGATCAACGCCTGCACCGACGGTAGCCGTGATTACACCTGCTACATCCTCGGCAATGACGACGCTGATAACGCATATCAGAGAACCAGCCGTGACACCGATTACGATGTTTGGTGGACTCTGACCCTCGCTGGCGAGTTCGAAGACACCAGAGTTGACACCGCTGATCTCCCGATGGAGCTCACTGCTGACAACTATGAAGAAGTTCTCTCCGTTCCTTTCCATGTTCAGGGCTACATGCAGGATCATGTAAACTGGAGCTGGAATTCTGCCGGAACCTACACCAGCGGCGTTCTGGGTGACACCCTCGAAATCAGCTGGGATTACGATGCTTATTCGTTCGACGGTTATCTGACTTCGGATAACACATCTGAATGGACATCCAACCCGACATTCGCTATTTCCGTTGGTGACGGCGGCTATCTCCAGCTTCCTGATGGCGCCGAGGTTGGCGACACCGGTGACTCTGCAAGATACAGCTTCACCTATTCAGACATAACCATCACAGCTACCGGCTATGACGATGTAGTCATCTCTGGCGGCACAATTGATGGAACCAGATTCACAATCAAGCAGGAGAGCGGCTACACCTCTGGTACTTCAAAGGACATCGATCTGCTCTCCGGAATTCTCAGCCAGACCGGCTTGACTTTGGAGCAGTTCGCTACCGAGTATCTCCCGAACCTCACAAACATTTCGTTCAGCATCACCTTCGACGCTTATGAGCTCGTAACTGTTGCTGACGTTGAGGAATTCATGGTTGAACTCGATGCAGAGGACGAAGAGGTCTTGGCTTCCTTGCAGGAATACATAGACAGAGTTGACGCTGCTGAGGAAATCATCAACAACGAAGAGTCCACCGCAGAAGAGATGGAAGAAGCTCTTGACGATGCCAAGAAGGCTGCTAACCGTGCAACCAAGGCTGCTGAGGGCTACACCAAGGCTACCGCTGCTGCTGACGAGCTTCAGGACAGAGTAACCGAGATGACCGCTACTGTTGAGGCTCTCACCGCTACCGAAGAGGAAGAGGTAGCCGAGGAAGAGGAAGACACTTCTTCCAGCTCCAGCTCATCTTCTAGCTCCAGCTCAAGCTCCACCGGAGTAGTTGTTGGAATCATAATTGTTATCGTAGTAATCGTTGTCGTTGTCGTCGTAGTAGTCGTCACCGGCAAGAAAAAGAAGAAGTAATATCGATTAGCCGATAATAGATAACTCTTAAAAGACCGCCACCTGTAAAGGGTGGCGGTGTTTTTTTGCGTGATGTCTCTTTCGCTCGCTTCGCTTGCGCCCTCTCAGTCAGCTTCGCTGACAGCTCTCCCAGAGGGAGAGCCAAGTAGTTTCGCATATCTCAAATCTTGGCTCCCCCTTTGGGGGAGCTGTCGCCGATAGGCGACTGAGAGGGCGCTCTGTAGGGGCGGTCGGAGAAGCCGACAAATATTCAATCTATAAAATCCTTAACCTTGTTGGACCTGTTCGGATGTCTGAGCTTTCTTAGAGCCTTCGCTTCAATCTGCCTGATACGTTCCCTTGTGACGTTGAACATCTGCCCGACCTCCTCAAGAGTGCGGCTTCTGCCGTCTTCAAGACCGAACCTGAGCCGGAGAACCTTCTCTTCACGCTCAGTAAGAGTTCCCAAAACCTGATTTATCTGCTCCTTTAGAAGAACCTGCGAAGCGGCTTCCGTCGGCTCGGGGGCGTTGTCATCGGGGATGAAGTCGCCGAGGTGGCTGTCCTCCTCCTCGCCGATAGGCGTCTCAAGGGAAACGGGGTCCTGAGCTATACGCATAATCTCTCTTACCTTGTCGACCGGCATGTCTAACTCTTCGGCAATCTCCTCAGCCGTCGGGTCTCTGCCATTCTGGTGGAGAAGAGTGCTCGAGGCTTTCTTCACTTTCGTTATCGTCTCAACCATGTGAACGGGGATTCGGATTGTTCTTGCCTGATCGGCAATTGCCCTTGTTATCGACTGGCGAATCCACCATGTTGCGTAGGTCGAGAATTTGAAGCCCTTGGTGTAGTCAAACTTCTCAACAGCCTTGATGAGTCCAAGGTTTCCCTCCTGAATGAGATCCAAAAAGCTCATGCCTCTTCCGCCATATCTTTTGGCAATCGAAACGACGAGCCTGAGATTTGCCTCGGCAAGACGCTTCTTCGCATCCTTGTCGCCCTCCTGAATCTTCTTGGCGAGCTCAATCTCCTCTTCGGAGGTGAGAAGCGGAACTCTTCCTATCTCCTTGAGATATATCTTGACCGGGTCGTCGATGGCGATTCCCTCTGCAAGGGAGATGTCGTAGTCGTCCTCGTTTATGTCGGGGACTTCGCTGTCGTCCGGGAGGTCTTCAAGCTCCATGTCGAGGTCGATCTCCGAAAACGGGTCGGGCTCAATCTCGACGTCGTCGATTATCTCAATTCCGTTTGTCGAACAGGAATCGTAGAAACGGTCAATCTGCTCGGCGTCAAAGTCGGCGTCCTCAAGGGCGTCGGTAATCTGCTGAGTCGAGAGCTTGCCGGTCGCCTTGCCGGTTTCTATGAGATTGTCGATTACATTTTTCTTATCACTCATGATTAATTCCTCCATTTTGTCAGTTCTTCGTCTGTCTGAGTTTCGATGTATAGTCAAGAAAATCATCGTCCGACATCTTTGAAGCGTCAGCCGGAGTATCGCTTTCCTCGTCAAGAATGCGGATATAGTCCGCAAGAGTGTTTTCGTCAATCATTATTTGCTGCGATTGAATGTAAATATGGCTTATTCTGTCCATATATTCGCCGTTAAATTCGTTCTCGAGGGCCGTAACGGTCGCATAGCCGCCTTTTTCGTAGCAGGATTTGAGAATTTCGTACGCTTTCCGGTTGAATTCGTCCGAAAATCTGTCCGGAGCTAACCTCTGGAATACCCAGCTCTGCCATTCGTGATGCCTTAGAAGCCCTGCAATAACGCCCTCCTCAGCCTTTTCCCGCTTGGTAAGAGCACGGTTCGGGTTCGCATAGCTTGTGCTGACAGTTCTCATGAGATCCCGGTCGTCTTTCTTCTTGGCTTCCCGGGTGCGCTTTCTTAAGTAGGAGTCGACCTCCGCCGTCAGCGAGTCTTTCGTGACTCCGTTCTCAAGAGCGACCTTCGAGATGTAAACCTCTCTCTGGACACGGCTTTCGATTCCTGCAAGAACTTTAACCGTCCGACTGAGATACTCGACTTTTCCGATGTCGCTCTCAACATCCAAGCCCTCACGGCACTTCGAAAGTTCAAACTCAACCGAGCCCTCCGAGCCGTTCAGAAGTAGCCTGAATCGGTCTGCACCGAGCTTATTTATGTAGTCGTCGACGTCCTTGACCCCGTCGCCCGAAATCCTGACGACCTTCGAGCGAAGCCCGGCAGCAGTCAGAAGCTCAATCGCCGCCGAGGTCGCTTTCTGCCCGGCTGAATCAGCATCATAGCAGATATAGACCTCGTCGCAGTATTGCGCCATAAGCCTTGCATGCTCTGAGGTGATAGCCGTTCCGCAGGTGGCGACCGCTTCGGTGAAGCCAGCCTGATGAAGAGTGATGACGTCGAGGTTTCCCTCGCAGAGGATAAGCCGCTTAGTCTTAGCCGCAGTGTTTTTGGCGAAATTCATCGCAAAAAGGGTTCTGCTCTTCTCATAAACCGGAGTTCCACGGGAATTCAAGTACTTCATCCCCTGAGGGTTCGCTTCAAGCGTCCTCCCCGAAAATGCAACCACGTTTCCCCGAAGATCAAAGATAGGGAACATGACCCGGTTCACAAAGAAGTCAAAGCATCTGCCGTTCTTTTTGCTTATAAGAGAGCCCGCCATAAGCTCGTCCTCGGTGTATCCAAGAGAAAGCATGTGATTGGTAAGGCTTGTCCACCGGTTCACGGCAACTCCCAAGCCAAAGCTCTTTATCGTCTCCGGGCGAAGTCGCCTCTTCTTAACGAGATATTCAAGCCCCGCTTTTCCGTCGGGGGTTTTTAGGTTAGAATAGAAGAACTTTGCGGCGTCCTTGTTCATCTGCAGGAGTCGCTTTTTACTTTCAGCCCTTGCGTCCTCATAGCCGTTCTCCGGAACGGGAATCCCGGCTCTGTCGGCTAAGAACTTCACCGCCTCCGCAAAATCAAGGTTTTCAATTTTACTTATAAATGTTATAACACTGCCGCCTGCGCCGCAGCCGAAGCAGTAGAAGCTCCCGTTGTCCGGATAGAAAACGCATGACGGAGTCTTTTCCGAATGGAAAGGGCAGTTGCACTTGTAGAGCCGCCCTGCACGCTTGAGGTCGACATACTGCCGGGCAACGTCGTCAATCCGGTTTGCGTCCTTTACCCGCTCCAAAAAATCGTCCGAAAACCTCGGCATTATTCTCCCTCCTTCGCACCTGTTTTCGTGGTATTATATCAGTAGATACTGTCAGCAAACGCTCCAGCTCTTCGGAACGTATAAGTCCATGAAGAGGTTGATGCAGAACTTGTCGGTCATTCCGGCGATATAGTCGCAGACCGCCGTGTCGGCATCGAATCTGTCGGCAAGAGCGATATAGTCTACTGGAAGCCGGTTTGGCTCATCAAGGAAGTACTTATAGAGCTTTTCCAGCATGACCCTTGCCTTTTTCTCCTCCGACTTGCAGACGGGATTTGTGTAGACTTGTTCATACATGAATTTGTGGAGAATGTCCTCAGCATGTCCGATGTCCTCATCGAAATGGACATCTTCGGCACCGTTTTTAACAAGATTTGAAACGAGAGTCGTGATTCTTTTTGATTTGGTATCGCCCAAAACCTCAACAGCCTCTTTCGGGAGGTCTTCGTTTCGAAGAACCCCCGCTCTGATGGCGTCCTCGATGTCGTGGTTGATATAGGCGATGACGTCCGCAAGCCGGACAACATAGCCCTCTCTCGTTTCGGCGATCTGGTTTGTGTGCTTCAGGATTCCGTCCCGCACCTCATATGTAAGATTGAGCCCCAAGCCGTCCTTTTCGAGAACGTCTACAACCCTCAGGCTCTGCTTATAGTGCTTGAAGCCCTTGGGGGAGAGTTCATTCAATACCGCCTCGCCGGCATGCCCGAAAGGCGTGTGCCCTAAGTCATGCCCGAGAGCGACAGCCTCGGTCAGGTCTTCATTGAGCCTTAAAGCCCTTGCAATAGTCCTCGCAATCTGGCTCACTTCGAGGGTGTGCGTGAGCCGGGTTCTGTAGTGATCTCCTGTAGGGTTCAGGAAAACCTGCGTCTTCTGCTTGAGCCGGGAGAATGCGTTGCAGTGAATAATTCTGTCCCGGTCTCTCTGATAACAGGTTCTGAGCGGGTCGGGAGCAAGATAGCTCTGTCTGCCCTTTGAGTCCTTCGACTTCGAGGCAAACTCGCAGAGCACCTTCTCTTCAATCATTTCTGTATAAACTCGTGCATCATTGATATTTTCGCTCACGTATATCCCTCCTTATGTGGTTCTATTACTTTATACAAATTAAAACACGAATTTCCTCTGTTCAGTTTGCATAAAAAGAGAAAATTCGTATGGATGAACAATTATTCAGGAGAAATCAATCGTCAGTTCGTCAGATTTGCACAAGCTAATTCCGCCGTTTGTCAGGTCAGTAAGCGTTTCAATAAGCTCGTCGCATATCTCCGCTCTGACAGAAGCGGTTATCTTCACATTCTCCGTGAATTCGGTCTTGTCAACCCTTGCGCCCTTTTCTCCCAAGCACCTGATGATTGTCTCATACCTCGAATAGTCGCTCTCGATTGTGAGACAGTACCCCGAAAGCATTTCTACAACCTCGGCGGCATTAACTGCCAATGAAGCTGCATTCGAATAAGCTCTCGTGAGTCCGCCTTTTCCGAGGAGAATCCCCCCGAAATATCTCGTCACGACGATGCAGACGTCAGTGAGCCCTGTTTTCTGAATAACGTCGAGAATCGGAAGCCCAGCAGTTCCCTGAGGCTCGCCGTCGTCAGAATACCTCGAAATAAAGCCGTCTTTTAAGACATAGGCATAGCAGTTGTGCCGGGCTTTACGGTGCTCAGCTCTGACGCTTTCGATAAACGCCACAGCCTCTTCATTTGTCCTGACGGGGCATATAACACCTATAAACTCGGATTTTTCGATGGTTATGCTGCTGCTTGCACGATTTCTCACTGTTTTATAGCTCATCATATTACCCTCCAATCATAAAGCAAACGAACAAAGCGGCAAACCGGAAAGCGGCTGCCGCTAGAGCGCATCTTCAAGCAAAATTACTTGTTGTCCTTGTTCAAGCCATAACGCTTGTTGAATCTGTCAACACGTCCGCCGGTGTCTACAAGCTTCTGCTTGCCGGTGAAGAACGGATGGCACTTCGAGCAAATTTCAACCTTGATGTCCTTCTTGGTGGAACCGGTGTGGATAACGTTGCCGCAAGCACAGGTGATGGTTGTTTGCTGATAGTTAGGATGGATTCCTTCCTTAGCCATGAGATTTCCTCCTTTCTGAACTTATAAACATAGTAGCCCATCTTCCTAAGTTCAGACAGTAGTACTATGGAATTAACTTAATAACTGCAATCGCAGTTTTGCACGGTAGATATTATAGCACAAACCAAAACGAAATGCAAGAACTTTTTTAATCAGCCCCAATATTTATCGCCGCCAGATCCACTCCCTCAAGGCTGCTCCTGTCAACCGCAACCGCAAGTAGATACCACAGCGTATTCGCTTCGTCGTAGTCGTAGGTGAGGTTTTCAACCGTCACGAAAATCTGTCGGTTATAGATGAAAACGTCGGTGACAGAGGGCTTTGAAAGGGTCCTGTCAAATGGCAGAACCATTACAAACAGCACATACTCCTCAAACATCGCTTCGTCGAAAACTGCGCCGAAGTACTTGACAAACAGCGTGTCGAGGTCGAAGTCGCCCTTGTAGGTTTCATAGAACCCGAGCATTTCGTCGTAGGTTTCGAGAGAATCGACATGCGTGCTGACGTCCTCGATAAGTGCCGGGGTTTTGAATGTAAAAGCCCAGTACTCAGGATATACATAGGTGAACCGCTCCGAGTCGTATGCGCCCATGCTCTCCGAGTCGATTATCTCCGTAATGTCGACAACAACGTTGTCCACGTCGATGTCGTCAAAGCCGCCCTTTGGAGCTGTGAATACGAGATGGTAAACCGTTCCGTCGCTCAGGGGTGCATCCTCCGGAATATGCCGTGTAAGGCTTATTCTGAAAGAGCCGTCCTCAAAGAGCTCCATTCCGTCAACCGAATGGCTTACATAAACCGACGGTTCACTGATGACGACGATGAGAACGTCGTTATCCTCAAAGTAATCATCGGTGAAGGACGCCATTGTGATGGTGAACCGAGCTCCGAACGAATAGGTTCTCTCGGTTGCGTAGTAGTATTCCTCAACCTCCGAATAGGAGTGCATGACATATGCCATCGGATAGTCGTTAGTGTCGTTTGAGGTGAGAACCATCGTAAGAAAGCTCCCGTAAAAGCTTCCGTCATGCGGTGTTCCCGAAATAGAAAGTATGTCCTCAGGGTCGGCGGTCTGCGTAAGCTCCTCGCTGAGATCCTCAGTAATGACCTCCGTCTTGTTCTCAACCCTCGAACAGCTGCTGAAAATGGATATTATCATCAGGCAGGCGACGAAAACTGCCGTAATTCTATTCAAAACAGTTCCCGTACTACCAGCCCTCTTTCCTGTGTTAATTCAAACCTACGGTTTAAAGATTCTGCGTCACAAAAATGTCGTAGATAGCCTTGATGGAGGTCTCGAAGTCCTCGTTAGAAATGCCTACGATGATATTGAGCTCGCTTGAACCCTGATCGATCATCTTTACGTTTACCTTTGCGTGCGCAAGGGCAGCAAAGATTCTTGCCGCAGTACCACGCTGCTTTCTCATGCCTCGTCCGACGACCGCAACAAGCGCAACATCCCTGTCGACGTCAATTCTGTCCGGGTGGACGCTCCTTTCAAGAGCGCGGATAATCTGCTCTTCCTTTTCCTCATACTCGCTCTTGTGGACAACGATGCTCATCGTGTCGATGCCGGACGGCATATGCTCAAACGAAATGCCATAGGTCTCGAATACTTCGAGAACCTTCCTGCCAAATCCGAGCTCCGAATTCATCATGTCCTTTTCGATGGTGACCGTCACGAAGCCGCAGTGACCGGCAATGCCTGTTATGACATACTGGCTCGTGTCTCCGCCGTCGTGCTCGACAATCATCGTTCCCGGGTCGTCAGGCTTGTTGGTGTTCCGGATATTTATAGGAATACATGACTTTCTGACGGGGAAGATGGCGTCCTCGTGCAAAACTCCCGCACCCATATAGGAAAGCTCCCTCAGCTCCTGATAGGTGATGGTTTTTATCGGAACGGGGTCGGGGACAATTCTCGGGTCACAGACCAAGAATCCCGAAACGTCGGTCCAGTTTTCGTACAGATCCACGCCCATAGCTGCCGCAACAATTGAGCCGGTTATGTCAGAGCCGCCACGTGAAAAGGTCTTGATGGTGTCGTTCGGCATTGAGCCATAGAATCCGGGGATGACCGCATTTCCGACCTCGTCGAGACGCTCCTTCACCGCATGGCAGGTCTCCTCCAATTTCAATTTCGAATCATTTGCAAAGAATATGACCTCCGCCGCATCGACGAACGAAAAGCCAAGATACTCCGCCAAGATTCTGCCGTTAAGATATTCTCCTCTTGAAGCGGCATAGTCACGTCCTGCTCTTGCCTTGAAGCCACGCTCGATGGTTTCGAATTCGTCATCAAGGCTTAAATTGAGCCCGAGACCGTCGATTATATCCATATAACGCTTCTTTATCTGGGAGAACATTCCCTCAAAATCTCCGCCACGGGTTGCCATGTCATAGCAGGCATAGAGCATATCGGTGACTTTTGTGTCTTTTGAATTTCTCTTGCCCGGAGCTGACGGCACGACATACTTTCTTGCCGGGTCGGCTTTTATTATGTTTGCAACTTTTATAAACTGGTTGGCGTCGGCAAGAGAACTTCCGCCGAACTTGACTACTTTTACTGACACACTGAAATCTCCCTTATTGTCTATTGAATGCCGCTCTTGAGGTTGCATAAGAGCAAAGCCCTCCTGAAAACGGCTCATAACATTATATTACTCTGTGCGCCCATAGTCAACAGATTTTCGCCTGAAAACTCAAAAAATTCTTTCCCAAGAGTGCAGCTGTGCGCCACTCACGGACAAATTCCCGCAATCGTTTCTTGAGGATGAGTGCTTCAGGCGGTTCAGGTATTACTGCTGCTGACTCTGCTCCGCCTCAACCTGCTTGCCGGCGGCTTTTATGGTTTCACGCATCGACCTGATTTCGTTAAGGGACTTGGTGAGTGACTTCTCTGTGTCGCCTAATATGTTATCAAGCTTTTCGACCATGGCTTTCTTGATGGAAATATCCATGGCGTGCGACTGAGCGGTCAGATCCTGAGCGGCAGCCTTTGCCTGCTTGACAATCTCTTCCTCTGAAACGATCTTCTTTGCCTTTTCCTCGGCGTCCTTGATAATTCCCTCCGCCTTTTCGTTGGCATCCTGAATGATCGAAGAACGGTCGGCGACCATCTCCTTAGCCTTTCTTATCTCTGTCGGGAGATTGTAGCGGATGTTGTCAATGCAGTCACGGAGCTGGTCGGTGTCAACCATGCTCTTCTTGTTCGAAAAGGGAACGGTTACCGCCTTGTCGAGCAATTCGTCCATCATCTCAAGGATTTCATCAATAGTCATTAGTTTTCTACTCCTTCATTTGTTATACTGTCCGCACTCAGACTTGTGAGTCTTGCGGCGATTCTCTCCTTAATTTCAGCCGGCACGAAGTCGGAGATGTCCCCACCGAAGTAGGCAATCTGCTTGACCATGCTCGAGCTTAAATACATGTTTTCAGAGCGGGTTATGAGAAATATCGTCTCCGCCTCAGGGCAGAGCTTCTTGTTTGCAAGAGCCATCTGGAATTCATATTCAAAGTCGGAAACAGCCCGAAGTCCCTTTACGATAGCCGTTGCGCCACGACTTCTTACAAAGTCGGCAAGAAGCCCTCCTGATGCCTCAACCTCGACATTCGGGAGGTTCTTTGTGACCGTTTTAATCATCTCAACCCGTTCCTCCGGCGAAAACATCGGCTCTTTGGTGGGGTTTATCGAGACTAAAACTATCACCCTGTCAAAGACAGCCGCCGCACGCTGGATAATGTCCACATGTCCGAGAGTGACCGGGTCAAAGCTTCCGGGACAAACAGCAATACGCTGATTATCAGCCATCATTCATCCGCCTCCCCTTTGTCTTTTATGAACACGCTGAGAGCGGTTTTCCTGCCGCAGCTGTAACGTTTTCTTAATCTCAGCCCTGCGAATTTCTCCGGCAGGACGAGCCCTGCTTCATGCTCGCAGACTATGATGCATTTATCGCTCATGACCGCTTCGCACAGCTCAAGCGACTTTTCCGTCAAGCCCTCCTCATACGGGGGATCCATCAGGATAATGTCGAACTTCTCGTGTCCGCTCGCCGCCATCTTGAGATAGTTTATGGCGTCGGTCGTGATTATCTTCGATTTGTCCGAAAGATTGCAGGCTTTCACATTCTCTTTTATGATGCCCACAGCATCCCTTGCTCTTTCAACGAATACTGCGCTGTTTGCCCCTCTCGAGAGAGCCTCGATTCCAAGCTGTCCGCTTCCTGCATAGAGGTCAAGTACTCTTGTGTAGGGGATGTCGAACTGTATTATTGAAAAGATTGTGCCCTTTAATTTGTCGGTTGTCGGTCTTGTCTCTTCGCCCTCAAGGGCTTTGAGCTTTCTTCCTCTCAGACTGCCGGTAATAACCCTCATACCTTAGCCGCCTTTCTTCTGATTTATTTTTGTGTGTTGTATCTGTCACGGTATTTTCTCATCGATTCGGCAAAGACCTCGCCGTTCGACGGCGGAGTGTAGGTGATTGCATTTGCGCCTGCCGCTATTGTCTCTGAGATTGATTCGTCCGTCGGTCCTCCTGTAGCAATTATCGGGAAATCGGGGAATTCCTCACGTATCATCCTGACTAAGTCGGGGGTCTTTGTAGACGCCGCAACGTTGAGGATGTCGGCACCTGCGGAGATTCTTCTTCTGATGTCCTGCTTTTCCGAGACGACGGTCGCCACAACGGGAATGTCTACCTTTGTCTTGATCTGCGTTATAATCTGCGGGTCGATGGGTGCGTTCACAACTACAGCAAATGCTCCCTGATTCTCTGCAGTTTCAGCAAGTCTCACAGAGCGTTCGCCGCCGGTCACTCCTCCTCCGACGCCGACGAAAACCGGAACGTCCGAAACCTCGATTATCGCCTGAGAGATAACCGGCTGAGGGGTGAACGGATAGACTGCGATTACTGCATCCGCATTGATATTTTTGATGATTGCCACGTCGGTGGAGAAGACAAGCGACTTTATCCGCTTGCCGAAAATCACTATTCCCGAACACTGGTAAATTGTATCTGGCACGCTGAGAATATGGCTTCTCAGGACTCCCTGATATTCGGGTATCTTTTTTGTCATTTCAAATCCTTTCTATGGAATATATGCTATTGTAACTGGTCGATAAACTTTTCTTTGACCTCCTGCGCCTTTTCGGGGCTGATTTTCATCACTGCCGCTATATCTTCAATAGTCGCTGATTTTAGCTGCTGCTTGGTCTTGAATTCATTCAAAAGTGCCTGAGCTTTCTTCTCTCCGATGCCGTAAATTTTGGTGAGCTCAGTTTCGTGGGTGTGGGTGGAACGCTTCTGCTTCTGGAAAGTGATGGTATATCTATGCACCTCGTCCTGAAGCTTCGTTAAAAGTGCAAAAACTGAGCGAGACCGGGAAATCACTATTTCGCTTCCGTCGGCGGTGACGACAGCACGGGTGTGGTGCTTATTGTCCTTGACAAGCCCGAAGAGCGGAATGTCGAGCCCATACTCCCCGAGTAATGGCAGAACAGCCGAAACATGCCCTTTTCCGCCGTCAAGGAAGATGACATCGGGAAGCCTCTTGAAGCCATCGTCTTTACATTCCGGGTCGAGATAGTTCTCAAGCCGCCTTGAGATCACTTCACGCATGCTGGCGTAGTCGTTCTGCTCCTGAACGGTTTTTATGTTGAATTTCTTATAGTACTTCTTTGCGAACCGACACTTGTCCATAACGACCATCCCGGCAACCATGTCTTGGGAGCCTAAGTTTGAAATGTCGTAGCACTCGATATAGTTCGGCGTTTTCTTAAGTCCCAAGAGCTCGCCAAGCTCCTCAAGCACAGCGACCTCTTTTCCGGTTCTTCCTATCCTGACGGAAAGCTGCTCGACTGCGTTCTTTTCGGCGAGATCGAGTAAGCCTTTCATCTCTCCACGCTTCGGATTTGAGATGCTCACGGCATGCCCCGATTTCTCCTGAAGATAACGCTTTATGTTGCTGCTCTCCCTTAGTTCTTCGTCGATATAGATTTCACGTGGAATCTTGACGGCACGGTCGTAATACTGGATGAGAAAGTCCTCCCTCGTCGAAATATCGTCGGTGGTCTCACCCAAGATGAAATCTTGCTTATCGTAAAGTCTGCCCAGACGGTAATTAAGAACTGAAATGCATGTGATGCCGCCGTTTTTGGCGAGAGCGAAAATGTCCGTGTCGGGCATATTCTCCTCAAAAATCTTCTGGGTGTCGGCGGCACGGTTTATGGCGACGATTCTGTCCCGGAGGACTGCCGCTTTCTCAAACTCAAGGTTTTCCGAAAGCCGGTTCATCTCCTCCGTGAGAGCCTCGACCGACTGCTTGCTTCCACTTTTTATATAGTCGACTGCCTGATTGATGATTTCAGCGTAGTCCTCTTTTGAGAAGCACCCTCTGCAAAGCCCGATGCATCTTTTAATCTGGAAGTTAAGGCAGGGTCGCCCCTTTCCGAAATCCCTCGGAAAGACCCTCTTGCAGGTCGGGAGCATGAAAACCCGGTTGACCTCTTCAACCGTCTGGCTCGAGGTGAGCCCGCTTGTGTAAGGACCTATGAACGTTCCCGAGCCCTTTTTCTGCATCTCCCGGGTGATACGGGGGTATTCCTCATCGGAAATCTTTATATAGGAATAGCCCTTGTCGTCTTTCAGGAGAATATTATATTTCGGCTTGTGCTGTTTTATAAGGGAGGCTTCGAGAACCAGTGCTTCATAGTCAGATGAAGTCACGATAAAGTCATAGTCATAGACATTTGAGACCATTCTCGCAACCTTTGGCAGGTGGTCGTTGTCGTGAAAATAGGTCTGCACACGGTTACGGAGATTCTTCGCCTTGCCGATATAGATGATAGTTCCGGCATGGTTTTTCATGATATAGCACCCGGGCGAGGTGGTAAGTCCCCGGGTCTTCTCCCGGAGATACTCAAGCCGGGGGTTATCCTCTGTGGTAACACGCATATGACCTGTGTCTCCTTAGCTAAAGCTCACTGCTCAAAATAATTCACAATTCTTATAGTCTTGATTCTCTGCGGAACTGTGGGTCTGTCGTTTATATCAGTTTTAACAGAAGCGATCTCGTCGACAACATCCATTCCCTCTACAACTCTTCCGAAAGCGGCATAAGAGCCGTCGAGATAGAGGGAGTCCTTATGGACGATGAAGAACTGAGAGGAAGCCGAGTTCGGGCTCTGAGCCCTTGCCATAGAAATAGTTCCTCTTGTGTGCTTGAGGGTGTTGTTGACGCCGTTGAGCCTGAATTCGCCTCTGATATTTTCGTCTGATCCGCCCATGCCGGTGCCTGTAGGGTCTCCGCCCTGAATCATAAAGTTCTTGATAACCCTGTGGAAGATGAGCCCATCATAAAAGTGCTCGTTAACAAGCTTCTCAAAGTTAGCAACCGTCAGAGGAGCTTCCTTTGGACAAAGCTCAATCCCGATCTTCCCACCGTTTTCCATTTCAATAACAACCATTGTAATCGTCTCCTTTAGTACAAAATTTGTATAGGGCACTTATGGCTCCCCTTATCAAGGGGAGCTGTCAGACCGTAGGTCTGACTGAGAGGTTCTCCTCAGAACTCACTCGCCTCAGTCTCCGTCAATCCATCCGGTATCGTCATATCCATACCACTTGTGTCGCTTTCTGCGACCTCGAAATAGTACTTCGTGAACGAACCGGAATCGGGATTTTCATCTGATACGTCAAAAGTGCCGTCCGTATAGAACGTCCATGTGGACGCAATAGTGCTCCCGTGGGACACAACCGTGTAGACCTCAATGACGCAGTCGCTTTCCTCGGTTGTCGAAACGAGGGTGTAATACTCCTTGCTGTAGCCGAATTCGATTTCCGAAGCAGTCGAGGTTCTTGCGTATGAATAGTAGGTGTATGCATCGAGATCTATTACCGTAACGGTGTCAGCCGTCATGATTATTTTCTGCGAATTATTGATATAGACTTTATTTACTCCGCTGATGTAATATTCCCGCTCATACATGACAACCGTCTCGCCGTCATAGGACGTAGCTTCGGTGAGCTTGGTGTGGACTTGGGTGGAGTTGAGAAGCGTGAGATAGTCCATGGCAATAGTGTCGGGAATGTAAGTGACCTCTTCCTCGTCGCCTAAATCGACAGAATCCTCATCGTCGGTGGTTGCAGCTTCGCCTGAAGAGCTATCTGCGACGGTTGTTGCTTCCTCTTCACCTGCTGATTCGGTCGCAGAAGTGATTTCGGCATCTGAATTATCTAAAGAGGTCACCGCTTCGGCTTCGTCCTCCTGTGAATTCGTCACAACATTGTCCGGCACTCCGTTGTAGGACGTACTGCTTTCTTCTTCATAGCTTACTTCGGCGTTACTGCACGCTGATAATGAGATAAGCATGCAAAAAGCAGTCAGAAATGCGAGTGTTCTTTTCATAAAAACCGTCCTTTCCGGTTGAGACCTGTCTTTCTACAGAAAATACCAAGCTTATTATATCACAGTCTCCCCGAGAATTCAAGCTTTCATATTTCAAAATGCATAAATTAACCTTATCTGCGGAAAATAGAAGTAAATAAGTGCAGGGGAGATGCTTTCATGTCAGAAAGATTAGGTCGGGCGACCATAATGATGGACAATGCCGTTTCAATAAAGAGCTGGGCTTCGGTGGTCGGCAAAAAGGAGGGTGAAGGACCTTTCGGCGACTGCTTCGACTATATTGATAAAGATGACCGCTTCGGTCAGGAGAGCTTTGAGCGAGCTGAAAGCGCAATGCAGGGCTTGGCTCTGCAGACCGCTCTTGAAAAGTGCCGCCTCAAGCCGGAAGACCTGTCGTTCATGTTCGGCGGTGATTTACTCAATCAGTGCATCGGCACGAGCTTCGGAATATCCGATTTCAATGTGCCGTTTTTAGGGATATACGGCGCATGCTCTACCATCGCCGAGGGAATTCTTCTGTCAGCATTATCAGTCGATTCGGGAGCAGGGGACACAGTTGCGGCAGTGACCTCGTCCCACTTTTGCACAGCAGAAAGGCAGTATCGCTTTCCGCTCGAATATGGCGGTCAGAGAACTCCTACTTCCCAATGGACGGCAACCGCTTCGGGGGCTGTGATACTTGAAAGAGGCAACGCTTCGCCGTTTGTAAGAGCCGTCACCATCGGAAAAATTGAGGACAAGGGCATCAAAGACGCAAACAATATGGGCTCAGCGATGGCTCCTGCGGCGTACTCCACGATAAAGCGGTTTCTTTCGGACACAAAAAAATCACCGGATGAATTCGACCATATCGTCACCGGAGATTTGGGGAGCGTCGGCTCAAGAATTCTCATAGAGCTTCTCCACAGAGATGGCATAGAAATCGCCGACAAGCATCTCGATTGCGGCTGTATGCTCTATGACGCTGAAAATCAGGACGTTCATGCAGGCGGCTCAGGCTGTGGCTGTTCAGCGAGCATACTTGCCGGTCACTTTCTGCCGGAGCTGAGAGCAGGCAAGCTTAAAAACATCCTCTTCGCCGCAACCGGGGCACTTCTTTCGACCACCTCGAGCCAGCAGGGGATGACCATTCCCGGAATATCCCATCTTGTCTGGCTTTCAAGCGAAATCGGGCTCTGAGGAGGTGACAGAATGCAGTATCTATGGGCGTTTTTAGTAGGCGGAGTCATCTGCGCCATCGGTCAGCTTCTTATCGATTTCACTAAGCTCACCCCGGCAAGAATCCTGACGCTTTACGTTGTTGTAGGAGTGATCCTGAGCGGCGTGGGGATATATCAGTATCTTGCCGACTTCGCCGGAGCAGGCGCAACCGTGCCATTAACCGGCTTCGGAAATTCCATTGCAAAGGGAATCAAGGAGGCGATAGACGAAAAGGGCTTTCTTGGCATCTTCACCGGAGGACTATCCGCCTGCTCGGGAGGAATCACCGCCGCAATGGTCTTCTCGCTCTTGGCGGCAGTGATATTCAAGCCAAAGCCGAAAAGTGCATAAAAATACGGCGCAGCCTCACCCGACTGTGCCGTTTTGCTTTATAAGTATCCGTATTTCTTTCTCTTAGCGAAGATGAATATGGAAGTTGTCGCAACCGCCATAACCTCAGCGGCGACAAGCGAGAACCAGATTCCGTTTATTCCCCAGATAATCGGGAAGATGAGAACTGCGGCAACCTGAAATACAAGGGTTCTTAAAAATGAGATTATCGCAGAGATAACGCCGTTGTTGAGTGCTGTGAAGAAGGACGAGCCATAGATAGCAAACCCCGCAAACAGGAACGAGAAGGAATAGATGTGGAAGCCGTTCAGTGTCAGAGAAAGGAGCTCCTCATCGTAGCTCACAAAGAGCATAGAAAGAGGCTTAGCCAATATCTCAGCGCATGCGACCATTGCAAGAGAGAAGCACAGAATAATGATAAGGCTTTTCCGGAGCAGACTTTTGAGCTCATCCTTGTTTCCCGCACCGTAGTGATAGCTGACGACCGGCGCAGAGCCGACAGAGTACCCGACAAACGCCGCCAAGAAAATCATGTTGACATACATGAGGACTCCATAAGCGGCGACGCCGTCATTTCCGGCATACTTAAGAAGCTGGTAGTTATAGAGCATCGAGACGGTCGACATAGCGATGTTGCTCATAAGCTCCGATGAGCCGTTGGTGCATGCTTTCAGGAGAGATTTTCCATCGAAATTCGTCTTGCCAAGCCGCAAAAGGCTTGGATTCGGTTTGAAGAAGTAGAAGAGAGGAACAAGTCCTCCGACACACTGGCTCATCGCCGTTGCGACTGCCGCACCCTCAAGCCCGAATGAGAATACGCCAACCAGCAGTGCATCTAAAATCATATTCGTAACTCCCGCCGCAACCGTCACGATAAGCCCGAGAGTCGGCTTCTCAGCAGTGACAAAGAAGCTCTGGAACTCATATTGGAGCATATAAGCCGGAAGTGCCATAAGAATGATTCTTCCGTAGATAATGCAGTCCTCAAGAATTTCCCCCTCTGCGCCCAAGAAAGCGGCAACCGGTCGCAGAACCGCAATTCCGATTACTGCGATGACGATTCCGGCAAGAACCGAAATGTAGACAAAAAGTGAGAAAAGGCTGTTTGCCTTTACTTTGTCGCCCTCCCCCATGGTTTTTGCGATGATAGCACTGCCTCCCGTTCCTATCATGAAGCCGATTGCGCCCAAAATCATGAGAAACGGCATGATAAGGTTAATCGCAGTGAACGGCGTCTTCCCTGCAAAATTCGAAACGAAGAATCCGTCCACCACGCCATATATAGAGGTGAAAACCATCATCACGATCGACGGCAAAGTAAACCTGAGAAGCCGCCGGAAGTTAAACCTGTCAGAAAGCTGAATAGCCATAAAAAAGTCCCATCCGCCCACCCATATTTCAAACAGAGTTGTGAGCATGGGTATTCTATCATATTGTGATTTTATTTGCAAGAGGTCTGGTGTGAAAATTTGGGGGACGAGAGCTTGATTTACAGCTGGATTTGTGGTATGATATAGGTGTAGAAAGCAGGGGAGTGATAGAAATGGGCACAGAT
>JAJQBX010000025.1 GCA_021203065.1 Oscillospiraceae bacterium
TAAAATGTAAAGTTTTAGATGGGATGAGGTAGTAGGGGCGGATATTATCCGCCCGTCTATTCCGGTTCGATTACGTCGATTGGAGAACATGTATGAAAAAAATAACATCACTGCTTTCGGAAGTCGTCTCCGAAGCTTTCAAGAAAGCCGGGTATTCGGAAGAGCTGGGAACGGTAAGCGTTTCCGACAGAATGGACCTCTGCCAGTTCCAGTGCAATGGCGCATTTGCCGGCGCAAAGCTTTATCATAAAGCACCGTTCATTATTGCTGATGAAGTGGCGGCGATTCTTTCAGAAAACGCCATGTTCAGCAAAGCCGAAGCAGTCAAGCCGGGCTTTATAAATCTGACATTGACCGATGATTTCCTGCTTGAATACGTCAACAGCGTAATAAGCGACCCGAATTTAGGTGTGCCTCAGGCAGAGACCCCCGAGTCTATCGTAATAGATTATGCCGCCCCGAATGTCGCAAAGCCGCTTCATATCGGGCATCTCCGCTCATCGATTATCGGCGAATCCCTCAAGAGAATTTCCCGTGCAACCGGAAGAACGGTTGTCGGTGATGCGCACCTTGGCGACTGGGGAACGCCATTAGGTCTTGTCATTGCGGAGTATCAGGAGCGTCACCCCGAGTGGGCTTGCTTCGGGGAGAATTTCGACCCCGAGCGTGACGGTCTTCCCGAAATAGATGTCAACGAGCTCAATGAAATCTACCCTCTTGCAAGTGCTAAGAGCAAGGTTGACGAGGAGTTCAAGGACAAGGCGCACAAGATAGTCTATCAGTTCCAGCACCACCACCCCGGCTACTATGCCCTCTGGAAGCAGATTGTCGAGGTTTCAAAGGCTGATATAAGAAAAATCCTCGACAAGCTCAACGTCGACCTCGACTACTGGTACGGCGAGAGCGATTCGGACGCCTACACCGATGAGCTTATAAGCCGTCTCACCGAAAAGGGTCTTCTCTACGAAAGTGAGGGCGCAATGGTTGTCGACGTCGCCGAGGACACCGACAAGATAACCGTTCCGCCAGTAATGATAAAGAAGTCGGACGATTCGAGTGCCTATGCCACAACGGATCTTGCAACCATCATCCAGCGTGAGCACGACTTCAAGCCGCAAAGAATCTGGTATGTTGTAGACAAGCGTCAGTCGCTTCACTTTACTCAGGTTTTCCGCTGTGCGAGAAAGGCGGAATTGGTTCCTGCCGAAACTGAGCTGACCTTGGTCGGCTTCGGAACGATGAATGGCTCTGACGGCAAGCCTTTCAAGACAAGAGCCGGAGGAGTAATGCGCCTTGAAGAGCTCATAAAAATGGCGACCGATGGTGCGCTTGAAAAGCTTCAGGACTCGGAATATGTTTCCGGCGACAAGCAGGAAATCGCCGAGAAGATAGGAGTAGCCGCCATCAAGTTCGGCGACCTCTCAAACCAGCCGTCAAAGGACTATATCTTTGATCTGAACAAGTTCCTCGCATTCGACGGCAAGACGGGCACATATCTTCTGTACACCGTTACCAGAATCAACTCAATCCTCAAGAAAGCCGGAGTCTCCTATGACGAAATCCGTCCCATCGGCGGCATCTACTCAGGCATTGAGCGTGAGCTCGCCCTTGACTTCGCCCTCCTTGGCGAAACCTACGATAAAGCGTTTTCTGATCTCGCCCCCTGCGTCCTCTGCGACAGTGCCTATACAATAGCCTCGACCTTCTCCCGCCTCTATCACGACGAGAGAATCCTTAGCGAACCGGATGAGAAAAAGCGCAACGACCTGATCGCCCTCTGCCTGATGGCAAGAAGAACCCTTGCAAAGCAGCTTGATCTTCTGGCAATTGAGACGGTTGAAAACATGTGAACTCGTTACTCGCTGTGCTCGCAACGAGGGAAGCAAATTTCAGCAAGCTAAAATTTCTTCCGCCTCTTGCAAACCCAACCGCATTGGTATATAATAGTCACGTATCCAAAGACAGAAAGGATGAAAGAATATGAACCTATGGCATGATATTGACAAGGAAAGAGTGACGCCGGATGATTTTCTGGCGGTTATTGAGATTTCAAAGGGCAGCAAGACCAAGTATGAGCTCGACAAGAAGTCGGGGGCTCTGATACTTGACAGAATCCTCTATACCTCCACCCATTATCCCGCAAACTATGGCTTTTTGCCGAAGACTCTGGCTGACGACGGCGACCCGCTTGACGTTCTGGTTTTAAGCAACGAGGTGCTCGTTCCGCTGGTGCTCGTTCAGTGCTATCCTATCGGCGTCATCAACATGATCGACAACGGCAGGATGGATCAGAAGATCATAGCGGTTCCGTTTGAAGAGCCGAGCTACAACTCATACCGCAGCATCGAGGGCTTGCCAAGCCACATTTTCGACGAGATGATCCACTTCTTCACCGTCTATAAGCAGCTTGAGGGCAAGCAGACTGCTGTTGACGAGGTCATGGGAAGAAAAGCCGCTGTGGATATTATCCGTGAAAGCATCCAGAATTATGACGAGATATACGGCAAGAAGTATAACAAGACTCCCGAGCCTGTCGCTCAGAAATAATATGGTTTTTCAAAACTGTCACGATCCTGTCACAATGAAGTATTACAATGGCGGGTATTGGCGGCGTAATGTTTACGCAATATAGAAACAATCTATGAAAAGAAAGGAAGTACTTCCAAGACTATTGGAAGTCACGGAAAGAACCAATGAACAAATTACTGAAACTACTCGCATTCATCATGGCTCTGATGATTGCGGTGACATGCTTCGTATCCTGCGGAGATTCAGCTGCGGTTGATGATTCCGATTCAACCGATTCTACCGACGATACTGAAGAGGATTCCGATTCGGAGGCATTGGCGGCAGGTCTTTACATCGACGGCGAAGAGATCGACACAAGCGATCTTATCATGCTCACCATCACCCATGATGAGATGAGCGGCTCAGTCGAAGTTCCGTTTGACGAGTACAGATATATGTATATGTATCTTCTCAGCTACTACGGTCTTACAGACGACTCCTATTGGGAGGATAATGACGATCTGTTCGACACTTTCCTCTATATAGTTGACTACTATGTCGAGGACAACCAGTGGGGAGCAATCCTTGCCGACATCTATGGCATCGAGCTCACCGATGAGGACTATGAGGAAATTGATGAGATAATGCAGGAAGAGGTAGAGAGCTTTGAGACGGAGGAGGAATTCTACGAGGCTCTCGACGCCAGCGGCATCACCTATGACCTTCTTGAGAGAGTTGTAACCCAGAGCGTTCTTTGCGAAAGAGTTTATCAGGAGCTTTACGGCGGAGACGACCCGCTTCTCCTTGAGAGCGACGAAGAAATCAGGGAATCCCTTGAGAACGACTATGTAAGAGTTTACCACATTCTCATTTCCTACGACCACTTCGAGGAAACCGAGGGCTATGAGGACGCCACCGAGGAAGAGCTCGAAGCTGCTGCACTTGCATATGCTGAGGAAATCTTGGCTGCCTTGCAGGAGAGCGACGACGTTGAGACTGCTGTCTATGAGTACGCTCAGGACGCAGACGACTCGGGAATGGTCGACAACGAAGTCGGCTACATGTTCACCTATGGCGACATGGTTGAGGAATTCGAAGAGGCATCCTTTGCACTCGAGGTTGGCGAGCTCAGCGGAATTGTTGAGTCCACATATGGCTACCACATCATCTACCGCCTTGAGCAGGAGGAGTATATCGACGAGAACTGGGACGACCTCAAGTCCGATTATATCAGCATAGTATTCAACAACTATGTTGACGGCGTTCTTGAAGAGTGCACCATGACCTACAGCGAGTATCACGACCAGTTGGTATATGGAAGCATCCAGTAAATAATGTACAATGTACAATGTACAATGAGTGATTCCTGCTTCGCAGGACAGATTTAAAGAATTGATGACAGGGAGAGATTGCTATGAGAAGACTTATTTCTGTAGCTGTAATCGTCTCCCTGCTTTTTTGCGCCTGTGGGAGGACGGAGACTGCGACTGAGGAGAGCGAGGTCACCATCTACACCACCGAAGCGACTGTAGCTACGACTACCGAAGCCACAACTACAACCGAAGCGGCCACCACCGAAGCAACGACTGTGACGGAAGCCACCACAACAGTCGCCACCACTGAGGAAGAGCCAGAGCCGGAGGTGATTTCAATCTCATTTCCTGATGAATTCTTCACGAAGCTTCAGGAAATCTTCGACAGGTACGGCATCAACCAGAACTGCGACGGCGACGAGGAGAATTGCACCTGCGACATCTATAACGAAACCACCGACGAGGAGGGCAACGTCACCCGTGAAAAGGTCGCATCCATTTACTATATGGATCTTGAGACCGGATACTCGTTCGAGATCAATTCAGGCGTTCACTATCCTGTTGCAAGCTGTGTGAAGATTCCCTTTGTCGTTTATCTCTACGAAAAAATTGCCGCCGGTGAAATCGACGGCGAAACGGTGCTGACATATGAAAAACGCCACTATATGGGCGGAACGGGAATCATCCAGAACGGAGAGGTCGGGGATCAGTATACCGTCATGGAGCTTTTGGAGCTTTCTATAATCCGAAGCGACAATATCGCTTTCGAGATGCTCAAGGACTTGGTCGACTGGGACGAATTTGCCGGTTACTGTGAGGAATACGGCTGCACCCACACAGAGGACACCCGTCTCACTCAGGAGAAGATATGCACAGAATCTGCAGGAGCTTATGCGAGAATTTTAGCTCAGTTCCTTGAGAGCGACAACCCTTATGTCGAGACCTTCAAGTCCCACCTCGCAATCACCCGGATCCCGATGATCAAGTCGAGCTATACCATCTACCGCAAATACGGCTGGTCACAGTATGCTTTCCACGATATAGCTTACATCGAAGCTGAGCACCCGTATGTCTTGGCGATTCTCACGAACCTTGAGGGCGAGGAGAATTCCGACTATTCTTTCTATGAAGAGGTCTCGTATCTGATTGAAGAGTATTCGGTTGCGGCTTGGGCTGAATTATCAGAAAATAGCGCAGATAATACTTGAAATGTGCCGTGATTTTTGTTAGAATAGCTGTAGCTGAATTTTATGATAGCTACGGCTTTTTATTTTTTTAGAAATCGGAGGAAATGTGTATGAGAGTCAGCGGTATTCTACTTGGAATATCCTCGCTTTGGGGCGATTATGGAATAGGAAAGATGGGAAAGGAAGCAAGGGAGTTTGTAGATTTCTTGAGGAAGTCGAAGCAGCACTACTGGCAGATACTTCCGCTCTCGCCCACAAGCTACGGCGATTCGCCCTATCAGTCCTGCTCAGTGTATGCGGGAAACCCATATTTAATTGACCTCGAAACGCTTGAGCGTGACGGGCTTCTGAAGCCGGACGAGTATAAAACCGTTCAGTATGGCGACAACCCGAGATATATCAACTATGGCATGCTCTACGAGACCGTCTGGGACACTTTAAGAATTGCATTTTCCCGTTTTGAACCGGACGAGGATTACAGAGTTTTCCTTAACAGTCAGGCAAGATGGGTCGGAAACTATGCTCTTTTCATGGCTCTCAAGGACGAAAACGGCGGACTTCCGTGGTTCGAATGGGATAAGCCCCTCAAAATGGCTGAGCCGGACGCAATAGCCGAAGCCAAAAAGCGTCTCTCAAAGGAAATCGACTTCTACATATTCATCCAGTACGAATTCTATAAGCAGTGGTACGCTCTCAAGAAATACGCCAACGACAAGGGCATCGAGATAATCGGCGACATGCCGATATACTGCGCCCACGACAGCGTCGACGTCTGGCTGAATCCGGAGCTTTTCGAGCTGGATGGCGACAGAAACCCCGTCAACGTCGCCGGCTGCCCTCCGGATGACTATGCCACAAAGGGTCAGCTCTGGGGAAATCCCCTTTATGACTGGAAGAAGATGCAGACCGACGGCTACAACTGGTGGGTTCAGAGAATCGCCCACACAACAGATATTTACGACGTTGTGAGAATCGACCACTTCCGTGGCTTCGCGGGATATTATTCAATTCCATATGGCGACGAGGACGCAATTAATGGCGTCTGGAAGAAGGGACCGGGGATGGAGCTCTTCAACTCCGCCAACTACTGGCTTGGAAAGAAGAGAATCATCGCAGAGGACCTCGGCTTCATCACCGACGACGTCGGAAAGCTCCTCAAGGACACCGGCTATCCGGGAATGAAAGCACTGCAGTTTGCCTTTGACCCGACAGGGAAGTCCGACTATCTTCCCTGCAACTACACCTCAACCGGCTATGTTGCCTATGTCTCCACCCACGACAGCGACACAGCAAAGGGCTGGGCAGACGGGCTATCCGGCAAGGCTCTCAGCTTCGCAAAGAGGTATCTTGGCATTAAGAGCAAGAAAGAAATCCCCGATGCGCTTATCCGTCTCGGCTGGTCGAGCACTGCAGATGTAGTCATTGCACAGCCGCAGGACTTCTTGGAGCTTGGAAACGAAGCGAGAATCAACGTCCCGTCAACCGTCGGCACAAACTGGCGTTGGAGAATTTCGAAAAGCGAGCTCAGCTCTTCTCTTTCCCGAAGACTCCGTGTTCTCACCGAGACGTTCAACCGTGTTCCCGACTATCCGGACAGCGAAAAAGAGCCGGAAACTGAGCCCGAGAAGCCCGAAAAGTAAAAAATCATCTTGCTTTTTTCTCACAACTCTGTTATATTATAATTAAACAAACGGCTTGGAAGCCGGAAATCTATAGAAAAGAAGGATTATATCATGGATGTAAAAGAAGAAGCCAAAAAGGGCACTGGCAAAGCAAAGGCATTTTTAAACGAATTCAAGGCTATGATCTCGAAGGGCAACGTTGTCGATATGGCAGTCGGCGTTATCATCGCAACTGCGTTCAGCAACATTGTAACCTCGCTCGTCAATGACATCATCATGCCGTTCATCAGCATGATAACCGGCGGCATCGACTTTGAGGACTGGAAGTGGGTCCTGAAAGAAGAAGTACTGGACGAAGCAGGCGAAGTAGTGACATCAGAGGTTGCAGTTACATACGGTAACTTCATCTCGATAGTTCTCAACTTCCTCATCGTCGCACTCTCGTAATCAAGCTCATCGGCAGTGCGAAGAACAAGGTCAAGAAGCCGGAAGAGCCCGCTCCCGAAGCCCCCGCAGAGCCCGTCATCACCGAGCTCGATGTACTCAAGTCGATTGAGGCGAAGCTTGATGCTATTGCGGAGAAGAAATAGTAGAAATGTACAATGTACGTGTACAATGTACAATGAGAGGTCGGCTGACGCCGACCGATAAAAATTTGCGGCATCGGTTTGACTGGTGCCGCAATTTGAGTATGTCTGAGGGGATAAATATGCAAAGGAAATCAAGGAATAATGCTCCAAAGCAGTTGTTGATTCTGGTTATCAGTCTGGGTGGGCTCGGGCTTATGATTATTCTCGGTTTGTTCTCGGAATTGAAATGCATTATTTTTGGCTACACCGATTTCACTTCACTGCAGGTCGATGAAATCGAGACGGGAATGTATGTCCGAGCGGAGCTTGTCCAGAATTATGGCTGCTTTGCTAACAAGGTTGTCTCGGATAACGTTGCGGTTCTATACAAGGAGGGCATAGGGGAAACTACCGATTGGTACTATGTCATCTATACAGGAGCAAGTGACGACTATGTGTCGGAGTACAAGTATATGGCGATTGGTGTCTCAGAGGATGATTATCCGGCTATGGAAACGATGACGGAAAACACGTATAATGGCGAAATTTACGACACGCTGGTATTGTACGGAAGAATATGTCCCATGACCAGCAGTATGGAAGAGTATTTTGTCGAATTCTTTGAAGATTTTGGCTATACCGATGACGAGATTGAAGAGATGATTCTGCCGTACTACATCGATGCAAGCGATGGGAAGCTTTCGTGGAGCAGTGCCTCTGCAATACTGTTTATCTTGGCAGCAATATTTCTCATATCGGCGGTAGTCGGATTTATCAGGATACTGACAGTTTTTCGACAAAATAAAAAAAGCTATTGACAGGGTAGCTTTTTCGGCGGCTAAGAGATAGACGTCGGGGAATCCTCAAACCTTGACAATATGCTCGAAAGATGCTATTATTCAAGTGGCGGCGATATTCGGCAAAGGGCGTCCGCCTTTGACAAAACAACATAAAAGAAAGGACTTTATCATGAAAGTAAGAGACATAACATTTATAGGGGTTGCGGCGGCGATCATCTGCATATTTGCTCCGATGAGCGTGCAGATTGGTCCTATACCGATAACCTTGGCAACGTTCGCAATCTACTTCACTGCGGCGACCTTGGGCGCATACAGGGGGACAATTGCTGTTTCAATCTACATACTCCTTGGAATGGTCGGGCTTCCGGTGTTCTCAAGCTACACAGGCGGTCTTCAGAAGATTGCAGGAGCAACCGGCGGCTACATAATCGGCTATATTCCGCTGGCACTCATCATCGGTCTTTTCGCCGATAAGATTCAGGTGTCAGTTAAGAAAGAGGACGGCAAGTTTAATCCGAAGTCGATTCTTTCGGTTGCAAAATATCCCATAGGAATGGTTCTGGGCACTGCAATTTTATACGTTTTCGGAACTGCATGGTACTGCTTCGTTTCCGGAAATACTCTGGCAGTTGCACTTACCTACTGCGTTATCCCGTTTTTGGGAGTAGATCTCATAAAAATCGTTGCGGCTTCTGCGCTTGTGACGGCAATTGTCCCGGCTCTCAAGAGAATCCCGGGCTACTATCGGAATTCCTGAAGATAAGGTTTTAAAATGCTTAAGCGAACACTTGCAGTGCTGACGGCTTCAATTCTTCTTTTAACGATGACCGCCTGCACCGATACCGGAAAAACTGAAGAGATTGTTTCCTCCGACGTCACAACGGAGCTGACCGTCGCCACTGAGGACGTAACCGAAATTCTTCTGACAGAGGAAGCGGTTACCGAGCTCACTGCGCCGACTGAGCTTCCCACTCACGCCAAAGCGGAGATAAGCGAGGTCGCCTATAACCCGACAGAATGCTACGTCATCTACGAGGCAGAGGACGGGACTATGGACGGCTACTGCGCCGTTATGTCCTCCCACGACGGCTATTCGGGAACTGGCTACGTCACCGGGCTTTCTCTGCCGGACAGCAGTCTGACGGTTGTCCTCGACATTCCGTCTGCACAGCACTATAACGTCACCGTCTGCCTTTCTTCCGATGAGCCGGTGGAGGGTGTGCTTTACGTCGACGGTCTCGCAAGAGGAACCTTCACCACCTCCGGTTCGGGCGAATTCGAGTCGATAAAGTTTGAGAACATCTACCTTTCCCCCGACACCTCTTCGGTCACCATTTCCGATTTGTCAGGGGAGGTTGACCTCGACTTCTTCCTCCTCGAGAATGCCGAAGACCTGAGCGAGCTCGACTACAGCGTGAGCGGAGTCCTCTCAAATTCCGGAGCTACAGATGCAACAGCAGCACTCTATACATATCTCTGCGAGATGTATGGCGAAAGCGTTCTGACGGCTCAGCAGTGTTCGCAAGGCTCAAATGCCGAAATATATGCCGTGGCGGCGGTCACGGGGAAGTATCCGCTTATCCGGTTAGGCGAGCTTTCCGGCTATTCATCCGGTTATGACACAGGCGATATTGAGCTTGCTATTGAGTATTACGAGGACGGCGGCATCATCGGCTATTCGTGGTACTGGGCTATGAACGGCTCATGCTACTTGGAGGAGTCCGGCTTCACCCTTTCGAACGCCGTCACCACCCACGATGTGGCACACATGAGCATTGAAAAGGTTTCAGAGCTTCTCGGCACAGGCGGAGTAAGTGAAGAATGCTATGCCATCATCGAGGGAATCGACCTCATCGCAGAACAGCTCACGAGGCTCAGCGATCTCGACATTCCGGTTTTGTTCAGACCTTTGCCTGAAGCCGGGAACGGCGAGTTCTGGTGGGGAGAAGACCTTGAATCATATCTGTGGCTGTATGAGCTCATCTACGAACGACTTACTGATTATTACATGCTCGACAACATAATCTGGATATGGAACGCTCAGGATGTCAGTTGGTATGTAGGAGACGAATACTGCGACATAATTTCCCTTGACGTCTACGATTTCAGCCTCGGCGCATGGGACAACCAAAGTCACGTAACTGCTCTTATCCGGATGATGGACTTAAGTTCCGACAAGCCGATAGCCATAAGTGAGTGCAACGTCCTCCCGAGCCCCGCAAATCTCAAAAAAGACAACGCCTACTGGCTCTTCGCCTCCGTCTTCAGCGGCAGCTATGCCATAACCGGCGACAACGAGCTCTGCACCGACTATATGTCAGAGCAGGAGTGGATACTCTTCTATAATTGCGCTGAGACGGTGACGAAGTAATTACAATATGAATTAAATATTTTAGCAGTAACAGCTTATGATACCGGGGTGATTTTGAGTGATGAAAAACATGAAAATTGACGCTAATGGGACAGAAATCCGAGTTACTGGTGATGTTGTAAACGAAGATGCTTATATTTCACTTACTGACATTGCTAAATATAAAAGTCCGGATAACACCTTTATTGTTGTTGCAAATTGGATGCGTAACCACTCTACTATTTCTTTTTTGGGATTGTGGGAAAAATCCATAATCCGAATTTTAAACCTATCGAATTCGATAGGTTTAAAGCTGAGTCAGGAGATAACGCATTTACACTAACACCGCAGCAGTGGATAAAAGCAACAGATGCTATTGGTATTATATCTAAATCAGGTCGATATGGTGGAACTTATGCTCATACTGATATTGCGTTTGAATTTGCTTCATGGATTTCCCCTGAGTTTAAGCTATATATCGTTAAAGATTATCAGCGGTTAAAAAAGGATGAATCGAACCGATTAGCGATTGGCTGGGATGTCAAAAGAGAACTTTCAAAAATCAATTATCGCATTCATACTGATGCTGTAAAGGAATTTTTAATAACCCCAACATTATCTCCACAGGAAATGGCGTACACCTATGCATCAGAGGCAGACGTTTTGAATATGGCTTTGTTCGGGAAGACCGCAGCGCAGTGGAGAAGCGAACACGGGATAAGCGAGAAGACGCCGAATATCAGAGATTTTGCTTCAGCAGAAGAATTGATTGTTCTTATCAATTTAGAGGATACGAATGCTGATTTGATAAGGCGGGGCATTCCACAGATTGAGCGATTAAAAATCTTAAGAGAGAAAGCATATAGACAACTTGAAATTCTTGAAAGGAATCAAGATACGGTTGAATCATTGAAGCAGAATCTTGTTGGATCTATGCCAAACTAATTCACAAATCCTTAACAAAATATCTCAAAAAATATTACGTCCCCAAGAGCCGTTCTTGGGGGCGTTTTCTATTGTACTTGTCGTGAAAATCTGATATAATCTATGGTGATGATATTTACGCATAAATTCCATACAGGAGGATTTACCATGAATATAAAAAAGGCTTTATTCGGACTGACTACTGCGGCGGCTATGTGCCTCTCGCTCAGCGGATGCTATTTCCTGCCGGAGGAAGAGGAGTATCTTGATCCGCCGGTTGTAAAGGCGAGTGAGGTTTCTTATACCACCACCACCGCTACCAAAAAGGACATAACGAAGCAGGTCACAACTGCCGGAACTATAGCCTCAGGAACTGAGGAGAACGTCTACTTTGCCTCCTATGGCGGAATTATCAAGGCTGTCTACGTCTCAGCAGGAGACGAAGTGGCGGAGGGCGACCTTATTGCAGAGCTCGAAACAACCGAGCTCGACGAAGAGATTTACATAATGGAGCTCGAAATGCAGCGTGAGGAGCTCGAGGTGCAGATCGCCATCGAAGACGGCGAGTCGGAGACGGTAAAAGCTAAGGAACAGCTTGACGTCGACCTCTTGCAGATTGACCTCGACAAGCTCTATGCAGAAAAAGAGGCTTCAAAGATTTATGCCACGGTAAGCGGCACAGTTTCCTATGTCAAAACCGTTTCTCCCGGTCAGACAGTTTCAGCAGGCGACACTATTGCCACTATAATCGACACAAACGACCTCTATATAAAGATTTCTCCCTCAAGCGAGAAGTCGGAGTTCCTCATCGGCAGGTCAATCCAGATAAGATATGACGGCGAATATTACGACGGTGTAATCGTCTCCAATTCATCCGGCGAGCAGTGGGACGAGGAAACCGAGGACGTTCTCTATGACGAGGACGGCGAAGCAATATTAGGCGAAATCACAGAGGATATAGTTGTTGCGTTCACGGGCGAGATCCCCGAATCCTCGGCAGTCGGAAACTCCGCCGACACAATCCTCGTCTTGGACAGCAGGGAGGACGTTATTGTAATCTCTGCGAACCTTATAAAAACAGTAAACGGTCAGCAGGTTGTCTATGTGTTCAAGGACAACGAGCGAGTTCAGGTGGCAGTTGAAACCGGACTCCAGAGCGGCTCTCTTATAGAGATAACCTCAGGTCTTGAGGAAGGCGACGAGATTATCATCCGTTAAGACAAAAGACCATCTTAAACCCTAAGGAGGGAAGCTCAAGTGCTGACATTACTCATAAGAAAAATGAAAAACACAAAGTGGATGGTCATCTGCCTTTTGGTAGGCTTCATTATGGCTACTGCCATGACAAGTGCCATCCCGATATATATGCAGGGCTCGCTGCAAAGAATGCTGATAAAGGACATGCAATCTTATCAGGAGGAAAACGACGAGTATCCCGGCATCTATTCGGTATCAAAGACGATAGTAAGCGGAACGAGCATAACGAAGCAGCGTTCAACCGTCTATAACGTCTACCAGACAGCGGCTGACAGGTTCAATAACCTGATGGTTCCGTTTCTCACGTATAAGTGCTTCACATCCGATTCGTATCTCTATGTTTCGAGTATAGAATCTGATGATCTGTCGCTTCTGAAGCTGGGCGGCATGACCGACATCGGGGATCATATCACCATAACAAACGGCAGAATGTTCGAAGCTGGAATCAATGAGGACGGCTGCTACGAGGTTATCTGTACAGAAGCGGCTTTGCAGACGGCTCAGCTGGTTTTGAATCAGGAATATGAAGTAACGAATATCCTTTCTCCCGGCGACACAGTCAAGATTATCGTCGTCGGTACTTTCGAATCGGCAAGCGACACCGACACCTACTGGTCGGAGGGCTTGACAGAGTATGATAACACCTTCTTCTGCGACTTCACAACCCTTACCGACGAGGTCATCATGACCGGCGTCGTGAGCCTCGGCTCTGTTGAGTGCACATTCATAATCGACTATCAGAACCTCGACATGAACGGCATCGAGCTCTTGGTTGCAACTCTTGAAAATCAGGAGGAGCTCTATAAGAGCGAAAACTGCACATTCTCAGTTCCCGCACTCGAGGTTTTGCAGGACTATGCCGACGAAGCTTCCCAGCTCCGCTATATCATGCTGATGCTCGACATTCCGGTTGTTCTGATGCTGGTATTCTACCTCTACATGGTCTCCCAGCTCCATATCGAGTCGGAGAAGAACGAGATAGCAATGTATAAATCCCGTGGCGCATCACGCTGGCAGATTGTCAAAATCTATGCCCTTGAAACTTTGATCCTCGGCGGCATAGCCGGAGTGGTGGGACCGTTTGTGGGACTGCTTCTTTGCAGGATAATCGGCGTATCGAACGGCTTCCTTGAATTCGTCAACAGAACAGCACTTTCAACAAAGCTTTCAGTCACTGCGTTTGCCTACTCGTTCATAGCTGTCGCAGTCTTCTTCCTGACGACCTTAGGACCGGCAATAAAGGCTTCGAACACGACAATTGTCGAGCACAAGCAGTCGAAAGCCCACGGTCAGAAGAAGCCTCTCTGGAAGAGGGGATACTTCGACATCATCATGGTAGTCCTGACCGTCGCATGGCTCTACTGGTACAACTATCAGCAGGATGTCCTCATCTCACAGGGCGTCACTGACACGTCGGCGACAATGAACCCTCTCATGTTTGCGGCTTCGACTGTGTTCATCCTTGGCTGTGCGCTCTTCTGCGTCAGACTCTATCCCTACTTTGTAAGACTTATCTATCGTATCGGCAGAAAGCACTGGTCGCCGGCGGCTTATATCTCGATGAACAACTTAAGCCGCTCCTCAACCGGTCGTGAGTCGTTTATAATGATATTCCTTATGCTCACAGTAGCCCTTGGAATCTTCTCTGCGAACACTGCCCGGGCTATAAACAAGAACACGGAAGACAGAATCAACTATAACTTGGGAGCGGATGCGGTTTTGGAAGAGTCGTGGAAGTACTCCCGTGTCACCGTAGTAAACGACGAGGGCGAGGAGGAAACCGAAGCCCAGTACACCGAGCCCGACTTCATCTATGAAGACCTCGATGGCGTCGAGGTTGCAACCCCGGTACTCAACAGAGAAAACGCACAGGTAAGATACAACGACTCCACCAAGACGGGAATCAACATAATGGCGATTGTTCCCGAGCAGTTTGCCGAGGTCTGCTGGTTCAGGGATGATTTGCTTCCCGTTCACATCAACTACTACATAAATGCTCTTTCCGAGTGCACCAACGGCATTATCGTCTCGCAGTCCTATCAGGACAAGACGGGAGTAAGCCTCGGCGACGTTGTCGAGGTAAAATGGGGCTCGAACGACTGGTTTGAAGCTGTTGTAGTCGCAGTCGTCGACTACTGGCCTACATTCAATCCTCTTGACAAGAATTCGAGTGGCGAGTATCAGGACTTCATCATCATGAACTATAACTACGTCTCGATTCAGACGAGTCTTGAGCCGTATGAAGTCTGGATGAAGCTCTCGGACGACGCTGTAATCGCCGACCTCTATCAGTCGGTTGAGGATGCAGGAATCACTCTTACAAGGCTCGACGTCGCTTCTCAGCTCATCACATCCTCAAAGACAGACGCAATTTTGCAGGGCGTAAACGGAGCACTTACTTTAGGCTTCATCACGATAATGGCGATGTGCTTCATCGGATTCCTCATCTACTGGATTCTCTCAATCAAGGAGCGAACGCTTCAGTTCGGTATCCTCCGGGCGATGGGTATGTCGTTCAGGGAGATTGTTGCGATGCTCATCTATGAGCAGGTGCTGGTTTCCGGAGTCTCGATATTCCTTGCGATCATCATAGGAGGAATAGCAAGCGACCTCTTCGTCCCGCTCTTCCAAGTCCTCTACAACGTGACCGACCAAGTCCCGCCGTTCGTAGTAGCTGCCTCCCGAAGCGACTACATCAAGCTCTACTGCATTATCGGAGTAATGCTCGTAGTAGGCTTCCTGATAATTGCACGGTTGGTTAAGAAGATCAATATCAATAAAGCACTTAAGCTTGGTGAGGACTAAGCAAAAGGCATAAGAAAAAAGCAGGTTTCGGGTGAGACCTGCTTTTATTATTCGTCCGCAATTACATACTCATAAATATATTCCTTATCCGTCTCTCCCACCCGGGAAAAGCCCAACCGCTCATGCATTTTCTGCGACGCCACATTCCATTTGTAGACGATACTGCCGGTGATTTTCTTATAGCCGAGGGACGAAAGGCGGCTTATGACAGCCGTCATCACCTTTGAACCGATTCCGACACCCCGATATTTATCAACCCAGATTGCAATTGGCGGGTTTTCGGGCTTCACTGTAACATCCCCGACAGAAGTATATTCGCTGTCTTCAAGCACTTGTATAAAGTACATCTCGCCGACACTATCAAGATAGTGGCACATTCTCGTTATGTACTCCATGTCGGGAATTTTGTCTTCGTCAAAGATCCCCTCTGAGTTCTGATATACAACCGGGTCGTGGTAGCCCTCAAGCATCTTGTCAATATTCCCGTCAAATCTCTTGAGTCGAAGCCCCGGCTCGATTTCGATTGTTTCGGGTTGGTCTATGTTTGGAAATGGCATTTGTTTTAAGCTCCTATTAAAGTTTTCCTGATGCAGTTATGGCTCCCCTTACTAAGGGGAGCTGTCAGCCGTAGGCTGACTGAGAGGTTCTCCTATTCGAAAAAATCCCCGAATGGGGACTTTCTCAGATTTTGGTGGAGGCGATGGGAATCGAACCCATGTCCGAAAACTCTTCAGGAAAACTTTCTACGAGTGTAGCTTATCTTTTGAATTCCCGAACCCAGACGCCGACAAGCAGGCTTATGGGCTCAGTATCCGGTAATTCATCCCACAGCTACCGGAGTTACCAAGGGACGTTCACTGCTAATCGACGCCCAGACCGATGCCGCAGTACTCATCGGCAGGACGGGCTACTGTCAGGCAGCAGCCAATTCTAAACTATTATTGTCGTTTAAAATTGAAAATTTGCACAGGTTATAGAGCTCAGTGCGTTCTCTACTCGCTTATTCGCCGTCTGAATCCCCGTCGAAACCTTTACGCCCCCAATAATTACGCATTACGCATTACGCATTACGTACTTTTATTGGTTCCGTTCTTTCAGAATCCGTTCTATGTCCCTCTCCGTTTGCCGTCTTGCCATGTCGTCACGCTTGTCGTAGAGCTTTTTGCCCTTACAGAGCCCTATTTCCATCTTGACACGTGAGCCCTTGTAGTAGAGCTTGAGGGGGACAATTGTCAAGCCTTCCTGACGGACCTTGTCGAAAAGCCGCCTTATTTCCGATTTGTGGATGAGAAGCCGCCGGTCACGCCGGGGGTCTCTGTTAAAAATGTTGCCTTTTTCGTAAGGACTGATGTGAACACCTATGGCATAAATCTGCCCGTCACGAATCTCGCACCAGCTGTCCTTGAGGTTAACTCCGCCCAGACGAATGGACTTGACCTCAGTCCCGACAAGCTCAATGCCAGCCTCCAGAGCCTCCAATACAAAGTATTCATGCCTCGCCTGCCGGTTCTCGGCAATAACTCTCTCGCCACTTGATTTAGCCATCCGCCCACCTCCTCGTCTGTTGTTATTATATACTATTTTGGACGGGATGTCAACGGGTATGCGGGGGAAGACTGCTTTTTAAAAATCTAAAACGGGCATTATAAAACAATTTCCGTATAACCGAAATTTTTTCTACGTATTTTGTTGACAATGACGAATTTACATGTTATAATGTAAGCATAACAGATGTGAATGACGATTTTTTACGAATTGTCTAAAATCATGCGGGGGGTAGAAGCTATCGCCCCGTAACCCCGAATGCAATGTGCTACGGGGCTTTTTTATTTGATATTGTTCCCTCTGGCACAGTTGTGCTGGAGGGGATTTTTTATTTAGCGATAACAGAGCGACTATTCCGCTTTGCTATGTTCATCACTAAAGGCGGGAGGTGAAATACATGAAGGCTGTTTCTATGGAGGAATTACGTACTGTTGACGGTGGTAAGATCAGATATAGGACTTTGTGCTATGGACTTTATTTCTATGACACAGTAGGTGGTCTTATTTCAGCAAACTTGCACTATTCTTGCTGCTCTCAGTGCCGTGCAAACAAGAAGGTTAAGGGCTATTGGTATACATTTGCTTAATTCGCATGAGCATTGTGCAAGGGCAAACGTGGAAGTACTATGAGAGCATCTCATGAGTCAGTCCACGAGCCGTGAGATTGGTTCGGCAAAACTAGCAGTACAGAATAGTTGTCTGCTTTTGCCGGACGAATTGCAACTGATCAACAATATATGAGGTGTTACAATGAGCCGGATTACTTTTGTAAAACAACATGACCAGAGAGATTGTGGTGCAGCTTGTCTTTCTATGATCTCGGCATACTACGGGTTAAAGCAACCGTTATCAAAATATCGTGAACTGACTAAGACAGACCGTATGGGAACGAATCTCTATGGTTTGGTTGATGGCGCAAATAAAATCGGCTTAGAGGCGCAAGCATCCTCCGGGACACCAGAGGATTTGTTTTCAGGCATATCAAGCGGCGAAATCAATTTTCCTTTCATTGCACACATCGTATCGGATGGTGCACTTCTTCATTATATAGTTGTATTTGAAATAAAAAACGGTATTTTGGTTGTGGGCGACCCGGCAAAAGGGAAAATGCGGATTGATATAGAGACGTTTGTCAATTTGTGGACAGGATATATCGTTACATTCAATAAGACTGATGAATTCAAAAAAGGCAACACCCAAAAAGGCAGTATTCTTAAATTTTTTGGATTGCTAAATGGGCAATACAAGAAGCTTATAGGTGTTCTTATTCTTTCGGGAATAATATCAGCTGTTGGCATTATGGGAGCGTTTGTGTTTGAATTGGTTATTGATGACTTTGCGCTTGCAGAAGGATATTACGAAGAAACTGAAGAGGAAAGTGAGGAAGAAGAGGAAGAAGAGCATGATCATGAGGACGAAGGCGTTATAATGCAACTACTTGAGGAACTTGAAGAGTCGGTTTCAGTTTCAAGCTTCCATCTGATTTTTATTGCGGTTATTTTGTTGTATTTGTTGCAGGGTTTCATCCAGATGATGCGAGGATATCTGATAGCGTCTGTTTCCCGAAAAATTGATTTGAAGCTGATTCTATCGTATTATTGTCATATCATTGATTTGCCAATATCTTCTGTGTCAGTCAGGCAAACAGGAGAGTATATTTCACGATTTTCAGACACCGGGACAATAAGAACCGCAATTTCCAGTGCTACATTGACTTTGGTTTTGGACTCTATTATGGTAGTTGCGTTTGGAGTAATTCTATTTATGCAGAGCTGGAAACTGGCAATAGTTTCCCTGCTTATAATCGTATTTTATGCAGCAACTGTACTAATCTATCGCAAACCATTATCCAATGCAAATCGTCAGGTCATGGAGCAGGATGCAGTAGTTCAATCATACTTGAAAGAAAGCATTGATGGTGTAGAGACAGTCAAGGCTTCATGCGCCTCTGAACAGGTTGAGGAAGTTGCAACATCGAAGCTCCGCAAGCTTATTAACCTTATTTTCCGAAACAGTGTCTTATCTGTTTCTCAGGAAGCTATAGCTGATACAGTGGAGCTTGTTGGAACAATGGTCATTTTATGGCTTGGCTTTTCGATGGTGTTGACTGATCAGACTACAATCGGCGAATTGATTACATTTTACGTGTTGGTAGGCTATTTTACTGATCCGATTAAAAATCTTATTGAGTTACAGCCGACCATTCAGACTGCTTTTATAGCTGTTGACCGTTTGAATGACATTCTGGACTTGCAAAAGGAAGATGAAGACGAAAATTCTGCGCCTTTGGGAACTGTCGAGAAATGGGAAATCAATAACATAGATTTCAGATATGGCAACCGAAAATTAACTCTTAATGATGTCAGTATTTCCATTTCAAAAGGTGAGAAAATAGCGATAATCGGTGAGAGTGGAAGTGGAAAAACAACGTTGGCAAAATTGCTTCTGCGCTTTTACGATGCCGAAAAGGGTGAAATTCTCGCCGACGGAAAGCAGATTCAGACAATATCGCTCTCTTCATTGCGTCAGGCTATCGTTTACATAGACCAGAACACGTTTTTGTTTGCAGATACAGTAAAGAACAATCTGCTTATAGGAAATCAGGCTACCGACGAGGAAATTGCCGAAGCCTGTAAAATTGCTCATGCAGATGAGTTTATAGAGAATCTGCCTTTTGGCTATGATACTCCCTTGGATGAGAACGGCTCGAATCTTTCCGGTGGTCAATGTCAGAGACTTGCAATAGCTCGTGCAATATTGAGAAAACCTCAGCTACTTATTCTGGATGAGGCGACAAGCAATCTTGACACCATCACTGAAAGTGGAATAAAAGACACCGTCTTCGGACTTAACGAAGATCTCAGCTGTATTATCATAGCGCATCGCCTTTCGACAATCAGGAATTGCGACCGGATTTATGTGATGGATAATGGTCACATAATCGAAAGCGGGACTCATGATGAGCTTATTACTGCAAATGGTAAATACGCAAGACTGTGGGAAAATCAATAGATAAATAGCATATAAAAACCGTCCACAGAGTATACGGACGGTTTTATTATGTCGTAAAGAGGATTTACCTACTCGACACCACTTCCACCTGCGCATTCGGATTCACCTTAGTCCCGTTAATCTCCACCAGCACATACCAATACGCCATATCAGCGGTGGAGACTTCGGGGTAGTCGTCATTGATATAGATGGTATAGTTCCGGTCTTCGTCCCTTGTGACGTCAGTCACATACGGGTTGATACTGCCGCTGGGCTCTTCTAAAACGAGAAGAATCAGGTCGTTACTCTTGAACCACTCATCAGTATACTTCGCCGTTAAGAGCTCCCAAGTGGTGTCGACGTTATCTGCAATGGTAAGACCCATCTCGTCATGGACGCTTTCAAGCTCGTTTTGGGAACGGATGACGACACTTACCGGGAAAGAAGCAATTCCGCCGTCGCTTTCGGCGGGGACGGTGTAGTAGTCAAACTCCACTGTGCCGGTCGTATACCACGGCTTCTCGCCATCATAGTCATAATCTGCGCCTGCGAACTGGTAGCCATAGACACCTGAAATTGCGTCGAGGAGCTCGCCCGAGCTTGAGCCGTAGCTGACAATCACGTTGTCAAGCAGGAAGAAGTGCGTAGGACTTGCGTAGTCGATTCCGATGGTGTAGTCCTCGCCTGAGTAGAAGCTGGCACTCGCCGAGTACCTCGAAGCCTCGTCCAGTGCTTCATACTCGTCCGGGTATTCATAAAGATAGATAACCTCGTCGTTCGAGACAACCAGCATGCATGCGCTGACAGTCTCCTTGAGATAGTCCCGACCGGTGTCTGAGCAGTATTTATAGCTGACGCTATAGCCTGCGTCCCAGAGGGCATAGATAAGCTCGTTTGCATAGACGGGTCTGTAGTAGTCGCTCCCTGCGCCGGCAAACTCAGTGCCGAGGATTGCGTTCAGGTCCTGCAAAAGCTCTCCCGTTTCGGAGCAATAGAAGATGATATTAGAGCCGTTCAGCCAGAAGTGAACAGGGTAGACGTATTCATATTCGGTGACGCTTCCGTCGCTTCCGTAAAAAGTAGTTCCTCCGGCGTCGAACTGAGAAGCGACAGCAGCTGCGGCTTCCTCGGAATCGTATTCATAGATGTCGATATATTGGTCATTTTCGAGGATATACCCCGTCCCGCCATTTGATTCGTAGTTATTGGTGTCGAAATCTCTTTCGGTGTAGGAGTATACCCCCTCAAACACCGCAACGATGTCCACTTTCCCGACAGTAACACTGCCGGGCACGGCTCCATCCTCCGTTGCGGAAGCAGTGACCGAAGCGTCTTCACTCACAAGAGTGCTTTCAGTAGTAGCCTCGGTAGTCACCTCCGGCTCGTTCTCCTGCGAACCGCAAGCGGTGAGGGATAAAAGCATGGATAAAGCCAAAGCTATTGATAAAATTCTTTTCATAGTAATTGTTCTCCTTTCGCAGTAATGGCTCCCCTGACAAGGGGAGCTGTCAGCGAAGCTGACTGAGGGGTGCTATTTCCGCCGGAGGCGGAAATAGCAAGTTTGCCAAAGGCAAACTTCAATTCCCAATTATAATACACATCAAATCGTGAAATTATTGCATTCTCTCAAAAAAAGTAATGGGCGGAGAAGTTCGTTTTGCGAACTTCAATATCCGCCCTACATTATATTTTACGTTCTTGAAATTGATTGCACAATCGCCGTAACCGCTGTCCAGATGAGGTTGTAGACCAGCACCACCGTCGCTGTGAGCATGCCTCCGAACGAATCGGCTATGGCAAGCACCACTGCAAGTATTACGCCCAAGATTGAGGCAAGAGCCTGAATGGTGACGCCTACTGCGGCTGAACGTTGGAGCTTCTTTGTTCCGCAGAGGAGCATTGCAAGGGAGGAAAATCTTCCCGAATAGATCATAGGCGAGGACATCGACGCCACATATGAGGTCTGCGCATCGTAATCTGAGTGATACCTGAACGGCAGGAGCTTGAATATCGTCGGCTTTACTGCGAATAGCTCAGAGAGCTTTGTGATGCTTAAGAGCGAATCGACCGAGCGGAGGATAACCGTCACATTCTGCCTGTCAAGGTCTCTTAAAGCCCTTGAAACGGAGAGCGATGCTTTCATCTTGACTACGTATATCATCGCCAGTGCTCCGCCAATAGAGAGGTAGACAATGCTGTCGCCCTTGGCATAGGACTGCTCTTTTTCAGGAGTCGGAAGACCCTCGATAGAGTGGCTCTCCATAAGAGTGCGGTTTCCGAAGAGGACTCTCTGGTTCTCAATCCAGCCGGAAAGCCCCAAGCCGTCCTCATAAATGTAGCTTTCAACCGGATATAGCATCTCAGTCTTGCCCTTGATGGTCTTGTAGAATGCCGGGCGAAGAATACTTTCCGTCTGACAGCAAAGGGAAGCGGCATAGAGGATGCCCTCCTCGATAGGGGTCTTTCTTACGGGCTTTATGTTGACAATTTCGACCATTCCGTCAGGGAAGAGGTCGACGGCGTCTATAAGAACGGAATTGGTGTCGGCAAATTTGTCGACAGCCGAATAGCCGAGCATCACTGCCGACGACTGCAGATACTTCTTCGAGCCCTTTGCAAGGGGGATATTCGTGACAAGCATCATTCCCATAGCCGAGCAGAGAGCCATTGCCCCTGCGGCGCAGGAAAGCGCATAGTAGATTCTTCCCGCTGTGTCGGTGATATTGACCGGATAGAGGAAAGCGGTGATGACACCGACGATTATCGAGATAACCGTCACAATCGGGACATAAACCTTGCAGAAGGAGTCGGTAAGGTCGGCTGAATAGCTGTTCTTGATGAAATCGGTCACGAATTCGGTTTTTCTTGAGGTGGAGAGTGACGGGAAGTCGGTTAGAGCACCCTTTGTGAACTTACTTGCAACCTCCTCGTCGTCAATGTGTATGGCGGCATACTTTGAATATCCGCCGGAAATATATCTGAAATTGCGCTCGGTTCTCGTGACTATAAGAAGCTTTCCGATGGTGTTGACAAGAAGCCCGAGTATTGAAACGCTGATATAGACGTTTGCAAGCTTCATTTCGACAACCTGCGAGTCGGCTAAAAGTGCAACAGCTGAAACAAGGCTGAATATCATCGAGATTGCGGCAAGGCTGTCGCTGTCCGCTTTCATTGTGAAGAGCTTTTTGAGTCCCACTGAGATGACGGTGTAGGACACAAAGCAAGCGATAAGCCCCAAGATAACGTTTGCGAATACATAGGAGGTTGCCTGAGTTAATATTGAAATAAGGCTCAGCCCCATGTCGGTTGCAATCGTTATGTATGCCGACAGAAGCGAAGTGATGACGAGTGCGCAAAGCCTCACAACAAGGCTTGACTTGAGAGAGGAAATGCTCTTCGCCATCTCCTGCGCCTGATCGAAGCTTTCGAAGTCGTCTATAGTCTTCTTCTCCTGCTTCTTCTCTTCATCCTCGGACTCTGCGATGAACTGCTTCACCCTCTCACGACGCTTGGCGTTGAGATAGGCGAGCTTCTCCTCCTCGGTGGCGTTTTCGTCAAGACCAACCTCGGTGTTCGGGATAATCTTCTTTTCCATCCCGAGGTCTATATCCTCAATCGAAGCACGGTTTACCGGGTCGACGTTTTGCCTCTTTGGCTTCGGAGTGCCACGCTCCTTTTTGAGCTTGAGAAGATCCTGCATTATGAGCTCATCGGCGTTCTTGCCGGTTATCGGGTGAATCTCCGGCTCGCTTGATGAAGTTCTTTTCACGGGTGTTGGCTCTGGCTCAGGTTCGGGCTCAGGCTCAGGCTCTGGCATCTTTGCCGGCTTCTCCAAGATCTTTTCCATCTCGACAGTGCCCTTGACCGTTTCGCTTCCGTGGCGGAGATTGAGATCCTCGGCAAGGTCTTCATGAGACTCGTGCACAAGCGAATCAAGAGCTGAACCGGCAGCTGCAGGCTCTGAAACCGTCGGCTCAAAGGGATACCTTGGCTTCGGAGCTTCGGTGGAGGCAACCGCCTCGTCGAGCATCGACGGGTCGAAAACAAAGCTGTTGTCGCCGACCTCCAAAACGTCCTCAATGACCTCGGTTTTTGCAGGTGTAGTTTGCTTCCCGGTGCCGTTCAGCAGGGCATCGAGGTCAAAGCTATCATCGCTGACGCTTCCGGACGCCTTTCCGGTTGTTTTATTTGAGTATTCTTCGAGTATATCCTCAATAGACAGATTTTTATCAGACATTTTGACCTCCGGAAAAATTTTATATAAACTTGATACTTATATTACTTTTTTGACCTCTGGCGGAGAACCTCATACATGAATATTCCAGCCGCAACAGAAGCGTTGAGGGAGTTGACCTTTCCCTTCAGCGGCAGGCTCAGCATGAAGTCGCACTTTTCGCTGACAAGCCGTCCCATGCCCTCGCCCTCAGAGCCTATCACAAGCCCTATAGGACCGGTTAAGTCCGCCTTGTCATACTGCTCGCCCTTGGCGTCGGTGCCGTAAATCCAGACTCCGTTTTCTTTCAGCTCGTCAATAGCGGCAGGGATATTCGGGACTCTTGCCACAGGAAGCCAGCTTGCAGCTCCTGCAGAGGTCTTGTAGACCGTTCCGCTTAATGACGCCGACCGTCTCTTCGGAATTATGATCCCGTGAGCACCCGAGCACTCAGCAGTTCTTATGATAGCTCCCAAGTTGTGCGGGTCGTTGATTTCATCGCAGATGATTATGAACGGGTCTTCGCCACGGCTCTTGGCAAGCTCAAGTATATCGGAAATCTCCACATACTTGGCGCATGCGCCCATTGCGACAACTCCCTGATGGTTGGTCATCCGTGACATCGCCGTCAGCTTTTCGTGGCTCACCTGCTTTGTGACGATTCCACGCTCCTTTGCGAGCTGGACGATGACCGCAATTGAGCCGGTAGCCTCCTTGTCGATGTAGATGGTGTCAAGCGGCTTTTCCGCCTTTAATGCCTCGATAACCGGGTTTCTTCCGACAATCATCTCTACGGGATAATCCTCATCCTGATGCATATCCTCACGCTTGTCAGGCTTTCTTTGGTCGGGCTTCTTACTATTATTGTATCTTTTATCGCCGTTATGGCTGTTATTTTTGCGGTAATTCGAATTTTTGTCCATATGTCGTCCCCTGAATATATTTATACAAAGCTATTATATCACATGTACGTCGCAAATAAAAGCACTTTTTCAAATATTTTTTGCATTTTTCGGGAAGTAAAAACACTTAAGAAAGAGTATGCACTTTGATTGCATATAAGTCCGGAATTTCTCCCTTCAAAACAGAAAAGCCCGCAAAACTGCGGGCTCATCCAATTAATATTCTCCTAAAATGTACTCTTTTCCGATCCTGAAACCTCCGGCAAAAACCGCATAAATCCGACATCCTGAAAAATTCTGGGTTGAAAGCTCCCTGAAAAAGGCATGTATATCTTAAATATACGTAAAGTAAACCTGACACCTTATGTTCGGTTTAAAACCAAACGTCGCAGAATCGCCGGTTTCTCAACTTTTAAACGGAGTTTTCAACAGGAAAGCTTAATTAAAGTTCCAACTTTCAACAGTTTCAACGGACTTTTCAACAGGGAAGTTGAAAAAGAGGGTATACTGAGGGTATAATCACCGCCCCCTCAGTCGATAAACTTCCCCTCCAGCTCCACCTCGGTATCCGCCTTGTAGCAAGACCACTCGCCGGTGTCGAGGTCTTTTTCCATCCAGAGAACAACGCCGGTGTAACCGTCTTCGGCATCGACGAGATCATGATCATATTCGATGTAGCACTCGGCATAGATTGCCATAAAAGTCCAATTTTCCCTGATCCAACCGTCATGATTCCAACCACGCTCCGTCACAAGCTCCGTCTCGGTTTTAAGAATTTCGCTCGTTTTGGTGTAATCAATATCGCCGCCGCAGACCTCTGATGACAGAATGTAGTCCTCATCTTCAAGAGCTTCGAGAGCTTCAAGAGCCGCTTCTGTGGATTCGAGCTCATACTTGAATTTCGACATATGCCCTGTGCCTTTTTCGCAGAAAATCCCTTTGAAACCACACTGGTTTGAGTAGTCGTCAACTTGCCACCAACCGTATTCATCCTGCATCATGTGCACATATCTGCCCTGATAGCCACCGTCCGATGGTGTCAGATCGTTGTCATATTCAACATAGTATTCGACGTAAACTATAACAAAATGCTCATCAAGATATTCATCTGTCAAGCCATCCATTACAGCCGATTCGCTTCCTTTCAACAGGCCTCGCCGGTATGCGGTTTCCTCCTCATCAATCATCGCACCATAGAATTCAAACAAAAGGACATAATCTTTGGTTGCTTCTTCTTCATAGTGCATGATTACCGCTTCTATCGGGTCGGTAGAGGTCACGTTTTCTTCTGCATCGTTTTCATGCGTACTGTCGTCCGGCATAGCCGATATACAACCGGCAACTATGACTGCGATAACTATCACAATTGCTACAATCCAACCGATTATCTTTTTCATATCAGCTCTCCGTTTCTGCACCGTCATAAACGGCACTGTAGTAGGAAATCATGGTGTCATAGATTACCCATGCGCCTGAATCGTCTTCTTCAAGAAAATACCACACGATGTAGTGCCCGCTTCTTGCGTCGGTCAGGGCATTGTCGTATTCAATATAGTATTCGCCACTGATTACGTAAAAAGTGCTCGGATTCCAACCACGTTCTTTGACTGTGGTTCTCCAAGTGTCAAGGACTTTCGACTTTTTGAATGGATCCATTTCCACCTCGATAACCTCAAGATCGAGCGTGTAGTCGGCATCGGCAAGATGAGAAAGTGATTCTCTGACCGGCTCTAAAGGGTCTTGCTCCTGTCTGTCAACTTCTCTGTTGGCTGAATATACGGTGAACGCACAAACAACAGTCAGAATCACCACTACCGCCGCAATGAGCATTCTTCTCATGGTGATGGCACGCCGGCGATTAACATTCATTGCATGAAAGATATATTCATCTTTAATATCATTAAGAGCATAAAAGATGTCATTGGCGTCCATTGGTGAAACTTCCTTTCAGTTGTTTTGATATACAGTGTGTCAGAAAAACGATCTTTATAGTTAGCAATAACATTACAAGAATTATTAAGACTGAACTTTTGAGTAAAAGCCACAAACTATATTACATCTTCCAAACTGACTTACAGAAACACTAGTATATGATGCAACAGTTTCATATGCAGAATTAGTATCAGTTGTATGCGCAGCGATCATAACATCAGATTTTGATCTTGAGCCGGCAGTTCCGGAAACTTTCGTCACAAACATTGCGTGTTCCCACGTACTCATGGAAGGTGTTCCTGACCATCTAACGATAAGCACATCTCCGACAGTTGCATTTATAATTCCGTTGTACGTTGTAGTACCATACGGACCCTCTCTATCTGCTGAACTATTATTGATAAGATTCGCAAATCCACATACATTGTCCCATGCCCAGTTGTAGTAATACTCTGATGAAGGGTAGTACGAGGAGTATTGATTATTACACCAAACATTTGCCGCACTACTTCCAACTAGTGTAGTTGATACAGCTGGAATAGCAGTTTTGCTTGTATTTTTACCTCCCAGTCCTGCTGCTACACATTGTGAGGCGAAATTCTGGCAATCCTTCCCAGTATTATATGTGAAAGTGCTATTTGTGCTGTTGTAGTACTTTTCTGCATATGCCACTGCTAATGAGGCGTCGTATGTCCATTTGTACAAAAGAGTTGAACTTGTTGGTTGTATGCCTTGCTCTGCATACTGTTCTTCATCACTTTCTATCAACAATGTTGCTTCTATTATACTCGCTTCCACATCAATCGGCTCGTATACAAACGATTCACTTGTTTCCCATGAATCATCTGTTGTTACACCGACTATTTTCCATTCGCCTTTGCTCTTGCGAAGAGAGAAAGTGTACTTTCTGCTTCGATAGTTCTCACATTCAAAGTCATTTGTGACATAGTAGGTGTACTTTTCGACGATTGATGCAGTAGCGGTGTCATCTGTCACGGTGACGGTGAAGCCATCAAATTCAAGACTGTCCTCGGTGATTTCCCAGTCTAAAGCCGGATAAAGTGCGGCTAAGTAGTCGTATTCGGACTGCCTGTAAGCGAGTTGGCTTGTCATGGTTTCATCGCCAATATTTGCGGTTAATGCTTCATTGGAATATTCTTCAGGACTTCTTACGTATGCTCTTGATGAAGCGATATATGCTTTGCAGATGTTTTCTATGATGACTTCATCATCGCTCGCTAAGTTTGAACTTCCGCACATTTCAAGATAGTCGTCTTGAGTATACGAAAGTGTGTCAAATCCGTTCGCTAAAGTTCCTGCGTCACCTGATACAGCGTCATCAGCGAAGCAAAATACACTACACACTAACAATATTACTGCTACCAACAAGGTTTCTGCTTTTTTCAACATTATAATCATCCTTTCTAATTGTTACTATTTCCTGTTCCCTTGACTTATGAGCGTTTTAAGCGGTAAATCACCTCTTATATTATTTTATGTTAGTCGTAAAGTTCTCGTCAGCAAAGTACTCTTTTTTAAGCACTGCTAACAGCTTTTGTCTGGTGCGGAACAGTGTGGTCTTAACCTTACTTTCCCCGCACCCGAACATTTTCGCTATGTCCTTGATAGAATCCATATACCAGTACCGCCGCAGGAACATGTCTCGCTCGGTTTCTTTCAGCTCGCCTAAGAATTTGTTAAGCGTTTCCGTAAGTGCCTTGGCGTCTATCTCCTCTTCAACGGAGGACTTCGACGGCAGGCATTCTGCGAGCTCGTCAAGGACAAGGTCTAACTCCCCTCCGCCTCGCTTTTCGGCTCTTTTGTCTCTTCGCTTGTTGAGAGAAATGTGGCGGGTGATTTTTGCCAAGAATGCAGATAAAATATTCGGTCTCTCGGGAGGCATGCTGTCCCACGCACGAAGATATGTATCGTTGACCGCCTCCGAGGAGTCCTCAAAGCTGTATAGAATATTGTAGGCGATAGTCTTGAGATACCCGCCATATTTTCGGTCAGTTTCGCCGATAGCGTTTTCAGAGCGAGCCCAGTATAAATCGATAATAGCATTGTCCTCCAAGCTATCACTCCCTTTCACTTATATAGACACGGTTTTTGTGCCGCTCGTTACATTTATTTTACTATAATTTTTGGGAGGGTGCAAGCCCATCGCCGCCTCCCTTTGGTCGGCGGACCCCTCCACCACCGCACTCCGTGCGGCGGTCCCCCTCCCCTTAACAGGGGAGGCAATAGCATCCTGATACAGGAACTTATGGGAGGAGAAGTTATGGCTCCCCTGTCAAGGGGAGCTGTCGCCGCAGGCGACTGAGGGGTGCTATTTTCGGTGAAGCCGAAAATAGCAAGTTTGGCGTTAGCCAAACTTTAATTACGCATTGATTTTCTCTTCAAAATCCTCTATAATATAATCATAAAACCTACGAAAAGAGGATTCGCCATGCGAGAAAGCATATTAACCATACCGATAAATGAAATATTCGAGCCGAAGTGCGGGTGTCCTATCTGCACCATGCGGGAGATGCTCGAGAAGAGAACTATTGAATACATAATGGGTGCGGCGATGATGGAGCCGGACGTCAGAATCGAGACCAACCGCCTTGGCTTCTGCCGGGAGCACTATAACATGATGCTTAAGCAGAAGAACCGCCTCTCGCTCGCCCTCATGCTCCAGACGCATCTTGAGACCATCAATCACGAGGTCTTCGAGAAGAAAGGGCTCTTTTCCTCTAACTCAAAAAAGAGCAAAGCCATCAGCGAGTATGACAGCTCCTGCTTCGTCTGCTCAAAAGTGGATTGGGCGATGGAACGGCTTATGGTGACCGTTTTCGACATGTACGAAAACTCCGAGGACTTCCGCAAGCTTTTCTCGGAGCAGCCCTATATCTGCATGCGTGACTGCGAGCTTCTTATCTCAAAAGCCCAGAGCGACCTTAACAAGAAGTATCAGTCGATGTTTATTTCCACCTGCATCGACCTCGCCGGGAAGTACTGCGGGGAGCTCTATGACGACGTTTCCCACTACTGCTCAATGTACGACTACCGCAATTCCGGACCGGACGCCGACTGGGGCAACTCCCGCGATTCGATTGAGAGGGCGATTAAGTTCTTGACGGGAAAGGATGCGTAAAATGTACAATGTACAATGTACACCGTACAAGTGTACGGCGTACAATGATAATGGCGGAGTGCTCGTCAAAGTCGACCACCTGAATTTAGCGAAAACCCTTGATTGCGGACAGGCTTTCCGGTGGGAGTGCATAGGTGAGGGGAGATACCATGGCTATTACGTCAACCGTGAGCTCTACATATCTGAGACTGACGATGGGATTCTCTTTGAGAACATCACCGAAGACGAGTTCAGAAGCGTCTGGTACGACTATTTTGACTTGGGGACGGATTGGGGAGAGATAAGGGCACGATTGAGCCAAGACCCGACCCTGAAGCTCGCCTGCGAGAAGTGCGAGGGCTTAAGAATCCTCCGGCAGGACCCGTGGGAGGGGCTTATAGCGTTCATAATCTCGCAGAATAATAATATCCCGAGAATCAAGAGCATACTTGCAAGACTCGTCGAGCACTTCGGCGGCTTCCCGACAGCGGAAGAGCTGGCTTCAGAAACGGTTGAAAGCCTTCAGTTTCTTCATTCCGGCTATCGTGCCCGGTATCTTATTGACGCCGGAAAGATGGTTTCAAGCGGTGAAATCTCCCTTGAAGCCTGCCGCAAGATGAGCTATTCCGACGCCAAAAAGGAGCTCATGCGGATATGCGGCGTTGGCAGTAAAGTAGCCGACTGCACACTTCTTTATGGGCTCGGCTTTATGGAGGCTTTCCCGGTTGATGTCTGGATTAAGAGGGCAGTTGCGAAGTACTACCCGGATGGACTCCCAGAGTGCACCAAGGGCATCGAGGGGATAGCGCAGTTATTTTTGTTTGACTATATCAGGAGTGAGGAAACGTGAAAACAGCGGGAATTATCGCCGAATACAACCCGTTTCACAACGGGCACATCCGCCATATCAGGGCAACCCGTGAGGCGGGCTATGACCGGATAATCGCCGTGATGAGCGGAAATGTCGTCCAGCGTGGCGATGTCGCCGTCTGCGACATGGGCTTCCGTGCAAGAACTGCCGTCGCAAATGGCGTTGATCTTGTTCTGGAGCTTCCCGTGCCCTATTCTCTTTCGAGTGCCGAGGACTTCGCCCGGGCAGGTGTCAGTATTCTTTCACGTTTCGGCTGTGTGGATGCGCTTTCTTTCGGCTCAGAATGTGGGGACGTTGGGCGTCTCCAAGCCTGCGCTGACGCTATTGACAATATAAATCCCTCTGAAATCAAGGCTCTTATGTCGGATGGGCTTACCTATCCGCAAGCGACTGCAAGGCTTATCGGCGATGACATACTGAGCGGCGCAAATAATACTTTGGCAATAGAATATATCCGAAAGCTTAAGGGGACAGGCATTCTGCCTTTCACCGTTCAGAGAAACATCTCGCATGATAGTTCCGAAATAGCCGACACTGTTTCGGCGATGAAGCTTCGGGAAATGCTCAGAGCAGGCGAGGATATTTCGCACTTCGTTCCCGAAGTCCCAGAAGAGCTCTCTTTCATAGAAAATGCTGAAAAGCTTATCCTGAGCCTTGCGGCATTTCAGGACTCAGACAACCCAAGAATCAAAAAATACGCCATGCAGGCGTCAAGCCTCAGTGAGCTTTACGATATGGTGAAGACGAAAAACGTCACCCACGCCAGAGTTCGCCGTGAAGTCTTGCAAGCTGCTTTAGGCATCAGAAGTGGCGAAACGGCAATCGAGCCGCCGTATGCGAGAATCTTGGCGGCAAACCAGACCGGCATCGAAATCTTAGGTGAAATCAAGAAGTCAGGCACTATACCAGTTTCGACTTCGCTTATGGAGCTTTCAAAGATTTCTGAACGCAAAGCAGAGCTGACCGAAAGAGCTTCAAAGCTATGGCACTTCGCAAGAGCAGAGCAGGGGAGCTATCGCTCCGAATTTTCGAGGGAGTTTAAAATATCGACATGAACCAAAGACTGAGACTTGAATATCTCACGCCTGAGAATATAGATAGGGTGAAAGCCATCCATCGTGAGGACATCAGCGAGGACTGGGTTGACGATATTGACACGATAATGGAGTACACTCAGTACGGTCTGGAGCACGGTTGCGTCGGGCACACCTATGCAATTGTATGGGACAACCAGTATATCGGCGTGATTCTTCTGGGCGAGGCTATACCGTGGGAGACCGACCCGCCGGAAATGAGCGAGCAGCCCTTCTACAGGCTTATGAACTTCATCATCGACAACCGCTACCGCAATCTCGGCATCGGCGGTTATGTCCTTGAGACGGTAATCAAGGCTATTTATGATGAATACGGCGTCCGACCGATTGCCCTCGGAGTTCACGAGGACAACTTGGGTGCGGCTCGCTTCTATGAGCGGCACGGGTTCAGGAAAACGGAGTATCGGGAAGATGATGACTGCTATTTTATCCGATATGAAAAATAACTGCGAAATCCGCACTTTCTCTTGATTTTTCCCGCCTCATATTGTATAATTTTTATGGAAATAATACTTCAAACCGAAAGGAAGTTATTTATGAATTTAGTATTGGTAGTAAATGCGGGAAGCTCATCTCTTAAGTATCAGCTTCTCAATATGGACGATGAATCGGTTCTGGCAAAGGGCAACTGCGACAGAATCGGTATTGATGGGCATCTTTCGCACAAAGTCCCATCAAAGGGCGTTGAGCTGAGCGAGGATTGCAGCTTCCCCACCCACACTGAGGCTTTCGAGAAGCTTGTTGAGGTTCTCACCTCCGGCGAGGGCAAGGTCATCGACTCGATGAGCGAAATTTCGGCTGTCGGACACAGAGTCGTTCACGGCGGCGAGCTCTATAAGGAGACCACCCTTGTTACAGATAAGGTCATCGAGGACATCGACGCTCTGTCTGAACTCGCACCGGTTCACAATCACCCGAACGCACTGGCTCTCAGAGCCTGCAAGAATGTTTTAGCTCCCGGCACTCCGCAGGTAGCAGTTTTCGACACCGCTTTCCATCAGACAATGCCGCCGAAGGCTTTCATGTTCGGTCTGCCGTATGAGGACTATAAGAACTATCAGGTGAGAAAATACGGCTTCCACGGCACTTCTCACAGATTCGTAACCAAGGCTCTGGCTGAGGCTATGGGCAAGCCGATGAGTGAACTCAAGATAGTTTCCTGCCACCTTGGAAACGGCTCATCGATCACCGCTGTTGACGGCGGCAAGTCTGTTGACACCACCATGGGCTTCACGCCCCTCGACGGTCTTCTTATGGGAACTCGTTGCGGAAGCGTCGACCCGTCGGCTGTCACCTATGTCATGGAGAAGCACGGCTTCTCAGCTCACGAGATGAGCGAGTATATGAACAAGAAGTCCGGATTCCTCGGAATGAGCGGAGTTGGCTCTGACAACCGTGAAGTATGTGCCGCAGCTGCAGAGGGCAACGAAAGAGCACAGATTACTCTTGACATTCTCACCTATCAGATCAAGAAGTACATCGGCTCATATGCTGCCGCAATGAACGGTCTTGACGCAATTCTCTTCACCGGCGGTATCGGCGAGAATTCGAGCGAGGTAAGAGGCGGCGTTTGCAAGGATATGAGCTTCATGGGAATCGAAATTGACGAAGAGCTCAATAACCACACCCGTGGCAAGCTTGTAAAGATTTCGACTGAGAGCTCTAAGGTTCAGGTCTGGATAGTTCCCACCAACGAGGAGCTTCTTATCGCCCGTGACACCCTTGCAGTAGTTGAGGGCAAATAATCATGATTTATGAGGGCTTTTTCGTCTGGTTATACGCTGTGTATCTTCTTTTTATGAGCTTCGTCACTTTCGTCATGTATGGCGTCGACAAGCGTCGGGCTAAGAGGGGACAGTGGCGCATCAGCGAAAAAGCTCTCCTCACTTTAGGCTTCATCGGCGGAGCGGCAGGAGCCATCCTCGGCATGCACCTCTTCCGCCACAAGACGAAGCACTGGTATTTCTGGGCGATAAACATAGTTGCAATTATTTTGCAACTAGCTATACTGGCATTGGCAGTTGCTACGCAACTGCGCTGATTTCGCCTTTGGCAAAATCAGCACCCCTCAGTCAGCTTCGCTGACAGCTCCCCTTGACAGGGGAGCCATAACTGCTCCTATCATGAAATCTTAGTTTAGGATGCTATTGCCTCCCCTGTCAAGGGGAGGGGGACCGCCGCCGAAGGCGGTGGTGGAGGGGTGCGCCACAGGCGACTGAGAGGTTCACAAAGGGGTAATACACATGTCATACACATTCACACCATCAAAAGCCGCAGATGCCTGCATCGACTGGATCAGAGATTGGTTCGATAAAAACGGCAAGGACTGCAACGCCGTCTTAGGCATTTCCGGAGGCAAGGACAGCTCAGTTACGGCGGCACTTCTCGTAAAAGCTCTTGGAAAAGAGCGGGTCATAGGAGTTCTCATGCCGCAGGGCGAACAGTTCGACATCGGATATTCACGGGAGCTCTGCGAAATCTTAGGTATCAGAAGCATTGAGGTCAATATCGGCGAGACTGTCGAGGCTCTCAAGAAGTCTCTCGGCTTCGAGCCGTCGGTTGCGACGCTCACAAACATCCCGCCAAGGGTGAGGATGACCGTTTTATACGCTGTGGCTCAGAGTAATAACGGCAGAGTTGCCAACACCTGCAATCTTTCGGAGGACTGGGTCGGCTATGCGACGCTCTATGGCGACGGGGCAGGGGACTTCGGACCTATTTCTAACTTCACCGTTCAGGAGGTCAAGGCGATAGGAAGATACTTGGGACTCCCCGAAAAGTTCGTCGAAAAGCCGCCGCTCGACGGTCTTTGCGGCAAGACTGACGAGGATAACCTCGGCTTCACCTATAAGGCTCTTGACGAGTATATCCGTGAGGGGATTGAACCTGAGCCGGACATCAAGGCGAAGATTGATCGCCTCAATAAGCTCAATCAGTTCAAGCTCAAGCGTTTCGACACGTTTTTGTATGAAGAATAAAAAACACCGGCAGAGTTCATCCTCTGCCGGTCTTATTTATACCGAAATCAATCTATAACGACTCCGTCTTCAATCTTTATGACCACATCCGCCTTTGCGGCAATCTCCGGGTCATGAGTGACCATGATTAAAGTCTGCCCGAACTGCTGTGCGCAGTCCCGAAGAAGCTGAATAGTGTTTTCGCCGTTTTTCTTGTCGAGGTTGCCTGTCGGCTCGTCGGCAAAGATGAGCTGAGGCTTAGCAAGAACTGAGCGGGCTATAGCCACTCTCTGCTGTTCGCCGCCCGAAAGCTCGGTCGGGTATTTCTTGAGCTTGTCGTCGATTCCCAAAAGCTCGGTGACATTCTGTAAAAATTCCGGGTCGGGCTTCTTGTTGTCAAGCTTCATAGGCATGCAGATGTTGTTTAAAACGGTGTATTCATCCAGAAGATTGAACTGCTGGAATACAAAGCCCATGTGACGCCGTCTGAATTCCGCCATCTTGGCGTCGGGATAGGAATAAAGGTCCTCTTCGCCAAGGTAGATGTTGCCACTTGTTGGCTCATCAAGACCGCCCAAGATATGTAAAAGCGTCGACTTTCCTGAGCCGCTACGCCCGATGATGGTGTAGAAAAGCCCCTCCTCGAACTCGGCACTCACTCCGTTCAAAGCGTGAGTCTCGCCCGACTCAGCCTTGTAGGTTTTATAAATATCCTTTGCTTTTAATACTGTACTCATATCAATTACTCCTTTTCCTCAGAACGCTTTTTTACATTCTTCGAATATTATAGTACCATATTTTTCTGCCACTGTCAATAGCAATTTACGAATTTTTTAGAAATATTTTTCTGACAGGAGGCTATCTGTCCGACTGTAGCATCTCCATCAGCTTGTACTTGTTCAGGCTAAGCTTTGAAATGTAGCAGACCACGAACACAACCACGAATAAAACAACCGCGGTGAGGACCATTGTCCATGTTTCCATATGGTAGCTTGCAAGGCTGTCAAGTTGCCTCTCGAGAATTCCCACAAATGAAGTGTCCAAGCCAAGTTCTTCATAGCGGCTCATCGTATCGGCGTTTGTCATTGTGACAAAACGGATTTTATAAACCATGTAGCCAAAGTACACAGCCCATCCGGAAATGCTTGCGATAGCTCCACGTATTACAGATGTCAGTAAAAGCCTGATATTGCGCTGTCCCCGTGACATTCCGATTGCCTGAAGAATGCCATACTTCTTCTTTTCACGCTCCGTTTCAAGCCTTATGGTACTGCCCAGAATAAGCAGTGTTATGAAAGCAATGCACCCTCCGCTGACCAAGAACATGATAAGCGTCTGGAGATATTCACGGGCTTTGGAGGAATTGTAGTCCCGGTTGTTTTCAGTGATCATCAGCGAACTTGCGGTAAATAATTTTGCAAGCGTCTTATCAGTTGAAAGATATTCCGCATTCAGGTCGGTGAACACGAGAACGTTTGAGAAGCCGGCTGTATCACCAGCAGTGTAGTAGTATCCCCACGTTGTGCCCTCCGGAACAGCATCCAAGACCTTCTGCACAAAAGCCACAGAGCAGACTAAGTCATAGGTGTCGGGATACAGGCTATAGTTATAGCCGAGTCCGGAGGTGCGGTAGTAATTGCTTATTCCACCGACGGTTGTCGTGATTTCAGTGCCGGAAATGGTCAGAGTAATTTCGTCACCTGCTGCCGGGATAACCGATTCTGTATCAGTTGATACCTTCATGAGAATAACGCTGTCGCCTGAGTTGAAGCTTTCAAGGTCAGTGCATGTGAAATCAATCATATCATCCCAGCTGTCGGAGGAATCCACTACGTATACTGACACCTCCTGCAATCCGACGTCATCGGTTGTAAGGTAGGTGGACACCTCCGTATAGCCCCATACGTCCGAAACTCCCGGGATGGAAGCGATCTCCGAAATGATGTCGTCCTGCAGGTGCTGACCGGAGTAGCTCAGCGTGTTGATCGCCTGATAGGAATAGTTGCCGGAATAGTATGAATAACTGTAGTACGGTTCAAGCGAGAAAACAGTTGTGAAGATAACTGCCGAGCAGAAGACAACGCACATCGCTATAATCAAGCCTTTTTGGAATCTCAGGGAGAACCGTTGCTTTCCTGTCTGCATTTCCATCCTGCCTGTAAGAGGCGTTGCAATTGCAATCTGGAATATCACCATCTTGACAAGCAGTGTTCCCAGAATCCACAACACGAGGAACATGGCAAGACTCTTCCAAGGCATACTCACAATAATTGCCACAGACCCGGAAAATACGCTGACCCGGAGCAGTATCCAGATGCCGATTGCACCTACAATAATTCCCATGAGCAGAGACGGTATGCAGATTATAAGTGTTTCAATCGCCACGAGAAGCCTCAGCTGTCCTTTCGAGCCTCCGAGACTGCGGACTCTTACAGTTCTTCTTATTTCCGGCTGCATCTGTAGGATATAGACGACCACGACAGCCAATATCGCAACTGCGAAGATGAGCCAGATATAGATGGAGTTGAATTCCGTTTCGCTGTTGTCCAGATAGGCATATGAGTTGAGCTTGACCGTTTTCCGGCTTGAAGCCACGCTCGAGCCTCTCGACTCGGAAAGATATGCGTTGACCTCTTCAGAAACTGTGTCCTCGAGCCCATCCCTGACAGTGAAGAAGTAGGAGACATCAGGCGTTGCGTCGCCGAATATAGCTTCTGCGTCCTCCTCGGTTATAATCACGCTGTTAAGTGTTTCGGAGTAGTCCCAAAGAGTTGTGTAAGTAGAAATAACGCCGACAAGGGTAAAATTGCGGTAGACAGTTTCATCGTCGGAAATGGTTATCGGAAGAGTTATGGTGTCGCCAATGGTGTAGTCATAACCGAGACTGTTGAGGACGCTTACCTCAACCGCAACTTCTCCGCTGTTTTTGGGAAGAGTGCCCTCTTCCAAGGAAATTCCCATTCCGACAAACGCCTCATCAACAGTTCCGATTCCCCTGCCACTCACAGTTCCATAGTTAACGCTTTCGCCGACGCTTTCAGCCCAGCCGGTTGACTCAAGATATGCCGCATCGCCATCCTGTCCATACGCAATAGAGCCGTACCATGAGCCATAAATAGAGAAGCGATACTCCTGATTTGTCGCAGCAATGCTGTTGGTATAGCTTAAGAGCATGACTGCAAAAGCGAATGTTATAAGCAGGACGAAGAAAATCAGCAGCGATTGCCTTTTTCTTCGTTTTGTGCCTTGAAATGCAAGCCCGAATATGGTTTTGAACATATTTTATCACCCGTCCTCTCGCAATCGATTAAAAGATAATATCATTGTAGCATGTTTTCTATTATTTGTCAACCGAGAGCGTTGCATGGCGTGCAACAACTATTCATTGCGTAGCATCTCCATAATTTTATACTTATTTATACCCAGCTTCGAGCCGAAGCAGATTGCAAATGTGATGAGGAACACTACTGCAAGAATCCCAAGAAGTACCGGCACTGTCAGTCCGTATCCTGCAAGCGTTGTGAACATAGTTCCTAAGACCGCAAGAGGGCTTGTACCCTCAGCAATAACTGAGATATTTATCACGAGGTAATATGAAAGATAGCTCACCACCGCCACAGCCATTGAAATAACGCTTCTGATGATTGCACGCCGGGCAAGTTCAAGATTACGTTGCCTCTTCGACATGCCTATTGCCTGCAGGATGCCATAGCGTTTCTTCTCGCTTTCTGTTTCGAGCCTTAAGGTGCTGACGAGAATCAGGAGGACAACCAAGGCTATGCACACGCCGCTGATCATGGTCATAATCACCGATTGCTGGTAAACCTGTGCGCTGGCATAGTTGATTTCACGGAAATTATAGATCTGGAAGTATTTTATATCTACAATTCGAAATGTGGCGACTGCTTTATAGACAATCTGGGATATGATTTTTGATATAGCGGTGTCCACCCCAAGGTCTCCTGCGTTCATGTTGGTGTAAATAAACGCCTGATTATATCCGACCACCTGCTGACCACGCAAAAATCTCTCACATTCTATCCACCACTGCTCGCCCTCAGGAATCTGGTCAACAATCTCCTGCAAAACCGGCAGGGCACAGATCACAAAGTAATTGTAATTCTCAAGCGAATATCTTTCTGAACGGTCGTATTGAAGAAGCGATACGAGAAGCTCGTCGCTCTCAACCAGCTGCACACAGCCGACATTAACGTCAACGTTTACCAGCCCTGAGCTTTCAAAGATGCTTTCATCAAGATTCGGACCGATAATATGTGAGTTGACATAAGAATCCGAATAGTCGCTGAAATACTCATAGTCGATAGAAATGGTTATATCCGTGTTTTCTTCGGGGATGACCGAAATAGGATTACTGTACTTTGTAATTTCCATCTGAATTATTTCGTCGGTTGAGGAGTCGTAGGTTTCAATCACATCGGAATACCCGTCAAGCATGTCGCTTGCTATCTGCACGATAACGCTTTCGCCGCTCTCATAAGCCTGCCTGTCTATCCCTGAGGTGTCCATGAATCTCCCGAGGTCGTCCCAGTCCATTGTGATAACAACTGCGTTATCAACGCCCTCTTCGTCAGAGGTGACCAAGGCGAAAAAGTCATTGAATCCGACAAAATCGGTAACACCCTCAATCGCCAACAGCTCATCTTCGTAGAGGGATAAATCAGGAATAGAATAATCACTGCGGACGTTGGTTCCGTCGCTTTCGCTTATGTAGTAGGACCACTGCGATGCCCAGTAGTTATACTCGCTCAGTGGTTCTGCCAAGTTTGCCGTCGTGAAAACAGCCGAAATGCAGAGAAGAGTAGCCATTACCATGATGAGGGCTTTTCTGAATCCGACAACAAGGCGGGACTTGCTTCTTTGCATTCCCATTCTGCCTGTTAAGGGAGTTGCAAGAGCTATCTGGAAAGTAATCATTCTGACGGCTAAAATACCGACAATCCAGAAAGCAAGTGCCATCAGAAGATAGTTCCAAGGGATGCTTACAATCACGTCAACCGAGCCGGAATAGACGCTCAGGCTGAGAAGCAGCTTGGTTCCAAAAAATCCCAAGCCGATGCCCAGTATCATTGCCGGAATCGCAAGCATAAGCGTTTCTGTGAGTATAAGAAGCCGAAGCTGACCCTTTGAGCCGCCGATGCTCCGGAATCTGACGATTCTTCTGACCTCCGACTGCATCTGGAGTATATAAATCATGACAACTGCAAGGATGGTAATCGCTAAAATCAACCCGAGGTAGACCATATTGGTCTGAGCTGCCTCGCTCTCCATTTCGAGGACGGAATTCAGGGTAACGGTTCTGAATGTGCTTCCCTCACGGTTTTCATATAGATAGCTGTTGACCTCTTTCTCAACGCCCGATTCCATCCCCGATTTGACGCTGAAGAAGTATACGGTTTCGGTGCTCATTGAAACGCTTTCTCCGAGCTCCTCCTCCGCTTGGGCGATAATCTCCGCTATAGCCTCTTCGGTTATGAATGCGGTATTGAGTGAGCAGTCAATGTCCCAAAGACCGGTATATTCACTGATAGATCCGCAGATTTTGAAGGTCTTCTCGACAACGGCAGTATCGCCAGCTTCGTTGCTGAATTCAAACTGCAGGGTGATTGATGAACCGACGCCGAAGCCGATCTCCGAAAGTGTTGCCGATTCTATTGCGATTTCGCCGGACTTCTCAGGGAAGCTTCCGCTTTTAAGAAAGATTCCCATATCGATAAACGAATCGTCGACAGTTCCAATGTCGTAGAGTGTCCCGTATTTTGCTTCCTTGACGATTATTGAAGCGGAACCATAGTAAATGCTGGTGCCGACCTCGTCTATCCACTCGGTGCTTTCGAGGTATTCCTTGTCACTTTCAACGCCGTTGGTGATCGCTCCATACCAATAGCCGTAGGTATCCTGCCGGAGCTGTGAATTGGTCTCGGCGACGCTCGAAGTGTAGCTGAGAAGAATTATTGCGAATGTGAACGATATGAGCAGGACAAAGAAGATTAAAAGCGATTGCCTCTTCCTGCGCCTGACCCCCTGAAATGCCAGTGATATAATATTTCTGAACATATTTCTTCTCCTCCCTACAGAAATAGTGGTTCTAAACTCTTAGTTAAAAGTATAGCACATTAAAGCCTCCCTGTCAATAGATATTACACTATTTTTTTCGATTTTTTCGAAATGCTTTGCTGAAAACAAAAAAGCCCGATTCCTCGAGCTTTTTCTGATTTACAGTATAAACTTAATCCTTGAGAGCGAGAAGGTCTGAGAAGAATCTCCGCATTTCCTCCTCGGTGTCGAAGACGGCTGTATACATCTGGTTGGACATGGCATCCGCCAGTGCATCGGGAATTCTTCCCCACATGCGCATATTCGGACCGTATTTCGCCATTATCGCCTCATGATTCAGGTTGAATTCCATCCCGTCCCGTCTGCCGCAGAAAGCGCAGAATTTGCGGACTTTATAGGGTTCAGTGGTCGGCTTATTGAATGCAATCATATCCGCCCAGAGCTTGTAAACGTCGGTTTCATAGGCATAGTCGTACATATCCGGAGTGTAGCCGCCTGAGGGGCGCATGTTGACCTCCAAGCCCACGATGTCGCCTTTTTTGCCCAAGCCCTCCTGATCGGCGTTGAGGACGAAGTATTCAAGATGGATAAACCTTGCCTTAACCCCGAAAGCCTTGACTGTGCGCCTGCCGATGTCGATAAGCTCGTCCGGAAGCTGAGGGACGATATAGTAGATGGTGTTTCTTGCCTCATTGACGACGTCCATGAGCGATTCGGGGGTGACGTTGCCGGACTCAAATATCGGCTCGCCGTCCTGATCGATGATGGCGTCATAGGTTCTGACATAGCCGTTGACGAACTCCTCCATGATGTAGGTTTCGTCATCCTTATTTGCGAAGAAGAACTCAAGCTCGTCATCGCTGCTGAGCCGATATGTGTGGCTCGCTCCGACACCGTTGTCCGGCTTCACGATGACCGGGTAGCCGACAGTGCTGATAAACTCCCTTGCATCGTCGATATTTTCGATAACGTGATACCTCGCAGTCGGGACGCCAGCCTTTTTGTAGTACTCTTTCATGAGCGACTTGTACTTGACGTGCGAGATGTCGCCGTCTTTAAATCCGGAGGTGATATTAAACTCTGTACGAAGATGAGCATCCCTCTCAAGCCAGTACTCGTTGTTCGATTCCAGCCAGTCAATCTTTCCGTACTTATAGGTAAAGAACGCCACAGCCTTGAAGACCTCGTCATAGTTCTCGAGAGTCGAGACCTTGTAGTATTCGTCAAGGCTCTCCCGCAGATGCTGGTCAAGCTCCGCATAAGGGCAGTCTCCGATTCCCAAGACCCTCATCCCATTATTCTTAAGCTCAGCGCAGAATTTCCAGTATGTCACCGGGAAGTTAGGAGAAATAAAGATAAAGTTTTGCATTTAAGTCGTCATATCCTTTCGATTCTATATAAAGTAGTGCAGGAGTAATCTTGGCTCTCCCTCTGGGAGAGCTGTCAGCCGTAGGCTGACTGAGAGGGCGCACGAAGTGCGAAATTACCCAAGCAGATCCGGAAGATAAGTCTTCACCATCTTATACCACCAGCACCAATCGTGCGCCACGTCGTAGCCCCAGTATTCAACTCTGCCGTTGATGCCCTTTCGCCTCATGACGTCGTCGAGCCAGCGGGTGCTAGCAAGAAGCGGCTCTTCCCATGCTCCCTGACCAACAACGATGAGAATCTTTCGCTCGTTGTACATCTGAATATACGGGTGATCGCTTGGCATGTCCTGTAGATAGTTGACCGGAGAATTCCGGTATAAAATATCGTCCATATAGTCCCCGAAGAAGAGCTTTGAGTCGTAGAGTCCGGAGATGGCGAAGACGGTGTCGAAGATGTCGGGACGCCTGAAGAAGAGGTTCGCCGCATGCATCGCCCCCATCGAGCAGCCGAAAGTCATGATGGGCTGATCATAGCCGTTCTTCAAGCCGCTAAGGTGCTTAACAGTCGGGACGAGCTCTTCTATCATGTAGTTATACCAGTGCTCGTGCCACTCAATTCTGCCTCTCGGGTCGCCGTTCGCCGCATAGGTTTCGTTGTCGACGACATCGACAGAATATACAGTGCATTTTCCCTCATCGATCCACTTAGCCCAGTAATCGATCATCTTAAAGTTCTCAAAGTCAAAGAACCGTCCGCCCTGACAAGGAATAAATATAACCGGCTTCCCGCCATGTCCATACACCTTGAACTCCATATCCCTCTGGAGATAACTGCTGTAGTGTTTATGGTACTCTATGTTCATATAGTTACGCCCTCTCAAATTAATTACGCATTACGCATTACGAATTACGCATTGAATCACAGTCCTAAACACTCCATAAAAATCGGAATCTGCTGCTCCCAGCTCGCCTCGCTGTGCGTCCCACCCGGAACTATCCGGAAAGTGAGGTTTACCCTCTTTGTTAAGAGCATATGCGAAACGGAAATCAGAGCTTCGGATGAGCTCGAATGGTTGAAAATCTCTTTACTGCCATAGTCCATATAGATGCAGGTGTCATTGCGGATTTTTGCGGTGGCTATCATCTCAAGAATCTTTCCCGGATCAATCCATAAGCTAGGCGAAAGGCATGCCGCACGCTGGAAGACCTTGTTGTAGCATACAGCCGCATAGAGCGACATCAGCCCACCCATCGAAGAGCCGCAGATAATGGTGTGCTCCCGGTTGGGAACAGTCCGGTATTCCCGGTCAATAGTCGGCTTTAGTGTCCCGACAAGCCAGTCCATGTAGATTTTGCCCTTTCCGGGGACTTTCCCGAGAGTTGAATTCTCGAAGTCGATAGGGGAGTACTCCGAAAGCCTCGAGTCGCCCTCATGGTTGCACTCGACCGCCACTATTATAAGAGGCGTTTTCGTCCAGCTCATATAGCTGTTCATGCCCCAAGACTTGCCGTATGTAGCGTCGCTGTCAAAGAATACGTTGTGCCCGTCAAACATGTACATAACCGGATACCTCCGGTCATCGTCGTAGTAATAGTCGGGAAGGTACAGATAAACCCGCCTTGTCCTCTCCCCCGAAAGCTGAGGGATTTTAACATCCCAGACTTTAATCATCACCAAAACCCCTTTGATTTTTTTGTTGCTTATAATAGTATAGTTTTATCTGACCAAAAAGTCAATAAGTTTGAGCAAAAAAACGTCCCTGCGGGACGCCCTCTCAGTCGCCTGACGGCGACAGCTCCCCCAGAGGGGGAGCCAAGATTTCGGAGAGAACGACTTCTTGGCTCTCCCTTTGGGATGAGCGAAGAAGTTCGCTTGCGAACTTCAGCGAAGCTGACTGAGAGGGCGCGACCGTAGGGAGCGAATTCTTATCTGCTTATGCTAATCACCTTATAATCCTGCTCCTCAACAGCATTCTTTAAAACGCTGTCCTCAACAGGAGCACTAAGGGTTACAACCGCAGTTCCTGCAGTGTGGCTTACCTCTGCAGATGAAACACCCGGGAGGGCTTCGAGAGTCTTCTTGACTCTTGCCTCACAGTGACCACACATCATGCCTTCGATTTTCATTGTAACTGTCATATCCTTCACCTTCTTTCCGTGTGATTTTTTATGCCTTGGTTTGTCGTGTTTACTCGTTCTTATGTCCGCAAAGTTGAGCCGGAGGGCGTTTGATACTACGCAGAAGCTTGAAAGGCTCATTGCCGCAGCGGCGAACATCGGGTTTAGTTCCCAGCCGAAGAGGTTTATATAAACTCCCGCCGCAAGAGGAATTCCTATTGAGTTATAGAAGAACGCCCAGAAGAGATTTTCGTGAATGTTCCGAAGTGTTGACCGGCTCAGCCTTATCGCCGCCGGAACGTCCATAAGACTGCTCTTCATGAGGACGACATCGGCAGCATCCACAGCAACATCCGCACCTGCGCCGATTGCTATGCCAATGTCCGCACGTGTGAGAGCCGGGGCGTCGTTGATTCCGTCGCCGACCATGGCGACCTTGCCCGATTCCTTGAGACGCCTGATGACGCTTTCCTTGCCGTCGGGGAGGACTCCGGCTATAACCTCGTCAACTCCCGCCTGAGAGCCGATGGCGTTTGCAGTTCTCTCGTTGTCGCCGGTGAGCATGACAACCCTTATGCCCATGCCCTTGAGCTCGCTTATAGCCTGTGCGCTGTCCGGCTTGATGACGTCGGCAACTGCTATAATTCCCATAAGCTTCCCGGATTTCGAGAAGAAGAGGGGAGTCTTTCCCTCGCCTGCAAGTCGCTCAAACGTCGCTTCAATTCCGTCAGGAAGCTTCGCAACCGTGCCGATGAACTTGAAGCTTCCGCCATAGAGGGTTTCGCCGTTCAGGATAGCCGTAAGCCCGTTTCCGGGAAGAGCCCGGAAGTCAGTCACATCGGAGTTCACGAGGCTGTTCTCCTCGCCGTAGCTCAGGATAGCCTTTGCAAGCGGATGCTCACTGCCTTTCTCAAGAGACAGCGCAAGCTCAGTCAGCTCGCTTTCACTGACTCCATCGCAGGGGATAATGTCGGTGACAGTGGGAGTGCCGGCTGTGATAGTCCCCGTCTTGTCGAGGACGACCGTTTCGGTCTTTCCGGTCTGCTCGAGGGATTCGGCAGTCTTGAAGAGGATGCCATTTTTCGCACCTACGCCGTTTCCGACCATAATTGCAACCGGCGTAGCAAGCCCCAATGCGCATGGACAGCTGATTACCAAAACAGAGATTCCCCTTGCCAAGGCATAGCTGAACGTCTGCCCGACGAGCAGCCATACTATAATGGTAATGACCGCAATTGTTATGACAGCAGGGACGAATATTCCCGACACTTTGTCTGCGATCTTTGCGATCGGAGCCTTTGTGGCGGCGGCATCGCTGACCATTTTGATTATCTGGGAGAGAGTGGTGTCCTCTCCTACTCTCGTCGCGCGGCACTTTATGAACCCGGACTGATTGATGGTTGCGGCTGAAACGCCGTCGCCGGTCTCCTTGTCAACAGGGATGCTTTCGCCGGTGAGTGCTGACTCATTGACGGCACTTGAACCCTCAATGATGACTCCGTCAACCGGAATACTCTCTCCGGGGCGAACCACGAAAATATCCCCGACATTTACTTTCTGGATTTCGACCTCAGTCTCAACGCCGTTTTTAAGAACAGTAGCCGTCTTCGGGGCGAGCTTCATAAGCCCTTTGAGGGCGTCGGTGGTCTTGCCCTTTGAGCGTGCCTCGAGCATCTTTCCAACGGTTATGAGCGTCAGGATCATCGCCGCAGACTCGAAATAGAAGTCGTTCATATACTCCATGACCGCTTCCATATTGCCCTTAAGCTGGGCGTCGGTCATCATGAAAAGCGCATAGGTCGAGTAGACGAACGCAGCAGATGATCCGAGAGCCACAAGGGTGTCCATATTCGGAGCTCTGTGGATAAGCCCCTTGAAGCCGCTTATGAAGAATTTCTGGTTGATGACCATGACAATTGCCACCAAGATCATCTCAAGAAGCCCCATCGCAACATGGTTATCTTCAAAGAACCCGGGAACAGGGAAGCCCCACATCATGTGCCCCATCGAGAAGTACATGAGTACTATCAGGAATCCGAGCGAAGCAATCAGTCTTCTTTTCAACTTCGGCGTTTCGGTGTCCTTAAGGGAGTCGACCTCGTCACCACTGCTCGCCGATGCTGCCTTTTCAGCTCCCTTTAAGGAAGCTCCATACCCGGCATTTTCGACAGCAGAGATTATAGAGTCAGGACTCGCCGTCCCCTCAACCCCCATTGAATTGGTGAGTAGGCTCACCGAGCAGGAGGTGACACCCTCCACCTTCGAAACGGCTTTCTCCACCCGAGCACTGCAAGCCGCACAACTCATGCCGGTAACATTATATTGGTCCATATATTTCATCCTTTCTGGATTTGTCGGCTTCGCCGATCGCACTTCGTGCGCCCTCTCAGTCGCCTGCGGCGACAGCTCTCCCAGAGGGAGAGCCGAGAAATGCGCCTCCCGAAAATCTTGGCTCCCCCTTTGGGGGAGCTGTCATGCGAAGCATGACTGAGAGGGCGCGACCGGAGGGAGCGTTTCACTTCATCAGCTTCTGCATCGTCACAACCAGCTCTTCAATCGTCTCGTCGTCGCCATTGCGGATGTCTCTGGCGACGCAGTGGCGGATATGGCTTGAAAGGAGCTCCCGGTTGAACGAATTTATGGCGGAGGACACCGCTGCCGACTGGGTCAGGATGTCCGGGCAGTAAGCCGACTCATCAAGCATCCGCTTGAGCCCCCGAATCTGCCCCTCAATCCGGTTGAGCCTGTTCATAAGCTTCTTATATTCATCATCCGACCGCTCAGTAGTCTTCCCGCAACAACACTCTTTGCTCATCATTATCACCTCGAATATAAAATACCCCCGGAGGGTATCTCTCTATAAGCATTATATACCCGTACGGGGTATTTGTCAAGAGCTTTTCGGAATATTTTTTTGGGGCTTGACAGAGTGATACCAGAGTATTATAATTAAGACAGAAGTAATACTATAGTATTACTTTCAGGAGGCGATAACATGTATAAAGACCTGAAAATTTACCACGGCTCACAGCAGATTGTCGAGATTCCACGTTTTGGGGTGGGAAAAGAGTATAATGACTATGGTCAGGGCTTCTATTGCACTGAAAAAATTGAGCTTGCCCGTGAGTGGGCTTGCCCGATAAAAAACGACGGCTATCTCAACAAGTATTCCCTCCACCTTGACGGCTTAAACGTGATGCACCTGACCCGGGGAGAGTTCAACATTCTTAACTGGCTTGCTGTTTTGCTTGCGCACAGGAGGTTTGACATCACATCGGCAGTCGGAAGCAACGCAAGGGATTTCGTCATCCAGAGGTTCATGCCTGATACCTACGGCGTCGACGTCATGATTGGCTATCGTGCGGACGATTCATACTTCTCTTTTGCAGAGGATTTTGTCAACAATACCATTTCGCTTCGTGATCTCAACATCGCCATGCAGCTTGGCACTCTTGGGGAACAGGTGGTTCTCATCTCCGAAAAGTCCTTCAGTCGGATAGAGTTTACCGGATATGAAACGGTCGACTATCGTGAATACTATTTTAAAAGAGCCGAAAGAGACCGGAAAGCCCGTGAGGCTTACGCCAGCCGCAAGAGAAGTCTTGAGCAGCTCACCCAAGACATTTTCATCTTGGATATTATGAGGGAGGATATGATGCCCGATGACCCACGCTTACAGTCAGTTATATCTCGCTAAAGCCGCCTCGGCAGTCGGAAACATGCTTCACGATGCGGTCAATGAATTCGGAATTGACGGGGGAGATTTTCTTGATCGCTTCGTTCAATCGGGCATTGCGGGCGAAATTGAGTCCGGAAACCCGAAATACATCGCCGGAAAGAGTGGCTTGGAGCTTTGCTTGGAGGTTATCGAGAGGACATGTGGAAGAAGCCCAAGGGTGGAGCTCATCGAGAGCTACGACCGCAGTCCCGAATACTGGGTCGGCTGGATGTTCACCCATTATCAGTGGCACTCCGGCAGGAGCTTCCGCAGTATTCTCGACACCGTCCCGTATTATGAGCTTTTGGGGTTATATCCCATCCTCCACGAAGCGGCAGTTGAAAAGAGCTACGAGGTCCTTGATGCGCACTTCAAGCCCGGTGCAAATAAGCTGAAGCTCATCCGTAGCCGTTCCTGCATGACCCAGAAAGCCCTGTCCGAAGCCTCTGGCGTCCCGATAAACACCATCCGGGCATATGAACAGGGGAGAAAGGATATTTCGAAAGCTCATGCGGACGCTGTAATTCGCCTCGAAAGAGCTCTTAAATGCGACTCAGGAGAACTGAGATAAATAAAAACGCCCATGCCTTTGCATGAGCGTTTCATATTAAGTATCTCTTTCAGCGATCAGAGCCCATAGGCTTGGTTATAAGCTGTTGCCAAGGTGTTGGTGTTCTTCATCAGGAGGTGGAGCCCGTAGTACTGACCGAGACCGCAGATGAGGATTCCGAGGATGAGCCAGAGTAAAACGGTGGTGCCGTTTTCGGAGATGGTTACGCCATAGGTGGGACCATTAGCCTGAAGACGGTTTCCAAGCTTGTAGTACCAGTAGTAGCTATACAGCCCGCAGGTGATCAGGGACAAAAGAATGAGCTTCAGAAGTCCCGGGGTTTCGTCGCCGTCGTTGCGGCATATTTCGTTCACATCCTGTGCCCACTCATAAATAAACCATAAGCCATAAATGCCGCAGGTTATAATGGTGAGAAGAACGTAGACGACGATGTTTCTGTCAGTACGGATTTTTCTCATGATTATCTTTCCTTACATAGAGTATTTATTTACTGCCTGAGCCCGAATAGCGAAAAAATATAAGAGCCAAGGCGATAAACCAGACCTTCCTTTGGGTGGAAAACGACCACGTCACAGCTTGGGTCAGCCATCCGTATTATGTAGACCACCAGAAACAGTGCGATAATTATTGCAAAAGACACCTTTGCGAGGCGGGGAAGCCTCTTCCTGAAAATAATGATAAGAGCCATCGGGATGACCGTCCAGAACAGGGGATGGTACTCAAATGCCCCCGCAAAATCAAGCCTTAAGGCGCAGAGCCAAGCCCTCGACATCCCGCAACCGCCGCAGGAGACGCCGGTCAGATATTTTATCGGGCATCCGGCACCCAGAATCGCCAGAATTCCATACAAAACGACCACTCCGGCAAAAGCAAAAACCGCTGAGCGGTTATTTTTAATCCAGTTTTTGAGTGTGGCAAAGAGTGCATTCATATTTTTATATCAACAGATTATAGATATTTTGTGTATTTGCATGGGTTCATTATATACATTTTTCGACATTTTGTCAATCCCTTTTTGAAAATTTTAATTTTCGGATAGATTGTTGTCCGCCGGCAAGCATTTCCAAAGAAAAACCGCCCGGGGTGGGCGGCTTTGGCTTAGTCCAACTGCTTTTCGCAGAAATCTTTCAGAATCGGAATGTCATTGACAGCAGTTTCCCAAATGACAGCTCGGCTCATACTGCCGTAATTGTGCGCAACGAGATTACGCATTCCTTTTATCGCAGACCATTGCATGAGGTCTGATGTTTCACGCTTGTATTCTGGTGATAAGCCGCCACTTAGCTCTCCTATCTGCAGTATGCAGAATGAAACGGAACGCTGATAGTCGGCATCTTCGTTGAAAATCTCGAAAGATTTTCCGTAGCGATTAATTGTCTTTTCAATTTCAATGCAGTAGTCGAGCATGTGGCTCAGCCTTTGTTTATCAAGCGACTGCATACAAATTCACCTTTTCTTTCTGCACATTATCCCTGAACCCTATTTCGCTTGGCATCTGAGGCGTCTGAGTCAGGGAGGAGAGGGTTATCAGGTCGATTTCCTTGCCGAGGGCTTCTTCAAGCTCTGAGTAGAGTGCTCCGAGGGCAAACAGACTCTTGATTGATGTACCGGTTGTATCGATAACCAAATCAATATCACTTTCCTCGTTCGCTGTGCCACGGGCATAAGAGCCATAGAGGTATACAGCACGTAGCCCATACCTCTCCGCAATCGGCTTGACAATGTCCGCAATTTCCTGCAAACTGAGTATTCTGTTCATCGGAGCACCTCCAAAATCAATCTTTTTTCTTCCTCTCCATGAAGTTGACCTTTTTTCTGAGCTCGATTCGCTTCTCTTCAAGCTCCTCCATGTACTCCTTCAGGACTTCATTAAGCGGCTTGTCGGTCGAGAATGGGTGGACGAACTGGTAACGACGCTGGCTGCCCTTGGCACGCTTGAGGAGCTCCTCGTTGCGAGCCCGGATTTGCGCCTTGATGTTCTCGTACTTGAGGACGACCTCGTTCTCCTCGGCGAAGTGCTTGAGCTTGACAAGTAGCTGTGCCGAGTTGCACATATCCACGATGAAGACGCCGAAGAACAGTCCGATAAAGAACGAGAATGCCAGATTCTGACTGAGCCACACAAGCGATTCCTTTATGTACGGGTGGATGAAGAAGTAGTAAACTCCGCCCAAAATTGCCCAGAAGAGCGAGAACTTCGGGCAGATGATGCCCATGATGTTTCCCTTTTCGTCGGTATAGTCCCACAGCCGGACTTTGCTTATTTTGAGCGAGATAAAACCTGCGATAAATTCGATAACCGTCATCATCACAGCCATCAGAACGAACAGGATTATTTTGTTGACGACATCGCTCTCAAACGGAAGATAGTCTTCGAGCGACGCCAGCAGGTACAGAACGCAAAGCCCTGTCCCGTAGAGAGGCAGATAAGGACCGGTGCAGAAGCCCGGATTGATCCACTTGTGTTCCGGGTTCGCTTCCGAGAAAAATCTTCTGAACAAAAGCTCAATCCACCAGCCTAAAACCGAGCCGATGAAGAACAGATACGCTAAAATCAATGGCAGATTCATATTTAACTCCCAGATGTTGTAACGATGCACTTATGGCTCCCCTTACTAAGGGGAGCTGTCGCACGAAGTGCGACTGAGGGGTTCTCCCTCAGTTCACACCTTAACAATATACCCAGCCTTTCTCTCCGCCGCAGGTCTTACTCCCTCCGGTTCGCCATAGCCTAAGATCACGTTTCCAACGCCGACATAGTCGCCCTCGATGCCCCATTTCTTAAGAAGAGCCTTGCCCTCAGGCATGTCGAATACTTCACGGGCTCTGTAGATGTAGCAGGAATCGACCCCGACGGCGTGTGCGGCGTTCAGGATATTTCCTATTACCATATTTCCGTCGTCACGTCCGGTCGGAAAGTCTGCAGGCACCAAAACGACGACAACCGTCGGTGCACCGTAAAGCGGGTCAATGCCCTCTCTTCCCATTACGGAGGCGTTGAGTCTTGAAAGCTCATCCCGGTCAGCCTTGTTCTGAACTGCGACGATAACCGGGCTCTGCTTGCCCATTCCCGTCGGCGCATAAGTTCCAGCCTCCAAAATCGTATCGAGCTCAGTTTCTTTGATCTGCTCCGGGCGATACTTCCGGCAGCTTCTTCTGGTCAATAAGTCCTGTAATGTTTCTTTCATGATTGATACCTCCAATTTTTGTTATATAGTAAACTATTCTGCTTGTGCTATTTTTTTGCAAATACTCTCTCCGCCTCAAAATACCATTCCCCGAATATCAGAACATCGAAATCAGTGCCGCACTGTTTATCATAAGAAGCTGGAAGAGAACAGCCGTCAGGATTGCGGCAATAAGGCGGTTTCCGGTGCGGTGTCTTACAAACGTGCCAATCGGAATGCAGAGAATGTACATGAGCAGAACGTTGACAATCTGCCCGATGAGCCCCGAATAGCTCTTTATTACGAGATAGAAGAGAACAAAGAGGAAGAGCGGAACATACTGAATCAGGCTATATAAGAACCTCGTGCCTCTTCCTGCACCGGCATTTTCGAGCATATCCTGTTCCGTTCCGGAGACATAGTAGCCGATGGTCATCAGTGCACCGTTGAAGATAAGCCAGAAGAGCCTCCAGTTCAGCGGCATCAGCCGGTACATCGAAGCTCTCAGGACGTACCATGCGAATATGCATAAAAGCGCAACGATTCCGAAGCACCATAGATTATGCTTCCAGTCGGATCTGGTCTTAAGTGTGGGCTTGGGGAGCTTGCCGGAAGTACCCTTGAAAGTGCCCTTACGATAGGCTATAAGCATCACAAGACCATAGCCTGCGATGAAGCACATGTAGGGGATATTCATTATCGGGCTTCCGAAAGGCATCGCTACGCATATACAGCAGATGACAAACGCCATCAGAATTCCCGGAATCCACATAATGAGCTTTCTTATGAGGAACGACTTTGAGTTTTCAAGCACCGGCAGGCTTTCGCCCTCGGTGGTAATCTTTGAGCCCATATTCAGCCCATAGAGAAGAGTGAAAATGCCGATAAGTGCGCTGAACCAGCCGACATAGACAAGCCGCATGAGCCCTGCATTGAAGCTTGACTCAGTCCCGGTTATGTCTTCAACTGCCTCGTTCACAAACTCTGCGAACTTGGCTGAGTACATCTGATAGGAGTGAAGAACTCCCGATGTGACGCCGACGGTTATCTTACTTCCATAGCTGTTGACCTGCGAGTCGGTGTAAACTCCGCTTTCAGGAACATCAGTCGCACCAAGACGTTCATAGATAGCTAAAATATCCTTATCAGAAACAATATCGTCGGCGGTTGAGCCGTAGAGATAGACGTTTGTGCCCTTGATGAAGCTTGAATCATAGGAAGCCCAAGGCTCTTCCTCAGCGTCGGTAGTCCCGGCAAAGAGGCTCGCCTGAGCGTTGGCGTAATAGTTGACCTCGGGAGCTATCAGGATGACGTTCTCGATATTTCGCTTGGTGACGGTTGTCTCCGCCTCCGGGTTGTTATAGTCCTGCAAAAGCCTTAGGATCGAGCGCCCGCCCATCGAGTGTCCGACCAAGATTATGTGGTCATAGTCGATGCCGGTTCGCTCGTGCAGAACCTCGATAGCGTCGGCAATTTCGACTGCGATGTCGTCGGTTTTTGCGTTGTCAAAGCCGATTGTTCCGTTCGATCCGCCCTGACCGGAATAGTCAAAGCTCATGACGGTCATGCCGTTAGAGGTGAAGAGGTTCGCAAGCGGTCTCCACTTCTGCCTGTCGCAGGAGTAGCCGGGGCAGATGAGGACCGCATATTCAGCGTCTTCCTCCTCCCAGATGGTGGCTTTCAGGGTCACCTCGTCGCCTTGATAGGTGGAGGTAAACGAGAAGGTCTCCTCACCCATTGTGTTCCAGTTGAGAATAGTAAAGCTCACGATGCTTATAACTATCGCCGCAATGCCTATGCCAATAAGAACTCTCTTGATTATAGTCTGCTTGTTTGTCATATTAAATCCTCTATCCGTCAAATATTATTTAAAGAGCGTTCCCATGCAAGCTCAATTATCTTGGCAGAGAGCATAAGCCCGTTTAAATCAGTTTCCGTAAATCTCCCTGTTGTCGGGCTGTCTATGTCCAAGACCCCGACAATTTTGCCGTTTGCGTGAAGTGGAATCACAATTTCTGAGTTCGAAGCTGAATCGCAGGCGATATGCCCGGGGAACTGGTGAACATCCCTGACAAGCTGGGCTTTGTCCTCCATTACAGCCGTCCCGCAGACGCCCTTTCCGACAGGAATTCTTATGCATGCAGGCTTCCCCTGAAACGGTCTGAGAACCAGAGTATCTCCCATAAGCTCATAGAATCCAGTCCAGTTTACATCCTCAAGACTTTCATAAATCGCCGCACTGGCGTTGGATAAATTCGCAATCAGGTCGTTTTCGCCGTCTGTAAGAGCCTTGACCGAAGCGGCGAGAAGTTCATATTTTCCCATCAGATCACCCCAACATCGCAATAATTTCGTCCGGAGTGACGGTGTAGCCGTCGATGGTGGTTATGATGATGAAGCACATATAGTCGTCGATGCGTCTGACCAAGAACGCCTGCGTCATGTCATAGCCGCTCTCCTCAACCGTTCCGACCGCCTCATAATAGGTGTTGCCGCCTATCTCGACAGTGGTGATGTCTCCGAAAGTATATCCCGAAGCGACGCACTGATTGACAAGCTCTTCGGCGTAATCCTCGCTCGAATAGGAAGTTCCGTCAGTGGCAAGGGTGAGGTTCTCAAAGCCCACGATGAGGTTCGCACCCGTTTCGTCCATAGCCATAGCGGTGTAAAGCGTCTGAACCCTTGAAAGGACATTCTGACGCCTCTTCTCGGTGTCGACCGAATCCTCCGAAATGTCCATCATTTCAAGAAGCTCCGAATCGTCATAAAAGGTCCACGATGAGGGCGGCGAGAAAGTGAAGTCGGCATACTCGTTGGTATAAACCCCATCGGTAACAGAGCCCATAACAGTATTCATATCAAGCTCTTTCGACCCACAGCCGGTCAGCAAAGCGAGAGCCATAACGAGACAGAGGGTGAATGCAAAAAATCTCTTCATAGTGAAAATTCCTTTCAGGATAGGTGCTACTATAATAATAACCTATATTGAGGAAAAAATCAAGATACAGATTAGGGGATAATGCGTAATTCGCAACTAACGGCGGGCGATGCGCCTCCCGTTGGTCGGCGCACCCCTCCACCACCGCACTTCGTGCGGCGGTCCCCCTCCCCTTATCAGGGGAGGCTATAACTGCCTCCAGACAAGGACCTGTGAGAGGATAAAAATGGCTCCCCTGTTAAGGGGAGCTGGCGCACGAAGTGCGACTGAGGGGTGCGCCGACCAAAGGGAGGCGCCGACTTGGCGACAGCCAAGTCGCTATTGGAGTTCTATAATTTCCTCCCCAATCTTAATCGCCACCACCTCATCAAGATCTATGGGCACTGCCCAGTCATAGCGGGCTGTGGCGAGACCATCGTCGGAGTTTCCTATCGAGGATGCGTAAGTGGTGCGTATTTCAGTGCCGCTTTCTGTAATGGCATAGATGTTGCTGAAGCGGAAGCCGCTCGGGTATATGTCATATGACGGATAGTCGTACACGGCATACAGCGTGAATTCGGAGAAGGACAGCTCGTATATTCCCGACCATGTTTCGGGGATAGCAAGCTCTATAGTGTGGGTTTCCGTTCTCTCAAGAGTGAATTCGAAGTCCCACACTCCGCCGTTGAAAGTGCCGGTAAGTCCGGTGTCCTCGGCATAGTAGGCGCAGAAGTCCTCAAAGTGCAGAGTGACGTTGACAGGCTCGTCGCCGTCTTCGATTTCAAAGGTAGCTCTCATCATGAGGCAGACTCTGCCGTTTTCATCCGTATACTGCCATGATGTGCCGACGTTTGAGAACCGGGTGATAGGGGCATTGAGCTCTATGGCGGCGGTTTTGAAGCTTGTACCGGCAGACACATTCGGAGCAAACTTTGCGTCGTCGCTCTCAACATAGATGAGGACATATATGATGTCATCGCCCATGGCTGCCGAATCGATGGTCACGGTAACGCCCTCCGAGCTCTGGCAAAGTCCTATATACTGGCTGAGGCTTGCAATGGTTTCATACTGGGCGTCGCTCATCTCTTCACCGGTGTAATTTTCCCAACGATCTCTGAACCAGCCGTCGATGCTGTCGCTGGCGGCTATGAAGCCGGCACCCATCAGGAGTACTGCCGTAACCACCGCCAAGAGCACTATCGGGAGCTTCCGATAAACTTTCTTTATGATAATATTTTCTCTTCCAAGCTTGTTGTTCGTGAGGGCGCAGACCCGATTGTCGCTTGAAGACGGCGAGTCCTTCAGGCTTATGCTTTCATCGCTGTAGCAGTCGAAAATGTCTTTAAGATTCATGTTCACTTTGCAAGACCTCCTTTCTCAAGAATTTCTTTGAGACTGTCCCGCCCCCGGCGTAGTCTCGACTTGACCGTCTCAATATTCGTCCCGGTCTCCTCCGAGATTTTCGTCACCGTCTGGTTGTAGAAGTAGTACCTTATGACCGTCTCCCGCTCGTGCTTCTTAAGCTTCTTAAGAGCATGCCTGAGCTCCCGAGCCTGTTCTTCTTTTTCGAGATTCAGAAACTCTTCGGAGACTTGGACGAAATCTTCCAAATCTTCGCCGATTCTCTCATCAAGACTCTCAGTCAGAAGCCTCTGTGCCCGTATGTAGTTCTTCGCCTTGTTTCTTGAGACAGCCCCGAGCCAGCCTTTTAGATGAGAGGAGGTGAGCTTACCCCGGTTCTGCCACAGCTCAAAGAACACATCCGCCGCCAGCTCTTCAATAACCGCAGTATTACTGAAATCCCTCAGCTGATTGGCTATAACCGTTGAAACATACCGGTTGTACTTGAAAATAATCTCGCTGAGAACATCCTCATCCCCGTTCCGAAGCCTTTTCACAAGCCTTTGATCGTCCATCACTCACCCTCACTTTCTTTTGGATTCATTATAAGAGACACCGGATTTTTGCATTTGGGTGCAGAAATCTGAATTTATTTTAGCAGATACGAGGAAGGAAGTCCAGATGCGCCGGCATATCCATCAGTCGGCTACGACGACTTGCGTCGTCTCCGCCGACGCGCCTCCCTTCGGTCGGCGCACCTCTCCACCACCGCACTTCGTGCGGCGGTCCCCCTCCCCTTATCAGGGGAGGCTATGACTGCCTCCAGACAAGAACCTGTGAGAGGATAAAAATGGCTCCCCTTGATAAGGGGAGCTGTCAGCCGCAGGCTGACTGAGAGGTGCTGTTTTAGGCGAAGCCTAAAACAGCGCAGTTCGCCGTAAGGCGAACTGCTTGCACTGCCAGTAGGTCACCCAACCTCAATAACCGTCCCCTCAATCATCTCTCCGAACACATCCACAAAGTAGAGATAATCTACTTCGTCAAGGTCAATGATCACTGCCCACTGACGGTACCAGTGCTCTTCGTCGCCGTCTGAGGGTGTAAGACCGTCTACGATTCCGGTGTACTGCCAGCCACCCTCGGTGGCAACCTCGCTTCCGTCTTTCATGACGGCAATCACGTTGAGTGCTCCTTTGCTGAAATCAACCACTGAGGTGTCGATGAGGTAGTTCACGCCGAACTCAGAAATCGTAAATTCAGAAATTCCCTCGATGCCGGTATCTATAGTGACATAGGTGACGTCCGCAACATCGACCGTGAAGTCAATAGTCCAAGGACCGCCGATAAAGACCTTGTTGCCGTCGTCATCGTAATAGTACACTCTGCCATAACTGAATGAGCAGTCAAGTGTTTCAACGTCATCGCCAATGGTGCTGTATTGGGCGATGTAGAGTGAATAGTATGCGCCGTCCTGAACATAATCCCAGCCAGACCGGTGACCATAAGACGCCATGTTTGCGTTATCAATGTCGAAGATAACTCGCTCAAAGTACCATTCCGCCCCTGAATCCAGCATCTCCATAAAGCTCTCGCCCTCAACCTTGACGAGGAAGTACATCTCATTCTTGCTAGCAATAGCAGAGTCGATGGTGACTGTGATGTCCGATTCAATAACTCCGGAGGCGTCTATTTCCTGAGCGGAGTCGGTCGTCGAGCTATCGGTGGTATCTTCGGTATCTTCACTCACATCAACCGTGAAATCAAAGCTCCATGAACCGTTTATGACCACGTCATCATCCTCTTCATAGTCGGAATGAAGTGCGCCCATGCGGAGCGAGCAGGTCAGCGTTGTGACATCCTCAGGCAGGGTATCATAGCTGCATTCCCAGAGCCAATAGTAAACGCCGTCCTCTTCGTAACGCCAGTCAACATGGCTGCTGTAAGCGGCAATCTCAGCATTTTCTATGCCAAAGTAGAAATGCTCAAAGTACCAGTATTCGCCCTCAACAAGTACGTCTTTGAGGCTTTCACCCTCCATCCTGAGGAGGAAGTACATTTCGTCCTTGCTTGCCATCGCAGAGTCGATGGTAACGGTAATGTCGTTTGAAATCTGACTTGAGTCTATCTCCTGACTGAATTCGTCGATAACCTCAAGCTGTCCCTGAGACATCTCGTTGCCGGTCAGCTCCTGCCAACGGCTTTGGAAGAAGCTTGTCAGGCTGTTGCCGGCAGCCGCAAACCCCGCCCCCATCAGCAGCACTGCCGCAATCACTACAGCAAGCACCACCGGCAGTCTTCTATGTTTATTCTCCATAAAAACGTTTTCCTTTCCCGCCTTGGTATTCGCCAAAGCATAAATCCTGTCACTGCTGACAGCGGGAGTCTTCCTGAGCCTGATTTTCTCCTCACTGTAGCAGTCGAGAATATCGCTATAAAGTTTTTTCACTTTGTGAGACCTCCCTTTTCGAGTATTTCTCTGAGCTTAGCCCGTCCTCTTTGAAGTCTTGTCTTGACGGTGGCGACGTTGGTGCCGGTTTCTTCCGATATTTGCGTAACCGTCTGGTTATAATAGTAGTACCGAAGAAGCACCTCACGCTCAGATTTCTTGAGCCTGTCAAGAGCTGCCTTGATTTCTTTCGCTTGCTCCTCTTTCTCGAGACCTAAGAAATCGTCCGTCATGTCGATGAGATTCTCAAAGTCGCTGTCGTCAAGGCTCTCAAAGACAAGCTTCTGGGAGCGTATGTAGTTCTTCGCCTTGTTTCTCGCAACGGCTGAGAGCCAGCCCCGGAGGTGCGAGGTGTTAAGGCTCTCCCTGTTCCGCCAGAGTTCAAAGAACACATCCGCCGAAAGCTCTTCGATGACGGTGACATTGTCGAAATCCCGGAGCTGGTTGGCGATAACCGCAGAAACGTAGCGGCTGTAGCCGGAAACTATCTCCCGAAAAGCCTCCTCGTCGCCCGAAACGAGCCGCCTAAGAAGCCTCTTATCGTCAATCATCACCATCACCTCTTTCGAATTGTATTGAAAACGTTTTCATACTTATAGACACCGAATTTTTGGGGTTGGATTCAAAAAAATTTTAAACCCCTCAGTCAGCTTCGCTGACAGCTCCCCTTTCAGGGGAGCCTATAAGTGCCTCCCCTGAAAGGGGAGGGGGACCGCCGGCGAAGCCGGTGGTGGAGGGGTTGACAACTCCGAACAAAAGTGTTATAATGGAACAAAAGTTAGGAACAAGGGTTCGGGAGGGCATACAAAATGGACATACTTCACTGTGATCTTAACAACTTCTACGCTTCTGTGGAGATTCGTGACAATCCGTCGCTTCGGGGGAAGCCGGTGGCGGTCTGCGGGAGCGTGGAGGACAGGGCGGGAATAGTCCTCGCAAAGGATTATATCGCAAAATCCTGCGGCGTCAGGACCGGCGAGGCGATATGGGAAGCCCGGCAGAAGTGTCCGGGACTGACAATAGTGCCGCCAAGGATGCACGTCTACAGCCGGATTTCAAAGCAGGTGAGGGCTATCTATGCCCGGTATACCGACCTCGTTGAGCCGTTCGGAATCGACGAGTGCTGGCTCGACGTGACCGGCTCGCACATTCTTTTTGGCACGAGCGAGGAGATCGCCTATGAGATAAAAGAGACGGTGAAGAGGGAAGTGGGCTTGACGATTTCCGTCGGCGTGAGCTTCTCGAAAACCCTCGCCAAGCTCGGCTCAGACATGAAAAAGCCGGACGCCATCACCGTCCTCGAGCCGGAGCACTACCGGGAGATGATCTATCCGATGGCGGCAGACGAGATGATAGGAATCGGTTCATCGACTATGCAAAAGCTCCGCAAGCTTGGGATTCTCACCTTGGGAGACCTTGCGGAATTTGACCCGGAAATTCTGGAGCGAAAGCTCGGCAAGGTGGGGCTGACACTCTGGAGGATGGTCAACGGTCTCGACAATGAGCCGGTGCACGAGATAGGCTATACCCCCGTCCCGAAATCTGTCGGCAACTCGACAACGCTGCGGCAGGATTTACAAACTGACGAGCAGGTCTGGCAGGTGATGCTTTCCCTTTCGGAGGAGATCTGCCGCCGGATGCGCCGTGACCACCTCTGCGCAGGTGGCGTCTCAATCTCTGTGAAGACAAACGACCTCTCATACCGGGAATATCAGTCGAAGCTTGAATACCCGCTCTCTTCGGCACTGCCTCTTGCACAGGAGGGCTTCAAGCTCTTTCAGGAGCGTTTTGACTGGAGTCTCCCCGTCCGTGCCGTGGGCATAAGAGGAATAAGCCTGCAGAACTATGACGACGGATGCCAGAGCACCATTTTCTCCGACTGCGAAAAAATAGACAAATGTGACATCCTCAGTCAGGTCTCCGACAGCCTGAGAAGCCGATTTGGAAGCGATATAATATATCCTGCAAGACTCCAGCATGATCTGAATCTGGGGCAGGAAAAGATAAATGTGTTTACGAATGTGAGGAGATGAAATAAAAAACAGAGCCCCTGACTATGAAAGTCAAGGGCTCAACGCTATGCCACTTTCAGAAAATTATCCCTCGGTATGCGGCTGGTCATCAACGTGGATTTCGTCGGCGACCTCTTCGGCGGCTTCCTGAATGTCCTCTGCTACCTCAGCGGCAGCTTTGAGGGTTTCGTCTACCGATTCGGGAACGTCAGGTTCTTCGTCTTCATCCTCGTCCTCGTCGTCCCATTCGATAGTGTACTCCGCCTCGTGACGCTCCTCAAGCTTCTCGGCAACCTTGTCGGCGATGATGGAAGCCCACTCGCTTGCCTTGTCGGCAGCAATGACAATTCCGCTCATGACACCGTCAACGATGCTGTTGACAGCCTCGGAAATATCCTGACCGTGACCCTCGTCACAGCAGTCGCACTCATCGTCGCAGCAGTCGCAGTCGCACTCGTCGTCACATTCGTCACAGTCTTCGTCGCATGTGCACTCCTCGCCGTCCCAAGCTTCGCACTCGTCACATTCGCACTCGTCAACGTCGTCGAGACCCTCGAAATCCTCGGTGTCGTCGACCTCTTCGTTTTCACGGAGCTTCTTTGCAAGAGAGAAGCCAAGCGCAGCGGCAGCTGCAGCAGCACCTATACCAAGAGCTATTTTAAATACATTACCCATCTGAAAACATCTCCTTCAGTTTTTCTTAAGTTAAATATAGCACACATTTGAGAAAAATGCAATACCCATTTACATATTACCGGACAAAAACATGATTATGGCGGTCGCCGCAAGCGGTGCGGTCTCGCATCTCAGGATTCTGTCCCCGAGCCACACTTTTCTGACGCCATTTTCTTCGAGGATTTCAATCTCCCCGGGCTCAAATCTGCCCTCAGACCCGATAAACAGCCCGATTTTTGAGTTTTCGGGAATCTCAATCTCTTTAAGACTGACTCCGCCCTTTTCGTAGCAGACGACGCCAAGATCCATCTTTGCCAGCTCTTTAACACACCCGTCAAAGCTCATTATGTCCGAAACCTCGGGGATAATTCCACGCCCCGACTGCTTCGCCGCCTCGAGAGCTATCTTCTGTAGCCGCTCCCGCTTTGCACGGAATCGTTCGTTATCCGGTCGTGAAACGCATCTTTTCGTCAGCACCGGGCAAATTTTCACGACTCCAAGCTCAACCGATTTCTGAACGATAAGCTCAAGCTTGTCGAGCTTCGGCATCGCCATAAACAGCGTCAGTTCTATATTCGGTTCGCTTGACTCCGATTCGCTGACTACTTTTAAAGAGACGTCCTCCCGGGTTATCCCGATAATCTCGCATTGATAGTCGATTTTATCACAGCAGACGGTGAGCTCGTCTCCGACAGCCATCCGAAGCGACTTTCCGATGTGGACAGCATCCGCCCCGTCGATGGTTATAATTCCGCCACGTGGCGGCTCTGAAACAAAGAACCTCGGCATCATATTGCCCTTTCCGATAAATTTGCTATTGTCACAAATAAATTATACGCTCAAATTGCAGGTTTTTCAAGAGGAAATTTCATTTTTCGCTCTTATTTCATATTGATTTCACAAACAGATTTCGCTACTGACAACCATGTGCATTGTACATTGTACATTGTACATTTTACATTGTACATTGCTCTTGCATATCTTCCCAAAATGTGCTACACTATTCTTAAACACTCAATCGGGAGGAGCGATTTTATGCGTAGAGACAAGATTAATTATTACCTCGACATTGCGGATGCGGTTTCCGAAAGGGGAACCTGCCTCAGACGAAGATATGGCGCAGTAATTGTCAAGAACGACCAGATTATCTCGACCGGCTATGTCGGAGCACCACGTGGCAGAAAGAACTGCACCGACCTCGGCTATTGCGTCCGTACACAGCTCAACATTCCCCGTGGTGAACGGTATGAGCTCTGTCGGAGCGTTCACGCCGAGATGAACGCCATCATCAACGCTCCCAGAGAAAGCATGATAGGCGCATCGCTCTATCTCTGCGGCAGGGAAGCGGACACCGGCGAATATATCAAGAACTCCTCCTGCTGCTCGATGTGCAAGCGTGTCATAATCAACGCCGGAATCGAGCGTGTCATCATCCGTGATGACGACGAAAATTATCGCATAATCGACGTTTTCGACTGGGTGATGAACGACGATTCGATTGAGGGAAAGTTCGGATATTAGATGACTAAGATTTTTGAAACAAATTCGGCTGACGAAACAATAGCTCTGGGCGAAGCCGTTGGCAAACTGCTCCACGGCGGCGATGTCGTCGCTTTCCGTGGAGGACTCGGAGCAGGGAAGACGACGTTCACCCATGGTCTGGCAGTTGGCTTGGGTCTTCGTGACGACGTCAGCAGTCCTACGTTCGCCATCGTCAACGAGTATTCCGAGCCTAGGAAGACTCCTCTTTACCACTTCGACATGTACCGTATCGCCGACAGCGACGAACTCGAATCGATCGGCTTCTATGACTACTTGGACAGCGACGCCGTTCTGGCGATCGAGTGGAGCGAGAATATCGCCGGTGAACTCCCGGAGAACACGACTATTATAAGTTTTGAAGTGACGGGGGAGAGCTCACGGAAGATTACAATAATCGGAGATGACAGATTTGACAATATTGGGCATTGATACCTCCGGCAAAACCGCCTCCTGCGCCGTTTATCGTGACGGAATCATATTGGGGCAGACAACGGTTTACACCAAGCTCACCCATTCTCAGGTGATTCTGCCGTTCATTGAGAGGCTTCTTTCTGATACGGAGCTCACCATCGGCGACATCGACCTTATCGCCGTCGCAAACGGTCCCGGGTCGTATACAGGACTCCGAATCGGAGTTGCGCTCGTCAAGGGGCTCTGCGCCATGGGCGGAAAATGCGTCGGCGTTTCAACTCTTGAAGCCTTGGCGGCGAATTCTCTGGCGGCAAAAGGCACTATTTTCTCACTGATGAAAGCCCGCCCCGAGGTGGTCTATTTCGGAGCATATTCCTCCGACGGCGAAAAGCTCAGCATGGTGAGGCCTGACGACGTCACCGGCTACGAAGCAGTAAAAGCTCTTGCAGAGAGCACCCCCGGCGACATCATCCTCACCGGCGATTGCGCCGAGGACATTAAGGCGAAGCTTTTTGCAGACGATGAACGAGTCCGCTTAGCCCCGGTTCAGGACCGACTTCAACAGGCAACCGGAGTGATTTCTGCGGCACTTGAGCATCTTGAAGAAGCAGGGAGTGCGGAGGACTTAAGAGTGAGATATTTGCAGGTTACTAAGGCGGAGAAAGATAGTGTGGACCCCTCCACCACCGGCTTCGCCGGCGGTCCCCCTCCCCTTTCAGGGGAGGCTATAACTGCCTCTATCAAAGCTTCTGAAAGAAAATAAAAAGGCTCCCCTGAAAGGGGAGCTGGATGCGCCGCAGGCGCAGACTGAGGGGTTTCCCCTGACAGAAAGGAACATAATTATGAAAATCGGAATTGGAAATGATCATGCTGGTGCGGAGCTTAAGATGGAAATCGTGAAGCACCTTGATGAGATTGGAGTCGATTATATCGACTACGGCGTCGCAGTCGGGGAGAAGATTGATTATCCCGATGCGGCAGAGATGGTCTGTAAAGAGGTTGTCGCCGGAAATGTCGACCGGGCAATCTTAATCTGCGGCACAGGAATCGGAATCTCGATAGCGGCGAATAAAATCAACGGCATCCGTGCCTGCGCCTGCTCAGACGCCTTTTCGGCGAAGTACACCCGCCTCCACAACGACGCCAACGCCCTCTGCCTCGGCGGCAGGGTAGTAGGACCGGGGCTTGCAAATGAGCTCGTCGACCTGTTCCTCACCACAGAGTTTGAGGGCGGGAGGCATCAGCGCAGGGTTGACCTTATAACCAAGCTTGAGGAGAAAAACTGAGCAGCATCGCCGAATTCACAATAACCAGCACCGACCCCGCATTATGGACAAGTGCGCCGACAACCGGGTTGAGGGTGCCTATAATCGCCAAGATTATCGCAACGACGTTCAGGGTCATCGAAAACGTGAGATTCAGTTTGATAGTTTTCATCATCCGCTTTGAGAGGGCGACGAGGTGGGGAAGCTCACGCAGGTCGTCGCCGACGAGGGCGATGTCGGCAGCATCAACGGCAATGTCGCTTCCTATGCCGCCCATGGCGATTCCGACGTCGGCTTTTTTGAGGGACGGAGCGTCGTTCACACCGTCGCCGAGCATGAGAATCTTTTCACCACTTGTCTGAAGCTTGCCAATAACTTTTAGCTTGTCCTCCGGCAGACAGTCGGAGAATACTTTTTCAATCCCAAGACTTTCTGATACCGCTTCGGCGGTATTTTTGTTGTCCCCGGTGAGAAGAACCGGTTTTACGCCGATAGTCTTGAGCTTTTCAAGCATGCTTCTGCTTTCCTCGCGGATAGTGTCAGAAAGGGCGATGAGTCCGAGAATTTCAGTCTCACTTGCGACATAAATGACAGTACAGCCGGTTTTAAGATAACTTTCCGCCTCGCTGATTTCTCTTTGACAAGGAAGCCATGCTTGGTGGCGTTGCCTATTGCCGCCATGATGGCAGTCGGTGTCGCCAGAACCAGTGCACAAGGGCAGAAGACGACCAAGATGGTAACTGCCCGGAGAATCTCTCCGCTTATCGCCCAAGTGAGAGCCGCACTGACGAGTGCAATTATAACAATCCATGTTGCCCACCGGTCGGCGAGCCCGACAATCTTCGCCTTTCCTGCATCTGCCGACTGCACAAGCCGGATAAGCCGCTGAATTGAGCTGTCCGAGCCCACCTTTGTGGCTTTCATGTCGAACGCTACGAACTGGTTCACAGTGCCGCTTGAAACCTCATCGCCGGCACACTTGTCGACCGGAAGCGATTCTCCCGTCATGATAGCCTGATTTATCGAGGTCTGCCCGGAAATGATGACCCCGTCAACGGGAATTGTTTCCCCGGGGAGAACTCTGAGAATATCGCCCGTTGAAACCTCTTCTGCCGGAATTACTCTCTCAGTATCGCCTAAGATGACCCTTGCCGTCTGCGGAGTGAGCCTGACGAGCCGCTCAATCCCGGCTCTTGCTTTTGCAACGGTGAGCTCTTCCAAGAGCCCTCCAAGCTGCATGATGAATGCGACTTCGCCAGCCGCAAAGGTCTCCCCGATGAGGACGGAGGCGATGAGAGCAAGCGAGACGAGCACATCCGCCTTGATGTCGAACTCAGTCACCAAGCCGATGATAGCTTCAAGAATTATCGGCACACCGCAAAGAATTATCGCCACCCAAGCGATGTCAACCGGCATCGGAAGCCCGATAAGGCTGAGCACAAGCGACACCCCCGACAGAGCCAGCAACAGGGTGTCTTTCTTAGTCCCGCCGATAGCAAGCACCGATTCCAGCCTCTTCATAGCATTTTTAATCATAAAGCACCTCTTTGTATCAGAACTATACCCATACGGGTATCTATAACCTATATTATACTCATACGGGTATAGGTTGTCAAGAGGCAAAATAAAACCGCCCGGGGTGGGCGGTGATATTTATCCCATATTCGCAAACCTCTCAACAGCCTTGGTGAAATCTGCGATGGTTTTGTCGGCGTCGCCGTGCTCGATGCCGTCACGGACGCAGTGGTTGATGTGACCCTCGAGGACGACCTTTCCACAGCCGTGGAGGGCAGACTTGGCGGCGTTGATCTGGGCTAAGATGTCCTCACAGGGGATGTCCTCATCAATCATCCTGTCAATAGCCTCCACCTGCCCGATGATCTTTTTGAGTCTCCGGTGCAGGTTTTCCGAATCCATACATTGTTTCATACTAAGCCTCCCAAATAAACAAGCGGGTTTTCCGTACAAATGGCGGGCTGGATGTAGAAGTTCGCAGTGCGAACTTCTCGCCCCTACAAATTCAGCTTTCCCAGTAGCCGTCTCGAATCAGCTTATCCCAGACCGGCACGACAATTTTAACATTTCTCATGCCTTGGCGGGACTTCATCGGCTGGGTTATCTGGCAGACGTAGCCGTCCTCCATCAGCTTCTGAAGTGCGTCCCGGATACTCTCTTCGGGGACGCCGTTTCTTTTTGAGACTGCCGAGATGACAGTCCTGAATGTGGGCACAACATTCGGCTTGTTCGCAATGCGGGCAAAATTCGAAATAATCATCATGCTGTAGCTCTTCTGGAGAACGTCCTCTGCGGGAAGTGTCACGACCTTTGTCGCTGCGAGCTGGAGCTGACGGGAGAATGAGCCCTTGATGCCATAGACAACCGCTGTTTTCCTGAGAGTCTGGTTTATGTACTTCACAACCGACTGAAAATGTCCGTCACCGGTGAAAATAATGATTGCGTCGACGTTTTTGCGGTGGTTTACCGTCTGGTAAATGTAGTCGAGCATGATGAAGTCGGTCATGTCCTTTTTGCGGTGAGAATCGGTGTTGCCGGTCTCAACAATTGTGTTGGTGACAGTCCTGAGCTTCGGAAGCTCAGAACCGATTTTCGGTTCAGAAAAATCGCCGAATACCATGACGTCTTTAAGATCATAATCTTTCTCAAGCTCTTTGCGCCATGCAAGAGGGTCGGTGTCTATGCTGTAATAGTTCTCATAGGTGTAATACCAGTATTCATAATCCACGAATGCTATTGCCGCTTTTCTTTTCTTAAAGATACTCAAAGTTTCCCTCCTTTCAAATGGATTTTTTTGCGGAGACTATTCCCCGCAGATGCGTAAAATTGCCAGAGCAAACATCTTTGCGTTGAGGGTGAGGTGAGAGATTTTTATGCTCTCGTCTGCCGAGTGCATGTGGTTGTCCTCGCCCATAAATTCCGCTCCGAATGCAACTCCGCCATCTATATCATGAACGTAGGTGCCGCCGCCTATAGCAATGCACTCGCCCTTTTCTCCGGTGACCTCTTCGTAAACGCCCAAAAGAGTCTTCACGAACGGACTGTCCGACGGGACATAGTGCGGCTCCATACCCATGCTGTCGTGGGTGGAGAAGCCCTTTGCTTCAAGCTTTGGCTTGTATACGCTCAGAATATCGTTAACTGTAAAGCTTACAGGAAGCCGGATGTCGTTGCAGCCCCTGAGCTTGCCGTTTTCATAATCAAGAACGCTGAGAAGACATGTCAGCTCTCCCGACTGCTCATCCCTGAAATCGATGCCGATGCTTGCGCCGTTGGTCTCGCCATAGGGGAAGAGCTCGCATAGTGCCGCTATCTTCACGCCTATTTCGCCGTCAAGGCTTAGCTTGTCAAGAAGCGAGAGCAGAGCAGTGACCGAGTTCTTGCCCATACTTGGCATTGATGCATGCGCACTCACACCGTGGGCTTCTATCCTGATGCTGCCGCCGCTTTCTGAGAAAGTGAACCCTACTTCGGAATTCAGCTCAGCGACAGCTTTTGAAATCTCATCTTTGCTGACGCCGCCTACGACCGCCGAAGCAAGCTCCGGAACTGCGTTTATAATCTTTCCTCCGTGGAACTCTATGAGAGTTCTGTTTCCCTCCGAGGGAATCTCACACTCAAACGCACCCCTTATCATGCCCTTTTCGATGTTGATGACCGGGTAGTTTCCGTCCGGGGTGAAAGAGTATTTCGGGGGCTTTTCTTTCGAGAAATAGTACCTCATGCAGCCAGAGCCGTTTTCCTCGTTCGTGCCTAAAATCAGCCGGACGCCTTTCCTGAGAGGGATGCCCAGATCTTTCAGGGCTTTCATGGCATAGATGACCGACACTGCAGGACCCTTGTCGTCAATAGCTCCTCTTCCGTAGAGCTTGCCGCCCTCAATTCTGGCAGTATAAGGGTCGCTTGTCCAGCCAGTTCCCTCCGGCACGACGTCCAAGTGTGCCAGAATCCCCAGCTCCGGTTCGCCGTCAGTGAAAGTAACAGTTCCGGCATACCCGTCAAAATTGCGGGTCTTCATCCCGAAGCTTTCGCATACTGCGAGAGCATGGTCAAGGCACTCCCTGACCGGAGTCCCGAATGGTGCGCCGTCCCGAGCCTCCTGCTGATAGCTCGGAAACGAAATAAGCTCCGAAAGCGTCGAAATCATCTCACCCTCAAGGGTGTCGATGTAGTCAAAAAGCTGTTGCTTTATATCTGTATTACTCATAGTAACATGTCCTTTCTCAAAATAATTACGAATTACGAATTCATAATTCCGAATTAGAGACTGCTAACGCAGCTTCTTCATCACCATCGCCGAAATCGGCGGGACGAAAACGCCCTCGCAATAGGTCGCAAGTGGGGTCAGCGATGCTTTTATGTCGGTGATATGGAGCTGCCATTCGCCGTCGGGAAGACCTATCATCTTCGCCCTCGGAATCGGGTTCACGAGAATCAGCAGTTCTTCGTTCTCATCGAAAAGATGAACCATGATTGTGCCGTCGGGGGAGGGGAGAATTTCCGAATGGGAAAGAACCTCCGTCCTAAGAGACAGCCTCAGCAGATGATGCGCCTTTCTGAAAGCTATGAGACCCTTGTAGTAGTCGACCGTAAGCTTGTTTTCGGCAATAGACCACCATTTGAGAGAGTTGACGCTGTCAGGAGAGCGGTAGCTGTTTCTGTCATAGTCGCCGTTTCCAAGAGGCTTTGAGCGGAGGAACTCCTGCCCCGCCTGAATAAACGGTATTCCCTGAGCCAAGAAGACCAGTGCCGCCGCAAGCCTTGCCATCTTTTTTCTGTCACGCTCGTGCGCACTGCTCGAAACGGCTAACTTGTCCCAGAGGGTGAGGTTGTCGTGAGCTTCGACATAGTTGACAATCTGGTATGGGTGGCAGTTCCAGTCCTGCTTGCCGAGTAAGCCGTCAGCAACCGGTTGCCTCAGATGGAAGTTGCCGCTTATGTAGCCGGTCGCCTTGTCGACGAACGTTCCGCCTTTTATGGCGTCACGGTAGTTGTCGTTGAAATATGCGGCGTAGGGCGTGCTGTAGGAATTGATTTTGCTTGCGGATTTCTCGCCATCAAGTGCTAAGTCTCCGCCTGTCCAGCCCTCGCCGTAGATGATGGTGTGCGGGTTGATAGCCGCCAGCTTCTTCGAAATCTCGTTTATCGTGTCTATATCGAGGCAAGCCATCAGGTCAAACCTGAAGCCGTCAATCTTATACTCCGTCGCCCAGTATAAAACCGAATCGACGATGTATTTTCTGACCATCGCACGCTCGGAGGCGATCTCATTTCCACAGCCTGAGCCGTTAGAGAGCTTGCAGTCACGGTATCTGTAGTAGTATTCGGGATAGGCTTTGCTCAGGTATGAGTCGACCGACTTGAAAGTGTGGTTGTAGACGACGTCCATAACGACGCCGATGCCGTTTTTATGAAGAGCCAAGACCAGCTCTTTATACTCTTTTATTCTCACCGATGGGTCAAACGGGTTTGTTGAGTATGAGCCCTCAGGAACATTGTAGTTTTCCGGGTCGTAGCCCCAGTTGTAGGAGTATTCCGGGTGCGCCTCGTCAAGCCTGTCAAAGTCGAAAACTGGCATAAGCTGGACGTGGGTGACGCCAAGGTCTTTTATGTGACTGAGGCATGTCGGCTCGCCGCCGTGGGTTCTACTATTCTCAACGGTGAATGCCGGGAACTTGCCCCGAAGCTCCGGCTCAATTCCGCTCGATTCGTCGACAGAGAAGTCTCTCACGCTGACCTCATAGATAATTGCGTCGGTGTTCGCCTTGAGGGGAACATAGCCATAGTCATCCCAGCCATCGGGATTGAGTGTTGACGGGTCGATGATACAGCCCTTGTCGCCATTGACACCCGCCGCTCTTGCGTAGGGGTCGACGCCCTCGGTGGTCTTGCCGCCGTAGGTATATTTATATGTGTAGAAGATGCCATAGAGTGATTCCGAATGGGTGTATCTCCACACACCGAGTTCACTTTTTGTCATAGGAGCGCACAGGTAGGGGCTTTCATCGCCGCCGTGCTTATACAGGCAGACCGCCACAGCCTCCGCTTCCGGTGCCCAGACAGAAAACTCCGTCTCCAGCTCCGTTACCTCTACCCCTAAAGCTCCATCGTACCTGTAATTTGAATCAATATATTCTGCCTTTTTGGAATCCATACTTTCCTCCAACGGTAGTAATCTTTAGCATACGCCAATTTGTATTATAACTCATTCCGCAACATTTTTCAAGTCCATTGTGACAGTAAGCTGAAAAACATAAGGGTATACTCGAAAAATATTGTAAATAGGGTTGACTTTTCGACACTAACATTGTAAAATATATCAGTCTGCGAGTAAGCTATACGGCAGCGGACGTCACTTTTGTAGTGGCGGATGAGGAAAGTCCGAGCATCACAGAGCAAAACAGCTGATAACGTCAGCCGAGGGCGACCTTAGGGAAAGTGCAACAGAAATAAACCGCCCGGGATTTCCGGGTAAGGATGGAAAGGCGAGGCAAGAGCTCACCGGAGCGTGGGAGACCACGCTGCCATGTAAACCCTGTTTGATGCAACACCGTTTGGAACGAAATATCAACGTCTGCTCGGCGGGTATTTTGTAATAGGTGGCTGGAGCTCTCTGGCGACAGAGAGCGTAGATAGATTGCCGTACACGACAGAACTCGGCTTACAGGCTTGGTCGCAGAGCATGAATAATTACCCTTTGAAAAAGGAAAAATAAAAATATTTCCGCAGATTATTGGCGGAAGACGGAGGCTTTTATGCTGAACAAGAAACTTTTAAGAATTTTTCTCTGCCTTATGACGGCTGTGATGGTGCTCTTCGCATTTTCGGGCTGTGGCGACTCCACGGCTGACGAGGAAGACGATGAGAGCGTAAGCTCATCCGATGAGACCCCAACCGAAAGCGAAACCAAGAGCGGAGAAAACGACGTTACTCTTGGCTTGAGCGACGGGGATACCTATGTCTCAAGAGACGACTACTATCTTCTTGGCGACTACTTCTACACCGAATCCTACCGCATCGAGACAACCGACGGCATTGTAACCGAGCTTGGTCTTGACATGTATCTCAGCTATGATGAGGACAGCGGCTATTCCGACCCCGACGGAGTCTTGGCAGTATACTATGACGAAGAGGGCGTCATGACCGGCTATGAAGCTTATGTCGGGCTTAATCCCGTCCGCCAGATGGTGAGCTATCAGATTGGAACCGATTCCTCCTACTACACCAGCATGATCCTCGACAGCGACGGCAACACAACCGGAGTCGTCTGGGAGAACTATGTCTTATACTCCGACACCGGCATCACCTACTATTACACCGGAAGCGAGACCTATTATGAGGACGGCTCAACCGAGCGCACCTATCAGGAGGAGTACACCGTTTCCGACGACGGAGTCCTGACCCTTACGAAGACCACTACGAAGGAGTATGACGAGGACGGAAACGTGACCACCGACGAGACGGTTGAGTACTAAAACTCCATTTCCGGCAAATTCTGCGGCTTTGAAGTTCGTTTTTCTTGGGCAAAATGCCTCTTGACATGAGGGCGCAAAAATGCTAAAATAAAATTACAGTGAGTTGCAAACGGCGTAAATCCGGCTGTTTGCAGCTCTTTTTTGTTTGTAAAAATATATTTTTCATAATACGGAGGATTATATGGAACAAAAGTCAAATTCGTTTCTCGAAACGGAGAAAATAGGCACGCTGATGCGCAAATACAGCGTCCCCTGCATAATTTCGCTTTTGGTCGCCGCTCTTTATAACATCGTCGACCAGATATTCATCGCCAATAGCTACCTTGGCTCAAACGGCAATTCTGCGAACACGGTTGTCTATCCCTTAACGGTAGTTGCACTTGCAATTGCAGTTTTAATCGGCGACGGCTGCTGTGCATTCATTTCGATAAGTCTTGGAGCGGGCAAGGATGAGGACGCCCACAAGAGCGTCGGAAACGCAGTCGTTCTCTGCGTGATAGTAAGCCTCATTTTAGCCGCCTGCTACATGATTTTTGCGAACCCGATACTGACGGCATTCGGCGGAAGAGTCAACGACGAGACGTTTGCAAACGCAAAGGAATACTTCTTCTACATCTCGCTTGGAGTTCCGTTCTACATGTTCGGTCAGGCGATGAACCCCATCATCCGTTCCGACGGAAGCCCCAAATTTGCAATGGCGGCAACCGTTTCTGGTGCAGTCGTCAACATCATCTTGGACCCCATCTTCATCTATGTCTGCAAGTGGGGAATGATGGGTGCGGCAGTTGCAACGGTTGCAGGTCAGGTCCTGACAGCAGGACTTTCCATCTGGTATCTCTGCCACATGAAGGCACTGAAGCTCCACAAGTCGAGCTTCGGACTCTTCCCGAGACTGATGAAGAAGTTTCTGCCGCTTGGCATAACAAGTCTTCTTTCCCAGATTTCGATAGTCGTGACGATGCTTGTCTACAACAACGTCTGCATCAAGTACGGCGCACTTGACGAGATTTTCGGTCAGGAAGCATACTCCCAGATCCCGATGGCGGTTTTGGGAATCGTCATGAAGTTCTATCAGATAGTCATTTCTATTGCAATCGGTCTTGCGGCAGGGTGCATCCCGGTTGTCGGCTACAATGTCGGCGCAGGAAGAGGGGACAGAGCAAAGAAGCTTTTAACCTATCTCATAGCCGCAGAGGCTATCGTCGGAGCAGTCGGGCTCTTCATCGTCGAGGTCTTCCCCAAGCAGCTTATCGGCATTTTCGGAGCGGCAAACGAGAGCGTCTACTACACCGAATTCGCAATCAAGAGCTTCAGAATCTATCTCTGCATGCTCATCCCGTCTCTCGTCAACAAGGGCACATTCATCTATCTTCAGGCTCTTGGAAAAGCGGTTGTATCTTCGGCAATATCTCTTATCCGTGAGATTGTCCTCGGCGCAGGTCTTGCGCTGATTCTCCCAATCTTCTTCGGGCTCGACGGACTTCTCTGGTCGTTCCCGATTGCGGACTTTGTGACGCTCATCGTTGCGGCAGTCGTTCTGGTCAGAGTGTACAAACAGCTCAGTCAGCCGGACTTCAACAAAGCTCATGTAAGCTGATTCATCTTTCCTTAATATTTCAAAAAGGCTTCGTGCGGGAAACTCTCCCGTACGAAGTCTTTATTTTCGCCTTAACACAAAATAAATCGGGAATTTATGAAAATATGCTTGCAACAGTCCGGAATTTCTGGTATGCTATAAGTTGGTGATATAAAAATGCCTTCAACTTATGCGCATTATGTACTTGGCAGGGATATTCTCCGCCGGTATTCAGATGAGGTCAGAAATGTCCTCAGAAATAATCTTAAAATCTATCAGATTGGGCTTCACGGTCCCAATATTCTTTTCTACTATAAGCCTCTCACGAAAAATCCGATAAGACAGCTTGGCGGGGATTTGCATGACAGACCGGCTTCGGAGTTCTTCAAAAACGCCGTTTCAGTTGCAAATTCGGCTGAATCGGAGGAGGAGAGAAACCGAAGACTTTCCTATGCCATGGGCTTTGTCGGGCACTTTGCCTTGGACAGCATGTGTCACGGCTATGTCGAGAAAAAGCTCACTGTCAGCGGAGTTACCCATGCCGAAATCGAGGTTGAGTTTGACCGGTATCTCATGCTCAGCGACGGTCTTAATCCCGTCACCCACCACCTGACAGGGCACATCCATCCGACGGATGAGAATGCCCGTATTATGGCTCTGTTTTTCGACGATGTTTCCTCCCGGGAAGCAAAAGTGGCGATCCGTTCGTTCGTCACTTATAATGGTTTACTGGTCGCACCTAATGACGCAAAGCGACTTCTTATATATTCCGTCCTTGCGGCGTCCGGTAATTACAAGGGTATGCACGGAATGGTCGTCAATAAAAAGCCTAACCCGAAGTGTCAGGACTCAAATCTCCGACTCGAAAAGCTTATGCGTAAGTCGGAGGAGCTCTGTTTAAAACTCAGCGACAATTTGCTCAGATATGCCAACGGGGAAGAGGAGCTTCACCCGTGGTTCGGGAAGACCTTTGAGAAGGGCGACGACTGGCAGGCAATACCTATACTATCCGCCGAGGAGGAAAGACATTATGAAGTTTAAAATGACCCCGCAGGAAAAGAAGTGGGTTCTTTACGACGTCGGAAACTCAGCGTTTACGATGCTCGTGGCGACACTGCTTCCAATCTACTTCCATGTTCTTGCGGCAGACGCCGGAATTTCGGAAACCGATTATCTGGCATACTGGGGCTACACCACGTCTATTGCCACAATAGTAGTAGCAATCTTAGGACCGACGCTTGGCACAGCCTCCGACATCAAGGGCGTCAAGAAGATAATCTTTATGATCGCAATGCTCGTTGGAGCAGTAGGCTGCATAGCACTTGGATTCATCCAGTCGTGGCTATGGTTCTTGATCTTATTCGCAATCGCAAAGATCGCCTATCAGCTGAGCCTCGTTGTATATGACTCGATGCTGACAGATGTCACATCGGAGGAGCGGATGGACGAAATTTCCGCTCAGGGCTACGCTTGGGGCTACATAGGAAGCTGTGTGCCGTTCATCATCTGCATCGCTGTCTATGCTCTTCAGACTATGGAGATTCTCCCCATCAGCCTTGGCGTTGCGATGGCAATCGATTTCGCTATCACCGCTGTCTGGTGGGTTGCAATGGCAATTCCGCTCGTTAAGAGCTACAAGCAGGTTCACTATGTTGAGAAAACCGACAAGCCGGTTGCGGCAAGCTTCAAGCGCTTGGGCGGAGTTTTCAGAGAATTAGGCAAGAATAAGAAGGCACTCTTCTTCCTTATCGCATTCTTCTTCTACATCGACGGCGTTTACACCATTATCGATATGGCTACAACCTATGGCGAATCTCTGGGACTGAGCAGCATCGGACTGGTGCTTGCGCTCCTCGTCACCCAGATTGTCGCATTCCCTGCGGCACTGGTATTCGGACGTCTTTCAAGAAAGTATGAATCGGGCAAGCTTCTTATAATCTGCATAATAGCATATTTCTTCATCGTCGTCTATGCAATATTCCTGCGGCAGCTCTATCAGTTCTGGATATTGGCAGTTTCAGTAGGACTCTTCCAAGGCGCAATCCAGTCGCTTTCACGCTCCTATTTCACCAAAATCATCCCTCCCGAAAAGTCGGGCGAATACTTCGGAATCTATGACATCTGCGGCAAGGGAGCAAGCTTTATCGGAACGACACTCGTCTCCGTTGTAGCCCAGATCACAAACAACTCCAGTGCCGGTGTCGGAGCACTTGCTGTCATGTTCGTAATCGGCGGAGTGTTCTTCGTCCTGACAGATAAGATGCCTGCCAAAGAGCAAAAATAAGGAAATCCCATGGGCTTAAAAAGCGATCTGCAAACACTCAAAACCTTTTCTGACAACCCATATGACGCAAAATATCGACCGAAGAAGGAGATGATAAAGCTCTATATCCGACTTCAGGTGTGGCTTCTTCTGCTCCTTGGGTTCTCAGCGCAGGTCTACATAATAGTGACAGGACCGCTGTCAATATACTGGATAGTTTTCTTCTGGCGTTCGAGGGAATACTGGAAGGACCTCGGCTGGAAGATGCGCTACTATTATCTCCCAACCCTCGTCACCCTTGTCATAGGACTTTTCATCTGCATCCAGCAGTATTTCATCACCGGGATTGAGTGGTTTGTGAATAGGTATATGTTTTACATATGACAATAAAATCAGGGACTTGCGGAAGCCCCGGATTTTATTCTGTGTCCATTCTTTCCAGAACGCCTTTCTGGTCTCTTCTGGCATAGGTGACCGCAGTGACATAGACAACTGACGAATCTTCGTCTACCCAATAGTAAGCATAGAAGTTTCTGACAATCAATTTTCTTATGCCTCGGCTTCGCCAAGGCTCTTCGTCGACGAGCTGAAAACGCTCCGGCATCTGATCAAGCTTCATCATGTCAGCCCGAATCTTCTTTATGAGATTGCGGGCGGCATCAGGGTTCTGCAGCTGATAGAGAATATAGTCACGGATTTCCGCCATCTGATTTATTGCAAGTGGGGAAAGCCTCACTTTGTATGTCTTCATCAGATACCTCTCAGCAACTCTGTAAACGCTTCATCAGCGGGAATCGATTCGCCGTTTTTGACCTGATTGAGTCCTGTCTCCATCATGGCATCAAATTCCGCCTTTGTCATTTCGTCACGGGCTTTTGGGGTGCTCGGCATCGTCAGCGTGTATGGGATGCCGTTTTTCAGAATAATTTGCTTGTACAGAGAGTTGATAACTGCAGAGACAGACAGCCCAAGCTCAGCTATAATAGCCTCAGCCTCAGTCTTGACCTCTGGCTCAACCCTTGCAGTTACATTTGCACTTTTGACAGCCATGCAAACACCGCCTTTCATGCCTCTATTATAGCATATTGTATCGCAAGTTGCAATACGTTTTTACAATTTATATTCTCCTGTTTTTCGCAACACTTTTATTGAAAATTTCTGCCGGTTTGGGCAATAATTTTCAATGACCTCAGAGTTAGCCCCTTCTGAAAGGGGAGGTGGCGGCGAAGCCGTCGGAGGGGTTTCAGCTCACAATCCTATAATACGCCTCCGAGGTAATCTTATACACCACAGCATACACCACTACCACAGCTCCAAGGCACGCCGCCGTTACTCCCAAGAACAGCCATGTATTCATGAAGCCGCACATTTTTAAGAGCTTCAGCATAATTGGCGTTGCAAATCCGATATGCACTGCCGCCATCAGGACAGGGAGCATGAAGACCGAAAGCATCTGCGAATTGATGCTTTTTCTTATGTCCGCCTTGGTCATGCCGACCTTCTGCATTATCTCAAACCGTGAGGCGTCTTCAAACCCCTCCGAAATCTGCTTGTAGTAGATGATGAGTACTGCCGACAGGACAAACAAGAGGCTCAGGAAGATTCCCAAGAACAGCAGTCCTCCGAACATGCCGTAGTAGTCGGAGCGGTTCTCGGCAAGGCTGTCCCAGCTTATCAGATAACTTATGCCCGTGTTATAAAGGGCAAACGCCTCTTTTTCGAGTTCCACACCACGTCTTCCGAAATATGACCTCTGCTCCGATTCGCTGAGATTAGTAATATCGAAGCCGTACCACCACATTCGGTAGATGTAAATCTCGTTGCCTTGGTCTCCAAGCATCTCAAAAATCGGATTGAAGACGTCCAAGTCGTCGACGACTATGACAAGTATTCCGTAAACGGTGCGTTGGAGCGGGCAAAAGCTCGGGTATTCTATCTCAGACTTCACAGTGAAAGTGCTGAGTTTGTCAACATAGATTTCGGACAAGCTTCCACTTTCCGAATAGATAAGAACTTCACCACTTCCGAGAGTTTCGCTTGAACCATTCAGCCGGTTATAGGTGTCGATATCGAAAACGCAGACCTCGACGTAGTCGTCATCCGTGTAGAGATAATCGAGCGCAAGGTTACCGTCAGTAATAATACCGTTCGTCACGATGTATTCATATTCAAGCTCATTTTCAATCTCCAAGTCATCGTCTATAGCAAAGCTCCTGACGAGCTCTTTTTGCTCATCTGTTACTCCCGAATGGGTCCCGAACTGGACAATTAAGTCCCTCGGGTAGAAGTCTTCTAAGATGTCCTCAATTCCCATCATAATGCTTGAAGTGGACGACAGCATTACAAGAACGGCAGTGAGGAGAATGCAGATTGATGCAAGCCCTGCGCCGTTGCGCTTCATGCGGTAGGTCATTGAGGAGACGGAGACGAAGTGGTTCGGCTTATAGTAATAGTGCTTCGATTTCTGCATTATTTTGCACATAAGGACGCTTCCCGACATGAAGAGTAAGTAAGTTCCTATCATGACGAGTACTACTGCCCCGAGAAATCCCAGCATCATCTCCATCGGGCTATCCAGAGTGAGTGCGAGATAGTAACCGAAGCCGAGTACGACTGCTCCCAGAATCCCGAAAAACCAGTTAGCTTTCGGCGGTTTTTCGCCCATATTCTCACTCTTGAGAAGCTCAATCGGCTTAGTCAGACGTACTTTAAGCAGCGAGAAAACAAACAGGAGCAGAAATATCACAGCAAATATCAGCGCAGTTTCGGGGATAGCCTGCCATGCAAGCTCTATCGTGAATGTCACGTCTCCCGAAATAAGCTGAACGAGCACCAGCTCCGCAAGCTTGTATAGAATAATTCCTAAGACAATTCCGCCGCCTATCGAAATTCCTGTCGTCATTACGCTTTCCCAGATGAGGATACGGGCGATGTTGCGTTTGCTCATGCCGAGGACGTTATAAAGCCCGAACTCTTTCTGGCGGCGTTTCATCAGAAACGAATTTGTATAGAAGAGAAATATCGCCGCAAAGATGGCTATGACTATTTTTCCAAGCTCGAGAAGCTCCTGCGCCGTTCCTCCGCCGGACATATTGTATATAACCATCGACTTCGAAAGGGAGGTGACTATAAAATAGATGAGAACCATGCTGGTGCAGGCTAAAATATGCGGGATGTAGAGCTGGCGGTTACCCCTGATTCCGTTTATGGCAAGACGCCGGTATAGACCACGCTTTTTCATTCTCCGGCACCTCCTCTTGAGAGCATGCTGAGGGTGTCGGAAATCTTCTGATATAGCATCTCATCGCTCTGTCCACCACGGTATACCTGATGGAAAACGACGCCGTCCTTGATGAATAAGACCCGATTTGCGTGGCTTGCCGCCTTGACCGAATGGGTGACCATGAGTATAGTCTGCCCACGGGAATTGACCTTAGAGAAGAGATTAAGAAGCTCGTCGGTGGCTCTTGAGTCGAGTGCGCCTGTCGGTTCGTCTGCCAAGATTATCCTTGGCTCAGTGACGAGTGCCCTCGCAACAGCCGCCCTCTGCTTCTGCCCGCCGGAGACCTCATAGGGGTATTTCTTTAAGATGTCCGAAATCCCGAGTAGCTCAGCAATCGGTTCAAGCCTGCGGTACATCTCCTTATAGGACATCCCGGACAGCACAAGGGGGAGGTAAATATTGTCCTCGACGGTGAATGTGTCGAGGAGGTTGAACTCCTGAAAGACAAAGCCTAAGTTATCTCTTCTGAACGTTGCCATGTCCTGTTCGTGGACTTTCGAGATGTCTTTATCGTCAAGGATGACCTGTCCGCCGGTGGGCTGGTCGAGAGAGGCTAAGATATTGAGAAGAGTAGTCTTTCCCGAACCGCTTTCGCCCATGATGGCGACATATTCCCCCTGCTCGACAGAGAAGTTGACGTTCTTAAGAGCCTCAACGCTCGCTCCTCCCATGCGGGAAGTATAGACTTTTTGCAAATTTTTGACCTGCAGTAGTGGCATATAGATTTCTCCTTTACTTTTAATAACTGGATTATAGCAAAAGAGAAACCCATGAATCCATCGATTTCCCTTACAGTTTTCTTACGTTTTTGTAAGATTTAATTGGCTTCGATATGCTTTTTGGAGAGACCAAGCCTGATAACCGTGCCTTTGCCAAGTTCTGATTCGGCAGAGATTTCATAGCCCAGATCATCGCATATTCTTTTGCAGAGCCAGAGCCCGATGCCGCTTGCCTTTTTGTCTGTTCTGCCGTTATATCCGGTGAAGCCCTGCTCAAAGATTCGGGGCAGATCGTCGGGAGCAATCCCGATTCCGGTGTCTTTTATTGCGAGAACTTGCCCCGGTTCTGTATAGACGGATATGCTCCCCGATGGTGTATATTTGAGCGCATTCGAAAGCACTTGCTCGATGACGAACGCCAGCCATTTTTCATCCGTTAGAACCGTTTCCCGCACCGGCTCATAGATAAGTTCAATCTTTCTGGCGATAAATTCGCCTGAAAACTTCCTGACGCAGGACTTGATAATACTGTCCAGATCGCACTCCGAAAAAACATAGTCGGTACTGTCACTGTCAAGCCTTAAGTAGGTCATAACCATGTCGGCATAGCTCTCGATTCTGTTCAGATCTGCGCTGAGTTTTCTGCTCAAGGCACTGTCCTCGCCCTGCAGGCTTAAACGCATAGACGCAATCGGCGTCTTGATCTGGTGCGCCCAGACACTGTAGTAGTCCATCCTTTGCCGGGATTTCGCCTTTTCCGAAGAAATCATCTCAGTAAGCCGGGCGATTTTATTCTCAAGCTCTGAGATTTCTGCGCACTGCTTCTTATATTTCCGGTAATCTAAGAAGAGATACGCTGCCACAAGCAGTATTCCCAATCCCATCGGGTAAGCCACTGCCGCAATCGGAAGCTCATACAGCGCAAAGCTTACGCAGAGCATTGCGAAAATCAAGACATATAGCATGAGAAATGCAATTTTAGATTTAAGATATTTCATGTCATTCCACCATATATCCGATACCGTGTTTTGTGGTGATAAAGTTTTCGAGTCCCAGAGCGTCAAGTTTACGGCGAAGACGATTGATGTTGACCGTCAGCGTATTGTCATCGACGAAGCTGTCCGTCTCCCACAGCCTCTGCATGAGCTTCTCCCGGGAGACGGTTTTTCCCTTGCTCTCAAGAAGCGTGAAGAGAATCCGGTATTCGTTCTTGGTGAGGTCGATTTTCTGTCCGTTGAAAACTGCGCTCGAATCCTCAGTCTTAAGGCTCAAGCCACGATGTGAAAGAACCGGGCTTTCGGTGTAGTTATAGCTCCGCCGAAGAAGTGCCTGAACCTTTGCCGTCAGAACACCCATATCAAAAGGCTTCGCGATGAAGTCGTCACCGCCCATATTGACCGCCATGACGATGTTTAAGTTGTCCGACGCCGACGAGATAAAGATAATCGGCACATTCGCGATCTTGCGAATCTCCTCGCACCAGTGGTAGCCGTTATAAAACGGTAACATAATATCAAGAAGCACCAGCTGCGGCTCATACTCCCTAAACTCCCCCACAATATCCGAAAACTCAGAAGCCACCCGGCACTCAAATCCCCACTTAGTAAGTTCATTTGAGACGCCCTCCGCAATGCTCCTGTCGTCCTCTGCGATAAAAATTCTGTAAGTCATAATCAAGCCCCCAAGCTTTGTTTGGGAATATTATAGCACAATAACCATGTCGGTTCAACCAAAAATATTCCCGTAATCAATTGACATTTCCCTTATTATTTGCTATAATTTAAGGGAAAGTGAGGCGATTAAGGGAATGAGACCATTCAATTATTCCGAAATCAAAAATCAAAAGTGGGATTCCGAGATACTCGGACTTGTTGCCGCTATCTACAAAGAGGCAGGGAAGCAGGAGATGTATCTCAAACAGCGTCCTGATGAGCTTGAAAAGCTTGTTGAGATTGCAAAAATCCAGAGCACCGAGGCATCAAATGCTATCGAGGGCATTGTCACGACCAACACCCGTATCAAGCAGCTGGTGGAAGAAAAAACAACACCGAGAAACCGTGATGAGCAGGAGATTGCAGGCTACAGAGATGTCCTGAATATCATTCACGAGAGCTTTGATGCAATTCCGATTACCCGGAACTACATTCTGCAGCTCCACAAAATCATGTATAATCATATGAACAATCCCATGGCGGGACAGACGAAAAACGTGCAGAACTATATCAGTGCAACTTATCCCGACGGGCATTCAGAGATTCTTTTTACACCTCTTGAGCCCTTTGAGACTCCTGAGGCGTTGGATAGGATTTGCGGCGAATACAATCGTGTCATCGGCAACCTTGAGGTTGAACCGCTCATTGCAATTCCTACATTTATTCACGATTTTCTCTGCATTCACCCTTTCAACGATGGTAACGGCAGAATGTCGAGGCTTCTCACAACTCTGCTTCTTTATCGCAACGGCTTTTATGTTGGAAAATATATCTCCCTTGAAGCTAAAATAGCAGGACACAAAGACCTTTACTACGATGCCCTGCGTCAGTCGCAAAGCGGTTGGCATGAGGGCACGGAGGACAAGACACCGTTCATCAAGTATCTTCTCAGTACTATTCTTGCGGCATACAAGGATTTTGAAGACAGATTTGCCATAGTGGAGGAAAAGCTTCCGGCAATCGAAATGGTTCGGAAAGCCACGATGCAAAAAATCGGCAGATTCACCAAGCAGGACATCCGGGAGCTGTGCCCGAGTCTGAGTGTCAGCTCCGTAGAAAGCTCTTTAAGAAGGTTAGTCACTCTTGGCGAACTGAAGCGTGAGGGCAAAGGCAAAAACACGTGCTATTATCGCCTGAGCTGAATGTCACCAAGATACCTAATTATCCTCCCAAGTCCAATATAATCCTCCGACTCCTGCACCTTTTCCTCATCCTTATAGGAAACAAACATCGAATACTGGCAGAAAGCGGATATGGCTACGTCACGGGAAAACTCTTGCCTTGTGACTGTAAACTGAGGGTTTTGGCTCATTTCTTCGTAGTAGGTCTGAAGAAAAGCTTTTGCGGATTCTTTCGGGATATGCGGCTTGCCCTCTTCGTAGCTGACGAATGAAAATCGCCCGAGGTCCAGAAAGTAGGGGAGAATGTCGGCATAGTTCCAGTCGATGAGCCAAGCTTTTTCGCCGTCCAGAAGGGCGTTTATCGGAAGAAAATCATCATGAATGAGTGTCCGGGGTGCAGAAAAGAAACGGGCTCTGACTGCCTCGAAAACATCCTCGTATCCGGGAAAATACTTCCGGGTTTTCTCCCAGTACCGAAGAACCTTTCTTTCAAAATAGCTCCTGCACCCGTCGGGGTTAAGGTCAGTGCCGAGATAATAGCTTTGAATTTTCGCAAGCTCCCTGCCGACCAGCCCGGCTTCTTCCGGGGAACAGTCTCTTGCGTCCGACCCGTTCACAAAAGGCATACTCACCCAGCAGTCGTCACCATGCTGGAATGATGAGATTATCTTGGGGACAGAAAAGTCGTGCCCGGCAAAATATTGCTCATATTTCTCCCAGTCACGGTCAGACTTTTTGAGAACAGTATCGTCGTTCAGAAGAAAGACGTCATAAATTTTATCAAGGCTGGTGTCAACAAACCTCCGGACATAGTCGGGGCTGCTGACACCCATTTTTTCAAATACCTGCGCAAAGTCAGCCCATTCCTCTGCGGTAAGATTTCGGGTTTCTGGCATAGTCTGATTCTCCTATAGTTTCTGAAAGTCAAAAATTCCTCTTGACAAAGAGGAAGAAGAGGAGTATAATAAATGACATGAGGAGACGAAACTGTTGCAGCAGTTTAGGTACAACCTCTAAAACAAGTAACTTGTAGACTGACCGTAAACCACTAACCTAGGTTGCGGTTATTTCTTTGTCTGGAAAACTGCGATGACTCCGAAGATAACAACGGCGAGCAGATTCAGCAGCGCAATGACTTCTAAAACTGACACGTTATCACCTCCCTCTAAAAAGATAAGAGGTTTACCGTCACTCCTCATGTCAAATGTATTATATCACAATAGAAAAATCCTGTCAATAAAAACCGCACCATGTCAAACGGTGTGGTTTTTCATATTTCCTCTTGCATTTCCCGAGGAAATCATGTATCATAAGAATACTATTTCGAAGGGAGCATAATTGTGTATCGGCTTATTACTTCGGACGGACATGCCCGCAGGGGCGAGTTTACCACCGTCCACGGCGTGATCCAGACGCCTGTTTTTATGAACGTCGGAACTGCGGCGGCTATCAAGGGAGGAATCTCCTCAGTAGATCTCGAAAATCTCAAGTGTCAGGTGGAGCTCTGCAATACCTACCATCTTCATCTGCGTCCATCTGACGAGGTTATATATAAACTTGGCGGACTTCATAAGTTCATGAACTGGCATAAGCCGATTCTCACAGATTCGGGAGGATTTCAGGTCTTCTCTTTGGCGAAGCTCCGCAAGATAAAGGAAGAGGGAGTCTATTTCAACTCCCACATCGATGGCAGACGCATCTTCATGGGACCGGAGGAGAGTATTCAGATCCAGTCCCACCTCGGCTCTACCATCGCAATGGCTTTTGACGAATGTGTCGAGAACCCCGCTCCCCGGAGCTACTCAAAAAATTCCTGCGACCGCACCGTCCGCTGGTGCAAGCGTTGCAAGGACGAAATGAAGCGTCTCAATTCACGTGACGACACCATCAACCCTCATCAGCTCCTTTGGGGCATAAATCAGGGCTGCACCTACGAAGACATCCGGGTGGAGCATATGAAGCAGATAGCCGACCTTGATTTAGACGGCTACGCCATAGGCGGACTTGCTGTTGGCGAGCCTGCCGAGGAAATGTACCGTATAATTGAGGCAGTAGAGCCCCACATGCCTGCTGACAAGCCGAGATACCTGATGGGCGTCGGAACTCCTCAGAATATCATCGAAGCGGTATACCGTGGCGTCGACTTCTTTGATTGCGTAATGCCGTCAAGAAACGCCCGCCATGCGACTATTTTCACATGGAACGGCATCATGCACCTGACTAACGCTTGCTACGAGCTCGACGAGAGACCGATTGACCCCGAATGCGACTGCCCCACCTGCCGCAATTTCTCCCGTGCCTACATAAGGCATCTCTTCAAGGCAAAGGAGCAGCTTGCCGGACGCCTCGCCGTCACCCACAACCTTTGGTTCTATAACACCCTTATGGAGAAAATAAGAGCCGCCATTGAGGCGGGGGAGTATGAGCAGTTCAGAAACCACTATTCGCCATTATTAGCTTCGAAATTAGAAGATTGAGATATGTAGTTCCTGCCTGAATCACTATGAAGGATGTGACACCATGAAATCAGTAATATTTGACCTCGACGGCACGCTTGTCGACACTGCCGACGATTTGGGCGACAGCGTCAGTGCGGCTTTAACAGAGCTTGGTTTTCCTACACACACAACAGAAGAGTATATTTCATTCGTCGGCAACGGCACTCTTATGCTCGTCAAGCGTTCTCTGCCTGAGAATCTCCGTGACGACGAGGAGCTTCTTAATAAGGCTCATGAGCTCTTCTGTGACTACTATTCCAAGCATTATCTTGACAAATCGAAAGTTTATGACGGAATCCCGGAGGTTGTCGAAGCTCTGAAATCTGCCGGGCTCAAGCTCTACGTCATGACTAATAAGCCACAGCAGTTTGCAGCTGCAATAGTGGAGCAGTGCTTCCCAAGCGGCACTTTCGAGCTTGTAGGAGGAACCGGACAGGGCTTCCCCCGCAAGCCCGACCCAAGCTATGAGAATCATATAATTGAGCTCTCCGGCGTCGATAAATCAGAAGTAATCCACATCGGCGACTCGAGCACCGACATCGAAACCGCCCATAATGCCGGAATTAAATGCATTGCATGCACATGGGGCTTCAGAAGCCGGGAATCCCTGATAGCTGCGGGAGGGGATTTCATAGTTGACAATCCGAAGGATATTTTGCAGATTCTTGGCTCTCCCTTTGGGAGAGCTGTAAGCAAAGCTGACTGAGAGGGCGCACACGCCGGAGGCGGGTGCGGTCGGCGAAGCCGGTGGAGGGGATGGCAACTAATCACAACTTTACTCTTGATTTCGTTCAAAAAATGTGTTATAATTGCCATTACAACGAAATTATCTTGTATAGGAGGATAAATTTATGGAAGGCAGAGCAAAAATTATCGAATCGAGAAAGAATCGTAAGATCAAAATCAGCATAATTCCCGGGCATTTTGCCACAAACCACTCGCACATCAACAACTATATCGATATGACGAAGATCAAGACCAGCCACATGATGGCTAAGGACGCAGCAGCCCAGATTGCGGCTACCTACTCCTCAACCCCCATCGACACCATCATCTGCATGGAGGGAACTGAGATGCTTGGCGCATTCTTGGCTGAGAGCCTCGCTTCGGGAGGCATCAACCGTGACGAGGACGTCGCTGTCATCACCCCCGAGCTCAATTCGAACGGTCAGCTCATCTTCCGTGACAATATCCAGAAGATGATATGGGGCAAGAAGGTTCTTCTTCTCATCTCGTCTGTTTCGACCGGCAAGACCATCAACAAGGCTTTGGAGTGCCTTAACTACTACAGCGGCGAGCTGGTTGCAATCGCCTCCATCTTCTCCGCAATCACTGAGTCGAACGGAATCGCTGTCCACAGCGTCTTCACCCCCGACGACATCCCCGGCTACCAGACATTCGTCCAGCGTGAGTGCCCGATGTGTCAGGCGGGGCAGAAGGTTGACGCCATCGTCAACAGCTTCGGCTATTCAAAAATCTGATTTTCTTAAGAAGAGGGCGGAAACGTCCTCTTTGTGGGACAGGCAATTTTTATTGTCACGCCGTATATATTCGGTCGTATATATTCGTTAGAAAGGATATGAACCATATGATCAGTAATGACCTTCAAGACATTGAAAGACGGGCGAAAGAGGAGCTCGAGAGAGACCAGAGTGCCGCAGAACTTGAAAATCTTCGTGTCAGATTTTTAGGAAAAAAGGGCGAACTCACTGCAATCTTAAAGCAGATGTCAACGCTTCCCCCGGAGGAAAGACCGGTTGTCGGACAGCTTGCAAACAGAATTCGTGCCAATATTGAGCAGGCTATATCGGCAAGAGGCGCAGAAATCCTCGCCATCTCCGCCGCAAAGAAGCTCTACGACGAAAAGCTTGACGTAACTCTTCCCGGACATCACCACGATTTGGGGAATCTTCACCCCATCAACTCAGTTTTGCACGAGGTTGAGGAGATATTCCTTGGCATGGGCTTCTCCATTGCCGAAGGACCTGAGGTCGAGTATGATTATTATAATTTCGAGGCTCTCAATCTTCCTCCGGATCACCCTGCAAGAGACACTCAGGACACTTTCTATATTTCGGATAAGGTGCTGCTTCGAACCCAGACCTCTGCTATTCAGATCAGAGTTATGGAGAACCATAAGCCCCCGATAAGGGTTATTGCATCAGGAAGAGTTTACCGCTCCGACGCCGTCGACGCCACCCACTCCCCGATATTCAATCAGGTTGAGGCTCTGGTAGTTGACAAGGGAATCACGATGGGCGACCTTATCGGCACACTTGAACTGATGATGAAGCGTCTTTATGGCGAGGACGCAAAGATAAGACTCCGTCCACACCACTTCCCGTTCACCGAGCCGTCGGCTGAGGTTGACATCCAGTGCTTCAACTGCGGCGGCAAGGGCTGCAGCATGTGCAAGGGTGAGGGCTATGTTGAGCTCTTGGGAGCAGGAATGGTTCACCCGAAGGTCTTGGAGACCTGCGGCATCGATTCAACCGTCTACTCCGGCTTTGCATTCGGCTTGGGACTTGAAAGAATCGCAATGCGCAAGTATGGAATCAACGACATGAGGCTTCTTTACGAGAATGACCTGAGATTCCTTGAGCAGTTCTGAGGAGGGCGAGAGTATGGATTTATCAATGAAATGGCTCCACGATTATGTGGACATAGATGAGCCGATAAAGGACTTCTGCTACGACATGACCATGACCGGTCAGAAGGTCGAGGGCTACGAAGAAGAGGGCTCAAAGATAACAAACACCGTTGTCGGAAAGATTCTTTCAAAGGGCAAGCATGAGAACGCCGATGCACTCTTCGTTTGCTCTGTCGATATAGGCAAAGAAGAGCCGGTGCAGATTGTCACCAATGCAGTCAACGTCAAGGAGGGCGACCTTGTCCCCGTTGCACTTGACGGTGCAAGCCTCCCCGAGGGCAAAATCAAAAAGGGCAAGATAAGAGGCGTCGAGAGCTACGGAATGTTCTGCGGACTCGATACCTTGGGACTTACCACCCACGATTTCCCCTATGCCGACCCTGATGGAGTATTCGTAATCGAAGAGGACTGCAAGCCGGGCGACGACATTCATTCTGCCATCGGTCTTGACGACACCACTGTTGAATTCGAAATCACCTCGAATCGTGCCGATTGCCTTTCCGTTTTGGGACTTGCAAGAGAAGCGGCTGCTACCTTCAACAAGCCTTTCAACTACAAGTATCCCGAATATAAGGGCGTTGAGGACGATATAAACAAGTATCTCGACGTTAAGGTTGAGAACACCGAGCTTTGCCACCGTTACATCGGCGGAGTTGTAAAGAATATAAGAATCGCTCCGTCTCCGAGATGGCTTCGTGAGAGACTCAGAGCGAGCGGAGTAAGACCGATAAACAACCTTGTCGACATCACAAACTATGTCATGCTCGAATACGGTCAGCCGATGCACGCTTTCGATATTAAATACCTCGAGGGCGGGAAGATTCGTGTCAGAAACGCCGTTTCCGGCGAGAGCATCACAACCCTTGACGGCGTTGTGAGAGAGCTTTCCCCTGAAATGCTCGTAATTGCCGACGAGAAGAAGCCTGTAGCCGTTGCCGGAGTCATGGGCGGCGAATACAGTGGAATCATGGACGACACCGAAACGGTCGTCTTCGAATCTGCATGCTTCGACGGAGCATCGGTAAGAAGAACCGCAAAGAAGCTGGGAATGAGAACCGAGTCGAGTGCCCGTTTTGAAAAGGGTCTTGACGCTCACGGCTGTATGCCGGCAATTCTTCGGGCGTTTGAACTCTGCGAGCTCCTTGACTGCGGCGACCCGATCAATGAAGTGATCGACTGCGACTACAACACCAAGCCTCAGGCGACAGTTCCTTTTGATCCCGACTGGACAAACAGGTTCTTGGGAACTAATATCCCCGCTGAGGACATGATAAAGTATCTTGAAAAGCTCGATTTCGAGGTCAAGGACGGAATCATCTACTCTCCGTCGTTCAGAATCGACATCGAATCAAAGGCTGATATTGCTGAGGAAATCGCCCGCTTCTACGGCTACAACAACATCCCCGGAACTATCATCAAGGGCGTCGCCGATGCCCAGAGAACTCCGAAGCAGAAGCTTGTTCTGAACGTCGAGAACGCCTGCACGGCTCTTGGCTTCAACCAGATCAATACTTTTGCGTTCATCTCACCGAAGTACTATGACAAGATCATGCTCCCCGAGAGCTCGAAGCTCCGCAAGTGCGTCGTCATCACAAATCCTCTTGGCGAGGACACCTCGGTTATGCGCACGACCATAATGCCCTCGATGTGCGAGACTCTTGCCCGCAACTTCAACTACCGCAATCCGAAAGCCAAGCTTTTCGAGATAGGAAACGAATATCTCCCGACCGGCAATATCGACGAGCTCCCAAGTGAGCCCTTGAGACTCGCTCTTGGAATGTACGGCGGAAACTGCGACTTCTATGACATCAAGGGCGCAGTGGAGGACCTCATGTCGAGCTTAGGCTACGATAACTGCGAGTATACAGCTCCCGATGCCGACTGCATCTTTGACGAGGTAACCGCTTTCCATCCGGGACGTGTTGCCGTCATGACCTATGAGGGCAGGCAGCTTGCAATATTGGGCGAGCTCCACCCGATGGTGCTTTCTAACTATGGCATCGACACAAGGACATACTTTGCGAAAGTAAACATCACCGAGCTTCTTGAAATAGCTGCTCCCGAAAAGACCTACAAGCCGCTTCCGAAGTATCCTGCAATCTCAAGAGACGTAGCTCTTGTCTGCGACGACGAAATACCTGTCGCAAGCCTTGAGAAGATGATAGCCACCGCTGTCGGCTCGAACCTCGAGAAGATAACGCTCTTCGACGTCTACAAGGGCAAGCAGATTCTTTCCGGAAAGAAGTCGGTTGCGTTCTCGATAGTCATGCGTTCGCACGACGGAACCCTCACCGACGAGCAGGCTGACGCCGCCCTCAAGCGTGTCAGAAAGGCTCTTGCCACCATCGGTGCAGAGATAAGATAATAGGCTCTTACATTGCCACTGGGAGGAAAACCTCTCCCGGTGGCAATTTTGCACTCCGCAAACCCGCTTCGCAAGCCGATTTTCAGGAAAAATTCTTAAAATAATTGGCTTTTGCTCTTGCTATTTTCTCTCAAAAGGGTTATAATAGAGTCATCGTTTTGTGGAAGACGAAAAATTTTGAAGGAGTTGACCCACATGCATGACCAGACTATGACATTCTCTGTGAAACAGGATCGTAAAGACGAGATTAAGAACACTCTCAACATCGTGTATGAGGCACTTCTTGAAAAGGGCTATAATCCCGTCAATCAGATTGTCGGCTATATTCTATCCGAAGACCCGACCTATATAACCACCTACAACAACGCAAGAAGCCTCATCCGCCACATCGACAGGGATGAACTTCTGCAGGAAATGGTCAAGAGCTATCTGAATTCATAAAGTCAAGTCAACATAAGACCGTACCGGATTTGGTGCGGTCTTTTTTTGTAATAATTCTGTAGTTGAATTTTCGTGTCGAATTTTGTAGAATGGTAATAGAAGAATCTGCCGATCATATTTCGGCTCGCATGAGAGATATTATTTTTGCGGTAAAACGCAAATAAGAACAGGAGGGAACGATATTGAGAAAAGCTAAAATGACAGCATTTCTGACGGCTTGCGCACTTATGATGGGACTTTTAGCCGGCTGTGCTGAGATAACAGACGGATATTACTCTGACGGCACAGAGGCGACCACTTCCCAGACGGAAGCGACGACCCCGGCAACAACCACCACCGAAGCCACAACCACGGAAATCACCACATCGGAGGTTACGACAGAAGAAACCACCACAGTTCCCGAGGAGACTGAGCCTGAGGAGTCAACTTCAATAAGCGATGTCGAAGAGCTGGTAGAGCCGATAGCGAGCGAGCCCCAGTGGGACTACTCCACACTCTCCACCGAGAGTAACGGCTACGGTCAGGGCGTCCGGTTTGACGACCTCAACCGCCCGAAGGGAGCTCTTAACTTCAACGAGGCTTATGGGCAATATAACGCCGAAGCGATTCAGGACACCGAGGAGCAGGTCATCATGCTGACTTTCGACGAGGGCTATGAGAACGGCTACACTGCGACAATCCTTGACACCCTTGCGGAAAAGGGCGTGAAAGCCGTCTTCTTCGTCACCTATGATTACGTTTCGAGAAACCCCGAATTGGTTCAGCGGATGATTGACGAGGGTCACACAGTCGGAAGCCATTCGTGGCATCACTACTCGATGCCGGAGCTGACTGTCGAGGAGATGACCGAGGAGATCATGTATCTTCACGACTACATGATCGAGAATTTCGGCATCCAGATGACCCTTTTCCGCCCACCCAAGGGCGAATACAGCGAGCAAAGCCTTGCCGTAACGGCTGACCTCGGCTATGAAACCGTCCTCTGGAGCTTCGCCTACGCCGACTGGGACACCGACGCCCAGCCCGACCCGGAGGAATCGCTCCAGAAGCTTATAGACCGCCTCCACCCCGGAGCGATCTATCTTCTCCACGCCGTATCTGAGACCAACACAGCAATTCTTGGAGATTTTATAGATGCGGCACTGGCGGAGGGATATACTTTCGTTACAGAGTAAGTAGGGGCGGATATTATCCGCCCGAAAACCTTTCGGCAATCCGCCCGCCCCAACGGCTCCCTCTTTGGGGGAGCTGTCGGCGAAGCCGACTGAGAGGGCGCACGAAGTGCGAAAAAGCCCCACCCATCAAGGTGAGGCTTTTGTTATGCCCGGATTATTTCTTCTTTCCAAGAACCACAGCCGCCAGAGCTAATGCCAGTGGCATTGCTGTCAGGACTATGCCGGTGGTTGGGTTGGAATCTGCTTCCGGCTCGGGGTCGGAAACTTCAAGGGTTTCCGTCTCGTCCGGCTCAGCTTCGATGTCGGTTTCTTCGATCGGTTCATCGATAACAACCGTCTCCTCGGTGACTGTTTCTGAAACCGCCACGAGGTTGTCAATCGCCGTGTTGATTGCTTCCGCATAGGCGTTGACCGCATTCTGATTAAGGACATTCAGATTCCACTGCACTGCATTTATCGCCGCAGTGACTGCTGAGAAATCAACATAGTCGCTTGCATTGAGGGCATTTGCTCTTGCAATTGCCTCGGTGACCGCCGCATAGTTTGCCTGAACTGTGAGGAGGCTCTTTCCGGTTACCTTCTGGTCGGTGTAGGTGACGCCGTTAAAGGTGACCGTTGCCGTCCTTGTGACAACTCCCAAGCGGTTTACAGAGGTGACCAGTACATCGAGGCTACTGCTGTCTACAGTATATCCGCAAGAGCAGGTGAGCGTAGCCGTCGCTGAATTCAGGTCGTCAGCCCAAGTGAATGTTGCGGTGTATGTGTGAGGTGTAGCGGTGTATGTTGCCGTGTAGGTGATGTTTCCGTAGGAATACGACTCTTCTGTCCAGCCTGCAAATGTGTATTCATACTGGTCGTCAGAAGCCTTTGTAGGATCAGTACCATGGCTCACCGTCTCGCTCTTTTCTACAACAGCAGTCCTGAGCTCGGTGGAATCTTCATCATACCAAGTCACGGTGATGGTCTCAACCGGATCAGAGCAGTATGTTACGCTGTCATATACGACAGAGGCAACGTAAATGCCGCTAATGTTGGTTACATTTACAGTCAGGTTATCCGTAACGACTTCTCCGCAGGAGCACTTGAGCTCAACCGTCGCCGTTGCATAATTCTCGCCCCAAGTGAACGTAGCCGTGTAGGTGTGTCCGGTAGCCGGGATCGTCTCTGTATAGGAGTCGCCGCAAACCGTGCAGGTGTAGGTCATCTCGCCGTCTTCAGTGCAGGTAGCTACTGTTGTAACCGTGCCTTCGTCCCAAGTGTGCCCGGTAGCAGGAATAGTTTCACCGCTTTGTATAGTTTCGCCGCACACGGTGCAGACCGTGTCGCCGGTGTAGCCGTCTTCGGTGCAGGTGGCAGCCTTGGCGTTCTGGAGCTCGGTGGTGTGACCGGTAGCAGGAATAACGACTTCCTGCGTGTCGGTATAAGTCAGCCCGTTAAATGTAACCGTTGCAGTATAGGTGGTCTTGCCATCGGCAGTGCAGGTGGCATTATCGGTATCGGTTGTGATTTGGGCGGTTTCTGTCACCACATGACTGCTATCATTCGCACAGGTGAATGTCGCCGTGCAGGTGCTGTAGTCGGTAGCCCAAGTCCATGCGGGAGATCTGTAGGAGTGCCCGGTAGCCGCTAAAGTTACCGCCTCTCTTGAAAGCTCTTCGCCGCAGACTGAGCAGTAGACAACCAAGTCATACGAGCCAGCCGTCGTGCAGGTCGCTGCAACCTCGTTTTCAACTTCCGGTGAGCCATTCGTGTGCCCGGTAGCCGGAATCGTCTCTGTGTAGGAGTCGCCGCACTCGGTGCAGGTGTAAGTCATGACGCCATCCTCAGTACAGGTGGCTTCTGTGGTGACTTCGGAGGTGTAGGTGTGGGTGTGGGTGACTACGGCTGTGGTGCTTATCAGGACGTAGTCATAGCTCGACCAAGCGGAATTTGTGATGGTCGTCTGTGACGAATAGGTCGTCGGTGTGCCGGTCTTGCTTAGCTTGACGCTCATCGTCGTGCCGGAGGAGGGACTCAGCACAAACGAGTACTCCGTCGAGTCATTCGCCGCAGCGATTGCAATGCCGTTGATGGTGAAATCAGGAGAGGAAGAATAATTCTTGAGCACCACTGTAGCCTCAACATTGGAGTCGATGACGGTGATGTTACCGCTTTTTGCACGGATCGCATAGACATCATATTCCCACCATTCGGGGACCTTATCTTCATCGTCAGTGCCTGCAGGGTATGTGCCGGTATCTAAGTTGGTGATAGTCGATGTCACGTTGCTTTCGGAAATCGTTATAGCACCCTTTACCCAGATAGCATCCTCAGCATACTTGCCTTCACCGGTTGTCGTTACGGTGCTGCCATCCTCGATTATGAGGTCGCCGTCGGAATCCAATATACTCCACACGCTGTTGCCGCTGGATGTTAAGGTAACGGTGCTGTTTGTGATGGTAATGTCGTCGGATGCAGCGATTACACCATCGACGGCACCATTGCCGGCATCAACAGTGGCAGTAATGGTGCTGTTTGTGATGGTGATTGTCCCATTTGTTGCGTCTATACAGCATGCATTGCCAGCTTCGTCGACTGAAACTGTGTTGTCTATAGTGACAGTTGCTTCTATGGTGCTGTCGGTTATAGTTATGTTGCCGCCGAAGCTGCCGCCGGAGTGGATAGCAACGCAGCTGTCTGTAGCGTCCGTGCATTCCATAATGAGGGTGCTTCCGATGATATTGACGTCGCCAACTGAGGAAATCGCCGATCCATATGGAGCAGTAATAGTCAGCTTGCAGTCATTGAGGGTTATATCTCTTCTGAAATTGTAATTATAGTTGTAGAGTCCGACTGTGTACGAGCTATTGCTTACGTCGAGATCCAGAATCAGTTCTCCGTTCTGAACAGTGAAGTTGTATTGGCAGTAGATGCCATAAGCTCCGCCGGAAAGGGTGGATTTTGTGTCGCAGAGGTCGACAGTCAGTTCATAGCTTCCTCCCTTTATGAGGCTGAATTCTGAGGCAGTTCCTGTATACGTATATTCAAACGCATTCAGATAGAGCACGCCGCCGCTGTAGTAGGCATAGCCGGAGGTGGGGAGATTTTCGTTCGAGGAGGTTTCGCCATCGGTGGTGTAGTAGCCGTCATCAAGGGTTACTTCGCCGACGTAAACATAGCCATAGCTTGCCGAGGTCGTCAGAACCATAATCGGTGAAAGGGTTGTGGTTTTGAACGAGACGGTGATTTTGCCGCTTGTGTCAACAACGGTGGCGGAGATTTCAAGCTGTTCCCAAGCCGTGCCGGTGTAGTGGAGGACTACAAGGCTATCAGCGTCAATAGTGCTGGTGCCGGTCGGGGTCAGGTCTATAGTGAAAGTAGAACTGCTGACGTCGAGGGGACTGCCCTCATCGGTGAACGAGAGGTCGCCATAGAAGAGAACCGTGCCCTTTGCGGTGAACTCTGTGCCGGAAGAATTGGTAGCCGTGCCGCTGATGACGGATTTTACCGTAATGTCGGAGCTCGTCGACAAGCTCACCGAGTTGCCGGTGGATGGCTCGCTGTAAGTAAGCTCTCCGCTTATGCTGTCGGTGACGGTCTTGATCTCAAGAGTGCCGTCGGTTTCAGTTGTGTTGATAGTAACCGTGCCGACAGAGACATAGCTTTCGTTGATGACGTCCGGCTTGATGGAGGAGTTTTCGCTGTCCGAAACGGTAACGCTTGCCGAACCGTTATCAACATCTCCGGTAGCCGGAGTGCCCGGCTCTGCCTCCCCGCACACAGTGCAGACGCCGTTTTCATAATTATGCCCGGTAGCCGGGATAACTTCACCAGCTGTTACTATCTCCTCACAAACAGTGCAGACCTCGTCGCCGGTGTAGCCGTCAGTGGTGCAGGTGGCGTCAACGGCGTTTCTGATTTCGGTGGTGTGACCAAGAGCGGAAACGTCAACCGTGCGATTCTCACGGTAGATATTACCGTTGAATTCGATAGAAGCTGTATAAGTCAATTTACCAGCTTCGGTGCAGGTAGCAGTGGTCGAAGTGGTGATTGTGGCATCTACGGTCTCCGTATTGCCGCAGTATCTGCAGGTGTATGTGGCTGATGCTGCGCTGTAGTCTGAAGCCCAAGTAAAAGCGGTATAGGGGTAATAGTGTCCCGTTGCTTCAATCGTTTCACCAGCAGTCACAGTCTCCCCGCAAACGGTGCAGACCTCGTCGCCGGTATAGCCGTCCTCAGTGCAGGTAGCGTCAACGGCGTTCTGGATTTCGGTGGTGTGCCCGGTTGCCGGAATCGTCTCTGTATAGGAGTCGCCGCACGAGCAGGTATAAGTCATGACGCCGTCCTCAGTACAGGTGGCTTCGGTGGTGACTTCGGAGGTGTAGGAGTGGGTGTGAGTCTGGGGCTCTTCTGCTCCGCATACGATACACACGCCATCAACATAGTTATGCCCCGTTGCCGTAATAACTTCACCAGCAGTTACAGTTTCGCCGCACACGGTGCAGACCTCGTCGCCGGTGTAGCCGTCAGTGGTGCAGGTGGCGTCAACGGCGTTCTGGATTTCGGTGGTGTGCCCGGTTGCACTGATAGTTCCGCCGCAGACGGAGCAGGTGGTGTCATCGGTGCAGGAGGTGGAGTTTGTGTTGCCTGAATGGTCGCAGGTGGTGTACATGGCGTAGACCGTGGTGTCTGCGGAGAAGACGGTGTCGGTGGTGATCTCATAGCCGCTTCCGGACGCAGTGTACCAGCCGGAAAGAGCATAGCCCGCATAGAACCAGTCGGTCGGGAGCGAAGACAGCTTTCCTGAGGAATCAGTTTCCAAGGTTAAGGTGGTAGCTTTGCTGTGCTCGCTGAAATATCCGCCGTTGGCATTGAATGTGATTTCATAAATGCCTGTAGAAGCGGCTGTGTACGAATATGTGGAATCAGAGCGGCAGGTTACCCAAGCCTCAGAACCGCTAATAGCATTATGGTCTGTGTCGACAATCGTGAGCTTGTAGTAGTACTCACCGGTTTCGACGAATGCTGTTTCTGCGGAAATGTAGGTGTTGGCGGTATAAAGCGTGCGAACTAGAGTTCCACTGGAAGAATACACATCCACCTGATACTCAATATCCTCACCATAGCCGTACCAAGACAATATTCCGGTTGAGGCGTCGTAGGTAGCGAGTGAAACCAAGTATGCAAACGTCTCAGCACTCGTACTGTAAGTAATGTTTTCGGAGGTTTTTACTGTGCTTGAGCCGGTAACTGCTACTGTAAAGTAGAACGTAGTGCCGTCGGACAAGCCGAGCGTTCTCGCATAGAGAGTATTTGCTGTCGTAGTACCTGACCAGATGAGTGCGCTGGTAGAAGCGTCATACACATTTACCGTATATGAATCAGCACTTACATCTGACCAGTAAAGCGTAAAAACGCCGCCAATCGTGTAGTAGCCAGCGTTGCTTATTTCCGTCGCATATGCCGTCGGCACACATAGTGTAAACAGCATGGAAATTGCTAAGATGATGGATAGAATACGTTTTTTCATTTGTTACCTCCCTGAATTAGCGTTGTGGGGTTGCGGGGGGTAGCCCGCTGCGGCGAGAACTGAAAATTATAATAGGCACTTATTTTAGTTCCCTCACTTAATTATACCATAAACTTTATCCTCTTGTCAATAGGTTTTTAGGGGAAATATAAAAAATACTTCCGTTTTTCTGAGAAAAGCGGAAGTGGGGGTTATGATTGTGGGGGAATATGTGCCATCATGGTGCGGATCATGCCGAGGAGGATTTGCTGCTGGCTCTTGAGGTACTCCTCGTTTTCGAACATGGCATAGTGCACACAGGCTCTGACGAAGATGAAGATGAGCCCCTGCACCGCTTCCCACGGAAGACCAAGCTTCGGGGCGAGCTCCTTGGCATATTCGGTGTAACGCTGGGTGACGCCGTCGAAGAACTTTTCGCCCTCTCCGATATACCTCGGCGAGGAGTAGATCTGATACATGGCTCGATACTTCCTGCCGTGGAGCTTTGCTGTTATGTAGGGCATGGTCATGACATAGTTTTCAATTTCTTCAGGACTCTGCGGGGCACGGCTCATGAAGTCGTCCTCCACCTTCTGCATCCCTCTGGCACAGCAGTAGATGATAATCTCATCCTTGTCGTTGAAGTAGTTGTTGAAGAGGTTCGCCGTGCTGGTCTCACAGTATCTGGCTAACGCTCCGCTTCCTGCATGCTCAAGTCCCAAGTCGCAGACACAGTCAAAGCACCGGTCGAGCATGTGTAAAATTTTCCGATGCTTCGGGGATAGGTTTTCTTCATCGCTTAAATCTGCGCTGAAGTCTATGGTTGAAACATCATGAGCGATGTGTTTATTATAATTTCTGGCTACTCCCAAGGAGAATCCGACCTTTCAGTATGTGCGTCGTATTCAGGCGACGTTTGATATAACTTGCAACCTCACATTATATCACTTTAAAGGGGGTTAGTCAATAGTAATTGTGCCCTTGACTTTTCTTTTCAGATGCGCTATTATAGCCTTAGAACCCTGTCAGGAGGCGAAGCCTATGCATAAGCTTAAATCTATAGCTGCAATACTGCTTGCAGTGCTTATATCAACTGTTACCCTTTGCGGATGCATGGGTCGCAACGAGGTCGCAAGCTATTATAATAAGGAAGAGTACCTCATAATCGAGTTCACACGGCTTAAGTCCTACACGAATTCTCTGAGTATGGAGAAAGGGGACGTCATCCGGTGCGCCATTTCCTGCGAAAAGGGGACGGTCAGCCTGACTATTGAGGACGAAGACGGGGAGGTCATCTTCTCGGAAAAGAAGATCTCGGAGGACAATTTCGACGTCGAGATCCCCTCCGACGGCACATACTATATAACAGTAACCGGCAAGAGCTCGAAAGGCAATGCGGCGTTCGAGAAAATCGCCGCCGATGAGATAGACTGATAAAGGAGAATCGCCATGGTAGTAGTCAGGAAAAAGGATAAAAACAGGGACAGGGGAGTCGCCGCAGGCGCAAACCTCGGGCTTATAGCAACAGTAGTTGTGGCAGTCAGGGGCTGGTTCAAGGAGAGAAAGCACCAGAGGGAGCTTGCCCGCAGGAAGCGTGATCGCAAGGCTAAAAGGGTCCGTTTTGCACTCAAAGCCGTCAGAATCGCCACTTATTTCGTCCCGATAGTAATCGCCCTCGCAAAGGCTGCAGGTCTCATCGCAAAAAGGCGTGAGAAGAAGCTGGACAAGGAAGCCGAGGACGTCGGCATCGAAATTATCCATTCCGAACCGGTCTCCTCCGAGGAGGAGGTTTACGAGAGAGTAAACTCCGAAAATTCCGAAACCGAAGAATAAAAATTTTCCCGTCCCGGTGCAATAATCGGGGCGGGTGATGTGTATTATAGGTGAAGTTTACACTTCACCTACGCAAGAACGCCTAAAATTGCCCTAATGGCAATTTTACTGGCTTTGCCCGCCGTCGTTCTTGAGATTTCAAACATCGAAAAGGAAAAATCACCATGAACTTAAGAAAACTATTATCAATCCTGTTATCCCTTACCATGCTCCTGACCCTTGCCGGTTGTCAGATTGTCGAAGACCCGGACGACGGCGAAGATGAAGTTGTCGGCGGTGGGCTTGTCCAAGCCAGAGACGGCGAAGAGACGAATGACATCGAAGTTGAAGACCCGTATGTCGAAGTTGAAGACCCATATTATGGCGATGAAGACCCCGTTGAGGTAGAAGAACCGATTACCGACACTGCCGAGGAGGAAGACATCATAATGATCGAGCTTGCAGAGCTTTCGGATATTGCTCCCGAGGAGGGAGTCAGCTTCTATGCTCTGGTCGTCAGCGTCGGAACGAACAGCCTCAACGTCTGCGGTTTTAATACTACTGTCAACGATGTCAATCATGTCGGACTGTTTACCGTCAGCCTAAGCGATGATGCTACAGTCACAGGCATAGCGACCAGCATTGAAGACATAACCGCCGGCGACATAGTTGTCATCACCTATGACGGCGAGGTCATGGAGACCTATCCCGCCCAGATTTCGGGAGCAACAAGAATCTACGTCGACGACCACGCCAGCCGCCTTGCGGAGATAGAATATCTCCTCCCCGACGGCTATGAGGATTTCGGAAATTACTTCCCGGCGTGGGATGAGTTTGAGTACTGAGCGTATCAGTTGCCTTTGGCAACTGAGGAAGTTCGGCAGAGCCGAACTTCATTTGCGGTAAACAGTAATCGGCATCAATTTCTGATGCCGATTATTGCTTTAAATCCTCCGCATGCCGCATCAAATGCCGCATCGAGTTTTTGTATGAAAACTTTTCGTGTGGGAGCTGCTTGTTTGAACGCCTCACGGTGAGTCCCGGGTCTATGGAGAAGTTTCTGCCGCCACGCTCGATGAATTTTCTTGTCAGCTCCCTTATCTGGGCAATTCCGTTTCCGGCGGGAACTGGCTTGCCCTCGTCGGTAATGTCCGCAATGTGGATATAGGCGATCCTTGAGCGGAGCTTGTCCCAAGCCGCCATGACGTCTTCCTTAGCCCTGATGAATTCCACCGGGTTGAACACCCCGACCATTTCGGGAAGCGCACTTAAGATGCTGTGACACCTTTCAGCCGTCCCGCCGAAGCACCCGGACTTGTTTTCAAGGCACAAGGTCACGCTGTGTGCAGCTGCAAGCTCGTTCATTCTGCCGATTCGGTCAATGACCAGCTGGCGGTAGTCGTCCGGGTTCTCAAAGCCCGGGATATAGAACGAACTCACCCTGACCTTGTCAGCACCCAAGACCTTGCAGACCTCGAGGGTGTTTTTGAGCTTTTCGAGCTGGGCGTCGTAATCGTCCTTGATGCCGATTCTGCCGATGGTGGTGGCAAGAGAGAGCACCTCAAGCCCGGAGTCGTTCAGCTTCTTGCGGATAAGGCACGCCGCAACAAAGGAAATGTCCGAAATGGGACCAAATTCCGTTCCGCCGAGCTCTATTCCGTTAAGATTGTTCCGCTTGATCGCTTCAATCTGGTCGCTAAGCTCGGTTCTCAGTTCTCCGCCGGAGGAGAATAATTTTACACTGCTCATTTTTTACCAGCACCCTATCCAAATCGATTTGTCGTTTGTCACAAAACTTTCGCAATATTTCAGTTAATATTATACCATATTGTTTCGAGTTCGGCAATAGCAAATTGGCATTATGTTGAAATTTTTTTTGTGAAAGAGGTACAAAACCGCAATTTGGGCTTGAAAAAGCTTCCGAAGTGTGGTATACTATCTAAAGTCAGTAGCCAATCCGAGATGTAGGTGTGCGGGTCCTGTGCAACGACGCGCTGTGAACCATGTCAGGCGGGGAACCGAGCAGCATTAAGCAGAATGCTTCGTGTGACACAGTCTCGCCTGCACACCTATATGTCGGATTGGACTTTTTTGGAGATGAGCAGCATGTACCGTGCCCTATACCGAAAATGGCGACCGATGACGTTTGACGACGTCGTTTCTCAGCCTCATATAACCACTACGCTCAAGCGACAGATAAGCGAGGGCAAGACTGCTCATGCCTATCTGTTCACCGGTTCACGTGGAACGGGCAAGACCACCTGCGCCAGAATCTTCGCAAAGGCTGTCAACTGCCGGAATCCTCATGACGGCAGACCATGTCTTGAGTGCGACATCTGCAAGGCTGCCGACAACGGCACTTTAAATGACATAATCGAAATAGACGCCGCATCCAACACCGGTGTCGACGATATAAGGGAGCTCAGGGAATCCACTGTCTACACTCCCGAGCTGGCGAGATATAAGGTCTACATCATTGATGAGGTTCACATGCTCTCGAATCAGGCTTGGGGCGCACTCTTAAAGATTATGGAAGAGCCCCCGGAGCATGTCAAGTTCATCTTAGCGACAACCGAAATCCATAAAGTGCCGCTCACGATAATTTCGAGGTGTCAGAGATTTGATTTCCGAAGAATTCTTCCGGAGGACATCAAGGCACGCCTCCTCTATATCGCAGAGCAGGAGAAGATAACTCTCGACGACGAAGCGGCAACGGCAATTGCAAGAATCTCCGACGGTGCGATGAGAGATGCGCTTTCGATACTTGATCAGTGCATGGCGGTAAGCGACGATATAACCGTCTCAACCGTTTCAGCCGTTTCAGGAACTGCCGACAGGTATGCACTCTATGATATTCTTGACAAGATAGCTCTTGGTCAGTCGGCTGAGGTTCTTTCGGATATAGACAAGCTTTATGCTTCGTCAAAAGACATGTCCCGCCTCTGCGACGAGCTCATCTTCCAGCTTAGAAATATAATGCTTCTGGAAACTTCCCCTGAGAATGAGAAGCTACTTGGCTGTCTTCCCGACGAGCTTAAAAAGCTTCAGGAGATAGCAGGGAAGCTCACTCTCGAGAAAACCCTTTCGCTTTTAGATATACTCCAGACCACCGGTGACTCTATGTCCACCGCTTCTTCCAAGAGAACAGCCCTTGAAATGGCGGTGATCCGGATGTGCGGCGTCGCCTCAAAGAGGGAAGCGAGCGTCTCAGACAGCGCAGTGAGTGAGCTTAACAAGCGCATTTCCGCACTTGAGGATGAGATTGAGGAGCTCAAGCGGAGCGGAGTGAGACCTTCTTCCACCGTAAGACCGGAAAGACCGGCATCTCAGCCTCCGAAGCCGAGAGAGCCCGAGCAACAGCCGGAGCCGGAGCAGTCGCAGACACCTATACTCTTCCCGCAGTGGGACGAGGTTTTGGAGAGACTTACCGAAGTGAATCCCGGCTGCGCAGGAGCACTGAGGGAGTCAAGAGGGATAATTTACGGCAACCGGCTGATGATCGAAGTGCAGTCGGAATTCTTCCTTAGCCTTTTCAAGAAGCCGGAGAATGCGAAATCGCTTCGTGACGTGGTCAAGGAGATAACCGGGAACAGCTATGCCATCGGCGCACGGTGCGTAAAAAAAGACCCGTCAAGCGAGCCAAAAGAGGACAAAATAGCCGAGCTTATGGAAAAAGCAAGGCGTGAGGATATACCGTTTGATATAGACTAAATTAAAGGAGCAATCACAATGAAAGCAAGATTACCACAGGGAATGGGCGGCGGACAGCAGAATATGAACCAGATGATCCGTCAGGCTCAGAAGATGCAGGAGGAGATGGAGGCTTTCCAGACCGACTTCGAAGCAAGAGAGTTCAAAGCCACCGTCGGCGGCGGAGCTGTTGAGATAACCATGAACGGCAAGCGTGAAGTTATGGCGGTCAGCATCCAGCCGGAGGTTGTCGACCCCGAAGACGTCGAGATGCTCGAAGACCTCGTCGCAAGTGCTGTAAACGAAGTTCTCGCCCAGATCGAAACCGAATCGAATGCAGGCATGAATAAGATTACCGGCGGAATGAATATGCCGGGTATGTTCTGATGGCGGACTCCGGTGCACTTCCGTTGACAATTCTGGCGGAGCAGTTTGCCAAGCTCCCGGGAATAGGTATGAAGACGGCGCAAAGGCTTTCCTATTTCGTCATGTCGATGACCGACGAGGAGGCTCAGACCTTTGCCGACGCCATTGTCAACGCTCATAAAACCGTTCATTGCTGCAAAATTTGCCAGAACCTTACCGAAAAGGAGATCTGCTCGGTCTGTTCAGATGAGCAGAGAGACCATTCCACCATCTGCGTTGTCGAAAGCCCGAAGGACATCGCCGCATTCGAGCGCACCAAGGAGTATAGGGGCGTCTATCACGTCCTCCACGGTCTCATCTCCCCGATTGACGGCGTTACCCCGGACAAGCTTCGGGTCAACGAGCTCTTAAAGAGAATCGGAGACGGAACTGTCAATGAGGTCATCATGGCGACCAACCCCACTCCCGAGGGTGAAGCGACAGCGATGTACTTAAGTAAGCTCTTAAAGCCCCTTGGCGTAAAGACCACCCGCTTGGCATTCGGTCTTCCGATAGGCGCAATGCTCGAATATGCCGACGAGGTAACCCTTTTCAAGGCACTCGAGAACCGGAACGAGATCTGAACTTAAGATGGAGGTATTCTTATGACAAATAAAAACCCTCCTTTTGAAATAACGCCCGAGATTAACTCCCAAGTGGACGAAATCAGAGGGCTTATTGGCGTTTTAGAGAATTCGCAGAAATTGTCTACAAACCCCACTCTTCGCCGTGCAAACCGGATAAAAACCATCTACGGCTCACTCGCCATTGAACAGAACACCCTCACTCTTGAGGGCGTGACTGCTGTCCTCAACGGCAAGCGTGTCCTTGCGCCTCCTGCCGACATAGAAGAGGTCAGAAACGCCTATGAAATCTACGAACGCCTTGATCAGCTGAACCCCTATTCGATTGATGATCTGGTTTCGGCTCATGGCGTCATGATGCGTGGGCTTATCTCCGAATGCGGAATGTTCCGCACAAAGCCGGTTGGCGTCGTCGATAAGGACGGCAACATAGTTCATTTCGGAACGCTCCCGGATTATGTCCCCGAAGCTGTTTCGAACTTGCTCAGTTGGGCGGAAAATTCCGGCATCGACCCGATAATCTTGGGCTGCGTCGTTCATTATGAGTTAGAGCTTATCCATCCGTTTTTAGACGGCAACGGCAGAATCGGGCGGCTTTGGCACACGCTGATTTTATCGAAATACAATCCCTTATTTGCATGGCTTCCGGTTGAATCAGTAGTCCACGACAGGCAGGAGGAGTATTGCGAGGCGATAAACCGCTCAAATTATGAGTGCAGCTCCACCGAATTCATAAAGTTTATGCTTTCAGCAATAAAGGAAGCCCTCAAGGAGGTCGAGCCCTGATGGAAAGTCACGAATATTACATGAAATGCGCCCTTGACCTTGCCGAAAGGGCGTATTCTTTGGGAGAAGCTCCGGTAGGTGCGGTCATCGTTAAAGATGCGACCGGAGAGATTGTGGGGGAGGGTTACAATCTCCGTGAATCGGCGAAATCCCCGCTTGCGCATGCCGAAATAATGGCGATAGACGAGGCGAGTAAAACCTTAGGCGGCTGGCGTCTCATCGGTTGCACAATGTATGTCACTCTCGAGCCCTGCCCCATGTGCGCCGGAGCGATAATAAATTCAAGACTCCCAAGAGTCGTCTACGGAGCAACCGACCCGAAATCCGGTTCACTTGAGTCGGTCATAAACCTCTTTGACCTCCCGTATAACCATAAACCGGAAGTGATTTCGGGAGTATTGGCTGAGGAGTGCTCGGAGATTTTGAGCAGGTTTTTCAGGGAACTCCGGAGGAGGTAACCCCTCAGTCAGCTTCGCTGAAGTTCACTTGCGAACTTCTTCGCTCACCCTTAACAGGGGAGCCATTTTCATTCTATACAACATAACTTTTGAGAGAATATAAAAAGCCTCCCCTGTCAAGGGGAGGTGGACGCACCGCAGGTGCGGACGGAGGGGTTACACCTCCGCCACAACCTCAACCTCAACGAGTGCGCCCTTTGGCAGAGCCGCAACCTCTACACAGCTTCTTGCCGGCTTGCCGGTGAAGTACTTTTCGTAGACTGCGTTGAACTTCCCGAAGTCGGCGATGTTGTCAAGGAAGCAGGTTGTCTTGACGACCTTCTCAAGGCTTGAGCCTGCGGCTTTCAGGACTTCTGAAAGATTTTTGCAGACCTGCTCCGTCTGAGCCTCGATTTCAGTTCCGACGAGGACGCCGGTCTCAGGATCAAGGGGAATCTGCCCGGAGGAATAGACCATGTTTCCGGAAATGATTGCCTGCGAATAAGGTCCTATAGCCGCAGGTGCTGATTTTGTGAATACTGCGTTCATTGAAATTATCCTTTCTTTATATAGATTTATTTTACAAATTGGTCTCCATCCAGAGATGCAAGCTTCCATCCTCAAACTTCGGCTCAGAAATCGCCATGAACCCGCACTTTTCATAGAAGCCTTTTGCGCACTCCTGCGCATGCACTAAAACCTTTTCCGCTCCGAAATGCTCTTTCGAAATTAAGAGAGCTTCGGAGACTATTTTTTTGCCGAGACCGGTTCTTCTTCTCACAGCGATAACTCTGCCGATGAGGGCGGTTTTCGTTTCGCTGTCATAGAGAATCCGAAGATAAGCCGCAATGCCGCTATCGTCTTTAAGCCAGACGTGGGTGGCATTTCTGTCGTCACCGTCGACGTCCCTGCAAACCCTCTCCTGCTCCATTATAAAGACGTCGGAGCGGAGATAGAGTATATCATAGAGCTCGTCCTTTGTGAGCTCGCTATAGGTTTTGACTACTAATTCCATGTTAACCACCAATCAAATTTTCAGAATAGCCGTTGCAATCCAGAAGTATGCCAGAAGAGAAGTTGCGTCGACTATAGTCGTGATGAACGGGCTTGCCATGACTGCTGGGTCTATGCCTATAGCTTTTGCGCCAATAGGCAATATACAACCGATAAGCTTTGCGACAATAATTGCAATAAACAGTGTCAGGCAGATAACGAGGTCAACGGTGATCGTCACAGCCGGATTGCCTAAGAGCAGGTTGTCAATAAGAAAAAGCTTGAGGAAGTTGAACACGGCAAGAACTGCGCCACACGTGAGAGCTACTCTGAGTTCTTTCCAGATAACTCTTCCGATGTCCCGAAGATTGATGTCGCCTAAAGAAAGACCACGAATAATGGTAGCAGAGGATTGTCCTCCGGCATTACCGCCCGAATCCATAAGCATAGGAATATATGCGGTAAGGACGACGCTTGCCGCCAGCTTTTCCTCAAATCCGGTGATGATGGCACTTGTAAACGTTGAAGACACAAGCAAAAGAAGAAGCCACGGAATGCGCTTTCTGAACATTTCGAAGACGCTTGTCTTGAAATAGGGCTTGTCGGACGGCATGATAGCCGCCATCTTTTCGATGTCCTCGGTGCTCTCGTCGGTGAGGACGTCGATAGCGTCGTCAACCGTTACGATTCCGACGAGTTTTTTCTCGTCGTCGACAACGGGAATGGCGAGGAGGTTATACTTTGCGAGGTCTCTTGCTACAGTTTCCTTGTCATCTTTCGTGCCGACGGAGATGACATTTGTGTCCATGATGTCGCCGACGGTCGTTTCGGGGTCGGCGGTGAGAAGCTCGAGGAGCGAAACGACGCCCAAAAGCACTCTGTCCTCAGTGACGTAGCAGGTGTAGATGGTCTCCTTGACAACGCCGAGCTTGCGTATCTTGACGAACGCCTCGTCAACCGTCATCTCCTTTGCAAAGTAGATGAACTCGGTCGTCATGACGCTTCCTGCGCTGTCGTCGGGGTAGGCGAGGAGCTCGTTAATCTGCCGCCTCGTCGCTTCGTCGGTGTTCTTAAGAATCCTGTTGACAACGTTAGCGGGCATTTCTTCGATAATATCGACGGTATCATCCAAGAAGAGCTCGTCAACGAGGTCTCTTATTTCCTTGTCGGAAAACGCCAAGATAAGCTGCTCCTGCATATCTGAGTCAAGATATGAGAAGGTTTCGTAGGCAAGCTCCTTCGGCAGAAGCCGGAAGATGAGGGGAATATCCTTTTCCTCAGCCTCTTCAAAGATAGAAGCAATGTCCGCCGGGTTCATCTCAGCCATGATGGTCTTGAGCTCGGCAAACTTTCTCTGCTCGAGGAGCTTGATTACAATGTCGAATACTGTTGTTCTTTCCATAAAAAATCCCTCCAATTCGTGTAATAATCAGAGGAAAGGCAAATGGAATATATCCCTGAACCGAGTTAAGCCAAATTAGGACTTAAGATTCAGAGAACATTCGGGAGTATACAGCCGCAGCTTCCACAGCGGCATATGCTCTTTTTCATGCTTTTCCCCGAGGTATGGGGCTACTACTGCCGGAATCCACGATTTTCACTCCTTATGTAAGATATATTTTTCGGCTTTCTGCCGAACACATCAATTATAGCTCACTTTGAAGTGTATGTCAATATCACCTGCGTTAAAAAATTTCAAAGTCTATGTGATGTGAAAATATGAAACCAGCTATAATAAGTTTTTAGCCACTTTAGATTTGGTATTGCATTTTGCAAAGAGCCCTGCTATAATGGGCTCGCAAAGCCGATTTGGGCGATGCGAAGAATTTGAATTACAATTACTTTTTTGTACGGAGGTACAACAATATGAAAAGAACTTTATGGAACGCCGGCTGGCAGTTTGCCCTTAAGAAGCCGGACGAAAAGCCGGTAGAATCGGATTTCGTGCCTGTCGACATCCCTCACGACTGGCTCATCACCGACACCCGCCATCTCTATGCCGACGGAGACGGCTATTACAAAAAGACATTCACACTTACAAATACTTCCGGAAAGGTCTACATCCTCAGATTTGAGGGCGTCTATATGGACTCGACCGTTTATCTCAACGGGGAGCAGATCTATGAGTGGAAGTACGGCTACACCACCTTTGATGTTCTGCTTGAGAACGTCAGGGAGGGAGAAAACGAGATTGAAGTTCTCGTAAGACACCGCAACCCCAACTCACGCTGGTATTCGGGTGCAGGAATTTTCAGAAGCGTTTATCTTACCGAATCGGGCGAGAATAGAATTGTTCCCGATGGCGTCTACTTCTGCCCCGAGAAGACGGAAGACGGCTGGAAAGCCATCATCGACACTGAGATTACAGGCTCTGGCGAAGCCACACTCCGGCACACTGTTTCCGGTATGGACGGCGATTCGGTCAGCATCAAGGCTGACGTGACACTTGACGGAAGTGTCAGCACCAACTCTCAGGAAATCACTCTCGGCGATGTTCACGTATGGGACGTAGACGACCCGTATCTTTACACACTGAAAACCGAACTCATCAAAGACGGCGAGACCGTTTACGAGGTCTCCCAGCGTGTCGGCTTCAAGACGGTCAGGTTTGACCCCGACCACGGCTTCTTCCTCAACGGCAGACACCTTAAAATAAACGGCGCATGCCTCCACCACGATCAGGGCGCATTGGGCTCAGCCGTCAACAAGGAGACCACTCGCCGTCAGCTTGAGAAGATGATCGAGATGGGTGTAAACTCGATAAGAACCTCCCACAATCCCCCGAGCGTCGAGCTCATGGATTTAGCGGACGAGATGGGAATATTGATCGACTCCGAGTGCTTTGACATGTGGGAATTAAAGAAGACCACCTATGACTATGCACGCTTCTTCCCCGAGTGGCACGAGAAAGACGTTCGAAGCTGGATAAGAAGAGACCGCAACCACGTTTCTGTCATCATGTGGAGCATCGGAAACGAAATCTATGACACTCACGCCTCCAAAAGAGGAGTCGAGCTTACGGATGAGCTGACAAGATGCGTCCATATCGACGACTACCGCCGCATGCATCCTATCACCATCGGCTCAAACTATATGACATGGCAGGGGGCACAGAACTGTGCCGAGCATATCGAGACCGTCGGCTATAACTACACCGAGCGTCTTTACAACGAGCACCATGCAAAGCACCCCGACTGGGTAATCTACGGAAGCGAAACCGCCTCTACAATCCAGTCAAGAGGAACATACCACTTCCCGGCATCAAAGGTCTGCACCACCCACGACGACCACCAGTGCTCATCACTGATGAACTGCGCAACCGGTTGGGGAGCTGTTTCACCCGAATATAACATCATTCAGGACAGAAAGCACGAATTCTCCTTGGGTCAGTACATCTGGACAGCGTGGGACTACATCGGCGAGCCGACACCCTACTGGACGAAGAATTCCTATTTCGGACATATCGACACCGCAGGCTTCCCGAAGGACTCGTTCTATGCCTATAAGGCTGAGTGGGCGAAGAATGCCGAGCCGTTTGTACACCTCTTCCCATACTGGGACTTCAACGAGGGTCAGCTTATTGACCTCTTCATCTACTCCAATTGCTACGAGTCGGAGCTCTTCGTCAACGGCGTTTCAAAGGGAAGATACACCCACGACCATGTGGACGGCGACACACTGAGCGGCAGATGGAAAGTTCCTTACGAAAAGGGAGAGATAAAGGCTGTCGGCTATGACGAAAAGGGCAACATCGTCTGCAAGCAGATCCGTCACTCGTTCGGCGACCCGAAGAAGATAGTCCTCACTCCGAACAAGACCACCCTTAAAGCCGACTGCGAGGATCTTATCTTCATCGAAATCTCGATGGAGGACGAAAACGGCTATCCCGTCGAGAATGCCCGCTCATATGTCAACATCACCGTCACCGGAGCAGGCAGACTTGTCGGAATGGATAACGGCGATTCGAGCGACTACGGTCAGTATCAGGAAACCGAAAGAAAGCTCTTCAATGGAAAGCTTCTTGCAATAGTCGCCGCAACCGACAAGGCTGGTGAGATTACAGTCACCGCCGAATCGAACGGTCTTCCTGCGGAAAAGCTCAGGCTCACCGCAGCTCCTGCACCTAAGCGTGAGGGTGCTTCCTGCATCCTTGAGTGCAAGCAGAGCGTCCGCTCAAAGCTTATTCCCGCAAGAAAGATCGAGCTCCATGTTTCAACACAGCATATAACCCCGGACAGCGGCGAGTGCATCGTAACAGCCGAGATTTTCCCTAAGAATTCGTCGTTCAAAGCCTCCGACATCGGCTACAAAGTCATAAACGATTCCGGAATCGTGACAAATCTTGCCGAGGTTCAGGAGGTTGACGGAAAGATAGTCGTTGTCCCGAACGGCGACGGCGAATACAGGCTCAGAGCCTACTGCAAGAACGGAACTGAGTACGAAGAGATTATCTCTGAAATTGAGATGCGCAGCTCCGGCTTCGGTCAGGCTGGCTTCGACCCGTACAGTGAATTCGTTCATGCGGCACTTCACTCGAAGACGGAGGAGAATCTTCAGGACGTCGCCGAGGGTGGAGTTCTCACAAATGTCAACCGCTCCGAAATCTGGTTCAACAACGTCGATTTCGGCAAGGCGGGAACAAATAAGGTCAAGGTTGGTCTTTACCTCAACGCCTATGAGACAATCCGCTTCGAAATTGTGGATCGTGAGGGCAATTCCTACGGCAAGTTCGCATCTTTGCGTGAAGCAATTTGGAATCACTACCAGTATGAGAGCGTGACGCTCACAAAGAAGCTTTCGGGCGTCAAGGACATCTGCTTTGTCATCACCTGCCCGAGGCAGATAAGATTCCAAGGCTTCCAGTTCACCAAGTCCTCAAGAATCGGCGAGCTCATCCCCGCAACCACCACCGATGGAGTTTACGGCGACGCTTTCGAAATCAGGGAAGACTGCATCGCACATATCGGAAACAACGTAACGGTCGAATTCAACGATTTCGACTTTGGCGACGGCGACGTGAAGACGGTGACTATAACCGGCAGAACTTATAACACGAGCGACACCGTCCACATCCGCTTCTTCGACGATAACGGTCAGAAGGACAATACCGCCGTCATCTTCTACGGCGAGGAGGGACTTGTCACAAAGACATTTGACATCCCTGCTGTCACCGGCAAGACAGACGTCAAGCTCATCTGTCTCCCCGGCTGTGACTTCGATCTCTATTCAGTAGAATTTGACAAATAAGCACAGATACAAAGAAAGCCGTAGGATTCGCTCCTGCGGCTTTTTGCTGTCAAAAATCAGATTAACGCCGTTCCGACGTTGTCGATACTCAGTTCCTTGACCTGCCAGCTTGCAAGCCCTGCATTCTCAAGAGAGAACCGGGTTTTCCCTGCAAAGTAGGTGTTCCGGTCGTCTGCTATTGCCATTACAGTGGGACCTGCACCGCTTATGTAGACGCCGTATGCGCCGTGGCTGTAGGCGATGTCGAAGACCTCCTGACAGTGGGGAATGAGCTCAATTCTGTATGGCTGGTGGAGCTTGTCGTTGACCGCTTCACGGAGATTTTCAAATTTTCCTGTGAGAAGTGAAGCGGAGAAGAGTGCGGCTCTCGAAAGGTTATAGACTGCGTCCTTATGCGGAATCTCTTTCGGAAGGCAAGCGCGCGCCAGTTCAGTTTTCAGCTCGAAATCGGGGATAATTGCATAGAATTTGAGCTTGGTGTAGACCTCCTGTTTGACCCAGTGAACCTGTCTGCCGTCGAAAACTGCGGTTACGATTCCTCCCAAAAGTGCAGGAGCGGTGTTGTCCGGGTGACCCTCAATCTGCGCCGAGAGATTGACGAGGTCATCGGTGGTAAGAGGATTTCCAAGAAGATGATTCGCCCCGACAAGCCCCGCAACAATGCAAGCCGACGACGATCCCAGCCCCCGAGCCATAGGGATATTGTTCGTCTGAACTATTTTTAGCCCATCGAGCTTTCTGCCGCAGACCTCGAACAGGTCACGTGCTGAAATGTAGATGAGATTACTTTCGTCAGTCGGAATTTTAACGTCGTCAGTCGAATTTATTTCAATTCTGTCCGACTCCTCCATCTCAACAAAGTTGTAATAGTCAAGCGCAAGCCCCAGCGCATCAAACCCCGCCCCCAAGTTGGCACTGGTAGCAGGTATACGTATCTTTATCATAAAAAGCACTCCCTTTGTGCTGTAATATCTCTAAAGAATATACCACAAATCGGCAAGGAGTGCAAGAGTATTTTTTGAATCAAAAGGTCTCACAACCCCATATAATCCTCAATAATCATATCGCAAATCCCTCGCATCTTTTCCCAGTCGTCCTTCGAGTGCTCCTCGAGCACCCCAACTGTATACATATCTGCGGCTTTTGCTCCTACGCAGCCGAGATATATATCCTCGAAGACGGCGCAGGTTTTGGGGTTTACTCCGGCTTTTTCGGCGGCTAAGAGATAGACGTCGGGGAAGCCCTTTTTGCGCTTGACCTCGTCTGTCGTGACGAAAACGTCAAAGAGGTGGAGGACTCCGTGCCGCTCAAGGCATGGCTTGAAAAGCTCCGGTCGGGAAGCCGTGGCGAGGGCAATCTTCACGCCGCTTTGGTGGAGCTTTTCGATGAATTCCTTAGCTCCGGCAACCATCCCGATGACGTATGCGTAATCATATTCAAGCTCTTCGAGCCATTCGTTCATAACGACCTCTTTCGGGTCGGTAACTCCACACTCTGCGATGACATAGTCCGCCGCCTGAGAAAAGTTGAGCGTCGAAACCCTGTCATAGAAATCATCCGGAATCGGCAGGTTGCGCCTCTTCATAAAATTGATGTCGACCTCCCGCCATGCGCTGATGGACTCAACCAAAGTCCCATCAAGGTCGAAAATAGCACAGCTTATATCTTTGTAGAAATTCATATATTGCACCTCCGTTTGCTATGCTTGATTATTGATAATTACCAATCGTAGAGATTTATTTTAACCGATTTTTATGTAAATGTCAATATACAGCTTGCAAAATCTGTGTGAATTTTATATAATAGAGCAAGAATTATCTGCGAGGTGAGAAGATGAAGCTTTCCGATGACATAAAATACCTCAAGGGCGTTGGTCCGAAGCGTGCTGAAATATTTGCGAAGATGGATATTCACACAATCCGGGATCTCATATATCATCTCCCGAGGAGCTATACCGACTTTTCGTCGCCTGTTTCTATTCAGGATGCGGTGCTGGACGAAGTCAATATCTTAAGATGCCGCTGTTCAGAAAAGCACTCCTATCAGTATACTCGCCGTGGCATGCAGATATTCCAGCTTATGTTCACCGACGGCACTGACGACATTTTCGTCACCCTCTTCAACCAGAATTACCTCTATGACAAGCTGAGAATCGGCGAGGACTATTTTCTTATAGGAAAGGTCAGCGGCACTCTCACCGAGCGCACCATGTCAAGCCCGAATATAGTCAGCGTTTCGGAAGCCGAAGCCGTCCGACCCATCTATCCCCTGACAGAGGGCATGACGGAAAATATTCTCCGGAACTGCATGAAGAAAGCTCTCACATGTCTCGACACCGAAACCTGCGAGACAATGCCGCCAGAAATAATAGAAAAAGCCGGTCTTATGAACACCGACGATGCTTTGAGATATATTCACTTCCCGAGGACTCAGGCGGATATAGCCCCTGCCAGAAAACGCCTTGCATTTGATGAGCTTACCACCCTCCAGCTCGGCATGCTCTCCCTGAAAGACCGCAACCGGACGCTTACGCCCTATGTCATGAGGGATTACTCGCTTGATGATTTCCATCGTTCACTCCCGTTCGAGCTCACCGGTGCGCAGAGAAAAGCTATTTCTGAATGCGTTTCGGATATGATGAAAAACGTCCCGATGAACCGCCTTATAATGGGTGATGTCGGGTCTGGAAAGACTGTTGTGGCGGCGGCTTGTTGCCTTCTTTGCCATTTGAACGGCACTCAGTCCTGCCTGATGGCACCTACTGAGGTCTTGGCTGACCAGCATGCCGAAACCCTATCAAAGTTCTTAGAGCCTCTTGGCGTGAAAGTTGCGCTTTTAAAGGGCTCGATGTCTCAAAAAGATAAAAATCAGGTAAGAGCGGGTCTTGCCAACGGCGAATACAGCGTCGCCGTAGGCACTCATGCCCTCTTCCAGAAAGGAACTGCGTTCAGAAATCTCGCCCTCGTCATCACTGACGAACAGCACCGTTTCGGTGTCAACCAGCGTGACGCCTTGGCTGAAAAGGGCATCAACCCCCACCGTCTCGTAATGAGCGCAACGCCGATTCCGAGAACCTTGGCACTCATGATTTACGGAGAGCTCGACATCTCGGTTCTTGACGAAATGCCAAAGGGCAGGCTGAAAATAGAGACCTATGCCGTCACTGGGAAGCTGAGAGCCAGAGCCTATAACTTCGTAAAAAATCTTCTCAACCAAGGCAGGCAAGCCTACATCATCTGTCCGGCAATCGACGAAGAGGACGGCATGCAGAGCGTCCTTGAATATGCCGAAAGAATCCGGAGCACTGATTTTGCGGATTATACGGTGAGCGTCCTCCACGGCAAGATGAAGTCAGCCGAGAAAGAGGCTGTGATGGAAAGCTTCAAAAACGGCGATATTCAGGTTCTGGTCTCCACTACTGTAGTTGAAGTTGGCGTCGACGTCCCGAATGCGGCGGTAATGCTGGTTGAGAACGCCGACAGATTTGGTCTGAGCCAGCTTCACCAGCTCCGTGGGCGTGTCGGCAGGGGAGAATACCAGTCCTATTGCATCCTCATCACCGACAATGTGACCGAGACCTCGAAAAAGCGTCTCAAAGCCCTCGCCTCAACCTCCGACGGCTTCGAAATAAGTGAACTGGACTTAGAGCTCCGAGGACCGGGCGACTTCTTCGGCGACCGCCAGCACGGTCTCCCCACCTTCAAAATCGCCGACATCGCCGCAGATACTGATATTCTTAAACTTGCAAGGGAATCTGCGGAAGAGATTTATGCAAGCGGGTATCTGGAGACGATGGAGGGGAAAGGGCTCAGGGAGAATATTCAGAAATTATGGAGGGATGCGTGATTGTCGGCTACGCCGACGCCGCCCTACGGGCGGCACCCCTCAGTCTGCGACTACGTCGCAGCCAGCTCCCCTTGACAGGGGAGCCTTTTGCATTCTATGAGGGTTTGCTATTGGCCCCCTGATAAGGGGAGCTGTCAGCGAAGCTGACTGAGGGGTGCGCCGACCGGAAGGGAGGCGCGTCGCCGCAAAGCGGCGACAATTACACCTGTTCCAACCGCTCACCTAATCCCTTTCTCACCCTATGCAACATGCTTTTAACCCCCGCCTCGGTCATTCCGAGGCTTTTTGCTATCTCCCCGAGGGTGTCGGAATAGAAATACCTCATCACAAAGGCGATCCTTGCATCTTTCTTGAGACTGTAAAGATAGCTTTCGATCGTTTCTGCAAGTATCTTAACATCAAGCTCTTCATCGGGAGTAGAGCCGCCGCTCACGCACTCCTCAAGCTCATTCAGCGACACCGAATATTCAGAACCCTTTCTTTTATCCCTGTTGCGCCTGCGGTAGATGTCAATAGAATACTGCCGGGTGATTTTGCCCAAGTATGTCGAAAGTATGCCCGGTCGCTGCTCAGGCATCGAGTTCCACGCCTTGAGGTATGTCTCGTTGACGCTCTCCTCGCTGTCCTGCATGTCGTTAAGTACTGAATAGGCAATCTTCATGAGATACTTTTCGTACTTCTCCTGCGTCAGTCTGATAGCCTCCTCGTTACGAGCCCAGTAAAGACCCACGATAGCTTCGTCGGTAGTAATGATGTTTTCCATGGTTGCACCCCCAAAAAATTTTAATAGTCGCCGTTGATGTAATCGGTTAGTTTTGCCGTAATCGCCTGTCTGGCGGCGTTGCTCAGATAGACCTCGTCGAACTTCGGCAGAATTTCCGCAATATCCTCCTGCGTGATGCCCTCGGCAATATAGTCGTCAATCGAGTGGCAGTAAATCCAGTAGAGCGAGTAGATATTCTCGCCCTTGACGATAGTCGTATCCGCCGCAAAATAAGCCGCAATCGCTTCGTTGTCACGAGAGAGAATCAGCTCGATTTCCTCGTCGGTCAGTTCGCCGTCCGTTAGCCCCAGTTGCAGGCTTCTAAGCATTTCCCATACATCTTCATCGGGAATATCGAAGTATAAGATGAACGAATACAGATTTGCTGATTCGGCTACGGACGTGTAAGTCAGATTTGTAGATTTGTATTCATCAAGCCATTCCTTAGTCGCTTCCCAACCGACATAATCGGAAAATACTCCGGGAATATTGCCTATTCCCTCAATATATGTCGTTTCGATAAAAGCGTAGTTTGAATCCCCACCACTGCTTACATCAACCTCCGGCATCACTTCATAATTCCCATCCCAGACTGAATCGTCCTCGTATGTGGGCGTATTATCCGGCTCGATTACATCTTCCGTTATCGGTTCTTCTTCCTCGATTATGGGCTCGTCTTCAATTATGGGCTCTTCCGTAACTTCGGGCTCAACCGGTTCAACTGGCAATTCTACATCCCGATTCAGATACGCCACTCCCGCCAACACAACCACCGCCAAGCAGGCGGCAATCGCCACAAACCGGATGGCGGCTTTGCTGGCACGCTTTTTGCCTCGCAGGGCATCGGCTTCCGTCAGAATCTTGTCGCTGAACATGCCGATGGCGTCGCTTAATTTTTCAACTGTGGTTTTCATAATATCACCTTCCTATAGCAGTTATAGCCTCCCCTGAAAGGGGAGGGGGACCGCCGACGAAGTCGGTGGTGGAGGGGTGCGCCGCCAAAGGCGGCGCGCGCCAGCGAAGCTGGCGCACCCCTCAGTCACGCTTCGCGTGCCAGCTCCCCTTTCAGGGGAGCCTATTTGCTTCTTTCACAAATATGTTCAAGTAACCCTCTACTATCTATCCCGCCAAATCCCCATAAAAGTTTCACGAAATCCGAAAAATCCCCCAGTCTTTTTGCGACCGGGGGATAAAATCAGCTCAAAAATCAGTCAACCTTGACAATTTCGCCGTAGAGCTCTCTGGGAGCACCGATGGCGTTTGATTCGTCGGTGTCGATGTGCATGGCGGTGGCGTAGGAGGAGCTTACTCTGCAGACGGTGTCGCCTAAGATGGCACTTCTTTCGGGAGTGTCAACTCTTACCCAGACGTTGTCGCCGTTCTTGACGCCGAGGGTTTCGGCATCTTCGGGAGTGAGGTGGATGTGTCTCTTGGCAACGATTACGCCCTCAGTAATCTCGATCTCTCCGCAGGGACCGACAACCTTGCAGGGTGCTGAACCGGCTAAGTCGCCCGACTCTCTGATGGGTGCTGTGATTCCGATTGAACGGGCATCGGTTGCCGAAAGCTCAACCTGAACTGCGCTTCTGCAGGGACCAAGGATGGAGACGTTCGGGAGCTCTTTCTTCGGACCGACAATTGTGACTCTCTGCTCGCTGGCGAACTGACCGGGCTGAGAGAGGTCTTTCTTTTTGGTAAGTGTTGCGCCTGCGCCGAAGAGAACTTCAAGAGCCTCCTGAGTTACGTGGACGTGACGTGCTGATGTTTCTACGATAAATTTCATTATGATTTCCTCCAGTTTATTTTAGGGTGATTGTTTTCTACCACTAAGTTTACTCCGCAATTTGGCAAACGTCAAGAGTTATTTCGTCTTTGCGAGAATTTTTTTGAAGATAAAGCCGCCACGGAACTCGATTATGAAGATTATGCCGATAATCGAGAAGCCGAGGATGGAGACTGCGATGCCCAGCTTGAAGTAGTCGGGGAAGAACTTCATCGTGACGGTGTGCGTGCCCTCTGTGAGCTCAATTCCGATGAGCGAGTCAAGAACCTTCACCGGCTCAACCTCTTCGCCGTCGACTGTTATCGTCCATCCGGACTCATAGGGGATAGTTGTGAAGAGGATTCCGTCCTCGTCGGCGGTGACTGTGCCCGTGAGGTAGGTGTCGGTGTATTCCTCGATAACCCACTCATTTTCTCTGAGCTCGTCAAGGTAGCTCTCCATGGCGTCGATGTCCAGCTCATAGAAAAGAACCGCCGAGAAGAGAACTTCGCTGTTGGCAACTGTCATCCTCAGGTGAATCGTCTCGCCCTCCTCGTAAGTGCCGAGATCAAGGATGCTGTAATATTCGCTTGTGAAGAAGTAGTCTAAGAACGCATAGTTCGAAACGTCCCAAGAGTCCGCCTTTATCCACATATTGACCTGCCTCTGGTAGCTGGTCGGGAAGAAAGCGTAGATGGGGTTGTCGCTACTGACATTGATGGTGAAGTCGATGTAGCTGTCGCTTCCCTCGACGATGGTCGTGTACCAGATGTGGTCGCCCGTCGTCGCAGTTGAGACGTTGTAGGTGTCGGTAGTGTAGCTATATATCCGGTTGAAGACCCTTATCGACTTGTCCCCGAGAAGTGCCTGAAGCAGGCTCTGCTGATTGTCAATCGGGTCGTCAGAATCAAGCGTGAGGTCAAGAATGTCATAGCTCGACATGTAGCCGATAGAAAGTGCATACGGATTCTCGTAAACGGAAATGTCAGTTCCGGTGTCCTCCTCCGTGAGAACCAGTTCATACCCCTCATACGGCTCTTCAAGCCAGTTTTCATAGTTCTGGCGGTTTATCTCCTGCTGGTCGACTGTAGCCGTCAGGTCGTCCGGCTTGTACATGATATACTTGATGCCGAGTAGCGAGTCTGTAAGAACCGTGTCCCCGGTATATTTCGCATAGTGCCCCTGCATTCCGAAGCCGAGAGATTTCAGAAGCGTCAGGACTGCTGAATTCATAGTCGAGCTTGAGTGCGAGATGCCCCTGTAGCCCATTCCGATGGGGTCGTTGACGGTGCGCTTGAAAGTAGACTCCATCCGATATAAGCTGTCGTCCATTTCCTCAACCTGACTGACAACGCTTCTGCCGTCGATGAAGTAATCCTGATAGGAATCATAGGTTGAGTAGACAACGTCATAGTCAATAGAAACGACGGTATAGAGCGAGTTTTCAAAAATCTCAAGGCAGACAAACACCGCCAGTACTATACACATCACCCTTGTCGGATTTTTCTTGAAGAGGAAGAGCAGTGTGCAGAATACAACGATGCATAAAATCCCGAACCATACGGTTTCGAAGAGATAGAACGTCTCGTATTCCTGCCGGTAGATTACGATAAGAACGACAATCCACGCAAACGCCGTCAGGCATATCTCCTTGAACGACACTCCCGAGAGGTTCTCAAACGCACGATAGGCGCAGATAATCATCATGAACGAGAATGTGAACGAATAGCGGTAGGGAAGCCAGTTCGGGACTTGGAAGCCGTGCCATGCGATGTCGATTGTTGAGACATACATGCTCCCAAATATTGCAAACATGAGAGCTCCGTTCGCAACCTTTTCCTTGACGCTGATTTTTGAATTCAGGAAGAAGAGCGGAATCAGCATTATTATGATAGTTCCGCATGCTATCATCGGAAGCCCCTCAGGTCTTACGGTGTCGTAGGAATTGGAGAAGAGCTTAGACAGGAATTCAAGAATATCGAACTGCGCAGTGGGCGTGAAGTCGGGGTCGGAGAAGTCGAGCTTTCCAAGGCTCAGAGAGTAGTATGTCGGTATCAGTATAACAGCCGCCGCAAGAACTGCTATTATCGCCGAAGCGGCGAATTTGAGCCCCGCCTTGAACCAGTGCGGCGCAATGGCATGTCCCGGGCGGGAGAAGACATAGTAGACAAAGTAGAGCGCACAGAAGAACCCGATCATATACCCGATATAGAAGTGGGATATGAACATGATCGTGAGCGGCAGGACGAAGCCGAGCATCTTGCCGTGGTCTACAAGCCTTTCGATGCCTAAAAGTATTATCGGAAGCCATATCATTCCGTCAATCCACATCGGGTTCATCAGCTCAACGACGATATAGGTCATGAGAGCATAGCTCACCGAGAAGATAACCTGACAGTATTCGTTTGCACCCTTTGATTTTCTCAGGTAATATGCAAACGCAAGAGCACAGCAGCCTATCTTGGCAAGCTCCATAATCTCAATAGCTCCGCACATCATTGTGCGTGGTAGCAGGATTATAATCCACATGAACGGGCTTGCAAGGTAGTATGCAAATATACCGAACATCTCGCCACTCAAGTTTCGTGACCAGCTGTAGATGAGCGAGCCGTCGCCCCAGATGGCGTCCCTTAAAGCTTCATAGTAGGAGACATACTGCCCGTTCAGGTCAAGAACAAGAACCGAATTCTCCCCGAACGGGTGCACCCCGAAGCAGGCATAGACGATATACATAATGCCGACCGGCAGGAAGAAGATAAGGAAGTTCCAACGGTTTCTATAGAACCATCTGCCGACAGCATTGTCCCAGATTTTCTTTTTTTGCTTTTTTGGAGCTTCCGGCTCCGGATTTTCGACAGCAGGAGCTTCCACGGTTTCTATTGCGGTTTCCGTTACAGTTTCCGTTGCTTCAACCGTTTCGGGCGTCAGGTTTTCGATATTATCAGTCATGAGTTCCTCCCTGTGATTTGATAGTGTCGGAAATGATGTATTTTGGTCGGTGCTTAATCTCCTCATAAATCTGGGCAAGATACCGCCCTATAATCGAAAGGCAGATCAAAATCAGTCCGCCTGTCAGAAGAAGCAGTATCTGCGAGCCTCCGAAGCTCCCCAGTCCCACTCCGCAGCACCTGAGAATAAAGAGCACCACAGAAACTGCTGATATTATTCCTCCGAGAACCCCCGAAAGGTAAAGGGGAATGGAGGTGAACGCCATCAGGTTTTTGATGGCATATTTTATAAGCATTTTCGGAGTCCATTTTCTTTCGCCGAATGCCCTCTCCTCAACGTCGTAGGTGATGCTTTCAGAACGGAAACCCACCCATCCGGAAAGTGCCCGGAAGAAAGTGGTCCTCTCCTGAATCGATAAGATTGCGTCGATGACCTTTCGGTCAAGAAGCTTGAAATCGGAGGTATCCGCCATGTCTATTCCCGAGGCGGAGGCAATGAGCTTATAAAACAGCTTCGAAAAAGCCTTGTAAATTCCGCTTTCCTTTCCACGGGAAGACTTCTTTCCCTCAACCACCTGAGCCCCGTTCTGCCAGAGCTTATACATTTCGGGGATGACCCTTGGCGGGTGCTGCAGGTCGCAGTCAATAACCACTGCGCAGTCGCCCTTTGCCGCCTCAAGCCCAGCCCAGATTGCGCTTTCCTTGCCGAAATTCCGGGAGAACCGGAGTCCAGAAACCCGGGAATCTTTCTCGTGCGCAAGAAGAATTTCCTGCCATGTGTTATCTTTTGATCCGTCGTCAGAGAAGATGAGCTCAAAATCAATGCCGCTCCCGTCAAGAACTCCCGAGATAACGCCGGCTGTATTCTGAATATTAGCCTCCTCGTTGAACGAGGGTATTATGACTGAGAGCATAGCCTCCATCCTTTCAATCGGTGATTTTGCCGTAGAATTCCTCTGCTTTTTGCTTCTGTTCCTCAGGAAGAAGATTTATATCCGGTCTCACAGCCTTCTGCCATACGTCCTGACTCGGCTGTGGGAACATGTATTTGTTGGTAGCCTCTAAAATCGCAGTAATTTCATCATTCTGAAGCCTTGAAAGATAGTCGTGCGCATCCTCAAGCGGTCTCGAGAGAACTATTCCGCCTCCCGGGAAGCTCCAAGTTGTGTGCGTGTCCGAGCCTCCGGTCATGGGAATATCGTAAGTCTTGGCGTACATTTTCGCTCTTGCATCAAATTCCGGATCACGGTGCGAAGCGTTTATCGCCTCAACTCCGTCGACTTTCCTTGGGAATAGCCTTATCGTGTCGAGATACCCAGCCTCCCTGAACGGGTGGGCGTGTACAACGAAGCCGCCACAGCTGTGAACTAAGTCGCAGTAAGCCGGGAGCTCCATATTGTCAATCTCCGGATGATCCAAAAGAAACTGCTTGTCAAGACCGTATGTCAATAGCTCAGTTCCCCTGTAGGCAAACTCAAGACCGAAGAAGACCTGTAGACCAATCTCATCGCCACGCCTTTTTGCGTCCTCATACCCCTGACAGAAAAGATGAATCTTCACATCCCACGGAAGCCGTCTGTCAACTGCTGTGTTTCCGCCGAAGAAGTGATCTGTCACGAACATCCCTGTGTAACCGCATCTCTTGAGATTCTCCGCCTGCTCCGCACCGCTACAGCAGGAGCAGAGCGAGCCCTGAGAGGTGTGCAGGTGAGTCTCATACTTATATAGTTCCATATTCCACCCCATAGTTTTAATAGTCACGAACTATATTATAGCCCCACTTCTTCATAAAGTCAACATCTCTTGCTTCCGTAAAGCTTCTGAAAAATTTAAAAAAAGTGCTTGACATTTGCGGCAATATGGTTTATGATAGTTGAAAAGGCGTTGACGGGAACAAAGCCATCCACCTGATTTCAAGAGAGCTGCCGGTCGGTGTAAGGCGGTAACGGGTCTTTGGTATAACTCATCCCTGAGCTTTCGGCTGAAAGGAAACGAGTAGGTTTGAACGGGTGCTCCCGTTAAAGGGCGGTCGTGTTGGTTGACACGAAATGAGGGGATGCAATTGCGGAAATTTGCAAAAAGCATCAAAAAGAGTGGTACCGCGGAGATACTATAACTTCGTCTCTTTTATCCTAAACGTAGGTTGTTTTGGGTGAAAGATTTTTTTATACCCAAACGCAGGAAGGAGTTTTATGAAGGGATACGAAAAGTACATCCGGCAGTATTTTCTGCCGAAGACAGTGACAAATGACTGGATCAATAAGGAATATGTCGACAAAGCACCAGTCTGGTGCAGTGTTGACCTGCGAGACGGCAATCAGGCTCTTATAATTCCGATGAGTCTTGAGGAAAAGCTCGAGTTCTTTGACCTTTTGGTGAAGATCGGCTTCAAGGAAATCGAAATCGGTTTCCCTGCCGCAAGCGAGACGGAATACGAATTCTGCCGTGCTCTTATCGAGAATAATCTCATTCCCGACGACGTCACAATTCAGGTTTTAACCCAGTCACGTGAACACATAATCAAGAAAACCTTCGAGGCAATCGACGGCGCAAAGAATGCAATAGTGCATCTATATAATTCGGTGTCGGTAGCCCAGAGGGAACAGGTCTTCAGGAGAAGCAAGGAAGAGATAAAGGAAATTGCCGTTTCCGGCGCAAAGCTTTGCCTTGAATACAAGGAGAAGATGGGCGGAAATATCATGTTTGAATATTCCCCCGAAAGCTTCACGGGTGCTGAGCCGGAATTCTCGCTCGAGGTCTGCAATGCAGTCTCCGAGGTCTGGAAGCCGTCGCCTGACAATAAGGTCATCTACAATTTCCCTGTGACGGTTTCCCATTCGATGCCGCATGTCTATGCCGCACAGATCGAATACATGTGTAAAAATCTCAACTACAGAGATAATATAGTGGTTTCTCTGCACCCGCATAACGACCGTGGCTGCGCCATCGCAGACAGCGAAATGGGACTCTTGGCAGGTGCAGACAGAATCGAGGGAACTCTCTTCGGCAACGGCGAGAGAACCGGAAATGTCGACATCATAACTCTTTCGCTCAATATGTACTCTCAGGGCGTTGACCCGGAGCTCGACTTCTCCGACCTCCCTGCAATCACGGAGGTATACGAGAGAGTGACGAGGATGCATGTCTACGAAAGACAGCCCTATTCCGGTCAGCTCGTCTTTGCGGCGTTCAGCGGTTCTCATCAGGACGCTATAGCAAAGGGAATGAAGTATCGTGAGGAGCACAACTGCGGAGTATGGACAGTTCCATATCTCCCGATAGACCCGACCGACGTCGGCAGAGTCTACGAGGCGGACGTCATCAGAATCAACTCTCAGTCGGGCGGCGGCGGAATCGGGTATGTCCTCGAAACGAGATACTCCCACATCCTCCCTCCCAAGATGCGTGCGGCGTTTGCTTATCACGTCAAGAGCATTTCCGACCACGAGCACAAGGAGCTCCAGCCGGACGAGGTCTATAAGATATTCAAGGACGATTTCGTCAATATCGAGACCCACCTGAAAGTCCCCGAGGCTCACTTCAAGCAGGAGCCTGATGGCATCACGGCAACAGTGACTATGGACCTTGGCGGCGAGCGCAGGATTGAAACGGCATTCGGCAATGGCAGACTTGACGCAGTCAGCAACGCCATAAAGAATGCGCTTGGCAGCATTTATATACTTGATACATACACCGAGCACGCACTTGAGGTGAGCTCCAACGCAAAAGCGGCTTCCTATGTCGGAATCAAGGATGCGGACGGCAAGCTCGAGTGGGGCGCAGGAATCGACAGCGACATCATCGTCTCGTCCATCTATGCACTTGTGAGTGCAGTGAACAGACTTCTGGCACATTATAAGAATAACCAGTAACCAAAGGAGGAATTTGTCTCATATGAAAATGACAGGAGCGCAGATTGTAATAGAAACCCTGATTGAGCAGGGTGTCACAGACGTCTTTGGCTATCCGGGCGGACAGGTCTTAAATATCTACGACGCCATCTACGATGCCGGGGACAGAATAAACCATATTCTCACTGCCCACGAGCAGGGCGCATCCCACGCCGCCGACGGCTATTCAAGAGCCACCGGAAAGGTCGGAGTTGTAATAGCAACATCAGGACCGGGTGCCACCAACTTGGTAACAGGAATCGCCACCGCAATGCTCGACTCAGTTCCGATGGTTGCAATAACCGGAAACGTTCCACAGAATTTGATCGGCAGGGACAGCTTCCAAGAAATAGACATCACGGGAATCACCCTCCCGATAACAAAGCACAATTTCTTTGTTCATAACGTCAATAAGCTCGCCGACCAGATAAGGCTTGCTTTCAAGATTGCAAAGTCAGGGCGTCCCGGACCGGTTCTTATCGATATTCCAAAGGACATCCAGACTGCTGTAGCCGATTATGAGCCTCAGCCGGTTGTCGAGAAGTTCCCAAACCCGATTCCTCCGCAGGAGGACATAGATGCGGCAATAAAGCTCCTCAACACCAAGTCCCGTCCCTATATCCACATCGGCGGCGGCGTCATCGGCTCGAAAACCTACGACATGGTAAGGGAGCTTGCCGAGAAGATCGACGCAGTAATAGGCTGTTCTCTCATGGGTCTTGCAGCAATTCCAACCGATTACGAGAGATTCTTGGGCATGCAGGGCATGCACGGGCACTACGCCTCTTCCGTTGCCAGTAACGATGCCGACGTCATAATCGCCATCGGCACACGTTTCAGCGACAGAGCAACCGGCGACAAATCGAGATTTGCAAAGGGAGCATCGATAATTCATATCGACCTCGACTTTGCTGAGATAAACAAGAACATTCCGGCAAATGTCGGTGTATGCGGAGATATTTCCGTTTCGCTCCGGAAGATTATAGACGGAGTTGAACCGAGAAAGAACCCCGACTGGATGTATCACATCAAGGAGCTCAAGCGTCTTGAGAAATCCTACATGCACGAGGACAAGGGACTTACGCCCCACTTCGTCATGCAGACGATAAACGAGATAAAGGACGCAGACACGATAATTGCAACCGACGTCGGTCAGCACCAGATGTGGGCTTGCCAGTACATCAATTTCCAGAAGCCCCGCAAGATAGTTTCAAGCGGCGGCTTGGGAACGATGGGCTTCGGAATGGGAGCGGCAATTGGCGCATGCGTCGGAACAGGCGACAAGACAGTACTCATCACCGGCGACGGAAGCTTCGGAATGAACTTAAATGAGCTCTGCACCGCAGTGAATACCCACGTTCCGCTCACGATAGTTCTTATGAATAACGGTACTCTGGGAATGGTTCGCCAGTGGCAGACGCTGTTCTACAATCACCACTACTCGAACACAACTCTCAACCGCCCGACCGACTTTGTCAAGCTTGCAGAAGCGTTCGGCGCAAAGGGAGTCATGTGCGACACTCCTGAGAAGTTCCGCCGTGAGTTCCAGAAGGCTTACGAAAGCGACAAGGTAACCCTTATTGATTGCAGAATCGATATGGACGAGTTCGTTCTTCCTATGCTTCCTCCCGGAGGAGCAATTGAAGACATCATAGTAGAAGCTAAGGCAAAGGAGGACTGACAAGTGGCTAATGAATCAAGATTTGTAATAGCGGTATACGTTGAAAACAAGTTCGGCGTTCTGTCACGTGTTACGAGCATGTTCACCCGCCGTGGCTTCAATATCGACTCACTGACAGTTGGTGTGACCGAGTCCCCCGAATACTCCCGTATCACAATAACAATGAGCGGCGACGGCTACGCAAGAGACCAGATGATAAATCAGCTCCGCAAGCTCTTCAACGTCAAGAAGGTCGAGTATATCGAGGACTCAAAGGCTCTGCAAAGGGAACTGATGCTCGTAAAAGTCCGCAACGATCCCGAAAACCACCAGAGGCTTCTTTCGGCACTCGACATCTTCAAGGCTAAAATTGTCGACTATTCTGTCAACACTCTCAGTATTGAAGTAACCGGAACGACCGACAAGCTTGACGCTTTCATCGAGATGGTAAGGGAGCTCGGAATAGTTGAGCTCTGCCGTACCGGCGTTGTGGCACTCCAGAAAGGCTCTTCGAATATGCTCGAGGGGCTCAATCCGGACGAATTTATCTGACCCAAATGGCAAACTAAAATATAGTTTTATCTAAGGAGACAAAAAATCATGGAAAACAGAATCTTTTATCAGCAGGACTGCGACCTCTCTCGCCTTAACGGCAAGACGGTTGCCATCATCGGCTACGGCTCTCAGGGACATGCGCATGCCCTCAATCTTCACGACAGTGGAGTTGACGTAATCGTGGGTCTCTACGAAGGCAGTAAGTCATGGGCTAAGGCTGAGGCGGCAGGCTTAAAGGTCATGACCTCTGCAGAAGCTGCAAAGAATGCGGACATCATCATGATCCTCATCAACGATGAGCTTCAGGCAAAGCTCTATAAGGAGAGCATCGCTCCGAACCTCACCGCAGGAAAGACCTTGGCTTTTGCACACGGCTTCAATATCCACTTCGGCTGCATCAAGCCGCCTAAGGACGTCAACGTCATCATGATCGCCCCCAAGGGACCCGGTCACACCGTCAGAAGCGAATATCAGGCAGGTAAGGGCGTTCCGTGCCTTATCGCTGTTGAGCAGGACGCTACAGGCGACGCTCTCGACATCGGTCTTGCATATGCTCTCGGTATCGGCGGCGCAAGAGCAGGTGTACTTGAGACCACATTCAGAACCGAGACCGAAACCGACCTCTTCGGTGAGCAGGCAGTTCTCTGCGGCGGCGTCTGCGCACTCATGCAGGCAGGCTTTGAGACCCTCTGCGAGGCTGGCTACGACCCGAGAAACGCATACTTCGAGTGCATCCACGAGATGAAGCTCATAGTAGACCTCATCTACCAGAGCGGCTTCGAGGGAATGAGATACTCCATCTCCAACACAGCTGAGTATGGCGATTATGTCACAGGTCCTAAGCTCATCACAGATGAGACCAAGAAGACAATGAAGAAGATTCTTTCCGACATTCAGGACGGCACATTTGCAAAGGAATTCCTCCTCGACATGTCCGACGCCGGCGGTCAGGTTCACTTCAACGCCATGAGAAAGAAAGCCAAGGAGCACCCCTCCGAGGTAGTCGGCAGAGAAATCCGCAAGCTCTACAGCTGGAGCGACGAGGATAAGCTCATCAACAACTGATTTAGTTCTATTGGGCTGAGCCGTGGCAGCAACTGCTGCGGCTCTTGCCAATAATGTACAATGTACAATGTACGATGTACAATGTACAATGACTGTGTCGCCGTTCGGCGACAGATTTTTAAAATAAGGAGATTCGTGATGGTTAAGGATAGAATTGTGGACGGGTTTGAGAATGCACCTCACCGTTCCCTTTATAACGCTCTGGGACTCACCGAGGAGGAATTAAATCGTCCTCTTATCGGTATAGTAAGCTCCTATAATGAAATTGTCCCGGGGCATATGAATTTGGATAAGATTACAGAAGCTGTCAAGATAGGCGTTGCAATGGCGGGAGGAACTCCGATTGTCTTCCCCGCAATCGCAGTCTGCGACGGTATAGCGATGGGTCACGAAGGAATGAAATACTCCCTCGTAACAAGGGATCTCATCGCCGATTCAACAGAAGCAATGGTCAAGGCTCACGGCTTTGACGGGCTCGTCATGATTCCTAACTGCGACAAGAACGTCCCGGGACTTCTTATGGCGGCGGCAAGACTCAATCTTCCGACAATCTTCGTCTCCGGCGGACCTATGCTTGCCGGTCACGTTGACGGTCACAAGACCAGTCTTTCAAGCATGTTCGAGGCAGTAGGCGCATATTCGGCAGGAAAGATGTCGGCTGAAAAGCTCCGTGAATACGAGATGAAAGCCTGCCCGTCCTGCGGCTCATGCTCAGGAATGTACACAGCAAACTCGATGAACTGCCTGACAGAAGTAATGGGAATGGGACTCCGTGGCAACGGCACAATCCCTGCGGCATATTCAGCAAGAATCGATCTTGCCAAGAGAGCCGGAATGCAGGTTATGGAGCTCGTGAGAAAGAATATAAGAGCCCGTGACATCATGACTAAAGAGGCTATCTACAATGCCCTCACCGCCGACATGGCTCTCGGCTGCTCGACCAACTCTATGCTCCACCTCCCGGCAATCGCCAACGAGTGCGACGTTGAGTTCAATCTTCCTCTCGTAAACGAGATAAGCGAGAGAACCCCGAACCTCTGCCATCTTGCTCCCGCAGGACCCACCTACATGGAGGACCTCAACGAGGCAGGAGGAGTTTATGCAGTCCTTAAGGAGCTTTCAAAGAAGAATTTAATTACCACCGATGTCATGACCTGCACAGGTAAGACTATGGCTGAGAATATCGCAAATGTCGAGAATCTCAATAACACCGTCATCCGTGATATAGATAATCCTTACTCAAAGACCGGTGGAATCGCAGTTCTCTTCGGAAACGTCGCAGAAAACGGTTGCGTAGTCAAGAGAAGCGCAGTTGCCCCCGAAATGCTCGTTCACCGTGGACCAGCAAGAGTCTTCAACAGCGAGGAGGAGTGCATCAAGGTAATCTATGCCGGCGGAATCAAGGCTGGCGACGTCGTAGTTATCCGCTATGAGGGACCTGCAGGCGGACCGGGCATGAGAGAAATGCTCTCTCCGACATCAGCAATTGCAGGAGCTGGGCTCGATAAAGAGGTTGCCCTCATCACCGACGGACGCTTCTCAGGAGCTACACGTGGAGCGGCAATTGGTCACGTTTCACCCGAAGCGGCAAATGGCGGAACAATCGCCTATATCCACGAGGGCGATATGATTTCCATCAACATCCCCGAGCATAAGATTCATCTTGAAGTAAGTGATGAAGAGCTTTCGGAGCGTCGCAAGACCGATAAGCTCAAGACCAACGACAACTTAAGCGGCTACCTTAAGAGATACGCAAGAATGGTCTCATCTGCCGACAAGGGCGCAATTATAAACATAAAGTAACAGGAGGCTAAGCTACATGGGAATGACACTCTCACAAAAGATACTGGCTGCTCATTGCGGAGCAGAAAAGCTCGAAGCGGGTCAGCTCGTCCTGTGCGATTTAGACCGTGTTCACGGCAACGACGTAACATGTCCCCCTGCCATAAGAGAATTCAACAAGATGGGACTTCCTGACGTCTTTGATAAAGATAAAGTCACCATGGTCATGGATCACTTCGTCCCGAACAAGGACATCAAGGCAGCTGAGCAGTGCAAGATTTGCCGTGACTTCTGCCGTGAGCACACCATGGACGGCTTTTATGACGTCGGAAGAATGGGAATTGAGCATGCACTTCTTCCGGAAAGCGGTCTGGTTGTCAGCGGAGACGTCACCATCGGCGCAGACTCCCACACCTGCACCTATGGCGCACTCGGCGCATTCTCGACCGGTGTCGGCTCAACAGACATGGCTTTCGGAATGGCAACCGGCAAGGCTTGGTTCAAAGTCCCGTCTGCTATAAAGTTTGAGCTTTCAGGTTCGCTTTCTCCATCAGTCAGCGGCAAGGACGTGATACTTCACATAATCGGCATGATTGGCGTCGACGGCGCACTCTATCGTTCGATGGAGTTCACCGGAGAGGGAGCGCACAATCTCTCGATGAGCGACCGCTTCACCATCTGCAACATGGCTATAGAAGCCGGTGCAAAGAACGGCATCTTCGAAGTCGACGACAAAACTCTTGAGTACGAGAAAGAGCATGCACAGCGTGAGCCGAAGATTTTCCATGCCGACCCCGACGCCGAGTATGACGAGGTTATAAAGATTAATCTCAGTGAAATCAAGCCGACAGTCGCATTTCCGCATCTTCCGGAGAACACCCACACCGTCGACGAGATAGGTGAGGTAAAGATTGATCAGGTTGTAATCGGTTCATGCACCAACGGACTTTATGACGACATAAAGACCGCATGGGAGATAATCAAGGGTCACAAGGTTGCAGACGGTCTTAGGGTCATTATCATCCCTGCAACGCAGAAGGTCTATCTTCGCTGCCTCGAAGAGGGCTTCATCAAGGACTTCATCGAAGCCGGTTGTATAGTCTCAACTCCTACCTGCGGACCTTGTCTTGGAGGATATATGGGAGTTCTGGCGCACGGCGAAAGATGCATTTCCACGACAAACAGAAACTTCGTCGGAAGAATGGGAGACCCCACTTCGGAAGTTTATCTTGCAAGTCCCGCAACAGCGGCGGCAAGCGCACTGGCAGGAGTAATCTCTGACCCGAGGGAGGCGACAAAATGATCAGCACCGGAAAAGTAATCAAGTATGGAAACAACGTCGACACCGACGTCATCATCCCCGCAAGATATTTGAATTCCAGCGAGCCGGAATTCTTGGCGGCTCACTGCATGGAGGATCTAGATAGCAAATTCCACGAGAAAGTAAAGCCCGGAGACCTGATAGTCGCCGGCGAGAACTTCGGTTGCGGCTCTTCCCGTGAGCATGCACCGGCGGCAATAAAAGCGAGCGGCATTTCAGTCGTAATCGCCAAGAGCTTTGCAAGAATCTTCTACCGCAATTCGATCAACATCGGTCTTGCAATAGTCGAATGCCCTGCGGCGGCTGACGAAATCGCTGACGGCGATGAGGTGTCGGTAGACTTCTCAACCGGCGTCATAACTGACAAAACCACCGGAAAAGAGTATCAGTCTGAGCCATTTCCGGAGTTTATTCAGAATATAATTTCTGCCGGAGGACTCGTTGAAGCGGTAAAGAAAGGCGTAGTGGGGTGATTTCTATGACATACAATATAGCTCTTCTCAGAGGAGACGGAATTGGTCCGGAGATTGTTGACAGCGCAGTGAGAGTGCTTGAGGCTGTCGGTGAGAAATTCGGGCATGAATTTAAGTTTACACCGTATCTGATCGGCGGTGCGGCTATCGACGAGTGCGGCGAGCCTTTGCCGAAAGAAACCGTCGACGGCTGTCTTGCTTCCGACAGCGTTCTTTTGGGCGCAGTCGGAGGTCCGAAGTGGGACAACCTTTCGGGTGAAAAGCGTCCCGAAAAGGCACTTCTTGGCATCAGGGCGGCGCTTGGACTCTTCACAAATCTTCGCCCTGCAAAGCTCTATCCTGCACTCAAGGGCGACTGCCCGCTCAGGGAGGACATCGCTTCCGGCGGCTTTGACATCATGATTGTCCGTGAACTCACCGGCGGCATCTACTTCGGCGACAGGGGATATAGAACCGGCAAATACGGCGAGGAAGCCTATGACACTGAGTGTTACTCAAGATTCGAAATCGAAAGAATTTCCCGTGTCGCATTCGAGACGGCAAAGAAACGCCGTGGCAAAGTCACCAGCATCGACAAGGCTAACGTCTTAGAAACCTCAAGGCTTTGGAGAAAGACAATCCACGAGATTGAGAAAGAATATGAGGGCGTCACCTGCACAGATATGCTCGTCGACAATGCGGCGATGCAGCTTGTCAGAAATCCCTCCCAGTTCGACGTCATCGTCACCTCAAACATGTTTGGCGACATCCTTTCCGACGAGGCTTCACAGCTCACCGGATCAATCGGCATGCTTCCGTCAGCATCACTCGGCGACAACACACGTGGCATGTATGAGCCCATCCACGGCTCTGCTCCCGACATCGCAGGAAAGGGAATCGCCAACCCGATTGCGACCATTTTGTCTGCGGCAATGATGCTCCGCTATTCGTTCTCACTTATGGACGAGGCTGACTGCATCGAGGCGGCAGTTGATAAGGTGCTTAATGACGGCTTGAGAACTGCGGATATTATCGGTGACAGTGGTGCTACACCGCTTTCGACAACCGAAATGACCGATGCAATAATTGCACGGCTTTAAACTTTAGGAAGTGACTGAAAATGTTCGATTTTGGCGAGCTTTTGAATAAGCTTGATTCAATAGTTCTTTTCAGAGGCGTAACCCGGGGCGAGGTTTTAGCCTCGCTTCGCCGTCTTCTGGATTCAGAGGAGGGTTCTGGAAGAATAGCTCTTTATGCCGATTTCGTGAGTGAGCTCTTCAGGCACGGCTACGACTTCGGAAGCTACCTTATGGACGCCGTTTCGGAGGACGAGAACGACTACATAAAGCTCCGTTCAGAGAATCTCGAAATTCCTGATGTTCTGGCGAACTGTTTAAGAGAGGAGCTTGGGATCTTCACAGAGCTGTCCGGTCTTACATCGCAGGACTTAAGAGTATTCACCGGCTACCACGGCTATCTTCCCGAATTCAGTTCGACAAAATTCGACTTTGTTTCGGAATATGAGAGAAGAGCCCTTAACGTCGGCTCAACCGGCTATGGAATCTACGCCAAAAACGTCATGTTCCGTGTCGTAGACGGCGAAATCACGCCGCTTCGCTCTCCGGATAAAACCAAGCTATCCCATCTCATCGGCTACGAAAGCCAGCGTGAGCAGCTCATCGGGAATACTCTTGCATTCCTTGAGAACCGCCCTTGCGCCAACACACTTCTCTATGGTGACGCAGGAACGGGCAAGTCGTCGAGCGTCAAGGCGGTTGCGAACTATTTCGCGCCGAAAGGGCTTCGGCTCATCGAAATGCGAAAGGATCAGCTTCGTGACATCCCCCACGTGATGGAGTCTGTCAGGGACAATCCTCTCAAGTTCATCATCTTCATAGACGACCTGTCTTTCAGCGCAGATGACGACAATTTCAGCTCCCTGAAAGCAATTTTAGAGGGCTCAGCATCCGTCCAGTCCCCGAACACTGTTATCTATGTGACGAGTAACCGCCGGCATCTTGTCAAGGAGAGCTTCTCCGACCGTGACGGCGACGACATCCACCGTGGAGACACGATGCAGGAGCAGATTTCCATGTCCGAGCGTTTCGGGCTCGTAATCCTCTTCACAAAGCCCTCAAAGCAGGGATATTTGGAGATAGTCAGGGGACTGTTCGAGGAAATGAAGCTCGAGTGGTCTGACGATGTCGAAGTGAAAGCCTGTGCATTTGCACTCCGCAAGGGCGGCTTCACCCCAAGAGCCGCAGAGCAGTTTGTCGACTCGTGCGCCGCTCAGGAGATGAAAATTGCCGAAGAAAAGTGAATGTTTGATGAAGAGGATTGAACGCGAGAACGTTCTTTGTTATAATTATTGTGTTTGTGACACCGGTCATGCAATAATTTATAGGATATAGCGTTGGGAGAATAATGTTTGAATTCTTGATCTGTGCGCTTGCAGGGATAGGGGCAGGCGTAGCAACCGGATTTGCCGGGCTTTCGGCGGCTGTTTACATCTCGCCGATACTTGTAACTTTCTTGGGAATACCCTCTTATGAGGCGATAGGAATAGCACTTGCTTCGGATGTACTTGCTTCCGGGGCAAGCTCTTTGACATACTATCGTCACGGAAATATCGACATAAAGCGATGCATACCGCTTCTTGCTTCGGTCATAAGCTTTGCTATAATCGGAAGTGTGGTCGGCTTCTTTGTCTCGTCTACCGACATAGGCGACACCGCCATGACCTATTGGACGGTGCTTATCTCCCTTGGACTGGGGCTATGGTTTTTAATAAAGCCTGCCGATAGTAACCATGCGCATGTATTTTCGGAGAAGACAAGAACGATATTCGCTGTGCTTCTGGGAGCATACACCGGATTTGTCTGCGGATTTCAGGGCACAGGCGGAGGAATGATGATGCTCTTCATCCTGACGATTGTGATGGGCTATGCTCTCAAGACCGCCGTCGGTACAAGCGTGTTCATCATGACATTCACTGCCCTGATAGGAGCGATTTCCCACTTTGCAATCAACGGCATGCCGGATTTGTCCCAGCTTGCAATCTGCGTCGTGTTCACCCTTATAGCGGCTCAGATTTCGGCGAGCCTTGCAAACAAGATAAAGGTCTCGAGCTGTAACCTGATTATAGGCGTGCTCTTGGCGGTTTCGGGAGTCATAATGCTTCTCATAAATCTCAGGGATTCGGGATTTGCAGACTTTGATACTGCTGATCTCATACTGATTGGTGCAGGGGCTATCTTTGTCATAGTTCTTATACTCCTCTATGAGATAAAACGACTCAGAAATAAAGACGGAAAAGAGTGAGAAGCCGTGCCTGACGACAAGAAAAAGACCCGGAAGAGCAAAATAAAGCGTTCGGGGCTACACAAAGCCCTCTGGAGCTTTCTCTGGGTAATTGCAAGACCATATATGTATATAAGATATGGCTTCAAAACTAAGTATCTCAAGCTCAAAGAGCCCTGCTTGGTGATTTCAAACCACCTTACCGAAATCGACATGATAATGGTCGGTTGCGCATCTCCGAGGCAGATGTATATTGTCGGAGGCGAGCATATCGCTTCAAAGAAGATTTTTCCTGTGCTCGATTTCTTCTTCCACCCGATAACAATGTATAAAGCCGATGCCGACACTGCGGCAGTAAAGGAGATTATAAGGCGTCTAAGGTCGGGGCACAGCATCATGCTCTTCCCGGAGGGCAGCCGTTCCTTTAACGGTGAGACGGAAAAGCTCTCGGACAGCATCGGAAAACTCTGCAAATCCGGCAAGTGCGGTCTTGTTACATATCACCTTGGCGGAGGCTACTTCACCGCCCCGAGGTGGGCATACACAACCCGAAAGGGCAAGATGTGGGGCGAGATAAAGAGCTATCTTACTGCAGAAGAAGTCGCAAAGATGACACCCCAAGAGATAACAGACCTCATCAACCGTGACATATATGATAACGCCTATGAAACCCAGCGAAAGGAAATGAGCCGCTACACCGGCAAACGCCTTGCCGAGGGGCTTGAAAACTACCTCGTCATCTGCCCCAAGTGCGGTGAGTACAATACTCTTGAAACCTGCGACGACACTTTCAGATGCCCCCACTGCGGAATGAACGGAAAGTATAACGAATACGGTTTCTTAGAGGGCGAAGACCTCCCGTTTGATAACGTCTATGACTGGGGCAAGTGGGTTGAAAAGAAGTTTGCGGAAGACTTATCTGAGAAGCAGCCGGACGAGCTCCTCTTCACCGATTCCGACCTCAGATTCTACGAAATCGCCCCGAATCACGAGAGAGTCACTCTTCAGGAAACGGAAATCAGGGGCTATTCTGACAGATTAGAGATAGGCGGCGCAAAATTTGACTTTTCCGAGATAACTGGAATGGATATGCTCTACTATGGCAAGACGCTCATGTTCACATGGCAGGGACGGCACTTCGGTCTGACCGGCGAAAGCTTCCACGCCGTCCGTTACAAATGGACATACGATTACTACATAGCCGCAAGGTAAGAAGCCTTGCGGTTTTCTTATACCAAGCTGGCGGCAGTTTGCATAATTCTTTTTGAATTCAGGCTTGACATTTGGGGGATTTTACAATATTATTAGAGGGTAAGAAAACCTTGAGGTGATACTATGAAACACTTTAAACTGATATTAACCATTCTTCTCTGCGGCGTTCTGGCGATAACAGCCCTCTGCGCATGCGGAGACAGCAACAAAGAATTTGATTATTCCGACTATGGAATTCAGGTCAGCGAGATTGAGGGGCTTTCCGATGACTTCATCTTCGGCGTCGACCTGTCTTCAATCATCGAGGTCGAAAACGCCGGCGGAAAGTTCTATGATGAAGACGGCAATGAGACTGACATCTTTGAGCTCCTCGCCTCATATGGCGTCAACTACGTAAGAATCCGCCTCTGGAACGACCCCTATGACGAGGACGGCAACAGCTTCGGCGGCGGCGGAAACGACCTTGAGACCGACATCGAAATCGCCAAGCGTGCAGTTGCGGCAGGAATGCAGGTTTGCCTCGACTTCCACTACAGCGACTTCTGGGCTGATCCCTCAAAGCAGACCATCCCCCGTGAGTGGGAGGACTACACCAGTGAAGAGCTGAGGCAGGTAATTTACGACTATACCTACAGCGTTTTGCAGGCTTTCGATGAGGCGGGATGCCTCCCGTCGATGGTTCAGACCGGCAACGAGGTCAACAACGGCATCATGTACCCCAACGGCAAGACCGCTACATATCAGGCGATATACATGTCGTCGGCAATGTCGGCTGTAAAGGACTATGACGAAGACATTCTTACTGTCGTCCACCTCGCCAACGGTGCAACCTATTCGTCCATCTCCGGCAAATTGGATGAACTCATCACCGCAGGAGTCGAGTTTGACGTCATCGGTCTTAGCTACTACTCCTACTGGCACGGCTCTATGTCCGATTTCCAAGACTGCGTCGAGAAGCTCGCCGAAAACTACGACCAGAAGATTTGCGTAATGGAGTACTCCTACGGCTACGGCGACGACTCGAATGAGTATACGGCAAACATCTTCAGCTCCGACCTTGAGGAAACCGGCGGCTACAAGGCTACCGTTCAGGGTCAGGCTTCATACATCCACGACGTCAACGAGGTTATAGCTTCGGTTGATACCGGCATCGGCACTTTCTACTGGGAGCCGGCATGGCTTCCTTTGGAGGGAACTTCATGGGCGACAGACTACGCCCACGACTACCTCGAAGCTCAGGGCGACGGCGGAGGAGAGGGAACAGTTTCATGGGCAAATCAGGCTCTCTTCGACTTCGACGGAAATCCTCTTGCCAGTCTGAACGCATTCAAGCTTATGCGTGATTCGGGAACAGCCGAGGAAAATATCCTTGAGATAAACACCGAAATCAGCTGTATGGTCGACCTGTCTTCTTCCGAAGAAATTGCACTCCCGGAAACTGTCACCGCTCTTACGGACTTGGATCGCTGGGTTGAGCTTGATATAACTTGGAATGAGGATGAGATAGCTGCAATTGACGGTGCGGGAGAGTATACCGTAACCGGCACGGTGACCTGCGGAGGCGTCGACTATGACGTAACCGCCACCGTTACCACTTACTATGACTACCTCAAGAACGGAAGCTTTGATGATGACACTATTTCTGCCGACGTCAAGGACTTTGACAATATCACCGGCTGGAGCATGACCGGAACGGACAACTCCTACAGAGTTGAGTCGAAGAATGCACGCTCGGGAAGCAATAACCTCAATATCTGGTGCTCGTCTGCGTTCGAGAACACCCTCAGTCAGGAAATCTACAACCTCACGGCAGGAACGTATACATTCTCCGTCTACGCAAGAAGTGCGATGGAGAACTATAACTATCCCGAGTGTACGCTCTATGTCACCGTCGGAGATGAGACATACGAGGCGGAAATCACATGGGGTGATACATGGAGCGATTGGGTTCAGACGACCATAGAATTCACCGTTACCGAAACCACCGACATAACCGTCGGCATCAAATCGACCGGTGAAGCGGCAACATGGGCGCACTTCGACGACTTCGCACTTTCAAGAAAGGACTAAACCATGAGCAAGTATGAAATAGGCATGGATATATCTACGCTTTACGACCTTGAGGAAGAGGGAATAAAGTTTTACGACCACGGCAAAGATGGCGACCTTATCGCTATTCTCGGGAGCTACGGCGTCAATTCCATCCGTCTTCGCCTCTGGCACAACCCGTTTGACGAGAACGGCGAAAGCTACGGCGCAGGAACATGTGATTTACCGAGAGTCACATCCCTTGCGAAGCGTGTGAAAGCCGCAGGAATGAGCTTCCTACTCGACATCCACTACAGCGATTTCTGGTGCGACCCGTCGAAGCAGACGATTCCGAAAGCGTGGAAAGGCTTGAGCTTCGAAGAGCTCAAAACCGCCGTTCATGACTACACTGTGGAGGTGATTGCTCACCTCAAAGCAAACGGCTGTGAGCCGGACATGGTTCAGGTCGGCAACGAGATAACCGGAGGAATGCTCTGGGAATACGGCAGACTCACTTGGAATGAGGAGAAAGGCTGTCACGACGGCTATGACAACCTCTGCGAGCTTCTTAAAGCCGGAGTAGCGGGCGTGAGAAGTGAAACGAGTGCCAAAGTGGTCATCCACCTCGAGCGGAGCTTCGACAACCCAAGATACCGTGAATTCTTTGACAATATGGTTTCCCATGGCTTGGACTTCGACGCCATAGGCTTAAGCTACTACCCCTACTGGCATCACTCTTTCGATGAGCTCATCGCCAATATGCAGGACATGGCTGAGCGTTACGACAAGGAGCTCTACGTCGTCGAGACCTCCTATGCTTTCACCAAGGATCACTTCGACCCCGCCGGCAGCGGTCAGCATCTTGTGGTAGACCACAGCTATGTTCCCGAAGAGGGACAGCCGCTTCCATATCCCATCAGCATCGAGGGACAGAAGCAGTTTGTCCACAAGCTGTTGGAGCTGCTCCCGGAAGTGAAGAACTTCGGCGGCGTCTACTACTGGGAACCCGCATGGATTCCCAGCCCCAAAGGCACATGGGCAAGCGAAGGTGCGAGAAAGTACATCCACGAGGAAGACAAGACGGACGGAAACGAATGGGCGAACCAATGTATGTTTGACTATGCCGGCAACGCACTGCCTGCACTGGGGGAGTTCAGAATTTTTTCGGAGACGACATGAGCCCAACCCGCTTCCCAAGCCGTTCTATGTGAAATCCGTGTGAGCCTTGTAAAAAATCTCAATAAATTTTCGCTTTTTGTGTTGACATTTTCGTACAAAAGGTATAAAATAGGCTTGTGCAAAATACATAAATGCCCCGTTTAATATTTGCACATCACTTGCGACTGTGGGGCATAATATCAAAATACTTCTTTCCAAGGAGGAAACTACCATGAAAACAAATTGGCGCAGAATTCTCGCTGTACTTCTTTCTGCTATCATGCTTCTTTCTCTCGTTGCTTGCGGCTCAACCTCAAGCGATGACTCAAGCGACAGCAGCAGCGACAGTTCTGCAAACACCGACAGCTCTGTCGATACCAGCTCGATCTCCATCACAGTATGGTGCCCTGAGGAAGCTGTTGATCTGACAACTTCTCAGCTCGAAGCATACAACGAAGCTAACGGCACTTCCATTCAGTTCACCGTTGAACCGGTATCTGAGAGTGAAGCCGCAACCAACATGATCACCGACGTTACCGCCGGCGCAGACATCTACTTCTTCGCTCAGGATCAGCTCGCAAGACTCGTTCAGGCTGGTGCACTCACCGCTGTTTCGAGCTCTTTGTCCGAGACCATCACCTCTGAGAACGATGCAGGTTCCGTAGCGGCTGCAACCGTTAACGACACCATCTATGCTTTCCCGCTTACCGCTGATAACGGCTACTTCGTCTTCTATGACAAGAGCGTCATCACCGACGAGTCCATTCTTACCGATCAGACCGCTCTTATCGAGGCTGTTTCCGCAGCTGGCAAGACCATCGCTTTCGAGCTTACCGATTCCGGTTGGTATTCTGCAGCTTACTTCTTCGCTACTGGCTGTGAGTCCGAATGGTCCACCGACTCTGACGGAACCTTCACCAGCTACTCTGACGACTGGAATTCCGCAGCCGGCATCATCGCCTGCAAGGGAATGGCTGAGCTCATCAACAGTTCAGTATTCGTAAACTCTTCATCCGTTTCTTCGTTCTACAGCGACGCTGCAGTAGTAGTTTCCGGTACTTGGGATTATTCTGCTGCTTATGAAGCACTCGGCGACAACTTGGGTTGTGCTGAGCTCTGGAGCTTCACCGTTGACGGCGAGACCTATCACTTGGGCTCTTACTCCGGCAACAAGCTTCTTGGTGTCAAGCCTCAGACCGACTCCACCAAGGCTGCTTACTGCCAGTCTGTAGCTGCTTACCTCGTCAGCGAGGAGTGCCAGCAGGAGAGATTTGATACTCTCGCTTGGGGACCCACTAACCTCAATGTTCAGGCAAGTGACGCTGTTCAGGAGAACATCGCTTTGGCAGCACTTTCTGCTCAGAGTGAGTACGCAACTCCTCAGGGTCAGTATCCTAACTCTTGGTGGGATACCTCCAAGGCTATCGGAGCTTCCATTCAGGCTCTCGGAACTACCGATCCCTCTGACGACGACATTCAGGCAATCCTCGACACTTATTCTGCTGGTCTTGAGAGCATTCTCTCCAATGCCGCTAACGAGGGCTGGGTTATCGTCGGCGATATGGACGTAAGCTGGAGCTGCACAGGCGGCGAGAACGGCGAGTATGTCCTCACTGACAATCAGGTTGAATCTGACGATCCTTACGTTGGTATCTGGGAATATGACATCACTGTAGTCGGCGAGTCCGGATTCAGAGTTGTTATGTACGGTGCTTGGGATGCAGGCGATTATGATTCAGTCGGTATCGGCTACACTCACCTTACCGAAGGTTCTGTAGGAACTGAAGGTAGCGACAACAACATCGTTGTTGATCCCGGTTCTTACCATGTAACCCTCGACACCACCGGCGATACACCTACTATCACCGTTGTTGCCAACTGATTTTCAGAATAACTGAAAACCTAACTTAACATCAACCGAAGGGGGTTGGGGTTCGCCCCGACCTCCTTTTGTTTTTTCATTCCGAGGGGACTTTCCGAACGGGGAATTTCCATATGGAAAAGGGCAGCCCGCCCGATGTAAGGGTAATATCTATAGGAGGATAGAAATGGCTGATAAAATAACCGCAAAAGAACAGAAATATCTGCATTATAGCAAACCGATGAGACTGCTCTTTTCCATCTGGAACTTCATCTTGGATATTCCGAACAAGCTCTGGCGTCTTATCTGCTCAATAGGCAGGGCTTTCAAAAACTTCGGTCTTGCGGTCGCAAACGAATTTCTGGATATATTCCTGACATTCAAGAACGGCGATTGGAAGACAAGGGTTTCATTTGTCGTAATGGGCTTCGGCTCTATTGCAAGAGGGCAGATTATGAGAGGAATTCTCTTCTTCCTCTTTGAGGTGGTATTCATCGTCTATACTGCCGTCTGGGGCGTGGCTTGGATAGCGAAGCTTTCGTTCACGAATCTCGCTGTAACAACTACGCAGAAGACCATAGAGACTATTGCCGGTATTGATTATGAAGTTGATACCGTTGTCTACGGTGACAATAACCTGCAGATTATGATTTACGGAGTATTATCCATACTCTTCGTATTCTGCTTTATCTATACGTGGCGTCTCAACATCAAGCAGAATAAAGAGGCTCAGGCAATCTTGGCAAAGGGCAAGAAGCTCAAGTCCGGCAAGGACGACCTGAAGTCCCTCGTTGACGACCAGTTCCACAAGACTGTTCTGGCTCTTCCTGTTTTAGGCATCGTAATCTTCACAGTAATCCCGATTGTACTGATGATTATGATTGCATTCACAAACTACGACTACAACCACACCCCGCCCACGAACCTCTTTGAATGGGTAGGATGGGACAACTTCAACGAGCTGTTCACATGGGGCAACGGAACTTCAACCTTCTCGGCTACGTTCGGCGAGCTTCTCTCGTGGACACTTATCTGGGCATTCTTTGCAACCTTCTCCAACTACTTCCTTGGTATGTTCGTCGCAATGATGATCAACAAGAAGGGCATCATGCTTAAGAAGCTCTGGAGAGGAATCTTGGTACTTACAATCGCTATTCCTCAGTTCATCTCGCTTCTTTATGTTTCAAAGATGTTCTCTGACGAGGGACTTATCAACCGATTCCTCATCGGTAACGGAATAATCGAGACGGCAATTCCGTTCTGGACGGATGCTACGATGGCACGAGTCATGGTAATCCTTGTAAACATCTGGGTCGGTGTACCATACCTGATGCTTATCACTACCGGTGTACTCATGAACATTCCGTCCGACCTCTATGAATCTGCCAGAATCGACGGTGCAAACCCGGTTCAGCAGTACTTCAAGATCACTCTTCCCTATATGTTCTTCGTAACCGGTCCGTATCTGCTTACGAGCTTCACCGGAAACATGAACAACTTCAACGTCATCTATCTTCTCACAGGAGGTGCGCCCTACACTCTCTCGAACAGTGCAGGTAAGACCGACCTCTTGATAACATGGCTCTACCGACTGACGGTAACTAACAACGACTATAAGTTAGCGGCAGTCATTGGCGTAATGGTATTTATAGTCGTGGCGGTAATTTCGCTTATTGTATATAACGTCATGCCGTCTATGAAGAACGAGGAGGACTTCCAGTAATGAAAAAGGCGTCAAGTATTAAAAGAAACAGAATACTTTCGAACACTGCCATATACATAATCTTGGTTGTCATGTCGATTATCTGGCTGATTCCGTTCGTCTTTATTCTCCTGCAGTCCTTCCGGGGTGAAACACATGCGCAAGTAGGTTATATACTTCCCAAGGAATGGAGTATCAACAACTATGTGGAACTTTTCACGGAAACGTCATTCCTCAAATGGTATGCTAATACTCTTATCTGCGCCTGCTGCAACGCAGTTCTGCAGACAATGATGGTCATGATGATGGCTTACGCTCTTTCGAGACTTCGCTTCAAGGGCAGAAAGTTCTTAATGAACGCAATGCTTATCTTAGGCATGTTCCCGGGCTTCTTGACGATGATTATCCTTTACTACATCTTAAAGAGCATGGGACTCACTCAGGAGGGCGCAGTTCCCGGACTTATCTTGGTTTACTTCGCTTCCTCTGGTATGGGATATTACGTATTCAAGGGCTTCTTAGATACGATCCCGAAGAGCCTCGACGAGGCGGCAAGAGTCGATGGCGCAACCCGGTTCCAAGTCATGCGCAAGGTTATTCTTCCGCTTTCAAAGCCAATAGTCATCTACACCGTTCTTACTGCGTTCATGGCACCGTGGGCTGACTACATCTTCGCATCCTACATCGCATTCGGTACGTCGAGCGGCTATAACGTAGCGGTCGGACTTTATTCGTGGCTCACCAAAGACATGATAACCTCGCACTTCACGCTGTTCTGCGCAGGCGGTGTGTGCATCGCAGTTCCTATAACAATACTGTTTATGTGCCTACAGAAATACTATGTTGAAGGCGTCACCGGCGGCGCAGTCAAAGGATAACAGGAGGGAAGTAATATGGCAACAGTTAAACTTACAAATGTTAAGAAGGTATACGATAAAAACGTCGTCGCAGTTCAGGACTTCAATCTTGACATCGCCGACAAGGAGTTTGTCGTATTCGTAGGACCTTCCGGTTGCGGAAAGTCAACAACTTTAAGAATGATAGCAGGTCTTGAGGATATTTCCGAGGGCACTATCGAGATTGACGGTGTCGAGGTAAACGACCTTGAGCCAAGAGACAGAGATATTGCAATGGTCTTCCAGAACTATGCACTTTATCCTCATCTCACAGTCTTCGAGAACATCGCATTCCCCTTAAGACTCAAGAAAGTCAACAACGACACTGTCTACAATAAGGTAACCGAGGTTGCGGAAATCTTAGGCATCACCGACTATCTCATGAGAAAGCCCCGTGCTCTTTCCGGCGGTCAGAGACAGAGAGTCGCAATAGGAAGAGCAATGGTAAGAGACGCAAAGGTTCTACTGATGGACGAACCGCTTTCAAACCTCGACGCCAAGCTCCGTAACCAGATGAGAGCTGAGATTATACTTCTCCGTCAGAGAATCAACTCGACATTCGTCTATGTAACTCATGACCAGACCGAGGCTATGACCTTGGGCGACAGGATAGTCATCATGAAGGATGGCTTCATCCAGCAGGTCGGAACTCCTGAAGAGGTATTCGATATGCCTGTAAACCTCTTTGTTGCGGGCTTCATCGGTGCACCTCAGATGAACTTCTACAACACCGAGCTCGTAAAAGAGGGCAACGACTACTATGTCACACCTTTCGGCACAAAGATGAAGGTAAGCGACAAGAAGGCTGAGGGCTTGAGAGAAAAGGGCGTAGGCTCGATGAGCATCGTTTTGGGCGTAAGACCCGAGCATATCACTCAGGGTACTCCCGGCTCAAAGGATGCGTTCACTTCAAAGATTCTCGTAAATGAGATGATGGGTTCGGAGTTCCATCTCCACACCACCTGCCCTGACGGATCTGAGTGCATCGTAAGAATCCCAACCCTCAAGCTTGATCATGATGCCCGTCTTGCTCTTACTGCAGGACACGACATCAGCATCACCTTCGGCGGCGAGGCAATGCACCTCTTCGATCCGGAGACCGAGAGAAATCTTCTGGCAGACTGATACTTTGGAGCGTGACCAATGGATAAGTTCATAGTTAATATCATCCACCGTCCGGAGCTTTCTCCCGAATATGCGGAGAAGGTGACCGGCAGAGGAAAGAAAGAAAACGTCGGTGCGGACGACCTGCATGACGAATCGCTTGATATATTCGTCTTCCAGCAGGCTACCGCACACGCAAACGGACTGAAAACCACAATTCAGATAACCTATGCCTCGCTTTTCAACGATATAATCGTAGATATGGCGAAGCATGACCACGAGGTTTACGGCGACGAGATTTCCCTGAGCCTTCTGGGACTTCCCTGCAAGCAGTTCAAGGAGAAGTACAAGACCAAGGACTTCTGCATCTGGATGTTCTCAGAAGAGGATAAGATGGCGATAATCGACGACTGCTTCTCTCTCTTCTATGAGAAGTTCGGGTTCTACCCTAAGTCGACCGGCTCCTACTATCTCGACGCATTTTCGATAAACTACATCAAGGAGAAGTACCCATCCGTCACATGTGCGGTTGCTACCTGCTGGGAGGAAGGACCGAAAGCCTATCACACCTGCAACAACAGCTGGTACACCTTCATGGATGGCGGACCGTGGGCACCTTGGATTCCCTCGAAGCACAACACCCATTGCCCGGCAATGAACGAGGCTGACGACAGCGGAATTGTAGCGATCCCGCATCTCTCGAGAGACCTTATTGCATGCTTCGACGGCAACGGCTCGAACTTCGGAACTCATCCGCAGAACGTCCTCCGTGGCTTGGTCTACAAGGACAACGAACTTCCGTACTTCTTTAACCTCGTCGATCAGTACAGACACCTTGGAAAGTATAATAACGGTTTGGCTTATAACATGGTCTTCGTCGGACCCGGCTGGCTGAATAAAGCCGGAAGATGGGAAGCACCGTACGAGCTCTTAAAGAAGTCCTATGAGGACGGAATGGCTTACTACGGCAAGCTCAAGAAGCAGGGCAAGTGCGACGACATGACTATGAGCGAGTTCGCCGACTACTACCGCTCTGTAAAGAGCTATGATGAGCCGGAGGTCGCACTCTGGAAAGACATCCTCTACGGTTCTCAGAAGCAGTACTTCTGGTATTGCGACCCGTATATGAGAGCTTGCCTCGACTTCAATCAGGGCGGAGCTATGATAGACCTGCGACCCTATGTCGCCCAGCTCGACTGGAAGTGCGGAATAGGAACTGATCACGTTTACGACGCATCATATCCGTACCTCATTCAGGCTAACTACCGTGCAGGTTACTTCACCCACTACGCCGGAGCGGGAACTGTCAAGTCCCTCAAGGTCTCAAGTGGCAGTGAGGAGATCGATCTTGCGCTTGTAAGATGCAAGGCTTCATGGTCGAAAGAGGGCGACGACACCGTCATCACGACCACTCCTGTTGAGATTGAGTTCGCCGATTTCACTATGGAACTCCAGTCGAAGTTCACATTCAGGCGTGGAACGGGCGAGATAATCATCGAGAGAAATATCTTGAACGATATTGGAGACCATGAAGTAACGTTCGATGAGTACTTCACCGGCGCATTTGGAACTACCGAATATCAGTCGGATATGACGAAGATAAAGCTCATCTGCGAGAGCGAAACCGAGTGTGAGACCGTTGATTTCAACTACAAGTGCAGGATAGTTGACGTTCCCAATGCCACTTCCGTTCGGGTAGTAATCCCCGATGTTGAAACGATAGTTGAAATGACCGGCGACAACGACGTGGGCGAATTCGAGGAAGGTCATGCTTTCTCACCGTCCTATCGCATTTCGCTCAAGAAGAAGCTTAAGAATGGAGGTATGAGAACATGTCTCAGGCTACAAAAGGCAGACTGAACTACCGCTGTCCCCAGTGCTTCAGCCGTGACATAGATATGGATTTATTCTATGACGCAAAGAAGGATGAGTACTACTGCCTTCGCTGCTGCTTCCGTGGAAGCGAGGAGAAAATCCTTAAGATGAACGAGCAGATCAAGGACAAATATGGGCTCATCATGGCGAGAATCGACTCGTTTGGCGACGACGCAGGAGACCTCGAGTATCATACCTACCAAAAGGGCGAACTTTAACACTAAAGCGGCAACGGTGCAGCTGCGGCGATTTTGCCGTGACTGCGCCGTTTTTGTGTAGGGGCGGATATTATCCGCCCGAAAAATTGCCGCCAAAGATGCGGGCGGATAATATCCGCCCCTACAAGATTTGCCACAACGAAACGGAGGTTAAGAATTTATGAAAAGACTTATTGCGCTGATGCTTGCGTTTATGATAGTGTTGACCGCATGCGGGAGCAGTGCTTCGGACGCTGTCAGCGGCTATACTACGGCGGATGTGACTCTTTTGGAAGAGAACATCCCAGATGATAATTATGGGAACTACTACGAAATTTTTGTATACTCTTTCTGTGACTCGGATGGCGACGGAATCGGCGACTTCAACGGCGTCACATCGAAATTGGACTACATCAAAGACCTCGGCTACACCGGAATCTGGTTCATGCCGATAACCGAGGGCTATTCCTACCATAAATACGACGTCACCGACTATTATGATGTCGATTCGATGTTCGGAACGATGGAGGACTTTGAAAACCTCGTTGAGGAGGCTCACGAAAGAGGCATCAAGATTATAATCGACCTCGTCGTGAATCACACCTCGAGCGAGCACCCTTGGTTCAAATCCGCCATCCAGAGCGCATGGGACGGCGACACCGAGGGAGAATATTACGACTACTACAACTTCTCCGAAACAGCTCTTGACGGCTACAGCTACTACGACGGCATCTACTACGAGGCTCAGTTCACCTACAGCATGCCCGACCTCAACCTTGACAGCGAAAACGTCAGAGCCGAGATTGAGAACATCATCGCATTCTGGATAGGAAAGGGCGTTGACGGCTTCCGCCTTGATGCCTGCACCAGCTTCTACACCGGCGACATCCAGAAGAGTGCAGAGTTCTGCGCATGGCTCACCGACGTTGCACAGGAGTATAACCCCGATGTCTTCATCGTCGGCGAGGTATGGGAGTCCGACTCCATCGTCAAGACCTACTATGAGTACGCCCCGGAAACCTCTTTCTTCGCATTCTCCGTCTCCCAGCAGGAGGGCTACATCAACATGACCTTCTCGAACGCCTACCCTGCGAACTACTTCTGGAGCTACGCCAACACCGTCTATAAGACCGCCAACAGCGGCGAGTCGATAGCGTGTCCGTTCCTCGACAACCACGATACGGGAAGAATTGCCGGGTCAGTGGGCAGAGATGAGAACAAGATCAAATTCGCCTATGGCATGCTCTCGCTCCTCAACGGCACGACGTTCACCTATTACGGCGACGAGATTGGAATGATTGGCTCGGGTGACGACCCGAACAAGAGAATCGCCATGCTCTGGGACAACTCGGGCGAAAACCTCACCGAAAATCCTCCCGGAACGACATCTGCCTCATACGTCTTCGACGGGGTAGAGGAGCAATATGCCGACGAGACATCGATCCTCAACTACTACAAGCGTTGCAACAACATCCGCAATGCGTTCCCGGAGATAGCCCGCGGCGAGATGAAGATGACCTACTACAGCGACATGGACGTCCTCATCTTCTCAAAGACATGGGAGGAGAGCACTATAACGATAGTAGTGAACTTCTCAACTGAGGAGAAAACGGTAGAAATGGACTTAGGTGAACTCCAAGCCGAGCTCGCAGTAGAGGGCAATGCGACCTATGAAAATGGCGTCCTGACGCTGCCGATGTATTCGTTTGCGGTGTTTAAGTGATTCGTAGGGGCGGATATTATCCGCCCGCTGAAATCGGCTACGACGTGGCAGGGAAGTTCGCTTTCAGCGAACTTCCGACTTTCAGCTTTGCTGAAAGTCTAACCTCTCAGTCAGCTTCGCTGACAGCTCCCCTTAACAGGGGAGCCGCTCGCCCTGCGGGCTCGCACCCCTCAGTCAGCTTCGCTGACAGCTCCCCTTAACAGGGGAGCCATAAGTGCGTCAATATACAATGAAGTGAGGGATAAGATATGGAACACAAGTACAATCAAAAACTCGTTCCGAATGCTAGGTACTTGCGGAAGAATATGACTCCGGAGGAGAGACACTTATGGTATGATTTCCTGCGTAACTACCCAGTTCGTTTTAAGAGACAGATGATCTTAGGCAAGTATGTCGCCGATTTCTACTGTGCAAAAGCCAAGCTTGTAGTAGAGCTCGACGGAAATCAGCACGGTTGGGAAGGAGTTGATTCCTACGACAGAGTGAGAACCGACTACATGGAGAAAAATTTCGGTCTTGCCGTGATTCGGATAAGTAACGACGACATCTGGAGCGATTTTCAGGATGTTTGCAAATATATCGATAATATAGTAAAAATGAGAGCTGATTGGGGAACAGAATAACTCTCGGGAGAAGACTATTGGCTCCCCTGATAAGGGGAGCTGGCACGAAGTGCCTGAGGGGTGCTATTTCGCCAGAGGCGAAATAGCCGGCTTGGCGACAGCCAAGCCGCATGGCGGCTATGGTCATAAATTTGTGATTTTAAAATGTTTTTACGGTCATCAGTGCTTCAATTTGCGGCATAGTATAGTCGTCTTTGTGCACCCTGCACAAAATCCCCCGAATAATTTTGTGCAATATTCCGATAAATTTTTGTTGGACATTGGCTTAAGAATGTGTTATACTATGTATGTACAGCTTAAGTCGTTTTTTATGGTTTCGTGGGATGGTATCGAGACCTGTTGGGCGGCGAAAGCGACAAAACGGGATAGTCCGTTTGAGAATGTGCGGAATATAACCCTGATGGGAGTGGATGACCCATCAGAGCTTCGCCGAACAGGCTTGGGACGCCCAATTATATTGATATTTGGAGGAAAAAAACATGAAGAAAATTTTAGCTGTTGCGACGGCAATAGTCCTCGCAATAAGCTCGCTTTGCGTGTTTGTTTTTGCGGATGATGTTACGACAATCTATCAGTCTGATTGTGCAAGTAATTATTATGATTACTATTTTGACGACGTTAGTAGTTTATCTTACAGCAGCGGTGATGTGATTACACTCACTGCAGAAATTGAAACAGATGGTTCAAGTGCTGGTGGACAGATTATTGGTCGTATAAATGGTAGCTGGAATACTGCAACCTCATTTGGCTCTTCTGGCGGTGAGGCTTTGACTGCATCCGGAAGTGTTTATACGGTAACAGTATCAACAAGTGTTACTGCAACAAGCACTGATGATGTTACTTTCAATCTCCGTGTTTATTATGTAGGAGGTTCCTCTAACTACTTGACTGTAAAGTCTGTTACCATCGCAAATGGTACAACCGGCGAATCTGTTACTAGTGGAGGTACTGCTTCCGGTAGCACCAGCACCGGCACTGAAGAGGAAACCGAAATCTGGTCTACTACTACTGTTGACTATTGCAGTGACTGGAGTGCTTGGACATTCTGCACCGATCCTATTGATGGCTTTGAAGTAACCACAAGCTGGACTCAGATTATTGGTTCTGCAAGCACTTACAACTTAGGCTTGGCAGATGGTCTCATTTCTGCTATACAGTCTGGTGACTATATCAAGATTGTATCGACAGAATCTGCTGTTGATACTGTTTCTATCCAGTGCGACAGCAGCTGGAGCACTTATTATTCCGTAAAAGGAACTACAACTTATGATAGTTCAACTGGTGAATATACGACATTGGTTAGCTGTGCTGATATTCTTGCTAATATCGACCTGAGCGAATTCCAGATGTTCAATCTTTCAACTTCGAGTGGCACTGGTTACCTCGTTAGCTTGAGCATCGTTACTGTTGGCGGCGGTGAGGTTGGTAGCAACCGCACTAATGGCGTAATTTATATCAACGAAGATTATCATGGCATCTTGCTCACCAGATATATCGACGGCGTTGCAAGAACTTATCTGGCTTGCGTACCTCACACTGTTGCTTCCAACGGCTACTGCACTGTTTGCCATATGTATATCGGCACTGATGATGAGGGTAGCACGGTTACTATTGATGGCATAGAGTATGAGGCAGCTTATACTGTGGATGTTTCGCTTGGCTCTTCTAATGGTTGGGGACAGCTTGATCTTGGCGATACTGCTTTGATCGATGCACTTTCAACCGAGGGCGCACTCCTTGTAATCACAAGAGATGGCGTTAGCGACACCGTTCATAACGGTTCTGAGACCTATGAGAAGTTCGGTCTTGTAAACTCTTGGTGGAGCGGCGACTGGATCGCACTCGGCACTGCTGGACACACTTCCGCAACCGAGGACGGCGTTATCGACTGCATTTCTGACGACGGCACAACCGCTGTTTATGACGGTGCTACCGTTTACGCTGAGTGGGTTTCAAGAGGTATGAACGCTGGCGGAACTGCTCTTCTTATCTCCAACACCTCCAACACTCTTCACATCTCCAACGTTACCGTTTACGTTCCTGTTGGAACAATAGTCGCTGAGGATGTCGATGTTGAAGAGCCGGTTGAGTCCACTGATACCGAGACTGAGGAAGACGGCGACGATCTCACTGTTGACGATATCGACGAGGTTGAGACTCCTGCTGAGACCAACCCGACTACCGGCGTAGCACTTGCCCTCGTTCCGATGGCAATCGCTGGCTTGGCTGTTGTTTCTTCGAAGAGAAGATAATCAGGATCTGATTTAAAATCAATTCCGCCCCGGGACAAATCCATCCCGGGGCGGGTTTTGTTGCGAAACCCCTCAGTCTGCCCTGCGGGCAGCCAGCTCCCCTTGACAGGGGAGCCATAAGTGCATCATGCAAACTTTTGTGTAGTTCAAATTGCCTCCCCTGTTAAGGGGAGGGGGACCGCCGGCGTAAGCCGGTGGTGGAGGGGTGCGCCGACCAAAGGGAGGCGCATCTCCGCAGGCGGACTTCATAGTAATGCATTTGAATCGCAATAAAAATCCCCCGAGAAATTCCCGGGGGATTTGTTATATTCGGATTACCGCTTACTGATTAGACAGCTCAACCAGATAATCGTATCTGTTCTTTGCGTTGTCAACAGCAGAGTCGAAGAGCTTTTCTGCTCTCTCAGGATTCGATCTGGCGAGGGAGTTGTATCTGACCTCACCCATGAGGAAGTCCTTATACTCAGCGGTAGGAGCCTTGGAGTCGAGGTGGAACGGATTCTTGCCCTCGGCAGCGAGTCTCGGATCGTATCTGTAGAGGTGCCAGTAGCCAGCCTCAACAGCCTTCTTCTCCTCGGTCTGAGCGATGCTCATGCCGCCCTTGATACCGTGGTTGATACAAGGAGCATAGCCGATGATGATGGAAGGTCCGTGGTAGCTCTCAGCCTCAGCAATCGCCTTGATGCACTGGTTGTAGTCTGCGCCCATTGCAACGTGAGCAACATATACATAGCCATAGGTCATTGCGATGCCTGCGAGGTCCTTCTTCTTGATAGCCTTGCCGGCAGCAGCGAACTGAGCGATAGCACCAGTAGGAGTTGACTTGGAAGCCTGTCCGCCGGTGTTGGAGTAAACCTCGGTGTCGAATACAAAGATGTTGACGTCGATGTTCTGAGCAATGACGTGATCAAGTCCGCCGAAGCCAATGTCATAAGCCCAGCCGTCGCCGCCGAAGATCCACATTGACTTCTTTCTTAAGAAGTCTTTCTCCTTGAGAACTTCGAGAGCCTCGGGGGTTCCGATCTTCGGTAGAACTTCAACAAGCTTGTCGGTAGCAACGCTGTTAGCCTGACCGTCCTCGATGGTGTTGAGATATTCGTCAACTACTGCCTTGCACTCCGGGCACTCAAGAGTCTCGGAGATGTGACGGAGCTTGGCGATATTTCTCTCACGGATGGTGTTCTGTGCGAGATACATGCCATAGCCGAACTCAGCATTGTCCTCGAAGAGGGAGTTAGCCCAAGCAGGACCCTTGCCAGCCTTGTTGGTGGTGTAAGGAGTGGAAGGCGCAGAGCCGCCCCAGATAGAGGAGCATCCTGTAGCGTTTGCGATATACATTCTGTCGCCGTAGAGCTGAGTGACGAGCTTGGCGTAAGGAGTTTCGCCGCATCCAGCGCATGCGCCGGAGAATTCGAGCATAGGCTGCTTGAACTGCGAGCCCTTGACGGTGGTATCCTTGAACTTAGCGTGAACCTCAGGCTTGTCAGCCAAGGACTGAGCATAGTTGAATACTTCCTGCGACTCCATCTGGCTGTCAAGCGACTTCATCGAGAGTGCCTTCTCGCCCTTCTTGCCGGGGCAGACGTTTACGCAAGAGCCACAGCCTGTGCAGTCGAGAGCGGAGATGGTCATAACGAAGTAGTAGCCGGGCATACCGGTTGCGGGCTTAGCCTTAGCCTTAGCCGCCTCGGGAGCATTAGCGAGCTCTTCCTCGGTCATGATGCTCGGACGGATAACAGCGTGCGGGCAGACGTAAGAGCAGAAGTTGCACTGAATGCAGTTGTCGGAGTTCCAAGACGGAACGTCGATAGCGATTCCTCTCTTCTCGTAAGCTGCAGAACCCTGCGGGAATGTGCCGTCAGCATTCTTGACGAATGTGGAAACGGGGAGCTTGTCGCCCTGCTGAGCGTTGCAAGGAATGAGGATGTCGTTGACGAAGTTGACAAGAGTCTCGTTCTCGCCGGTAGCAGCAGGCATACCGATTGCAGTGTCAGCGCAGGACTTCCACGACTCAGGAACGTTAACCTCGACAACCTGCTCACAGCCGGCGTCGATAGCGTCGTGGTTCATCTTGACGATAGCTTCGCCCTTCTTTGAGTAGGAAGCGGTAGCGGCATCCTTCATATACTGGATAGCCTCGTCAATCGGGATGATGTTAGCGAGCTTGAAGAATGCAGACTGCAAAACAGTGTTGATTCTTGATCCCAAGCCAATCTTCTTGCCGATTTCGATACCGTTGATGATGTAGAACTTGATGTTATTGTCAGCGATATATCTCTTGACCTGTCCGGGGAGCTTTTCGTCGAGCTCGTCAACCGTCCACCGGCAGTTAAGGAGGAATGTTCCGCCGGGCTTTACGTCCTGAACTATATCGTACTTATTGATGTAGGATTCGTTATGGCAAGCGACAAAGTCAGCCTGATTGATGAGATAAGTCGACTTTATCGGAGTATCGCCGAAGCGAAGGTGAGAAACGGTGACGCCACCAGACTTCTTAGAGTCATAGGAGAAGTAAGCCTGAGCATACTTGTCGGTGTGGTCGCCGATGATCTTGATGGAGTTCTTGTTTGCGCCGACGGTACCGTCAGAGCCGAGACCCCAGAACTTGCAGGAGATAGTTCCCTTAGGAGCGGAATCGAGCTTGCCCTGAGACTTGAGCGAAAGATGAGTAACGTCGTCGTCAATGCCGATAGTGTAGGTGGGCTTGTAATCGTCGCAGCCCGGGCAGTTGTCATAAACAGCCTTGATCTGATCGGGAGTGGTGTCCTTTGAGCCTAAGCCGTATCTGCCGCCTGCAACAGGAACAGAAGCAAACTTGGAATTCTTGAGAGCAGCAACAACGTCGAGGTAAAGAGGCTCTCCGAGAGATCCGGGTTCCTTGGTTCTGTCCATGACAGAAATCATCTTGACGGTGTCAGGAATAGCCTCAACCAGCTTGTCAGCAACGAACGGTCTGTAGAGTCTTACCTTGACAAGACCAAGCTTCTCGCCCTTTGCGTTGAGGTAATCGATAGTCTCTTCGATAGTGTCGCATACAGAACCCATAGCTACGATGACCTTTTCAGCATCAGGTGCGCCGTAGTAGTTGAAGAGCTTGTAGTTAGTTCCGATCTTAGCGTTGACCTTGTCCATGTACTCTTCTACAATGCCGGGAACAGCATCATAGTAGGAGTTGCAGGCTTCTCTTGCTTGGAAGAAGATGTCGGGGTTCTGAGCGGAGCCTCTGAGAACCGGGTGCTCAGGGTTGATGGAACGGCTTCTGAATTCCTCGAGAGCGTCCCAGTCGACCATTTCAGCTACGTCAGCCTTGTCCCAAGTCTCGATCTTCTGAATCTCGTGAGAGGTTCTGAATCCATCGAAGAAGTGAAGGAAAGGAACTCTTGACTTGATTGTAGAAAGGTGTGCGATAGTTCCAAGATCCATAACCTCCTGCGGGTTGGTGGAGCAGAGCATAGCAAATCCGGTCTGACGGCAGGCATAGATGTCTGAGTGGTCGCCGAAGATGTTAAGAGCGTGGGATGCAACGCATCTCGCCGAAACGTGGATAACGCAGGGGAGCAATTCACCGGCAATCTTGTACATATTCGGGATCATCAGAAGAAGACCCTGAGATGCAGTGTAGGTGGTGGTGAGAGCACCGGCTGTGAGTGAGCCGTGAACTGTACCGGCAGCACCTGCCTCAGATTGCATTTCGGCAACTCTTACAGGAGTTCCGAAGAGGTTTGTCTGACCCTTTGCCGACCATGTGTCGGTAACCTCTGCCATTACTGACGAAGGGGTGATGGGATAGATGGCGGCTACTTCTGTGAACGGATATGACGCCCAAGCGGCAGCATTGTTGCCATCCATTGTTTTCATTTTTCTTGCCATTAAAAATCCTCCTTGATTGATAGGATAGTTTTGAATAAGTGTTACGGTGTAAGCATAACTGTACAAGCTATATTTTATCACAATCTCGGGAAATAGTAAAGAGGAAATTGGGCTTTCAGAAAGATTTTTTTGAGATTTTCCGAAAACTTAATCTGTATCCGGGCATAAAAAAGCGTCCACGGTTTCCCATGAACGCTTTCAGTTCTTTCTTATCAGTCAATGCCCAGAGCTCTCTCAGCGGTGTAACGCTTGATAGCCTTGTCGTTGACCTCAACCTCATAGGTTGCAAGCTTCTCGTTGATGAGGGTTGTGTATGCGTCATCAAAGAGTGCTTCGAGATAATCGTCTCTGTTAGCCTCGTAGAGGTCGTCACGCTCGAGGATGTCAAGTCTTTCAACTAGATAGAAGCAGGTGTCGTCCTGAATAACTGTGTACTCTCCGACGCTGCAGACGGTGAAGACATAGTTTACAAACTTCTCACTCGGTGAATCGCCCTCGATGGAGATGATAGACTCGTTGGCGTAAGGATCTTCCTCCTCTTCCTCCTCGTCTTCAACTTCCACTTCCTCGGTCTCTTCCTCTTCGGTCTCCTCAACCTCTTCTTCGGTTTCGTCCTCGGAATCTTCCTCTTCTTCAGCTTCAGCAGCTGCCAAGATTTCGTCGTACTCTGCGATCAGGTCGTCCATAGACTCGCCAGCCTCAGCTCTTTCGAGATAGGAGTTGGCAATTTCGAGCATCTCAGCCTTGTAGTCCTCGTCGATAGCGTCGTCAGCACTCTCGGAGAACTCGAAGGTGATGTACTTGACTCTCGCATAGTTCTCTTCGAGATAGTCCTTGATGTCGTCCTCGGTTGTGCCGTTAAGACCGCCAACCTCATAGTAGGCGTTGAAGACATCCTCCTCCATCATGGTGATGATGGCGACCTTCTCGACTGTCTCCTCAGAAATGCCAGCCGCCTCATAGGTGTCGCTGTAGGACTCCCAAGTGTTGGCAACAGAGGTCTCGATGTTTGCAAGCTCAGTTTCGGTGAGCTCCAAGCCAAGCTCCTCAAAGAGCTTCGAAATTACAACATACTGCTTGCACATGTCAACGGCATAGTCGCTCATGTAGTCAGATACCGACTGACCGTCGATGGTTTCATCAAGCAGGGAATATCCGAAGAGATAGTAATAGTAATAGGTCGAATCCTCCTCGGAGAGCTCATATACAGCCGCAGTGTAGCCAGCACCCTGATAGTAGATATACATTCCGGCATTGACGGTAACGTCGTCAACCTTGACTATCCACGAGGTGTCGCCGCATCCTGTCATAGAGAATACGACTGCAAAAATCGTCAGAATGACGAGCATTTTTCTTAACAACTTGTTCATTTTAAAGATGTCCTTTCAGATGGGGAATTCGGCGAAATGCCGACAACTAATATATTATACAACATTTCCTCCGATTTGTCCATACTAAATTTCATTATTCTGTAACGGTTTCTGCGTAAGATTCCGATTCTTCGTCAGAAGAGCTGTCAACCGGAATTCCATAGACCTCCACAGGTGCTTCGCCATAGGTGGTAATATATGCCCGCTCTATGACTATATCTGTAGCCGGCTGAGAGGTGTCGAGCACTTCGGTGCTCATTATGGCGTCAAAAACGTCCCAACCGTCGTAAACCTGAGCGAAAATGGTGTACTTCTGGGTGAAGTTCGGGATTCCGCCGTATTCTGCGAATGCTGAGCCCAAGGCGTCGCCATAGCTGCGCTTGAGTGCGCTCTCGTCCATATAGACATCGTCGATGTCGTTTACGAAGAAGAATGTCGAGCCTGCGCAGTTCTTCTGGAACGGCCACATTCCGGTAGTTCCCACAAACGAAGCCATAGAGCCCTTGAGAGCCCACAGCTTGTCGGAGATTTCCGCCTCGATTGCGGTCTCATCCGCACCCTCGTTGTCGCCGTTCGGGTCAGCATCGGGCGTTCCGCCAAGTGCATACGCAGAGTCGACAACAGCGCAGACATAAGTCCCGTCATAGTATCCCGACTCAACAAGTCCGGTGAAGTATTCGTAATACTCGGGCGTCTCCTCCGGGTACAGAACAGCAGAAATCGAGCCGATATTCGTCTCGAAAATCACGACCGGGTTGTCGTCCTCCGGCTCTTCAAGCTGGATGAAGTCTATCTCGTCGGGAATTCCCGCTTGGCGTGCGCCTGCAAGCCAGATAAGAAGAACGAAGACCAGAATGACGATTATAGCGACCAGTGACACTCTGAAATATTTCCGGAATGCCGGCGAGTTAAGAGGATTTTTCTTTTTAGGGTTTTCGTAATCGGATTCCATTTATCTTTCCTTTCCATAGGGGTAATAATCACATTAATTCTAATAGAAATATTACCCCGAAATACTGCTAAAGTCAAGTGCCAAGGCTAAATTTTCACCAAACTTTGCGCTTGGATTATATCTTCCTGACTACCGTGCCCTGCCTTGTCTCCTCGACGGAATATCCGAGTGCCACTATCTTGGCTCTCAGCTCGTCAGCAAGGGCGAAGTTCTTCTCTTTTCTTGCAGCTTTTCTCTGTTCCAAAAGCGCAGTCACCTCTTCGGGAAGCTCTTCGCTGTCACCAGCAGTCATCTTCTCAGCATGCTCAATAAGCCCCAAAGACAGAACCCGGTCAAAGTCCTTTATAAGCGCAAGCTTTGTTACGTCACCAGTATCAGCTTTCAGCACGTCGTAAAGGGCGGTAACAGCCAATGAGGTGTTCAGGTCGTTGTCCATGGCTTCGGTGAACGACTTCTTGAGAGAGTTAAACGCGTCCTCGTCAACCTCTCCTGTAGCATTTAAGAGCGTAGAAATCTTCTGAATGAGCTTAGTATAAGCCGAAGCGGCGTTGTCAAGGTTCGGATAGGAGAAAACAAGAGCCCTGCGATAGTGCGACTGCAGGCAGTAGAACCTGTATACAATCGGGTCGTAGCCCTTTTCCTCAAGGAGCGAAACGGTCAGGAATTCGCCTTTCGACTTCGACATCTTTCCTCCCTCGGTGTTAAGGTGCCTTACATGGAACCACTGTGGGCACCAAGGGTGTCCTAAGTATGATTCCGACTGAGCAATTTCGTTTGTGTGATGCGGGAAGGCATTGTCGATTCCGCCGCAGTGGAGGTCGAGATATTCGCCGTTATTCAGCATGCTGATGCAGGAGCACTCGATGTGCCATCCGGGGTAACCGACTCCCCAAGGCGAATCCCACTTCAATTCCTGATCCTCAAACTTGGATTTCGTGAACCACAGAGCAAAGTCGGTCTTGTTTCTTTTTGCAAGGTCAGCCTCGACTCCCTCACGTACGCCGACAGCCAAATCCTCCTCGTCAAAGTCGTTGAAGACATAGTACTTCTCGAGCTTCGAGGTGTCGAAATAGACATTTCCGCCGGAAAGATAGGCATAGCCCTTGTCGATAAGAACGCCTATTACCCGGATAAACTCGTCAATGCATGATGTCGCCGGAACGACGGTATCGGGAATTTTGATATTGAGCTTACGGCAGTCGTTGAAGAATGCGTCGGTATAGAATTTCGCAATCTCCATGACCGTCTTGTGCTCACGTTTTGCACCCTTGAGCATCTTGTCGTCGCCGGTGTCGCCGTCGCTCGTGAGATGTCCGACGTCGGTGATGTTCATGACTCTGTTTACCTTATATCCCGCATAGGAAAGATACTTTTCGAGGACATCCTCCATGATATAGGAGCGGAGATTTCCGATATGCGCATAGTGATAGACAGTCGGTCCGCAGGTGTACATCTCAACCTTTCCGGGCTCATGAGTTACAAATTCGTCCTTGGATCTTGTGAGAGAGTTATATAGCTTCATTTTTAAGAGTCTCCTATTTCTTTATTTCTTCGAGCTTACTTTCAAGCTCGGTAATTCGCTCGTTCTGTCTTGCAAATTCCGCCGCAACAGGGTCGGGGATGTGGACCTGATCCAAGTCCTGAGTGACCCTGACGCCGTTTCGCTTTGCAATTCTTGCCGGCGCACCGACAGCAGTGCAGTTGTCGGGAATTTCGCTTAAAACTACAGCGTTCGCCGCAATTTTGACGTTGTCGCCAATCTTAAAAGGTCCTAAGACCTTTGCGCCGCAGCCGACCATGACGTTGTTGCCAAGTGTCGGGTGACGCTTTCCCTTGCTTCTGCCGTTACCGCCAAGGGTGACTCCCTGATAAAGAAGACAGTCGTCGCCGATTTCAGTAGTCTCTCCTATGACAACCCCCGAACCGTGATCTATTACAAGCCTTTTTCCGATGGTTGCACCCGGGTGAATCTCAATTCCAGTCAGGAATCTTGCCAGTGTTGACAGCATTCTTGCCGAAAGATAGTATTTCTTCCTGTGCAAAGCATGCGCAACCCGGTATGCTGCAATGGCGTGAAGCCCCGAAGAGGTGAGAAGAATTTCAAGGGTGCTCCTTGCCGCGGGGTCTCTGTCCTTTATTGCCTGAACGTCCTCTGACAACGCTTTTAAAATATAGTGCATAAAATCACTCCGTACATAAAATAAAACCGCCCACCGAATAGCAGAACGCTAAACGGGAGGCGGTGTAAAATCGCAATTCCAAGCAGGGCTAAAAGTGTTACTCTTTCCGCTCAACGCTTTATCCATCCTATGAAGTATATCACGAAATGGTGACGATTGCAAGAGTTTTTTCGAGATTTTACTTGGTTCCGAAAATTCTGTCTCCAGCGTCGCCGAGACCGGGGACGATATAGGCGTTCTCGTTGAGCTTTTCGTCAAGGTTTCCGCAGTATATCTCAACATCCGGATGAGCCTCCGAAAGAGCTTTCAAGCCCTCGGGAGCGGCAATGATGGACATGAACTTGATATGCTTGCCCCCGCGCTCCTTTATGAGGTTTACTGCGTCAACAGCCGAGCCGCCAGTAGCGAGCATCGGGTCGAGGACGATTATGGTTCTGTCTCCGATATTGTCAGGGAGCTTGCAGTAGTATTCATGGGGAATGTGGGTAACCTCGTCACGATACATTCCGATGTGACCGACCTTGGCAGACGGAACGAGTGCCAGAATTCCACTGACCATTCCAAGTCCGGCTCTTAAAATCGGAACGACAGCAAGCTTCTTTCCAGAAACAACCGGTGCCGTAGTCTTACAGATAGGCGTTTCAACCTCGATTTCCTCCAAGGGAAGATCTCTCAGAGCTTCGTAGCCCATGAGCATCGCAATTTCCTCGATGAGGGTTCTGAAATCCTTTGTGCCGGTAGCCTTGTCCCGAAGAAGTGTAATCTTATGCTTGATAAGCGGGTGATCGAAAATAGTTATATTTGCCATGGTATCTCTCCTCCATGAATTTTATTCAAGGCTATTGTAGCACTTTTTTTCTGAAAAGACAATACCGGGAGGCAAAAATATCGTTGAAAAATGGGGAAGTTTATGCTACAATCGACTTATAACGATTTGAGGAGATTAATATGCGCCGTTCAAAAATCATTCTTGCACTGTCCGCTGTGGCAATTCCTGCTGCAACTGCTTATTTTTTATACGAGAACAACCGTCTGACCGTTTCGAGATACGATTTTGAAAGCAAGAGAGTCCCTCGCAGCTTTGACGGCTTTAAGATTGTCCACCTTTCCGACCTCCATAACAAGTCTTTTGGCAGGGGAAACTGCCGTCTTTTGGAGCTCATCCGGCTTCAGAGCCCGGATATTATCGTGATTTCCGGCGATCTCATAGACTCCCGGCATACGAATAAAGAGGTTGCGCTCGATTTTCTGAGAAACATAACCCAGATCGCCCCGACATTCTACACAACTGGCAATCACGAAGACCGATTCCCGGAATATGAGATGGCGGATTTCCTTGAGAAAGCCGAAGCCACCGGTGCTACAGTCCTGACTCACGACACTGTCGACATCACTATCGGCAACGATAAAATCCGCCTCTGCGGCATCGCCGATAAGTACAGAAGCCGGGAGAATCTTATTAGCCTCATGGAGAGCGACTCAGACGAGTTCACAATTTTAATTTCCCATCGTCCTCAGTTCGGAAGGCTCTATCAGAGATGCGGCGCAGACCTGACATTTTCCGGTCACGCCCATGGAGGACAAGCAAGGCTTGGAACGCTCAGCCTCATTTCCCCCGACCAAGGGCTCTTCCCGAAGTACACCTCCGGCATCCACTATTTCAGGAGTAGTGCCACAGTCATCAGCCGAGGCTTAGGCAACAGCCTTATTCCTTTCCGGTTCAATAATCCGCCAGAGGTGGTTGTAGTGGAATTAAAATCCTCGCAAAAATAAAAAAAGCTATTGACAGGATAGCTCAAAACGGTTATAATATAGGTGATGAGAGGTTACCTGAACGGCAATTCAGGTAGCGGTCACTCTCACATAACATTAAGCTATATGGTTTTGATCGCACTTGACAGCAAATCAGGTGCGGTTTATTCTATTTTCGGTGTGATCCTACGGTGAAACCGATAGTAAAGGCTGCAATAACGATAGCTATCACGTCCAAGATCAATGATAAAATCGAAATAATCTCCATCAGCGTCCACCCCCTTTCCGGGTAAGAGCGACCACCTCTCATCACCGATATTATAACATACGAGATGACTGTTGTCAACAAAATAGTTCGAATTTCAAACAAAAAAGCTGTCTGAGGTTTATGCCTCACAGACAGCTTTTTATTTTCACAATAATTCCGGATTGCTACCAATCCCTTACCTCATGATTGCTGTACCCACCTAAGACATAGATGGGGTCGAAGCGGTCGTCGTTATAGCGCATTTCGAAGTGGAGATGGTTGCCGGAGGCGGAGCCGGTCATGCCGACATGTCCGATAACGTCGCCCTTTTCAACAACATCGCCCTCGCTTACGTCGATAGAGGACATGTGCCCATAGTAAGCCTCATAGCCATATCCGCAGTCGATTATTACAAGCTTTCCGTACGCACCGTATGTGCTTGCAAAGGTAACAGTTCCTGAGCATGCGGCATAGATGTCAGTGCCGTAGTCGGCGGCAATATCAATGGCGTAGTGGGTCGCTGAGTCCCACGAACGCCAGCCGTAGGTGGAGCTGACATATCCGCCATCTCCTCCGACGGGCCAGCAGAAAGTGCCGAGCAGGTCGATGATGCTGGTGTCGTCAATAGTGGTATTCTCAGCAGTTCCGACGACGAAAATTCTCGGAACCATTTCAATGATGGTGTAGCTGGTGGTTATAGTTCTGTCGGTTTCAACGCCGTTGGTTTCGGTGACGAGAGCCGTGACATGCTCATAGCCGTCCGAGCCCGATTGCCTGAGGATTTCGTTGTACTCCTCCATACTGCTGTCATAGACATATCTCGTTTCACGTTCCACAACCTGATAGTAGTTCTCATAGTAGGTCGTGACGACAGACAGATTAGGCTCGTCGTAGTGATATGTAACAATGTCGCCCTCGTTTACACCGTCTGATAACAGCGGATTTTCTTCAAGGAGCTCGTCGGTTGTATATCCCAATGTGCTTGCTATGGAGGAAAGAGTGTCTCCCGCCCCGACTATATAGTAAGCCTCAACTGTGACGCTTCCGTTTATGTAAGCGACTGCAATGTCAGAAAGAGTGAGGTTGTCCTCGATATATCTTCCCTCAATAATCTCGACGTCGTCAGAAAAATCGGTTGAAACGGCGTTCGGAGTGTAATACTCAGCCAGCTTGTTTTCAAGGGCTGTTTTGACTTTCAGCATTTCCTCTTCATCATAAACCCCGATAAGCGTGCCGTTGACATAGAAGCCGTATGCATCCACGACGTTGGCGTCAGCAGATTCGATCATCAGCTCCGAAAGACTGTCGACGTCGATGGTGTCGTCGTCCTCGCTTGCCACCTTGATAGTGAATGTGGGAGTTGCAATAACCGCCTCGTCGGTTGAAGTGTAGGTTATCTTGTCCTGAACAAGAGCCTGAGCCTCGCTGTAGTCAGCCTCGCTCGAAATGACGCCCAAGTCATTGCCATTATACTCAACCGAAACGGAGTAGGTGATGGAGCTTGCGTATCTCACAAGTGAAATGAAGAAAACGATGCAGACGACCGGTGCGGCATAGTTGAAGAGCGACACCAAGGCTTTTCCGAGCCATCTGAAGAAAGTGCCTACAGCCGTAAGTGCGACCTTGCCCGCATGCCTGCGGCTCACTCTTTTTGCCTTGCGGAACTGAATCCTTGTGTGATCAAGACGCCCGAACGCATGAGCAAACGGAGTCAGAACGAAGCACCATATATCATACAGCGGCTGCTTGAACTTTTTTGAGAGCCAACCGCCCAATTTTTTAAACAGTCTTGATAAGACAGCAAATATAAATCCGAAAACAGCGGTGAAGATTCTTTTTATAATACCTGCCACTGTGCGACCGACAAACTGTAAAAAGTTGAATATCGCCCAGAGCCCCGCCCGGATATGCGCTAAAAACATAGCTCCTCCTCTCTTAATAGTTACAAAAGAGTTACAAACTTGCTATTCTATTATAGCAGAGAAGCAGAAAAAATCAACCGTAATTTTCTGGAGATACCGTGAAACGGGAATTTTTTGTGGAAGTTGCACAAGGCTCGAAACAAAGAAGAACCTGCAACGCAGGTTCAGATTCCCATAACCTCATGAAAATATGGTAGCGTTGAGAACTGGTACTTCCTTGCATATTCTCTTGGATGAAGAATGGCTTTTCCGGTGACGTGATTTATGTAGGTGTCGACATAGCTCAATGCAGAGCTGACGATGGTTTCGAGATTTCGCTTCATCTCCGCATATTCGTCTTGGTCGACAATTGCGTTTTCATCGTCAAAATAGTTTGAATCCTTGATAATGACAATCTTCGAATAATCAAGCCCGGAGCGGGAACGCTTTGAACGCTCGGTATTCGTGAAAAGAAATGCGTTTTTGTGGTGAATGTCCGACCGGAACGGGACGCAGATGAAGTAGTCATCGTGAGTATCAATAAGCAGACAAGTGTAAGGTCTGCCGTGCTTATGCATCAGCTCCGGGAACTTGTCCGGCGGATAGTCAGCCATAAATTTCGGGGACAATAGATATAATTCTGCTTCAAAATCCAACTTCATCACCTACAAAAACGAGGATGCCCAAACGGTCACCCTCGAGGATTTTCTTCGCTCGGTCAGTTTTATTTTACCGATGTGTCAGAACCGTCACACATCATCTTCGCACGGTCAGTTTTTATTTTACCGACGAGTCAGAACCGTCACTCGTCATCATTCAGCGAAGCAGAGGAGGCATTCCTCTACTTATATTATACACGAAATTTCAGAAAATGCAAGCCCTGTTTTCAAACTTATTTCGAATTTCGCAGTTTCCATAGTGTGCGAAAAGCCAGAGTGGAGTGTGCCCCGCAGGGGCATACTCAGTACTCAAGACTATACGGGTCATACGACGCAATGGTCTCGTTCAGCTGGTTGACGTAGTAGTCGATCTGCTCGGAATAGGTCTCTTTCATCTGAGCCCATGTTGTCGGGTCTTCGGCTTCGCCAAAGCCTTCGAGAGCTGAAACTACGTTGTTGAGCTTGTCTCCAAGACCTTCGTAGTAGGAAACTATAACCTTTGAACCGTTGTTGGCGAGATCATAGCATTCGTCCCACATTTCGAGCATGTCGGCGGTCCAGAGATATGTGGTCTCAAGCTGCTGACGGTCGATGTTGACAACCGTCGGGTCGAGAACCTTGAATCTCATGCATGCGGCAAGAAGCGCAACGCCCTCGGGGTTCTGTGCGCCCTGAACAAGAGCATATGCAGACGGAGTTGTCTCGGCGTAGTAGACGCCGTCGCCGTCGTCGTCACGGGGAAGAGGAACGAACATCAGCTCATCGAGGTCGCCCCAGACGGAGCTTATCGAGTCAACAGGACCTGTGAACATGTATGTGCCGCCGATATAGAAGAGGCACAAGCCCTCCTTCATACCGCCGCCGTCAACGCTGTTTCTTATCGACCAGCCGTTGTCCCAGACGGGATACTGGCAGTCGTTCTTTGCAAGGTCGTAAAGGAGGCTTGCCGCACGCTCAATGGCGGGTGCATCAATATTTGATTCAAAGAGCTGTGTTTCGGTGTTATAAACCACGACAAGCTCACCGCAGGAGCGCATAAGAGCTTCACCATAGCCCCAGCCGTCAAGGGCATATCTGTCCTCATCGGCATCGGTGAAGTCGAGGCACATCTCATAGAATACATCCCATGTCCACTCATCGTTGTAGTAGAGCTCTGCAGGGTCGTCATAGCCGTATTCGCTGACAACTCTTCTGTTGTAGGCGCAGACATTGCCGAATGTAACGTCATAGATCATGGTATAGTGCAGACCTTTGATTGTATAGTAGCTGTCAGCATAGTCTTTCACGTCTGCCCAGAGCGGGTCGCTGTAGTCGATATAGTCATCAACCGGCATGAAAACGCCTTTCATGCACATCATCGGGAAGATTCCGTCATGTCCGGGATAGAAGTCGGGGGAGTTTGAAGCAAGAACATAGTTCGCAATCTCGTCAAATCTTGTCGACCATGTAACCTCTATCCACTCAACAGAACAGCCGTATTTCTCTTGGAAAGTCCAGTAGCCGGAATTGATTATTTCGTCCTCCGAATAGTTCTGGATGTCGTCATACCATGCGCACCACTTGACGGTTGTCCCGGCGGCAGACGTTTCCGAAGCGTCGGGAAGATAAATTCCAGCAGCATTCAGGATAGCCTCAGCATCCTGAGTGGCAAATGTGAGCTGCACAACCTCCCTTGAAGAGCTGCCGCAGCCGACAAGAGCCATAACCATGATTCCCGTCAACAGTAATGCGATTACTTTTTTCATATAAATACCTCCTGAGTATATTTGCTCTTTCTATTATACACCATATGATTTAAGATTGCAAGAGGGAGGAGCAAAAAAGCTGGGTTGCTCCGGCTTTTAAGTTTTTCCTTTCTTTTCTCTGCAACCTTTATCAGGTCGCCTCGGGGTCAAACTCGTCAATCTGCGAGTTAAGCTCATCTATGTAGTAGTCGAGCATATCACTATAGCTTTCCTTGAGCTGTGCCCATGTGGAAACCTCCTCATAGTGATAGCCTGCTGTGAAGCTGCTGATAACAGAGGAAAGCTTGTCGCTGACTCCGTCTATGCCGACAAGAATGCTGTCTGGGTCTGTACAAAGATCATAGACTGTCTCGTACATGTCGAGCATTTCCTGAGTCCAGAGGTATGTATCTCGAAGCTGCATTTCATCGACGCTGATAACAGTCGGGTCAAGAACTTTGAACCTGTCACAAGCCGCCAAAAGCGCAACTGCTTCGGGATTTGAGGCATTGGTAACTATGCAGTAGCCGGACGGGTAGCTTTCGGTGTAGTATTTTCCGTCTCCGTCGTCGTCACGTGGGAGCGGTGCGAACATGACTTCACCATCGGTGATGTCTCCCCATACAGCACTGATTTCCGAAACGGTTCCGGTTATCTCATCGATTCCGCCGATGTAGAAGAGCAGAAGTCCCTCTTTCATTCCGCTTCCCTCAATGCCATTACGAAGCGACCAGTTATTGTTCCACCAAGGATAGACGCAGTCGTTCTTCGAGAGATCATACAATAGATTCGCCGCTCTTTCGAGTCTCGGGTCGTCGATATTTGATTCATAATGATGTGTTTCGGTGTTGTAGATTACCGGCGTTGTTCCGCTTGAGTAGATGAGACCGGTGAAGTAGAACCAGCCGTCAAGGGCATATCTGTCCTCATCCTCGTCGGAAAAGTCGACGCACATTTCATAGAAGACGTCCCATGTCCACTCGTCGTTATAGTAGAGCTCAGCCGGGTCGTCATAGCCGAATTCCTCCATAACACGGCGGTTGTAGATAACCACATCGCCGGTTGCGTTGTCATAGCAAATGATGTATGGTCTTCCCTTGAGCGAATAGTAAGAATAGGTGTATTCCTTCATACCTGCCCAGAGCGGGTCATCATAGTCAACATAAGTATCTACCGCCTGAAACATTCCCTTGAGAACACGGATAGGGAAGGTGTTTGAGTTTCCGGGGTAGAAGTCTGGAGACTGTGAGGAGAGAACGAGGTTTGCAAGCTCGTCAAAACGGGTGCTCCATGTGCATTCAATCCATTCGACCTCACAGCCGTATTTGTTGGTGAATGTCCAGTAACCGGTGTTGACTATTTCCTCGTCGGAATAGTTGTGGAAGTCGTCGTACCACGAGAACCACTGGATGGTTGTCCCTGCCGCGTCGGTGTCCTCAGCGTCGGGAAGCATGATTCCTGCGGCGGCAAGTATCTTCTCAGAGTCCTCGCTCGAAAGAGTCAGCTGGACGATCTCCCTTGATGTGCTCCCACAGCCGACAAGTGCTAAAATCATGATGACTGCAAGAGCTAATGCAATAATTTTCTTCATTGGAATACCCCCAATTTGGTTTTACTAATTTCCATTATACACATTATGCTTTAAGTTTGCAATTGGCACTATCGACAAATTTACCCGGCTGTTTTTGTACACTTTCGCTAAGAATTGTACTTTATTATATGATTATATTTCTCTATTTCAGATATTCCAACTCAAATATTTTCAATATCCGAATATATTCTCTGGAAATAATGCAACCGGCTAATTTAAAAAGTATAAAATTTTGAAACGGCAATTATCTTGACATTCAGTCGGCATCAATGGTATAATCGAAGCATATTAATTTTGTGGAGGAAGCAAGATGTTGAAAAAAGCTTTGAGTCTGATATTGGTGATGGCAATTCTCGCAACCACTCTGACGGGGTGTGAGCATATTCCTGAGTCGATGACGGCGGACGACGTCAGCACGATGGAATTCGTCCTGAGCATGGGACTTGGAATCAACCTCGGCAACACGATGGAATGTTCATGGATGGAGGGCGATACGGTTACAGATTTTGAAACCGCTTGGGGAAGCCCTGTAATCACAAAAGAGATAATTCAGGGCTATGCCGACGCCGGGTTCGGAGTTATCCGTATTCCCGTTTCGTGGTCAAACCTGATGGGCGACGACTATACTATTGACGAAGACTACATGAAGCGTGTCAAGCAGATTGTCAACTGGGTTTTAGAGTGCGGAATGAAAGCAATTGTCAATCTTCACGCCGACGGCGGCTGGCTCTCGGATTTCCCGACAGACACGGAAGAGTGCATGTACAGATACGAAAGAATCTGGACTCAGGTTGCTGAGGCGTTCAAAGACTATCCCTTGGATCTGATGTTTGAATCGCTCAACGAGGAGGGCGGTTGGGATTCACTCTGGAACCAGTATTCCGGCTCAGATGAGGGCAAAAAGGAATCGTTTGACCTGCTGGGTGAGATAAACCAGAAGTTTGTCGATATAGTAAGAGCTTCCGGCGGAAACAATGAGCTAAGGCATCTTCTCATTGCCGGTTACCAGACGAATATTGAACATACCTGCGACGAGATGTTCGTTCTTCCCGATGACCCGTCGGGCAGATATGCCATATCCGTCCACTACTATGCTCCGTCAACTTTTGCAATCATCACACAGGATGCCTCTTGGGGCGAAGCAAGAAGCACGTGGGGAACGGAAGAGGATTACGAGTATCTTAACTGGGCATTTGATTATCTGTATGACACCTACGTAGCCAATGGAATTCCGGTCATAGTAGGTGAGTATGGCTGCGCCACCGGCAACAAGATACCTCCTCAGTACGAAAACTATCTTTCCTCCGTGTGCGAGGCTATCTATACAAGAGGAATGTGCCCTGTTCTCTGGGACACTCCCGGCGGCTTCTACGACAGGGATGAGTGTGTGTTTACGGAAGAGGTTCTCCTCGAAGAGTTTGAAAGAATCAAGTCACTCGACCGGCTGACCGACGATATGTAAAATCAGCATAAAAACAATCCCGCCGAGGATATGCTTCCTTGGCGGGATTTCTTCATAAGCGAATTTCTTTATTCTGATACATCAAAGTACTTGTGTGTCCCCAGACTCAGAGCCTCTGCTGTCAGCTTGACAATTCCCAGAATACAGGTCAGTGCCGAGAGAATCACGAGAATTCTCAAAACGTTTTCTTTGTTCATGTTATATTCTCCTTTGCATTAAAAATCAACAATTTGAGACCGATTGACGCCGGATTCATGCGACTACTTAAAGTATATCACAAATCTCAATCTTTTCATAGTCCTTTTTGCGATTTTTCTTGATTTTTTTGAGCGGTGCTATTATAATGGAGGTATTGTTTCTGGAAAGGAGGTCGACACTTGGCGAGCGAGAATAAAAACTTCAAAAAACTGATGGCGAACACACTTATCTTTGCGCTTGGCTCATTCGGCTCAAAGATATTGGTGCTTATCTTGGTGCCGCTCTACACCTCCTGCCTGACGCCGTCAGAGTACGGAACGGTCGACCTCATCGCACAGACCGCCAATATCCTCATTCCGATATTCACTATATCCATTGCGGAAGCCGCTCTTCGGTTCGGTCTCGATTCAAAGGAGATAAGAGACTGCAAAAAGGTCTACACCACATGCCTGAGCGTTTATGTCTTGGGGATGGCGGTGATGGCACTAATCTTCCCGATAATATCCCTTTTTGACTATGTCGACGGCTACACGCTGATACTCTATATATACGTCTGCACCTCGTCGCTGAGGCAGATAAACATGTACTTCACCCGTGGCATGAACCGGGTCAAGCTTTTTGCGGTGGACGGAATCATCTGCACGCTGGTTATGCTCCTCCTCAATATCCTCTTCCTGTTGAAGCTGGATATGGGAATAGAGGGCTACCTGCTGGCAATAATTCTTTCTGACCTGATTTCGAGTATATTCTTATTCACTGCTGGCAGGCTCTGGAGATTTATCTCGCCCCGGAGCGTGGATAAAGAGACAGCCAAGAGCATGGTTAAATACGCCGCACCGCTGATGTCGACGAATTTACTCTGGCTCATAACGAGTATATCCGACAGATTCATAATCCGCATCTTCCACGGCGAATACCTGACCGGAATCAACGCCATCGCCTACAAAATCCCGACAATCTTAACGACAATATTCACAATGTTCTCTCAGGCGTGGAACATGTCCGCAATAACCGAAAATAACTCCTCCGAGCGTGAAAAGTTCTATACCGACGTTTTCCGGATGTGCTCAGCGTTCATGTATGTCTTGGCGGCAGGAATACTTCTTCTCATCAAGCCGATCACGCAAATCTGGATCAATGAGCAGTATTTCGAATCATATCTCTATTCGCCTCTACTGACTCTTGCGACCGTTTTCACCTGCTTCAACACGTTCTTGGGCTCAGTCTATATCGCCGAGAAGAAGACGAAGCACTCGTTTTACACCTCGCTTGTTGCGGGAGTGATAAACCTCGTCCTGAATTTCGCCCTGATTCCATCTTTCGGAATCTACGGAGCGGCGTTCGCAACGTTTGTGGCGTACTTCGCAGTCTTCTTCTACCGCCTCTACGACACGAGAAAGTTCATCCACTTTGACTTCTCGATGCCGAAGATTCTCGTCAATACGGCAGTGATGGCGGCGATGGTCATCGTCAACCAGATAACATTCCCATATTGGTGGATGCTCTATCTGATTTTGGGCGTACTTTTTATAATTTCATTTGCACTGAACATAAAAGACCTCTGGCAGGCACTTGTGATGCTGATGCCTGAGAAATTAAAAGCTAAACTTATAAGACAGAAAGGATAAATAACTATGGCAGAACTTACTTATGAAATCAAGGAGCATTTGGGGATACTTTCCGAAACAGCCCGTGGGTGGACAAAGGAGCTCAATAAGGTCAGCTGGAACGAGGGCGTCCCGAAGTACGACATCCGTGACTGGTCTCCCGACCATACCCGAATGAGCAAGGGCGTAACCCTCACCGAAGAGGAGTTCAATAACCTCCGCCACGTAATCTTGGGCGAACCGGTTGACCTCGGCGGGGATGATGTGGATGAGGACAAGATACTGTAAAAATGTACAATGTACAATGTACAACGTACAATGAAAGCGGGTGCGGGGAGTGGCAATTTTGCGGGAAAATAATGCCGGAGGGTATAGGCATGAAATAAAGCTGCTTTTGTCAAAGGCGGAGTATGTCACCGCACGTACACGGATTTCGGCGATTATGAAGCCTGATTCGCATTCCGTCAAAAACGGCGACTACTTTATCAGAAGCCTCTACTTTGATGACATCTACCGTTCGTCCTACTGGGACAAAATCGCCGGCGTGACGCATAGGAAAAAGTTCCGAATCCGGACATATAACCTCTCGGAAGACGTCATCAGGCTCGAATGCAAGGAGAAAAACGGCGACCGAATCAAGAAAGAAAGCGTCAGCATCACTCCCGACTGCGCCAAGGCTCTGATTGCCGGCGACAATTCGCTTCTTAAGCCCGACGACAGCTTTGTCACAGCCGAGTTTCTCTCCCTCTGGGGAGGAAAGGGACTGCGACCGTCCGTCGTGGTCGACTATATGAGAGAAGCCTATGTCGAGCCGGTGGGGAACGTGAGAATCACTTTCGACAAGGGTCTTCGGGCTGGCATGTCGGGCGTCGACATGTTCGACGAGGAGCTTCTCACCGTCCCTGCATACCCGAATGGCATGGTGATAATGGAGGTCAAGTACGACGACTTCATCCCGAAAGCCCTTTCGATGCTTGTTTCAAGCGTCGGGGGAGAGAAGATAGCCGTCTCGAAGTTCACGACCTGCCGTGACGTTATGAACTACTACAAGCCGCAGACAATAAGTCTGTGAGAAAGGAAGAAAAAATATGAGCAGCATCAAGGCAGTACTGAAAGAAAGCATTGAGCAGTTGGGGCTCGTCGAGCACCTCACCGTCTCCTACATACTCGTAACCCTCGTCTGTGCACTCCTGTGCGGGATTATAATCTATTTCGTCTACAAGGTTTTCTACCGTGGAGCGGTCTACAGCGAAAATTTCGCCGTCCTCATCGTCATGATAACGGTAATCACGGCGTTCATAGTTCTGGTAATCGGCTCGAATCTCGTTCTTTCGCTTGGAATGGTTGGTGCGCTGTCGATTGTGAGATTCCGTTCCGCCGTCAAAGATCCTCTCGACGTCGGCTTCCTCTTCTGGGGAATAGCCTCCGGAATCACCTCCGGAGCAGGGCTTTATCCGTTCGCCCTCATTGCAACCCTCGGCATCGCCCTCGTCTACATCCTCTTCACTGTTATAGCAAGAGGAAAGAGGACCTATGTCCTCGTTATAAGATATGACACCTCCGCCGAAGAGAACATTTCCGAAATAATGACCGCCCTGAAAGCAAAAACCCTCGGTCGCTCCCGCTACCAAGGTGAAACGGAGCTGACCGCCAATATCCGCCTCAAAAAGAAAAACACCCGCCTCGTAGACAAGCTCTACGAAGTGGATGGAGTAATAAGTGCGGTGATGGTGGAGTACACCGGTCAGTAATCAAAAAGCTGTCGTTCACACGACAGCTTTTAATTATACGTTGGCAGTCTCCCCGGACGAAATCACAACCGCTTTCCCCTCAACCTCAACCCAGACATCCTTTGCAGTCGGGTTGTAGACAGCGTGAGACCTCGGGTCGGTGGAGTATTCGAGGGATTGATATGCCTTGTGGTATTCGCAGATTTCAATGTTGGTGGCAAACCAGATTTCCGGGTTGCCGCTGACTTTTTTGAATGCATTTTCGATGACATCCCAGTTGTCGTCACGTCTGAATTCCGCAGTGTGCCCCCAGAGATAGAACATCCTGCAGTCGTCAAAGTCGGTTGAGACAAACCTGTCAAGGAGCTCAGGCATTCTCTTGTCACCATGGTGACAGGTGGCAAAGAGCCTCAGCCAGTCCTCAGGCATGCCGAAATCCTCACGTGTGCAGACGGTTCTGCAGTACTTGATGCCGCACTTGCGGAGAGCCTCAACCGCCTTGTTGTTGAACGATCCATAAGGATAAGCCGCACCTCTGACAACCCCGCCATACTGCATCTCAAGATTCGCCTTGTCGGTGGCAATTTCGCAGAAGAGCTCAGGCTCAGTGAGCTGAGTAAAATCCCTGTGGTGAAGTCCATGAACAGCGATTTCAACCCCATGCTTCGGGTATTCCTCGAGAGCCTCCGAAAGTGTGACTCTGGGCCAGACCCCATAAGGCTTCGTGCCCTCCTCCCGGTAAATCTGAGAGCTTATATTGAAAGTCCCCTTGATGCCATACTCGTCCATCATCTCCATGAGCCTGATGTCATCATAACACCCGTCGTCGTAGCTGGTGGTAAACGCCTTTTTCAATCCGTTTGGGAATAACATTTTGTGCATAATTTTCACCCTGCCCTTTTTGAATCATGAATGTTGTCCATTTGCTGAGTCAGAAGATACACGCAGTATTGATTCATACTTACTCCGTCATCTTTTGCGTGTTCTGCTAATTTTCTATGAAGAGATTTTGGCATTCTGAGTGCAAATTTGCCGGAGTACGATTTTGTACTATCGGGGAGCACAGGGGTGTATCCGCTTTCAAGGGAAGCCTCGAACCAAGCCCTTTTTGCATCTTCTGCCATCGGAATTATTTTGTCAGCTTCATCCGTGCAGGTAACACACCCGGGAAGGTCGGGGTAATAGACTGTGTAACCGCCTTCGACTTCATCCTCTTCAATAACCATCGGATATGGAAGCTTCATATATTCTTCTAAAGTGAGTTCAGCCATCGTTATCGTCCTCCGTTTCTTGTATTATAGCGTTCTTGACAATCCTGACGTAACAGGTTTTGATAGGCTCATGCTTTGGAATAGTGATTGCTGGTTTTCCGCTTTTGCGGAAAGTGTAGTGACTGCTTCCGCCTTTCGGCTGGTACATAGTATAGCCGAAAGACTCCAAAACTTTTTTGAGTTCATCAAACCTGAGACCTTTGTCGAGCGAGTAAATTCGCTCTATAAGCTTATCAAATCTTGACACTTTTTATACCTCTGTGATATTGATAATGATATTATATGCGATATTATGGGAAAAGTCAATAGCTTATGCTGTAGTAGCAATAATTTTTAGAACGATACGCTGAAATAATACCACCTATCCCTGATTTTTGCAACACTTCCGTGATTATCTCCGTTCTCTTCCTGCCAAGTCCAGTAGCCCTCGCTCTGTTTGACAAGGGTATAATTCATCTGCCCATACACCAGTGGCACGTCGTCCGGCGAAAAGAAGCAGCCATAGTAGGTGCTCGACGGGGCGATTCCGAAGCCGCATAGGTCAAACTCAATCATCGGATGCCTGTATTTAGAGCCATAGTAAGTCATCGACAGGCAGCTGACATTGTCCTTGCTGACGATAATCCCGTCATAATATTTTTCCTCGATATAATCGCCATACCTCTGCACAAAGACCCAAGCCTGAAACTTAGGATTTATCCCAAGCCTGATTCCTACCAAGCAAACTGTCCCCAGCACCACGGCAACCATAATCGCAGCTATTTGTTTTTTGTTCATATTGAACTCCTTTCGGAAACCCCGCACTCCCTTTGGTCGTGCGCCCTCTCAGTCGGCTTCGCCGACAGCTCCCCCAAAGGGGGAGCCAAGAATTTGCGAGAGGACAGTAACTTGGCTCTCCCTCTGGGAGAGCTGGCACGCCGCAGGCGTGACTGAGAGGGCGCACCGCAGGTGCGCTTCAGAAGAACTCCTCCAAAACATACATCTCCCGCAAACTCTCATCCCAGAAAATCATGATAACGCTGCCGTCACTCTTTGTCTGAGTGTAGAAAACGCAGTTTTCGTAATCCGGTCTATAGTAAATATCAAGCTCGTCCAAGAGCTGTTCTGAGTAGTCGATAATGCTCTCGGGGATTTCGTCGCTCCAGCCTAAGAGCACGCTGATTCTCTCGGCATCATCGAAGTACATGATGTGATACCTTGTCCCGTCGCCGTGAAAGCTTGCACCGGAGTCGGCGGAGAGCTCCATCGAATAGCCGCCGTCGGTCGGAATTACGATTCCCCAGTTGTTCTCGATAACGTCGCAGTAGGTCTCGGGGAAGACGTACGAAAGAAAATTCGAACTGACAGCCACCGTCCAGACTATGATAAGCGCAATAAACCTAAGAATTACCCTCATTTTCGTCACCCTTTCTGTATTCCAGAATATCCCCCGGCTGGCAGTCTAGAGCCTCGCATAAAGCCGCAAGGGTCGAGAATTTGATGGCTTTCGCCCTGCCGTTCTTCAAGATAGAGATATTCGCAATCGTGATGCCAACCCTGTCCGCCAATTCCGTGACGCTCATCTTGCGCTTGGCAAGCATGACGTCGATATTGATAATAATTTCGCCCATAATTTCACCTCAGACAGTCAGGTCGTTTTCCTGCTGCAGGTCTGCGGCTTTCTTCACGAGATGCGAAAGCGTCGCAAACACCACGGCAACCGCAATCCCGATGAACACTATTAAAAGAGAAGCCACAATCACACCGGGATGGTTCATGTTCAGGAGAAGCAAAACCACATTTCCTGCGAAGAAGAACGCAATATCGCCGATAGCGAGATAGGACATCACGCTGAAATATTTTGCATTATCATAGGAGAACGCCTTTCCAACAGCGATGTTAGAAACAATTTTCCAGCAGTAGACGAGTACGATATAGCAGGGGACAGCCGTGATGAGAATAAACCCGAGCCACGGCGCAAACCACCCCGACACATCCGGATGATCCTCGACGATTTTAAGCCCGCAAACCGGGCACACCACGCCATAGGCGACCAAACCGCAGACTCCGACGCCAATAATCACTGCCCGAAGCCATCTTACCAATACTTTAAGATCCATTTCGATCTCTCCTTTTTTCTTTTATGCCCCCATTATAGCACGCCTATCATCGTTTGTCAATAACTTTTTATCGAGATACGATAAATTATTTCAAACCTTGCTATGTTCTTGACAGCGAACCATAGTTTATGCTATAATTAAACGAAGATATTTAAAAGAGGGAGTGACAGAGTGAAAAATATCTTTTCAAAAAAAGAAAAAAAGGGCGCAACGGGGTCTCGGAGCTGGAAGAAAAATGCTCCGCACAATAAAAGTGCACGGGGCAGCCAGTCACGGACGAATTCAGAGTTCAGGGAGAATCCAAAGCCAGATGAGGATCTGACAATTACGGTGCTGGTCGAGGGAATGCTGGAACGCATGGAGCAAAAAGGGCTGAATAAGTTCTTACTTTCTGACTTCAAGTGCACAGTCTTGTTTAAGCCAGAAGATCTGTACAATCCCGAAACTGCGAATGAAAAGCTTAGCCTGATTCTGCTGGAGATTGAAAAATATCTGGAACTGTATCCTATACCTCTGCGGATAGAACCTATTGCGGAAGAGAAAAAGGAAGAAACCAGAGGTTACTACAGGCACAAAGGCAGCGAACGCTATGTTATGGTCAGCGGTCTGAATCATTCCGATCCGGAGCAGTTGATTGCGACTCTCTGCTATGCATGTACGGGTTATTTCATGGACAATCACAGCCTTGGATGGAGTGATTCGGATATGAATAAGAAGCGTGCAGATGTCATGGCGATTCTCCTCGGTTTCGGGAATTATCTGGCTATGGCTTATCAGGAAAGGCAGACTCAGGAACGCAGAGGTAATATAGTTACGACAACAACGCACAAACTGGGCTGTCTCAGCACTGTAGAATGCTGGCAGGTAATGGAGCAGAGGGCGAGATGGCAGGAGGAGCAAAAGAAGAAAGAAGAGGAACAAAAACACAAGGAGCAGATAGAGCAGATGCGCCGGGAGCTGGAAGCAAATCTCTATCAAGCAAGGGCAATCTACACGGCGATTAAGAGCATAGATTTAAACAGTATCGATAATAAAGCGGTATATGAGAGCCCGGGGTTTCAGACTGCTCTTCTGGAATATGAGAGTACTGACACGGAAGCTGTGCTGGAAATGTGTGAGCGGGAGCTGTATGGGATGCCGGATGAACTCCGCATCCAGAATGCCGCAAATAAGCTGTCCGAACTGACTACAGAATTAGACCGTTGGCTAAAGGCTTTCAAGTACTTTTCTTCATTATAGGTTGCTGATGATACAATATTTCTCCAAATCCTCACAAAAACCTCTTGACAAGCCTCCTATGTTATGCTATAATATTCGCATAATAAGAAATTTAGAGTGCATGAAATTAATAAGTAGTCACTTATATTTTGTAAAGACTATAAAGATAGTGCTCTAAGTCTAGCTAAAACAAGGAGGAAAACCCTATGAAGAAAATGACAAAAAGAATCCTGAGCGTAGCCGTGGCAATGGTATTTGCCGTATGCATGTTGACAAACGTTGTGTTTGCCGATGCAAATGCACTCATCGCCTCACTCAGCTCAACGACCTATCTCGCCCTTGGCGACAGTATCACAGCCGGATATGGGCTGGATGATCCCGACACCGAGAGCTTTGTATCTCTCTTTGGCGATGAAATCGGCGCAACAACCATCAACTATGGCGTTTCCGGTCTGACAGCCGAGACCCTCGCCGCAACCCTTGCCACCGGCGAATATGATACATATCTCGCCATGGTCGACGTTGTAACCATCACCATCGGCGGCAACGACCTCATGCAGGCGTTCTACACATATCTTCTGAGCCTCTATAACACCGCTTATGGAACTGAGCTCACCGTCACCGATGTTCAGACATGGTTCACCGACGGAGTTTCCTACTCAACCGAGATTGCCACAGTGCTTGCACTTCTCACCACCGATGAGGGCACAGCAGGTGCTCTCAGCGCAGTCACCGAAGCTGCTACAACCTGCCTTACCAACATCCAGAGCATCGTTACAAAGATTCTCGAGGTCAATCCGGATGTCGTCATCCTGATTGCTAACCAGTACAATCCCTACTCGATTCTCAGCAGTCTTGCAAGCTATTCTTCCATTTACACCATGTTTGAGAGTGCAGTAACCGCTTTCAACTCGCTCCTTACGCAGGTCAGTGCTCTCGCTGATAACGTCATCGTTGTTGATGTATATTCAGCAGGCGTTGAGACCAACGTAAATGTTCTCACCATGAACTTCGACTTCCATCCGGATGCCGCAGGACATGAGACCATCGCAGCCGCCATGGTAGCCGCCTACAACACCGCTACCGCTTCTGCCGATACCGAAGCAGAGGCAGCCGCCGAGGTTGAAGCTACCACCGAGACCGAAACCGAAACAGCAACTGCCGCAGAGTCGTCCTCCAACCCGACCACCGGCATAGCTCTCTCCCTGATTCCGATGGCAATAGCCATGGCAGGAGTTGCACTTTCCAAGAAAAAGTAAGTTCCGGGGTTCCCTCAAATGTCGGCAAGGCGGCGGTTACGTTTCCGTCGCCTGCCGACGCATAAATCTGAGACACCCGATTTCTGTGGGGGGGTAACGTGCTCCGCACGTCACCCATATATAAACCTCCATACTTAAAAGTATAGGAGGTCATATTTTTCAAGCCTCCTATTATAACAAGGAGGCGTTTTTAATGAAGAGAAGAATATCGGTAATTCTTATAGCTATATGCATGGCTATAACTGCAATGACGAATGCTATTGTGGCAGATGAATATGTCACTGTAGGAAATACCTATGGTGACCGTGATAACTGCGTTTTTTGGGGCACTTTTGAGGGCAATATTTATGAAGCTACGTCAGCTTCCGGACTCCCAAATGGATTGTATATTGTTCAATATTTAGGAGATGGAGGATTTTATGTTACTGGAACTGTCTTGCCCGGAACTGTGGGTACTCACAGTGTTACTATCAGCACCAGTGGTCAATCCCAGAACTACACTATCGTCGTCAGCAAAGGTTCGCAGACTATTTGCCTTGCAAACAATATCACATCCCTTTCGCTCCATGAAGATGAAACCTATTCGCTTGGGGCTTATTCTGTTGACGTAAGCGGAAATGTGATAGATGTCAGTTCGGTAGATTCTTCCTTGGTAGCAGAGCACCAGCCGACTTATACTTACACTTCTTCTGACACTTCTGTCGTAACAGTGAGTGCAGATGGCGTAGTAACCGGCGTAGGCAACGGGTCAGCGACCATTACAATCAGCTCCGCTGAAACCGGAAGCTATCTGGCGGCAACGCCCGTAACAATCACGGTGACGTCGACTGCCCATACTCCCACCGATTCAGGCACTGTGACAAATCCGACCTGCACCGAGCAGGGCTACACGACCTACTACTGCTCTACCTGCGAAAGCTACTACTATAGAAACTACACCGAAGCCACCGGTCACACCGAAGCTGAGGCGGTTATCGAGAACGAAGTAGATCCCACTTGCACCGAGGCTGGCTCTTATGAGAGCGTAGTTTACTGCGACGATTGCGGCGAAGAGCTGTCAAGAGTGACGATGACCGGCGACCCTGCAACAGGTCACAGCTATACCGCCACGTTCAACTGGGCGAGCGATCTGAAGTCGGCGACGGTTACGCTGGCTTGCTCCGATTGCGGGCATGAGGAAACTATTGACAGTCAGGAGGTAACGATTACCGCTGTCAGCCGTCTGGGCATCATCACGACAACAGCGACGGTGACTTATAACGGTGAGACCTACACCTCCACCCAGACCTCCGGCAGAAGTCTTCTGACAATAGGCGCAAACTATTCTTCCGTCCGTGAAGCTATCGCCAAGGCTGATGCCCTCAACCCGGACGATTATGAGGACTTTTCAGCCGTCAGGAGGGCGATAACAAATGTCAACTGGACGCTCAGCACTGTCAGCCAGAGTGCAGTAAACTCGATGGCAGAAGCCATCAATGAGGCAATTTCGAATCTTGTCCCGGTAAACTCAGTGACAGAGGAGGTAGTTGTCGAAGAACCGGTAGAGGGTACGGATCTGGAAATTGAGGAGTGAGTGTAAACTTGTGTAAAGTGCACATTTGTGCAAAGTGCACAAAAAACAAAATTGAAATTTGGTATTGCTATTTGTGCGAAAATGTTATATAATAGGTAGGAAGCGTGTTTTTATTGTTCAATACGGACAGAGTTCAGCGATTTTTGTTCATGAACGGCGTTCGGCATGAACAGTGTGCAGCCGACAGTATATATGAATGGAGAGATTAAATTGAAAACCTACGACAGCGCACATATCAAAAATATCACCTTGGCAGGTCATTCCGGCTCGGGTAAGACTGCTCTTTGCGAGGCTATTCTCTATAAGGCAGGAGTTACCGACCGTTTGGGAAAGGTTTTGGATGGCAATACCGTTTCCGACTATACCCCCATTGAGATTTCCAAGAAGTGCTCGATCTACACCTCGCTTTCCTGCTATGAGAAGGACGGCGTAAAGGTAAATATCCTCGACACTCCCGGTCTTTTCGATTATGCCGGAGGAGTTGTAGAAGGTGCATATGCTGCTGATTGTATGCTGATAACCGTATCCGCAAAGTCGGGTATTCACGTCGGAACAAGAAAGGCTTATGACAACGCCGTTGCGCATAAGACCCCTCACATGTTCGTTGTAACAAAGATTGATGATGAGAATGCAAACTTCTCTAACATCCTCACAAATCTTAAGACCGAGTTCGGCTCGACCGTCTGCCCGATAGTCGTTCCGCTCATCAAGGATCATAAGATTGTTTCCTACTATGATCTTCTTGCGATGAAGAACTATAAGTATGGTCCTAAGGGCGAGCTTATCGACGCCGGAGAGCCAGAGCCTACATACCGTATCGACGGTCTTATCGAGGCTATGAGCGAGGCAGTCGCAGAGACCGACGAGGATCTTATGATGAAGTTCCTTGACGGCGAAAAGTTCACCCATGAAGAGCTTGTCGACGCCATTCATAACGGCATTGTAAGCGGAATGATCACCCCCGTAACCTGCGTCTCCTCTGAAGATCTCGCAGGCGTGGATATTCTGATAGATTATATCGCAAAGCTTCTCCCGTCTCCTCATGAGTTAGGCGACGTCAAGGCTACCGACGCTGACGGAAACGAAGTAAGCATTGCTCACGATAACGACGCTCCTTTGGCAGCATTCGTCTTCAAGACTGTTGCCGACCCGTTCGTCGGAAAGATGTCTTTCATAAAGGTTATTTCCGGCAAGCTTGAGAGCGGCAAGGAGATAGTCAACGCCACCACCGGCGGAACAGAAAAGGTCGGAAAGCTTCTGAACCTCGTCGGAAAGAAGCAGACCGAAGTTCCGTTTGCAACAGCTGGCGACATCGTCGTTGCTACAAAGATGTCCATCAATACAAACGACACCATCTGCGATTCTTCAAGAGTCGTTTCGTTCCCGAAGATCAGCTTCCCGAAGCCCTGCTACTCAGTCTGCGTCAAGGCAAAGACTCAGGGCGACGAGTCGAAGATTTCCGGAGCTATGCAGAGGCTTCTTGAGGAAGACCTCTCCCTTACCTACAAGCAGGATGACACCACCTTTGAGCAGATTCTTTCCGGTCTCGGAGAGCAGCATATCGACTCCACCCTTTCGAAGCTCAAGACTGGCTTCGGCGTCGATGTCATCACCTCCGTCCCGAAGGTATCCTACAAGGAAACCATCCGCAAGAAGTGCAGTGTCCGTGGTAAGCACAAGAAGCAGTCTGGCGGTCACGGTCAGTATGGCGACGTTGTTATCGATTTCGAGCCCTGCGACAGCGATGAGCTCGTATTCGAAGAGAACGTCTTCGGCGGCGCAGTTCCCCGTAACTTCTTCCCGGCAGTCGAGAAGGGTCTTCAGGACTGCATGAAGAAGGGCGTTCTCGCAGGATTCCCGGTTGTCGGCGTCAAGGCTACCTTGGTCGATGGCTCCTATCACCCGGTTGACTCCTCTGAAATGGCTTTCAAGATGGCGGCATCAATTGCTTTCAAGGAAGGCATGAAGCAGGCAAGCCCCGTTCTCCTCGAACCCATTGACAGCCTCGAAGTAACTGTCCCGGATGCCAACACCGGCGACATGATGGGCGAGCTCAATAAGCGCAGAGGCAGAGTTCTCGGCATGAACCCCTCCGGAAAGAAGGGTCTTACAACCATCACCGCCGAGATTCCCGAGTCTGAAACCCATGATTTTGCAATGCTCGTCCGCCAGATGACGAGAGGCATGGGCGAATTCACCCTCGAAAAGCTCCGCTACGACCAGCTCCCCGCAAATCTTGTAGATGCAGTAATTGCAGAGTTCAAGACGGATGAGGAATAATTCTTAGCATAACAAAAAGCCGTTCCGAAACAACCCGGAACGGCTTTCTTCATGCAGTTATTACTTTGTCAGAGCGTCTAAAAGCTCCTCTTTCGGCATATACCCTACCGAGGTGGCGGCGAGTCTGCCGTCTTTAATCATGACAATAGTCGGAATGGCGGTGACTTTGAACTTATTCGCAAGCTGTGGTGCTTCATCGACGTTGCACTTGCAGACCTTGTACTCCTCGTGCTCCCCGGCGATCTCGTCGACGATGGGGGACATCATCCTGCACGGTCCGCACCATTCAGCCCAGAAGTCGATAATAACCGGCTTAGTGGAGTTCATAACCTCAGCTTCAAAATTTTCGTTAGTCAGAACTGTTAGCATTTAAATCATCCTTTCTGTTATTTTTCCTTGTAGTAGAGCCTGCAGTGGCAGTAGCCCTCAAACTCCGGGTCGGCAACCTGCTCCCGAAATTCCTTACACATGCACATGGTGTCCTCGGTCATTTCGAGCCGGCAGGGACAGTGCCCCTCTTTTTTGAGAAGCCCTTTTCTTATAGCCTCAACAATCTTCTCGTCTTTATTAAAATACAGCTTCATTTTCGACATCCTTTCGGGCACATGATATTAGTTTGCCCTTAAGGATATTGTACATGCATTTAGGGAGTTTGTCAAGAGATATGTAGGGGCGGATATTATCCGCCCGAACCTACGGCTTTCACTACAGCGGGCGGATAATATCCGCCCCTACTACCTCATCTCTCTTAAAACTTTACAAATC
>JAJQBX010000013.1:0-1731 GCA_021203065.1 Oscillospiraceae bacterium
GTCCGGCAAAGAACTGGCGCGGATTTTCATCGTTTACTCTCCGCAGGCTCCTTCACTGGCGCGCAAAACAGAACAAAGTCCTCTCCAATTTCTTCCCTCCAGGTCTCTATCATCGCTTCGCGCCGGATGGCGTCTTCACACTCCCATTTGGAAGAGTAGTACACCGAGCCGTATTCCGGCAGGCGAACAAACTCACCATCGGCGTTAAGGTAGCCAAAGAAAAGAACGGCGGCGGTTGCGGTTTCGGCAATCATTTCACAGCCCCTAAATATGCTTTAATCCCAGGGTAAACCCGCTCAAAAACGTCAATATGATAAACATTAGCCGCGCCGAAGTTGGCATCAAAAATTTTCCTAGGGGGTAAGCCAAGGGAGAAAGACGCGGACTTTAAGGCCTTCCAGTTATACTCGCGCCAGTTTTCGCCCGTGGCGGCGGCAACGCGCTTGATACTCCACCACAGTTTCGATTCGTCCAGCTCAACTTCAAGGTTTTCCACCTTGGCTGAAAGCGTCTTCTTTTCAGCGTCCATTCGCGCGAGGGTTTGCTGCGCAAGGAGTACGGCGCGGGCGAAGAACTCTTCCTCAGTTTCATTCGGGCGCATCAGCATATAACCGCCATTTTGCCGGATAGCGGGAAGAACGTCATGGGTGACCCAACGCTTGAACTCTTTAGCCTCTGGCTTGCGGGAGCGAAGGACCAGAGAGTACAGGCCAGGTTCAGATATGATGAGAGTGCCACGCCCACCAACATCAGGATTAATGATGTTGGTCTCAAGCTGTTGTTTTTCATCATCATCCAATCCGTCCAAGGCCTGGCTCACATTCCCAAGCTCCAAACAATCACACACGTCCTTGGCTACAAACCACGGCTCTCCGCCGCGCATCACCACACGCACCTTGCCAAACCTGTTGTTTTCGAAGACCTGAAGGCCGTTAGTTGTCTCGCTCATGTTTTTCTCCTGCGCCGTAAGGCTTAAATAAAAGAACCCGCCCAAGTGGTAGCGGACACCTGGACGGGCTCTCTATAGCTAGCGGTTTCCCGCATCACTATCTTGTCTCGTGCCGCTACACACAAGAACTATTTAGCAGGTTTCACTTGGGATGTCAACCTTCGCGAAGATGTTTCTTTGTTTTTCCCTTGGCTCAAACGCCGCTGGGCTCCTCTGGGCCTGCCGCAGGCATGTGGCCTTCTGTCTTTGAGCTCCGCGAGTTTCCCGGCATTCCAACGATTCGTAGGGGCCAAATAACCGGTAAGACGCCGAATACGTTGCACTTTTTCGTCCGCCTCGCGGCCACATCCAGGACACTCGTTGTCAATGACGCCCGAAAAACCGCACACCGGGTCAAAGTCCAACGGATGATTAATCGCACCGTAGCCCACTCCAGCGTCATGCATGGCGCGGACAATACTTTCAAAGGCCTCAAGGTTTTTACTTGGGTCGCCATCAAGCTCGACATATGTAATGTGGCCCGCATTGGTTAAGGCGTGGTATGAAGCCTCTATGGCGATTTTGTCAAAAGCGGAAATCGTAAAATCCACGGGGACGTGGAAAGAGTTGGTGTAGTACTCTTTATCCGTCACGCCGGGGAGCGCGCCGTAACGAGCTTGATCGAGCTTAACAAACCGCCCGGCCAAACCTTCAGCCGGTGTCGCCAGGAGCGTAAAATTCATCCGCCTTTTTTCAGATTCATCATCCAACCGCTTACGCATATGGCCTACTATTTCAAGGCC
>JAJQBX010000013.1:1831-7036 GCA_021203065.1 Oscillospiraceae bacterium
ATATCGCCGTGGCCCAGCGTCTCGCCGCCGCCGGTTGCCTTAATAGCGAGGCGCGGCAGGTTGATCGTCGTAAAAAACAGATTACCACGGCCAGCCGCAACCTCTTTTGTGGAATCAAAGACATTGGCGACAACGCGGGTGCGGCAATTGTGGGAAATTATGCCGTCCACATCAAAAAAGTCTGTTTCAGTTTCAAGGTCATATGAATCCGCCACTCTGTGGAGTGGTGTCACTGTGATTTTTGTTTCTTCCATCGCCGCGACACGCTGCGACTTACCTTGCTTTTCCCGCTTCTTTTTACTGACAAGAATATCCAACAGTTTACGTTCCGCGCCAAACTCAACCCTCCAGCGTATTTTTTCAGGGCGGACCCTACTATATGCGTTGCCATAAATTTTGGCGGGGAATCCTAGGGAATTCGCAAGAAGCATCTGTTGTATGGCAAGCTCTCTATTAACACTGCCAATTTGGACGCGAAGGCCCTTCGGGCGATCGTTAATATACCCGTCGCCGTCAACCATACCCGCAAGAAAGGACATGCGAACGGAATATGAAGCCCGAAAAATCTCATTGGGGATATGCCGATTCACTTTGTTGATACCGCCGAACAGAGCGGAAAGTTCATGGGTAAGAGACGCACTTTTCCGAATTAACACTTGGCAATTATTATGTTTTTTGTCGTGGTAAAAGGAGACGCATACATCCGGAAAAACCTCCTGAACCTTTTTAACCAAATCCGTCTCATCAGCCCCCAACGAAATAATTACTTGCCCACGCAAACTGGCGTCACACAAAATTAAGCCATAAGCCCACGCAAGGTCCTCATCCAGCACGAACTCATCCGTTGTCGGCGCGATATATGTCACTGGCGCATAACTTTCGGGCGGAATATCCTTAACAAAAGTCCGGCCAAGACCTTTAACGGGCAACGGATGATCAGAGGTACAGTCCAAAATACGGCCCTGATATTTTACCCGCGCCCAATCAACAACTTGCGTATTTTTAATCACCTTTTTAACGGCCACGAACGTGCGAATGCGGCTATCCCAAACACTAAGACTCTCGGGGATAAAATAATAAGACAGGCCCCTTTTTCTTGGCTTATTCTTTACCTCAAGGCGTGAGTACAGCCGCTTAATGCTTTCGCAATAAAGGATGTCGTCAAGTTTGTATGTAATCACGCTATCTCCATCAACACAACCCATGTACGCAACATCTTGATTTTTATTGAAATTCGCGTCAAGGAACGCAAAGTTTGGCCACATACGCTTTGCCGAGCACTTCATGGCCAGCTGGAAAAGGTCATAGTTCGGGTCGCCCTCGTTGTAATTAACCCCCCTTTTGGCTTTGAAAATTTGAACAGGGAAAATCGGCACCTCGCCTTTGCCCAGTCCCGCCATTGTGGCTTTGAGTAGGCAGCGCGTCGCCATGCGCCCTTCGGCGGACGTATCGAGGCCGTAGTTTAAATTGCTAAACGGGACCTGCCCGCCCGCGCGGCTCTGAAGCGTACAAAGATTAAAAATTAACGCCTCCATTGTCTGGTATGTGCGCCACTCGGTATTTCGCCACGCCACGTCCCACGCCTTATTTCGCAATTCTTGGATATCAGGGGCCAAGGAGAGCTGGTCAAGCTCAAGCTCAAACTCCTGCCGAAATGTTTTGCGGACCCCTTCCGCCATCACGAAGTCAAAATCGGGGATACTAACTCCGCCAAAACAGTCCCCCTGGACGGACTGCAAGATGATCGCGATCAATGCCCCGTAAGACTCAATGCGCTGCGGCGGCCGAATAAACCCATGGCCGGTGGAAAAGCCATTGGCAAAGAGCTTTTTTGCGTCAACCTGGATACAGTTGTGGCTCAAAAAATAGTACGAGCGGTCATGGATATGTATGTCCCCGTCAACGTGGGCATTGACAAAGGTGGAAGGAACCTCGGCGCGAAATAGATAGTCGCCCGCGATATCCCCAAACCTAAACATCTTGCCGCCAGCCGATTCGCCGTTGACATTGCCGTTTTCTTTAAGATTTTCATGTTGTCCGGAAACAACGGCTTTAATTTGCTCTTCAAAATTTGTCTGTGACATTTTTCCATTCCCCTCCGGGGGAGTTGATCCAAATCCGTTTATTAGATGAGTTGCGGTATTTTAAACTCAAGTCTTTATGCGACCACGCAAACGGCCCATCTACAAGGGCGTCAATAACCCCCAGCAGCGGGTGGTTTTTCGCCTGCAAAAACTCTAAGAAATGGCCACTATACGCCCAGACGTCACCGCCACGGGCATGGATAGAAGAAGCCAAGGATAAAAGGGCGGCAGTTTGCTCCTCGTCCTGGTCAAACGGCTCGCCGCCGCTAAGTGTAAGTCCCTGATATTGTGGGCGATACATGCTCAGGACGTCGCTCAGCGAAATTACATAACCGCCGTTAAAATCCCAGGTCCCGGGATTATGGCAACGCGGGCACTTAATTTTGCAGCCCGGCACAAAGACCGTCAGGCGAACGCCTGGGCCGTCAACAATAGAGTCGCGGGCAACTCCGGCGACGCGCAAAAACTGATTAGGCTCCTTCTTCATAGCTTCCCTCCCCCAAAACGCCCTGTATGTTTTCCCCAAGCCGTTTCGTGGCCGCATTGTTTAAGAAAAGGAGCTCCTGGCGCGGTAGCGCGCTATCAGTTTTTATCCTGTTAACGAAATATTTCACCTTTTTTGTTTTAACGCTCCATCCGGCGTAAAGTTCGCGCGCCACCGCGCAATCGTTAAGGCTAACTAAAGCCATGCCCTTAATTTTGGACAAGCAATCAGCAAGGCGCCTGTGGTCGTCCATGGTAAACGGCAGGCGGTATTGTTTCGTATTAATGTAAGGCGGGTCGCAGTAAAACAATGTATCAGTCGAATCGTATCGTCTAATGACGTCAGCAAAGTCAAGGTTTTCGACGATAACTTTGTCGAGCCGCTCGCGAAAAGCGGTTATAATGTTTTTGATTTTTGATAAGGGAAGGCCATTACTATTGTTATACACAATGCTATACCCGAAAGAGGGGGCTTTTTCTATTCTGCCGCCAAACGAGTTGCGTATGAGCATCAAAAAACTAGCGGCGCGCTGAATGTCCGTCACTCCATGCCATTCCCGGGCGCGGTAAAACTCCTCCCGCGAATGTAACAAATAATGCATCTCCTACCACAAGTAGTCAGGGTGATGCCGAAAAACCCTAAAGAGGTTAATCAAATCGCCGTCCGCATCGTTGATAACCTCACTCTCTTTCGGCAGGACTATTTTTGCAAAAAGTACATGGCAGGCCCCGCAAAACGGCTCAACGTAACATATTCGCCGCTCTGGGAAATGTGATACTATCCATTTGGCGATCCTTGATTTGCCGCCCATCCAGCGTAAATGATTAGCCACGGCCCTTCCCCTTCAGCTAAAACGGCAAATCATCCATTCCGCTTACATCCGTGGGGAATCCCGCCTGTGGCGGGCTTGAGGCCAGCGGCGCCTGAGCCGGCGATTGAGCAGCAGCTCTATCCAGGAACAACACGCGTTGCGCCTTAACCTCCGCCACCGAGCGTTCCTGCCCTTTGTCATCCTGGTATTTCCGCGTTTGCAGGCTGCCCTCTACAAAAACGAGGCGGCCCTTCGCAAGGTACTTCGCACAAAGCTCCGCCTGCTTGCCCCAGACGACAACGCGGTGCCATTCGGTGCGCGTTTGTTTTTGTCCCTGGCTATCCAGCCACATTTCATCAGTAGCCAAGGAAAAATTCGCGACAGCCCCAGCCGGAGTCATTCTGGCCTCGGGGTCGCGGCCAAGTCGGCCTATAAGCGTGATTTTATTAAACATTTCTCCTTACCTGCCTTCGCGATAAAAAATCTTCCGCCGCCCTTTTCGTTAAAACATACTCCGGCCAGTGGCCGTTCTTTCGGTACGTTTTTTCTTCAAAATTAAAAACGCCGTAGGAAAGGCTTTTCCGACTGAGAAAGACGCGAATGTCACGCAGTATTTTATTATGTCGCCGCCCAAGGAATTGCGCGAGCTCACGGCTCGTTATCCCCCATTCGAAACTTCCATTAATGAGAATGGCGTGAAATTGCATTGCTTGAGTGCCTCGTGTTAATCCAAAGAACTTTTACCGGAGGCAATCGCGTCGAGAAGTTCGCGGTCGGCACACGCGTTTCGCCGCTCAAACGTCACCAGCATCGCGAGATTACACAAAGCGTGAGCCAAGGAAGAAAGGCCGCTCTCTTTATCCTTGGTTTCTCCTTCGCGCCAGGCGAGGAGATGTCTTTGCAGGGCCGCGTATAGCCTATCCTCGGAAATCCCTTTTTCCCAGTTTCTATCGTCGTATTTATTTGCGCCATAGGTGAACACTTCACCCAGCGCGCGTATAGCTTCCGGTGGGATTAAGTCAAGCCGCAATTTCCCCGCGTCATGTTTGAGCCCCTCTGTATTCATAAGTTCTCTCCTTTATATTCCGGATTTTGAACGAGTGCCAATTTTTTGTACGTGTCAAGCCGCCGGTTAAGATAATGCCGGAGCAGGTCATACGTGGTTTTCTCGGCCTCCGCGCGATCGCGGCAAAACCAGAAAGGAACCTTATACCTGGCCGAAAAAGCCAGGACGGAGGCCCAAGCCGCCTTGGGGTCAATACGTGAACGGTAGAGGCCTTCCTGAATCCAGCCCGCCTCTTGCTCGACGACTACGGCAAAGGAGCGGAGATAGGTAGAACGCATGAGTTCTTTTTCAAAGCGTTCGCGGCCTTTAGTGAGACAACCTATGAGGTCTTCAAGGCTTTTCCTTTCGCAGCTGATCTCCAATTCAAGCCCCATCAGGCTGTAGTCTCCCACCCACAGGCTTCCCTGAGCAGTTTGAACGTCAGGATAGCCAAGGAAAGAAAAAGGGGCCTGCTCGCGGGTATCAACGATTATTTTCATTGCTCAAACGCCACTGGGCCTACTGGCCTGCCGCAGGCACAGGCAATTTCCAATCGCACCTTTCACAATATTTCCACTCCTGCCACCACCAATTCCTTTTCGGACACGGCCGAAGGTGCGGGTATTTTTCAACAGCCTCAAGGAGGGCCTCCTTTGTCGTGTACCCTGCCACCTCGGGGTTGGGAAGACGAACGCGGCATTTTGGGCGTCCTACCGGAGGCTCAGATTTTGGGGTGACATCAAGCTCAGGGGTGACATCAAGCTCAGGGGTGACATCAAGC
>JAJQBX010000026.1 GCA_021203065.1 Oscillospiraceae bacterium
TTTTTTCCGGCCGGTGTTGTAAAATTTAAAAACATTTTTGTGGCTTAAATCCGCCCCCCGTTTTCGGGGGTGGGGGCCCCCTTTGGGGTTGGGGGGGGGGCCCCCCAAACGGGGGCGCGCGCCGCCTGCGTCGGCGCACCCCTCCACCACCGGCTTCGCCGGCGGTCCCCCTCCCCTTGTCAGGGGAGGCTTTTGCTGACTCAGAAAACACTATATAAGAAAGGACTCCGAATATGCCCATAAAAATCCCGAATTCGCTTCCGGCGGCTAAGACGCTTCAGGACGAGAACATCTTTATTATGCCGGAGACGAGGGCGGCGACGCAGGACATCCGTCCGCTTCGGATTCTCCTTCTGAACCTTATGCCGACGAAAATTGAGACGGAAACGCAGTTCGCAAGGCTTCTCGGGAACACCCCTCTTCAGGTCGAGATTGAACTGATGCACACCGTCTCCCATCAGTCGAAAAACACCTCCGCTGAGCACCTCCTCTCGTTCTACAAGACCTTTGACGAGATTAAAAAATCCCGCTATGACGGGATGGTCATAACGGGTGCGCCGGTTGAACAGATGGAGTTCGAGAAGGTTGAGTACTGGGGCGAGCTCTGCGAGATCTTTGAGTGGAGCAAGACCCACGTCCACTCGACATTTCACATCTGCTGGGCGGCGCAGGCGGGGCTCTATTACCACTTCGGAATCCCTAAGAAACAGCTTCCCGAAAAGCTTTTCGGAGTCTTCCCCCACCGGGTGAGCTACAAAAACCCGATTTTATTCAGAGGCTTTGACGACGTCTTCTATGCCCCTCATTCAAGAAATTCGACTATCGACACCCGGGATGTTGAGAAGATCCCCGAGCTCAAGATCCTTGCCTCGAGCGACGAGGCGGGACTTTACGCCTGCATGACCCAAGGCGGCAAGCAGATTTTTGTCACCGGGCACTCGGAGTACGACCCCGGCACTCTCGCCCGGGAGTATTTCCGGGACAAAGAAAAAGGACTCGATATTCAAGTCCCGAAAAACTATTTCCCGAACGACGACCCCGCCCAGCCGCCGATTGTCAGGTGGCGTGCGCATGCGAACCTGCTGTTTTCGAACTGGCTGAACTACTTCGTCTATCAGACCACGCCGTTTGATGTGGAGGAGATTGGGTAGGTCGCCTGCGGCGCACCCCTCAGTCAGCTTCGCTGACAGCTCCCCTTGACAGGGGAGCCAATGACGTTCTATCATAGTTTTGCGGAAATAAAAAAAGCTGTTGACAAAACAGCGAGAATAGGGTATAATATACTTAAAGAGCAAGAGGGACACTGCTGAGGACACAGCAGCGAGCGCAACCTCTATAAGATAAGTGCGTGTGGATTGGCTGTTACTTTAGTTTGAGTAACGGCTATTTCTTTTTGAAACTTCTGTGTTGACACCATACAAAATATATGCTATAATGTCGATGGTGAGAGGTTGGCTACTCTTTCCTCGTGAGAGGAGGTGAGGCTAATGGAAATCTTGTCCATCGTTTTGGAAGTCATAGCTTTGCTATTGACCACATTTTCTATTGGTTACACTTTGGGTTCTAACCAGAAGAAATAAACCGCGCCTGATTGATTCAGCGCGGCATTCCGGAAAATAGTCTTTTGATTGTTGGAAAGAGTGACCGTTGCCTGAACTGCCATTCGGGCAAACCTCTCACCTCTTTTATTATATACCACAGAGGCTACTTTGTCAATAGCCTTTTTTATTTTAATTGTGGGTTAATTGTAGGGGCTGGATATACAGTTAGCTTCGCAAACTGCCCGCCCGTATCTCTCTCGACAGTTCCCGGGAGGATAATATCCGCCCCTACATATGTTTGAAAATTGTTGACATGGGGTGGAAGATGTGTTATAATGTCGATGGTGAGAGGTTGGCTACTCTTTCCCTGTGAAGGGAGGTGAGGCTAATGGAAATCTTGTCCATCGTTTTGGAAGTCATAGCTTTGCTATTGACCACATTTTCTATTGGTTACACTTTGGGTTCTAACCAGAAGAAATAAACCGCGCCTGATTGATTCAGCGCGGCATTCCGGAAAATAGTCTTTTGATTGTTGGAAAGAGTGACCGTTGCCTGAACTGCCATTCGGGCAAACCTCTCACCTCTTTTATTATATACCACAGAGGCTATTTTGTCAATAGCTCTTTTTGTTTTGTGCAAAATCACTAACACATGCATCAAAAACCGCCCTACCTTTTATCCATCCTGCCTAAAAATAATTTTTTCAAAACTTTTTGCAACTTTTCGCCCTCGTTTTGACACTACTTAAACAGCGGAAGGCTAATTCCGAGAGACTGATATTGATCCCTCAGTCGCATTGCGACGACGCCGCCCCTGCGGGGCGGACCCCTCAGTCAGCCCTGCGGGCTGCCAGCTCCCCTTTCAGGGGAGCCTATATGACTCCTCTCATAAGATTTTGTAAAGAGGCAGTCAAAGCCTCCCCTGAAATGGGGAGACAGTTCGCCTTTGGCGAACCGGGACCATGCGAAGCATGGTGGAGGGGTGTGCGAGCGAAGCGAGCACGGTGGTGTAGCATTTCAAATTCTTCAAAAAAGTACTTGACAAGCTCGCACCTCGGTGTTATAATGTCGGTGTGTCGGATTGTTCCGAACAAATTCGGGCAAATATCATGCCCAAAAACTGAATCTCTATACCCGTTTATAGGGATAAAAATAATTTCTTTAAGGAGGAAATTTATCATGAAAATGAGAAAGCTCATGGCTGTCGTTCTGGCAGTCGTAGTTGCCATCTCTGCAATGGCTATCTCTGCATTCGCTACTGAGTACGAAGAAATCTCAATCGAACTCACTAACGCTAGCACTTCTTCATCCGCTAGTGCAACTGTTTCTTGGACTGTTCCTGCTTACGCTATCTTTGGCTATCTCAACAACGGAGATTCCCTTACTGTAACCTTGCCGAACAACTTGGCTGCTTACGGTAGCTTTGCAAGATACCCCATTTCTTACAGCCTTACTGTTAACGGTGTTACCGTTTCTTTGGAAGGCGTAACTGTTCCTGAGGATTGCACCAGCAATACCTACACCACTCCGTCAAACTCTCCTGATGAGATTTATGTTGATGCAGCTGGAACTGGTATTGTAACTTATGCTGATATTGCTGCAGCTGTTGAGGCTGGTGGCGAGGTTAGCGATGTTGCTATGGTTGATGATGACGGTAACCTTTACTGGCTCGGTTACAACTATGGCACTTACACTCAGACTGTTGAGGTTGGTTACTTCGCAAGAAACTATGGCACTGTTGGTGCTGCTATGATTCCTCAGTCCACTTTGGTTTCTGAGAACACCCCTGTTACCATCACTGCTACTATCAGCGGCGTAGACGAGGATGACCTTCTTCCTGTTTCTAGCTACTGCGATGCTTCCACTGGTTACAGCTGGGCACCCGGTGCTTTTGACACCTACACCTCTAGCAACTCTCTCGTAACTGCTGTTGTTGCTACAGTTAATCCTACTACTCCTAACACCACTGATACCACTGCTTGGAACTACTATCTGTTGGTAGAGAACACTGTTGTTACTGCAACTTCTTCTTACTCCTACAATGTTGGTCCTAGCTATGGTTCTTCTGAATTCATCACCTACACTCCTGTAGACGGAAGTGCTGCTTCTACCATCAAGTTTGCTGATGTTACCGCTTTCGGTTCTATCTCCAAGTCTGATTCCACTTCTACCAGCACTGATACCGTTACCATCATCTCTGACACTACTTCCGATGGTGCTACCGGTGAGGCACTCTATTGGGATCACACCCTTGCTAACAGAGCTATCGTAGCTACTGCTGCTGCTACCGAAGGTGCTTATGCAGAAGTCGTTATCGACCTCTCCACCTATGGTACTGGTTATATCAAGGGCTTGGCTGTTTACACCCTCTATGCTAACGCTACTGTTGATGCTGCTGAGAACTCGAGCTCTGCTCTTTGGTATGGCTCTAGCCTCTACAACACCACTGTTAGCACTTATCTCCTCAATGGTACTACCACTGAGCTCAGATTCGAAGTTCCTGTAAGCTATCTCTATGATACCACTTACGGCGTATACAATGGTAGCTTCTATGTTTACCAGCTCGTATCCACTGGCACTTCCACTTCTTCCAGCAACGTTTACACCAACAGATACAGCTGGGATTCCGGTGCTGCTTTGAAGGTTTCCTCTGACGGCGGTGCTACCCTCGTTATCTACATGCCTGTTGATGACACTACTGTTGATGTCGAGGACCCTGTTGAGTCTACCGACACTGAGACTGAAGAGGACGACATGTCTGTAGTTGACGACGACGAGCCTGCTGAGGAAGAGGCTGCTGAGACCAATCCTACCACTGGTATCGTTTTGGCACTCGTTCCTATGGCTGTTGCTGCTGCAGCTGCTGTAGCTTCTAAGAGAAGATAATTTCCTCCTGTTAACGAAGGATAATTAAAATTCAGATTCCCCCGCCTGATGCAGACAGACGGGGGAGTTTTTTGAGTATAATAAAAAAAGCTATTGACAAATCAATAGCGGTGGGGTATAATATAGATGGTGAGAGGGTTGCCCGAAGTGCGAATTCAGGCAACGGTCACACTTTCCCACGCGTTGATATGGTACTTGCAGACCGCGCTGAAGACTCAGGCGCGGTTATTTCTTTGTTCAAACAAAAGTTGCGTTGCCCGCAACTGGCTCCCCTGATAAGGGGAGCTGTCAGCGAAGCTGACTGAGAGGTGTGCGAGCGAAGCGAGCACTGGGGGTGCAGGAATCCACGGGGGCTGGCAGCCCGCAGGGCGGACTGTGCAACTTCCCCTTTACATTTCCCCAAAAATCTGCTATCATATAAGGTAGCAGATTATTTCTTTATGGCGTTTTGCTTGGGAGTTGTTATGAATAATTTAAAAGGCAAAATCAAATATAAGGTCATCCTGACGGCGGTCGCGGCGGTTTTGCTGGCGGGGGTTATCTTTGTGACCATTCTGGCACAGGATTGGGTGAGCTTTCATGCGAGTGAGATCACAACCTCGTCGCTCGTTTCGGATTCTGTCGGGTCTACTGACAATGAACCGGTGCGGTTTTCTATAGACTGCGGGTTCTATTCGAGTACTGAGCGGCTTTATCTCAGTGCTTCGGCAGTCGGAAATCTTGAAGTGACGGACATTTTATATACAACTGATGGCTCTGAGCCGCAGACCTCCGGCGAGAGCTACTCGGGAGGGATCACCCTTTCGGTCAAGGACAGCGAGGAGTGCATCCTCTACACAATCAGGGCTTGCGCCGTCTATTCGGACGGGAGCTGCTCGGAGACCGTCACCCGGAGCTACTTTATGGGCGCAAACATCAGCGAGCGGTTCGACTGCCTCGTCTTCTCGATCTCCATCGACCCGGACTATCTTTATAACTACGAGGACGGAATTTTCATCGCCGGGAAGATGCGGGACGACTACCTCGCAACCGACCCTGAGGGCGACATCGAGCCCACCGACCCCGCCAACTGGAACCAGAGCGGGATGGAGGGCGAACGCCCCGCCTATGTCGAGGTCTATGAGTACGACGGCACCTGCGTCATCTCGCAGGCTTGCGGACTGAGAATCTACGGCGGATGGAGTCGGTCGAACAGCCAGAAAAACATTCGCCTTTATGCCCGGGAGGAATACGATTCGGAAAACGACCGCTTCCGGTATGAATTTTTTACAGATGAGACGGACGTAAACGGCGATAAGATAAAATCCTACAATAAAATTTCCCTCCGTGCCGGCGGAAACGACAACGGCTACCTCTTTGAGAGGGACGAGGTCATCTCCTCGCTCGCTTCCGATGCGGGCTTGGACGCCAAGAACTGCCGTGCGGCGGCGGTCTTCCTCAACGGCGAGTACTACGGCTTTGCGTGGGTTCAGGACACCTATTCGGAGGACTGGCTCGACCACCAGTACGCCGTCGAGAGCGGCACTTGGGACATCCTCGAGGGCTGCGAGTACATGATGACAGAGGGTAATAATGACGACCGCTTCGAGGAGGCGAAAAGCGACTGGGAGACGGTTCAGGCGTATGCTTATAAAGATCTGACCGACGACGCTATATTTGCGGAGCTTGAAGAACTGCTGGATATTGACAATATGCTGACCTACTACGCCCTCTGCGCCTATGTCGGCAACGGTGACTGGCCTAATAATAATTACAAAGTGTATAGATTCGTTTCGGGGGACACCTCGCTTTCAAGCGAGGAGGAGGTCTTCGACGGCAGGTGGCGTTTTTTGATTTATGACAGCGATTTCGCCTTGGGACTATACGGCTCGAGCTTCTTCGAGTACAATATAAAGGACTTGTTTGACGAGACCTACTTCGGTCTCATGCCGGAGGACTGGTATGACGATGTCCACGACGACGGTGACAAATACACCCGAAGCGACCTGCTCATTGCCCTCTGCAAGCGAGACGATATTAAAGAGCGGTTCGTCAATATTTTGTGCGACATCATGAACTGGTACTGCAGTGCCGAAAAGGTCTCCGACAAGCTGGACGAGCTCAATACCGAGCGTCTCCACGAGATAGTCGAGGCAGGAGAAGCGGGGACGACCTCAACTTGGAGCATCTCAAGCGAGCTTGAGAGTGCGAAAGAGTGGATCGAGGGCAGACCCTACTCCGCAAAAACGCAGATAACGGCAGTTTTCCCGGAATATGACAGCAAATCTACCTATAAAGTGAGCATCGAGACCTCCTCGGAAGCGGAAATCACCTATAGTACGGCAAGAATCGATGTTGACGACGAGTACACCTTCAGCGGGGTTTACTTCATCGGGACTTCGCAGACTCTTTCCTGTCAGGTCATCGACGGCTACGAGTTCGAGTACTGGGAGATTAACGGCGAGAAGATTTACGACGAGGAAGTGGAGGTCTCCTACGAGCTCTACGGCGACAGTATAAAAATCAGCCTTGTCTGCAGCTGCGACACCGCAGGGCTTAAGATTTCGGAGGTCTGCTACAAGGGCAGCTATCAGGACTATATCACGATAAAAAATTACGGTGAGGAGACTGTCAGCCTTTCCGGGCTCACCATCTCCGACGGCACCTACGCCTATACGATCACTTCCGGCACTCTTGCCGCCGGCGAGGAGCTCAAGCTCGTCTGCGAGAATTATCTCAGAGATGACGCAGTAGGGCTTGTCCAGCTAAGCTTCAACCTGAGCGAGCTCGAAACGGTCACCCTGACCGACGCCTCGGGAGAAGTGATTTCGGAGGTATACCTAAGAGACGCCGCCAAGAGCTCCGCCCTTAAGTATGACGAGCTCACTGACCGCTACGTCCAGTTCACGCCCTATCCGAAGACGAGGATCTTAGAGGCGGAGCTGCCGAGCAGGTGGAGGTAAGTTAGGCAATTCGGGCTTGGGCAAGTGCTTTGCAAACTCTTGGATAGAAACCGGTTGACACTGAGGCGAAGATAGGATATAATAATAGTAGGAAATTCCTACTTTCCTACTTTTTAGATTGGAGGTCTTTATATGCCTGATGTATTAGTGAATGATGCAAGAGTAATGTCCAAGGGACAGGTTACGATTCCGAAGAATATCAGAATGGCACTTGGCATTTCAACCGGAGACAGGGTTACTTTTATATTTGAAAACGGAACGGTAAAGGTTGTCAACTCGGCGGTCTATGCGATGCAAAAATTTCAGGAGCAGATGAGAGGAGAAGCGAAAAAAGCCGGCTTCACATCAGAAGATGATGTTGCAGAGTGGATTACTGCTTCGAGGCGTGAGGAAAACGAAGAATGAAAGTGATGCTGGATACCAACATAATCATTTCGGCGGCACTTTTCCCGAATGGCAGGGTTGCTGTAGCCTTCTATAAGGCTGTCAATCCACCATTCCAGCCGATTATCTGTGATTATGTAGTAGATGAACTGCATAGAAAATTCAGAGAAAAGTTTCCCGGTCGGGTTACCGAGATGGAGGCTTTTCTGTATAATGCGCTTTCGTATATCCGGTTGGTTCAGACTCCAGAGGAGGAAATCGAGGCTGAAAGGGATATTCGTGATCCAAAGGATCGTCCGATTCTCAGAGCTGCACTCAACGCACATGCTGACCTGTTTCTGACAGGAGACAAGGATTTTTTTGGAGTCAAATATCACCGATCCAAGAATAATCAGTGTTGGTGACTTCTTGGAATTGATGTAGTGCTTGGATCGAAAGAAAGAATACAATTGAAAGGAGTTACTATAAATGTCAGAAAAAATCATCGTAACCTGCGACTCAACCTGTGATCTGAGTCCGGAGCTTTATGAGAAGTATGAAATCCAGCCTGTTGCGCTCGGGACAATACTGGGCGAGGAGATGAGGCGGGATGGAGTGGATGTTACGCCGCTCGAGATTTTCGACTATGTCGGAAAAACCGGAGTTCTGCCGAAGACCTCTGCTGTTTCGGTCGCCGAATATACCGACGTATTCAAGAAATATGTCGACTCGGGCTGTGAAATTGTCCATATCAACATCTCAAGCGAGTTCTCCTCCTGTTATCAGAACGCATGCATTGCGGCAGAGGAGCTCGGGCACGTCTACCCTGTAGATTCAAGAAACCTCTCGACCGGCTCGGGGCATCTCGCCATCAAGGCAAGGGAACTGGCTCAGGACGGGCTTTCTGCCTCCGAAATCGCCGACAAGCTCAACGGGATGAAAGAAAAGCTCGACGTCAGCTTTGTCCTGCAGACGCTTGACTATCTCCAGAAAGGCGGCAGATGCAGTGGAGTTGTCGCTTTCGGGGCGAATTTACTTAAGCTGAGACCGGAAATAGTCGTTTCAGAGGGCACGATGATTGTCGGAAAGAAGTACCGTGGCTCGATGGAGAAGTCTATCCTCGACTATGTCCGTGGCAGGCTCGCCGATAGATCTGACATCGACACCAGCCGCATTTTCATCACCCACTCGCATGTTCCCGACGACATCGTCGCCAAGGTCAGAAGCCTCGTCAAGGAGCTCCAGCCGTTTGAGGACGAGAATATCCTCGAGACCTATGCCGGCTGCACCGTGTCCTGCCACTGCGGACCGAATTGTCTCGGGGTGCTGTTCTTTAAAAAATAGGGATTCAGGGGTCAGAAATGTTCAAACGCAACTTAAATTACGTCAAAAATATCGCCCTGCCGGCGCTCATTTTCAGCTTTATTGCAGGTACGCTGACAGGGGGATTTATCGTTCTATACAGATTTGCGGCAAATAAAGTCATAAATCTGTCCGAAAATGTCTACTCGGTTGTGAGAGAAAGACCGGTGCTGGTCATTCCTGCCCTGCTGATTTTAGGCGGGATGGCGGCGATTTTAGCATATGTCTACAAGCAGACGCCGAACTTAAAGGGCGGAGGAATCCCGACGGCAATCGGAATCTTGCGTGGCGGAATCCAGTTCAACTGGCTCAAAAACCTTGTAGGGGTGACACTAGCGTCGCTATCGACCTTCTTCGTGGGTGTGCCACTCGGCAGCGAAGGACCGAGCGTCCAGATAGGAACTGCCATCGGGCGTGGAACGGTAAAAACCCTCGCCAAGAAGAATCAGGCGTGGGACAGATACGTCATGACCGGCGGAGCTTGCGCCGGCTTCACTGCGGCTACAAATGCGCCCATCTCGGGCATCATGTTCGCACTTGAGGAGGCGCACCAGAGAATAAGCCCTATGATAATAATGACGGCATTTTCGTCGGTGTTCTTCTCGTCGGTAACCGTGAGAAGCCTCTGTCCGCTGCTCGGGATGGAAGCCGACATGTTCCCCGGAATCTCAGGATACGTCAAGGAGCTGGGGATAGAGCACTTGGGAGTAATCGCCCTCTGCGCACTGGTTGTCGGGCTGATGTCGGTCGTGTTTCTGCACTATTTCATGGCGATGAGGCGGTTTATCGGCGAGAAGCTTTCGGCAATGAGTCTTAGGCTCAAGATATTCATCGTTTTCATGCTGACTTTCGCTTTCGGGCTCATTTCCTACGACTTCATTTCGACCGGTCACGACCTTGTCGACAGTCTGCTTGAGGGAAATGTAATCTGGTATATCATCCTTGCGATACTTCTATACCGTGCAACCATGCTCCTTGCGGCGAACAACACCGGCATCAACGGCGGTATGTTCGTCCCGATAATTGCGCTCAGTGCGCTTGTCGCCTCGCTTGTTGCGAAAGTGACCATCGGCGCAGGGCTTATAAGTGCCGACTACTACAGCACTATTGTTGTCTTGGGAATTACAGCCGGAATCTCCGGCATGATGAAGTGCCCGCTTACGGCGATGGTCTTCTCTATTGAAGCTCTCGGCTGCTCAGAAAATATACTTCCCGTAATCTTGGCGGCGGCACTATCCTACATCGTAACAGAAGCCCTCGGCGCAGAATCCATCAATGAAGAGGTAGTCGCCGGGAGAATCCGTGAAATCAACTACGGCAAAGTCCCGAAGGTCATCGACACGTTCGTCACCGTCGGAAAGAACACCTTTGCCGTCGGAAAGCAGATACGTGACATCTTCTGGCCGCAGAACCTCTTTGTCCTCTCGGTCAAGCACGGCGAGCTTGCCGGCGCAGAGGTCGACAGCCACGGCGACAACACCCTCCGTGATGGCGACATCCTGCACGTGAGGTACATGACCTATGATAACAGCGCAACAAAGGAGGAGCTCTACGCCATTGTGGGGGAGCAGAAAATAGAGTCGCGGCGGGCGGTGGATGTGTGATTGTGTCGACTCCGGCGACTGAGTCGCCTGCGTCGACGCGCCTCCCTCTGGTCGGCGCACCCCTCTGGCACTTCGTGCCACCTCCCCTTGACAGGGGAGGCAATAGCATCCTAATCCAAAAGCCTGTGGTAGGAGCAATTATGGCTCCCCTGTTAAGGGGAGCTGTCAGCCGTAGGCTGACTGAGGGGTCTGCGAGCCCAAAGGGCGAGCAGTATCGCCAGTTTCAGCTTCATTTGACCTAATAAGATTGTGCAAAAAATACTTTGATTTAGCGGGCGTATTGTGCTATACTTAATAACTGATCAGAAATCCTTATGAAATTTTCAGGAAAGAAGTGGGTCAAAAATGGAGGAAGTTCTGATATGTTTGTCGCTCGCTATGATTTGCGGGCTTCTGATGACAAGGGTGGTGAAGATTTTCCACCTTCCTGCCGTAACTGCCTATCTGGTTACGGGTATTCTTTTGGGACCGTTCTGCCTCGGAGCTCTTGGAATTGAGGGTTTGGGCTTTACGTCTCTGGCGGAGGTCGACAGCTACAGCATTATTTCGCAGGTAGCTCTGGCATTTATTGCGTTCCTTATCGGAAACGAGTTCAAAGTCAGCGAACTGAAGTCGATGGGCAAGCAGGCGATAACCGTCGGAATTCTGCAGGCGGTTGTTACGACTGTTGTTGTAGACATCGGGCTTGTTGCGCTTCACTTTATCTTCCCGGACGCTATTTCTCTTCCGGCGGCGATAACCTTGGGAGCAATTGCTTCGGCAACGGCACCAGCGGCAACGCTGATGGTTGTAAACCAGTACAAGGCGCACGGATCTCTTACAAAGCTACTTCTTATGGTAGTAGCAATCGACGATGCCGTCGGCTTGGTGCTCTTCTCCGTTTCTTACGGAATTGCGGACGCACTCGAGCAGGGAAGAGTATCGGTTGTAAATATCGTCCTTGAGCCGGTTATCGAGATAGTTCTGTCGGTGGTTCTGGGCGTTGTCATGGGACTTGCTCTTCGGGGGCTTGAAAAGCTCTTCAAGTCGAGGAACAACCGTATGGCGATCTCAATCGGCGTTGTGGTTCTCACTGCGGCGGTTTCGATGACCGAAATGGAGATTGGCGGGGTGAAGATCGGCTTCTCACTACTCTTGACCTGCATGATAACCGGTGCAATCTTCTGCAACACGAGCGACCTTTCGAGCGGAGTCATGGAGCGTGACGACAGGTGGACATCGCCATTGAACGTTTTATTCTTCGTGATTTCCGGAGCGGAGCTGGATCTCAGTATCCTGACACAGCCGCTTGTTCTGCTGGTCGGCATCACATATATTGTCTTCCGTTCTGCCGGAAAGATTTTCGGGGCGTATTCATCCACCAAGCTTACCGGGTGTGAAGAGAAGATCCAGAAGAATCTCGGAATCACGCTCCTCCCGCAGGCAGGCGTTGCGCTTGGAATGGCGACAACCGCCGCAAACTTGCAGGACGGTGCGCTTATAAGAAACGTCGTCCTCTTCTCGGTCATGGTTTATGAGCTCGTCGGACCGACGCTTACCAAGATGGCACTCAAGAGAGCAGGGGAGATTGACCCGGATGCGGATAAGCCGAAGAAAGCGGCGAAAGCATGATGTAGGGGCGGCGATGCGCCTCCCGTTGGTCGGCGCACCCCTCAGTCAGCTTCGCTGACAGCTCCCCTTGACAGGGGAGCCATTTGTATTCTATCGGAGGGTTTGCTATGATAACAACTGTGACATTAAGCCCGTGTCTGGATAAAACAGTTAAGACCGGAAAGCTTGACCTCGATTCCATGAACCGGGTGGAGGCTGTTAGCCTCGATATTGGCGGAAAAGGGATCAACGTGAGCAGGGCTCTTATTCGGCTTGGAGTGGGGAGTCGGGCTGTTGGATTCAATTTCGACGGCGGGGAGGCTATCCCCGAAACGCTTTCGGCTGAGGGGGTTGAATGCCGGTTTACTGAGTGCTCGGGGAGTCTTCGGACGAATCTTAAGATAGTAGAGACCGAGCTTGGGAGGACGGTTGAGATAAACGAGTCGAACCCATCTGTCAGCCCGGAAAGAATTGAAGCCTTGAAGCGCACAGTTTCGGAAGCTTCCCGGGACAGCGAGTATATAGTCCTTGCCGGAAGCGTCCCCAAAGGCGTCGGAAGCGATATTTACCGGGAGCTTGCGAAGCTCTCGGGCGCAAAGGTGATTCTGGACACTCAGGGAGAGCTGCTTCTGGAGGGCTTGAAAGAAAGACCTTTCATGATTAAGCCGAACATTTTCGAGCTTGAGACTGTCGTCGGGAAAATATCTTCCGAAAGCGAGATAATTTCTGCGGCGAGGAAGCTTATAGCTGAATATGGCGTTGGGATCGTTCTGGTCTCCCGTGGAGCAGACGGCGCAGTAATCGTCTCCGCAGATGAGTGCTACAGCTGCCCTGCAGTAAAAGTCCCGGTAAGGAGCACCTCAGGAGCAGGCGACAACATGCTCGCCGGTGCGATACTCGCCCTGACGCAACATCTGCCGCTCAAGGAAGTCCTCAAGTACGCCGTCACCGCCGCTGCCGGAGCAATTTCCCATGACGGCACGACATTCTGCACAAAAGAGGAGTTTGAAAAACTGCTGAAAAATTCGTAATTGTGGGAATACAAGTTTTTAATTGTAGGGGCGGATATCATCCGCCCGAAAATCTGCGAATTCCCAAAAAGACGGGCGGATAATATCCGCCCCTACATAGTCGACCAATTTCTAATTACGAATTAAGAATTACGCATTTTTTTCATTTTCCTCTTGCTTTTTTGAAAATCTGTGGTATACTATATTTAATAACTCTTATGAAAGGCTGGAATGTGGTTCCGGTCTTTTGTTTTGAATAGCCTGAAAGGGGTGAAAGTATGTCTGTAATCAAATCCGACAGCCCGACAGTCGCAAAAGTCCGGGAGATTGCTGAGCCGATGTGTGATGAGCTTGGGCTCTATCTCTGGGACGTCCGGTTTGAAAAGGAGGGTGCTTCGTGGTACTTACGGATCATCATCGACAAGGATGGCGGGGTGGACATGAACGACTGCGAGGCGTTGCATAGACCGCTTAGCGACAAGCTTGACGAGGTTGACCCGATAAAGCAGTCCTACATCTTCGAGGTGTCAAGCCCGGGACTTGGAAGAGAGCTTCGGCGGCTTGATCACTTTGAGGTCTGTACGGGCGATCCGATAAAGATCCGCTTCATAAGACCCCGGGACGGGGAGAAAGAGATTCTCCGTGTTCTCACCGGCTACGATAAGGACGGCATCACCGTTATTGACGAAAACGAGCAGGAAGAACGCATTAGCTTCGAGGAGTGTGCGAAGATTACGCTTCTCGATGACGATGATTTGGAATTAGATTGATTATTACCAAGAAAGGACTGGTTAAAACAATATGAAAAGAAAGACTAAGGCGGCTCAGAGCCATGAGCTCAATCTGGATGAGCTGTTCGGTACTATCGACGGCTTGCAGGAGGAGAGCGGAATTCAGCTCGACGAATTGCTTGAAAAGATAAAGCAGGGCATCCTCAAGGCGGTCAAAAGGGATTATCCCGGAAACGAGAACGTTCTTGTAGATCTCGACCCAAAGACGAAGAAGTTTGAGATTCACATCATGAAAACAGTTGTGGAGGGTGAGCCGGAGGACAAGGCTAACGAGATCACCCTTGAGCAGGCAAGAACCTACGACGCAAATGCGTTCGTTGGCGGAACTGTCGAGATTCCGATTTCGCCGTCGGCGTTCGGAAGAGTTGCGGCTTCTTCTGCAAAGCAGTCTATTCGCTCAGATTTAAAGCAGTTCGAGCGTGACAGACTCGTTTCGCAGTATAAGGACAAGGAGCACGAGATCGTCAGTGCAACTGTCCAGAAGGTTGAGCCGGCAACCGGCAACGCAATCCTCTCTATAGACAAGGACGAAATCTACTTCCCGAGAGGAGAGCAGATTCCCGGAGAGGAGCTCAAGCCCGGCGACATCATCAAGGTTTACGTCGTCGGAATACTTAATCCTGACAGAAAGCCGTCGGTCAAGGTCTCAAGAACTCACCGTGACTTTGTAAGAAGGCTGTTTGAGCTCGAAGTTCCTGAAATCTATGACGGAATTGTCGAAATAAAGTCGATCGCCCGTGAACCGGGTTCGAGAAGCAAGATTGCAGTAGCTTCAAATGACGAGAACGTCGACGCCATCGGCGCATGCATCGGCAACCGCCGTTCAAGAATCGGCGCAATAGTCGGTGAACTCGGCGGAGAGAAGATAGACCTCATCAAGTATTCTGATGACGACGCAGAATTCATCAAGCAGGCACTTTCTCCTGCAGAGGTCTTAAGCGTCACCATCGAGAGCGACGAAATCAAGTCTGCACAGGTTGTAGTTCCCGAGTCTCAGCTCTCGCTTGCCATAGGCAACCGTGGTCAGAACGCCAAGCTTGCCGCACGCCTCACCGGCTACAAGATCGACATCCTGTCGCCTAGTGCGCTCGCTGAAAAGGAAGCTGCGGCTGAAGAGACTCACGAGGATGAGCCCGTTGTGGAGACTTCCTCCGAAGAGGAATAATATGCAGAAAGTAAAGAAAAAGCCGATAAGAACCTGCCTTGGCTGCGGTGAGCCAAGGGAAAAGAAGTCGCTTGTGAGAATTGTGAGAACCCCAGAGGGCGAGATACTCGTCGATCCGACAGGCAAAAAGTCGGGAAGAGGCGCATATATCTGCCCGAAGCGTGAATGTCTTGAAAAGGCGAAGAAAGCAAAACGCCTTGAAAGAAGCCTTGAATGCGAAATCCCTCCGGAGATTTACGAAAGGCTTTCAAAAGACATTTCGGAGGTTGAAGCAAAAGCTTTGGAAGGCGGCGAAAATGGCTGATATAATGAATTTAATGAGCATATGCCGCAGAGCCGGCAAGCTCACCCTCGGAATGGACGAAGTGAAAGGCTCAGTTCGCTCCGGGAAAGCATATATCGTTCTTGTCACCAAGGACTTGGCGGAAAGATCACTTGGAGAAATCACCCGTGTCTGCGAGGAGTACGAAACGCCCCTCTATCAGATACCAGAGAGCATGTACGACGTAGGGTCGGCTCTTGGAAAGGTCTACGGAATCATGTCCGTAACTGATGCGGGATTTGCCAAGGCAGCCGTCAAGAGACTGACAAGCCAAAAACCATAAGGAGATTTGCCTATGATTACGAAATACAAATTATCTAACCTTGCAAAGGATCTGAATATTCCGGTGAACGACGTTATCGAATGCCTTGCCCCCGTTTACGGCGTCAAAAAGGGCTCGACAATTCTCGTTCCGGAGGAGATCAATCATGTCTTCGAGGTCTTCACCCACAAAAATCAGGTGGAGAACTTCGACGGCTACTTCTCCTATAAGCCGGTAAGAAAGCCTAAGCCTCCGAAGCAGGAAGCTCCCAAGGCGGAAGCACCCGTAAAGAAAGAAGAGCCTAAAGCTCCCGAAGCTCCGAAGCCGGCTGAAAAGGTTGAAGAGCCTGCCAAGGAAGCTCCGAAAACTGAGGCTAAGCCCGAGCCTGCACCCGCAGTGGAGGAGAAAAAGCCTGCGCCTGTTGAGGAGAAAAAAGACAAGCGCAAAGACGACAAAAAGCCCGCCAAGAAGAAAGAGCGTGGCGAGAGAATCCAGCTTGTAACCGGAAAGTCGGAGAGCACTACCTATGCCCAGCGTGAGAAAACCCACGTTGTAGACACAAGGGGAAGCTATGTCAATATCGACAAGTATAACGAGCACTATGACAACTTGGCTGACTCCAAGAACCGTGGCGGCGACAACTATCAGAAGAAGCAGAAGCTTACCCAGAAGTCCCGTCAGCAGAAGAAGGAGAAGCTTTCAACAAAGCGTGAAAGCGAAGCCGAGAGAATGAAGCGGATGGAGCTTGAGCGTGCAAGAAAGCTCAAAGTCAGGGTTCAGATCCCGGATGAGATAACCGTTTCAGAGCTCGCAACCCGCCTTAAAGCTACCGTTTCCGATGTTATAAAGAAGCTCATCGGCTTGGGAGTCATGGCGTCCCAGAACGAAGTAATCGACTTTGACACTGCGGCACTCGTTGCCGAAGAGATGGGAGCTAAGGTAGAAAAAGAGGTAGTCGTCACAATTGAAGAGCGGCTCATCGTCGACGAGGAGGACACCGCAGAGAATCTTCTGCCCCGTGATCCTGTAGTCGTCGTCATGGGTCACGTTGACCACGGAAAGACCTCACTTCTTGACAAGATCCGTCACGCAAACGTAACCGCCACCGAGGCAGGAGGAATCACCCAGCACATCGGTGCTTACAGGGTTTCTATCAGTGGACGTGACATTACATTCCTTGACACCCCCGGTCACGAAGCGTTCACCGCTATGAGACTCAGAGGCGCAATGGTAACCGACATCGCAATCTTGGTTGTAGCCGCCGATGACGGAATCATGCCGCAGACGGTTGAGGCAATCAATCATGCCAAGGCGGCAGGAGTTTCGATAATTGTCGCTATAAACAAGATGGATAAAGAGGGCGCAAACCCGGACAGAATCATGCAGCAGCTGACCGAGCACAACTTGGTTGTTGAAGCTTGGGGTGGCGACGTCATGTGCGTTCCCGTTTCTGCAAAGACCGGAGCTGGTATAGATGAGCTCCTTGAGGACATAATTCTTGTAGCGGACGTTTTAGAGCTCAAGGCTAACCCGAACAGAGCCGCAAAGGGCTCAGTCATCGAAGCAAGGCTTGACAAGGGCAGGGGACCTGTTGCGACAGTACTCGTCCAGAACGGAACTCTTCATTCGGGCGACGTTATCATTGCCGGAACTGCCGTGGGCAGAGTCAGAACGATGACCGACGACAAGGGAAGAACGGTTGAGACTGCAGGACCGTCAGTTCCTGTTGAGATTACCGGTCTTGCGGAGGTTCCCGCTGCCGGTGACATCTTCAACGCAGTTGCCGACGAAAAGCTCGCAAGGGAATTAGTCGAGAAGAGAAAGCAGGAAGCAAAGGAAGAGGTCTTCAAGCAGAACCAGAAGGTGACTCTCGACAACCTCTTCAGCCAGATTAACGAGGGCGAGATAAAGGAGCTTCCCATCATCGTCAAGGCGGACGTTCAAGGCTCAGTAGAAGCCGTAAAGCAGTCGCTTGAAAAGATTTCGAACGACGAGGTGAAGGTCAAGGTAATCCACGGCGGCGTTGGAGCGATTTCCGAATCGGATGTAATGCTTGCAGGCGCATCGGGCGCAATTATCGTCGGCTTCAATGTCCGACCTGACCCGGTTGCAAAAGAGAACGCCGAGCGTGACGGAGTTGAAATAAAGACCTACAGAGTCATCTATGAGGCTATTGAGGAGATTGAAGCCGCCATGAAGGGCATGCTCGCTCCGAAGTATGTCGAGGTCGACACCGCACGTGTCGAGGTAAGACAGGTCTACAAGATCACCGGCGTCGGTCAGGTTGCAGGCTGCTATGTCCAGTCAGGAAAGATTTCAAGAAACGACCTCGTAAGAGTTGTCCGTGACGGAATAGTCATTTCAGAAGACAAGATGTCGAGCCTGAAACGCTTCAAGGACAATGTCCGTGAAGTAGCCCAAGGCTACGAATGCGGCATCACTCTCGAGAAGTTCACCGACTTCAAGGAGGGAGACGTGTTCGAGGCATATCAGCTTAACGAAACCGAAGTGTGAGGAGATATTTAATGGCTGATCACAAATCAGAACGCTTCTCTTCCGACCTGCAGAGAATTGTGAGCACCATGCTCGGGGAGCTGAGTGATCCGAGGATAAAGGATCGCATGCTCACCGTGGTGCGGTGCGAGGTCACAAGAGATCGCTCAAGTGCAAGAGTTTACGTTTCAAGTATCAATGGTATAGAAGAGGCAAAGGAAGCTGTAAAGGGTCTTGAGAGTGCTTCGGGGATGATAAAGCGCAGAATCTCCGACAGCCTCCATGTGAGAAAAGCTCCCGAGCTCAAGTTTATTGCGGACGATTCGAGCGAATATTCCGCACACATTTCCAAGCTGCTAAGGGAAATGGACATTAAGGAGGAAGACGATTAAATGGAAAATATGAGACTGGAAAGCTACGACGAGGTGGCTGAAATACTGCGTAACTGCGACAACGTCACAATTCTGACTCACAAGAGCCCCGACGGCGACTGCATCGGTGCGGGAATGGGTCTTTGCCTCTACTTAAGATCGGTTGGAAAGCATGCAAACGTTGTCAATTCTGACGGATTCCCGGATAGATACGACTTCCTTATAGGAGACTACCAGCCGGAGGAGTTTAAGGAGCAGTTCGTCATCTCGGTTGACATCTCCGACACAACGCTTCTTGGCGACGAGTTAGAGTGCTACAAGGATAAGATTGATCTTTGCATCGACCACCACGGCTCAAACAGGTTCTTTGCTAGAAAGACCTATGTCGATCCGAGTGCGTCTGCCGCATGCCTTATAATCTTTGAGCTCCTCGAGCATATGGGAGCGGAGATAACTCTCCCGATGGCGACAAACCTCTACACCGGTCTTGCAACCGACACCGGCTGCTTCAAGTTCCAGAACACCACTCCCGAGGCGCACATTGCGGCGGCAAAGATGTTTGAGATGGGCGTCGATTTCGAGCATATCAACAGACGGATGTTCGACATCAAGTCAAGAAGCAGAATCCTTGCTGAGCAGAGGCTTATAGGCGACATGCGCTATTTCGAGGACGGGCAGATAGGATTCCTGACGGTCACCAACCAGAACATAGCTGATTTCCAGATTGACAGAAGTGAGCTTGACGCATTCGCTCAGATTCCTCTTACGGTTGAGGGAGTAAGATTCGGCTACACCCTCAAGCAGCAGGAGGACAAGCCGCAGCTCTTCAAGGTTTCTTTAAGAACCACCGATGCTGATGCAGCTGCTATCTGCGGAGAGTTCGGCGGTGGCGGACACCTAAGAGCCGCAGGCTGCACCATCGAGGGCAAGCCAAGGGAAGTCATGGCGAAGCTCCTCGAAACAACAAGGAAGTATCTGTGAGTATACCAAGCGGAGTTTTACTTATCGATAAGCCGAGAGGGTACACCTCCTTTGATGTAATCGCAGTTCTCCGGGGGCTCTTGCACGAGAAGAGACTCGGGCACACCGGGACTTTGGACCCGATGGCAACCGGAGTTCTCCCTGTCTTGGTCGGAAAAGCAACCGGGGCATGCGATATTCTGCCGGTTGACGAAAAATCATATCGTGCGGAGTTCGCCTTGGGAAAGACTACCGACACTCAGGATATTACCGGGACGGTGCTTTCTGAAAGCGACAAACCTGTTTCAGAGGCTGAGATTCTTGGTAAGCTACCCGATTTTCGGGGCACTATCTCCCAGCTTCCGCCGATGTATTCGGCAGTTTCGGTTGGCGGCAAACGCCTTTATGAGCTTGCAAGGCAGGGCGTCAGCGTCGAAAGAAAGCCCCGTGAAATCACGGTTTATGATCTTACGCTTGAAGCCTATGACGAAAAGACCAGAGCGGGAACGCTTCTTGTCTCCTGCTCAAAGGGGACATATATCCGCACTCTCATAAACGACTTGGGAGATGCCATAGGCGTCGGAGGATGCATGACCGCACTTCGCCGCATTTCAGCGCATGGGCTCAAGATCAGTGACTGCATCCCTCTTGAGGAGCTAAGGGCAAGCGAAAATGCTCTCGAATTAGCTTCTGAAAGAATTATCCCCACCGATAAGCTCTTTGAGTTCTACCCGAGACTGAACCTGTCGGAAGCGCAGACACGTATGTACAAAAACGGCGTCAGGCTTGACCCGGAGCGTGTCCGGGGAGCGAAAGAGGGCGAGACCTACAGAGTTTACGGAAGCGAATTCTTGGGGCTCTGCAGGGTTCTGGACGGCGAAATAAGAATAGTCAGGAATTTCTGGTGATTATTATAGACAGCATAGTTAAACGTGCGGTGCTCCTTGGGCTCTTCGACGGGGTTCATATCGGGCATCAGGCGGCTCTGAAAGCCTTGTGCGACTCCGGGGCAGAAGAAAAGATTGTGTATACTTTCCGTTCTTCCGAGGTTGACACCAAAGGGCACAGAAGCTTTGTTCTTACGGACAAGGAAAAAGAGCGAAAGCTTATTGAATACGGCGCAGATAAGGTCTATTTTGCCGACTTTGCGAGAGTCCGTGACACAAGCCCGGAGGATTTCGTAAGAAATACCCTTAAAGGCGAATTCAAAGCAGATATAGTTCTTTGCGGAGAGAATTTCCGGTTCGGAAAAGAAGCTTCGGGGGACGCAAGGCTACTTGAATCGCTCTGCGAAAGTTTCAGCATAAGGTCGGAAATAGTCGGACTTTTAAGCCATGGCGGCGAAACTGTCTCGACGACGAGGATAAGAAGCCTTATCGAACAGGGGAAAATGGCTGAAGCGGACGAGCTACTTGGCTATAAATACTTCTTCGAGGGAAAGGTCACCCACGGAATGAGCATGGGGCGTGAAATGGGAATAAGAACTGTCAATATCCCGCTTACGCCGAAGAAAGTAGTCCCCCGTTTCGGGGTCTATTCGAGCGACGTTACTGTGATTTCCTCAGGCGAAAAGCTAAAGGGCATTTCAAACGTCGGAGTAAAGCCTACTGTGAGCGATTCGGGAGAAATTGGGCTCGAGACGCACATTTTAGGCGACATCGGCGATTTATACGGAATGGATATAAAAGTGGAGCTTAAGAGCTTCTACCGGGACGAAAAGAGATTTTCCGGGGTAGAAGAGCTGACAGCTACTATAAATAAAGACATAGACAAAAGAAGGGAGGAAGACTGATTATTCAGTCGACCTGTAATGAGTGAAGTAAGAACGAGGTTTGCACCATCACCAACAGGCTATATGCACATAGGTAATCTTCGTACGGCACTTTATACCTACATCATAGCCAAGAAGTATGGAGGAAAGTTTATACTCCGTATCGAGGACACCGATCAGGAGAGATATGTCGAGGGCGCAGTTGACACAATATACCGCACTCTCAGGGCAGTGGGCTTGAACTGGGACGAGGGTCCCGACGTCGGCGGAGACTATGGACCTTATGTGCAGTCGGAAAGAATGGGCATTTTCAAGAAATATGCAATTGAGCTTGTTGAAAAGGGCGGAGCTTACTACTGCTTCTGCGACAAGGACAGACTGACAGAGCTTAAAGCCGTTCAAGAAGCCGCAGGAATAAGCCCGATGTATGACCGGCACTGCAGAAATCTTTCCAAAGAAGAGATTCAGGCGAAGCTTGACGCGGGAACACCCTATGTCATCCGCCAGAAGATCCCTCTTGAGGGGACTACGACATTCCACGACGAGCTCTTCGGCGACATAACCGTTGAGAATTCGACCCTTGACGACCAGATTCTTCTCAAGGCTGACGGGATGCCGACATATAACTTTGCAAACGTCGTCGACGACCACCTGATGGGGATCACCCACGTCGTGAGAGGCAACGAGTATCTCGCCTCCGCTCCGAAGTATAACCTCCTCTATGAGGCTTTCGGATGGGAAGTTCCGAAGTATATCCACGTCGCACCCATCATGAAGGACAAGCACAATAAGCTTTCGAAGAGAAACGGCGACGCATCGTTTGAGGACTTGGTGGCAAAGGGATACTTAAGCGAAGCCATTATAAACTATATCGCACTCCTTGGCTGGGCTCCCAAGGGCGAAAGGGAGATATTCTCGCTTCCTGAGCTCATTGAGGAGTTCGAGATTGACGGGCTTTCAAAGTCGCCTGCCATCTTTGACCCGCTTAAACTGAGAGCCATAAACGGCGAATATATCCGTGCACTCAGCCCTGAGAAGTTCGCAGAGTATGCAGAGCCCTATATCAGGCAGGTTGTCAGGAGCGATGTTGACACTGCTAAGATTGCGGCACTGCTGCAGAACCGCACCGAGGTCTTCTCCGAAATCCCCGAGCAGGTCGACTTCATCGACGAGATGCCCGACTACGACCTCAGTCTCTATGAAAACAAGAAGATGAAGACCAATCGTGAGACCGCTGTCGATGCGCTTACACGTGCTCTTCCCGTCTTGGAGGCTATTTCTGAGAGCGAATGGAACTTCCAAGTCTTGCACGACAGGCTTTTCGAGCTGATTGCGGAGATGGGAGTCAAGAACGGATATGTCTTATGGTCACTTCGTGTAGCCATCAGCGGCAAGCAGTTCACACCCGGCGGAGCTTTTGAGATTGCTGAGATTATCGGGCGTGACGAGACGTTGAAGAGAATTCACAGGTCTTTAGAGATGTTAGCAGTTTCAATAGCTTAACACGAGGAGTACACAAATTAGGTGTATACTGTGTGAAGTAAAATTCGGAATTCTTACGGAAAGGACGTAAAACCCGATGATTGAGGTAAAAAACCTTTGCAAATCCTACGGCGACAAGCTGGCGGTCGACAACATAAGCTTTGAAGCTCACAACGGTGAGATCTTGGGCTTTCTGGGACCGAACGGCGCAGGAAAATCAACTACAATGAACATCCTGACGGGCTACCTCTCCTCCACCAGCGGAGAAGCGTATATAAACGGCAAGGAAATCTTGGAAGAACCGCTTCTTGCGAAAAAGGAGATTGGCTATCTTCCCGAATTCCCGCCGCTCTATCTCGACATGACCGTCAAGGAATACTTATATTTCATGTATGAGCTCAAGGGGGTCAAGATTCCCCGCAACACCCACCTGCAGGAAATATGCGAGCTTGTAAAGATTGAGGAGGTCTATAACCGCCTCATCAAGAACCTTTCAAAGGGCTATAAGCAGCGTGTCGGCTTGGCTCAGGCACTTGTCGGAAACCCGAACGTCCTTATCCTTGACGAGCCCACAGTAGGACTCGACCCGAAGCAGATTATCGAGATAAGAACGCTCATTAAAAAGCTCGGAAAGAACCACACGGTTATTCTTTCCTCGCATATACTTTCGGAGGTTCAGGCGGTCTGCGACAGAATCGTCATAATAAACGGCGGAAAGATTATCGCCGACGACACCGCAGACAACCTTTCAAACACCCTCACCGCCGACCATAAGCTTGTTGCCAGAATCGACGGACCTCGTGAAGAGGTTACAAAGGTCATCAGCACCATCCCGGGCGTTGTTTCGGTTCTTGCTGATATGCAAAGAGAAAAAGGCGTCTGGGAATACAACATTGAAGCTGTTGAGGGAACCGACATAAGGCGTGAGCTCAACCGCCGCCTTGCCCAGAGAAGCTGGTATATCATGGGGCTAAGACCCAGTGAGCTGACGCTTGAGGACATCTTCTTAAGGCTCACGATGGGCGAAAGTGTCGACGAATTCATCAACCAGAAAGCAGAATCGATCGAGAAGCAGGGGGAGGCGAAGAAGGCATGAAAGCAATATTCAAAAGAGAGCTGAGCTCCTACTTCAACTCGCCTATAGGGTATATCTTCTTAACGGCTTTCTATGCCGCATCGGGAGTTCTCTTCGGAATAACGGCAGTTTCGACCAGCTCTACTGACGGACTTCTGTACCTGACATCTGACATGTCCACCATGTTCACCCTTTTATTCTACGTTCTTATGGTTCTGATTCCGATCCTCACGATGAGAACAATGTCGGAGGAGATGAAGAACAAGACCGATCAGTGCTTACTTACCGCTCCTATAGGGCTCGGTTCACTGATTGTAGGGAAGTTCTTGGCGGCGTTCGTCGTCTATATGATGGGCGTTGCGGCGACATTCGTCTATGCCATTGTACTTAACTTCTTCGTTGAGGTTCAGTGGCTTGAGGTCATGGGAACGATACTTGGTCTACTTCTCATCGGTGCGGCGTTCATAGCTATCTGCATGTTCGTTTCTTCACTGACTGAAAATCAGGTGGTTGCCGCAGTTGGAGGCTTTGCCGCAATACTCGTTATGTATCTCATCTCCTCGATAGCTTCGCTTATAAATATAAACTGGATTTCGAATATCCTTTACGAGCTGTCGGTTCTTTCGAGATACGCATATTTCACCTACGGAATTTTCGACTTTTCAAACGTCCTCTTCTTCATCAGCATGGTGGTCGTGTTCTTATTCCTGACCGTCAGAGTTGTTGAAAGACGCCGTTGGAGCTAAGGAGGGGACTGCCATGAAAGAAAATAAAAAGAAAATCGAAGCAGAGGGCACAGTCGTCAAGCCAAAGCGTGAGCGCAAGCCCCTCAACAAGCGTAAGCTCAAGCACGGCTCGTTTGCCACAGCCATGACGGTGCTGTTCGTCATTGCGGTTGTGCTTGTAAATATCGTCATGACCATGCTCTTCGACCGCTTCCCTATAACCATTGACCTTACTGCCGACAGTATCTACTCCATTTCGGAGGAGACAATTGACTATATCGAGGACATCGAGGTTTCCGTTTCGATAACCGTCATGTGCACCGAGGATGAATACCGCTCTGTAAGCGACTATGCTGTTCAGTGCTCGGAGCTTTTAGAAAAATACACCCAGTACAATCCGCTTATAGTCGTCTCATATAAGGACCTCAATTCCAACCCCGACTTCGTTGCAAACTATTCGCAGTCGCTTGAAACGGGCGACATCATAGTCGAGCTTGGCGACGGCGACCACACAAGAGTCAAGATTGTGTCTTTGACCGACATAATCGAGGTTGCCGAGGACTATGAGAGCTATCTGAGCGAATATGCCGACTACTACGGCTCTCTTTACACCCACGAGATGTTCGACACCTATGGTCTCATAACCGGTTCTATTGCAGAGCAGGCTCTTACGAGTGCCATCATGGCTGTGACTGATGCAAACCCCGTAACCGTCGCAACCCTCACCTATCCGGGAGCTGACGAGTCGGACGTATCGGGACTTACAGACCTTCTTGACAAGAACGGATATATTCTGACTGAGATCAATATCCAGACAGAGGATATTCCCGAAGACGTCGACCTCATCATCATCCCCGCTCCGAAGATTGACTATACCACTTCGGAAATCTCAAAGATTGAAACATGGCTCAACAACAACGGTCAGCTTGAGAAGGACATAATCTATGTCGCATCTGTTGAGCAGGCTGAAACACCGAATCTTGACGCACTGCTCTATAAATACGGCTTGACCGTTGAGTATAAGGTCATCTATGAGACGGATACCAACTACTATTCCGGCTACCAGAACTACACCTTCCAGACGATGGTTTCGGACGACTATAGCGACGACATTGCAAACCCATACCTCTCGCTCTATGTCCCGAATTCACGTGCTATTTCCACAAGATTTGACGACGGCGACGGCTATTACACCTGCCAGATCTTGGTTCAGACCTCTGAAAACGCAGTTTTAAAGGACATGTACGACACCTCCGACGACTGGACAACCGACGACGCTACTGAGCGTGGAAGCTTCTATTCAGTGGCGATGGGAGTCTATAAGGTCTTGAATCAGGATTCTCACATTTCCGGCTACACCCACATCATAGCTGTCGGCTCTGATCTGATGCTTTCGTCTACTCTCATGTCGAGCTCGCAGTTCAATAACGGCGACTTCTTCCTTAGTCTCATAAACGAGATAACCGAGAAGACCGAGGGCGTCACAATCCTTTCGAAGTCGATTTCTTCAAGCGGAGTTGTAGTTTCAGAAACGGTTCAGAGAAACCTCAATATCGCATTCGCCGGAGTTATCCCGGTAATCACAGCTGTAATCGGCATTGTTGTATGGGTTAGAAGGAGACACAGATAATGACCTCAAAGAAAAGAAGCCTTATAATCATAGCTGTTTTCATCCTTAGCTTGCTCATAGTTCTGGGAATTCTTCTCCTGACGCAGGTCAATATCACCGTCAGCACCGATGACACCACCGAGGAAGACACAACGATGCTCCTCTATGACGGCGACCGTGACAACATCGTCAGTATGGTTTACTATAACGAATACGGCGAATTCACCGTCACACAGGATGATGACGGAACATTCTCAATAGTCGAGCTTGAGGGACTTAACCAGAATTCCACCACCTTGGCTGCGGCAGGAAACTGCATTTCTTCAATCACCGCTCAGTCGCTTGTTGAGGAGAACGCAGAGGATTTAGACAAGTATGGTCTTTCCGAGGACGACCCGACCGCCAAGGTTACTGTCACCCTTGATGACGGCACAGTCTACACCGTTTACTACGGAATTGACTCCGCCGACTCGACCAGCTCTACTGTATATGTGAGAATGGGAGACTCAAACGACGTCTACACCGTTCTTTCGAACTCCTCAAGATACTTCTACTATGCAAAGGAAGACTTCATAAGCCTTATAATCTTAAGCAGTCTTACGTCAACGAGCACCTCTCCGACGATTGACTACATGACCGTCACAAGAAAGGATCTCGATTACGACATCACGTTTGAGGACGATACCAAGAACTACGCCACCGACGAGGTTTCGATGGCATCCTCTCAGGTCATGACCTCTCCTGTGTATGCATATCTTGATATTACCAACTCGAACGACGTTATTTACGGTCTCTGGGGACTGACGGCATCTGAGGCTGTCTGCCCGTTCCCGACCGAGGAGGATATGGACTACTACGGTCTTTCAGACCCCTACTGCACCGTCTATATCGAAGCGGAGCTCCAGACCTATTCTTTGATAATCGGAAACGTTGCGTCCTATGTCACTGACGACTCCGGAAACGACACCAGCGAGCCGGCTTACTACTACGGCTACTATGAGGGAATCGACTGCGTCTACATCTTCGCCGTCGATGACCTGCCGTGGGTAACATTCATGCCGGTTGACATTCTGTCGAGTCTTATGACCTCGAACTACATCTACAGAGTCGACTATATCAACGTCGAGTTCTATGAGGATGGAGAGACCACCGCCTACTACTTCGACGTCACCGCCGATGAGGATGAGGACTATCTCGTTGCCACCTATGAAAACGAGTTTGTCGATATAGACACGTTCAAGGTTTTGTATCAGTTTATCTTAAAGTGTCCTATCGACGACCTCTGTCTTGAAGACCCGGACGAAGACGCCGAGCTTGTCTGCAAGATGGAGATTATAACCGAGACCGGAGGAGACGTCCTCGAATTCTACGACGACGGCAACAACCGTGTCACGATAAAGATGAACGGCACAACCTCGTTCAGCCAGCCGATAAGCTATATCCAGACGCTAAAGACGAATATCGAGACGTTCATCAATGGCGGAACGAGCGATGATATACTGATGGCGTGGTAATAAGTTCGCCGCAGGCGAACTTAGGAAGTTTGGCTTTGCCAAACTTCCACTCCTCCACCGACTTTACCGATGCGCCTCCCGTTGGTCGGCGCACCCCTCAGTCAGCTGCTTCGCAGCTGCCAGCTCCCCTTGACAGGGGAGCCATAAAGTACCTTGCACTACATTTACTAGGAAGGATGGAATTTATGTCAGAACAGCAATTCTTTGAATACAAGGGCTTTCCTCTTGTCAGAAAGGGAAATGAGCTCTATTATGGAAGCATGGGAGACAAGGAGGTTGTCTATATGCAGATAGCCTCTTCCGAGAAGAGAGGCGACGTGGATGTCGCCACCAAGGTCAGGGTTTACCGGATGCTGACCGACGAGAATGTCCCCGTCATGGAGCGCATCACCAAGACAACCGAGAAAAGAAGCCTCTTCGAGGCAGTAGACCTCGCCCATGACTGGTTGGCGACCAGATAAGAAATGAAAAAGTCCCCGTTTTGAGCGGGGATTTTTTATGCTTGTAAAATCCACCCAAAACAGTAAATATTGAAAAGTGGTCATTTTCGGGGCGAAAATACATTGAAAAGTGGGTAAAAATCGGAGAAAAAAGTATTGAAAAGTGGATTGAAATGGGGTATAATAATATTGAAAAGTCGGTTATGAGGGAATTTTTGTGTTGAAAGAGGTGTTTTTATGCTGATCCGCAAAATTGAAAGTTTGATTGAGGAGCACTTGTGCGGGGAATCTGAGAAGATTCTTCTTATAGACGGTGCCAGACAGGTCGGGAAGACTTATATTATCCGGCATGTCGGGAAGAAGCTTTTCAAGAACTTTATTGAAGTCAATATGGTTGAGGATTCTCTCGGGGAGAGGCTTTTTGCAGAGACGAAAACGGTTGACGATTTCTATCTTCGGCTCAGCATGATTGCGGGTGAGCGGATGCATGAAAAGTCTGATACCCTTATCTTCATCGACGAGATTCAGGCTTACCCGCAACTTCTGACGCTTCTCAAATTTTTGTCTCAGGACGGAAAGTACACTTTTATTGCAAGCGGCTCGCTCCTTGGGGTGACCTTGTCGCAGACGACCTCCATTCCGATGGGGAGCATAAGAAAAGTCAGGATGTATCCCTTGGATTTCGAGGAGTTTTTGTATGCCAACGGCATGAATGAGGCGGCGGTTTCGGCTCTTAGGGATAATTATAACAAAAAAGAGTCTTTGGACAAGGGCATGCACGAAAAGATGATGGACTTATTCCGCAAGTATCTTCTTGTCGGAGGGCTTCCAGATGCTGTGAATGTCTTTCTCAGAAGCAGAAATATTCATGCTGTAAGGGCGGTTCAGACGGAAATTCACGACTATTACGCCGCAGATGCTTCAAAATATGATCAGGAAAGAAAGCTGAAAATCCGCAGAGTTTACGACCTGATTCCGTCAAATATGGAGAATAAGAAGAAGCGCATCGTGGCGCAGAGCATCGAGGGCAAAAAGGGGAAGAGCTTCTCTGACTATCAGGATGAATTTGAGTACCTTATCAGTGCGGGAATTGCTCTGAATGTTCAGGCTATCTCTAATCCGCAGTTCCCGCTTTCGCAGTCTCAGGGAAAAAATCTTCTCAAGCTGTATCTCAATGATGTCGGAATTCTCTCAGGAATTCTTTATGGGAACAATATGCGTGCCATTTTGGATGAAATGCCGTCGGTGAACTTGGGCTCAGTTTACGAAACCGTCGTTGCAAGCGAGCTTGCGGCGCACGGGAATAAGCTCTACTATTACGACAACCGGGTGAAAGGCGAGGTTGATTATCTTATCGACGACTATGAAAGCCTTTCTGCTGTTCCCATCGAGGTAAAATCAGGCAAGGATTATGCTGTTCACAGTGCTTTGAGTGCATTTGTCTCAAACGAGGATTACCACGTGAAGAAAGCGTATGTCCTCTCGAATGAGCGTGAAATCATCGAAAAAGGGAAGATAACATATTTGCCGATATACTTTGTGATGTTCTTGGGAACTGGAACGGACACGGAGAATCTTATAATTGAATAGACTCAGCTCCGGGCTCACAATTCGGCTCGGAGCTTTCTTTTTGTTCAAAACTCCAAAAATTCAGCCTCAAAATTATGAATCTTCTCCAAAATAAATTCGGGCTTTTTCGGGCGAATGTCCCATATTTTTTGATTTACAATCGGTATTCGCTGAATTTTTGTTGAAAACCCTGTTGAAAATGTTGAGAACCCCGCATTCTTGGGCTTTTCTTTTCAACAAACTCACAGAGTTTTCAACAATCTTTATTCTTAAGAGTTAGAGTATACTGAGGGTAATATTCGGAACCTCTCAGTCTCGCTACGCTCGCCAGCTCCCCTTAAAAAGGGGAGCCAGTGGTGCTTCGTACAAGAAGGCTCCCCTGATTCAGGGGAGCTGGCAGCCGTAAGGCTGACTGAGAGGTGTGCGACCAACGGGAGCACGCAGTTCGCCGCAGGTGAACTGTTTACCCAAATTTAACCCATCCACGCTATCAAACTTAACCTCCCATCGCTTATAATAATCCCGAATATGATGAATAATATCGGGGGAATACTATGATTTGCGGAATTGTGGACATCGGGTCTAATACTATACGGCTGTCGGTTTATAAGTGCGAGGGCGGGGAGAACAGGCTTCTTATGCACCGTAAAACCATGGCTGGGGTTGCAAGCTACATCAAATCGGGGCGTTTGCCTGCGGAAGGAATCAGGATAATATGCAGGACGCTTCAGGAGTACCGGAAGCTTCTTGATAACCTCGAAATCAGTGACATGTACGTCTTTGCGACTGCGCCGCTCAGAAACATCTCGAATACAGAAGAGGTTGTTTCGGATATACTTGAGGAGACGGGGATTTCCGTCAATGTCATTTCCGGCGAGGAGGAGGCAGTGCTCTCGTTCACCGGGGCGACCTTGGGAATCACCCACAGAAAGGGCGTCATGATAGACCTTGGCGGAGGGTCTACCGAGATTTTAAGATATGAGGACGGGAGAATTCTCTCCACCTACAGCATGCCAATCGGCTCTCTCAATCTCTTCAACCGCTATGTTAACGGCTTCTACCCGACGGAGGAGGAGAGAAAGAAGATCCATAAAGCTGTAGAGGAGCAGCTTGAGCGGTCGGGCGTCGATTTGAGCCCTGCTTCGCACATCTGCGGCGTCGGCGGGACAATCAGGGCGGCATCTCAGGTTGCGAACCACTTCTTCTGCCGGTCGGACGATTATAATATTATATCTGTGGAGGAGCTAAAAATGCTCTTAAAGCGCATAAAAAAGCCGGACAGCGACAATGTCCACGAGCTTTTGAAGATAGTTCCCGACAGAATCCACACCATCATTCCGGGGCTCATAGTCCTCGAAACCGTCTCGAAAGCCCTCAACGCCGATGAGATTACGGTCAGCATGTGCGGGGTGAGGGAGGGGTATCTTATTAAATGCGTAATGCGTAATGCGTAATTGATGCGGAGGAAAGTATGACAGACAAAGATTTAAGATATACTCAGGACAGAGAGCTTTCTTGGCTTCGGTTTAATGAGAGGGTTTTGGAGGAAGCAAAGGACGAGAGTGTGCCGCTGATGGAGCGGCTTAAGTTTGCGGCGATTTTTACTTCGAACTTGGACGAATTCTTTATGGTCCGGGTGGGGTCGCTTCACGATATGAGTCTCCTAAAAGAGGAGCATATCGACAACAAGACGGGAAAGACGCCTCAGGAGCAGCTTTCTGCTATTTTCAAGGCTCTTATACCCTTATATAAAAAGCGTGACAAGGTTATGGCGGAGCTTGAAGCCTTGTGCCGGGCTTGCAATATCTGCAGGTTTTCCTACTCGGATCTCAGCGAAAGGGCTAAAAAGCAGGTCTTGGCTTGGTTTGAGGACGAAGCGAAGCCGATTCTTTCGCCGCAGATTGTCGACATGCATAACCCGTTCCCACACCTGCCGAATAAAGGGCTCAATATCATCATGAGCTTAAGACGTGACGGTCAGGAGCTTATCGGGATTCTTCCCGTGCCGAATGAGCTTCCGAAATTCTTGCGGCTTGAGGAGAGGGGAGTGCACTTTATCCTGACCGAGGACATCCTCTGCGAGCTGGTGGGGACTATCTTCTCAGAATACGAAATCACCGAGAAAGCTATCATCTCTGTCACCCGAAACGCCGACATCTCGCCGGAGGACGAGGCTTACGACGTTGAGACCGATTTCCGTGGACTTATGCAGAAGATAGTCAAAAAACGCCGCCGTCTGGCACCCGTCCGGCTTGAGATTGAGGGATCACTCAGCGAAAAGCTTATTTCAAGCCTCTGCAAGACGCTTTCACTCAGCCGGGAGCAGGTTTTCACGATGAAATACCCGATTCACCTTGACTTTCTCTTCTCTTTAAGCGATTTACTCCCGAAAGAGAGCGTTGCGACCCTTTGCGATCCGGTCTACAAGCCCCGCTTCACGCCTTATCTCAACAAAAACGAGAAGATCATCCCGCAGATTGAGAAGCACGACGTCATGATGTTCTATCCCTATGAGTCGATGGAGCCGTTTTTACGGATGATTGCGGAGGCTTCGGTTGACCCGAGCGTTCTTTCCATAAAAATCACCATCTACCGGCTTGCGGCAGGGGCGAGGCTGGTTGAATACCTCTGCGCCGCCGCCGAGAACGGCAAGCATGTCGTTGTCCTGATGGAGCTGAGAGCCCGTTTTGACGAGCAGAACAACATCCACTGGGCTGAGCGTCTCGAGGAGGCAGGGTGCACCATCCTCTATGGCTTCGAGGGGATCAAGGTTCACTCGAAGATATGCCTCATCACTAAAAGGGAGCATAGCCGCCGTGGTGGCGGAAACGTCAGATACATCACCCAGATCGGCACAGGAAATTATAACGAAAAGACCGCCAAGCAGTACACCGACCTCTGTCTTATGACCGCCAATCAGGAGATTGGTGAGGATGCCGCACTTCTTTTCCAGAACATGGCGACTGCGAACCTTGACGGAAAATATCAGCACCTTCTGGTCTCGCCCTTCAGCCTCAAGGAGCGGGTTATCGAGCTCATCGAAGAGGAGATTAAGAAGAAATCGGACGGCTACATCTTCCTGAAATTAAACTCCCTCACCGACCGGGAGATTATCGACAAGCTTGCCGAGGCGTCGCAGGCGGGAGTGGAGATTGTCATGAACATCCGTGGTATCTGCTGTTTACTCCCCGGCATCAAGGGTCTGACCGAGAACATCAGGGTCTTCTCCATCGTCGGGCGTTATCTTGAGCACTCAAGAATCTACTGCTTCGGGCGAGGCACAGACGCCGCACTCTATATCGCCTCCGCCGACTTCATGACCAGAAACACCGAACGCCGTGTTGAGGTCGCCTGCCCCGTCACCGACAAGGAAACAAGAAAACGCCTCTTCCACATAATAGACGAACTCAGGCTCGACAACGTCAAAGCCCGGGAAATGGCGAGCGACGGCACATATCACCGCATCAAGGACAGTTCAAGCCCACGGAGTTGTCAGGAAATCTTCCAGCAGGAAGAAACTCAGCTTGCGGAGGAGATAAAACATCAAAGTGGGATATGGGCAAAGATAAAAAAATTCGTAATGCGTAATGCGTAATGCGTAATTGCAGGGTGCATCTGAAATTAATTACGAATTACGAATTAAGAATTACGCATTGAAGCTTGACAACTTCCCCTAACTATGTTATACTACCAAGTCGTGTTAACTAAAATTAGTTGGGGGATTAACGTTATGTGGTTTTTATTCACGCTTCTGACAACCTGCCTTTGGGGAGCTGCCGACCTTTTCTACAAAAAGGGCGCAGACGAATCGGAAAAATACAGCCATTATCTCACCGGCATCGCCGTCGGTCTTATAATGGGAATTCAGGCGATAATCATGCTCGCCTCATCCGGCTTCGACTATAACCCGCTGAACCTTATCTACTACCTGCCTACATCGCTCATGTACATAATCTCGATGGTCGTAGGGTATGCGGGGCTCCGGTATCTCGAGCTTTCCATCTGCTCGCCGATTCAGAATTCTTCGGGAGCGGTGGTAACCATCCTCTGCCTTGTCATCTTGGGTCAGACGATGGATTTGATGTCGGCAGTTTCGGTTGTGCTCGTCACCGTCGGTGTTATCTATCTTGGAATTTTGGAGAGAAAAGAAGTCGGCGACACTAAGGACACCGACAAAAAGTATATAAACGGCTTTGTGGCACTCATTTTCCCGCTTGTCTATGCGGTTCTCGATGCCCTCGGCACGTTCTTTGACGCATTCTATTTGGATATTGAACTCACCCCGCTCGTCGATGTCACGGAGGATAACATCGAGGACGTTGCGAACATCTCCTATATGCTGACGTTCCTGATTGCCGCACTGATTCTTCTCTTCTATGTCTTGGTCATAAAGAAAGAGAAGATAGTCATCAAGCGTCAGGGCGACAAGGTCGCCGCCGCAATCTTCGAGACCGCCGGACAGTATTTCTACGTCTACGCCATGAGCGGCAACGCCATAGTCGCCGCCCCGCTTATCTCGGCGTACAGCATAGTTTCCATCATCCTCTCAAGAATCTTCCTGAAAGAAAAGCTCACCCTGAAGCAGTATGTGGCTATTGCCATTGTTATGGCGGGGATACTTGTTATGGGAGTTGTGGAGGGACTTAGCGAATAACTCGTAAGAGTTTTACTACCATCTCATCCACATCCCCCTCCGTAATAACCAGCGGCGGAACGAACCTTATAACATTCTTCCCAGCTGAGATGAGAACCAAGTGCTCATTGATGAGCGCATTGCGGACTATATCTGCTACCGGGACATTGAATTCAAGTCCCTGAATCAAGCCTTTGCCTCTGTGGGCGACAACTTTATCCGAGGAGGCTTTCAGCTCCTCAAGCTTAACGAAAAGATATTCTCCGACCGTTTTTACGTGCCCGGGAATGTCTTTTTCTTTGTAAATATCGAGGACCTTTGAAGCGACGGCGCAGACAAGAGGATTGCCGCCGTAGGTGGAACCGTGGTCTCCTACCGTCATTGCATTTGCGGCTTCGCCCTGAGCCAAGAACGCTCCAATCGGGAAGCCGTTTCCGAGGGCTTTCGCAACGGTCATGACGTCCGGCTTCACCCCGTAGCCCTGCCAAGCGAACATGCTACCGCTTCTTGCCATGCCGCACTGGATTTCATCGAGGATAAGAAGCGCACCCGAATTGTCGCAGAGCTCCCTTACGCCCTTGAGAAACTCCTCCGTTGCCGGGTAGATTCCGCCCTCGCCCTGAATCGTCTCCATGATGACGGCGGCGGTCTTCTCCGAGAAGAGTGACCTGACGCTGTCAAGATTGTTGAATTCTGCGAAGCGGATATTCGGGATGAGCGGGTCGAAAGGCTCACGGTAGTGGGCGTTGCCGGTGACCGAAAGTGCGCCAATAGAACGTCCATGGAAAGAGTGCTCCATGGCGATAATCTCGTAATCGGCGGGCAAGCCACGGTTATAGGCATGCCGCTTCGCAATTTTCAGCGCACCCTCGATAGCCTCAGTGCCGCTGTTGGTGAAGAAGACTCTGTCCATCCCTGAAACTTTCAACAGCTTTTCGGCAGCTTCGGTTGCGGAAATGTTGTAAAAGAGGTTGGAAGTGTGAACGAGCTTTTCAATCTGACTTTTAGCCGCCTCGTCAACCCCGGGATAGTGATACCCGAGTCCCATAACGGCAATTCCAGCACCGAAATCGAGATATTCAGTGCCCTTATCGTCGTATAATCTCACGCCCTCGCCCCGTTCGAACACAACAGGGAAGCGTGAATAAGTCTTGTAAAGCGTGTTCTCCGCACGGTCTATAGTAGTCATCCTTTATAAAACCTCTCTCCCTCATCTCTTATAATCGCTGTGCCGATTCCTTTGTTGGTGAATATCTCAAGGAGCAGGCAGTGGGCGATCCGTCCGTCAAGGATATGCACACGGTTGACGCCGTGGGTGATGGCGTCTATGCAGTTCTGCATTTTGGGGAGCATGCCGCCGCCGAAGCTTCCGCTTTCGACAAACTTCTGAGCCTCCGAAACGGTCATCTCCGAAATCAGGGTTGACTTGTCGTCAAAATCTCTGTAGACGCCCTCGACGTCGGTGAGAAAAGCAAGCTTTTCTGCGTTGACAGCCCTTGCAATCGCACATGCGGCGTCGTCGGCGTTGATGTTGTAGCTGTAGAAGTCGTTGTCAAAGCCGATGGGGCAGATGATGGGGAGGAAGTCCTTCTCAAGAAGATCATAGATAATCTTCGGGTTGACTTCGGTGATTTCGCCGACAAAGCCGATGTCCTCGCCGCCTGAGAGCTTTTTCTCGCACTTAAGGAGCATTCCGTCCTTGCCGCTGATGCCTACTGCTTTGACGCCGAGCTCGTTTACAAGCTGAACAAGGCTCTTGTTGACCCGGTTCAGAACCATTTCAGCTATCTCCATTGTCGGCTCATCTGTGACACGAAGACCGTTCACAAAGTGCGGCTCCATCCCGACTTTGCCGACCCAACGGCTTATCTCTTTTCCGCCGCCGTGGACGATTATCGGCTTGAACCCGACCAGCTTTAAAAGCACAACGTCCTGAATGACCGACAGCTTCAGCTTTTCGTCGACCATCGCACTTCCGCCGTACTTGACGACGATAATCTTGCGGTTGAACCGCTGTATGTAGGGCAAAGCCTCAATCAGCACCTGCGCCTTTTGCATTACGTCCATATCTGGAACTGTTGGTGTATTTTCAATCATTCGTAATTTCTCCTTTATGATCTATAATCAGCGTTTATTTTAACGTAGTCATAGGTGAGGTCACAGCCCCATGCAGTGGCAGTTGCTTCTCCATCATGAACATCTGCGATGACCGTCACCTCCGGCTCAGAGAGAATCTTGGTGGCGGTCTCTTCCGAATAGTCAGTCGCCATGCCGTTTTCGACTACTTTAAGCTTTCCGGCGGCACTAATGAAGTACAAATCTGTCCTGTCGGGGTCAAATTTCGCTCCCGAATAGCCCAAGGCGCAGAGGATTCTTCCCCAGTTTGCGTCGTGACCATAGACAGCGGCTTTCGTGAGGCTCGAGCAGACGACCGACTTTGCGAGGATTTTTGCAGTCTCCTTGTCGGAGGCGTTGACTACTTTCACTTCAAGAAGAGCTGTACAGCCCTCGCCGTCGCCGGCAATTTTCTTCGCAAGAGTCTCGGTGACGATGTGAAGAGCCTTGCAGAATGTCGCATAGTCCTCATTCTCAACGGTGATCTCCGGATTTCCGGCAAGACCGTTCGCCATGAGGATAACGGTGTCGTTGGTGGAGGTGTCCCCGTCGACGGAAATCATATTGAAGGTGTCCTGAACGTCGGCTTTGAGAGCCTTATTAAGAAGCTCTTTCGAAATAGCAATATCCGAGGTGATAAAGCAGAGCATGGTGCACATATTCGGGTGAATCATCCCCGAGCCCTTGCACATGCCGCCGATGGTGACCGCTTTGCCGCCAAGGGTGAACCTGACAGCGACCTCTTTCGGCTTGGTGTCGGTAGTCATGATGGCTTTTTCTGCGGCAGTGCCGTGAGCCTCGTCAGTGCCGAGCCTTTCGGAAAGAGCCCTGACGCCAGCCTTGAGCTTCTCTACGGGAAGCTGTTTCCCGATAACGCCTGTTGAGGCAACCAAGACTGAGCCCTCGCCCAAGCCTAAGACCGACTTCGCTTCGTCGGAAACAGCTTTACAGCAGTCGAAGCCCTCACGCCCGGTGCAGGCGTTAGCGATGCCTGAATTGATGACTACCGCCTGAGAGCAGGTGTAGTTCTCGACAATCTCCTTATCAAAGAGCACCGGAGCGGCTTTTACAAGATTAGTCGTGAAGGTTCCAGCAGTTACAGCAGAAACTTCGCTATATACCATAGCCATATCGTCCCGCCCCTGATATTTGATTCCCGCCGCAAAAGCCCCGGCAGAAAAGCCGATAGCGGCAGTTACGCCGCAAGCCAGTATCTCTATTTTTTCTGATTTGTTCATCATAGCATTTCCCCTAACTAATAATGCGTAATGCTTAATGCGTAATGCGTAATTGAAATCGGGTTATAATTACGAATTACGCATTACGAATTACGAATTTCTTTTTATCTTGTTTTCATCATTGAGAACGAGGTCGTAGACGTTAACGTCCTCCCTTGGCGACCAGCCGGTCGATTGCCAGAAAGAGTTTCCAAGGCGGTTTTGCTTGAATGCGATGAGGCTGATTTTATTGACACCGTCGGCTTTGAGGGCGTTCGTGCAGAATTTCGCCATCGCTGTTCCGATGCCCTGATTGCGGTAGCTTCTTTCGACGCAGACGTGGTAGAAATACCCGGTTCTGCCGTCGCTCCCGCAAAGAATAGTCCCGACAAGCTTGCCGTCGATTTCAGCAACCACGCTGAGTCCCGGATTTCTTGCCAAGAATCTCTTGACGCCGTCATAAGAGTCGTCAATACTTCTTATCGCAAACCCCTCGATGCTCTCCCATAGAGCGAAAACATCAGGGTAATCATCTATTGTCATGGGGCGAAGGAGTGCGCCGGAATTAGTACTCATTGTGTGACCTCTTTCGTGTGGCAAATGCGACTTGGCTTTGCCAAGTCGGCTATTTTCGGCGTTGCCGAAAATAGCACCCCTCAGTCAGCCTGCGGCTGCCAGCTCCCCTTGACAGGGGAGCCATAACTGCTTTTACCATAAGTTTTTAAATTAGGATGCTATTGCCTCCCCTGATAAGGGGAGGGGGACCGCCGCACGAAGTGCGGTGGTGGAGGGGT
>JAJQBX010000005.1 GCA_021203065.1 Oscillospiraceae bacterium
TGATTTGTAAAGTTTTAAGAGAGATGAGGTAGTAGGGGCGGATATTATCCGCCCGTTGTAGTACTGACCGCAAGGTTCGGGCGGATGATATCCGCCCCTACAGATGGCAACCAATTCCGCATTACGCATTACGAATTACGCATTGAAATAAACCCCGAAAGCGCAGACACTCACTACGAGCATCTGCGCTTCCGGTCAACAAAGGGGTCAAGAAAATGTCAATTATTCGGTTGCGATAACAACGCCAGAGCCTACGGTTCTGCCGCCTTCACGGATAGCGAAGCGGAGTCCGTTCTCGATAGCAATCGGGGTGATGAGCTCAACGCTGATCTCAACGTTGTCGCCGGGCATGCACATTTCCTTTCCGTCAGGAAGGGTGATGGTGCCGGTAACGTCGGTGGTTCTGAAGTAGAACTGAGGACGATAGTTGGTGAAGAACGGGGTGTGACGTCCGCCCTCTTCCTTCTTAAGAACGTAAACCTGTCCTCTGAACTTGGTCAAAGGATGGATGGAACCGGGCTTGCAAAGAACCTGTCCTCTTTCGATGTCCTTTCTCTGAACACCACGGAGAAGTGCGCCGATGTTGTCGCCAGCCTCTGCGAAGTCGAGGGTCTTTCTGAACATTTCAAGACCGGTAACAACGGTCTTAGCTCTCTCTTCGGTGAGACCGATGATCTCAACTTCGTCGCCGAGCTTAACCTGTCCACGCTCAACTCTACCGGTTGCAACAGTACCACGTCCGGTGATGGTCATGGTGTCCTCAACAGGCATAAGGAACGGCAGATCAGCCTTACGGTCAGGAGTAGGAATATAGGAGTCAACAGCATCCATGAGCTCTCTGATGCAAGCATACTCGGGAGCGTTGGGATCTGTGGAAGTGGATTCGAGTGCCTGAAGAGCAGAGCCCTGAATGATCGGGATGTCGTCGCCGGGGAACTCATACTTGGAAAGAAGGTCACGGATGTCCATCTCAACGAGTTCGAGGAGCTCAGGGTCGTCAACCTGATCAACCTTGTTCATGAAAACAACGATTGCAGGAACGCCAACCTGACGAGCAAGAAGAATGTGCTCTCTGGTCTGAGCCATAGGTCCGTCAGAAGCAGCAACAACGAGGATTGCGCCGTCCATCTGAGCAGCACCGGTGATCATGTTCTTAACGTAGTCAGCGTGACCGGGGCAGTCAACGTGAGCATAGTGACGGTTGTCAGTCTCATACTCAACGTGAGCGGTGTTGATGGTGATACCACGCTCTCTCTCCTCAGGAGCCTTATCGATCATATCGTAAGCCTCATACTTTGCCTGACCCTTCATAGCCAGAACCTTGGTGATTGCTGCGGTGAGAGTGGTCTTGCCGTGGTCAACGTGTCCGATGGTGCCTACGTTAACGTGGGGCTTTGTTCTTTCAAATTTTTGCTTTGCCATTGGAATTTCCTCCCTTGAAATTTGTATTGGTACTCTAATATTAACAGATTACCGAGCGAAATGCAAGAGAAATTTGCATTTCATCTCAAAAAGTTTTGTGAAATTTAATTTCAGTCGTTCGAATGCTTTCTTGTCGACATGATGCTCTCGGCAACTGACTTCGGAACGTCGGTGTAGCTGTGCGGCTCCATCGTGTACTGTCCTCTGCCCTGAGTCTTTGATCTGAGGTCATTCGAATAACCGAACATCTCGGAAAGGGGTACAAGTGCGTCTATCTGAGCAACACCGGTATTTATCTCCTGTCCCAAGATCTGTCCACGGCGGGAATTGAGGTCGCCTATAGCGGTTCCCATATATTCCTCCGGAACGATGCAGGCTACCTTCATGATAGGCTCGAGTATAACCGGGTCTGCCTTCTTCATTGCATCCTTGAACGCCATAGAACCGGCAATCATGAATGCAGTTTCGGAAGAGTCGACCTCGTGATACGATCCGTCATAAAGCTCAACCTTGACGTCAACAACCGGGTAACCAGCCAAGACACCGGACTTCATAGCTCCCTGAATACCCTTGTCTACAGCCGGAATGAATTCCTTGGGAATAGCACCGCCGACGATAGAGTTGGTGAATTCGTAGCCCTTGCCGGACTCGTTCGGAGAAAGCCTGATCTTGACGTGACCATACTGTCCCTTACCGCCAGACTGACGTGCATATTTGCACTCGACATCCGAAAGCTTTCTGACAGTTTCCTTGTAGGCAACCTGAGGTGCGCCTACGTTTGCTTCAACCTTGAATTCACGGAGCATTCTGTCAACGATGATTTCAAGATGCAATTCGCCCATTCCGGCGATGATGGTCTGACCGGTTTCTTCATCCGTCCATGTCTTGAATGTCGGGTCTTCCTCGGCAAGCTTATTGAGAGCGATTGCCATCTTTTCCTGACCGGCTTTTGTCTTCGGCTCGATAGCGAGCTGGATAACCGGATCGGGGAATTCCATAGATTCAAGAATTATAGGATGCTTTGCGTCACACAGGGTGTCGCCTGTTGTTGTATTCTTGACGCCGACAACCGCATAGATGTCTCCAGCGTAGCAGGTGTCGATGTCCTTACGGTGATTTGAGTGCATCTGCAGGACTCTGCCCATTCTTTCGTTAGCGTCCTTGGTGCAGTTAAGAACCGTTTCACCGGCATTGAGTGTTCCCGAATAGACTCTGAAGAAGCAGAGCTTTCCAACGAACGGATCGGTAGCAATCTTGAAAGCGAGTGCTGCAAACGGAGCGTTATCGTCGGAGGGTCTTGTCTCCTCCTCGCCGGTTTCGGGATTGACTCCCTTTATGTCGGGAATATCTGTAGGAGCGGGCATATAATCGACAATTGCGTCAAGAAGCTTCTGAACGCCCTTGTTCTTATAGGATGTTCCGCATACAACCGGAACCATCTTATTGGCGATTGTTGCCGCTCTTATTCCAGCCTTGAGCTCTTCAATGGTGAGCTCGCCGCCGTCGAGATACTTCTCCATAAGGTCGTCGTTAAGCTCGGCTACCGACTCTACCAGCTGAGAACGATACTTTTCAGCTTCCTCAACCATGTTCTCAGGAATTTCCTCAACCCTGATGTCAGTTCCGAGTTCGTTATAATAGATATATGCCTTCATTTCAAGCAAATCGATGATTCCCTTGAAGAAGGTTTCGCTTCCGATAGGAAGCTGTATTGGAACGGCGTTTGCCTTAAGACGCTGGTGAATCATGTCGATGACGTGGTAGAAGTTCGCACCCATGATGTCCATCTTGTTGACGTAAATCATACGGGGAACCTGATACTTGTCCGCCTGTCTCCAGACTGTCTCGGTCTGCGGCTCAACGCCTCCCTTGGCACACAAAACTGTTACCGCACCGTCGAGAACTCTCAAGGAACGCTCAACCTCAACGGTAAAGTCAACGTGACCGGGGGTGTCGATGATGTTGATTCTATGACCCTTCCAGTATGCAGTGGTAGCGGCGGAGGTGATAGTAATACCTCTCTCCTGCTCCTGCTCCATCCAGTCCATCGTTGCCGCACCGTCGTGAACCTCGCCGAGTTTGTGGTTGATTCCCGTGTAGTAGAGAATACGCTCGGTGGTGGTCGTCTTGCCGGCGTCGATGTGAGCCATAATTCCGATGTTACGGGTCATCGACAAAGATACATCTCTTGCCATACAAATCCTCCATGCCCCTTTGTGAGGGCTTTTTTACCCCAGCAACGTCAGTTGCTGATGCGGTCTGTCTAACCCAAAAGCAGACCGCCGAAAGAAAAACTTCTTTTAAAGACGACTTCCAGCCGGAAATTACCAACGGAAATGAGCAAACGCCTTGTTTGCCTCTGCCATCTTGTGAGTGTCCTCACGCTTCTTGACAGCCGAGCCTGTACCGTTCATGGCATCCATGATTTCACCAGCAAGTCTTTCTTTCATGGTCTTCTCATGTCTGTCACGGGCATACTTTGTGAGCCATCTCAAGCCCAATGTCTGTCTTCTTGCCGGACGTACTTCCATAGGAACCTGATAGGTAGCTCCTCCTACACGGCGAGCCTTTACCTCAAGGTTCGGCATTACGTTTTCCATAGCCTGCTCGAAAGCTTCGAGAGCCGGCTTGCCGGACTTTGTTTCTACAATTTCGAATGCGTCGTACACAATCTTCTGAGCAACGCCCTTCTTTCCGTCGATCATAATGTTGTTTATGAGACGGGTGACGAGCTTAGAATTATACACCGGATCTTCCAAAACATCACGTTTTGCAATATTACCTCTTCTTGGCACTTCGCTTCCCTCCTTCATTAAAAAATGTTATCATGGGTACTCGTTTTCACTTAAGAAAAGCTGTCGGAATGCGCCAAAAGCTCTTCCGCAGTGACCCCGTCAGTCCAATTGAGATCAACCCGGTGCAGATGTACACCATATATGTCAACCCCACATAGACTGTGGTGGATTTTCGCTTTTGATTTTTTGTCCAGAACGCTTCCGGACTTCGTTTCCGATTACTTCTTTGCAGCCTTAGGTCTCTTTGCGCCGTACTTGGATCTTGCCTGCATTCTCTTGGCGACGCCCTGAGTATCGAGAGTTCCTCTTATGATGTGGTAACGCACACCGGGGAGGTCCTTAACTCTGCCGCCTCTGATGAGAACAACGCTGTGCTCCTGAAGGTTGTGTCCGATTCCGGGGATGTAAGCAGTAACTTCTGCGCCGTTAGTAAGACGAACTCTTGCGATCTTTCTCATAGCTGAGTTAGGCTTCTTCGGGGTCTGGGTCTTTACAGCAGTGCAGACGCCTCTTTTCTGAGGGCAGGACAAATCAACGCTGACTTTCTTCTTGGAATTATAGATCTTCTGAAGAGCCGGAGCGGTGGACTTGTAGACAGAAACTTCTCTTCCCTTGCGAACCAACTGGTTAAAGGTAGGCATATCTTCTCTCCTTTCGTAGAATTATGATTAGCGCAAATACACACTTGCGCACACTACTAAATTATACATGTCACTTAAGAAAATGTCAAGAAAAATTTTTCGGGGAAATATGACGAATTTCCGCCCAGCACGCCCGTCAAAACTGGTATTTTCGTGCAAATCAATCACCGAATTGAGGCACAAAGCAAAGAAGACGCCTTTTGGCGTCTTCTTCGGTAGCTCGCTTGCGAGCTGTGGTGCAGTTCCCCAATCCAAATCCGAACCATTCCCATACTTGCTCTGGACATTCTTCGCATCATCAAACGCAATCGTCTTCGTCCCGTCTTTGAAATTAAAAGTCAGAAGCATTTTGTCGTCGTACAGGTAAATCGCATTGATGAAGGTATCTATCAGCATTTTGCAGTGGGACTTCTGACTCACGTCAAGCTTGCGGAAGCGATGAAGCCAGAAGGACATGAATTCTTTGCTTATCCTCGGCTTCGCGAGTTTTTCGTTTGCAATCTTTATTTTTAAATCTTCTTTAGTTGCTTCCAATTCCTCAAGGCGTGATTTTGTGGATTTTGTGAGTATGCCTTGTTGGATAGCATTCAAGATGTTCTGAATTGCGGCTTCTGTTTCCCTGAGTTGTTGCTCATAGAGAGGAATGTTCACATTCTCCCTGTCTTGCAAATCCATTAGCATTGAGACAATGGCTTCAATCGTTGCATCGTCCATTACCATTTTCATAGTTGCGTCAACGACCAAGTCCTCAATCCAAATTTTTCTGACAGGTTTCTTGTGGCATTCTTTACGTTTCTTCTTCACAGAAGAGCATTTGTAATAGTGATGAACAGCCCCAGTCCTGCTCGTGCCGCTTTCTCCACAAAGGTATGCTCCGCAGTATCCGCAAAACAACTTCGTCGTCAGCAAATAATCATCCTCCGCCTTGTGCCTTGCAGGTGCATTCTTGTTTTTAGCTAACTTCTGCTGAACTCTTTCAAACAAATCTTTGGGGACAAGCGCGGGAATACCGTCAGGAATTATGATGTCTCTGTATTGGTATTCACCTATGTATCGGCGATTGCTCAGCATATGCTGAATATTTCCGTAATTCAGAGGTAGCCCTTTGGAGTTTCTGACACCTCGCTCATTAAGTATATCTCTGACTTCGGTCATAGTCGAGCCTTCGTCATAAAGCTTGAATGCATCCAAGACGAATGGGGCAGTTATTGGATCCGGCTGAAAATATTGCTCGTTGTTAATAGTATAACCGAGAGTCAGCCCTCCTCCATTATATTTGCACTTGAGAGCATTCTCTGTCATGCCTCTGATTACTTTCTCAGACAAATCCGCAGAGTAATACTCTGCCATGCCCTCAAGCATTGATTCGAGCAGAATGCCCTCTGCCCCGTCAGAAATATTTTCGGTAGCAGACACAACCTTGACACCGTTCTTCTTTAGAGTCGCTTTATACCTCGCACTGTCGTAACGATTACGAGCAAAGCGGTCAAGCTTCCACCACTGCCAAATTCGGAAACAGGTAGTCGCCTTTTCGATGATAAGTTATTTCCATGTTCGTGTCCTCCTTCGATTTGAACTAACTGTATTCTAACACATTTCACATTGCACGTCAATACTTTAAATCCATAAAGTGCAGATTTACCAATAAAAATTTTTCGAGGAACTTGGCGAGAGAACTCTGAAATCTGTGTTAATGAGGGAAGAGTTTCTTAAAAGCAAGATACGCCCTGTCATACAAAAACCTCAAAAGCTGTTTTTGATTACGAACATTCTTGATGGGAATTTTGGGTTCCCATTCCCTCGATTTATTGGTTCCCATTGAAAATGGTCACAGCGGCGGTGCCGTTGGCAAAAAGAAAAAGCAGAGGGGCATTCCTCTGCTTTGCTTAAATTCCCAACATAGTTCTCCCTCTCATAGCAACCTCGTCATCTTTCTTCTTCAGATAATCGATCTGTAGTACATCTCGTTGCATACGCAATTCATTTACAAGGGCTTCGTTAGAAACATTACAAAAGGGAACACTGTTATATCTGAGAACATCGGCTGAGACTTCAAAAACAGCTTGATTTGAAAAACGAACATCATGAATTTTTGAAATAGCTTTCTTCCTGTTCAGCGTTTCTTTCTCATCATATTCCGAAACTATTTCGTCAATCTCCTCGATGTCTGTTAAGATTTCCGCCAACTCTGCTTCGAGTTTTTCTAAGTCTTCTTTAGTGGTCATATGTACCTCCTATAATTTTAGACAGCAATCTGCTTGTCCTTTTATTGTCAAAACTTTTGCCAAGATTATCGTAGCACATATACGAAAGAAAGTCGGGCGAAATTTGTCGGGATAAATGATTTTTCCTAATTTCATTACTCCTACTCGGAAAGCCTAGTCTCTCACCCCTTCACCAATCTGAGCAATTCATCATACCCATCGACCACATCATAGGTCACCTCGCCGGAGCTGATGGCTTTGAAGTGTTCACGGGCGCAATTGATTTTGGACTTTTCTACATCTCTCAAGTCGAGAGAGCGCATTGAACCTTTTGTCTCGGCGATGAAATAGATATGCTTGACGGTACCCTCCTTGAAAGCTATTGCCCAGTCGGGGTTATAGTGTCCCATCGGGGTTGAAATATAGAACTTATCAGGAAGCTTGACATAAACCGCAACGGCATCATTCGTATCAAGATCGGTGGCGAACTTTCTCTCATTTGTGGAGTCATAAACTATATGGTCATAGAGATGATGATTCGCCTTCATTGCATTGACGCCCAGTCTGCCCTTGATTGTCGGCTCGGTGAAGACGGTTGTATCATATCTGTCATCAAGCATATTGTAGGTTATATGCTCAACAATGGCGGTTGCTTTTTCGTCGTTTATGAGGGATGCGGCTTTCAGAATAAACTCCTCCGGGTTGTCTTTGAACTGATTGAAGACGCCCTTTTGTATTCCCGTGAGAATTGAAACAACGGCTTTTCTCGTCAGACCTGTTTCTTTTACGAGACTTCCTGTCAAGTCATATTTAACATTGCGGTTGGCGGTGATTCTGGTTCTTGAATTGTATGTCGAGGAATGTTCTTTGACGAACGATTCTCCGCTCAGGAGCGACTCTTTCGAGTCGATATTCTCCATCTGTCCGCTCTCTACTCTAAAGAATATCGGCGAAACTCTCAGCTTGCGGTTGAGAACGTCGATTGACTTCTCGACAAGCTCATTGGTGTCGAAATTGACGGTATAGACGGACTTCGAGTTGATTCTCTCCCAGAGTGCCTTGAATTGTGGCAGGGCAAGCTGGCTCTCGTCAACCTTGAGCTCGACATTGTTGCTTCTGGCGTCTTCTGGAAGCATGGCTTTCGGGTCATAGACGGAGTCGATAATTGAAATAACCGCCTCGGCACTGTCCGCCACTTCTTCGGCGATTTTTATCTCGCCATTTGCCTTGTCTTCATAGTATTTATCCGTCAATGCACCCTTCTTATCGACATAGCCGTTTACAATCAGGTCGAAGTGAATTGCGTCGGCGGTTTCTTTGTCTATGGTCTGCTCGTTGCCGTCCTTGTCTACGATAACTCTGCCGTTGAACAGTGCCGCAGTAACTGCCAACGGGCGATCGGAAACAGCCTCTGCCATTTCTGACTGAAGCCCTTTTGAGAAGCTGTCATAGCTCTCACTTGCAATAACCGTCAGGACGTTGACATTATGCACATCATTGCCGAGAGAATTAGTATCCATTCTCTCGCCTTTCTGGTTAACACAGAGGCGGAGTCCTCGTCCGACTTCCTGACGCTTTCTCACGTCGCTTCCGCTTTGCTTGAGAGTGCAAATCTGGAAGACGTTCGGATTGTCCCAGCCTTCACGGAGTGCGGAATGTGAGAAGATGAACCGTACCGGCGAACGCTTCGGGTCTCTGTCAAGAAGCAGCTCTTTATTCTTCATGATGAGGTCATAGGCATCTATATCGTCGGAGGTGCGCTCCTTCTTGTCGCCGAGTTTGCTGTTCGTCATGTGACCTTTTTTGTCTATCGAGAAATAGCCCGCATGGGTCGATTCCGCCGGGATTGAATCGAGGTACTCAAAATACTCGTCCTCGCCGAAGGCAGGCTCCAACGACTCCACCACGTCCCGATACTCTTCCTCAAACATATCCGCAAAGATGCCGTTTTTCGGCTGTCCCGCCTCGTCATACTGCTTATAATGCTCCACCTCGTCGATAAAGAACAGCGACAGCACTTTTATGCCCTTATAGTAGAGCTGGCGTTCGCGCTCTATATGCGAAAGAATGGTCTCACGAATCTGGAGGCGGCGAATCTGGTCCTCACTCACCTTGCCGACAACGTCCCCGGCATAAATCTTCGTGCCGTTCAGGAACTCAATCGAGTTGTCCCGACCGTCGATGTCAGTTACGATATAGTTATTCTTATACTCCTCCAAGCCGTTTGAGTTGTCATAGAGATTAAAGCCGATTCCGACCGTCTTGACAACCTTCCGAACGCTCGACTTGCCCTTGCAATCAAACTCGATTGTCGCCGTCGGGTCCTTCTTCGAGAGGTTTATATTCTGCAGATAGACATAGCCCTCGGTAGCAGTACTGCCCGATTCGGTTATGCCCTTGACGGCTATCTTCTTGACAAGTCGCTTGTTATAGGCTTCCATCGCATCAAGGCGATAGACCATATTATAGATGCTGTCCGATTTATGGGTAGCGGAATAACGGAGTGTCATCAGCGGGTGAAACTCCTTTAATTTCAGCTTTGTCTTTTCGCCCTCGACCGACTGAGGTTCGTCGATTATGACTATAGGATTTGTCTTTGCGATTATATCAATAGGTCTGCGGGAACGGAACTCGTCAAGCTTCATCGAGATTCTTCTTGCATCCTTGCCGGTCGCATTGAACGCCTGCGAGTTTATTATCATGACGTTTATCGAGCTGTCATGGGCAAAGCGGTCAATCTCGGTGAGCTGTGAAGACTTATAGATGAAATAGCGTATCTTCTTGCCGTACTCATCGGCGAAGTGGTCTGCCGTGGTCTCGAAAGACTTATAAACTCCCTCACGGATTGCCACGCTCGGCACCACGACGATAAACTTCGACCATCCATAATGCTTATTGAGTTCATACATCGTCTTGATATATGTATATGTCTTGCCGACGCCCGTCTCCATCTCTATCGTCAGATTATACCTTCCCTCAAGCTTTTCCGAAGGCTTGATCTGGTTTTGACGTTGGGCTTTCTGGAGGTTTTCGAGTATTGTGCGGTCGCTCAGGCTTCTTATTATCGGCTGATTGCTCCAACCTGTGAAGTCGTCATCATCCGTAAGCGAAAGCTGGCTCTCGTCGCCTCTATCCATCATATATGTAGGCGTTAAGTAAGGCTGTCCCGCAAAGACATCCACCACAGCCTTCGCCGCATCCGCCTGAAATTTCTGGTGCTTATATTGAAGTTTCATGCTCTTTGCCTCCTCAGATAACCCTGACTCTCGTATTCTCAGAATAATACTTGAATATCTCGAACACATTTATCTTTGAGGGGCTATCGGCGAAGCTTGAATCACGGAAGACAGCCCTTATCGGCTGCATCTTCGCCATTTCTCTCACGACGCTTTCGGGGACATTCTCCGAGAAGCAAGCCACCAGTTCGCCGTCATTATAATTATGGACAGTACAGCCGTCGATAACCCGGCTCTCATAAGGCAAAGAAAGCGGCACGCCCCAATCAACCAAGCATCCAAACAGCAAATCAAGCTCCGACCTGTCAGCCTTGATATTATCCTCCATCCTCTCCACCAAGTCCTGACTATACTCATCCGCCGCATAATAAACCTCATTCATATTGGATTCATCCAACTTCAGCACCCTGAAGCCAATATCGAGATTTTCAGTAGTTAATGGCGACTCGCATTTTATGCGAGTACCCTCCCCGCCGGATTCTCTCTTTTCCGATTTCGCAAATATTCTTATACCCCGCCTTGTAAGCCTCCGACTTCTCATCACACTTCTCCGGCAACTGCACCATTATAAACTTCCTATGTCCACCGTCTTCCGCATTTAACTGCATAACAGCATGGGCAGTTGTGGCGGAGCCAGAGAAGAAGTCGAGGACAATAGCTTCCTTGTTATCGTAAGTGGTCATTCTAAGCATTCTGTCAATCAATTCTAACGGCTTGGGCGTATCGAACGTTGAATTTCCCATCAAAGCTTTCAATCGTGAGGTAGCTGTAGACATCAATCCGGCATCGTCCCACCAAGTCGTAGCAGTACGGCGAGTCTGTTCTGCTGAAGACTTATAATATTTTTGATAGAGGCTATTTCCACGTTTGACAACTAAACCTTGTTCATATTTTTCCTGCATAGTTTCTTTAGAAAAACGCCAATATCCCTCAACACCTAAAAATTCAAAATACGGATTACCCTTTTTAGCACCGCCGGGACCATCTACCGGGACTAAACGATAGTCACCTCTGCCGTCATTATCATTTAAATCAAATCCCTCTAAAATAGGATCTAATCCTATCATTTTTCTCTCTTCCTCAATCGTAGTTATATTCTTTGCATAGAACAATATAATATTGTGATTTGGTGAGATGATTTTGTCATTTGATATAGATGCTCTCGACTTATGGCATATGAGCGATATACGATTTGTTGCTCCAAATACTTCATCACATATCTTAGTTAAATTTGCAACCTCATTATCATCAATCCAAATAAAAATAACCCCATCATCAGAAAGAAGATTCCTTGCAAGTAAAAGCCTTGGGTAAATCATGGTGCACCAGTCGGAGTGGAATCTGCCGTTACTGTCGGTGTTTTTGAAGAGGCGGTTTTCTTCCTCGTCGTACATCCCCATCTGCCTGTTTTCCTCGTCTTGCGAGCGCACGAAGTCGTCGGCATAGACAAAATCGTTGCCGGTGTTGTAGGGCGGGTCTATGTATATCATCTTGACCTTGCCTAAGTAGCTTTCCTGAAGGAGCTTCAGGACTTCGAGGTTGTCGCCCTCGATATAGAGGTTCTCGGTGGTGTCCCAGTCAACGCTTTCTTCGGGGCAGGGGCGCAGGGTCTTGCGGATGGGCTTGTTCGCCTCGACAATCGAGGACTTCTTGCCAACCCAAGTGAACTCGTAAGCCTCGTCGCCGTCAACTATCTCGGAGGATAGCATCTGCTTGAGGACTTCAAAGTTGATGGCTTTCTTGGGCTTTCCGTCCGAGCCGACTGCCTCCGTCAGGCAGTTCGGGAACATCTCGCCAATGCGGTCGATGTTGGAGGAAACGAGGTCTGGGGTTTCAAATTTCATTTTACTTTCTTGCATGGGGTGGCTCCTTTTCTATAGCAGTTTTTTAATTTCTTTATCTCCGCATTGATTTCCATCTGCCGGTTGAGCTGTTTTTCTTTCCAGAGCTTCGATTGAAGCTTCGAGATTTCTTTTTCAATCCTTGCCCGCTCGGTGGCTTTTTGCACCGACTCGGAGAGGGTTTCCTGTGGCTCGGACTGAATGAGCTTGTCCCCGGCAATCTGCCTGACAAAGCTTTCGTAAACTTCGTCAAGACTAAGACCGACAATGTCAAGATTCAAAGCTTCTTTCTCCGTCCAATCGGTATGGTAATAGCCTGAAACCTTGAAAGTGTCCTCGCTCTTGGCTTCCTTATAGCCTATCCATAGCTCGTAACTACTATTATAGCACAAAATGAACAGAATGTGATAGGGAATTTCGGAATCTATCTGCCGGAGGACTTTTTCGTCGATTTCCTGAGAGTTCAAGGAGATTTCGAAGACTTCAATCTCGGTGACGTCCTTTCCGGCGGGAATGTTCAGAGTCGATTCGGCAAGCTTGTTGCGCCAATAAATAGCCTTGATGTCATCAATAAAGCTCCGCTTCAAAGCCGGAGTGATGGACAGGTTGTCATAAAACTTCTGCTTCGGAATCCTGCGGTTAAACTCGGTTGAGGAGGGGAAGTTAAGCATAGCGGCACCTCTATTCTTTCACAACAAGGAAGCAAATAAGCTCAAAGTCTTCAAGCCCGCTGACGGTGGACTTGAGGGCGGTCGTCCCGCCCGGCTTGAACAGGCTGTCGATGTCGCTTTCTTCCTTTGTGTCGATGATGGAATCAATGGCGAGGCTCAGAAGCTCGGACATTTCGCTCATGTTCCTGCCGTCGTCGGTTTCATCGTTGAATTTGCGACAGAGGTCGGGAATCGGCTTGTCCTGTCCTCGACAGAGAAGCCGCATATCGTCAAGGAGCTTTTTCGGGTTGAGATAGTTACACTTGACTTCGCCGTCGTTTTGTATGTAGACCATATAGAACGGGTGAATCCTGTTCTGGTTGTCGATGTTGACACTGTTGTTGACGTTCCGCAAGACGAAGATAACTCCCGCCGGAAGCTCATCTGTCGCCCGAACAACGGCATGAAGACCCTTCGGCTTTTTCTCGATGTCGTCGTGGGTTTTGACATAGTCGAGCAAATCAAGCCGGAATTCGTTCAAACCGAGATCCATAATCGAGATTCCGCTCGACATATCCTCCATGTCCACAACCTCGCTCTGGAGACGTTTGAGCTGAACCTTTCTGTATTCAAGGTCGCCCTTTTCTTCGGGACTGAGAGGGTTTTCGTCGCCGGTGGAGGTGAGAACTTTCCTGTTACCATCGTTGACTGGATGCTCAATCTTTTTGGAAAGAAACGATTTAAGCTCCATAAGCTTTGTGTCATGTTCCGGCGTGATGTCAGTAATCATGAGCAATAGAAGCTCCAGTACCTCCGAATCATCAGCAAGATACTTTTTCCATGAGATATAGTCCACATCCTCAAGGTCAATCCTGACTTTCTTTCCGATTGAGAAAAGCTCGGAGTTCTGGTCGTCGATGTCGAGGTCGTCTTCATATTCCGCTTCATAAACGTCAAGGTCAGCTTTGCCTGAGCTTTCGTAGCTGTCGATGGTGGCAATCGTCTGGTCGATAAGGGTTTTAATTCTTTCGAGAGACAGCCTGAATGAATAGACCGAGCTTTCAAGCCGCTTGAGGAGGTTCACGTTCATCATCGAGATTTCCGAGCAGAGCATCGGTTGTGCGCTCTCCGGCATCAAGCTTGTTCCAGTCGTTAAAAGCCTTCTGTGCCTGCGAGAATATCTTTCCAATCGGCTTCTTGGTGTCGAGCTTATCATCAAGCAAATCTATGTCTCCACCATATGCAATGGCAAGCTGATTCTTGAGGTCGTTGAAGCGATTGTTGACCGGCGTTGCGGAAAGCATCAAGACTTTCGTGTTTACGCCGTCACGGATAACTTTATCTATAAGCTTCTTGTAACGGTTGTCGGTAGTCTTGGAATGCGTGCCGATTCCGTTGCGGAAGTTGTGCGACTCGTCAATAACCACGAGGTCATAGTTGCCCCAGTTCAATCTGTCAAGATCAATGCCGTTCGACTCTCCGCCTTTGCGGGAGAGGTCGGTGTGGAACAATACGTCATATCTCAGCCTGTCCGAAGCTATCGGATTATTGCGGTAATTGCCTTTGTATGTATTCCAGTTCTCCGAAAGCTTTTTCGGGCAGAGAACCAGAACGGACTTGTTGCGGCTTTCGTAATATTTGATAACCGCAAGTGCAGTGAAAGTCTTGCCAAGAACTCGCTGAACACATGATATAAAGCTACGAAATAAATGAACTCCGGCGAGTTTTCATCATAAGCCGCAGAGATGTTTTCGATTATCGTGTCAGTGACATCCTGAAGCCTGTCCTTGTCGTTCCAAAGAGAATTGAAAAGCTTTATATAAACAGAAGCCGCAGGCGCTTCAAGACGGTTCACCATATTGTATGCGTTGTTTCCCCGACTGCAACCAATGTCCACAGTTGTGAAGCCGTTTATAGGGGTATATACCAAATCCTCGGCGGTTTCAACAGTCATGAAGCCGCCCATGTTTTCGCCAGTCACATTCGACTTAAACTTGGCTTTTCTCCTGATCCAGTCGGCGCACTCCTTTGCAATCGCCTTCTGGGTCATTTCGTTGCGAAGATGAATTTCAAACTCGGTACCATAAAGACTCTGCTCCCGGCTGAGGCGGGGAATATAGAACTCACGCTTTTGCTTCTCAGACTGTTCCTTGACAAAAGTCGGTGACGTGAATATAAACCGAAATTCCGAAACGCTCTCAAGCTGAGCTTTCAACTCCTCATATGCGTACATAGAAAAATAAGCCGCGGCAACAGACACACGACTTTCCCGAACGATCTTCTTTTCGAGGTCGTCCCTGACTTTATTTGTTGTATTGTTGAAAAGCTCCACCTATCTCAGCCTCCGACATTTTGATGATTTAGAATTATTCATAAATATTATACAACAAGGTGGAGAAGAAAGCAAGGGTTTGGGACTGCTCAGTATTCAAAATTCTCCGACTGTCAACGACACGCCGCTGTGACCATTTTAATGGGGAACCAAATATCGAAGGCATGGGAACCCGAAATTCCCATCAAGATTTGCCTGCCGGAAATAGCTCATTTAGAGTTATTGTCTGACATAGGCGTATCTTGCTCCTACTTCTCCCGAAAAAATTTTTTGAAAATTTCAAAACACCTTGTCCAGACGTCTGGCTTTTCTGTGTTAGTGAAGGGACAAAACAATCCCCTGAAACTTCAACAGAAAGGACTACCATTTATTGAGCCGGCGCAAGAAACTGATTAACAACTCCGGCATCCCGGAACGGGAAATAGAAATTATCGCACGGTGCATTTACCCTGACATTGTAGCTTTCTTTGAAAGTGAGGAAGGGCAACGGGAATTTGCTGAATGGCAATCAGAAACCGCAGAAACTAAAACAGGCAAGGTAGCCTCATAATCTACCTTGCCTGCTTTTTACTTATTCGATTTCTTCTTGTGTGGTCCTCTCGGCTTCGATTCAGGTTTCTTAACTGCTCCGTTTGGGAAATACATCTCCTCATATCTATCGAAATAAACAAAAAATCCGAACCCATCCCCAATCGGAAACGGGTTCGGATTATTGTTGACTTGATTGCATCAAGTGAAGAAGCCCAGAACTTTGTTCTGGGCTTCTTCAGCAGCTTGCGAAGCAAGCTACTGGTGCCGGTGACCGGGGTCGAACCGGTACGGTATCTCTACCACTGGATTTTGAGTCCAGCACGTCTGCCAATTCCATCACACCGGCAGGCACAAATTAAAGTATATCACAAGAAATCAGGGTTGTCAAGCGTTTTCAGGCGAATTTCTGACTTTCCCGCTCACCGCCTCCCAAACCTGTCCCCGAACACCTTTCCGAGGACAATTCCCAGCACTGTTGCCAGAATGATGAGTATTACGTATATCCACGCTGTGGTGTTGAAGAAGATATAGACGCAGGGGATGAACGCCGCTCCCGATTCGAGTGCCACAAGCCAGTCGCCGCCCTTGTTTCTGCCGTAGAAGAAGCCTACGATCATGCCGAAGCAGAGGTCGAAGACCGGTACCATATTATAGATAGATCCGATTGCCGGGCTGTATTCCTCACCCATATTGCTGGCGAGTGCGATAAGAAGTATCGGCGCAGCATAGAAGAATACTATCATCGCTATGAAATAAGGGAGTGTTTTTTCAAATCTGTCCATTTTACGCCTGCTTTCTGTCGGTTTTGAGGGCTTCGACCGTCTCTTCATCTGGTGTGACATAGAGGGTCTTCTGGTTTGTGAAGATGACCATCCCCGGCTTGCCTCCGGAGGGCTTTTTGACGTATCTTACAAGAGTATAATCAACCGGAACGAGAGAGGAATTTCTCGCCGAGGAGTTGTAAGCCGCAATCAGTGCCGCCTCCTCGATGGTCCTTTCCGGAACTTCCCCGCCAAGAGTCGAGATGATGACATGCGAGCCGGTGAAGTCCTTGACGTGAAGCCAGATGTCCGTCTTTTCGGCGGTCTTAAGCGTCAGCTGGTCGTTCTGGCGGTTGTTCCTGCCGACTGAAATCTTATATCCGTCGGAAGAGCGGTATTCTATCGGAGGAAGAGGCTTCGAAGCCTTTTCTTTCGAGCGTGAAAGCCTCACGTAGCCCTCGGAGGCGAGCTCCGCCTTTATCTCCGAAAGCTCACTTTCCGAAGAAGCACGGCTGAGAGAATCGAAAACCGACTCAAGGTACTTTATCTCGTTCTCGCCCGAAGCGATGAGCTCCCGAAGCTTTTTGTCTGCGGTGTCGGCTTTGCGGTATTCTTTATAGTACTGCTGTGCGTTCTGCGCCGGAGTCAGACGGCGGTCGAGAGCTATCGTAACCTCCGGATAGCTTTCATCATAAAAGTTATTGAGAACCACGCTCCCGTCGCCCTTTTCTATCCGGTATAAATTCGCATTGATGAGATCGCCCTTGATTCTGAGCTCGTCCCTGTTCCCGCACTCTTTTAACTCAAGCTTCTGAGCCGCAACCCGTCGCTCAGTCCGTTCACTCAGGCTCATAACGAGCTTGAACAGATCCTGCGCACGCTGTCTTGTCTGCAATGCGGTGTCTCTCTCACGGTAGAAGCTGTCAAGGAGCTCCGACGGGCTGTCGTACTCTTTCGAAATCATCAGGCTTCCATATTGGTGGATGTCAGTGAAGCAGAAGTCCTTCATAAGCCCGCTTCTGTCTTTCAGTATAACATACTTGTTTCTGCCAGCCTGAATGTCGCTTGCAGTGTTATTTAAATAGAAGAGAAGCCGCCCCATCTCGTCGTCCGAAAACTCGCTTGCCGGCTTCTCGCCGCCACGGAGCGAATAGAAGACCGCCTCCCGTGCGAATACAGGCGAAATTCCCTCGATGAGCCTGACAAGCGTCTTCGACGGATCTTTCTGAGAAGACGCCCTTATGCCACTTTCAAGCTCCGCCTTGTCAATCTCAAAAAGGCTCATTCTCTCATCTCTCGGAGGGAGTGAATAGGTTATCCCCGGCAAGACCATCCGCACACTCGACATGTCTTCGCTGACACGCTTGATCGAGTCGATGACCCGTCCGTCCTGATTTATGAGGACGACGTTTGAGCACCGCCCCATAATCTCAGCCGCAAGCGTAAGAATAACCCTGTCACCGAACTCATCTGTAGCCTCGAAATCGAAATTGAGGATTCTCTCAAACCCATCCTGCCGGATGTCGATAAGCTTCGCCGAGCCGAGGTGCTTTCTTAAGAGCATGCAGAACATAGGCGGAGTTTTCGGGTTCTCAAGCTCACTTTTGCTCAAATGAACCCTCGCAGTCCCCGCATTCGCCGAAAAGAGGACTTTCTTAGTGCCGCTCGACATCGTCCGAAGAGATACTATTAAATTGTCCCGTGACGGCTGATGGATCTTATCCACCCGCGCCCCGATAAGGACGCCCGCCATTTCTTTTTTCAACAAACTCAGATATACTCCGTCTAATGCCATAAAATCCTCCGGTTTTAATGCGTAATTCGTAATGCGTAATGCGTAATTATGCTATTTCCCCGCTTTTTTGATAGCCTTGATAATATTGCTGTTTTGCCACTCCAAGTTTTCTCTGTCGAGTAGCGTTCCGTCGTCCCAGATATATGTGGGAATCCCTGCATCGGAGCAGAGACTGACGAGGGTCTTGCAGAAGAGAACCCTTGAATCCTCGTCGTTGCCGAGGCATGTGCCGTATTCGCCGATGATTACAGGGATGCCTTTTTCGACAAAATTCGACCTTAGCTTCTCAATCTTCGCCTCCATCAGCTCAATCTCTTCGTCACTGCCCCACTCATACTGCTGAGTGGTGGTGCAGAACTGCCACGGGGTGTAATAGTGGACAGAAAGGATGCACCGGTCTTTGGGGTCATCCGGCATTTCGAAGTAGCTTGAACATGTCGAATCAATGTCCGTCCAATATCCCGCAATGACCAGATGCCGCTCGGGGTTGTTGCCGCCGCTTGAGCGCACCAAGTCGACAAACGCCTGATTGAGGCTGTTGAGCGTCTCGTAAGCCTTCCAGTCGTCAAGGTCGTCAAAGCCGACCTCGTTCATCGACTCGAAGAGAAGCCGGTCGCCATAGTCCTCAAACCTGTCGCATATCTGCTGCCAGATGGCGAGGTATTTTTCCAAAACTCCGTCATAATCGGTCGAGGCATTCCGAATCCAAGCCCCGAACTCCGGGTCTCCGCCGCCGTCATGGTGGACATTTATGATGACATAGAGCCCAAGGTCATATGCATAGTCGACAACCTCCTGAACCCTGTCCATCCATTCTTCATCTATGTTATAATCATCGTCAATATGATCACGCCAAGTGACCGGAATCCTTATGCAGTTGAAGCCCGAATCCTTGACGAACTGGATAAGCTCCTCCGTCACAACCGGATTTCCCCAGAGCGTCTCGTCGACCGAGTCGGAATTCTCGTCGATAACTCCGTCCCCGTCCCTGTCCGCATTGCAGACATCGAGCGAGTTTCCAAGGTTATACCCAATCCCCATCTCCGAGACAAGCTCCATGGAAGTAATGTCCCGCATATCATCAGTGTAGTTGATGGCAATATCCCCATCCCCGCAACCGGTAAACAAGCTGAGAACGAGAAGTATGCAGATTGTGAGGGAGAGTAATCTTTTGGACATAGTAAATTCCTTTCCTAAGGCACTTATGGCTCCCCTGTCAAGGGGAGCTGGCAGCCACGAAGTGGCTGACTGAGGGGTGCTATTTTTGGCAACACCGAAAATAGCTCGGCGTCAGCCGATTGTCTTCGCCAAAAAGCTTTCTTTCGAAACTACAAACTCAACTTCTGTAAACTGCTTTCCAAGCTTCTCTTTGAAATACTCCATCGCAATAGTTTCCGTCTCAAAGTGTCCCGCATCTATGAGAGTGATGCCGAGGCGTTCTGCTTCTATGAAGTCCTGCTGCTTCACATCTCCCGAGATATAGGCATCGCATCCCATCTCAAATGCGTTTGTAACGTATGAGCCTCCCGCACCGGAAATCATGCCTACTGTCTTTATATTCCTGCCTCCCGCTACATACTTTATAGCGATGCAGTCAAATCTCTCTTTACAGAGCCTTGCGAGCTCTTCGGGGGTCATCACACCCTCACATTCGCAGATTGCGCCATAGCCAACAGCTCTGCCGGTGACGGGGTCAGCTCTGTTCACGTCAACCATCTTATGAATGTTCTTAAGCCCCAGCTTATCCACCATCATATCGCTTATGCCGTATTCTGCGCTGTCCAAGTTAGTGTGGGACGAGATGCAGGCGATCCCCTTTTTAAATAGTAATGCCGCAGGAACTGTACTGTCAAGGCTCTTAAGCGGGTCAAAGATGACTGGGTGATGGGTCAAAATCAGCTGACAGCCGAGCTTTTCAGCCTCCAATATAGCCGGAATCGAAGCGTCGAGGGCACAAAGAGCCTTGGTGACCGGTTCATCCCCGTCCCCAACCAACAGCCCCGAATTGTCCCAGCTGTCCTGAGTTCGGTAGGGCGCAAAGCTGTCAATATAGTTATAAATGTCTCTTACCGTGGTCATTATTTTACCTCCCTCAAAAGCTTTTCTATTTCATCTGCAGTCGCTTCGAGCTCCCTGAGCAGATCTCCATCCGGGCTCACTCCTCTGCGCATGCCGTCAGCGGCGTCACGAAGCCTTTTCACCTGCGCAGAAAGGTACTTTCCCGAAATGCTCTCCCCAAGATCGAGTCCCACTGCCAGACATTCTGCCTGCGTGAGAATTTCTTCGATGCCGGTGTATCTGGCGTTAATAACCGGGTAGATAAATTTTCCGTCCGCAACGGCTTTCTGCCGGATGACTTCAAAACCATTCCGGGTAAGCCAGTCGACAAGCTCCCAAGCCCGGGTGTTCGGCTGTAAAATCAGGTTGACTTTTCTCGCCTTATCCCCGCCTTTTTCGAGAATATCCCTTATCATCTCCCCGCCCATTCCGGCAATGACGACGTCGGTGATGCTCCAATCAGAAAGATTTTCAAAGCCATCGGACAAAATTGTGACGATTCTGTCCTCAAGCCCGGCATCGGAAATATTCTTCTTTGCAAAAGACAAAGGACCCAAAGCTATGTCGCAGGCATAAGCCCTGTCGCATCTGCCGGAGCTCACGACCGAGATGGGAAGCTTCGCATGGTCGGTTCCGATGTCGGCTAAAACCCTGCCCCTTAGCATCTCAGAACAGCATAAAAGCCGCTTACTCAGCATCGCTGTTTTCACTTTCGGGATGATTCTCTGCGAAGTAGGCGTTAAGACCCTCCAAAAAGTCCTCAACGTCAACCCCATGCACCGTACAAGCCTCCTCGACCGTCTCGAATAGAGCCGCCGGACAGCTGAAGCAATGCATTCCTATCTCCATAAACAGATCCACGCACCCACTGTCATAGGCGACGATGTCGTATATCATTGTGTCTTTTGTTATTTCCATTTTGAATCCTCCTTCGAAAACCATTTGTCGCCCTGCGGGCGACGCGCCTCCCTTTGGTCGGCGCACCCCTCCACCGGCTTCGCCGGTCCCCCTCCCCTTGACAGGGGAGGCAATAGTCATCCTACGCAAGAAACTGTGGGAGGAGCAATTATGGCTCCCCTGATAAGGGTGAGCGAAGAAGTTCGCTTGCGAACTTCAGCGAAGCTGACTGAGGGGTTCTCCCTCTCATTATACTCCATCCCAACCATCTTTTCAACCCCAAAAGAAAAATCGGCGGGGGTTATCCGCCGATGAAAGTCTTGGTTCGCCTGAATCAGCCTTGTCTCTGCTTGGCAAAGCACTCGCTGCAATATACAGGGCGGTCGTCGTGGGGCTTGAAGGGGACTCTTGCTTCCTTGCCACAGGATGCACAGACAGCTGTGTAGTACTGCTTGCCCTCTTCCTTCTTAGCTCTTCTGCAATCCTTGCACATCTTGGGCTCGTTCTCGAAGCCCTTTTCTGCATAGAATTCCTGCTCGCCGGCTGTAAAAACGAATTCTTTTCCGCAATTACGGCATACCAATTTCTTGTCTTCGTACATATTATTCCCTCACTTCATAGTATTTGCCGTGCGGACTAAACCTGCAATTGAGCGTTAAAATTGAGCGTTAAAACAGTCTTTGCGAATTAGTAAACATGGCTTGATTATATTATAGAACCCGGGGAACGGGTTTCTACCGAAAATAAATATCCGGGACAAAGGGCTCGGCACTTCTCGTGCCACCGCTCAGCTCCGTACTTTGCGTCCCTCCGCTCAGCTCCTGAGCTTCCTCCTGATTCTCTGAAGAGCGTTGTCGACCGATTTCGGGGTTATCCCAAGCTCTTTTGCCGCTTCAGAATGGCTCTTCCCCTCAAGATAGCATCTTAAGACGCTTCTTTCAAGCTCCGAGAGCCTGCTACGGGCAATCCTCATGAGCTCGTCCGTCTCCTCGCTCGAAATGAGAATACTTTCGGGAGAACCGTGGTCGGCTATCTCAATATCCTCAATCGGCTCTTCGCTGCCCCTTATCCGGGTGGATTTCCGAAGAGAATTCAGCATGCGGTTGTTGATACAGGAATAGGCATACGTCCCGAATAATGCGCCCTTGCTCCCGTCGTAGGTCTTGACGGCGTTCATAAGCCCCATGAGCCCCTCCGAACAGAGGTCGTCATAGTCGCACCCACTTGCGGATTTTCCCGCAGAATAGATTCCTGCAAGGCGTCTTACCGTTTCAAGATGTCTCGAAACAAGCTCAGAATACGCTCCCTCGTCGCTTGAGGCGATCTCAATAAGCTCAGTGTCGGTCATCGCCCGATACTCATCCTGCCTCAACCGAACCACCCCGCACTTCATTTCATCTTTTATAATAACATTAATAAGCACAAAAGTCAAGTAGTTTTTGCAATAATTGAAAATTTTTTTGTTTCTCCTCAAATACCTGTGAGAGAATACAAAAAGCCTCCCCTGATAAGGGGAGGGGGACCGCCGGCGTAAGCCAGTGGTGGAGGGGTGCTCTCCGGCAAAGCCGAAGAGCCCACAATTATTACTTGAACAGCTCTCTCCAGATTCCATCATAGATAGTCTCGTTCTCGTCAGGCTTGCTCTTCTGCTCCTCGCTCGGAGCTTCAGAAGAAGCCTCCTCACCCTCCTCAGCAGGAACGGTGTAGGTGTCGAAGTCAGAAGCGATGACGATGATGTCGATGGTGTCGGAAAGGTCTTCCTTGAAGTCAGCACCGAAGATGAGGTCGACGTCCTCAGCTGCAGCCTTGGTGATGGTGTCGGTGAGCTCGGCGATGTCGCCAGTTCCGATGTCCTCGCTCATAGTGATGTTGATAAGAAGTCTCTTTGCACCCTTGATGGAGGTCTCGAGAAGCGGGCTTGAGATGACCTGCTGAACAGCGTCAGCAACCTTGTCCTTGCCCTCGCCGTGACCGATTGCCATGTGGGCATAGCCTGCGTTAGACATGATAGACTTGACGTCCGCAAAGTCGACGTTGATTTCGCCGTGTCTAAGAATAAGCTCGGTTACACTCAGAACTGCGGTCTTTAAGATGTCATCAGCCAAGCCGAACGACTGACGCATTGTAAGGTTCTCTCTGCCAGTTAAAAGCTTCTGGTTAGGAATTACTACGAGCGAGTCGACGTTCTTGACAAGAGCATCGATTCCTCTGTCAGCCTGAGCCGCCTTTCTCTTGCCCTCAAAGGCAAAAGGCTTTGTGACAACAGCAACAGTGAGAATACCCATATCACGGGCAATCTCAGCGACCACGGGAGCAGCACCAGTTCCAGTGCCACCGCCCATACCGGCTGTGATGAATATCATATCAGCACCCTTTAAGGTGTCCTGAATTTCGTCCTTTGACTCCTGAGCGGCAGCCTCGCCAACCTCAGGCTTTCCACCTGCGCCAAGACCGTGGGTCAGCTTCTGACCGATCTGGATCTTGGAGGTAGCTTTAGAATTCTTGAGAGCCTGAGCGTCGGTATTGATAGAAATGTACTCAACATTCTGAATTCCCGTCGCCACAATGCAGTTCAAAGCGTTTCCGCCGCCGCCGCCAACTCCGACGACTTTGATTTTTGCAAGGTCAATGCCTTCATTTTCCATGATAAAGCCCATTTCTACTTCCTCCAATAGTCTATAATAATGTACAATGTACAATGTACAATGTACAATTGTCTAATGTACAAATCCTGTGCCGCCTCAGGCGGCTGATATATACATCTATTGTAACACGAAAATCTCGGTTTGGCAATAGTTTTGTGAGATTATTTCGCAATATTTTTATTCTTCCGCTTCTTCGGACGCTTCGGTGTCCTCGGTGTCGGTCATATTCTCGATAATCTCCTTGCTCTGCTCGAGCTCCTCAAGTCCCTCCGTGGGGATGAACGATACGCCGGAGGACGAGCTGATATAGATAAGCTTTCCGGTTGCATCGGCATCAAGGTTCGCCTCGATTATTGTAATCAGATAGCGCATCTTGTATTCATAGTCGAGCGAGCTTCCGAAATCAATCTCGATTCTGCCGTTGTCATAGCTCATGATTATGTCGGTACGGTCGGTTATGTCTATATAATCAATCTTATCCGGGCAAATCTCGTCTATAACGTCAAGAAGATTCATGATGATTGTCTTCTTGTTCTCATCAGAGGAGGTGAACTCGTCGCCAAGTGAGACGTCTATAAGGTCTAAGCCGTAAATCTGCAAAAGCTCCTCATTCGGCTCTGCCTGCTCTGTGCTCAAATATCTTCCGCTTCTGCTGATGACGGCATAGCGGTTTCCCTCGTACTGACAGCAGGCGAACTCCTCCGCTTCGGTTATCTCTATCACGATAGTCCCCGGGAGCTCTCTTGAAACGGTGACGTCGTCGATATATATGAGTGCTTTTTTGATTCTCTGCGCCGTCGCACTCAGGTCGATATTGTAGAGGTTTTCGCTGTCACTCAAACCTGCGGCGGCTAAGATTTCCGATTCGGAATAGCGGGAGTTGCCAGAAATCTCGTAGTTCTCAACCTTGAAAAAAACGGTTCTCGAGAGGATATAGAGGATAATAACCGAGACGACAAACAGCATAAGATAGTAAAGGGACATATTTCCACGGCGTCTGCGTCTTCTTTTGCGTCTTCGCTGTCCAGCCTGTGGATTCGTCTTTACAACGTCCTGCACCTTGTCGTCCTCCTTTCTAAATCCTCTTTATATCTGCTCCCACCGATGAAAGAGCGGTTTCTATGCTCTCATATCCTCTGTCTATATAGTGTGTGTTTAAAATCTCGCTCTGACCCTCAGCTCCAAGTGCCGCAACAACAAGTGCCGCACCTGCCCGCAGGTCATATGCCCGGGCTTTTGCACCATAGAGCTTTTTAACGCCCTCAATAACTGCGACCTTGCCCTCAGCCTTGATATTTGCGCCCATTCTTCTCAGCTCAGGAGCAGCCATAAAGCGGTTCTCAAAGATATTCTCGACAATAACGCTTGTGCCGGAGGATTTACTGAGCACCGCCATCACAATAGGCTGGCAGTCGGTAGGAAATCCGGGATAGGGCATGGTCCTGACAGTCCTTACAGCCGTTATCGGCTTTCTTGCGCTTATAAAAATCTTGTCGTCATATGGATAGACCCCACAGCCCATCTCGGAAAAGACCGACATGCAGGAATACATATCCTGAGGTCTCACGCCCCCAAGCATCAGCTCGCCCCGGGTTATCGCCGCCGCACCCATATAGGTTGCCGCCTCGATTCTGTCCGGCATAACAGTATATTCACAGCCGTGAAGCGACGGGACGCCGTCTATCACGAGCGTCGAAGTCCCCTGACCTGTGATTTTTGCGCCACATTTTATCAAGTACCCCGCCAAATCGGCTATCTCCGGTTCTCTTGCGGCGTTTCTGATGACCGTTTCGCCAGAGCCAAGAGCCGAATAGAGCATTATATTCTCCGTCGCCCCGACCGACGGGAGCGAAAGGGTTATATCTGCGCTCTGGGGTCTTACTCCCGCAGTGCAGTCCAAGATTCCGTGGTCTTCCGTTATCCTGACGCCAAGCCTCCTGAGGGCTTCGAGGTGCAGATCAATCGGTCGTGGTCCTAACTCGCACCCGCCGGGGAATGAAAGCCGGCACCTGCCAACTCTTCCCAAGATAGCTCCCAAGAACACAATCGACGAGCGCATTTCGTGCATAAGCCCGTCAGAAACAATGTCGCCCTCAGCGTCAGCCGAATTGACAGTAACGGTGCTCCCCTCATGAGAAATCGTGCACCCAAGAGACCTGAGAATTCTCATAGCGGCAAAGGCATCGGAAAGAGATGCACTGTTATGTATCACGCTGGTACTTCCACACAAAAGCGTTGCCGCTAATATCGGCAATACACTATTCTTTGCTCCGTGGATTCTTAATTCTCCCTCAATTCTCCTGCCGCCCTCAATCAAAAGCCTGCTACTCTCCATCTCAACCGCTCCCAAAACATGATGTTATAGAGCATAATATGATGGGATGGGGATTTGGGTGACGGAAAGGCAGTTCGGCAAAGCCGAACTGCGCTATTTTCGGCGTTGCCGAAAATAGCACCCCTCAGGCACTTCGTGCCAGCTCCCCTTATCAGGGGAGCCAATAAGTTCGCTTTGCGAACTTAGAAAGAACGATAAAGCGTTCTTTCTCTTGTTCTCTCGATGTTTTGAGGAATTTCTTAAGCCTCCCCTGACAAGGGGAGGGGGACCGCCGACGAAGTCGGTGGTGGAGGGGTGCGCCCCGCAAGGGGCGCGTCGGCGAAGCCGACAAATCACGCATTCAATACTTCCTCAATAACCTCCCCTACCCTGTCGGACGTATCCTTAATATAAAGCTTCGCCGCATTGCGGGATAGCTCTTCAAGCCTCTTCGGGTCGTGGATCAGGTCGCTTACTGTCTGGATGAGAAGCTCCGATGTCAGGTCCTTTTGCTCGAACATTATCGCCGCTCCGGCATCGGAGAGAACCTTGCCGTTGTAGAACTGGTGGTTCTCGGCTACTATCGGGGAGGGGACTAAGATTGAACCGCAACCTACTGCTTCAATCTCCGTCAGTGCGCCCGCTCCGCATCTGCTTATAATCAGGTCTGCCGCCTCCATGCAGGTGGACATGTTGTCGATGTATTCTTTTACTATAAAATCGGGATGCTCCGAAAGATTTACGCCGTTAGTAGTTAGCGACGCCGCAAAGCTTCCCCTGCCGTTTTTGCCGTAGGAATGGATGTGGCTCACCTTGACATTGTTTTCGCAGTACCATGCGATGAGGTCTGATACCGTTTCGTTGATTCTCCCCGCTCCCAAGCTTCCGCCTGTTGAGAGAATGCAGAGCTGATCCACAGGCAGTCCGAGAGCTTTCTTAGCCTCAGCCTTAGGGAGTCTCTCAACAAACCCATGGCGGACGGGAAGACCAGTGACGACGCACTTGTCCTTTTCTTTTATGTAGTCCTTGGCACGCTCAACGGTGAGCATGACCCTGTCAGCCTTTTTCGCTAAAATCTTGGTAGTGACGCCCGGAAAAGCGTTCTGCTCGTGGATGACGGTCTTTATCCCCATAGCCGCCGCCTTGTGAACGATAGGCTCGCAGGCATAGCCTCCCGTGCCGATGACTATGTCCGGCTTGAAATCGTCAATAATCTTCTTAGCCTTGTGCCCCGACTCAAGAAAATACTTGGTTGCAACAGCGTTTCTTTTTAGGTTGTTGAGATTCACCTTACGCTGGAAGCCGGCAACCTCCATCGAGACGAAGCGGATTCCCTCCTGCTCGATGAGCTTTTTCTCGATTCCATTCGGTGTCCCGACGTATAGAAATTCTGCGTCGGGGTGCTTCTTTTTTATTATCTCATATATGGCAATGGCGGGGTTGACATGCCCCGCTGTTCCTCCGCCGGAAAGTATCACTTTTAGCATAATTTTCTCCTATCAAATCAAATATTTTCGCACTGCCGGGAAACTCCCAAGATTACTCCCATCTCAACAAGCTGAATCATCAGAGCCGAGCCGCCGTAGCTGAAGAACGGCAGCGTCACGCCGGTGTTCGGGAAAGCATTGCAGGCAACACCGATATTAAGTATCGCCTGAATCCCTATCTGGAATGTGATTCCCGAGGTTATGAGCGTTCCGAACTTGTCGGGAGCTTTCCTTGCGATTCTGAAGCCACGGTATATAAACAGTGCAAAGAGGATTACAACAGCCAGTCCTCCGACATAGCCGAGCTCTTCGACGATTACCGAGATAATCATGTCGTTCTGAGCCTCGGGAAGCCAGAGATATTTCTGCCTCGATTCGCCGAACCCCAAGCCGAACCATCCGCCCGAGCCGATGGCAATAAGCGACTGCATCGTCTGCCAGTTGTCGTCTGTGATGACTCCGTCGTCGACGGTGGACATACTCGTAAGTCGGTCGGAGATGTAGGAAAGTCCGCCCTCGCGCACGGTCGAATAGACCAGCAGCACCGCAACTCCTCCGACTATGATGATTGCCAGCATCTTTGCGATGTCCTTATAGGGGATTCCAGACAGCAGAACGACGCAGAGCCAGATTGCACCCATAATCAGAAGCCCCGAAATGTGCCTCTGCAAAACCATGTTGAGGCAGACCAACGCCAGCGAGCCTAAAAGCGGCAGGTATCTTGCAAGAAAAGGCATATTCTGCCGTTTGGGATTTTCAAGAAGCTTCACGCACAGAAACGACGTGAAGATAATGAGCACCGGTTTCATAGCCTCCGACGGCTGGAACGAAAACGAGCCTATCTCGATCCAACGCCGGGCACTTGCACTCTCCGTTCCGAAGAAGGAGGTGTATGTAAGAAGCCCCAGCATGGCGGTATATCCCAAAATTATTACGTTCGAATTCATCAGGATATGGTAGTCAAAGAACGAAACAAACAGCATCGCAACAACGCCGATGATGGCGGCGATGCCCTGAGTTCTCACGAACCGATAGCCATCGTCATAATAGGTGAGACCCTCGATATAGCTCGCCGAAAAGACCATAATAAGCCCGTAAACGAGCATGACAATAACGATAACAAAGAAGACAGGGTCCATGCTTCCGTCAATAAGCCGAAGCTTAGGCTCACGGATCTTCTTGGCTTTCTTGGCTTCTTTCCGGGCTTTTCTGCCAGAGCCCTTGGTGACGGTAATATCCCTCGAGGAGCTCTCAACGCCCGAGCCGATTATGTAATTTTTTCTTTCAGCCAAAGCGTTCGCCCCCAATAATTACGAATTACGCATTACGCATTACGAATTGACAACCACGTTGCCAAAACACCCAGCACGCCTGCCGCCAGAGTCACACCCGAGAACACCCAGAGAATCTTATACTCGCTCCAGCCGCAGAGCTCGAAGTGGTGGTGGATGGGTGCCATCTTGAAGACTCTCTTGTGCCTTATCTTGAAGCTTGCAATCTGAATTAAATCGGAGAGCATTTCAATAACATAGATGATTCCGACGAGCGGCATGAGAAGCTCAAGCCCTGACGCCATTCCCATGGCGACCACTGCGCCGCCAAGGAACATCGAACCGGTGTCGCCCATGAAAACCTTTGCGGGGTGCAGATTCCAGATAAGAAATCCTAAGCATCCTCCTGCTACCGCCATCGAAAATGCGCTCATCTCCCAGTTGTCCAAAAGCACGAATATCAGTACAAACGCCAGCGAATAAACAGTAGTGACCGAGCCCAAGAGCCCGTCTACGCCATCCGTAAAATTAACAGCGTTGACGAGTAAATAGATGCACACGCCCATCAGCGGATAGTAGAACCATCCAAAATCGACCTCTCCGATAAACGGGAACACGACCGAGGTGGTATTTCCAAGGAAGTGAAGTGCCACAAGATAGCCGACAACTATCACAACCTGCATTACAGTCTTCGCCTTGACGCTTAAGCCAAGATTTCTCTTCTTGACCACTTTGATATAGTCGTCAATAAAGCCGACCAGCATGAAGAGCATCGACACTCCGACAGCCAGAAGTAGCTTCCAGCCTGCGTTTTCCGGTGTATCTATCATGTGTGCCGAGCGGTAAGCCTTTATGATAAGATAGCCGATCCAAGTGCATATCGGCACTGACAGGATAAACATAAATCCGCCCATAAGAGGCGTTCCCTCTTTTGACTTGTGCCAAGCAGGACCGATGTCCAGTATATGCGACCCTGCTTTGAGCTTACGTAGATACGGAATGAGTATCACCCCGAGAGCCCCCGCAATCACCGCTGACAGTATTCCGACTATAATGTTAATCCAGTATGGCATGGTTTTTCATCCTTCTTTGTGCTAATTGTCGCCCTGCGGGCGACGCGCCTCCCTTTGGTCGGCGCACCCCTCAGTCAGCTGCTTCGCAGCTGCCAGCTCCCCTTATCAGGGGAGCCTTATTGCGTTCTATGAGAGTTTGCTAATGGCTCCCCTGCCAAGGGGAGCTGTCGCCGCAGGCGACTGAGGGGTGTGCGAGCCTGCAAGGCGAGCACGGTTCGGCGAAGCCGAACCTTAATTACGCATTACGCATTACGAATTACGCATTTCTTTCAATGCCTCAGCAACTACCTCACGCTCATCAAAATGTATCTTCCCCGTAGAAAGAATCTGATAATCCTCGTGACCTTTGCCGCAGAGGACTATGACGTCGTCCTTTCGGGCGTTCTTTATTGCCCAGAAGATGGCTTCACGGCGGTTGTCTATTTCAATATATTCCTTGAAGCCGGGGGAAAGACCGGCTATTATGTCCTCGATTATGGCGTGGGGATCTTCGCTTCGGGGGTTATCAGAGGTGATGACGAGAAAATCTGCGCCCTCGGCAGCCGCTTTCGCCATCAGTGGACGCTTTTTTGCATCCCTGTCTCCTCCGCAGCCGAAGAGGCAGACGATTCTTGTATCAGCTCCTGCGCTTTCACGGACGTTGTTTAAAATATTCGTGATAGCATCCGGCGAATGGGCATAGTCGATGATGACGGTGAAATCTCTTCCCGTCGGAACTACTTCGCACCTGCCCCTGACGCCGTTTATCTTCGAGATGAGCGGAACAGTCTTATCAGCACCGATTCCCGCAAGCTCCAAAACAGCTATAGCAGTCATCGTGTTCGAGACGTTGTAGCTTCCCGGGAGAGGAATGTCGACCTTATAGCTCTTGAGGGCGTTCGAGTACCAGTAGGTGCTCTCGTGCGCCGAAAGCTTTATCATGTCGGCATAGAAATCGGCTTCTTTTCTTATCGAAAGGGTGTATTTCGGGCAGTCTATTTCGTTAAAGAGCCTCTCGCCATACGGGTCGTCGATGTCGATGACGGCATTCTTGCTCCTCGAGAAGAGAAGCTTCTTCGCCTGATAGTAGTTTTCCATACTGCCATGAACGTCGAGGTGATCCTGAGTCAGATTGAGAAAAGCCGAAACCTCGAAGACGCACTTTCCAAGCCTCTCCTGCTCAAGTCCCTGAGAGGAAGCCTCCATAACAGCATACTCACAGCCCGCATCGACCATTTCGCTTAAGAGCCCGAAGAATTCATTCGGCATGGGTGTTGTGTTCTCAGCGTGGATGTGGCGGTCAACTACCTCGTTTCCGCATGTTCCTATGAGCCCCGCCTTGATACCGAGGGCGTCAAGAAGCCGCTTTATGACGGTGGTAGTGGTGGTCTTGCCGTTAGTTCCGGTGATACCGATGAGCTTGAGCTTACGCTCCGGGTTGTGATACCAGTTAGCCCAGAGGGTGGAAAGAGCAAGCCTTGTGTCCCGAACGACTATCTGGTGCTCCTCTCCGCAGTCATGCTCGACAACAAAGACCTGAACGCCCCTTTTACTCAGCTCCCCAACAGAATCATGCGCATCAAACTTAGCCCCCTTGAGGGCGACAAAGAGCGTCGACTCAGAAACCTCGTCCCTTGAGTCGGAGGAAATCTTGTCAATTTCGATATTCGGAATATCCTCCGGAGTAACGGTGCATATCCCGGATAACAGGTCGTATAGTTTCATTTTCTCACACCCTTTCGTGTGGTAGTTGTCGCCTGACGGCGACGCGCCGACTGCGTCGGCGCACCCCTCCACCGGCTTCGCCGGTCCCCCTCCCCTTGACAGGGGAGACTTTTTGTTCTTCTATCATAAGCTTTGATAGAGGCAGTTATGGCTCCCCTGATAAGGGGAGCTGTCGGCAAAGCCGACTGAGGGGTGTGCGAGCCCGCAGGGCGAGCACGTCGCCGCACAGCGGCGACTAATTAAGCCTTTCGGCGTTTATCAACCAGAGTCCTCATTAACAACAAAGTACGCCTCGATAATCGTGCCTACCTCTACCGTCGTTCCGACCGAGTAGTTTGAGGTGCCGGAGCAGACGGCTCCGGATTTCTGCGCCGCTCCGCCGAGCGGCAGAAGATTGAGTCCGGCGTTCGACAGCAATCTGTTTGCCTCCGAAAGCGAACAGCCGGATATATCGGGTACGGTCGTGTACTGGACGTCATAGTCCTCATCGGTGTAGACGACAACCGTACACCCGGTCGGCATGGTGCTTCCGCTTGAGGGCACCTGCCTTATCACCGTGTCTCCACTTCCTATTACCTCAATCTCAAGCCCCAAAGCTTCAAGAGTCGAAGTAGCCTGCTCAACGGTTGAGCCTCTTATGTAAGGAACGGAAACGTCCATATCCTCAAGATCCTCTTCTGTATACTCCGCATAGTACCCGAGGTACGGCAGAATATCCGAAAGAGCTTCAACGACAACCGGTGCGGCAACGGCTGAGCCGTAGTAAAGACCGTTTGTCGGCTCGTCGACCATGACGAGCATTATTATCTCCGGGTCATCGGCGGGATAGAAAGCGACGTATGAGGAGACATAGGTGCTTCCTGTTGAATCCTCGTCAAGCTTCTGGGAGGTTCCCGACTTTCCGCCGATGCGGTAGCCCTTGATATAGGCATTGCTGCCCGAATTGGTGTTTACAACAGTTTCGAGAACCTCACGCATCGTTTCGGAGGTCTCCTCCGAGATTACCTGCCGCTTGATGGTGGTCTCGTTCTGCATTATGATATTTCCCTCGCTGTCGACAACCTTGTCTACAACGTATGGGGTCACGAGATAGCCGCCGTTGATGACCGCCGCAAATGCGCATATCATCTGGATAGGAGTTATCTTGTTTGCCTGACCGAACGAGCTCGAAGCCAGATTTACAAGCGTCATGCTGTCCGAGTCGATATAAAGGCTGTTCGACTCTGCAGGAAGGTCGATTCCCGTCTTCTGCGTCAGTCCGAAAGCCTCGAAATATTTGCAGAATGCCTTTGCGCCGAGCTTCTGCCCTATCTGGACGAATGCCGGGTTGCAGGAGTTGGTCATAGCCTCAACAAAGGTCTGAGAGCCGTGAGAGCTCGAGCTCCAGCAGTGGTAAATGGTGTCCATGACGGTTATAGAGCCGGAGCAGGTGAATGTGTTGCTTAAGCTGATTGCGTTCTCCTCAAGAGCCGCAGAGCCGGTTACAACCTTGAAAACAGAACCGGGAAAGTATAGGCTCGAGATAGCCTTGTTCGTCCACTGTGTGTAGAGCGATTCGGAAAGAGCCGCACTGTATTCCTCGTCGGTGGCTGTGTCTGAAAGCCCTGCTAGGTACTCAGAAAGCGATTCATCGGTTACAACCGACGGCTCGTTTAAGTTATACGTCGGAGAGGAAGCCATCGCCAGAATTTCTCCCGTCTTGCAGTTCATGACAATTGCGCATGCGCCGTCCTCAGGGTCGTTCGAGGAGACAGCATTGGCAAGTGCCTCTTCAACATAATACTGAATCGTGGCGTCTATAGTCGAATAGACCGAATAGCCGTCGACCGCGTCGTAGCTCGACTTGTACTTATACTGGATTTCCGAGCCGTTTGCGTCGATAGCGGTGACGATTGCGCCGTCAGTACCGGTGAGGTAATCGTCATAGTAAGACTCGATTCCATAGATGCCGTAGCCGTCATAGTGAAGATGCCCGATAACATTCGCCGCCAAGTCGTCCTGAGGATAGTATCTTTCTGTAGTGGCTGTCGCCGCAACAGAGGTGATTCCCGCCTCGCTCATGATTGTTAAGATTTCTGTGGCGGTGGTCTTGTCTACCTCGGTAGCTATTACCTGATAGGCGTTGTCCTTATTCAGCTTTTCTTCTATGACATCCTCGTCGACGTCAAGATATTCTGAAAGAGTCTCAACGATGAGGTCCTTCTGGTCGGTGTCTCTGTCACGATATGTAGTCGGGTCGACATAGACAGTGTAGACCGTCACGCTCTGCGCCAGAACCTGACCGTTTGCATCGTAAATTGTTCCTCTTGTTGCACTGATGGTTGTTGTTTTGAACTGCTGCTCGTTGGCTAACGCCTGATACTTTGCACTGTCCACGACTGCGACCTGATACATAGCGTATGACACATACACAAGTGCCGCCATCATGATAAGCAGCAATGGTACCAGCAGTCGCCGCTTCATTTTTGGAGTCGGTTTGTTTTGTTCTGCCATTTTGATTCCTTTCTCCGAAAATTTTCACGATTCGCCATTTTGCCTCTGACTGAAGAAAGCTAAGTTTACCCTTCAATATTCAAGAAGGCAAAACTTAACTTTCCCTCGATACTATCAACAATACTTACTATATTTGCTCAGAAGCCAAGATATTCGAATATATCACTGAACCAGTTCTTCAGAATTACGAATATATTCGAGCTTTCCGTCTCAACGACTTCTATGACAGTGTCCCCCTCAACCTCGACGTATTCTATCTGGGATTTGTCTAACTTCTCAAGTCCTAAAACGTTCTGGGCATATTCCTCAACGCTCTTTAGCGAGGTTTTCGACTCATATTCAGCAGCCAAGCTTGCATTGTCGCTCTCTATCTCGGAAAGTGTGCTTTCGAGTGCCGAAATCTCGCTGAAAAGCCGGTTGGTCTCAACCTTGCCGTAAAGAAGTGCGAACATGACCGCAAGAACAACTGCCGCAGTCACAAATATGGTGAAAAGATTCTGCGGAAGCGCAATTGTATTATGCCGTATCTCGATACGGGGCTTAGCCTTCGGCTCAGCCTTAGGCTGAGTTTTAGGCACAACATTGCTCTTCGGCTCATACACCGACAGATCATAAGCTAAATTGTCGTCACGGTATGCCATTACTTCACATCCTTCTTGAGGGAAGAACCCCTCAGTCAGCCACTTCGTGGCTGCCAGCTCCCCTTATCAGGGGAGCCATAACTGCTCCTATTACAACTTCTCAATAATCCGTAATTTAGCTGAATGACTACGATTATTGCTTTCCAGCTCCGCCTCGCTCGGCTCTATCGGCTTGCGGGTTATTATCTTCCCTCTCGGAGTCCTGCCGCATACGCATACGGGGAACTCGGGCGGGCAGATGCAGCCTTGGGCGAAGCTTAAAAATCTCTGCTTCACCATTCTGTCCTCAAGCGAGTGGAATGTTATTACGCACAGCCTCCCACCCGGCTTGAGCCGATCAAAGCCTTTGTCCAACGCTTCCGAAAGCTCCGAAAACTCATTGTTTACTTCTATTCTTATCGCCTGAAAGGTCTTCTTGCAGGGGTTCTTATCACGCCTGACCTTTGCAGGAACTGACTCTCTTATTATGTCCGCCAAATCTCCGACGGTTCTTATCTCGCCCTTTTCACGCTCTCGGACTATATTCGAAGCTATGCTCTTGGCGAATTTCTCTTCTCCGTACTCAAAAAGAATTCTCGTCAGGTCTTCATATGAATATGTATTGACGACGTCCTTGGCACTCAGTCCGCTCTCGCTCATCCGCATGTCAAGTTCACTATCCTCTGAGTGATAGGAAAACCCTCTCTCCGGGTTATCGAGCTGATATGAGCTGACGCCTATATCGAGAAGAAGCCCGTCAATCGAACTGATGCCTTGCTCATCCAAGATTTTATCGACGTTTCCGAAAGTGCCCTCAATCACGGTTGCATTCAGCCCGAAAAGCCGCTCTCTGGCGACCTCGACCGCTTCAGGGTCACGGTCTATGGCAATCAGCCTGCCGGTTACGAGCTTTTTGGCTATTGCCCTTGAGTGACCGGCTCCGCCTGCCGTGCCGTCAACATAGATTCCATCAGGCTTGATGTCGAGCCCGTCTATACATTCATCCAAAAGAACCGGTATATGCCGAAATTCCATGAAACTTTACCTTTATTCAAGTGCCGCCATCGCCGCATAGAGGTCGTCGGGCGAGATGGACTGCGTGAACTCCTCATAGGTGTTCTTATCCCAAATCTCTGCGGTATCGATAGCACCGACCACATAGACGTCCTTTAAGAGCCTTGCGTATTCCCTCAGAGCCTGTGGCACCAAAATTCTTCCGAGCTTATCCGTTTCAACCGGAATCGCTCCCTTGATGTAAATCTGCTTGAGGATTTCTTTGTCCTTGCCCTCACGCATGAGTGAAATCTTGTCACGAAGTGCCACCCAATGCTCAGTAGAGTATGCAACCAGACGATGGTCTGCGCCACGTGTCAATATAAAGCTGTCACCCAAGACATCACGGAATTTCTGTGGAAAGCTCATTCTGCCCTTGACATCAATAGTATAAGGAAGCTCTCCGCTCATTTTCAACTCTTCCGGCATCAGATTCACCTCACTTTTTGCCACCTTTTAACACTCGATACCACTCAGTACACCAATTATAGCATTATATTTCTCAAAATGCAATAGGAAATTCTCAATATCTCAGAAAAAATCTTTCACCTCCATCCAACAAAAATAATAGTTGCAAAAAGAATGAATATCATGTATAATTGTTGCATGTGACTTAAAGGGGATATTTGTATGAGCAAAATAAAAGTCGGAATAATCGGAGCAACGGGTTATGCGGGTGCTGAATTGGTGAGATTACTTGGGCAACGTGATGATATAGAGATAGTGAGCCTTGGCTCAAGAAGCTATGCGGGAACGCCATTCTCGAACGAATACGGAAGTCTCCGTGGCTACGAGGACGACGATTGCTGTGGGGAGGACATGGCAAAGATGTCGGAAAACGTCGACGTCATATTCACCGCAACGCCTCAGGGCTTCTGCGCTTCACAGCTGACGGAGGAGATTCTTGCCTCCTGCAGGGTCATCGACCTCAGTGCCGATTTCAGGATAACAGATCCGGACATTTATGAGCAGTGGTATAAGATTCACCATCCCTGCCCCGGGTTTATAAAAGAGGCGGTCTACGGCTTGCCGGAGATAAATAGAGAGAAGATTAAGTCAGCGAGACTTATCGCCAATCCGGGCTGCTACCCGACATGCTCGTTTTTAAGCATATATCCCCTGCTGAAAGCCGGCTATATAGATCCCAACACCATCATAATTGACGCCAAGAGCGGCACAACCGGCGCAGGAAGAGGAGCGAAGACCGCAAACCTCTTCTGCGAGGTAAACGAGTCCATAAAGGCTTATTCAGTAGCCGCCCACAGGCATGTTCCCGAGATTGAGGAGCAGCTCTCTAACATAGTGGGAAGAGACATTAGAATCAGCTTCACCCCGCACCTCATTCCCATGCAAAGGGGAATCTTGGTGACGGCGTATGCCAGTCTCGTAAAAACAGTTACCCCGGAAGAGCTTCACGAAGCCTATGAAGCCTGCTATAAGGACGAGTATTTCGTAAGGGTTCTCCCCTACGGCACTCCGCCGGAGACAAGATGGGTCAGAGGTTCAAACTTAGCCGACGTCTCCTGCAAATTGGACGAGCGCACGAACCGTGTCATCATGATGGGTGCTATCGACAACATGGTCAAGGGTGCGGCAGGACAGGCGATACAGAATATGAACCTGATGTTCGGGTTGCCGGAGACTAAGGGGATTGAGCAGTTACCGGTTTAGTGCACCTACGGCGTGCGCCCCATGCGGGGGGGGGCCCCCCCCCCCCCCCCCCCACGGGGGGCGGGCCCCCCCCCCGCGTAAAGGGGGGGATAATAAAGAAATAATAAAAAAATAATTATAAAAAAAGATAAGGAGAAGC
>JAJQBX010000029.1 GCA_021203065.1 Oscillospiraceae bacterium
GTAAAACATTTGCTTCTGAACACAAGGATAAAATCTCAAGCCCTACTGTACGAAGCCCCGCATTCCATGCCACAAGGGTTAGGTCTTTCGGGAACTCCTGCTCAAATACCTTGGTCTTTTCCATAAGCCAACGAAGGAATTCACGGCCAACATATTCCTTACCCATCTTCTGGATGGCGTTGACAAGCATGCTTCGCTGATTCTCATCCCGCTTTGTATCGGGAGATTCGTAGTCATCAAAATAGTCAACATCTGACGCGGACATTACCGTATCGCTCCCAATCCGGAGGTCAAGGCTTCAAGCGCATTTTGGCCAGAGATATTAGTGTCCGACATATTCTCCATAGCCTTACTGGCGTCAACCAACTGATTGACACCTTGGTTCATCGTCTCCATTTGCTGCTGCTGCGCTGCCGCTTGCGCCCGCTGTTCGCGGATTTCCTCGACAGCAGACTCCTCACGAATAACAGAAGACGGCATATTGATACGGTCAAGATATGCACGGCCCATGGCATCAGTATCGACAATATCGAGAATCTCTGGAACAGCGGCAGCGGCTTGACCAATAAATGCAAAACCAGCTTCAATATTGCTGGTTGTCACCTGACGCTGAGCTTGGGCAAGGGCGGACTCAAATGACACATCCACGTCAAGCGCATCAACCCCTTCCGGAGGCGTAGGCATTGCGCCCCATTCCTGCATAAGTGCAAAGGTACGGCGAATAACAGGGTCGAATAATTCCTTATGCAGCCGCTCGACAACAGGGCCAAGCATAACAATACGTTCACGCTCCTTGGCATTAACTTCTGTTGCTGTTATGCGTGAACGCTGGTCTTCCAGCATCATCCGGAATAAATCAACATACAAACCATCATCAATATTCTGCTCAACCTCCTGTATAGCAGTCATGACTGTCTGAAGCGCTGCTGCTTCAGGCTGGTGAATCGGCGCGACAGGAGTTGTGCCGGTACGGGTAGAATCAAAAAATGACAGGCCGCCGGGGATTAGCTTCACGCCAGTCGCGCGAAGGGATTGGTCTGCTACAAGCGGCGGGTCGGCGATTTTATGCTGCGTTTTCCGTAGCGTGGTGGTCATAGCCTGTAGCATCTTGCAGTCTGGCAAAACATCCATCGCTGGTGACCTGCCGTACACATCGGAACCCGACACGTCCCAGCGCGGAGCAAACGCTGGGAACATGTCGAATCCCCCCTCTTCTAAAATGCACGCCTTGCCGGCGCCATGGCCGGAACTCCCCCCAGGCAGATAATAGACACTAGCGAAAGGTTTAGATTCAGCTGTCAGCCGCTTGGCAGGTTTAAAATCGGTACGGGGAAATACAGCGTGAATGACATCATAGCGTTCCGTTGTCATGACTTTACGTTCACGTGAACGCTTAATAAAATCGGGGAGGTCTGGCGCGTGTTCCCATCTGTCCAGTATTTGACGCGGCGTCATATATAAACGGCGGAAAAAGGTATCCACTTCATCATTGCCGTTAATATCAAGGACATATTCGCCACAACGGACAAGGTGAAAATAAATGCCGTCTTCATTCGCTGTTTCAACCAAAAGACCAGTGCCAAAGGTGCCGATGTCAGAGTAAAGTGTGTGCGTCGCGTTGTAAAAATTAGATTGGTGAAGGACAGCTGTCATGACCTGGGTAACACGGTCAAGCCATGCGTTAACGCCGTCAGGGATAAATTGCGGGTCACCTTTGGCAACCAGTCGAAACCACGGACGGACAGGAGAAGCCATACCGCCTTGCATGCCAGATGCCATAGAGCGCATAGCAAGGATACCTTTAGAGTTCACAAGTCTTGGATTGACTAATGGTATGCGGTGTGCGTTTGTTTCAGTGTCATCACGATAACGGCCGGGATTAAACAGTTCGGCACATTCGCGCCACGTGGATTCCCAGTTGGTGCGTTCAGAACGCAATTCTTCATATCGGTAGGCCAGCTTATCTACATCGATAGCCATGATTACCCAAGAGTGCGATTACCTGTAGAACTAGCGGTCATTGCACCAGAGCCAGTTGTCTGATTGCGGTTAGTCAAGATACTCGCCGCAACGCCACGAGCGCGGGCCGCCCGTTCCTGCTGTGCCGCCGCCGCCGCATTCACGCCAGCACTTACACTCCTTACTGCTTTTTTCTCGGGTGTATCCTCGACGTCGGGAGCAATGTAAACATACTCAGTGCCGCCGCCGCCGCCGCCGCCCTTGCCGCCGCCGCCCATGTCAGGCTCCTTTACTGTAATTGTTTCCTTGCTTTCAATAAACTCTGCCGTGTAGCTACAGAAACTACGCAATCAACAAATTTATTCTTTCGCTCATACCAACATGCTTCTGGTAACTCAGCTACCCTAGTGTATCCACACGCACTTAATATGTCAAGCATATGGCGATTCGGTTTTGGTGTAAAACCAACGCAACATACACCGCCCAAATTATCGAGACAAAATAAGCTGCCGCCTATAAACAATTCCTTGCCAAACTGGAAATATTCACGCCAAAGACAAGGTGATACTTTAATTGCTTGTGACTGCAAATTATACCCTGATACTTCACCAAATCCAGCTAGTTGATTATCAACGTAAAATCCAAACGGTAACAGTAATCTATTGTCATATATACGCAATACTTCTTCGTCTGTCAAATCATCTTGCGCACGCATATATGCATATGCCCATGCCATGTTTTGTTCTTTGATACGATGCCATGAGTATAGGATTTCGTCTTGGGATAAGACTAACTTATATGTCAATGTTGGCATCTAGTTTGGCTTTCCTTAGTGATTCAGGTGTACATACAACAATGGATGCGTTTACAAACTTTTGTTTAGCATCACTCCAATATAGTTCGGGAATACTGCCTTGTTTTTCAAAGCCAGTCTTCTGGAGAAGGTTCATGACGTGACGGTTGGTACTGGGGACTTCGCCAAACATGCAGGCACAGTCAATGGAGGCAAACACCCAGTCAGCGGCCCCGCGCATCATGACTGGCGCAATCTTCGCGTATTCGCGGAAGGCGATAACTGCAATACGCATGGCGCGCGAAGCGTCGGAGAAGGCGATGCCTTGAAGAAGGCCAGCAGGGGCATTATCGACAAAACAGCCTAAGGAGAGGACGTTTTCATTGCCACAATAGGAATTCCAGTCTCCTGCAGAAAACTGGCCAAAAGAAGGACTAAAGGCCCACCAGCTTTCGTCTTTGCAGATGAGTTCGTAAAAGATATTATATTCTGCCGGTTGAATGATTCTGTAGGTGATTTCCATGCCAAGCCTCACATTCGTTCGATATTCGAAACCTTCAACTTTGTTATATGAGTAAAGCCATTCTAATATGCTAACGGTTCGTAATCGTCAACGCCTTCAGCGATTGTTTTATAAGAACTGTTAAGAATATCCAACTCTTTTCTGGAAAGAATGATTTCAGAAAATCCAATGCAAAGTGCATCTGCACGATCTGTTGAACGCTTTATTCTCTTACGAATCGCCTTTTTTGATTCTACTTGCAATTGCCCTGTTAGTGTATATTCAAACATTGGAGTTGCTAATTCAAGGGCCAATTCTTCGTCGGGAGGCAGGACACCATCTTTCTCAATCCAATCACGGCAGCGCACCCACATTTCAGCACGCTTATTATAAAACCGGTCGCTGTCCATTGCCCTACCGCCCGGCTCGACGCCTATCACAGGAATTTGCAACTGAACCAACCTATCTACAATTGGACCGCCAACTCCCGTAGTTTCCACTAATATACCATCAGGTTTACGTTCATGCCACAACTTTGTCAAATAAGAAACTGTATCCATTGTTGATTCAGAAGCCAATACTATTAATGGCTCAACATATACACCTTGGCGAATGCAGATTACTGTATTATCACTCCCGCGCCTCGCAACATCAGCAGATACAATTAAAGGGCTACCTTCATAGTCTTGTTTATTTAGACGCCTCCCTTGCGCCGTGTATATCGATTGCAGGCTAATAAGCTGCTCCTCCGCGCTCACATCAAAACTACATTCCATTTCACGGGCAAATGCGTCCTTGCCCATAGTATTACGGAGTTGTTCTATTTCCTCATCAGTTAACGCAGTAGTTTCATGCACAGACAGTTTAAGCGCATAGTAATCCGGATTGCCAGCATCCATCTCCTTTTTGGCATTCATGTACTCATCTCGAAGCTGATTTGGTCCGGCCGGAGTCCCGCAAATAACTAATTGGCCATGTTTATCAGCAAGAGCGGGACGGATAACGTCGCGAAGAAGGCCCTCGCGCATTTGAGCCATTTCATCGAGAATAGCCATATCAAGGCCAAGGCCCCTTAGGGCATCGATATTATCTGCGCCAAACAACCGGCACTGCGCCATTCCGTTTCTGGAGGGGACCTTAATGGAGAGATGCGACTCACTTACTACACGGCCAGGTATATCAGCTGTGTAGAATTTAAGATAATCCCAGGCCACAGAACGCGCTTGGGTTTTAAGGGGGGCCACATAGGCAAACAAGCCAAAAGGAGTCTCGCAAAGAAGTGCAGACTTTATTAAGTGATTGAGGAGACTAACCGTCTTCCCTGCCCTGCGGTGTGCGATGATAACACAATAACGATGACTTTCAAGTTCCTTATGAAGCCAAGGATAACGTGGGCGATAGCGGAGGGTTATTTTGCGGGCAGGTTCACGAGGCATTATTTTCTCATCCTTTTGAAGGTGAGCCGCCAATAAGAATCGGTAAAGGATGAGGGAACGTCATCCTACTGACGGCTCGAACAAAACTACTCTTGCCAACTAATTTGAATATCCCCCTGCAAACCATTGCCAGCATCCATATTCCATGCCGTCCTCTCGCCAGCTTGCTTAATCTTTAGACTTTCGCCATAAAGTTTAGCTTTCCGAAGCTCCTGAATATCTTCTCGCTCTTTAGCGTTATAAAGGTAATCAGTATAATCAGCCCACTCTTTTCTGTGGCGCTCGACTATCTTAACTCTCTCATCAACAGCTTCATCAATGGCGGCTTGCTGTTTTTCTACCGTCTCTTCAGGTGTAGATAGGCCAGCAAGACGGGCTTCGGCTATTTTGCTAACTGCCGTTGCAGCATCAATCGACCACCCATTAAGTTTAGCTTTAGACTTAATTGTAGATTCGGAAATAGTATACTTTTCAGCCAGTTTCTTAATAGGGAAACCAGTTTCATAGGCCAGCTTAACTTCATCCCAAGGAACATTGCTTTTATTTTTTTGCCACTCTAACTTTTGTGTTTCTTGTTCGATTTCAATTTCGTCTTGAGCTATGAGGGCGGCAATCTCTTCAATTTCCATGCCCTGCTGATATAGACGTTTTGCCCTTGCCAGTTGTTCGTCGGTTAGTTTGTTTTGTTTCTGTTCCATGATACAATCCTTTCGCCTGTATCTTATTTCCTCTATCTACCCCTGTCAATTCAAATTCTAGACAACCACAGGATTTCTTCTTGCCCTTTATAAGCTTCTTTCTACTAACTATCACATATTCACCGCACTCACATTGACAAAGCCAGGCCGCACCGCCATTGCCCTTCTGTATACTGCCAGCATACCGTATTACTGTTAATCTGCCATATCGCTGGCCAGTCATATCTATAGGGGTTTGAGCACGTGACGGGGTAAATATAGCGTCCTCTCTGTCCCATCCATCATAAACCCTGTGTTTATACCGGAATCGCGTTATACCAAGTATATCCAGCCACTCCTGTACGGTATGGGATTCGCCATTACGCGATACAATAATATTGCCACGTCTATTATTGGCCTGTTCTTTTCGTGTTGCCCAATTACAGTTGGAAGGCTCATAATTGCCATTGTTATCTATCCTATTAATGGTTAAATGCTCTTGGTAACCATTATTAATAGCCCAAGTATAAAACACATTAATATCGTGCCATTCTTCGCAAACCCTGATTCCGCGACCACCGTAGTTCTTATAAGCATGGTTATTTGGAGTTTCGCAACGATCAAGCATATTATACCAGATGGACTTAATGCGGCGTATATGCGGACGCCCGTCTCTAGGACGGCCAAGTTTTGGATGACGGCCGCAACTACGGGTGGCACGTTTACTTCTAACTAAACTGCTACCAACTATCACCTTTTCTCTACCGCATTCACAGCGACATAGCCACAAATAATTGCCATGCTTGTTCTTTCCAACTTCTTTAAGCACAGTAAGACGACCAAATTGCTTCCCGGTAAGGTTAAGTTTTTCAGACATAGTAAACTCCCTTCGCTTCGCATATGACTAAAGTCATTCTGACGAATAATATAACAGAAGGGGGTGGGGCCGTCAAGAGAATATTTCTCTCGATGAATGAATTTTATAAAATGTGGACGGGGGAGAGTTTGGGCGGATCACGCGCTGCTCGCGGTCCGCCCCCCCCGTACCCCTGGGGCGGATGACAAGCGACGGGGCCCCGAGACGGAGAGGGGGGGGGGATGAGGG
>JAJQBX010000036.1:0-4076 GCA_021203065.1 Oscillospiraceae bacterium
TCTCTCTATATATAACATGGCTCTAGGATTCATTGGAACGCGAACCATTGCCAGCGCCAATGAGAACACGCCAGAAGCCATTCAGTGTGAGCTTTTTTGGAACAACGCCCGCAGAGCCGCCCTGCGCGACTATCCATATCCCTTCGCCCAAGCGCGGGTAAACCTCGCCCAGCTCGCCAACTTCCCCGAAGAATACGAAGACGAATGGCAATACGCATATTCCTGGCCGAATAAAGCCCTTAAGGTGCATAGGATTCATAGCCAAGGAAAAGAAAACCGGCTGCACAAGGAAAAGTACGCTGTGCGCGTAATTGACAATATCACGACAATTTTGTGCAACGTGAAAAACGCCCAGGCGGAAATAACACAGGATATAACCGAGGTGAGCCTTTGGGACGATATGTTTGTAGCTAGCATGGCGCGAAAACTGGCGTGCCTCATTGCCGTGCCAATCCTCAAAAACAATAGTCAAAAAGTAAACGAGGTCGAGCAGTTGTACGCCATGCAGCTGCAAAACATGCGCTCCCAATCTGCGAGCGAAGAAGAAGAGGCTCAACTGGAGGTCCCCGATAGTTGGCTTTTGGCCAGGGGTGGCTGGCATGGTTAGTATCTTCTCCTGGCTTTTCGACAACATTTCAAGCGCGCTCATAGCCGCGCTGCTTATTGCCTGCCTTGCCCTTGCTTCCCTGTATAAATGTACTCGCGACGAGCGCGACGCGGCATTGCAAAACGCGGCCATAGCTATAGAGGCTAACAAAACCAACAAAGAGACTATAGATGCCCTTGAGGCGGAAGTTATGAAACGTGATGAGCTCGCCGCCGCCTGGCAAGAAGAGTTAGCCAAAGAAAGAAAGGCGCGGGACGACGCGCGTAGAGAACTTGATGCATTGCTGGAACAAAAGGAGAGCGTTCGCGATTGGGGTTCTGAGCGGGTGCCTAATGCTGTGTGGGGCTTGCTCAAGTAAGCCACAAGTAGTAACGGTAACCGATACAGTTTATGTCCTCCCACCCGAATATCTGCTCGAACCGTGCACAAAAAATCCGGCCCCCAAAAAAGGGACAAATAAAGATCTTGTTAAGTATATATTAGGCCTGCAAGCTGATTTTGACTTATGCAATAAAAAACTAAAGGTTCTTCACGAGTATTATAAAACAACCTCTAACAATAGGTGAAACAATGAAAAAACTTCTTTTTGCTTTGGCATGTTCTTTTGTCCTCGGTTACCTCATCATCCCGTCTATTGACTTTCTCTGGACCTGGCTCATTGGCGAACGCTGGGAAACCATGCTGATAATGCTGGTCGGCTTCTACGCCTGCGATTTGGCCGTATGGGCGTACAACAAAATCACTAGCTCCGATGAAAATTCGGACGAAGTCGAGCCTGCAGAGTAAACATGGGAGCCCCAATCACCAATCCGTATACCGGCGCGAAAAAGCTTCAACTGGATGATGGCTGGAGCTTCCGCTGTATGACAGACGAAGAATGCGAGGCGGCGTATCATAGGCTGATGAAAGAACGCCTCATGTGGGCATATTGGCCGCAACACGGGGATAGCCCCATATTAGAGCACTGGATGGCCGTGGCAACAAACCCTGAAACCTTCCCTATGGCTTTTCTATACAACGACGAACTAGTGGGGTTTTCACAAAACTTTCCGGCCTACTACATGAGCCGATGCATGACAGTCAATCCGGTGATGTTCCGAAAATTTTTTCCCCTTGGCTCCGCAGGATTCTGGAACGCCAGCGCGTGGGCTCTTAACGAACTTGATTGCGTGTCACTCCTGGGATATACACCCGTTCGAAACCGACATATCGCAGTAATGCTTAAAAACATCGGATACAACGTTATAGGGAAAATCCCGGGGTTTGTTTACTATGCACGGCTAAAGCGATATGATGATGTGTATGTATCGATAGCTACAAGGGAAAGCTTGCTGCAAACAAAGGAAAAAAGACATGAAAATCTACAATAAAATCGTCTGGGACATCGAAACGCTCGAGATCATTGAAGAGGGCTCTTTTGAATATAACGGCCCCATAGCCTGGTGTGGTGGCGGTGGTGGGAAGGGAAAGAGCAGCGGCAGCACCAGCTACACGGTTACCGAGACCCCCACGAAACAGTCCCCCAAATCCGTTTCCGCCGGTGCGGCGGCAACCGCCGCAACGCAGCGTGAAAAGGCCTCCAAAAACAAAGGCGTGGCTGCGAGCATCTTGACGCAAAGAAGGCAAAGCACGAGCGGAAGCGCAGGATTGACCAGCCAAAATAGCGGATCTTCAACCTTAGGTTAAGAAAATGCTTGCCGCAGGCATAAGCCCTCGCGGCGATTGAGCGAGCGATTGAGCAAGCCAAGGAAAAGAAAGTGTCCTTCGATATAACACGCTTGCAAACGAGATACGAGGAACTCCGGCTTGAAAGGTCGGGGTTCACAGAGGTCTACCGCGAGATTACGCGGCTCTTCGCTCCTGGCCGCTATAGGGATGATACGGCGAGTGATTATCATCTTCGGCCGTACCCTATAGACTCTAAACTCGTGAACTCCACCGGCGTTCTCGCCTTGCGCGCAATGGCGGCTGGGATCCACGGCGGGATGACGAGCCCGGTCCGCCCCTGGTTCCGCCTTGTTTTACAGGGTAACCCCACCGAAGTTCCCGAGGGTCTTAACGCCTGGCTTGACCTCACAACGCAGGTCATGCAGGCCGTTTTACACCAATCAAATTTTTACTCAGCCGTACACGGTCTTTATACCGACCTCGGCGCGTTTGGAACGGGGCTACTCGTTGAAACCGCCGATGAAGATGGAATACATTTCCACTTGTGCAATCCCGGCGAATTCGTAATAGATATCAATAGCAACAATGAAGTCGACGCCTTCTACCGCCGCATGCACATGACCGCGCGGCAGATTGTCGACAAGTTTAATAACAAGAACGTACCGGATTTCATCAAGGGGCAGTGTGAACATACGCGCAACGTAACCGCGCGCTATGATGTCATCCACGCAGTATTCCCTAGGAACGAATTCAAAACACTGGGGCGGGTGGCATCAACCGATAAGCCTTACGCATCCGTGTATTTTCTCCTTGGCACATCTTCTTCCAGTACAGGGGAACTTGCCGGCCTTGGCGGGAAACCTTCCATTCTCGAAGAAGGTGGCTATAATATGTTCCCCGCCTTCGCCCCGCGCTGGGATATCTCGAATTCCGACCGCTACGGGATTAGTCCGGCTATGCAGGTACTGCCTGACTGCAAAATGCTCCAAGCGATGACCACAACCTTGCGGAAACTTCAGCATAAGGCCGCCGACCCGCCGTTGGTGGTAGACCAGTCACTCCGCGCTACCGGCGTACGGTTAACCCCTGGCGGCCTTTCCTATTTCGACTCAACCCGCACGGGGGTGACACCGGTTGCGCCCATTCATCAGCCTGACGCGCAAACGCTGCAATATTCCATGCAAGCCATTCAGGAAGTGGAAAAAATCATCAATGACGGAATGTATGTCGAACTGTTCCGCACCTTCCTTGATGACGAACGCCACAACGTCACGGCCACGGAAATTTCGGCGCGCCAATCGGAAAAGCTTGTCCTGCTTGGCCCCGTCCTGGAACGGCTCCACAAAGAACTCCTGCAACCAGTTATTCAGCGCACCTTTGCCCTTATGCGCGAATGGGGCGCACTCCCGCCGCCACCGAACAATGTTGATATCATTAATGTTGATGTTACCTTTGAAAGCGTACTAGCGCAAGCCCAGCGAGCAAGCCTTAGCGCAAATATTGAGCAAGGCGTTGTTTTTGTTGGAAATCTGGCGCAAATGGCCCCTGAAGCCCTTGACATGCTTAATGCCGACAACACGGTCCGCGCATACCTTGACAGAATCGCCGCCCCCGCAAGTATGCTCCGAGAACAAAACGAAGTGGAAACGATCCGGCAGCAGCGGGCTGAACAACAAGCACAGCAACAGCAAATGGCTATGGAGAACCAGGCATTGGCAGAGGCCGGAGCATTAGCAGACGCGGCCAAAACAATGGGCGAGACAAGATTGGGGCAGGGGTCTGTGCTTGATAACCTGCTCGG
>JAJQBX010000036.1:4176-6144 GCA_021203065.1 Oscillospiraceae bacterium
ATGGAAGGATATAAACGCGAAAATCTCATAACTGCTGTCGACCAGCTCGGCAGAAGCTCCGTAGGGCGGGAATTTCTTCTCTGGCTCCTAAACGAAACGGAGGTCTTTACAGCGGACTTCCCACAAAACGAAAAACGCACTACCTGGCAAGCGGGCCGTCGTGCGCTAGGACTACAAGTTCTTGAACTGTGCGCCAGGGCCGGAAATCTCGGGACGGTGCTCATAGCTGAAGCTCTGTATAATGCTGAGCAAACCAAGGAACAGTCTTTAAGTCCCCGGCAGGAAGCCAAGGAAGGAACCGATGACTGACGCGCAGCTGGCAAAATTGATTGACACCCTGGATAGGATAGCGGCCGCTCTTGAGAATTTCTCCCTGGCTAATCGTTCCGGCGAGACCTCCTCAAGCATAAGCGCAGGCGGCGTCACGCCAAAGCTCCCGATTAAGGCAACGGCCCCCAGGCGGCGGGTAACAAGTAAAACCACATTAAGTAGGAGAAAATAGTCATGGCCGAAATGGAAACCACAAATGCCGGTTTGGCTGAAGAAAGTATCGTTGGCGAAATGGCGGAGGCGAGTGATGGGATTGCTTCCGCTGCCGTCCCCGAAGGTGCGGGCCTGGTGTCGAATACCCAAACGCTGCTGGGCTCCTCTGGGCCTGCCGCAGGCAGCGAGCCCTATACCCTTGAAATGAATGACGAAGATTTGCCACTCTTAAAGCAACAGCTGGAAAGCTTTACCGGTACATGCCGCGAGCTCGGCCTTTCGAAGAGCCAGGCGGAACAGGTATTGGCCTGGCAGAAGGACCGCCTGCGCGAAGCCGAAACGGAAACGCAGCGCAATACCGAAATGGTTATACAGGAATGGAACACAGAAATCCGGAACGATTCTGAATTCGGCGGTATCAGATATACCCGCACCATAGCCGACGCCCGCGCGGCCCTCGCAACATTCGACCCCGACGGCAGCCTTCGCCAGCTTTTGAAGGATACATATGGCGAGTACCATCCCGATATTATTCGTTTCGCGGCCAGAGTCGGACGGGCGATTTCCGAACACAAATTTGTCGAAGGAAACGCAGGGCCGGAACCGAAACAGACCCCGCTGGCGGAACGGTTTTATGGACGCGACGGCTCGACCGTAATGCATGGCATTTAAGCCAAGGGAAAAAAGCCATCAACCCGCGAGGCAAGGAACATGGTCGGCAGCGAAGAATACTTCCCCATATTGTGGGGCGGCGATAGCTGGACAGTGTATCAAAACTGTTCCGGCGCGGCAATAGCCCTGTCTTCAAACACCTCGTGTAGCGTTTCCCACGTTTGCGTTACCGGCGGATGTAACACCTCCCTGTCCGGCGGGGCGGTTCGCGTGACCTGCGGTTGCCTGACGACTAATGATTCTGTTTTTGAGTGTAACTGTTCCTGTCAATGCGGCGGCGGTATTTATGCTTGCGGTAGCGGCACATGTGTAACCGTTGGTAATTCATGTATTTATTGCAACTGCGCCTCTTGCCATGGCGGCGGGGTTTTTGCGGATAGCCAGGCGTGCGTTACTATCAGTAATTCCCACATCGACGGCAACTGCGCTACAGGCTGTGGCGGTGCCGCTACAATTTGCAACAACGCCACCGGTATATTCTGTTGCGATACCATTGCCAATAACCACGCCACTGGATACGCTGGCGGCATTATGGCCCATTGCAACGGGGTTGTTTATATCATCGGCACAACCATCTGCGGCAACCGCGGACAGTACGGCGGCGGTTTATTCGCCGAAGGTAGCTCATGCACGATTATTTGTGACAGCAACTTTTTCGGCAATTGCGCAACTACTTGCGGCGGCGCAATTTACGCTTCCGGCGGCTGCCTTATCTTTTGCGGCACGGTTTGCATATACGGCAACTGTGGGAACTGCCCCGGTATTCATCTAAACTCAAGCAATGCTTGTGCCATTGTTTACGGCACAGTATAT
>JAJQBX010000032.1:0-562319 GCA_021203065.1 Oscillospiraceae bacterium
TCTCGCCTACGATACTTGGATGGCGACGTCCCGGGAAAATTGGTGTTGCCGACACTTTTGCACCATTAGCTCAGTTGGTAGAGCAACTGACTCTTAATCAGTGGGTCCTGGGTTCGAGTCCCCGATGGTGCACCACCGGCCCGTTGGTCAAGCGGCTAAGACACCGGCCTCTCACGCCGGTAACGCGAGTTCGATTCTCGCACGGGTCACCATGGCTCTTCACGAGGAATGCCTTGAGTTTCCCTCGTGAGGGTTTTTTGCTTTTTAAGGTGTCAACAATTGAGTTTACACTAAGGGCCAATAGCTCAGTTGGTTAGAGCTACCGGCTCATAACCGGTCGGTCCGGGGTTCGAGTCCCTGTTGGCCCACCACCTTAGGGGTATAGCTCAGATGGTAGAGCAGCGGTCTCCAAAACCGCGTGCCGAGGGTTCAAGTCCTTCTGCCCCTGCCAATTAAGAAGTCACATCAGAGTGGCTTCTTTTTTTGTCTAAATATTAAGAGTTCTTAAGATTATATTAAGATTTCTTAATAATTCTTGATTTTCCGTTATTTCATTTGCTATCATAAGGTCACAATCTTTATTTGCAATCGTGGCTCATTTCCGAATCTCATAGCATAAGAAAAGCCGACGCTTCACACGTCGGTTTTTAATATCTTCATTTATATAATCGCAAGTTCTTGCGAAAAAACGCTATTTTATAAGCGAAAATAGTTGACTTTTTGCGCTGAATGTGATAGTATATTTTAAAGGCTTATAGGTATTTGATCATAGAGGTACAGGTAATGAAAATCAGAAAGAAAATAAGCTACAAAAAGCTCTGGCTGATGCTTGTCGATAAAGAAATAGCTCCGGCGACGCTCAGAAAAGACCTCTGCATTGCAACAGGAACGATGACAAAGCTTCGCCGCAACGAAGAGGTTGCCCTTTCGGTATTGCTTCGCATCTGCGAGTATCTTGACTGCAACATCGGGGATATTTGCGACGCAATAAGCGTTGAAATTTTTGAAGAATAGTCTTATTGGGGGAATATGAATGGCGTTTTGCAGTAATTGTGGGAAAGAGCTTGCCGCAGGGGATAAATTCTGTTCCGAATGTGGCACGCCAGTGAGGAGTGCCAGTACTTCTGAGAGAAAAATCGTTTATGATGGCGAACTGCATAAGTGCCCGAACTGCGGAGGGACTATAAAATCATTTGAGATTAACTGTCCGACTTGTGGTTACGAGTTGAGAGGAGCGAAAAACTCCGATTCGGTTCGGGAATTTGCAAATAAACTTGAGAAGATAGAGCAATCAAGATCTTCCAAAAGCTCGGGACTAAAGAAGCTACTGAAAAACGGAAACGGAGTAAATGAAACTGACAAAGAGAAAATCTCGCTTATCAGAAGCTTTGTTATTCCAAATACCAAAGAAGATTTATTTGAATTTATGATATTGGCTTCGTCCAACATCAATATGCACAGATATAGCAATTTAGATAGCATATCTGAGTCCGAAAAGGCTGTGTCTGACGCTTGGGAAGCGAAATTTGAACAGGCATATGAGAAAGCAAAATTGAGCTTCGGGGATTCTCAGGAGTTCAAGAAGATGCATAATCTCTATACAAAGAAAAACGGTGAAATCCGAAGAAGCAAATCAAAGCGTATATATCTTTGGATAGGATTGATTGTTGGCTACATTGCCATTTTTGGCGTCCTGTTCGGGCTGGTTGGTTCGACTGACAGAAAGATTGACAAAGAAAACGCCCGATTGGAAGCTATTGTAGAAGAGGTATATGCCGCTTTGGAAGAAGAGGATTATGTTCTTGCCAGAGCTAAAGCCGCTACGTTGACTTTTTCAGGTCCGAACACAACATCTGCCGAAAGCGCAACTGAAAAATGGGACAAGACAAGAGAAGAGCTACTTGCTGTTATTGATGCGGCGGAAAATGGCGAATCGGATGGTATAGATTATTAGGGAGGATTAAAAAATGTCAATATTCAAAAGAAGCAAAAGCCATGGTCTCATCAACGTAATCCGGTGTGACGAGCCGGAGTATCTGATATGGAAGTGGCATCCGGAGGGAACGGTCGCTGGGAGTAACAAGAGAGAAAATGCTATTCGGTGGGGCTCTTCTTTAAGGGTGAAAGATGGCGAAGTGGCGGTTTTTGTCTATTCCAAGGTAGATGGTACGACGCAAGAATATATCGAAGGTCCTTGCGATGCCATACTGAGCACCGATAATCTGCCGGTGCTTGCAAGCGTGGTTGGACTGGCTTATGGCGGTGAAACGCCGTTTCAGGCTGAGGTTTACTTCATCAACCTTGCCAATATCGTTCAGGTGAAGTTCGGAGTACCGTTCTTTGATGTGTACGACCCGAGGTTTCCCGATTACGGCGTGCCTGTCGCCGTCAGGGGCACAATCAGCTTCAGGATTGCGGATTATAGGGAGTTTATCAAGCTACATAGGATGAATAACTTCAGCCTTGACGATTTCCAGAATCAGATCCGTGATGCCGTTTGCCGGTATGTCAAGGACTATGTCACGAACGCTCCTGCTGCAAACAATATTCCTGTCGTACAGATTGAGAGCAAAATATCGCAGATAAACGACGCCGTTGAGTTCGATCTGAGAGAACGATTGAGAGAGAATTTTGGTGTTCTGGTCTCCGGCATTGACATCGGAGCAATTGAAGTGGATAAGTCCAGCGAAAGCTACCGTCAGTTGATGACTATAATCAAAAATCAGCATTAAAAAACAGCACCCACCAGTCTCTGATGGGTGCGTTTTATTCTTGGCAGCTGCAAGCAGCTCTTACGCCACTTCCTCAAACTGACTGTTATAAAGCTCCGCATAGAAGCCGCCTTGTTTGAGGAGCTCCTCGTGCGTGCCTTGTTCGACAATGTCGCCGCCCCGCATGACGAGGATTATGTCGGCATTCCTGATGGTCGAGAGACGGTGAGCTATAACAAAGCTTGTGCGTCCGGAGGTGAGCTTATCCATAGCCTGCTGGGTGATCATTTCAGTCTTGGTGTCGACGCTCGAGGTCGCTTCATCCAAGATAAGCATCGGGCTGTTCTGAATCATCGCCCTTGCAATGGTCATCAGCTGCTTCTGACCGGCGGAAATCGCAGTGTTGTCGCTCAGGACTGAGTCATAGCCGTTTGGCAACGCCTTGATGAAGTTGTGGATTCCGCAAGCCTTGCAAGCCTCTTTCATCTGTTCGTCGGTGACGCCCTCGGTGTTGTAGAGAAGATTTTCCCTGACAGTTCCTTCAAAGAGCCATGTGTCCTGCAAAACCATTCCGAACTGGTCGTGGACGTTGCTTCTTGGGACATCGCTCGTCGGTACTCCGTCGATAAGAATCTCTCCTCCGGTGGGCTCGAAGAAGCGCATCAGGAGGTTGACCATAGTCGTCTTGCCGGCACCTGTGGGACCGACGATTGCCACTTTCTGACCCGGTCTGACTTTCACGCTGAAGCCGTGGATAATCTCCTTTTCGGGAGCGTTCGGATAGGCGAACTTAACGTTTCTGAACTCAACTTCGCCCCTGACATTCTCAATCTTTGCGGGTTTTGAAGATTCGTCTTCCATCTCTTCCTCAGCCAAGAATTCAAACACTCTTTCCGAAGCCGCCGCACAGGACTGAACCTGAGTCATAGCCTGAGAAATCTGGCGAAGAGGGGACTCGAAGAGCCTTGTATAGATCAGGAAAGCGGTGATAACTCCGAAGCTGATTCTTCCGTCGATAATGAGTGCCGCACCGACAACACAGACCGCAACATAGCTGAAATTGCCGATGAAAGTCATAATCGGCTGCATGAGCCCGGACAAAAACTGCGAGCGGAAGTTGGCGTTCTTGACCGCCTTGTTCATGGATGTGAATGTGTCTTTGACCTCGCCCTCAGCGTTAAGAATCCTGATGACATCGTGACCGGTGTACATCTCTTCGATGTAGCCGTTGAGAATGCCCAAGTTTTCCTGCCTTGCAGTGAAGTATTTCTGCGAGTGGCTCATGATTACCACCATGAAAACCATACCGACAATAGTCGCAAGAACGGTAGTAGTAGCCATAATGGCGTTGGTGTAGTACATCATGATGAGGCATCCGATGAACTGCGCAATAGCGGTTACGAGATTCGAAAGGCTGTTTGACATAGCCTGACCTATCATGTCGACGTCATTCGTCATTCTCGAAAGAACGTCGCCTGCGGCATTGCCCGAGAAGTACTTCAAGGGAAGCCGGTTGATCTTACTGCTGATGTCGCCACGGAGACGTTTTGAAGTTCTCTGCGTGACCGTCTGCATGATATAGTGCTGTAAAAAGCTGAACAGTGCGCTTGCAAGATAGATTCCCAGAAGCAGAAGCGCAACGTTTCTGACTCCGTCCATATCTATTGAGGTTGTAAGACCGTCATAGATATAATCCGTTAGTCTGCTTATCTGATTCGGTCCGATAATTGTCAAGACCGCACCTGCGGCGGCGAGAACGAGGGCAAATGCTATGATTCCCGTCTGACTCCTTATATACTTGAGAAGCCCAAGGAGTGCGCCCTTCATGTCCTTGGCTTTACCGCCAGACATTCCACGTCCTCCGGGTCCTCTGCCCATTGGTCTGCCCGTGGGTCTTCTGTTTGTTTCAGGCATATTCAAGCACCTCCTTATTCATTCACAGCAAGCTCTTCTTCCGAGAGCTGCGAAAGCGCAATCTGCTGATAAACGGTACAATTCTTCATGAGTTCGTCGTGAGTGCCGATGCCGGCTACTTCGCCGTTGTCGAGAACAACAATCTTGTCGGCATGGCGGATGGTTCCGATTCTCTGCGCCACGATGAGGCAGGTTGTATCTTTCAAGTCAGTCTTGATTCTCTGACGTAATGCCTTATCTGTCTTATAGTCGAGAGCCGAGAACGAATCGTCGAAGATGAGAATTTCCGGCTTTCCGGCAACCGCCCTTGCGATGGAAAGACGCTGCTTCTGACCGCCTGAGACGTTCGAGCCGCCCTGAGAAATCTGGCTGTTGACATCGTCATCCATAGCGTGAACGAAGTCGGAAGCCTGAGCTATGTCCATGGCGTTTTCCATTTCCTCATAGGTTATGTTGTTTCTGGTTGAGCCGAACTTAAGGTTGCCCTCAACTGTGTTGGCAAAGAGAGTCGCTTTCTGGGGAATATAGCCGACTTTCTTATAAAGTGTTTCGAAATCGTATCTTGAAATCTCTTTTCCGTCGAGTAAAACCGTTCCCGAAGTGGCGTCATAAAGCCTTGCGGCAAGACCACCAAGGGTAGATTTTCCTGAACCGGTAGCACCGATAAACGCAACAGTCTCGCCTTTCTTGGCAGAGAATGAAATGTGCTTGAGGCAATCCTCCGAAGCATCGGGATAGCGGAAAGAAACGTCCTTGAATTCTATTGTGCCGGTCTCGGTGGAATCGGTTTCACTGCCCTCTTTGACGGCAATGTCCGAATCGAGAACCTCGTTGATTCTCTGGGCAGAAACCTGTGCACGGGGCATCAGCATGAATATCATCAGAAGCATCACAAACGACATGATGACGTAAAGAGCATAAGAGCTGAACGAAACCACTTCTCCGAGCATTGTTGAACGCTCCGAAATCGCAGTCGCAATCTCTGCGGCAGTTCCACTCAGGGGAACCTCAATATTGTTTATAAGAATTGCTCCTACATAGTAGATAGCCACGCTAACTCCGCTCTGCACAAACATCATGATAGGGGAGAGAACCGCCATACCACGACCGGTGAAGAGCTGTGTTTTCATAAGGTTTGTATTTGCTGTGTCGAATTTATCCTCCTGATACTTTTCGGCGTTGAAAGCCCTGACAACCCTGATGCCATTTAGATTCTCTTCCGTAATTCTGTTGACGTCGTCAATCTGCTTCTGGACAATCCTGAATTTCGGAATCATAATTGCAAGAAGTACTATGAGTGATCCAACAACGATTACAACTGCCGAGGCTACAACAACCGAGAGCTCCCAGCTCTTGCCGACTATCTTTATGATAGCCCAGATAGCCATGATGGGCGCACGGATAAGCATCTGAAGACCCATCGAAATAATCATCTGGATCTGTGTTATGTCGTTTGTGGTACGTGTGATGAGGCTTGCGGTCGAGAACCTTTTGATTTCGCCACTGCCGAAAGCGGTGACCTTGTCAAAGAGCTTTGCTCTGACGTCGTAAGAAAAGTCCGCCGCAATCATAGCGGCTAAATATCCGACTATAACTGTCAGAAGCGCACTGCACAAAGCACAGGCGAGCATCTTGCCGCCTGCCGCAAAATACTGCGATAGCTCGGTTACTTCACTGCTGATCAAAACTGTTATCTCTGCAGTGTAATCGGGCAGACGCAGATCAAAATATACCTGACCGCAAACAAGCAGCACGCACAGAAGTGCGAGCCACCTGTCCTTGGTCTTCATATTGCTGAAAATATGAAGCATATATGGGCATTCCTCCTTGAAAATTTTGCTTCAAAATGTTTTTACAACGGTAAATCCTTCTTCTGGAATCTTACTGCGCCAATGGCGTAGCAGACTATAGCTATACAAACCAAAGCTATAAGCTTCGGAACGAATGCATAATCAACTGCTCCCGAACCCACTGTTCCGAGTGCATCGACATCAAAAAGCCCGACAATAGTCAGATTGTTGAAAACTCCGAGCATTTCCGCTCCCATTCCCATGCTGACCATCGTATCAGATCCGAACATTCCGAGCAGTGAGCAGAGGAAGAACCAGACATTGAGTCCTCCTCCCAAGGCAAGAGCGTTCTTACTGAGGTTGAATACACAGCTTGCAAGGTAGCAGATGCTTGCCATTGCTTCGGCTAAGAGATAAATTCCGCCATAGAGAGCTAAGAATTTCACTACATCCACTTCACCGGTGAATGCTCTTGTCGCCAGAAGCCTTACTATCAGCCCACACCCGACCATCACAAGCGGCGTGATAATCATATACACCATCTGAGTGATGACCACGGCACTTCTCTTTGTTGGGGTCGAGAGTATACAAGCCATCGAGCCCTTGTCAACCTGATCGACAACCAAGGCGTTTCCTGCGAAGATGATGAAGAGAATGATAGGCAGTAAGCACATGATTGTGAAGTACATCTGGTTGAGCATCGCCGAGGTGTCCATCTCGGTCATGGTGGTGAGCAAGTCAGAAGACATTCCCATCATCTCAAACATGTTGGTCATCATTGTGCTGACATCCAGAGTATTGCCTGTGAAAACGCCCTCAGTGGCACCCAAAGCATAAACATACTCGAAGTTCTCGATATAGACGTCAAGTCCTATATCCGATTCAGAAAGAAGCTCAGCCGATTCTGCGAACTTCTCGACGGATAAATCCAAGTCCTCCGATTGTGCCGACATCATTTCAAAGATGGTTTCGTACATGCTTTGGTCGTCGGTGGTGGAAAAGTCTTCATAGCTGAGCTCTGTTCCCGCCATCTCGTTATATGCCGCCAGAACGTACAGATGGCTGTAGAAATCGGTCTGAGCGTCGGTGTAGTCGGTCGATTCTGTTCCGGCGATAAGGTTTCCGGCATATGTCGTGACCACCGTCATCAGGCACAGAACCACCGTACAGGCGATAAGAAGAACCCTGTTTGCACGTAAGCTCTGTTTGAACAGCGGCACGGAAAATACTTTTGTTACTTTCATTTCTTTTTCTCCTCTTCACTGTAGATATTCATAAAGTATTGCTCCAAGTTTTCGTGATTCTCGTCTATTGAGACGACTGGCAGGTTGCCAATTGCTTTGAACATCCTGTCCGTTTCGGATGCAAGTATGCTCAAACTCGCTTCACTGCCATTAACTTTAGCTTCCGGAATAAGCCCTGCGAATTTCTCCGCTGCAGTGCGGTCGCCGAAGACTATTCTATAGTTCCTCGGCGTCCCGTGCCGCAGCTCAGAAAGGCTCAAGATGCTTTCAATTTTACCGTTACCAATAATGGCAACCCTGTCGCAGACATCCTCGATCTCCTCGAAGATATGGCTCGACATGAAAATGGTTCTGCCCTTTTGCTTCTCTTCACGGACAAGCTCCAAGAACGTCTCCCTCATCAGCGGGTCAAGACCGGTTGTCGGCTCATCCATGATGAGAATCTCCTTGTCGCCCATGAGAGCCGCAACGATGGCGGTTTTCTGCTTCATGCCCTTGCTCATCCGCTTTAAGTTCGCCGACGGGTCGAGCCCGAGCTTATCTATGAGATAGTTCATATAGGTGAAATCTTTAACGCCCAAGAACTCGGCTTGCACTCTGAAGAAATCTGTTCCGGTCTTTACATCCGGAAAAGCGATTTCGCCCGGAATATAGCTGACGTTTTTCATTACTTCGGGAGCATGATTCCAAGGATTGAGACCGTTTACTGTCACTTCTCCCGAATCTGGCTTCAGAAAGCCCATCATGTGACGGATGGTGGTGGTTTTTCCTGACCCGTTAGTGCCGAGGTATCCGAAAACCTCGCCCTTTTGTATATCGAGCGATATATCGAACAGACCACGGTTATATCCATAGTCTTTGGTGAGGTTTCGTACCGAGATAATACTTTCGCTCATCTGCTCACCCCCTCAAAATGATGACCTGTGTCGTAGAAGCTCATGAAGTAGTCCTCCAAGGTGAAAGGAATCTCAACAAAGTCGGCGACGTTGTAATCGCCAAGACACCCTGTCAGCTCTCCAACCCTATTCGACTCAATCTGAACACGGGCTCTCAGCTTGCCGTGGTTCTTTGAAGTAAACCTGAACGGCTTTTCTATAAAGCTGAGATAGGACTGTTCGTCCCTGAATGTGACACGGTAGATTCTGTCGTGGCTCGCCTTGAGCTCATCCGACTTGAATTCTGATGCAATCTTGCCGTCACGGATTATAGCGATCCTGTCGCAGGAGGCGTCAACCTCGTGGAAAATATGGGAGGAGAGGAAGATGGTCTTGCCCCGTTCTTTTTCCTCCTTGACGAAGTCGATAAACGTCTCCTGCATGACGGGATCCAATCCGGAGGTTGGTTCGTCCAGAATAAGAATATCCGGGTCGTGCATGAAAGCCGTAACGACTGCAAGCTTCCTCTTGACTCCAAGGCTCATCCGCTTGATGCTGATGTCCGGGTCGAGGTCGAATTTGTCGAGCAGCATTTTAAGGTAGTCGTCGTTTTTTGTGTGGCGCATGCCCTCCATCATCTTAAGGAAGTCCGTTCCCGAAAGCCCCTGAGGAAGAGTGACCTCTCCCGGAAGATAGCCTACGGTGTTTTTAAGCTCAGCTGAGTGCTCCCAGCTGTCCTTGCCTGAAATGGAGGTCTTGCCCTCCTGAGGCTTTGAAAAGCCCATTAAATGTCGTATAGTAGTCGTCTTCCCGGCACCGTTAGGTCCCAAGAAGCCATAGCATTCGCCTTTTTTAACCTGAATAGACACATCAAACACACCACGACCGTGACCGTAGTCTTTTGTGAGATGGTCCACAGAAATTACTGGCATATAATTCCTCCTTGTTATTATCCAACAACCTGTTGTATAATAAATATTATACTCAGTACAGATGAGTTATCAACCCTCAATTTTTCATGAGGTGTCGGATAGTTTACAGACGGTTCAATCACGAAAAGTATTTGCAGAATTCCTTGTAGTTATAGTCCTTTTCCGGTCTGCACATGACAGCGAAATCGATAGAATCAAACAGCATTTCAGCCAGCTTTCCAGCATAGGAAAAGCTCATAATCGTCTTATAGAACAGTCTGGATACGAGATGGGCATCATTTCCATAAACTCCGCAGCCGAATGCGCCCAGAATCAGGTGACGATATTTTTCAGCTGCGGCAACCGTCAGCATTCCACGGATTCTCGTTTCGAGCATGCTTTCATACTCATCTTGTGTCATTCCCTCAAGCCCCATGCGAATCATCGGGGCGGCGCAGGACATAACCGAAATCTGAAACGGCTCGGCGAGTGTTTCAGAAGAGCTGTCTTTTATAACCTCGACATTGTGAGACATGATAATTCCATGTGAACCCATGTGGGTTTTGAGTGCGTTGTTATAATCGTAATACTTTTTTGCATTCTCACTTTCGAGCGACCAAAGAAGAGTCGATCGCCTTGAAAGGTCTTCCTCCTGTGCACTTGCACCTTTTCTGGTGTGACCTCCCGGCTCAGTTGCGCTTGCAAGGTTCAGAACAAGAACTTTCTGAGAGAAATCGCCCGATTTTTTCATTTCTATGAATCTTCTCTTCGCCAGAACGAGTGCATCCTCATTTTCACAGCTGAAAATCCAGTTGATTTCACGTTCAGTTGACAATTCCGTAACCGGAGCTGATTTTTCGATAGATTCAATATCTTCCGGAAGATAGACCATTGATTCTCTCATTTCATCCGCAGAGAAGCTAAGGTTTATACTCCTGCCGTTCTTCTCATAAGAGCCTTTTTCGAGAATACTGAGTGTGTCGTCGAGAATTCTGATATTTTCAAGTCTGCGCTTCTCCTTTTCGGCGTCACGAGCCTTGATTTCCGATTCAGTCAAGCCTTTGTTTTCGGCTTCCCGCATTTTCTGGGCAAGCTCTTTCATTCCCTCTTCGGTCATTATCTTTTCTCCTCTTCTTTCAGCTTCCGGAAAACGTCGTCCGACGGTTCCCGGATGTTCAGATCCGCAACCCTGTCAAATGCAGTCCTCCCGGGATTTATCTGAACTATAACAGCATCGCTTCTCCGGTAGCCCCAGTATGCGCTGCCGTAGTAGCCGTTTGTGCCGATGACAATTATAAGGTCGGCTTTTGAAATCCATTTCTGTGCATCTCTGACTCCGTCGTCCCACAGCCCGATGTGGCTGTAAAGCTCCCACGGGAGAATGGTCCCGCCACAGGAATCGCACTTTGGTAGTTCATCCCGATTCCATATTTCATAGCCGTCAAAGTGCTTGCCGCAATCCTTGCAGCGGTTGATCTGGAAGCTGCCCTGAATCTCGGCGACATTTTGTGAGCCTGCTATCGTGTGCATGCAGTCCTCATTGGTGGTGATTATCCCGATGAGCCTGCCATCACGTTCCAGATCGGCAAGCGCATAGTGACTGAGGCTTGGCTTATAGTGGTGCATTGCCTTGACGTAGGATGTCAGAAATGACTCACTTTCAAAACCGCCTCCCGGACGGATCGCTCGGGAAAGCTGAGAGTATGTGACTCCTCCGCCGGAGACAGATATTCCAGCACCGGTTATTGCGACTATACTGTGGCTGTTGTCTACATAGTCAGCGAACTGCTTTATCTTGTCAAATGAATTCGATTTAGAGAACATTTCTGGGTCTCTCCCATTCGTCCATCACTTCGCCTAATACCTCTGCGGCATCGGCGTGGATATTCCAGTCGGCAATCTGATCGAGCTGAGTTTCCGACGGATTTATCTGGACGAGCCTTGTGCCTTTTCTCATTTTCTTAAGATACTCATCGCTCCTAAAGCCGGTAGTGCCGATGATGATAACAAGATCCGCCTCCGAAATCATCTCGGAGGCTTTTGTCATGCTCTCTTTCGAGACCTGCTCAGCTATCTTGTTCTCCCGACAGAACATCGTCGGCATCAGGGGAGAGCCGCACTTCTCGCAGGTTGGAGTGTGTCCATGATTCCAGATTTTGTAGCCAAAATGCCTTGTTCCGCAGTCTACACAGATATTATCCTGAAAGCTTCCCTGAAACTCAACGACGTTCTTTGAACCGGCTATAGTGTGCAGACAGTCCATATTCTGAGTGACGATTCCATAGAGCAAACCACACTTTTCAAGAGTCGCAAGCTGCTTATGAACCTCACTCGGACCTTTTATAAATGTAGCGTCTAAAAACGAAGTCTTGACTATTCTGTAGAACTCATCAGGATTGCTTCTTACAAAAGAGGGCGAGAGAACCTGCCTTGAATTCATCAGCCCAACGCTCTGCTTGAGCCGCCTCATTCCATATAAATAGGAGATTCCTGCACCCGTTACTGCAACAGTCCTGTTACTGCCCTTCATATATTCTCTCAACTGTTCTGATTCGTATCTCATAAACTCATCTCCAGACTTTTAAGCGTGCCCACAAGCACCAGCCCACCAAATCGTTGCTTCTTCGGTGGGCGGTGTCTCATATATGTGACTTGTGGAGGTACTGACTGCCAATAATTACTTCCAAGTGAAGTTTTCCTTTCCGGCACCAAGCTCAAAGAAATACTTGCTGATTCCAAGGTCTGAATCTGCAAAGGAAACATCCGGACAGGTCATTGAAACCTCGTTGCCAGAGCCTTTTATCACGAACTCTTGCCTGTTCATTCCGGTAGGAGCCAAAAGTGCCGCTTTAACTCCTGCTTTGAACCAGTCGGGCGCATCTCCCTCATAGGAAGAAACCTCGCTTGCGGATTTTGATTTGTGCGGAACCCCCTGCTCCATACCGTAGCCGACAGCTACTATTCCGGTGATTTTGCCGCCGTTTCCGACAATGGAGTTTTTCTTGGCGTTCTTGCGGCTGAACATTCCGCCAACCCACCATGTGTTAAGACCCAAAGTCTGCGCATAGAGCATGAGGTCAGCACTTGCATATCCAAGCTTCACTTCCGTATCTGACTTATCCGGACCAGCTAAAATCATGTAGTTGTTGACGTTCTTAGACATCGTAGCGGCTATAATAGACGGAAGAGCCTCCTTGTTGTCGGTTTTAAGCTGGATGTTCAGACCGTGCTTTGAATTGTTCTCAGAGATTCTTGTGCGGAGCTTTTCGACAATATCGGCAGGAATCGCCTTGTTCTCGTACTTCCTGACGGTGTGCCTTGCGTTCATTGCTTCTTGCATTGTCATTTCCATGATAATAGCCTCCTAAACTATTTGTTGTCTCACAGCCGGAAGGTCGTCACATAAGGGCAATCCTCCGGCAAAGTGGTATTAAACAGTGCCGTATATAAAGTCAGTTTTCCGCAGTGGTTGCACTTCTTGAATCGCTCGTCATATACACGGCACAGGTTTGTACTTGTGTCTAGATACTCACAGGGGTTGTCATAATGGATGATAACCTTGCCGTCGGAGTCAACAGAGCGGGTGTAACAGCATTTTCCGCAGCGAGTGCACAGGGAATCCCAGTCTTTTCGCCACTTGAACCACTCTTTTATGATCCGGACGCTCATAACAGCCGCCCTCCTCTCCGACAAAAAAATTACGGGAAGATTTGTCTTGACATTATCCAACAACCTGTTGTATAATATATATTATACTCCGCTATGATGAAATATCAACCCTCAATTTTTTTGAGAGTGTCGGATGATTATAAAGAGGCGATTATAAATGAAGAAACAACCAGAAATCACGGAAAGGACAAGGCAGAAATTTGTGAATGCATTCTGGGAGCTTGCCCGAGCAAAACCGGTCTCAAAGATTGCAGTCAGTGAGCTGACCCGTCTTGCAGGCTACAACCGCAGTACGTTTTATGAATACTTTCTCGACACCGACGACCTGCTCACCTATGTCGAAGATAAGCTTATAGAGGAAGTAGGGGAAGTTGCTAAGAAATCCATGTCGAAAGACGAAGCTCCTACAGAATTCTTCCGGATGGTGTTTGCCGCCGTGAATGAGAAAATCTATATTTTGGTCGGTCCGAACGGCGACAGCAGCTTTTTGCCAAGAGTCAGAACCGAGCTTATTCCTCTCGCCTCACAATACCTCCCGATAAGACCGGACACCAAAAATTTCGATTATCTTGTTGCATTCGTCAACTCAGCCATGTTCGGTCTCTTGGAGCATTGGCATGATAAAAACAAGGACATCAGCCCCGAAGAAATCAGCGAAATGATGCAGAGACTGGTGTTCGGAGGAGTCAGGGAATATATTGAGGACAGTGGACAGTGTTTACCTGTGAGCCAGCTCACATAAATGCGTTTTTTCGGTACAACCAGCAGCCACCTATAATAAAGAAGAAAGCCGACGTGATGAGCGTCGGTTTTCTTGCTTTTGTGCACTTTCAACAATTTTCGCTTTGATTGTCGTCTCACTTTGTACTTGCGGAGGGGTAACGGTGTGTTATATGGCGGTGTATACATGGATACCACGTAAAATCCAGATTACAGCATCCGGATCGTCGGTGTTATGATATGCATACAGGGTAATAAACCTGTCTCGGAAACTATACTGTATGGAGGAAAATATTATGAAAAAAAGAATTACATTAATCTTACTTATGGCACTGAGCGTCATTTTGATGTTCTCACTCACTTCCTGTGGAACGGCATCTGGAAAGAGCCAGTCTGCAATTTGTCAGGACATACAAAACGAGGATTCTATCTATTCTGACTGTGGTCTGAAAATCAACTCGTCGACAATAACAAAGCGTCAGACAAATGTTGACAGTAAAACTGACTATGTCTGGATTGAGGTTGTTGCTTCCAATGACGAGTGCACTTACTATGCAGGATACGAATTGACTTATGTCTTGTACAATGACGGATGGATATTGGAAGATTATTATAACGATTCTTATAGCTACAATGCGAAGAATAAAGTTTCACAAGCAGAAGCAGATGAAGTTGTCGCAGCGAATTATGAGAGCTACGAATTCGTTTCCCGTGAAGATAGTGACAATTCTTCTATATTTACCTATAATGTCAGTAAAACGGAGGGATATGTTTCAACGCAAAGAGTAGCTACTGTCGAATATAGTTTTCGCCCACGAAGGGGTTGGTATTATGAAACTTCAAGCTCTTATACGGGAGCGACTTGGAATATTGAGGGAGAATGGTACTATGATGACGGCACTAATTACATATGGGTTAATGTCATAGATGTTGACGAGTCATCCAAAACCATAACTGTGGAGTACGAGATGACATATTCGAAGTTTGGTACATGGCATAATTGCTCGGGGGATTTTGCATCTGATGGAGCTGTAATTTTAGCATATAACTACTATCAAGAGGCAAATTATTTGCTAGACGACCCTTATCAAATTTACACAGCGGATCTTCCTGAAACAAAAGACAATCTTTGGATAAGGAATAACACGGGCGTCACGTGGTGCGGCGTTGCGTTAACAAAGAAATAAAGAGTGCAAAAGCCGACGCTCATCACGTCGGCTTTTCTTTAATCTTCATTCCTCATCAAATCCTGAATAGTAAACCCATCCAGATATTCCGAAATCATCTTATCGAGCCCTTGCCACATCGGGTATGACCGGCATTCGTAGCGTCTTTCGCATTGCTCAACAGACTTGTCGACGCAGGAGACCGGGGCGAGTTCGCCATCGGTGAGCCTCAGGATTTCTCCGACGGTGCACTCGTCGGGGGAACGGCTCAGCTTGTAGCCGCCGCCTTTGCCTCTCTGACCCTCCAGAACTCCGCCCGAAACAAGGCTCTTGACGATGGCTTCGAGGTATTTTTCAGAAAGATGCTGACCGTCGGCAATCTCCTGAAGCGGGATATATTCATCCGTCTGCCTTTCGGCTATATCAACAACTACTCTCAGGGCATATCTGCCCTTTGATGAGATAAACATTGCGCTCACTCCAATCTTATTATAGTATACACCAGTCGCAGATAAATTTCAAGTCCCATCAAAAATCTTGATTTGTGAAGCTCAAAATGGGGCATATTCCCTTGACAAGAGCCCCCGGATGTGATACTATATCTTTAACCCACCGCAAAGGTTGGTTTTTATAATGTATATTTAAACGGAGTGTGAAATATAGTGTCAGCACTTTTGAAAGTGAATAATCTTAACGTCTCGATTGACGATAAACACATCCTGCATGATGTCAATTTGCAGATTAACGAGGGCGAAGCCCATGTTCTGATGGGACCCAACGGCGCAGGAAAGTCGACCCTCGGCTATGCCCTGATGGGTAATCCCCAGTATTCTATAGACTCGGGAAGTATAGTTTTCTCGGGAAATGATATAACATCTGAGTCCGCCGACAAAAGAGCGAAAGCCGGAATGTTCCTCTCGTTCCAGACACCTTTGGAAGTTCCGGGACTCACCGTCGAGAGCTTTTTAAGAAGTGCCCTCGAGCAGAGAACCGGCAAGCGTCTTAAGCTCTTTGATTTCAAGAAAAAGCTTGCCGCCGCAATGGAGCTTTTGCAGTTAGACCCGTCCTACGCCAAGAGGGATTTGAATGTTGGCTTTTCAGGCGGAGAGAAAAAGAAGACGGAAATTCTGCAGCTTCTCATGTTCCGCCCGAAGCTTGCAATACTCGATGAGACCGACTCCGGTCTTGATGTCGACGCGGTGCGGCTTGTCTCCAATGGAATCAAAAAATATCTTGAGGAGGAGAACGGCGCACTCCTCGTCATCACCCACTCAACAAGAATCCTCGATGCTTTCGATATAGACAAAACCCACGTAATGGTCGACGGTCATATAGTTGCCGATGGCGACGCCTCCGTAGTTGACGACATAAACGAAAATGGCTATGAGAGATATATCGAATTGGCAGGAAAGTGAGTCATGATGAAAGAAAAAAGTCAGGTTGAGAATATCGACCGCAACATGTACGATTTCCGGAACGAGGATAGGGATAACTACAAGCTGAATGCCGGTCTCACAGAGGAAATTGTCGATAAAATTTCAAAAGAGAAGAACGACCCGGCATGGATGAACCTTTTCCGGTTGCAGTCTTTACAGATATATAACAGCATGTCTGTCCCGAACTGGGGACCGCCGATTGACGGCTTGGACATGGACAACATCGTAACCTACGTAAGACCTAACACCAAGATGAGCGCAAAGTGGAGCGATGTACCGGATGAGATAAAGGACACATTCGAGCGTCTCGGAATCCCTCAGGCTGAAAGAAAGTCTTTGGCTGGCGTCGGAGCGCAGTACGATTCCGAGCTTGTCTACCATAATGTCCGTGAAGAGGTTGCCGCAATGGGCGTCGTCTACACCGACCTTGAAAGCGCAATGCACGGCGAATATGCCGACATGATAAGAAGCCACTTCATGAAGCTCGTAAAGCCGAATGACCACAAGTTCGCCGCACTTCATGGCGCAGTCTGGTCTGGCGGCTCGTTCGTCTATGTCCCGCCAAAAGTCAAGGTTGAAATTCCGCTACAGTCATATTTCCGGCTGAACGCTCCCGGTGCCGGACAGTTTGAGCACACGCTTATCATCGTCGACGAGGGTGCAGACCTCCACTTCATCGAGGGCTGCTCTGCTCCCAAGTATAACGTCGCTAATCTCCATGCCGGATGCGTTGAGCTTTTCGTCGGAAAGAATGCCCGCCTCAGGTATTCAACAATTGAAAACTGGTCGAAGAACATGTATAACCTCAACACCAAGCGTGCAACCGTCGAAGAGGGCGGCACTATGGAGTGGGTTTCCGGCTCATTTGGCTCGCATGTCTCCTATCTATACCCGATGACAATCCTTAAGGGCAAGAATTCCCGTATGGAATTCACCGGAATCACATTCGCCGGCAAGGGTCAGAACCTTGACACCGGTGCAAAGGTTGTCCACATCGGCGAAAATACATCCTCATATATCAACACAAAATCCATCTCGAAAGACGGCGGCATAAGCACATTCCGTAGCTCTGTTATCGTCGGAAAGAACGCCCACAAGAGCAAGGCGGCGGTTTCCTGCCAGTCTCTGATGCTCGACGACATTTCCCGTTCCGATACAATTCCGGCTATGGATATAAGAACCGGTGATGCTGATGTCGGACACGAAGCGAGAATTGGCAGAATCAGCGACGATGCGGTCTTCTACCTCATGTCCCGTGGCATTTCCGAGGAGGACGCAAGGGCGATGATTGTCGGAGGCTTTGCCGACAACGTTTCAAAGGAGCTTCCTCTTGAGTACGCCGTTGAGATGAATAACCTCATCCGCCTCGAGATGAAGGGCGCAATAGGCTAAGGAGGGGAAAGAATGACAACTGAAAATACTATTCTGAATCCGCTCCCCGTGAGGACATGGAACAGCCTTAAGATGAACGAGGCTAATTATTCAGGAGAAGTTCCTGCACTCAGCTGTGCCCCTGAAATAACAAAGCTTCCAGACAGCATGAAGCTCACTCACGATGAAGCCTTAACCGGCATCAGTTCTGCTGCTGGAGAGCTAAGCGAGCATCTCACCGGCGACTCAGTTCTCATAGAATCCGAAAGCGAAGCATCGCCGGCGGTTCTCAATTATAATTTTGATGGCGGTAAGACTGCAAGGCTTTTTCTTAAAGCCAAAGAAAACGCCACTCTTCCGGTTTCAGTAATCATGACAGGCGAGGGCACAGCGGTTCTCGAAATCAAGATCCTTGCCGGAAAAGGCTCAAAAGTCGATCTGTCTGTAGTTCAGTCGGTTGGAGGTGAGTCCGATGTAATCACCGACATCGGCTGCACCTGCGAAGAGGGCGCAAGCTTCAATCTCACAAAACTTGAGCTTGGCGGCAAGAGTGAATATGTCGCAGTCTCAGTCGATTTAGCAGGCGAGCACAGCTCATTCTCAGCGAACGCCGGCTATCGTGTCAAGACAAACCAGAGCTTAGACATGAATTATGTCGTCCGCCACACCGGAAGAAAAACCGAATCGGATATATTCGCTTCCGGAATTTTGGAGAACGACTCAACCAAGATTTTCCGTGGCACAATCGACCTCATCAAGGGCTGCGCCGGCGCAAAGGGAACTGAAAACGAGGATATACTTCTCTTAGGCGACAATCAGATAAACCAGACAATTCCGCTTATCCTTTGCAATGAAGAGGACGTTGAGGGTAACCACGGAGCATCGATAGGCAGGCTTGATGACAATATCATCTTCTATCTCGGCTCACGTGGGATTTCTCCTGAGGCAGCTGAGGACATAATCGCTCATGCAAAGCTTGACGCCATAATTTCCCACATTCCGGACGGTGACGTCAGAACACTCGCTCACAGCCTCATTTCTGACGATTCAGACGGAGGCGAAGATGCGAAGCTATAAAGAAGATTTTCCGCTTCTCAGAAGCGTGGATATAGCCTATCTTGACAACGCCGCCACCGAGCAAAGACCTGCTGTGGTTTTGGACGCAGTCCGTGATTTCTATGAGCACTCTAACGCAAATCCCTTAAGAGGATTATACTCTCTTGCCTATGACGCCACCGAGCATTACGAAAATGCACGTGAGAAAGTAAGGGATTTCATAAAAGCCCCGAAAGCGAGCGAGATAGTTTTCACCCGGAACACAACAGAAAGCATTAATCTGGTTGCATATAGCTACGGCTTGAATCATCTTCATGATGGCGACGAAATCCTGATAACGATTTCTGAGCATCATTCAAACATCCTCCCGTGGCAGATGGTCGCAGGAAAAACCGGTGCTAAGCTCAAGTATCTTGAATGTGAGCCGGACGGCTCTTATCCGATGGACAAGCTTAAAGCCACAGTGACTGATAAAACCAAGCTTGCCGCAATGGCGCAGGTTTCAAATGTCTTAGGAAGCGAGAACCCGGTAAAAGAGCTGAGTTCACTTGTTCATGCTAACGGCGGAGTGGTTCTCGTCGATGCCGCCCAGAGCGCACCGCATACGGCTATTGACGTTAAAGAGCTTGACTGCGATTTTCTTGCATTCTCCGGTCACAAAATGATGGCTCCGATGGGCATCGGTGTCCTCTATGGCAAGGAAGCCTTGCTTGAAAAAATGCCGCCATTTCTTTCCGGCGGCGAGATGATAGAGTATGTCACCAGAGATTCGGCGACCTATGCTGAGCTCCCTCACAAGTTCGAGGCGGGAACAGTCAGCGCAGGCGGCGCAGTCGGTCTCTCAGCGGCTATCGACTATATCGAGAGTATTGGAATGGACACCATCCACGCAAGGGAAACCGAGCTGACAAAGCTTCTTTTCGAAGAGATGAGCCGTATTCCACACGTCAACATAATCGGCTCTTCTGATTATAGAAACCACTCCGGAATAGTCAGCTTCACTGTCGATGGCGTTCATCCGCATGATATTTCTGCGATCTTAGACGAGGACAAAGTCGCAATCAGAGCCGGTCATCACTGCGCTCAGCCGCTTCATACATTCTTGGGCATACGCTCTTCTGCAAGAGCAAGCCTCGCATTTTACAACGATGAGCGTGACATCGAACGCTTCGTAGAATCCCTTAAAACACTCAGGAGGCGAATGGGTCTTGGCGAATAACACTTTTTATAATGAAGTCCTGACAGACCACAACCTGTATCCACAGTATAAAGGCAAGCTTGAGGACGCAACCTGCGCTTTGGAGGGTGTAAACCCCTCTTGTGGCGATGACATTGTCCTGCAGCTTAAGGTTGAGAACGGTGTAATTGTTGACGGCTCTTTCGAGGGCGACGGCTGCGCCATTTCTCAGGCGTCGGTCGACATAATGCTTGATCTTGTAATCGGCAAGACAAAAGAGGAAGCCCAGCATCTGTCTGACTTGTTCTTAAAGATGATCAAGGGAGAAGCTACAGATGATGAGATAGAGGAGCTCGAAGAGGCAGGAGCATTGAAAGACGTCTCCCACATGCCATCACGAGTCAAATGCGCTGTCCTTGGCTGGCGAACGATGAGCGAAATGCTTGATAAAACCGAATAAGCATAAGAAAACAGGAGCCGAATAAAGCTCCTGTTTTTATTTTGCCTCAAATCAGGTTCATCCAGACCCTCATCTGGTTCTCTCCACGGTTGCACCATGCATAGTAGGGAATCGCCTTGGCATAGCCCTTTTCATACACCGGCTTGCTAAGTGTGTAAAGCCCACTCACTTCACAGCTCTTGACAGCAGGAACTTTCAGTGCCACTATCTCATCGGGAAGCCTCTCCGCCTTTTCCGGGGAAATATCGTCATCTCCTGTCAGTGACAGCGAGAGAATATTTCCGTCGCACCAGCCGTTGTCCTTACCCTCAAAGCAGTAGACAAGCGGTCCTCGGCAAAGTGCCACCGATCCCGTAAGCTCCGGAATCTTATTTGACGGATAGACATAGTAGGGAAGTGAATCAAGCTTCAATGCCACCTCGTCGCTAGCTTTGACACTGAGATATGCGTAGCCGTTTCTGATTTCGTGGTTCACTATTTCGCCGTTAACTGTCAAGCTAAACTCCTTGCTCCATGCTGGAATCCTTATAGCAAGCGCGCCCTCACCGTCAAGGACAGTGTAATTGACATCAAACCCAAATGGGTATTCAGTTTTGCAGGAGAGCTTAAGCCCGTTTTCAAATTCAACCTTTCCCGAAGCAAACATATGGCAGAAAGCAGTCTTTTCATTTTCGCCATAGGCATACTTTCCGAAAGAGCAGACGCACCTTGCCAGATTCGGAGGACAGCACGCACAGGCGTACCACTTCGGTCTTTGGGTCAGGTCATGCCAGTGCGTAGAAGCCTTTCCTGAGATGCCCGGCACGCACTCGAGCGGATTGACATAGAAGAAGCTCTTCCCGTCAAGCTGGATTCCGGCGAGAACGGTGTTATAAAAAGCCTGTTCCATAACGTCGCCATATCTGCCGTCAGCGTTGCTTTCAAGCATCCTCGAAGCGAAGAACATCAGCCCGATTGATGCGCAGGTCTCGCAGTAGGCGGTGTCATTCGGAAGGTCATAATCAACTGTAAAGGCTTCACCATTTACACTTGAGCCGATGCCGCCGGTGATGTACATTCTCTTTCCGGTGATGCTTTCCCAGAGGCGGTTGCAGGCGTCCAACAGTTCTTTATCGTCCGTTTCGCTCGCCAAGTCAGCCATAGCAGTGTAGAGATAGACCGCTCTGACCGAGTGCCCGGTAGCGTCCGACTGCTCTCTGACAGGTCTGCCGCTCTGCTGGTAGTCGTGATCCCTGCCGTCGCTTCCCCAGACAACCCAGTCACGGGATTTTCTTTCATTTTCAAAGTAATGCGGGTCGACGCCACGGACATTTATAAAGTGCTCCGCCAATTCAAGGCACTTGTGATTTCCGGTCAGCCGATACATCTTCATAAGAGCAAGCTCGACCTCCGGGTGTCCGGGATAGCCCTTGTGACCACCGGTGATGAAAACGTCATAAATGTGCTCGGCATTCTTCTCCATAACCTTAAGAAGCTTGTCCTTTCCGGTAGCCTCATAATAGGCGCAAGCCGCCTCCATCATGTGCCCGGCACAATAGAGCTCGTGCCCCTCAAGTAAATTCTGCCAGCGATGGTCTCTGTCCTTGATAGTGAATGCCGTGTCAAGATACCCGTCCTCGTCCTGAGCTGAAGCGATGATGTTGATAACTTCATCTGCCGTTGCTTCAAGCTCCTCATCCGGATGAATCGCCAGCGAATAAGCTACAGTTTCCAGCCACTTTGCGGCGTCGCTATCCTGAAATACCATTCCATAGAATCCGTCGCCGACGTCCTCGCCCCGAAGAGCTCTCCCAGCATTGACAAAGTTCGCAATAACGTGGCTCTTCTCAGTGTCGGGAGCTTCATCCCGAAGAACAGAATACTGATAGGGAATAACCGTTTCACGGATAAGCTCCTGCTTTCTGCCGATAAATCCGTCGTCCGGCTTGTAAGCCGTTTGTCTTATTTGCTTCTGATTTTTCATAATATAACACTCCTTTCGAGTTCTTAGGCTATTATATATCATCACGGCTTTTATTGCAAGAAAAATCTCCCCAAGATTTGCTCTCGGGGAGACTTATTTTAGAAATTACTGAATAGAGCAGTCATCAACATAGAGAACTCTCGGACCATTGTCAGCTGGCTTGGTGACAGCGACTTTCTTGTCTTTCTCGAGTCTCGATGCGAAGAACTTCGTTGCGACCTGCGGGAAGAGGGCATAGCTCAGAACATCCTCTTCAGAGCCGTTGAAGCCGGGAATGTCCTTGACCTCTTCACGGTACTTGTCGAGCTCCGGCTCAAGATTGTCGGCGGGACGGCAGGTGATGACCTCGTCGTCGCTGATGCCGGCTTTCTTTCTGACATCCGGGTTAACTTCGCCCGGAAGACGACCGTATTCGCCACGGAGGAGTCCTTTCGATTCTTTGGTGAGCATCTTGTAACGCTCGCCGGAAAGGACGTTCATAACCGCCTGAGTGCCGACAATCTGGCTGGTAGGAGTTACGAGCGGGGGATAGCCGAAGTCCTTTCTTACTCTCGGAACTTCGTCCAAAACCTCATAGTACTTATCCTCGGCATTGGCTTGCTTGAGCTGTGAGATGAGGTTCGAGAGCATTCCGCCCGGAACCTGATACATAAGCGTCTTGGTGTCAACATGCAAAACCTTCGAGTCGAGGCTTCCGGCTTCCTTGAGCCTGTCAGCAACCGTTCTGAAGTGAGCCGCCGCTTCGGCGAGCTTCTTCTGATCAAGTCCGGTATCTCTGTCAGTTCCGGCAAGAGTAGCTACCAAAGATTCAGTAGCCGGCTGTGAAGTGCCGTTTGCAAGAGGCGAAAGCGCAGTGTCGACAATGTCAACTCCAGCCTGTGCCGCCATGAGGTTGACCATGTCGCCTGTACCAGTGGTGTTGTGTGTATGAAGATGAATCGGAATCTTGACGTGAGCCTTAAGCTCCTTGACAAGCTCAGCCGCATCGTAAGGCAGAAGCAGGTTCGCCATATCCTTTATGCAGATAGTGTCTGCGCCCATCTCCTCAAGCTCCATAGCAAGCTTGACGAAGTATTCCTTGCTGTGAACGGGGCTTGTGGTGTAGCTGAGAGCCGCCTCGCATATTCCGCCGTATTTCTTTGTGGCAGTGATTGCGGCTTGCAGGTTTCTTGTGTCGTTAAGAGCATCGAAGATCCTGATAACGTCAATGCCGTTCTCGATAGATTTCTTGACGAATGCATCGACAACGTCGTCCGCATAGTGCTTGTAGCCCAAGATATTCTGACCACGGAAAAGCATCTGCAGCTTGGTGTTCGGCATAGCCTTTCTTAGAGCTCTCAGCCTTTCCCAAGGATCTTCGTTAAGAAATCTCATGCAGGTGTCAAAAGTCGCACCGCCCCAGCATTCAAGCGACCAGTACCCGATGGAGTCAAGAACCGGGCAAGCGGGGAGCATGTCGTCAAGCCTCATTCTTGTTGCCGCCTGAGACTGATGCGCATCTCTTAAAATTGTATCTGTAATGTATAGTTTATTAGCTTTAGCTGTTGCCATATAGAACTCCTTTCATATCAGCCCAGAAGCGAGATGAGAACACCCGCCGCAATAGCAGAGCCGATAACTCCCGAGACGTTCGGACCCATGGCGTGCATGAGCAGGAAGTTCGAGGGATCTTCTTTCTGACCTTCTCTTTGCGCAACTCTCGCCGCCATAGGAACAGCCGAAACTCCAGCTGCACCGATAAGCGGATTGATCTTGTTCTTCTTAGAGAAGACGTTCATAAGCTTTGCAAGAAGTACTCCGCTGGCAGTTCCGATGCTGAACGCAACGATACCAAGGACGAGTATTCCAATGGTCTTGAGATTAAGGAAGGTGTTCGCAGTAGCGGTTGCACCTACGGAAACGCCCAAGAATACAACGCAGATATTCATGAGCTCGTTCTGAACGGTCTTTGAAAGTCTTTCGGTAACTCCGCACTCTCTCATGAGGTTTCCAAGCATCAGGCATCCGATAAGCGGAGCGGCAGAGGGAACTAAGAGTGCTACAAAGATTGTAACAACAATCGGGAAGATGATCTTCTCGGTCTTCGAAACAGGTCTAAGCTCTTTCATAACGATTCTGCGCTCTTCCTTGGTAGTAAGCGCACGCATAATCGGTGGCTGGATAACAGGCACAAGTGCCATGTAAGAGTAAGCCGCAATCGCTATAGGACCTAAGAGATTAGAAGCCAGCTGCAATGTGGTGTAGATAGCAGTAGGACCGTCCGCACCGCCTATAATAGCAATAGAGCCTGCTTCCTGCGGAGTGAAGCCCATAAGGGTTGCACCGATGTATGTAATGAAGATACCGACCTGAGCGGCAGCACCCAGAAGAAGCGTTTTCGGGTTAGCGATCAGAGGACCAAAGTCAGTAGAAGCACCAACGCCTATGAAGATAAGGCAGGGATAAACGCCCAGCTTGACGCCCAAGTAGAGTACATCCAGAAGTCCAACAGTAACTGTCTGCCCTACTTCAAGAGTATTGGCAAGAGCTATGTTTGTTGAACTTCCACTTTCAAGCAGGTTCTGAATAAAGTCTGCATCTATTGCTGCTCCGCCGAACAGATCCCAGTGAATATGTCCATCTACGAAGAGAACCTCGTGGAACATTTCAGAACCCGGAATGTTGGTTAAGAGCATGCCAAACGCAATCGGCAGCAAGAGTAGCGGCTCAAACTTCTTCACTATCGCAAGGTACAGAAGCACGCATGAGATAGCAATCATGATGATAACCTTCCAGTTATCCGCAATCATGGCGAAGCCGGTCGTCTGGAGAAAATTTAAAATCTCATTCATTTAAGCTTTTTGTCTCCTTTCCGTAAATACGGTTGCAAACCGCCGTTATTCAATTGCGCAAAGAACGTCGCCGGTCTTGACCGATGAGCCCTTTGAAACGCTGACAGCTGAAACCTTGCCGGACTTCGGAGCCATGATTTCGTTCTCCATCTTCATAGCCTCTAAAATCATAAGGACGTCGCCCTTGTTTACAGACTGACCAGCTGAAACATTTACAGAAAGGATAGTTCCCGGCATCGGAGCGGAAACCATCTCAGCACCAGTCGGTACAGTGGCAGGTGCAAATGCAGCAGGTGCTGCGGCAGCAGGAGCAGCCTGACGGGACTTAGCTTCCTCAGCGGAAATTTCCTCAATTTCGATTTCGTAATCGGTTCCGTTTACATTAACGTGATAGTGTTTCATAATATGACCTTCCTCCATTGTCATCAAAGTGCTGCATAAAAGTATTACAGCTTCTTAATAGATTTAATCCTGATTGCTTCTACGTCTTGCCCGAGCTCTTCCGCAATAACGGCGGAAACAGCCGCAATAAGCTCCTGTCTGTTGACTATAGGCTCGCTGGCAGGTGCATTCACAGCAGTGGCAGTAACAGCGTCAGCAGTAGCAGGCTCTTTATCAGCCTTGCTCTTGCTTAATTTTGTCATGATGAAGCCGAGCAGATAGCAGATGGCGATAAGACAAATCAGTCCGAAGAAAACCGTGCCAATACCGAGACCAACTACGGTTACGGTTGACGGGGTTTGCGCTTCTAAAAGTATCATAGCAGTTCTCCTTTCAAATTGCCGAATCAAGACTATTGTAGCACAACGCCCCGATTTTTTCAAGCCCAAATGAGTGTTTTCAGATATAATTTTCACAGTTTCGACATTCGCCCAAAAATGTATAAAAAACAGTGGAAATTTTTCTTGCAAAGTGATATACTGTATCATGACAGAAAACGCGAAAACTAAGGAGCATGGCATGACTATAGCTATCAATGGCATAAAAACAAACTACAAAATGACAGGAACTGGCGAAACGGTCCTCTTCCTCCATGGCTGGGGATCAAATATTGAGCTTTTCGATAAGCTCATGACCGCCGTTTCTGAGAAATATACCGCACTGGCACTTGATCTTCCGGGATTTGGACAGAGCGAAGAGCCGCCCGAGCCTTGGAGTGTCGACGACTATGTGAAATTCGTGAATGCGTTTTTGGATCAACTGGGAGTCAAGCCTGTCTGCCTCATCGGTCACAGCTTTGGCGGGAGAATCATGATAAAAGAGCTCTCTGGGAATCTCCTCCCAAGTGTCACAAAAGCTGTCTTCATAGACTCTGCCGGCATCAAGCCAAAAAAGACCGCCAAGCAGAAGCTGAGCCTTGCATGCTACAAAGTGGGCAAAGCAGTCTTAAGCTTCAAGCCTATAAAGGCACTCTTCCCGGATGCACTTGACAACTTAAGAAACAAGCGAGGTTCAGCTGACTATAAGAGCTCCACCCCCACAATGCGGGCAACCCTCGTAAAAGTCGTGAACGAAGACCTGACAGAGCTTCTCGGGAAAATTCAAGTCCCGTCGCTTCTCATCTGGGGCACTGCCGACACCGCTACTCCCATCTCAGACGGCGAAACATTCGAGAAGCTTATCCCTGATGCTGGTTTAGTTCGTGTGACCGGGGCAGGGCACTATTCTTTCCTGCAAGCTCCCGAGCTAACGGAACGTGCAATCCGTTCATTCTTGGGAATTCCATTATAAAACCGGAGGTCGTAACCGATGATCAACCTGTTCATGATACTCAGCGTCATAGCATATGTACTTGCGGCATGCGTGTCTTCACGCCACTTCATCCACATGTTCCAGCTGAATTCATATAAACCGAAAGTGCAGGCAAAGTGGCTCTTTTCCCATGACTCAACTTATATGGTAGTGCACCTTACTGTACTTGTGATAGCTGTTGTGCTGAGCACAATCAGCGTTAATTCTCTTATTCCGCTCCTGTTATCTGCAATACTTATCCTGTTGACAGCACTTCCTCAGCTTCCGAAAGGCAAGGACAAAGTGCCGCTTAAGTACACAGCCCGGGTCAAGCGGCTTATAGCGACACTTGCGGTTCTCTACATCATCCCGGTAATTCTTCTCTGGCTTATTCCTGTGAATATCTCTGCGCCGCTGATGGCACTCTGGATATTCTTAGTCCCGTGGATGGTGCTCCTTGCAAATCTCATCAATCGTCCCATGGAGCTCGCCATCAATCAGCACTATATCAACGACGCCAAGCGCATCTTAGCCGACTGCCCGAATCTTACCGTTATCGGAATCACCGGAAGCTTCGGCAAGACAAGCGTCAAATACTTCCTCGACTCTCTTTTAAGTGTAAAATTTAACGTCCTGAAAACTCCCGGAAACTTCAATACTCCATTGGGAGTGGTCAAGACCATCCGAGGATCACTCCGAGCCACCCACGACATCTTCCTCTGTGAAATGGGTGCCAAGAATGTCGGCGACATAAAAGAGATATGCGACATAGTCCATCCAAAGCATGGCATCATAACCTCAGTAGGCGAAATGCACCTCGAAAGCTTTGGCAGTATAGAAAACGTCAGAAAGACCAAGTTCGAACTCGCCGACGCTGTAAAAGGCAAGGGCATGCTCTTCTTAAACATGGATAACGAAAATATCCAGTCGCTTTCGCCGGAATATGAACACATCTCCTATGGCATAGAAGACCGTTCCGGCTACTATGTAACCGACCTGAGCATTTCCGAAAAGGGTTCAACTTTCACAGTGCATTCGCCCTCCGGCAAGAGCTGTGAATACCGCACTCAGCTTATCGGAAAACACAATGTAATCAATATCTGCGGTGCAATCGCTGTTGCAAATTCCCTCGGAATCACCCTCGAAGAGCTCAAAGCTCCTGTCAGAAAGCTTGAGAGCGTCCCTCACCGGCTACAGCTAATCAACAAAGGTGATTATTCCGTCATCGATGACGCCTATAACTCGAACCCCTCCGGCGCAAGGGCTGCTCTTGAAGCTCTCTCAATGACCGATGGAATGAAGATTTTAGTAACACCCGGAATGATTGAGCTTGGTTCAAAGCAGTATGAACTCAATAAAGAATTCGGTATGGAAGCCGCCGCAGTCTGCGATTTCGTCGCACTTGTGGGCTCAGCCCAGACCAAGCCAATTCACGACGGACTCACCGAAGCCGGCTATCCGGAGGATAAAATCTATGTTGCGGAAACGTTAAATGAGGCGATGGGAGCAGTTTACTCCTTGACAACCGACGGAAAACGTAAGATAATATTACTTGAGAACGACCTACCCGATAATTATTGATGAGAGGAAAGGAAGACCAATATGAAAATCAAACTTGCGCTACTTTTCGGAGGCAGAAGCACCGAGCATGAGATTTCGATAATCTCTGCTCTTCAGGCATATGCCTATCTTGACAAAGAAAAATACGACATAATCCCCATCTACATATCCAAGACCGGCGAAATGTACACCGGCGAGCATGAAGCGGATATAGAAGCTTACAAAGACATAAAAAAGCTTCTCTCCGAAAGCTACCGTGTCACGTTCGCAAGAGTGGGAGATCGGGTAGAGCTCCACAGAGTTGAGACCAAGCTTCTTAAGAAGCCTTTTGTAGACTATGTAGACATCGCTTTCCCGATAGTCCACGGCACAAACGTCGAGGACGGAACTGTCGCCGGCTACCTCAACATGCTCGGACTCCCGTATGTCGGCTGTGACGTCCTTTCCTCCGCTCTTGGCATGGATAAATACGCCATGAAATGCGTCTTTAAGGACAACGGAATCCCGGTTCTTGACTGTATGCTCTGCTATTCTGACGAGTTCGACGATAACCCGAACCTTGTCATGCTCTCGATCGAGAAAAAGTTTGACTATCCTGTCATAGTAAAGCCCGTCAACCTCGGCTCGAGCATCGGCATTTCAAAGGCAGATTCGAGAGAAAAGCTTGAGGCGGCTCTTTCCGACGCTTTCAGGTATTCAAAGAAAGTCCTCGTTGAGCGGGCTATAACGAATCTCACAGAGGTCAACTGTGCCGTTTTAGGTGACGACCGTGAAGCCGAAGCCTCCGTATGCGAAAGACCGGTCAGTGCCGACGAAATCTTAAGCTTCAACGACAAGTATATGGGCGGCTCGAAATCCTCAAAGGGCATGGCGAGCACCAAGCGTGTAATCCCCGCAGACATCTCTCAGGAGAATACCACCGCAATTCAGGAATACGCAGTCAAAGCGTTCAAGGCTCTCGGTTGCAACGGTGTCGCCAGAATCGACTTTATGATCGACAACGATTCCGGCGTGGTTTATCTCAACGAAATCAACACCATCCCCGGCTCGCTCTCGTTCTACCTCTGGGAGCCAAAGGGCGTCAAGTATGCAGTACTACTCGAAAGAATGATCTCCCTCTCCCTCAAACGCTACCGTGAACAGCAAAGCATCACCTATACTTTTGATACGAACGTCTTAAGCGGGGTGCATTTAGGCGGCACAAAGGGAGTAAAGGGTGGAAAAGCATAAGCAAGAAGGAGGCATCCCACTTGGACTGGAAAACCGTCAAAAAAATAGACGCACACGTTCATCTCGTTCCCGAAGAAACCCTTAGCTGGATAGGAGGCGTCTGGAAGCATGCCGAACGAGAAGAATATCTTCGCCTGATGGACAGATATAATGTTGAAAAAGCAGTACTCGTTCCGATAAACGAGGGCGCAACCTATAATTCCGATTGCAGCAAGACAAATCAGTGGCTTGCGGACATGATGAATTCCTCGGACGGCAGGTTCATCTCATTTGCAGATGTTCTTCCGGCAGGAGGATACTTCTACGACACTGCACCCTACTTCTTGGAACAGGCTGTCAAGGAATATGGATTAAAGGGCTTGAAGCTCCACCCATCAAATCTCGGAATTCCGGTCGATTCACTCGAAACAGTTCCGGTGATAAGAACAGCCTGCGACCTGAAAATCCCGATAATGATTCATTCATACCCATTCGGGGGAACTGATTTCGACTTGTGTTCTCCAGCCAGAATTCACAATATATCAAGAGTCTTCCCAGACGGGACTATAATAATCTCCCACATGGGCGGCTCACGCTGGCAGGATGCGCTTGAGGGCAAGGAATATGTCGATATTTCAACTTACCTGCCTGAGCTCGTCCGCATCTATGGAATCGAGACTTCCAACTGCATTCTTCGTGAATTCGGTGCCGACCGCCTGATTTTCGCTACCGATTATCCGCAGGTCTATCGGGTAGAACCGGAAAACATCTATGAAACCTACTGCGATATTCTTAACCAGATGGACTTCACAGACTCCGAAATAGAGAAGATAGCCTATGGCAATATCTCTGACATCTTAGGATTGTAAGAAAATTTCCCGTCACAAACGATTTGTGGCGGGTCTTTTTATGCCCAATTATTAAGAACTATTAAGATTAGATTAAGATTTCTTAAGAATTATTGACTTGAGAGAAACGAGGGGTGTAAACTTAGCGTATCAAATACGAAAGGAACATGATTATGAAGAAAATATCAACAATTATTATCTCAATACTTCTCGCAACCTCCCTCGTCGGTTGTGGCTCTGATGACATGATGTACTCTGAAAGCAAAACAGGCTCCGATGACTCGTCCTACTCCATTCCGTACTATGTGGCGGAAACCGACAGTGCCATATATGTCGACTGCACCGTGAACTCAGTCACTGTTGAAGAGGGGAAGATAACCTCAGTCACAGATACTGACAGAATCAACGACTGGTATTCTGCGCTCTCTGATGACGGAACTATCGCCGACGGCTATGTATTTGTGACGGTTGAGGTCACCCTGAACAGTCCTGAAACTATTGACTCTCTCAGCTTGTCCTGCTTCTGGCTCTGTTACGGAAAGTCAAGCAAGAACTACGACTTCAAGGAGCCAAGCTACATCAGTGATTCAGCCGCTCCCGATGATGTGCATAACGCCATGACTGTAAACGTAACCGCAAACGAAGATAAAACCGTAACAATCGGCTATCTTATGGCAAAGTCCGGGCTCGAAGACTCGAAATATATCGCCTTGGGAGCCGCATTCACCGACTTTGGCGATGACGGCGACTATACAAATCCTCTTATCAAGCTTGCTGACAGCTTGGAGGAGCTTTCATGAAAGAGGCTTTAAAACTGGAGCTTCGCAGGCTCTTCTCCTCGAAAGAGCTCTATATCGCACTTGCCATAGGTCTTACGCTGGTTGTCTGGCTTTTCGTGTATGAGATTTCGGAATCGGTGCGCCTTGCGGAGCAGTATGCCACCTATGGCGATAAGGTTTCCGCTTACCTCTACTACCCGAAAACTGTTTTTAACTCATGCATTGAGCTCGAATATGACGCCCTCCCGCCGATACTTCTCTATCTTCTTTTCCCGATAATAGCGGCATTCCCGTATGCATCTACTTATTGTAAAGACAGGAAGACCGGCTATCTTAAGAATCTTCTCATAAGAGTCGACCGCAAAGATTGCTATCTTTCAAAATACATAGTCTCTTTCCTGAGTGGATTCTTGCTGAGCGGAGTAATCCTGCTGTCAAGCTTGCTTCTTACGATGCTCGTCTTCCCGATGCTCATTCCCGAAGCAGTCACGCAGAACTATTATGTCCAGTCGGGCAACATGTGGGGAAATCTTTTCTACACAATGCCAATGCTCTACACGCTTTTGTACATCCTGATCGACATGCTCTGGTGCGGCTGCATGGCGACATTTGCCTTGCTCATAAGCATGTTCACCCGTTCAGCATTCTTGACTGTCACCGGCAGCTTCATCGTTTTCGAAGTTCTCGACTATGTCCACTCACTCTTTTCGCTCTCGCAGTTCAGCCCGATTACATTCCTGAGACCAATCCAGACATCAGACGGCATAAGCCTTGGAATTATCATGGGCGAATTCATAGTACTTATGGCGGCAAGCTTCGCCGGATTTTACCTTTTGGAGCGCAAGAAAGATGTATTTTAAGTATGACCTGAAAGTAAGATTCTTAAGAGACCTGCCGAAGCTTCTTGTGCTTTCCGGCATAGTCTTAGTCGCAAATATATCCCTATACAGATACGCCAAATTTTATTTTCTGGACTTGGGAAGTCTCGATTATATTCTGTATCTCATGAAGTCAATCGCACCATTCCCGCAAAGCGGAGAGGAATTCAGATTCCCTGTTGTCTGGTATCTTATCCAGCTCTATTTATCGTGGATAATCGGCAGATACCCGTTTTCCTCCCTCTGCGACAGTGTCCTTATCTACGGTGGCTCACGCAAAAGATGGTATCTTTCTAAAGTAGTATGGATAGCATTGACGGTACTTGCGTATTATCTCACGATGATGGTTACATCGCTCATCTTCTGCACAGTTTCAGGTGTCCCCATTTCATGGGAGATTAATCTTCTCGACATTTCGGAAGAGTTTTCAAGTGCGGCACTTCTTCTCCCGATTGCAACATCATTCGTAACCGGCGTATTTCAGCTGTTTTTAATGACTCTGACCACACCCATCATCAGTTTCTTATTGGTAGCCGCACTTTCCGCCGCTTCAACCTATGTGACAAGCCCTATACTCTTCACTAACTGCTCCCAGCTTTTAAAGCTCTCGGCATTTTCGGAGTATGGCATCGGAACAGGTGAGAGCTATTTGACCTTGGCGATAGTATTCGCACTGAGCCTTGCGGCAGGACTCATAGTCTTCAACCGACGTGACATTCTCAGAAGCATAAGAGACGAGGAATAAATATGATCTTAGAACTACAAAACATAACGAAAGAAATCACAGGCGTGACAATCCTTGATAACATCAGCCTCACCATGCACGGCGGTAAGGTTTATGGCTTCCAAGGTAAAAATGGCAGTGGGAAAACGATGCTCATGCGCCTTATCTGCGGGCTCATCAAGCCCACAACAGGACAGGTCATCATAGATGGTGAGGTCTTGGGTGAAGATATATCGTTTCCAAGAAGCGTCGGCGTCCTGATTGAGAATCCTGCTTTTCTCCCTGAATACACAGCTCTAAAGAACCTCAGACTCTTAAGTGATTTGCGGGAGAACCTTTCAGATAGCGAGCTCAAAGCTGTTCTTTCAGAAGTAGGTCTCGACCCGGAGGACAAGCGCAAATACCGTAGCTTCTCCCTCGGCATGAAGCAAAAGCTCGGTATAGCCGCCGCAGTGATGGGAAATCCTGAGCTCGTCATCCTCGACGAACCCATCAACGCTGTCGACGACAATGGTGTCGAGAACATCCGCAGAATTCTTGCAAGGCTCAAAGAAAACGGCTCCCTTATCATAGTCGCCTGCCACGACAGGGAAGAACTCGAGCTCATCTCTGATGAAATCCTCAAGATAGATGCCGGGAGGATTGTTTCATGAAACGGATAGTAGCCATAATAGCCGTCATCGCCATAGCTTTCACGGCAAGAGTCATCTATGTCAACGCCATCGAGTACCATTTCACCGAAAAAGCCGTTTACGAGACGGGCGACACATTCATCCTGAACGGTTTAGAGCTCACCTGCACCTACGACGGCATATACTCCTCAGAAGAGCTCATGAAGATTTACGGCGAAGAAGTCCTTAGTTACTGCGACGAATCCGACCTGATTCTGACCCTCATAGTCACCAATCCGACAGCAGAGGAGAAAGCCCTTGACCTCTCTTCATTCTGCATGCAATATGCCTACACCTCCGGCGGAGGAATCAACCCTTATCTCTTCGCTTATCTGAACCCCGGCACTGGTTCGAAATGTACCATGGAATCGGGTGAAACCCTTACCGTCCTCCTCCCATACTCCTACGACTGGGACACTTTTGGCTCTGAGAAGCCCTACGACCTCGTCCTGTCTCTCTATCCCGAGAATGTGAGGGTGAGGATAGTGGAGAAATAGTCATAATCTATAAAATCTCATCCTCCAAGTATTATTTCCTGAGTCCCGGCAAAAATAATGGAAGTATTTCTGAGGAGATGGTTTTATGTGGGGAAGAAGTGTGGCGATTTCGGTTATCAAGCGTATAGTGATATTTGTCGCCGGTGGGCTTACTTATGGGCTCTTGGAGATTATCTGGCGGGGATATACTCATATTTCGATGTTTGTGGTCGGTGGGTTGTGCCTTACGATTATCGGGAGCATGGACGAGGGCGGGGAAGTACCTTGCCTTTTATGGCAGGCTTGCCTTGGGAGCATGACTATTACGGTGATGGAGTTCACCTCCGGGGTGATAGTAAATCTTGTGATGGGGCTTGAGGTCTGGGACTATTCTCAGCTCCCGCTCAACGTGATGGGTCAGATATGTCTGCCGTATTCGGTGCTGTGGCTGGTGCTCTCGATTCCGGCGATTTATTACGAAGACGCATTAAGACATTTCCTTTTTGGGGAGACTATCCCGCATCAAAGACTACTTCCCGAGTTCATGCTATCTGAAAATTCGCCGAAAAAGGCAAAATAGCGGGTAAAATCATTGACTTTTAGCTTCCGTTGTGCTATGCTTTTAATTTAAGCGGGAAGATTCCGCAATGTAAAACGCTGAAAGGAAATGATTCTTACGAAAAAATCAACTATAAAAAAGTACGCCAAGCTCATAGTCAGAGTTGGCGCAAATGTCCAGAAAGGACAGACTGTTCAGGTCTATGCCGACGTCGATCAGGCAGACTTTGCAGCTCTCGTTGTCGACGAGGCTTACAAGGCAGGAGCAAAGAAGGTCAATGTCGAGTGGGGCTGTGATGCAATCATGAAGCTCAACTACAGACACGCTTCCGTCAAGACTCTTTCAACCATTCTTCCTTGGCAGGAGGAAAAGATGAAGTGGCAGAGCGAGGAGCTCCCTGCAAGAATCATGATTGACTCGAGCGACCCCGACGGTCTCAAGGGCATCAATATGGACAAGATGCAGAAGGCTTCCCGTGCAAGATACAAGGTTTCAAAGCCTTATTCTGAGAAGATGGAGAACCGTCACCAGTGGACTATAGCCGCAGTTCCCGGCGAAGCTTGGGCAAAGAAGGTATTCCCGGGTCTTCGTAAGAGTCAGGCAGTGGAAAAGCTCTGGCAGGCAATTCTTGAAACCGTTTATGTAACCGACGATAACGACCCGATCGAGGTCTGGAATCAGGTAAACGAAGATTTCAAGCATAAGTGCGCAAAGCTCAACGCCTATCACTTCGAGAGGCTTGAATATAAGTCCTCAAACGGCACCGACTTCAAGGTCTGGCTGATGCCTCGTGGCAGATGGTGCGGCGGCGGAGAAACCGACCTTAACGGCAGATACTTCAACCCGAACATGCCCACAATAGAAGTCTTCACCACTCCTGAAAAGGGCAAGGCAGAGGGCAAGGTCGTCTCCACAAAGCCTCTTTCCTATCAGGGTCAGTTAATCGAGAACTTCTGGTTTGAGTTCAAGGACGGGAAAGTCGTAGACTACGGTGCTGAAAAGGGCAAGGAGCTTCTTGAGAAGATGGTAACGATGGACGAGGGAGCTTCCATGATTGGTGAGGTTGCACTCGTTCCCTGCGAGTCTCCCATCAATAAGCAGAACATCCTCTACTATAACACCCTCTTTGATGAGAACGCAAGCTGTCATATCGCTCTCGGCAGAGGCTTCAACGACTGCGTAGAGGGCTTCGAGGAGCTCAAGAAGGAAGACTTCGACGCCATGGGCGTAAATGATTCGATGATTCACGTCGATTTCATGGTCGGATCTCCTGACATGTCGATTGTCGGCTATACTCACGACGGACAGGCTGTCCAGATTTTCGAAAACGGCAACTTCACCGCAGAGTTCAACTGATTTTAATAAGTGCATACGAAAAGCCCGCAGATTCAGAACCTGCGGGCTTGTTATTATGTCTGATTGAATCAGAACCCAAGCGATGCCTTAAACTCCTTCGCAATCTTCTGTCCGAGCTCTACTGCATCCTCTCTTACAGCTGCAATAGTGGTGTAATAAGCCTTGATCTTTGGCTCGGTGCCGGAGGGACGGATGATGACGGTTGCCTTGTTATCGAGGGTGAACTTGAGAACGTCCGACTTCGGGAGATCTATTCCCTTTGATTCGCCAGTAACAAGGTCGGTGTCGGTCTTCTTTAAGTAGTCGGCAAGAGCAACAACCTTGAACCCTGCGATTTCTTTCGGCGGATTTTCGTGAAGGTCGCCCATAATCTTAGCCATCTCAGCCATACCGGCGGCACCTTCGCAGACAAAGCTCTCAACGGTGTGGACATAGTTGCCATACTTTTTGTACATAGCCTCTCTTGCATCCAAGAGCGAAACGCCAATTGAGCGGTAGTAAGCCGCCATCTCGCAAATCATCATCGAGCCGACAACAGCGTCCTTGTCTCTGACATATGAGCCGGCAAGGTAGCCATAGCTCTCCTCAAAGCCGAATATGTATCTGTTTGCTTCGCCAGCGGCTTCAAGATAGCCGATCTGCTCGCCGATAAACTTGAATCCGGTTAAGACGTTTCTCATCTCGACGCCGTAATCAGCGGCAATAGCGTCCGCAATGGCGGTGGAAACGATGGACTTGACAGCAACAGGTCTTTCCGGCATAGTGCCAAGCTTGATTCTTTCCTTGCAGATGTATTCAAGAAGCATAGCTCCGACTTCGTTTCCGCTGAACAGGACATAGTTTCCATCCTTGTCTGGAACGGCAATACCAACTCTGTCGCAGTCGGGGTCGGTTGCGAGGAGCAAGTCGGGCTTTACAGTCTTGCAGAGCTCCAAGCCAAGGTGCAGAGCTTCCTTGATCTCGGGATTCGGGAACGGGCAGGTGGGGAAGTGCCCATCCGGGTTCTCCTGCTCGGGAACGACGGTGACGTCGTTGACACCGATTCTCTTGAGAATAGCTCTTACCGGCTTGTTGCCGGTGCCGTTAAGAGGAGTGTAGACAACCTTAAGTCCGCTTGCGGCACAGACCTCCGGATGAATCTGCTGCTTCTGAACCTCGTCGAGATATGCAGTTATGACATCCTGAGAGATGTATTCGATCATTCCGCTTGCAAGACCCTCTTCGAATCCGACAAGCTTTGCTCCGCCGAACATCGGAGTAGCATTGATTTTGCCAAGAACTGTGTCAGCCGCTTCAATGGTCATCTGACAGCCGTCAGAGCCGTAAGCCTTGTAGCCATTGTACTTCGACGGATTGTGGGAAGCAGTGCAGACGATACCAGCCTTGCAGTGAAGAGTTCTTACAGCCCACGAAAGCATAGGCGTAGGCATAAGCTCGCTGTAGATATAAGCCTTGATACCGTTTCCGGCGAGAACTCTTGCTGCCTCTTTCGAAAAGAGATCAGACTTTATTCTCGAGTCGTATGCAATGGCAACAGCATTATCCTGCCCGGGATAAGCTTCGTTGACATAGTCAGCAAGCCCCTGAGTGGCTCTTCTTATAGTATAAATATTGAGTCTGTATGTGCCGGCACCGATGACTCCCCGGAGTCCACCAGTTCCGAATTCGAGGTCACGGTAGAAGCGGTCTTTTATAGCCTCGTCGTCTCCCTCAACCGATCTGAGTTCTTCGATTAAATCCGGGTCTTCGGTTGCGTTTTCCAGCCAGAGCTTGTAGAGCTCCATCTCGCTTGGTCTTAATTCACTCATAGTAATGCGCCCTTTCAATGTATTTTTATTTTCGGGATTTGGCTTCAAGCCTCGTCGCCGTTACGGATCTCAAGAAGCTTCTGCTTGAGGTCATCCTCCATTCTTGCCATTTCAACCTCGGCGGCACGTCTTGCGGCTCTGCCGTCCGACTGAATCTTCATGACGTCGTCAAGGGTCTGGATAAGCTGCTCATTGGTCTCCTTGAGGGTCTCGATGTCGACAATTCCACGTTCCGCTTCCTGAGCAGTTTCAACAGAAGCTGTGTGGAGCTTTTCTGCGTTCTGCTTGAGAAGAGCATTTGTGATGTCGGTAACCTGTCTCTGAGCCTGAGCCGCTTCGGTGGAGTGCTCGATTCCGAGAGCCAAGACCATCTGGTTCTTCCAGAGAGGAATGGTGTTCGTAAGAGTCGTCTGAATCTTCTCGACCATAACGTTGTCGTTATTCTGGATCATCCTTATCTGCGGAGCAGTCTGGATGGAGATAGCCCTTGTGAGCTCAAGATCGTGAATCTTCTTCTCGAACCTGTCGCACTTGTCAGAAAGGTCTTTCGCCGCCTGAGCATCCTCAGCAAGCCCCGACTGTTTGGCTTTGTTCTGCAGCTCAACAAGCTTTCCGTTTCTTGTCTCCTCAAGCTTCTGCTTTCCAGCCATGACGTACATGGTAAGCTCCTTGAAGTAAGCTAAATTCTGGTCATACATCTTGTCAAGAACAGCGGAGTCCTTGAGAAGCCTTACCTGATGCTCCTGAAGCGCATCGCCGATCTTCTCAACGTTGACTTCAGCCTTTGCATACTTCGTCTTCATCGATTCAAGCTTATTGGACTGCTTGCGGAAGAAGCCAAGGAAGCCCTTCTCTTCCTCCTCGTTGATGCCCTTGAGCTCGTTGACCATGCTTGAAATAAGGTCTCCGACCTCGCCTAAATCCTGAGTGCGGACATTAGCCAGAGCGGCATCCGAAAAGTCAGCCATCTTTTTCTGCGTGCTTGCACCATACTGCAAAATCTGAGCGGTGTTCTCGACGTCGATTTTTGCGGCGAACTCCTGAACAGCCTTCTGTTCCTCAGGCGTCAGAGTGGTCTCAGCGATCTCAGTAGGCTTCTGGCTTCCTGCTTCGACAATCCCGGTAACAGCCTCGTTTCCGAGGTCGGGCTCAAGTGTCAGGTGGGGAACACCGGTGAATTCTTGCTCATTTACATTATCCATAGTCATACTCCTGTTCTTGAAATTGATTTATATTAATGTTATTTTGCTCTATTTGAAATCGTCGCCCTTGAGCCCCTCTTGTGCCAAAAGGGTGTTGAGGACTGAAATGTCGCTCGAAACGTCCAGAGCAGTGTCGGAAAAAAGCTCATCCAGAAGCTTCTCGAAAGCCTGATTGAGGGTATCTAAAGTCTCCTCAATCTCACGCTTCGAAGCCTGAATGTTTTCGCCCTGAACCGGCTGTTTGTCCATGTCCGCATAGGCGTTGAGAAGCTTCACTGTCATCGGGAGATAGTAGTCCATCAGCTTTTTGAGGTCGGGAACGATCTCCGGATTGGTCTCAGCTCTCTCGAAAATTCTTCTGACGATAAGCTCCATGCGGGAAATCTTTTCGGAAATCTCCTCGCCCGGGATAGCGCCGTTGCAGGCTCTTATCTGGGCAATAAAGCTGTTGCCCTTGTCCAAAACTTCCTGAAGCTTTGCATCTTTTTCAGACTGCCGTTTCTCAGCCATATCCTTGACCGACTGCTCCGCCTGTTTTATAAGGCTCTTCTGATAGTCTTCATACGTAGCATCGCTTGTGATGAGGATCGTCTGCTTCTCATCAAGGTGACCCTGCAGGAAGAGACCATCGTCAATCATCCTCTGGAGCTCTTTGCGAACCTTTTTGACGCTTTTTCCGACGCTCTGAGCAAGCCTGTCAATGGTGCAGTGGGTTTTCTGCCCTAAAATCTGCCTGTAGGTTTTGAATCTGTTCGCAAAGCTAACCTGCTTGCCACCGCTGACAATAAGCGGCAGACCGACGGCTATACCCGCAAGAGCCGGAAGCATGGTCAGCAGTCCGAAATCCACATAGAACCACCAGCCAACGAAAGCAATCAGTGCTGAAAGGCAAACCGCACCGCCGGCGAGCACAACTCCTCCGACTATTTTCATAATTCCGCCGGATGTGATCTTACTCGGATTTCCATAAAGCGCAGGCAGGTTTCTGGCAGACGGAACTACTCTCGGAGTGGAATCCGTTCCATCCTGATAGCTTTCCTGATTAGTATTATCGTAGTAAGAGCCTGAACCTCCGCCCGCCGCTCTTCTCAGCATACCAGTGCCCATGTTTATAACATTTCCTACAAGATTCCGGACTGACTGATTCAGTTCGCTGTAATCCTGAGAGTAAATAGCTTTGTCTATAACGTCCTTGATGTCATTGCCAAGGTCATCCCAATTCAGATTGTTGTTAGCCATATAATCATCTCGTTTCTTAGTTACAATCCTACTCATCCCATTATACAGCTTTTTTTTCGACTTTACAAGTGCCGATGAAAGGTTTAAAGCAATTTTCATGCGAATTTTTTGTGAATTTTTCGAAGAATGCTTTCCCCAGCCCTTGAATTACCGGCTCAAATAATGTAGAATAGTAACAGAACTTATATCAGCGGAAAGGGTTGATTGGCATGTTTTCAGAAGTCAGAAGTGTCGGACTGTTCGGAATGAACGCTTTTGAGGTCAGTGTCGAGGTCGAGGCTTCGAAAAGTATGGAGCGATTTGACATTGTTGGTCTTGCGGATATTGCCGTAAAGGAATCCCGTGAGAGAATCCGTTCTGCGTTCCGTTCTTCTAAGATTCGCTTTCCCCCTGTCAGCATCATAGTCAACCTTGCGCCTGCCGACGTCAAGAAAAGCGGCTCTTCGCATGACTTGGCTATAGCAATTGCAATTCTGACGGCTTCCGGGTCTATTCCCACACAACGCGCCGAAGACTCCTGCTTCATAGGCGAGCTTTCCCTGAGCGGAGATTTGCGCCCGATAAACGGCGTTCTCCCTATGACAATATTCGCCCAGCGAATGGGCATTAAAAAGATGTATGTTCCCAAAGAAAACGCCTACGAAGCCTCTGTTGTTGAGGGAATCGAGGTCTACGGCATCGAATCCCTGAGCGAGGTTGTTCACTTTCTGAGCGGCGATATAGTCATTGAAAAAGCCCCGCCATATGTCCCGGCTGAGAAGAAGACGGTAGCCATTCTCGACTTTGCCGACGTCAAAGGTCAGCAGTTCGCAAAGAAAGCTCTTGAAGTTGCCGCATGTGGAGGGCATAATCTTCTGATGATAGGCTCGCCCGGCTCCGGAAAGAGTATGCTTGCGAAGAGACTTCCGTCAATTCTTCCAAAGATGACCTTTGAGGAATCTATAGAAACAACAAACATCTACTCAATAGCCGGTCTAATAGATAAAAGTGCGCCGTTGGTGGTTGAAAGACCTTTCCGCTCACCTCATCACACCGTTTCAACGGCCGGTCTTGCCGGTGGCGGAGGAATTCCACGCCCCGGTGAAATCTCCCTTGCACACAACGGGCTTCTGTTTTTGGACGAGCTTGCCGAGTTTTCACGATCAACCCTTGAAATTCTCCGTCAACCGATAGAGGATGGAAAAGTTACGATTTCAAGAGCATCGGGAACGGTTACATACCCGTCGAATATAATGCTCGTAGCGGCGATGAACCCCTGTCCCTGCGGCTACTACGGTCACCCCAAGAAAAAGTGTGTCTGCACCAAAAAGCAGGTATCTCAGTACCTCTCAAAGATTTCCGGACCGCTTCTTGACAGGTTTGATCTTCACATCGAGGTAGCACCTGTCGAGTACGAAAACATCTCATCGACAAAGAAAGAAGAACCAAGTGCCGCTATCCGTGAGCGAGTCCAGAAGGCAAGAGAGGTTCAGAATCAGAGATACAAGGGCACAGGAATCACCTGCAACGCCAGAATCACCTCCGAGCTTTTGCACGAGGTCTGCCCTCTTACTGACGACGCCAACACGCTTTTGGGCGAGGTCTTCGACCGCCTCGGGCTCTCAGCAAGAGCCTATGACCGGATTCTCAAGGTCTCAAGAACAATGGCAGATATGGACGGCGAAGAACGAATCGACCGCAAGCACGTCGCTCAGGCAGTAAGGTACCGTTGCCTTGACAGAAAGTACTGGGAGAATGGATGATGACTAAAAATATATCGGAGCTTATGCCCGCTTCCTGCTCAGCAGAGCTCATCTTAGCCTGCGGCGGCAGAAGCACACGCATGGGCGGAGAAAACAAGCTTTTATCCCCGATTTCGGGAAAACCGTGCATATATCGTGCCTGCAAACCGTTTTGCGGGTTTTCCGAAATCAGGAGAATCATAATTTCCGCACCGCCTGAGCTTTTTGACACCTATAAGTCAGCACTTTCCGGAATAGAGAAGCCAATTCTATTCGTGAATTCCGGCGAAACCCGTCAGCAGTCGGTCACGAACGCCGTAAAAGCTGCCCGTGAAGACATCATCATGATTCACGACGGCGCACGTCCTCTTGTCTCATATGAAGAGATAAGGGCTTCTCTGGACGATGCGTTCAGTTATGGGAGTTCTATTGTATCAACTCCTATGACCGAGACGATAAGATTTTCCGACGGCGAGACTTCCTATTCCCCTGACCGTTCGAAATACTATCTCATAAAAACTCCACAGAGCTTTTCAAGGAAGCTTTACCTCTGCGCTTTGGAGAATTCAACCGGCGACTACACCGACGATGCACAGCTTCTTGACGGGGCGGGAATAACACCTCATCTGACGATGGGCTCGAGGAACAACATAAAAATCACCATTTCGGAGGATTTAAAGATGGCGGAAAGCTTGATAGGCTCTGACAACATAAGAATCGGTCACGGCTACGACGTCCATAAGCTTGTCCCTGACAGAAAGCTTATACTTGGCGGAGTTGAAATACCGTATACTCTCGGACTTCTGGGGCATTCCGACGCCGATGTCCTGACCCATGCACTGATGGATTCGCTCTTGGGTGCGGCGGCACTCGGAGATATAGGAAGGCTTTTCCCCGACACCGATGACAGGTATAAAGGCGCAGACAGCATAGAGCTTTTAAAAGAGGTCTGCCGTGTTTTGCATGATAACGGCTACCAGATAGTCAATACCGACATAACCGTAATCGCCCAGAAGCCGAAGCTTTCGCCCTATATTCTCACCATGCGGGAAACTTTAGCCAGAGCCATGGAAGTTGATGTGGGTGCCGTTTCCGTCAAAGCGACCACGGAAGAGGGCTTGGGCTTCACCGGTTCAGGTGAGGGAATAGCCGCACACGCTGTGTCGCTCATAAAAGGCTGACTGATATTTCGTATCAAAGACTCTGTTTCGGCAGAGTCTTTTTGTGTCAACTAAGCCTCGTTTCACATATACTATGTTAGCCTCTTTAATTCGGAGGCAGTAACAAGTGCGAGGTGCACTTTGAGATGAAATACACTCTCTTAGCCGTTTCTTCCGTCACCTACGCAATGAAAGCGAAAAAGCTTCTCAACAGCATGGGAATATTCTGCGAGGTGTCAAAAACTCCGAAGAATCTCGCTTCCGGTTGCGGCTATTCGGTCAGAATACGGGATAATCCCGGCTATGTGACGGGAATTCTTGAGAAGAGCGGCATTGCGATAAAGGATCGCATGACGGTTGAAATGTAAAATACGGTCTTTACGAAAGGATCTGTCAATGTGAAAACAGTTTACTTTGACAACGCTGCAACGACCTGCCCCAAGCCTCCTTCAGTTGTGAAAGCCACTGCGGAAGCACCCGTAAAGTACGGCGGAAACCCGGGCAGGTCGGGGCACGCTTATTCATATAATGCGGCGGCAATAGTCTATGATGCAAGATGCACAGTCGCCGGGATGTTCGGCTCTACTCCCGAAAACACAGTCTTCACCAGTAATTGCACCCATTCGCTGAATCTTGCAATAAAGGGCATAGTCAAGCCTCACGACAGGCTCATAATCTCTTCGATGGAGCATAATTCGGTGGCACGTCCAGCCTATGCTCTTTCAAAAGCGGGAGCAGAGGTGGAAGTCGCTACAGTAGGGAAGACCGATGAGGAAACCCTTGACAATTTCGCAAGGCTTATAACTCCCGGCACTCGCTGTGTCGTCTGCACAGCCGCAAGCAACGTCACCGGAAGAGTCATGCCAATCCGTGAAATTGCAGAAATCTGCCGGAGCATGGACGTCTGCTTCATAGTCGACGGAGCACAGGCTTGCGGCATTATGCCGCTAAGCTTGGACGACGGAATGAACTTCATCTGTACAGCAGGACATAAGGGTCTTTACGGCGTGACAGGAACGGGACTTCTCATCTCCGACGGCAAATATATTCCTGATACAATAATCGAGGGCGGAACAGGAGCTACGTCAGCTGAACTCGAGCAGACCGGCTTTATGCCCGAAAGATTGGAGAGCGGAACGCTCAACACCGTCGGCATCGCTTCCCTGAAAGCCGGAATCGACTATGTCAGAAGCTACGGCATCGAAGATATATTCAGCCACGAGCAGTCGCTTTGTGAGATATTTTTAGATGGTCTCAAGAATATCGATAACGTGACAGTTTATCGCAACGGCAATCGCTTTGTCCCGATAGTGTCGTTCAATATTGACGGCATCCCATCCTCATCTGTTTCTGGCGCACTGTCAGAAAGCGGCTTTGCACTCAGGGGAGGGCTTCACTGCGCACCTCTGGCGCACAGGACGCTTGGAACTCTGCCGGAGGGAACTGTAAGATTCTCGCCGTCGGTTTTCAATGCCGAATCGGATGTCATAAAACTTCTCAGCGCAGTAAAAAAAATCTCAAAAGATGGGGTTTGACTATTGAAATTTCCCTCGATTGCTGGTAAAATAGTAGGAGCATCAATGCCGTTATCAGGCGGAAAGGGAAATGGACTTGGAATTTGTCAGCGATATTTGGGTAAAATTTGTAAGTGTAATCAGTTCAATATCGATAAGAGACGTTATTGACATAATCATATTGGCGTATATCCTATATAAGCTCATCAAGATTATCCGTGAAACAAGGGCTCAGCAGCTGATCACAGGTATTCTCATCATACTTGGTGTTTACCTTGTCGCTTCATGGCTGCAGCTCAAGGTCATGTCGTACCTGCTTGAAAACTTCCTGCAGATAGGAATTCTGGCGGTGATAATCGTCTTCCAGCCGGAGCTACGGCGAATTCTCGAGAAGATGGGTCAGGCGAACGTCAAGAGCTTCGGGCTGTTCGGTGGTGGTGGCTATAAAGCCGACGACGAAGCCAAGAACTGGGACGACACCATTGAGGTTATAGGCGAAGCAGTAAGCCAGCTTTCTGAGACGAGAACAGGCGCACTGATAGTAATCGAGCGCACAACCCGCCTTGGCGAGCAGATTGACAACGGAACGGTTATGGACTGTATTCCGAGCGTTGCAACGCTTGGAAGCATCTTCTTCCCGAAAACCCCTCTTCACGACGGCGCAGTAATCATAAGAAACGCCAGAATCATTGCGGCGGGCTGCTTCCTGCCCACTCCTCAGAAAGAGGAGAGAATCAACAAACAACTCGGTTCCCGTCACAGAGCGGCGATTGGCATGAGTGAAAACTCCGATGCAATAATCGTTGTCGTTTCTGAGGAGACCGGCACCATTTCCATTGCCGAAAACGGCGAACTAACAAGAGGTTACACCAAGGAAAGAATCATAAAGTATCTGAAGTCTCAGATTATGGACGATAAGAATGCCGGCGACAAGAAGCTGCTCGGCAAGCTGTTCACAAGAAAGGAGAAGTCCGATGGCGGAGAAGAAAACGACCGAGAAAACAGCGCAGAAGACTAAGTTTTTCAAGAGCGGCAACTTCTATCTCATGCTCTTTTCCATAGTTCTGGCATTCGTTATCTGGATAATCATGTCGCTCACAGTCTTCCCCGAGACAACCATTACCTTAAAAGACGTTCCCATCGACTTCTCGCTCGACGGTTCCTATGCGGATGTTGCAGGAATTTCGGTCATGAAGACATCAGTCGATACGGTCAATGTCGTCATCTCGGGAGAGAGGTATCTTATCGGCGATTATACCGCCGACGACATTCACGTCACCGTAAATGTTGATGCGGTAAGAGCCACCGGTTCTTATGAGCTCTCGCTTGTCGTGACGAGTGTCAGCGGCGACACCATTGAGGTTGAGCAGATTGAGCCATCAACCGTCAAGGTCGACTTTGACTACATGGTATCAAAGACCTATTCCGTTGAGGACGGAACTCTCGTTGCGGACGTTTCAAACCTCACGGCTGCCGACGGCTACATTATCGATGAGGATGAGATCACAATCTCTCCGTCCACTATCGAGCTCTATGGTCCGCAGGACTATATCGATCAGATAACCTCTGTGGCTGTCAAGATTGACAATTCCGCTATCATTCAGTCTACAATGACCTCGAATCTCAATTCGGTGATCCTGTACAGAGGAAACGATGAGTTTACAAGTGAGGATGTCACCATCGACAACGAAAGCTTTGAAGTTACTGTTCCTGTCTATCTTCTCAGGACTATTCCTTTGGATATAACCTTAACGTCGAATGTGGACTCGTTTGATCTGTCTTCGATAGCCTACAGTATAAATCCATCAAGCATAACTGTAAGGTCTCAGAACGAAAACGTGAACAGCATAACAAATATAAACCTTGACTATATTTCCGTGAACAAGATAACCGTCGGAAGTGTGTTCAGCGTATCAATAGCTGAAAATGCGAATTACGAAAACATTTCAGGTATCGACACAGCGACGGTAACATTTGACCTTGAGGGCTACGCTGAAAAGGTCGTGACGGTAAGTAACTCCCAGATATATATTCTGAACAGTACAGACGATAAACTGGTTACCGTCGAGCAGGCTCAGATCCAGAATGTAATCCTTGTCGGACCTGAGGATGTCCTTGAGCAGATAAGCTCCTCCGACGTTGTTGCTGAAATAGACATGCTCGATTACGCCAACACAACTTCGAGCTATACCATAATGGATCTGACAATCTATGTTCCCGGCTATGACAATGTCTGGAGCTACGGCACTTATCGTGTATACGTGAGCATCGAGAATGTTGAAACCGAAGACGAGACTGATGCCGAAACGGAATCTGAGGAATAAAAGTAAAAATCAAATTTTTCGGGGTGAAAGATGATTTTGCCCCGATTTTTTGAGCAAAAAGTGAGGGAAGTATATGCCGATAATAGTCATGAATATAAAAACGCCCCTTGACGTGAGCGAAGCGGAGATAATTTCTTCGGCACTCAGGGAAACAGGAGTGGGCAAGCGTCACGTTCTCTCGGCATCGATATACAAAACCTCTCTCGACGCAAGAAAGAGGGAAAGAGCTCGTGACGGAATCCGCCTTGTAAGCTCTGTTCTTCTGTCGCTTGATTCGGATAAGCTTGAGCGTGAGCTTTCAAAGAAGCAGAATGTAAAGTATTTCGAGGAGCTTGAGCTTGCGCCGGTAATTTCGGGCAGGAAATCGGACGGCAGGGTTGTAATCGCCGGCTTCGGACCTGCAGGAATGTTTGCAGGTCTGATTCTCTCGGAATATGGCTATAAGCCGATAGTTTTAGAGCGTGGCGGCTCTGTGGATGAAAGGGTAGAGAAGATTTCCTGCTATTGGTCGGGCGGCGAGCTCGATGAGAGCACCAATGTCCAGTTCGGCGAGGGCGGAGCAGGAACCTTCTCCGACGGCAAGCTCACAACCAGAATCAACGACCCTCTTTGCCGCTATGTCCTTCAGAAATTCGTCGACTTCGGCGCACCGGAAAGTATACTCACCATCTCAAAGCCTCACCTTGGTACAGATAATCTGAGGGGCATAGTAAAAAATATTCGTCAGAAGATAATTGAAAATGGCGGTGAAGTCCGGCTTCACAGCGAACTTACCGGAATAACTTTTGACGGAGAGAAGATAACCAAAGTATCAACGCCATCCGCTGAAATAGAAACAAGCGCACTGATTTTAGCAATAGGTCATTCTGCAAGAGATACCTTTGAAATGCTTCTTCGGAACGGCATCAGGCTTGAGCCGAAGCCGTTTTCCGTAGGCGCAAGAATTGAGCACACCCAAGAAAGCGTTGACAAGAGCCTCTATGGCGACTACGCAGGGAGCCCGCTTCTCCCGAAAGGCGAATATCAGCTTTCCCACAGAAGACCCGATGGCAGAGCTTGCTACACTTTCTGTATGTGCCCGGGCGGTCTGGTCGTCGCCTCTGCAAGCGAAAGAGGGACTGTTGTAACCAACGGCATGAGCATGTACAGCCGTAATGGCAGGAATGCAAATGCCGCTGTTGTAGTTTCTGTAACGCCTGACGATTTCGGTCATGGTGCACTTGACGGCGTGAAATTTGCATCCGACATAGAGAAAAAAGCTTACCTTCTCAGCTGCGACAGCTGTGCCCCTGCAATGACGGTGGGAGACTTCATGGGAAATCCTGCAAGCCGCTCTGTAGTGCCAAGCTACCAGCCGGGAGTTGTCGACAGGGATTTAAACAGTCTGTTCCCTCAGTTCGTATCTGAAATGTTGAAAGAGGGTCTTGCAAAATTCTCTCACGACATGGACTGCTTTGGCGACATGGGAGCCGTTCTCACAGCTCCCGAAACAAGAACTTCATCGCCAGTTCGGATCACAAGAGGCGAGAATATGCGAGCCTTGGGGACAGAAAACCTTATCCCATGTGGAGAGGGAGCAGGCTATGCAGGAGGAATAATGTCCGCCGCAGTAGACGGAATCAGGGCGGCACTCGAAGTTATGAAAAGCTTTGCGCCGTAATATAAAACCGCTTTCCAGTAGCATGGAAAGCGGTTTTGTTTATTCCCGGCTTGTTATAAGCCGAAGTAACCCCGAAGCAATTGGCACAGCCGCCGCAAACAGAAGCGACCAAGCCATCTCGAGCAGTATCAGCGGAGTTGTCTCCATAGCAACCGACAAGAAAGGCACATAAATGCACATAGCAGTCACGCCAGCTGAGACGAGAACTGCAAGTATCAGAGCAGGGTTTTCAAGCGGATTCATCCGGAATACCGATTTTCGTTCGCTTCTGCACTCAAATACATGTATAAGCTGGCTTGCAATCAGAGTTACCAATGCGCATGTCCTCGCCGTCTCGATGGCACACCCCAAGTAGAGCGAATACGCAAAGCATCCAAGTGTGCAGAGCCCAATGAGAATTCCTCTGACAGAAATCTTTCCCAAGAGCCCACCGCTGAAAAAGCTTCCCGAAAATTCAGACGGCTTCATCCGAAGAATCTCTTTCTCACTTCTTTCAAGACTCAGAGCCATCGCCGGAAGCCCGTCTGTGACAAGATTCACAAGAAGTATCTGCGTCGGAAGAAGTACTACCGGCATCCCCAGAACTATTGACAGAAACATAACCATAACCTCGCCAATGTTGCAGGAGATGAGGTATTTCACGAACTTCCGGATGTTCATGTAAACCGTTCTACCCTGTCTGACCGCTTCGGTAATGGTGGACAGATTGTCGTCAAGTAAAATCATATCAGCCGCTTGCTTGCAAGCCTCAGAGCCGTTTTTCCCGATTGCGATGCCGATGTCCGCCTCCTTTACGGCAGGAGCATCGTTGACTCCGTCACCTGTCATTGCGACAATGTTGCCCTTTCTCTTGAGAGATTGCACTATCCTAAGCTTATCTCCCGGGTCGACTCTTGCAAATACGGCAACTTTCGGGATAATCCTGTCGAGTTCTTTGTCGCTTAGACTGTCAAGCTCTTCTTTCGAGATAACCATATCCCCACGCCGAAGTATCCCGACTTCTTTCGCTACAGCTTCAGCAGTGAGCCTGTGGTCGCCTGTAATCATGACCGTTCTGATTCCTGCTTTTCTCAGTTCGCTTACAGATGTCTTTGCCTCCGCTCTTGGCGCATCGAGCATTCCCATAAGCCCCAAGAAAGTTTCATTTCCCGTTTTCTCGTCTGTAAAGGCAAACGCCATAACACGAAGAGCACATCCTGCATATTCGTCGACTACTTGATACAGTTCTTTCTTTCGTTCACTCGTCATCAGAACAACGCCCGAGTCGGTATATATCATCCGACATGTTTTGAGAATAACATCCGGTGCGCCTTTTGTATATGTTCTGACGCCGCTAACACCCGATACAGTAACGCTCATCCTCTTCGTTTCGCTGTCAAAGGGTATTTCGGAAAGCCTTGTATAACCATTTTTATTGAGCCCGAATTTCTCTGCGGCGACGAGAAGAGCAACTTCTGTAGGGTCTCCAATATCGTCGCTGGCATTATTGCAGAGCAGTGCACACCTGAGAAGCTCGTCAAGGCATTTGTCGGAGTTCATGCTATCTGTAATGGCAAACTCCTTGTCAGCTGTCCTGATTTTAGTAACGCTCATTTTGTTTTCGGTAAGTGTTCCGGTTTTGTCTGTGCAGATAACGTTGGCGCAGCTGAGAGTTTCGACCGAGTGAAGTCGTCTCACAAGCGCATTTCTTTTCATCATCCGCCTTACAGCCAGAGCGAGCGCAATAGTTACCGTAGCTGGAAGCCCCTCCGGAATGGCGGCGATGGCGATAGTAATGCCTGTCATCAGCATGTCAAATATCGGCTCGCCTCTCAGGATTCCTGCGATTACCACAAGAACGCATACAGCCGCACACAGAAGACAGAGCATTTTCCCAAGAGACCCAAGCTTCCTCTGAAGTGGGGTATCCTCCGACCCGGCTTCGTCAATCAGCGAAGAAACCTGTCCCATCTTGGTGTTCATTCCGGTACTTTCGCAGACGATTACGGCGTTGCCTCTTGTGACCGAGCTTCCCATGAAAACCAAATTATCCTGATCTCCTTTTCTCACCGCCTCCGATTCGCCGGTAAGTATCGACTCATTACACCAGAGCCCGTTTGAGCGAAGAATTCTCCCGTCGCAGGGCACTTGGTCTCCCGCTTCAATCAGGATAACATCCTCCAGAACTATAGTCGAAGCGTCTATTACCTTTTCTTTCCCGTTCCGGATAACCCTCGCAGTAGGAGCAGTCAGCTTTTCAAGAGCCTCCATAGTCCGCTCTGTTCTGTATTCCTGAATGAATCCGAGAACAGCATTCATCAGAACGATAAGAATAATAGTGACCGCATCATAGATTTCACCCATGAAAACCGAGATAACCGTCGCACCAAGAAGCACCATAACCATGATGTCCTTGAACTGTGACAGAAATATCCCGACAGGGTTTTTCTTATTCTTCGATTTAAGGCGGTTGTAGCCACATTCACGTAGCCTCTTTTCGGCTTCCTGTTCTGTCAGACCGCCAAAGTTATTTTCCTGCATGATAAAGCTCCCTTCCGAAACTCGTCCTGAGATGAGTTTATGAAAGGGAGCGGTGTTTTAGAATTGATTTCAGTCAGCCTTGTAAGCCTTGACTATCTCGCCGATGTACATGGTGTGGAGATCGTTCTCGGGGTAGTTGCGCTCGAACACAGTCTTATTGACAAACGAATCGACAGTCAGCTCCTGAGCGTATAGCTTTCTGCAAACCAAAACAAGATTCGCTTCTTCGAACGTGACCGTTCCGTCGGTGAACAGGGGAGTAAGACCGGTTTCCTTCGGCTTGTCGTGGTCTCTCCCTGAAACACTGCCGCAGAATCCGAGAGCTTTCTTGTAGCCATCAGGGAAGAAAGTAAGGGTGAAGCAGTCGCTTCCGTCTACAAATTGCTTTGTATATCTCTGAGGTCTTATGTAGCAGGTAGCAACCTCTTTTCCCCAGAGTATCCCGACTCCGCCCCACGAGGCTGTCATTGTGTTGAAGCCATTCTCATCACCCGCAGAGATGAGACACCAGTCTTTTCCGATTCTCTCGAACGGGTTGAAAGTGAGTTCGCTTATATTGAATTCTTTAAGCATCCAAGTCATCCTTTCTCATGTATTCAAGATACTTTATGCAGGCTTACTTTCCTCTATGCTCCTTAAGAAGCGTCTGGATCTTCTCGTGAGGGTCGATAATGGAGCTTACCGACATGTCGTGGTTGAGAGCGGTGATGAAGTAGGAAACATACTTCGAACAGTCAACTACGTGATACCATTCTCTCTTGAGAAGCTCATCGGGCGTATATGTCAGGTTCGTTCCGAATACTCCGTCGATAACACCGTCTCTGTAAGCCTTGTCCATCTCGTCAAAGCCCTTTGTGAAGATACAATATGTCGCATAGGTGAAGATTCTCTTGGCGTTTCTCTTCTTGAGGTCATAAGCAACCTCAATCATCGACTTTCCGGAGGAAATGATGTCGTCCGCAATGAAGATGTCCATTCCGGTAACGTCGTTTCCGAGATACTCATGCGCCTCGATCTTGTTGACGCCGTCTACAACCTGAGAAACGTCTCTGCGTTTGTAGAACATTCCGAGCGTAACCTGAAGCTCAGAGGAATAGTGCATATTCCGATTCATTCCGCCCTCGTCGGGTGATACAATCATGAAATGCTCCTTGTCGACAATCAGGTCTGGGAAAGCCTTGAAGAGTGCCTTTAAAGCCTGATACGACGGAACGATGTTGTCAAATCCCATAAGCGGAACGGCATTCATGACTCTTGGGTCGTGAGCATCAAAGGTGAGAACATTCTCTACACCGATGTTCTGAAGCTCCTGAAGCATGCATGCGGCGTCGAGGGATTCTCTGCCGTTGCGCCTGTGCTGTCTTCCTCCATAGAGAAGCGGCATGATAACATTGACTCTGTGCGCCTTTCCTCCTGCGGCTTGAATCAATCGTTTTAAGTCCTGAAAATGGTCATCGGGAGATTTGCGGTTTTCATAGCCAAAGTACGGGTATGTACAGGAGTAGTTTCCTACATCGCAGACGAAGAAAAGGTCGTAACCTCTGACTGTCTCATAGATGAAGCCTTTTGCGTCGCCCGACTGGAACCGGGGGCAGCTTGACGGGATAAGGAAAGTATCAACGTCTCTTCCTGCCTGTCTTGCCCATGTCACGAGATAGTCGTTAATCTTCTCTCCAAGCTCTTTTGCGTTGTCCATTGCGATGATACCGAGTGGAGCAACGCTCAGCTCAGGATTGAAGATCTGCGAGGTCTTTTTTAACATTGTCATTGCATCATGCCTCCATATTGTATTTTGAATAATAGTGTGCCGAAATGCTATATTCCAAATCTATAAAGATAGATTTCTACAGATGATCGGAGTGCTTTTTTCTTGCCCGCCGGACGTTGACGAACACCGTCGCCGCCAGCATGGCAACAAGGAAAATAGGAACGAGCCATGGATTGGTCCCGTCAATCTTGAGCTGATTCCAGAGGGTCTGCATCAGTTCGCTCGCCTCGTCGGAGAGATTTACAAACACCTCCGTGTGTTCCGTGAGATATTCATCCGACGGATACTGCAAAGGATTGTTCTTTACATCATCATCCAAGAGTTCATATGCCGCCTGATTCGGGGTTGAATAGCCGGTGTATTCGCAGTTTGCAAGAGCAACCTCCGCCTCAAGCAGGAAGTTTATATACATCTCTGCAGCCTCTTTATTCTGCGAGGTGGTCGGAATGCAGATGGCGTCGACAAACTGGTTTGTGCCCTCCTCCGGAATACAGTAGGTGAGGTCTTCATTCTCTGCCATCATAGTGACTGCATCGCCAGAGTAGTAGGGAGCAATAGCTGCGGAACCGCCCTCCATCTTGTCGAAAATCTCGTCCATTACATACGCCTGAACCAGAGATTTCTGTTCTTTAAGAAGAAGTGCCGCCTCCTGAAGCTCAAGCTCGTCCTCGGTATTCTGAGAGTAGCCTAAATAAGTAAGAGCAATGCCGAAAGCATCTCTGGGGTTATTGAACATAAGAATGTTTCCGGAGTACTTCTCGTCCCAGAGCGACGCCCAAGAGGTTATCTCTTCGTCGACCATAGTGGTATTGTAGATGATAACAACCATTCCCCATAGGTAGGGGACGGAGTATTCATTCGTCGGATCATACTCGGGATAGAGAAACGTCTCCATGATGTTAGAGATATTCGGGATATTGTCAAAGTCAAGCTTCTGGACAAGACCCTCGTCAATCATCTTTGAAACCATGTAGTCGCTCGGAATGATGATGTCATACTCTGCGCTTCCTGACTGAATCTTTGAGTAAAGAGTCTCGTTGCTTGCAAACGTGGTGTAGTTGACCTCAATTCCGGTGAGAGCTTCAAACGCTTCGTTTACGTCGAGCATGTCCGCCTCATTGAGGCACATATACTCGCCCCAGTTGGCGACATTCAGGATTATGTCCTGATCCTTGAATCGGGTGTAATCGTAATCGGAAAGAAGCTCCTCGTCAAGCTCCGAGTATGCGCCATAGGCGTTCCCGGATGAACATCCGCAGAGTGCGAAAGCAAGGATGAGAAATGACATCAGAATTGCAGAAAGCTTCTTCATACCATGCTCTCCTTCCTCTGAGCGGCACGGAACTGCTCCTGTTCACGCCTCAGCTTGCGGTTGTCGAGTATGTTTTTGGTGATGAGAATCACGCAGATAACGAGGAAGATTATCGCTGACAAAGCGTTTATCTCCGGGGAGACCTTCAGTCTTGTCATAGACTCAATTGTGATAGAAAGCGTCTGCACATTCGTGCCCGAGGTGAAGTAGCTTACAACGAAGTCGTCAACCGAGTAGGTGACGCTCATCAGGAATCCGGTAAATATTCCCGGCATAATCTCCGGGATTACGACTTTAAAGAAAGCCTGCCTCTGGTTACAGCCAAGGTCCTGAGCCGCTTCGACAAGGCTTGGGTTCATTCCCCGAAGCTTCGGAAGAACGCTATATATAACGTAGGGCACATCAAACGAGATATGCGCAAGTATAAGCGAAGCAAATCCGAACTGGAATCCAAAGGAAGTTCTGAAAATCTGGAAGAGAAGCATGAGGGAAACGCCCATGATGATTTCAGGACTGACAACGGGTATATATGTCAGGTTCATGAAAACGGTTTTCGAATGCTTCTTCATGCTGTTGATGCCAAGAGCGGCGGTAGTGCCCAAGATTGTTGCGAATATCGACGCCGCAAGGGCAACTATTACCGTGTTCCGAAGAGAAGTGAGTATCGTCTCATTGTGGAACAGCTTGACATACCAGTCGAGAGTAAAGCCTGTCCAGTTGGAGCGGGACTTACTGACATTGAATGAGAACACAATCAGAACGAGAATCGGGAGGTACAAAAACAGGTACAGTGCATACATGTAGAGCTTTGAGGGTAGCTTTCTCATAGCATAGCCTCCTCTTCCGAGCCGAACTGATTAAAGAGGCTCATCAGGAATATAACAACTATCATAAGAACCAACGCCATCGCCGAGCCGAGGTGAGGATTATACGAAGTCCCCAAAAACTGCGATTCGATTATGTCGCCGATGAGGTCGTTCGTTCCGCCGCCAAGCATTCTTGAGATGACGAATGTCGAAACACTCGGAATGAATACCGCTATAATGCCGGAATTGATTCCGGGCATAGAAAGGGGAAGAATAACCCTTCTTACGAGGTTGAAGTTGTTTGATCCCAAGTCCCTTGCCGCTTCGATAACGCTTGAGTCGATCTTGACCATCACAGAATAGAGGGGCAGAATCATGAAAGGAAGGTAGTTATATACCATACCCAAGATAACAGCACCGCCATTATTGATAAGGTTCAACGGACCAATTCCGAACAGCCCCAAAAACTTGTTTATAAGACCGTTTGATTCGAGAAGCGTCATCCATGCGTAGGTTCTTAAGATGAAGTTTGTCCACATAGGGACCATTATTAAAACTATAAGCGAGGACTGATTGAACGACTTTGCCCGGGATATGATATATGCCGCAGGAAAAGCCAGAACAAGGCAGATAACCGTTGCGATTATGGCGAAGAGTATAGAGCGGAATAAAACCGCCATATAGTCTGACATATCGAACAGGTTCTGAAGCGTAAAGCCTCCGTCAGAATCGGTAAGAGCGAATCCGATTACAAGTCCCAAAGGAATTATCGTAAAGACGAGAACCCATACAGCGTATGGTACGGCGAAAACCTTAGATACTTTCACCGGTTTACGCCTCCGACTTGTGCATGATATGTATATCCATAGGAGTTACATTCATGCCGATAATCGCTCCTGCCTCCTCGCTCTGAGTGGAGTGTATTTTCCATTTGTAGCCGAGAGCATCAACGCCTATCTCGTAGTGAACGCCCTTGAAGATACAGCTTTCAACTACTCCAACGATAGCTCCCTGATACTGCGGAACAACCTTGATGTCTTCCGGTCTTATGACAACGTCAACAAGCTCGTCGGAACCGAATCCCTGATCAACGCAGGAGAATTCCTTGCCGGCAAACTCAACCAGAAAGTCACGTCTCATTATTCCGTCAATGATGTTTGATTCGCCGATAAAGTCGGCAACAAAGGCATTTGCAGGCTCATTATATATGTCCTGCGGCGTGCCAATCTGCTGAATGCATCCGTCTCTCATTACAACAACCGTGTCAGACATGGTAAGAGCTTCCTCCTGATCATGCGTGACATAAATAAATGTAATTTCAAGGTCCCTTTGCATTCTTTTAAGCTCAATCTGCATCTCTTTTCTGAGCTTGAGATCGAGTGCGCCGAGAGGTTCGTCAAGTAGTAAAACCTTAGGGCGATTTACGAGAGCTCTGGCAATTGCAATTCTTTGCTGCTGTCCGCCGGAAAGAGAATTCACCGAGCGTTTCTCAAAGCCTTGCATATTCACAAGCTCAAGCATCTCTCCGACACGCAAAGCAATTTCTTTCTCAGGGAGCTTTTTGATCCTGAGACCGAAAGCAATGTTGTCGTAGATATTCAAATGGGGGAAAAGCGCGTACTTCTGGAAGACAGTGTTGACCTCACGCTTGTGGGGTGGGAGGTTGTTAATCTTCACGCCGTTAAAAAATAGCTCACCGCTTGCCATTTCGGCAAAGCCACCGATGATCCTGAGCGTTGTGGTCTTTCCACAGCCCGACGGACCCAAGAGTGTTACGAATTGCTTGTCCACTATGTCGAGGTTGATGCTCTTGAGCACCTGAATCCCGTCATACTCGACAACAGCATTTCGTATGCTGATGATAGTATTTTTCAATTACAATCTTTGTCTCCTTGTTTTAAACAATTTTTTCGGCAGCATGATACCCCATAATGCCACTTTTCATTATATAGCAAATTCAGCCCTTTTACAATAATAAAATTATAAATATTCCCGATATTTTGATAGGATTTTTTTATCCTTTTTTCGCTCCCATCGTCCCATGACGCCTGAAAACCAAAAAAATCTTTCCGGTCTCGCAAAAATAGGCATTGAATTACGTAGGGAAATGTTATATAATATTGTAGGCTGAAAATGTATTGTGACGAATTGCGCTCAGCCATTGCAAACGAAATCGAAAGGCGTGAATTTATGAACAAGACACAGAGATTTTTTGATTCTCTTAAAGATATGAGAGTTGCCTTTATCGGAACAGGCGTAAGCCACACCGAGCTTATAAGGCTTTTCCTCTCAAAAGGCATAGATGTAACCGTTTTAGACAAGAAGACCAAAGACCAGTACGACCCTGATCTCTACAGCGAGTTCTCCGGAAAAGGAGTAAAGTTTGTCTTGGGCGAAAGCTATTTGGACAGTCTTACCGACTACGATGTTGTCTACAGAACCCCGGGAATGTACTATAACAACCCGAAGCTTATGGAGGCAAGACAGGCAGGAGTCATAGTAACCAGCGAAATGGAGTCGTTCTTCGAGCTCTGCCCGTGCAAGATTTATGCGGTCACCGGCTCAGACGGTAAGACCACCACAACGACAATTATATCAGAATTCCTGAAAGCAGAGGGCTACAAGGTCTGGCTCGGCGGAAATATCGGCAAGGCTTTGCTTCCAAGAATCGAGAGCATTTCCGAAACCGATTTTGCGGTGGTTGAGCTTTCAAGCTTTCAGCTTATCTCGATGCGCCAGTCTCCCGACGTAGCGGTTATAACGAACATATCCCCGAACCATCTCGACGTTCACGGAACGATGGATGAGTATATCTCGGCAAAGTGCAATATCCTTGATCACCAGAGCGCATTTTCAAAGGCTGTCCTGAATCAGGACAACGCTGAAACCGTGAAGCTTGGCTCGCATGTAAGAGGAAATCTTGTAGGCTTTTCAAGACTTTCTCCTGTAAAGGTCGGAGCTTATCTGAACTCAGACAGAGTCCTTTGCTACTGCGACGGCAGAAAGACTGTCAAGATAATCCCTGCAGAGAGAATCAAGCTCCCCGGAGAGCATAATATCGAAAACTATTTGGCGGCAATCAGTGCCGTCTGGGGCGACGTTTCTGTCGACTCCATCTGCCGTGTTGCACGTCATTTCGGCGGAGTTGAGCATCGTATAGAGTTCGTCCGTGAACTCGACGGAGTCAAGTACTATAACGACTCGATAGCATCAAGTCCCACAAGAGTTATAGCCGGTCTCAAGGCTTTCGGAACAAAGATAATAGTGATAGCCGGTGGCTATGATAAGAAGATTCCTTTCGAGCCTCTTGCAGAGCCGGTCAACAGGTATGTCAAGACCCTTGTTCTCATGGGTCAGACTGCGCCGAAGATCGAGAAAGCCGTCACTGACACCCCGTTCTATAATCCGGATGAGCTTACAATTCTCCACGCTTCCGGAATGGAAGAGGCGGTCGAGCTTGCAAGAAAGAGTGCAACAGCGGGTGACATAATAACCCTTTCTCCCGCATGCGCTTCGTTTGACATGTATCCTAACTTCGAGGTTCGTGGCAAACACTTCAAGTCAATAGTGAGCGGGCTCAAGTAATGATAAGACGTATAGACAGCTTTGACAACGCAAAGCTTCTTCTCAGAGATTCCCACTATTCGAGAATAATTCTGTCGCACATTCTGACTTATGGAACAGAATACGACTTCTGCGAATTCTATGAACTTCTGAAAGGCAATAAGCGTGTCGGGATATTCGCCTCGCTTAACAGCTCACTGACGGTGGACCTACTTGATGATGCCCACAGCTCATCCGGCTGTATAAGGGAGACTGCGGAGTTCATCCGCTTCAAATACCCGATGTTCGTTGAGATGCCGGAGGTGCTCATCCCAAGAAGAGGCTTAAGCGAGTATCGCAAGGAAAAGAGATACTTTTTCTCGGTGCCGGTAGCGGAAGAATCTATTGAATATGGAGAGCTCTTGCGTGAACTTCCATATGAAAAAGCCTTTGAAACGGCGTTCTCAGGTCAGGATGCAAACTACGGCTTGTGGCTTACAGACACAGTAAGGCGTGTGCAGAGGGGAATAGTCAGAATTTATGGCTACCGCTCGTCAGTTCTGACTGTCAAGTGCCATAGCTACGGCAGAGCGTACTTAGCTGATATAGCTACTCCCGAGGAAGACAGGGGAAAAGGCTACGCAAGCGTGCTTATAAAACTCGTTTCTAAGGAGCTGAAAAAAGAGGGAATCGACTGCTATCTCGCCTCCGACGAATCGATGAAAGATTTTTACCTTCGCCTTGGCTGTACCCTGCTCGGCGAGGATTATATACTAAAACTGAAGGAAAGAAAAGATTATGAAGAACTTGTTTAATATCGACGAAAGAATTCTTAAGCTTGCCGACGAGGCTGAAGCTCAGTGCTCAGAGGCATTCGATAGGATCGACAAAATCGCAGAATATAACGGCATGAAAGTACTTTCTGCGTTCATTAAAAATAATGTAAGCGAGACTTGCCTCCACGGCACTACCGGCTATGGTTATGATGACCTCGGCAGGGATACCCTCGATAAGGTCTATGCAACGGCTTTCGGCTGCGAGGACGCACTTGTAAGGCACACAATAGTTAATGGCACTCACGCTCTTTCAACTGCACTATTTGGAGTCTTAAGACCGGGCGACAAGCTTCTGATGCTCTGCGGCGCACCGTATGACACCCTCGAAGAGGTCATCGGCAAGCGTGGTGAAAAGGGAAACGGCTCGCTTATGGACTACGGAATAGAGTATGAGGAAATCGAGCTTCTCGATAACGGCATGCCCGACCTCGATGCCATCACAGAAAAAGTCAAAACCGCCACAGTCGCCTATATCCAGCGTTCAAGGGGCTACTCAACAAGACCCTCCTATACTATTGCGGATATTGAGAAGATGGTTGCCGCTGTCAGAAAGGGCAACCCTGACGCAATAATCATGGTCGACAACTGCTATGGTGAGTTTGTCGATACCAAAGAACCTACAGAAGTAGGTGCAGACCTCATAATGGGTTCTTTGATCAAGAACCCCGGTGGCGGAATTGCCTCTACCGGAGGATATATAGCAGGAAGAAAAGACCTTATAGAGAAATGCGCCTACCGTCTGACAGTAGTCGGAATGGGAAAAGAAGTAGGAGCAAGCCTACATCAGAATAGAGAAATGTACTTAGGCTTCTTCTTAGCTCCCGAGGCTACAGCCGCAGCCGTCAAGACCTCCGAATTTGCATGTGCACTTTTGGGACTTTTGGGCTATGAATCCCTCCCGAAGCAGGGAGAGCCGAGAGCTGATATAATCGCTTCAATACTACTTAAAAACGAGAAAACTCTCACATCATTTATAAAAGGCGTCCAGAAAGGCGCACCTATTGACAGCTATGTCGTTCCCGAAGCCATCCCCACTCCCGGCTATGAAAGCCCGGTAATAATGGCTGCAGGAGCATTCACAATGGGAGCATCGATAGAATTTTCCGCTGATGCCCCGATAAGAGAGCCCTATGCCGCATGGCTTCAGGGCGGAATCACATACCCAACCGGAAAAGCAGGAATCCTCATAGCCGTTCAGAATATGCTTGAAGACGGCGAGATAAAATTAGACTGACGTCATAACGAGAAAGGAGACCTATATGGCAGAAAAGTATACAGTTTCACTCGCACAGTTTGCAAAGGAAGTAAACCTAAAAACGGTCTACACCCCCAAAGACCTGTCAAAAATAATGATTTCCAACAACGACATCAACCGTCCGGGACTTCAGCTCACCGGCTTCTATGCCTATTTCAATAACGAGAAGATCCAGATTTGCGGAAATACCGAATTTGCATATCTTCAAGGGCTGGCATCCGACGAGAGAAAAAGAGTCCTGATGACCCTTTTCTCATATAAATTCCCTGCACTCATCATTTCCCGCGGGCATGAGCCTTTCCCGGAAATGATGGATGCCGCAACAGAATACGGTGTTCCGGTTCTGTCGTCAGAGCTCGACACCTCGGAAGTTATGTCAAGAGGAATTGCTTATCTTAATACCCAGCTCGGTCAGAGAATCACCCGTCACGGTGTTCTCATTGAAATCTACGGCGAGGGCGTACTTATCGTCGGCGAAAGCGGCGTAGGTAAGTCGGAGACAGCAATCGAGCTCGTCAAGAGAGGACATAGATTGGTTGCAGACGATGCGGTTGAAATCAAGAAAGTATCCGCAATCTCCCTTGTCGGTTCATCTCCTGACAATATCCGCCACTTTATAGAGCTTCGAGGCATAGGAATAGTTAACGCAAGAAGACTCTTCGGTATGGGTGCTGTCAAGATGACCGAGAAAATAGATCTCGTCGTCAAGCTCGAAATCTGGGATCCCGACAAGGTCTATGACCGTATGGGCGTCGATTCCGAGAGCATGGACATCTTAGGAGTTAATATTCCCTGTATCACAATCCCCGTTAAGCCCGGACGCAACTTGGCAGTAATTTTAGAGGTTGCCGCAATGAACAACCGCCAGAAGAAGATGGGCTATAACGCCGCTCAGGAGCTTCTCAACAACTTGGGTCTTGAGATGGAGGGAACAGAGACGGTTTCCAAGTGGGAGGATTTCTGATGCTTATCCAAGCTGACCTTCACACCCACACAATAGCCTCCGACCATGCCTATTCAACCCTCACAGAAAACTGCCGTGCGGCAGCTGATTTGGGCTTGAAAGCCATCGCCATGACCGACCACTACGGCATAATGCCAGACACCGCTCATGAATGGCACTTCACAAATATGCGAGTTCTTCCAAGAACAGTTTTCGGCGTTACCGTTCTTAAAGGCGCAGAGGTAAACATATATAACTATAACGGCGATGTCGATATGCACGAGGACCTTCTCAAAAAGATGGAGTGGGTGGTCGCATCGTATCACAAATACACTTTTGAAGAGCTTTCCGACGACCCGAAGGTTGTTTCCGACGGCTACATCAAGCTCTGTCAGAACCCGTATATTGACGTTATCGGGCATCCGACAACCGACTTCTTCCCATTCGAGCACGAAAGAGTCCTGAAAGTCTTCAAGGAGTATGAAAAGCTCGTTGAGCTGAACGAAAGTTCGCTTATGAGAAAGAAAGGCTCTCTCAAAAACTCGGTTCCGATTCTCAAGCTTTGCAAAAAGTACGAAATCCCGATAGTAGTCGATACCGATGCCCATTTCTGGGACGCTGTAGGAAAGACTTCTACAGTCGAAAAAGTCCTGAAAGAAGTCGATTTTCCCGAAAAGCTTATCTTAAACAGCGACTGGGAAAAGGTGAAAGAGTGGATCTTAAGAAAGCACCCACAGCTTGAGCTATAATAACTATTGAAATGGTGACAAAGTAATGCCAAACAGCATAGAATCCCTGAAAGAAATATCCCGAAAATACGACTGCAGATTCCTGATAAACGAGCCACTCAAAGAGCATACAACCTTCAGAATCGGTGGTCCATGCGATATAATGATATTTCCGAACAGCGTTGAAGCTCTGAAAGAGCTTTTGCAGGAAGCCGACAGATATATGATTCTCGGGAATGGTTCGAATGTCCTCTTTTCGGATAACGGCTATCGTGGAGCGATATTTGTTCTCGGCTCAGACATGTCGGACATTTCGGTCGATGGCGAATATATCACAGCTTATGCAGGCTCTTCTTTGGTAAGAGTATGCAAAGCGGCACTTGATTCGTCCCTTACTGGTCTTGAATTTGCCTACGGAATCCCCGGAAGCGTCGGCGGAGCGGTATTCATGAATGCCGGAGCTTATGGTGGAGAAATGAAAGATGTAGTAACGGAAGTAACCTGCATAAATCAATCCGGAGAGACCATAACCTATTCAGCCGATAAGCTTGATTTCGGTTATCGCCGGTCACGCTTCACCGATTCCGGCGAAATAATAATCTCAGCGAGGTTCAAGCTCTCTCATGGCGACAAAGACGCCATCAAGTCCCGTATGGATGAACTGATTGCAAGGCGTAAATCCCGTCAGCCGCTTGAATACCCAAGCGCAGGCTCGACTTTCAAGAGACCGGAGGGCACATATGCCGGACTTGTAATTGAGGAAAGTGGCTTAAAAGGCTTCTCTGTAGGCGGTGCAAAGGTCTCCGACAAGCATGCGAATTTTGTTATCAATACAGGAGATGCAACAGCTTCGGATGTCTTGAACCTGATTTCCCACATAAAGAAGACAGTTTCAGAAAAAACTGGATATTCGCTTGAGTGTGAAGTCAAACTGATAGAAGAATAGGCAACAAAACGGGAGGAAGAATATGAAAATCGTCATTGTAACAGGGATGTCGGGAGCAGGGAAGTCGAGTGCCATCAACTATCTTGAGGACATCGGCTACTACTGCATCGACAACATGCCTCCCGAAATGCTCTTAAGCCTCTCGAGATTCATTATCGGCACAGATAAGCTTGTAACAAAGCTTGCGGTCTCGGTCGACATCCGTTCAGGCGAGCTTTTCTCGAAGTTTGAGGACTGCGTCAATGCCTTAAGAGCTCCCGACGTTGAGCTTTCCGTTCTCTATCTCGATGCCGACGATGACACTCTGGTCAAAAGATACAAAGAAACAAGGCGTAAGCACCCACTTGATGCCGAAGCTTTCGGAAACCTCTATAAAGCCATTTCGCTTGAGCGTGAAGAGACTAAAATAGCCAAGGAAATGTCCGATTTCTATATAGACACAACCGATTTCGGAATGGCTGATTTCCATGCTGAAATGGCGGAGTTCTTCACCGACAAGGGCGCAAGAATGGCGATAAGCGTCATTTCATTCGGCTTCAAATATGGAATCCCGAAGGATGCCGACTTGGTTTTTGACGTCAGATGCCTCCCGAATCCCTATTACATCCCGGAGCTCAAGAATAAAACAGGTCTTGACGAAGAGGTTTACAATTACGTAATGTGTTTCGCCGAATCAGACGAAGTCTTCAAAAAAATATACGATCTACTCAGCTATATGATCCCTATGTACGAAAAAGAAGGCAAGCCAAGGCTTGTTATAGCGTTCGGCTGCACAGGCGGCAGACACCGTTCAGTCAGCTTTGCAAGAAGAATGTCCGAGGCTCTGACCCGGGACAAGCTGAGCGTGAGAGTAGAGCACCGGAGCTTGGAATCAGAATCATGAAAGTAAAATCAACAGAATCTTTTGTATACAAAGTAAAATCCGAAGCCGCCGGGTCGGTGACAGGAAGAAAAAAGTCTGATGCCTGCCTCCTTGGGATGCTTCTTGTAAGTGAGATTTCCTGTTCGGGAATCGTCTATAAAACCGACAACGAAATATGCAAAGACTTATTTCTGAGAATTATTCTGCATGTTATACCCTCTGAAAATCGCTTGAGCGAAGAAATTTTCCGTCACAGAGGGCGTCTTCCTGAATATAGAATCTCAATTTCTGAGAAAAGCGACATTGATGCGATTTTGAAACGTCTCGGCATATCGTGCTTCGATTGCGATGAACTCTTATCCTGTGGGGACAAGCTTAGTGATTCCAGCTTTGGCTCATTCATGACCGGCATTTTCTTAAGCTGTGGCAGAGTGACCGACCCCGGCAGGGAATACCACCTTGAAATCGTAATCCCTGAAAATGCTGATGAGAAGCTATATGATGGAATAAGTGAGCTTTTGGAAAGGCATGTCGGGCTGATTGCCAAACGCCTCACTCGTGGAGGACAAAAGATACTTTACTTTAAGGACAGCGAAAGCATCGAGGACATGCTCACCCTCATAGGAGCAACCGGCGCAAGCCTTGAAGTGATGAACACCAAGGTCTATAAAGACATCCGAAACCGTGCCAACCGTGCGACAAATTGCGACACTGCCAACCTTGAGCGTCAGAATGCATCTGCTTTAAGACAGCTTGAAGCAATAAAAGTTATAGAAAATTCGCCTGACGGGCTTTCTCAGCTCTCAGATGAGTTAAGGGAATTGGCACTACTTCGGCTCAAGTATCCCGAATATGCTTTAAGTGAGCTTGCGGAAGAATTCAATCCTCCTCTGTCCCGCTCAGGAGTCAATCACAGATTCAAAAGACTTATAGAAATCGCAGAGAATATAAAGAAATCAAAAGAAGGGTAAACTATGTCAGGATTTGTCCATCTTCATGTTCATAGTGAATATTCGCTTCTTGACGGCGCATGCAGGCTTAAAAGCCTCGTAAACCGTGTCAGGGAGCTTGGGATGGACTCTGTCGCTGTGACCGACCACGGCAATGTTTTTGCGGCAGTTGAGTTCTATAAAATAGCCAAAGCCGCCGGAATCAAGCCGATAATCGGCTGTGAAATGTACGTCGCACCGAGAACGAGATTTGACAAGGCAGGGAAGATTGACAACCCTTATCACCTGATAATCCTGTGCAAGAATGAAACCGGCTATAAAAACCTCTGCAAGCTTACTTCTCAGTCCTACACCGAGGGCTTCTACCGCAAGCCAAGAATCGACTTCGAGCTTCTTGAAAGGTATCATGAGGGTCTTGTCTGCCTTTCCGGCTGTATAGCGGGCGAAGTTCCAAGGATGCTAAGTGCCGGTGATTATGCCAACGCTAAAAAGACAGTCCTCAAATATCGTGCCCTTTTTGGCGACGACTACTATATCGAGGTTCAGAATCATAGCTTTTCCGATGAGACGGACATCCTGCCATATCTCTTCAAGCTGAGCGATGAAACCGGAGTCAGTCTTGCTGCCACAAATGATGCCCACTATATCAATCGCTCCGATGCACCGGCACAGAAAGTGCTGATGCGGATTGCCACCAATACAGCCCTTGACGACCCCGACGGCATGAGCTTTCCTAATGATGAGTTTTATCTTAAATCGGAAGAGGAAATGCTTGCGGCATTCCCGGGACACCACGAAGCGGTGCATAATACCGTGGAAATAGCAAACAAGTGCAACGTCGAATTCGAATTCGGAGTAACAAAGCTCCCTGCTTTCTCAATAGAGGGCGTCGCCGACAATGAAGCATATCTGAGACAGATGAGCCTTGACGGGCTTAAGAAGCGATATGGCGACAACATCACCGACGAGATAAGAGAGCGGCTTGAGTATGAGCTTTCCGTCATTTCCGGAATGGGCTATGTCAACTATTATCTTATAGTCTGGGACTTCATCAACTACGCCAAAACCCACGGAATTCCGGTAGGACCGGGGAGAGGTTCGGGAGCAGGAAGCCTCGTTGCCTACTGCATCGGTATTACCGGAATCGACCCGATAAAATATAATCTTCTCTTCGAGAGATTTCTCAATCCCGAGCGTGTCTCGATGCCCGACTTTGATATTGATTTCTGCATCGAGGGCAGACAGGACGTCATCGACTATGTAAAACGCCGCTATGGTGAAGACCATGTTGCGCAGATAGTCACCTTTGGAACAATGGCGGCAAAGAACGCCATCCGTGACTGCGGCAGAGTTATGGGTATATCCTATAGTGTGACCGATAAGGTTGCAAAAGCGATTCAGTTCGGGGAGACGCTCAGTGATGTCAAAGAGAATTCACAAGAGGTCAAGGAACTGTATAACTCCTCTCCGCAGGTCAAAGAGCTTATCGACATGGCTGAGCAGGTTGAGGGAATGCCCCGACACTGTTCAACCCATGCGGCAGGAGTCGTGATAACAGCGGGACCTGTTTCCGACTATGTCCCGCTTATGACCAACGATGGTCAGCTTGTGACTCAGTACACAATGGGAGTTCTTGAAAACCTCGGAATCTTAAAAATCGACTTCTTAGGTCTTCGGAACTTAACCGTCATCCGTGATGCAGTGAGGGAGATAAGAAAGTTCGAGCCTGATTTTGATATAGAGAAAATCCCTCTTGACGACAAAGAGGTCTATAAAATGCTCGCAGACGGCGACACCGTCGGAGTGTTTCAGTTCGAATCTCAGGGAATGACAAGTACTATAATGAAGCTTGTTCCGGAGGACATAGAAGACCTGATAGCAGTAATTTCCCTATACCGCCCCGGACCGATGGATTCGATTCCAACCTATATCCGAAACCGCCACAACAAGAACCTTGTAACATATAAAACTCCGCTTCTCAAGCCGATTCTGGACGTAACCTACGGCTGTATCGTCTATCAGGAGCAGGTAATGCAGATTTTCCGCAGTCTTGCCGGCTATTCCTACGGAAGAGCGGATATAGTCCGCCGTGCGATGTCAAAAAAGAAGCACGACGTCCTTGAAAGCGAGCGAAAGGCGTTCATCTACGGCGAAAAGAATCCCGACGGCTCCGTCAACTGCTGTGGATGCATTGCAAACGGTATTTCCGAGAAGGTTGCAAACGAGCTCTTCGATGAGATGACAAGCTTCGCTTCATACGCTTTCAATAAATCTCATGCCGCCGCCTATGCAACCGTTGCATATGAAACGGCATATCTCAAGCGTCACTATTTCAAGGAATATATGGCTGCGCTTCTGACGAGTGTACTTGATAACGTTTCAAAGGTAACAGAGTATTCTTTGGAATGTGAGTCAAAGGGCGTAAAAATTCTTTCCCCCGACATCAATGAAAGCCGTGACATCTTCGTTCCGAACGAGAACGGCATACGCTATGGGCTTTTGGCTGTAAAGAGCCTCGGAAAGAGTGCAATAAGCGCAATCCTGCAGGAGCGGGAGAGAAACGGCAAATTCACATCCCTTGTCGACTTCATCCAGAGAACACGAGGCACAGAAGTAACCGTCCGTTCAATTGAAAGCCTCATCGTGTGCGGGGCGTTTGATTGCTTCCCTACCAACCGCCGGCAGATGCTTTCAAGCTATGATACTATTCTGAATGCTGTTTCAAGCGAATCGAGAGCCGGAATTGACGGTCAGACCGATTTATTCGGAGCTTCGGAAAAGTCTTCCTCAGAGATGACTCTTCCATATGTTGAGGAATACTCGCTCACCGAGCTTTTGGAGATGGAAAAAGAGACAACCGGAATCTACATTTCCGGTCATCCGCTTGCAGAGTATTCGCCTTGGGCATCCGCTTCTGGAATGACCACTGCCAAGAAGATTATCGACGGCGTTTCGGACAACCCTCCTGTGTTCAAGGAAAAGCAGGAAGTCAGTATAATGGCTATCTTCCGCTCAAAGCGGGTTCACAATACAAAGTCGGGTGCTACTATGGCGTTCTGCGTTGTTGAGGACGCAACTTCTGAAATAGAGGCAATAGTCTTTCCGAATGTATACGAGACAGCGAGAACTCTTCTTGTGCCCGGTGCAAGGCTCGCAATAACCGGCAAGCTATCAATCAAGGATGAGGACACCCCGAAGATTCTTGCGGACAGCATAGAGAGCATTGACGACTATGTTGATGAGCTTAAGCTCAGACCTCTTTGCCTCAAGCTTAGTTCCACCGATAAGGACAAGATTTCGGCACTCCGAAAGCTCTGCGCAGAGAATAAGGGTTCAGACAGGCTCATAGGCTACCTCTCCGATGTGAAGAAATCCACCGACATCAAGGGCGCAAATTCGTTGAGAATCAGCTCCGGCACTATTTCCGAGCTGATTAAGATATTCGGCACTGAAAACGTCAAGTTTACCGTCAAGAAAGGACAATGACAATGAAAAAATTACTTCAAGGCTTAGTCTGTATGCTCACTATAGCGGCAATACTCTGTACCACAGCGTGTGGAACAGCCGTTATGGAGAACGCCACCTTTGGTGAGATAAGAACCGAGTATAACACCTCGCTCGACCTGAGCGAGAACACCTATACCGAGAACAATGCTCCCAGCGACTATTATCAGCTTCTTGAATTCGAGGATGCAACCCTTGGCGGAAGCTGCAAGGTGACCTCAAACGAGCTCTTCTCTGGCGGGGCCGGCGTTACCGGTCTCAATTCCGACAGCGATTCAATGGTTATAACCTTTGAGATTGAGGATTCCGGCTTCTATAATCTGACCGTTTCCTCCTATACGTCTTCCGCCGGAAGAACCAACTATGCAAATCTTGACGGCAGCTATATTGGCTCGGTTGAAAACGAAGTGGCTGATGAAGTCTGTGATGTCACGCTCGAGTATATCTACTTAAGCGCAGGAACACACGAGTTCTCGATGACTGTAAGCTGGGGCTGGGTCGATTATGATTGCCTCACAATCACCGCCTCCGATATTGATATTGAAGAGGTCTATAACGTTACATGCTCACTCTGCAACGAAAACGCCGACGACAACACAGTAAGGCTCTACAACTTCCTCTGCGACATCTACGGCAAGTATACCCTTACCGGTCAGTTTGCGGACGCAAGCAGGGATTCAGAAGAATACGAGTGGATAACATCTATCACAGGTGAAGAGTTCGCAGTCTTGGGTCTTGACATGATGAACTACACCCCCGTAGCTCAGGCAAATAATGCGACAACAGAAACGGTTGAACGTGCCTATGACTGGTATGTGAACTGTGGCGGAATTGTCCAGATCTGCTGGCACTGGCAGTCGCCCGAGGACTACATTTCCGACACCGGAAGCTGGTATAACTCATTCTATACCGAGTATTCGACGATCGACCTTGACAAGGCTATGAACGGCGAGGACGACGAGCTATATAACCTTTTGGTTGAGGACATGCATGAGATAGCTTCAAAGCTTCAGATTCTTTGCGAATATGGTGTCCCGGTTCTCTGGAGACCGCTTCATGAAGCCTCCGGAGCATGGTTCTGGTGGGGCGACTGTTCCGCTGAGAGCTATATCAAGCTCTACCGGCTCATGTATGAGATATTCACCGAGGAATATGAGCTTACAAACCTCATCTGGGTCTGGAACGGTCAGGACGCTGACTGGTATCCCGGAGATGACGTTGTCGATATAATCGCATGGGATATTTACCCCGGTGAAAACGAATACTCATCTCAGGCGGCTACTTTCATTGAAGCCTACAGATGTGGGGGAGAAACCAAGCTTGTAGCTCTTTCTGAAAACGGCTGCATTCCCGACCCCGACAATCTCCAGCAGGATAACATCCACTGGCTCTACTGGGGCGTATGGAGCGGCGACTTCGTTTACACATGGAAAGGCTATAACGAATCCTACACCGAAGAAAGCATGCTTATCAAGGCGTACCAGAGCGATTACACACTGACGCTTTCCGAGCTGCCAGACCTGACAAAGTACAGGCTTGACTGAAACTAAAATATATATGGAGGGATTACAATGATTAAACTATTATTTCAGGGCGACAGCATAACCGACATGGGAAGAGACCGTGAAAATATCCACGACCTCGGTTGGGGCTATCCCCGCTATGCCGCACCCGCACTCAAAGAGCTTTGCCCGGACGTAGAATTTGAGTTCGTCGACCTCGCAATCGGCGGCGACCAGACAAGTAATCTTGTCGAGCGTTTGGAGAGCGATTTTGTCGAGGTTCAGCCGGACATCTGTTCAATCCTCATCGGCATCAACGATGTCTGGAGTCATGCCGGCGAAAGAGACTGGATGTCTGACGAGCAGTTCGAGAAGAACTATAGAACTATTCTCGATGCTCTGAAAGAAAGAACCCATGCAAGAATCATGCTTATGGAGCCATTCCTGATTCCCGTTCCCGATAAGCTCTATTTCAGAGAGGATCTCTACAAGAAGACCGAGGTCATAAGAAAGCTTGCTCGTGAGTATGCAGATGTCTATGTTCCTCTTGACGGGCTTCTCAACTCCGCATTCATAGGCGACGAGCCTGTTTCGTTCGCCGAGGACGGCGTTCATCCGACCGAAAAGGGCGCAAGACTCATCGGTAAGATTTACGCTGAGTACATGAAGAAGATTGTAGACAAGATCAAGTAATTTCGTAAAAAGGACGGTTTTGGCATGAAAAAGTGGGAAATCAGAGCTATTAATACAGATGCTGTCGAGAAAACTCTAAATTCGACCGACCTTTCATGCCTTACCGCCGAAGTCATGTCCGCAAGAGGCTATAATAACCTCGAAGAAATAAAGGCTTTCTTTAATGGAACTGAGCTAAGCGACCCGTTTCTTCTTCCCGACATGGACAAGGCGGTCGAAACGATAAATCAGGCGATCGAAAACGGCGAAACCATCTGCATTTATGGCGACTACGACTGCGACGGAGTCACATCCACTGCGATTTTGTACGACTATTTCATGAACATGGGAATTGAAGCCCTCTGCTATATCCCTGAGCGGAGCGAGGGCTATGGTCTCAATATGCGTGCAATAGACGAAATCCGACAGAATGGAGCCACGCTTATAGTAACCGTTGACAATGGCATAACGGCGGTCAGTGAAGCAGACTATGTTTATCAGCTCGGTATGAAGCTTGTCATAACCGACCACCATCAGCCGGCGGAAGCACTTCCGAGAGCGGAAGCGTTGGTTGATCCGTATCTTGAAAACTGCAAATCTGAATTCAAAGACTTTGCCGGAGTAGGAGTAGCTTTGAAGCTCCTCTGTGCGTTGGAAGATGGCGGAGCTGATTTCATAGTTGAGCAGTATGCCGACATCTGCGCATTAGGAACAATAGCCGACATAGTTCCACTTGTTTCCGAGAACAGAACAATAGTGAACATGGGCTTGAAGCAGCTGAAATACACCGAGCGTGAGGGTTTAACCAGCCTCATTGAGCAAAGTGGCATCAACCGTGACACTATAAATTCTTCGTCGGTAGCGTTTTTCTTAGCTCCAAGAATCAATGCCGCAGGGCGTTTTGGCTCTGCTATAACAGCTCTTGATATGCTCGTCACCGAGGGCGAAGAAGCTGTTGCCAAGGCGACTGAGCTGTCAACCCTCAACGACCAGAGAAAGCAGTGCGAGGCGGGAATAATCTCCGAAATCGGTGCTTATATAGCCGAAAACCCCGATATAGTCCACGACAGAGTCATAGTTTTAAGCGGAAAAGGCTGGCATCATGGCGTAATAGGAATAGTTGCGGCAAGGCTTTTGGAAAGATATGAAAGACCTGTTCTGATTCTCTCGATAGACGACAACGGCTTCGCTGTCGGCTCTGCAAGAAGCATCGCCGGCTTCAATATCTTCAAATGCTTTGATTCCTGCAAGGAAATCTTGGTCAAATATGGCGGTCATGAGTGCGCCGGAGGCTTAACAGTAAAGGAGTCGGACATCCAGAAGCTGAGAGAGATGATTCTTGATTATGCAAAAGAAAACTTCCCCGTAATGCCAAAGTTCACTCTCACAGCGGATAAGCTTCTGAGAGGAAAAGATATAACCGAGAAGAATATCGCTGATTTGGCAAGAATCGAGCCATACGGAGCCGGAAATCCCGAACCGCTCTTTGCGCTTTCAGGTGCGGCAGTCCTGCAGGTAGTTCCGCTCAAAAGGGGAGAGCACACCAAGCTCGAGATCTCCTATGACGGCGTTCACCTCAGCTGCCTTATGTTCAGAAGAAAGACCGCTTCAGTTGGCATAAAAGCAGGCGACAAGATAGACCTGATGGGTACACTTTCGATAAACGAGTATAACGGCAAAAAGAGCTTTACTCTTACTGTGACCGACTATCGTCTCCACGGAATCAGGCAGGACAGCTACTTTGCGGCATACGATGCCTACGAAAGCTTCCGCCGTGGCGAGGATTTGCCTCTGGAAATCCTCAGGAAAGGAAGACCGTCCCGGGAAGAGCTTGTTTCGATATATAAGTACGCTTTCAGTTTAGCTTCGCCATTCACAGTCACGAACCTTTCGGCGAGGCTTGGAATAAACTGCTTCAAGCTGTCGGTGGCGATAGACGCTTTCTGCGAAACGGGGCTTTTCAGAAACGCTGAAAACGGCTACATAGAATTGACCAGCCCAAAAACAAGGGTAGATATAGAGAGCTCCAAGACGCTTCACCGTCTTGACAGCCTGATTGAAAAATATGAAAATGAGAAAGAATAAGTGAGGAGGGAACAGTATGACAGAAGCAGATAACGAGAGAATCGTAAACGAAGCCTATAAGGACTTTATCGACTCAATAGTATCTCTTGACAAGAACTATAATATTGAAAAGATTGAGCAGGCTTATGAGCTTGCCCGTGAAAAGCATTCGGGGCAGTTCCGTGAATCGGGCGAGCCGTATATCATTCATCCGATAGCTGTTGCAAAGATTCTGGTTGAGCTTGGAATGGATGCCGACACCATCTGTGCGGCTCTTTTGCATGATGTCATTGAGGACACCGGCACGCCATATAGCGAGCTTAAAAAGAGATTCGGTGAGGATGTTGCAAACCTCGTCGACGGAGTCACAAAGCTGAATCAGGTCGCACTCTATTCAAAAGAGGAGCAGCAGGCGGAGAACATCCGGAAGATGCTTCTCTCGATGTCAAAAGACATAAGAGTTATAATAATCAAGCTTGCCGACCGACTACACAACATGAGAACCTTGGGTTATCGTAGCGAGGAAAAGCGTAGAAGCGTTTCTCTTGAAACGATGAGTATATTCGTCCCTCTTGCCAACCGTCTTGGAATCAGGCAGATGAAAGAGGAGCTCGAGGACTTGGCGTTTTCCTACCTCGACCCGTTTGCTTATAACGAAATAGAACAGCTTCTGGAGAAATCGAAGCCTGAGCGTGAAGCCTTTATCGAGCTCATCAAAAAGCGTCTTGCAAAGCGTCTTGAGCAGGACTTCAACCCTCTTCCGACAATCGAGGGCAGAGTCAAGAGTGCCTATGGAATATATAAGAAAGTCTATGAACAGGGGAGACTGTTTGACGAAATCTACGACAAGTATGCCGTTCGTGTAATCGTCAACACAGTAACCGAGTGCTACTATGTTCTTGGCGTTGTGCACGACATGTTCCAGCCTATCCCGAACCGCTTCAAAGACTACATTTCCACCCCGAAAGCCAATATGTATCAGAGCCTTCATACAACCGTTATGGGCAGAGAGGGCATACCGTTCGAGGTTCAGATAAGAACCTATGAAATGCATCACACCGCTGAATATGGTATCGCCGCACACTGGAAGTACAAGGAGGGCGTCAAGGGCAAATATAAGTACGATGGTCGCCTTAATTGGGTCAGACAGATATTAGACAGCCAGCAGGAGTCAAACGACGTCGAGGATATTGTAAGAGCCATCAAGGATGACTTGGCACCCGAGGACGTATTTGCAATGACCCCCAAGGGCGATGTTATATCGCTTCCCTTGGGCGCAACAGTCATCGACTTTGCCTATGCTATTCACACTCAGGTAGGACACCGGATGACCGGTGCAAAAGCGGATAAGAAGCTTGTTCCTCTTGACTACCAGATCAAAACCGGCGAAATAATCGAGATTATAACCACCAAAGACCCGAATCATGGTCCCAACAGGGCGTGGCTCAATATCTGTCAGACCAACGAAGCGAAGTCCAAAATCCGTTCATGGTTCAAAAAAGAACGCCGTGACGAGAATATCGCCGAGGGCAAGCAGGAGCTTGAGCGTGAATTCAAGCGCAACCTCATCCGAGTTCCCGATAACGAGCTCGAAGACTTCCTGTCGCTCGACATGAAGCGTCACAACTGCGAAACCCTTGACGACTTCTATGCCGCAATCGGCTATGGCGGAGTAACTCTCTCAAAAATAATTCCGAGGCTCAAGGAAGAATACACAAAGAAATATATCCAGTCTGGCAACCAGAATGACAGTCAGTACGCTAATGATCAGTATTCAGGCAGAAAGAAGCCAAGCTCCGGCATAATAGTTGACGGAATGGACAACTGCGTCGTCAAGCTCTCTCAGTGCTGCTCTCCGCTTCCCGGAGACGATATTGTAGGCTTTGTAACCCGTGGTCATGGCGTTTCTGTCCACAAGTGTGACTGTGTAAACTATCTCTCACAGCGTGACAATGAGCCTGAACGCTGGATTCCCGTTCACTGGGCAGAAAAGGACGAAACCGCAAGTAACTACTATAAGGTGGTTCTCGACGTAATCGGCTACGATCGAATAGGAATTTTAGCCGACATAATGTCCTGCCTGCAGGAAACAAGAACCATGACCTATGAATCAACCGCAAGAGTCCTTAAAAACGGCAACGCAAGCATTACGCTGACAATAAGCGTTGCAGGAACTGCCGAGCTCCAGAACGTCATGACAAGGCTCAAGAAGGTCGAGGGCGTATTCTCAGTGGAAAGAAGTTCGAAGTAGGTGCATTTATGATAGAAATAACCACAATTCCCAACATGGGAGATTTCGCAACAAATGCGTATATCGTCAGCTCAGGCAATACTGCTGTTCTCATTGATGCACCGTGTGACGCCGACAGAATTCTGGATAAACTTGGAAGACTGAAGCTTGAAGCTGTGCTCCTGACCCACGGTCACGTTGACCATATTTCAGCGGCAGGGGAAATCAAAGAGAAAACCGGATGTAAAGTTATGATTTCAGAGGAAGATGAGCCTATGCTCCGAAGTTCCAAGCTCTGTCGTGCCGATTACTTTTCTGTTCCGTTCTATCCGTGCGAGGGTGCAGAGTGCTTCTCTGACGGCGATGAGCTCACATTCGGCGATATGACTTTCAAGGTTGTCTCTACGAAAGGTCACACTGCCGGCTCTGTTTCGTTCGTTATCGGCGATGTCATCTTCTCCGGCGACACTCTTTTCGCCGGAAGCATCGGCAGAATAGACCTCGGCGGCAGTGGCTTCGGAGATATTATTTCGTCTATAGGAAAGCTTTACACGCTCGCGGACGGCAAAAATATGCGGGTTCTCTCTGGTCACGGACCGGAAACAGACCTATATTCCGAGCTTTTGGAAAATCCATACTTAGGTGCGCTCAGAGGATGATTTGATGTTTACACTTGTTTTTTCGGGAAATGATTTTAAGTACGAGCTCGAAGCTGTTTCGAAGCTCTTTTTCCCTGCACAGAGCTTCGGCTTTATTTTTCTTGATTCGGAAGAGAATCAGGAATCTCCCACTGAAAATTTTGCACTGATAGAAAGAACCGGCGAACTTCTGAGAGTAACCGTAACGCTTGACGGAAAAAAGGTTTCCGAAAGTCTTGAGCTTTCCAGAGATACCGAGGATTACGACAATGAATGCGAGTTTCAGCTTGGGAAGCTGCTCTTTTTGTGTATGCGAACGCTGACAGGAATCTCTCCCGAGTGGGGAATACTGACCGGTGTCCGTCCTGTCAAGCTGATAAACAAGCTGAGAGCGAAAGGCTATGATTTTGATGAGGCATCCCAGTATCTTGCCGACAGGTATCTCATGACTGACGAAAAGATAAATATTGGTTGGCAAACAGCCGTGAATCAGGACGCAGTGGTATCAGCGATGCCAGAGCGTTCGTTCAGTCTGTATGTCGACATTCCTTTCTGCCCGACAAGGTGCACATATTGCTCGTTCATTTCCCAGACAGTCGGTAGCTTCAGAAAGCTGATGCCCGAGTATGTAGAAAAGCTCTGCAAGGAAATCGCCTATACAGGAGAGCTTGTAAAGGGCAATGACTTAACACTTGATACTGTCTATTTCGGTGGTGGAACTCCCACATCAATAGAAGCTAAGGATCTGGAACGCATCATGAAAGCTATAGCTTCCTCGTTTGACCTGTCCCACATCCGTGAATACACAGTAGAGGCAGGCAGACCGGATACCATCACATCTGAAAAGTTGGACGTAATCAAATCATACGGCGGCGACAGGGTCAGCATAAATCCTCAGACTCTTAACGAAGAGGTACTGAAAACCATCGGCAGAAGCCACACAGTAAAAGATTTTATGGAAAGCTATGAGCTTGCCAGATCAAAAGGCTTCAAGGCTATTAATGTCGATCTTATTGCCGGGCTTCCGGATGACAAGTTTGATAGCTTTACACAATCTGTCGATGGTGTTATGGCACTGAATCCGGAAAATATAACCGTCCATGCGCTCTCTATAAAGCGGGCATCAGAGCTGATGGCAAGGCGTAGCCTCGGCGACGGCGAGCTCTGTGAGAGAATGATAAAATACTCTACCGAAAGGCTCATGAACGCCGGCTACAGCCCCTATTATCTCTATCGTCAGAAAAACCAACTTGGCAATCAGGAGAACATCGGCTGGACTATCGGCGGTTGTACTGGAATCTACAATATCAACATCATGGAGGAAGTGCAGACGATTCTTTCCGTAGGCGCAGGAGGAACAACAAAGCTTGTTCTGTCAAAAGGCGACGGAGACCGCTTGAACCGCTTCTTCAATCCGAAATATCCTCTTGAGTACATCAAGCATTTCGATACGGTTCTTTCGAGAAAACAAGATGCCTGCAAGCTTCTTGAGCTTATATGACGGGGTGAAACCATGCCAATACTTTGTTCCACAGGTGCCCTGATAGGGAGACCGAATAACCGTGACTACACTCTTCTTAAAGAGCTTGCCCCGAAGCTGTCATGTGACGGCTTCGAGCTTATGATATATCCGGACTGGTATCCGATAGTCGACAAGGTTGTTGACTTTACACATGATATAGGACTCAATATCCCAGTTATCCACTGCGAAAAGAGGATAGGGGAGCTCCTCAGCAGTGGCACTGATGAAGATCTGCAAGCCGCAATGAGTGATTTCAAGCTGAACTGCGAGATTGCAATGGGAGTGGGAGCAGGAAAGCTTGTCCTGCACCTCTGGAATGGTCTTATTTCCGACAGCCATATTGAAAACAATATCAGCGGTTACAAGTACTTGAGAGAAATCTCTGACGATTGCGGTCTTGAGCTTCTTGTCGAGAACGTCGTCTGCAACGTCGGCGATCCGATGCAGAGATGCCGTGAGCTTTATGAAGCATATCCTGATGTCAGCTTTGTCTTCGACACAAAAATGGCGGCTTTCCATTGTCAGGAGGAGCTTTTGTACGACGAGAAGAATTCTTGGCTTCAGGATAGAATCAGACACTACCACGTCAACGACTATGGCGGCGGATATAAGGACTGGAGCAATCTCAAGGTGCTCCCAATTGGAGATGGGCGCATAGATTTCGATAAATTCTTCTCATATATCAAAAGGAAGAATCATCAGGGCTTTACCTTTACAGTTGAGTCCACCGCTTTTGACAAATCGGGGGTTGTACATACCGACATCCTGAACCGGTGCTTTGACACTATCCGGAAATATCTTTCAGAAGGGGACAGAAAGAATGCTCAGTAAAAACGACATTATCGAGCTCAGCGTTGATTCGCTCAGCTCCGACGGCTCCGGGATCGGGAGACACGGAGGCATGGCAATTTTCGTCCCGAATACTGCGGTTGGCGACAGAATCAATGCCAGAATTCTGAAAGTGAACAGGACCTATGCCTACGCTAAAGTTGAGGGTATTTTAAAAGCCTCCCCGGATCGACTTGAGCCAGATTGCAGTAATCGCACTTGCGGCGGCTGTGTATACCGCCATATTTCCTATGAGTCGGAGCTCAGGGCAAAGGAGCAGTCTGTCAGAGATGCTTTCAGGAGAATCGGCGGATTCGATATTGAACCCGAGCCTATAGCAGGAAGCCCGAGCGTCAACAGGTATCGTAACAAAGTACAGCTTCCGGTGTCCATGACCGATGGAAAAGCGTTCTGTGGTTTCTTTTCGCCGAGAACACACCGTGTTGTGCCCGTTTCAGATTGTCTCCTGCAGCCGGAAATCTTCACCGAAATCTGCAGTGTCATTACAGATTATGTCAATCAAAATAAAATTTCTGTCTATGATGAACAGACCGGCAGGGGACTCCTCCGGCATATTTACCTAAGAAGAGGCTTCCACACCGGTGAAATAATGCTCAGTCTTGTCTGCACAAAAGAGACAAGAGCGTTTGACAGCTTGGTATCGACGTTGACTGAGAAATTTCCTGCAGTCAGGACCGTTCTTCTCAACATAAACTTCGCCAAAACGAACGTGATTCTTGGATGTAAAGATATTTGCCTTTACGGTTCTGGAACGATACATGACACTATGTGCGATGTGACAGTTGAGATTTCTCCCCACTCGTTCTATCAGGTCAACACCGAAGCTGCAGAAAATGTTTATCGCACGGCAAGAGATTTTCTGAGTCTTGACGGAAGCGAGATGCTTCTCGACCTGTACTGCGGAATCGGCACTGTCGGGCTCTCCATGGCGCAAAATGTCAGGCATCTCATAGGAGTTGAGATTGTCCCTGCGGCAATCAAAAACGCTGAGCGGAACGCTGAAATGAACGGAATCACAAACGCTGAGTTCTTCACAGGTGATGCGGGAACAGTTGCCGAAGAACTCAGCTGTAAAGGTATAAGCCCTGACATCATCATCGTCGACCCTCCAAGAAAAGGCTGTGACAATGAAACTCTCACGGCAATTGCTAAAATGTCTCCGAGTAAGCTCATCTACATCTCCTGCAACCCCGCCACCTGTGCCAGAGACCTGAACGTTTTGGCAAAATCCGGCTATGAGCTGAAAAAGTACAAGCCTTTCGACATGTTCCCAAGGACTGCTCATGTAGAATGCGTCTCGCTTATGGTCAGAAATGTATAAGCTATGAACAATATTTGAGATTCATCGCCATTTTTGAAAAAATCCGTTGACAGGTTGGGAATTGTGTGATATACTTGTGACGGTTATGGGGGACGTTCTCCCGTACTGTCAAATGTGTGGGAGGGTAGTCGTTCTGCCCATTATTGAACCTCCAACACACTCAATAGGTGTTCCGGATGGTTTCGTGTGTCATGTGTGTCTTATAATCTCTTTCGGTTCGCCGAAAGAGATTTTTTGTAAAAAATATTCTGGAAGGAAGAGAAGTCATGAAGTTAAGAAAAATTCTGTCAACCCTGCTTGCGATTGTCCTTAGCATCGGTATACTTACCGTCTGTATGGCAGCCGCAACAACAACTCAAGACGGGCTTGAAGTCACGTTGACTACAGACAAGACGTCTTACAACAGTGGTGAGGAGATTGTCGTAACAATTACTGTAACTAACACCAACAGCTATGCTGTGAATAATGTTACAATTACCAGCTCAGTTCCCAGTGGCTATTCGCTCGCATCCGGATCGAATAGTACAACAGAACTTGGAACTCTGGTAGCTGGTGAAACCTCCAGCGTTACAGTCGTTTGCACAGATCCAAGTATTGAAGCTTACAAGGGCTCAATCAGCTATACGACTGCAGAGGATGTAGAATCTGAGGTTATAATTATCGATGAGCCTGTAGAGGGCGGCACAGGTGTATCCGAATCCGATTCGGTCAAGAAAGGAATAAATGCTGCTACAGCAATTTTTGCTATTATCGGTTTTGGGATTGCAGTTGCTATTGCTGTAAAGTATAAGTATGGAAGAAAGCTTCTGTCGCTCTTACTGTGCGTAGTCATGGTTGGAGCTATGGCAACAGAATTCCCGATAACCGTTAATGCTGCTACTACTTCTAAATCGATTTATGTTACTGAAACTGTAACCGTGAGTGGAAGATCGGTTACGGTTACGGGTACAGTCAGTTACTCAACGGAGACTGGTAGCAGTGAGTACTATACGGTTGCATTTGAATCAAACGGTGGCAGTGAGATAGCTACACAGACTGTAGCCGCTGGTAGCTTGGCAGAAGAGCCTGATGACCCTACTAAGGATGGCTTTACTTTCATTGGCTGGTATTGTGCTGACGGATATTCTGCAATATTTGATTTTACTTCGGCAATCAGTGACGATACAACTGTATATGCAAAATGGAACGATGATTCTGATACCATAGATTCAGATGGAGATGGTCTGAGCGATAGTTTGGAAGCGACCTTTGGCACCGACCCCACAAACAGTGACTCTGATTATGACGGTATGTCTGATTATTACGAATTGAACTGGTTGAATACCAATCCGTTGTTAGATGATTCAGACGGAAACGGCATTGACGATTGTGATGAGGACGCAGATGGAGATGGTCTGACAAATGGCGAAGAAGAAGCGTTGGGTCTTAATCCTATCTGCAGAGATTCGGATTATGATGGTCTTTCCGACTACGATGAGTTGTACGTTTATGGAACTGATCCGCTCAACGATGATACAGATGGCGACGGTGTAAATGATGGCACCGAAGTCTCTGTGGGTTCAAATCCTCTTGTAGCAGAGGTAACTTTTACCTATACTGAATCATATGGCGAAGTAAGCGAAGATACCCCTGTTTCGCTGTCAGTATCTGTAATAACTGACTCAAATGGCGCAGGTACTTTGGAAATAGAAGAAGTAGGCGTTGCAGATAACATGCTGATTTCGACGAGTATCCCCGGATACCTTGGCTCTGCATACAACCTGACTTCTGACGGCAGTGTCATATCTGCGACATTGACTTTTGAATATGACACTTCTCTGGGAACAGTCGGGGAAGATTTCCAGCCTTGCGTTTACTACTTGAATGAAGAGTATGGAACTCTTGAGGAAGTACCATCGACTATAAATGGAGATGGAACTGTTACGGCAGTTGTAACTCATTTTTCGACCTATATACTGCTGAACAAAATTGCATTTGACGAGGTATGGGAAAATGACATCAAGGCGTCTGATCAATCATCATCAAATATGACTGGAATTGATGTTGTATTTGTTATAGATTCATCTGGAAGCATGAGTTCTAACGATAAGAGTGGTCTGAGAAAAGCTGCCGCAATGGCGTTCGTAGATAAACTTGGTGAAAATGACCGTGCAGCAGTAATTGATTTTGACAGTACAGCTACCCTCTATCAAAGCTTTACATCTGACCATGATGCGTTGTATACTGCGATAAACAGAGTTAACAGCTCTGGCGGTACAAATCTGAGCAACGGTATGAAACTCGCTATTGCTCAGTTTACTTCAAGCAATTATACAAGGCAGGATGCCTATAAGTACATCATTTTCCTGACAGATGGTAATGGATCCTACAGCACAACCTACACAACTCAGGCAGCTGCAAATAATATTGTTGTCTATACTATCGGCTTGGGTTCAGGCGTAGACGCAAGTGTCCTGACTGCTATAGCCGAGGGAACAGGTGGCAAGTACTACTTTGCGACATCTGCTGATACATTGTCCGGCATTTATGGGGACATCTCAGTTGAAACCGTAGATTACTCGACTGACTCTAATGGCGACGGAATTTCAGATTACTACACTGCGCTCATAAACAGTGGCGATTTGCTTCTGTCCTCCGGATCTTGCGAGCTATATGGCGTCACCGACATGTACGGTGAAGACTGCGACGACTGGGACGGCGATGGTCTGAAAAATGGTGAAGAAATCTATGTTGCAACCATCAATGGCAAGACATGTGTCGTCATGAAGACCAATCCGCTTCTTGTCGATACAGACGGTGATGGTTTTAGTGATGCCATGGAAATCAGCATGGGCACTTCTCCTACTGATTATACTCAGGCAAATTCTTCTTCGTTGAAGAACTTGATGAATGGCGTCTATGTGTATGAGGAGTACGCAAAAGAAGACGGAGTGTTATCTACTGTAACCAAATGGTTCGACTGGCAGAAGACCGACGAATCTAAGGAATTGCTTATAGAATACTTCTACGATTATGCATCTGAGGAGACGATAGCAGCGAATAGTGAGGCTATAAGCACACTTGAAAGTAGAGAAACGTTGATAGAAGCTCTTGATGTAGCGGTAAACTTCCTTAAAACTGCGCAGAATTTACTTAGTGTAGTTGAAACTGAAGATTCGAATGCCGCAAAACAAGAGATAGCAACGGTTGCCGAAGTAAGAAAAGAAGGGCTTGCAGCAGTAAACTCCGGAAGCAAAGATAAAATGGACGAGCTGAACAATAAGTTAGGAGCGACAGGAAAATCTATTAGTCTTGTTTCAAAAGTAATGGAGGGAGTTTCTGAATTCTCAGAATACGTGGAGTTTGTGGAATCGCTTACGTCTGCTATGAAGGCTTTCTCAAAATTGACTGATACTAAATTGCTTTACGTCGGAGATTCGCTGACTAAGTTCGCCAAGACATATCAGACTTTCATGGACAACAAAGCAGTACTTGGTTTGAAAAATAGCACTTCAATTGGCATAGTAGTAAGTGGAGCTGAAACTGCATTGGATATTGCGGAAGTTTGCAATACATATGGTAAAATACAAGCCAATACCGAGGCGTTTCAGGAGTACATAGATTTGTTGGAGTACATATACAAAAATAGTAGCACAGACTATGTTCGTACTGCTGCCGGAGACATTGCGGCAATTGTATTAGATGAATCGTGGGATACATACTACAAACAGCTTAATGATGCTGTCGGAAAAGAAATTGGTCTTTTCGTACTTGAAACTGCACTTGACCTTGTAGGCGACGCATGTCCATACGTCAAGGCGGTGACAACATGTTATAAGATTGCTAAGGCTGCCATTAGCATCATTGGTCTGACTGCAAATGCTAAGGCTAAGGTACAAGCTGAGGTTATTTACTCTATATCTCAGGGATGTGTAAGTTACATCAATAGTCTCGTTACATTTGAGGGTCTATACTTCTCATATTCTTCCGATTCCATTGAAGATGTGGTAAAGTATATGACACAGTTGGCACAGAGCAGAATTGTTGGTGAAAACTACATGTTGAAGAGAGCAACATCTAATGATGTTGGAATTATATTGGCAAGACTGTTCGAAGGAATGGATAAGGATGAAGCTGAGGATCAATTCAAAGCCCTAATCAAGACTGCGTATGAGAGAGCATATAATCTGGGACTGACGTTATCAGATGATCTCCCATACTACAGTTCGTATGGCAATACCACTGGTGGCGGTGGAGCGTGGTAATATCAACTAGGTCCACTTCACGAACATTAACAAATTAATGACCTTTAAATACGAGCCCCTGCCACCCGGCAGGGGTTTTATTTTACCCCAGTCCCACCACATCCACCCCCGAAAAACCCAAACTACAACCCCATCACCGACAGTGCTATGATACGCATAGAGGTTAATGAACCTGACCTCAGAACAAGAAATTGAAAGGTGATAATCATGAAAACAGGAAAAAGAGTACTGGCAATCATTCTTACGTTGGTATTGTGCATCGGGATGCTCCCGACGACGGTGAGTGCGGCGAGCTACAAATCGAGCTCTTCGAGCGGGGTTTACTACTACACGTTAAAAAACGTCGGAACAGGCAAGTACCTCAATGTCAAAGGCAACAGCAGCGCAAACAACGCAAACATCACTCTCTGGCAGAAGGACGGCACATCGGGGCAGAACTTCGCACTTTACTATGATTCTGCCAACAAGGGCTATGTTATCGTTCCCGAATGCTCGACATCGAGGGCGGTGAATATCTACGGTTCGAGTGCAGGTGCGGGAAAGAATATCTGCACATGGACAAAAACCGGGCATTCAACTCAAGCTTGGATTCTCAAGGCTGTCTCGGGCGGATACATCATCCAGTCGGCGAACAACAAGAACTATGTCCTTACCGCCTCCGGCTCCTCCAATGGCTCTAATATCTGCATCCAGAAGTACAGCTCCACAAACAAGAAGCAGGTCTGGTCGCTGTCATTATCCAAGTCGGTTACAGACACCGTTTCGATAAGCAGCTCCGCCGCATCGACAATTTCCAAGGGAAGCTCATACAGCATGTCCGGAACTGTCACATCTACGCTCAGCAATGTCAAGACGGTTACGGCATACGTGTACAATTCTTCCGGAAAAGAGCTTTGCAGCTCCACCAAGAGCAACATAAGCTCAAAGAGCTTTAACCTCTCAAATCTTTCAGCCTTATCGACAGGAAGCTTGTCAACCGGTACGTACAAGCTGAAGATAGTGGCAACGAATGCAAACGGGAAGTCGGCAACAAAGACGTATAGCTTCAAGATTACTAATTCATCATCAAGTAAAACGCTCTCCATTAACTGGACGTACATAAACGGTACTGGAAGACAAACTGAGTCCGGACCTTGTCTATGCTACGCACTCGCATACTGTCGTGATATTTTGGATGGAAAAACGCACATGTGGACGGAATATCGAGAAAACAGTAATAGCGTTGCGGGACTTGCTAGTAAGGCTTCCTACACAAAGAAATATACGAAGAATTCGAGTGATGTTTATAAGGCTATTTACGAGCAGATTGAAGCAGGAAAGCCGGTTGTAATCAGAGTAGGGTATTTAAAAGGACGTTCCACTGGCACACACTTTGTGACCGTAGTTGGGTATACGAATGTTACAGACACTTCACAGTTATCAGCCAGCAATTTCATTATCCTCGACCCATTAACCGGAACTAAAACCGAAAATATGGGCACAGTAGGGTATCCTCTCGGCAAGGACGATAACGGGTACTACAATTATTACATAGCAACTTAATCGCCAGTATCATTTCAGACGGCAACGCGCTGAATGTGGAAGACCGTGTCTGCACGGTACACCGGAATCCCTGACTTTGGTCGGGGATTTCGGCTTTTGGCTCGTAATTCCATGTAAAATAATCGAAAAAATGCAGTTCAATTCATGCAGACTCATTGCAATTTTGTGCGAATAATGATATAATCAAATGTAACGAAATTTGTCGAAATGTTCATCGTTTCACATGAACATGAACACACTTTTCAATATGAAACCAACAATTAGCGCGTAATTTAATATACTCGCAAATACCGCCCTCAGATAAGGGCTTTTGTCGTTATAATCAGAACACGAGCGATAAAATAATTTTTACAGAGCTGATACTTTCAGCTTTATAATAGAGATATAATACTGAACTTTCTTGAACGGAGGGATGTTCATGAGATATGAAATTCAATACTTCTGCATCAGCCATCAGGGCAATCGCAGACCAAATAATCAAGACAATTTCATATGTAATAACTTATTCAAGCCTATAGACAACACCTTTGCCGAGCCATTGATCGGTAAGACAAATAATGACATGCCGAGGCTTTTTGGCGTATTTGACGGTCTGGGAGGAGAAGCCTGCGGCGAGATTGCCTCGTATATTGCCGCAGAAACCGCCTCACAGTTTGACCTTAGCGGAGACATCCACAGCCGGCTCTATGATTTCTGCATTGTAGCAAACGACAGAATCTGCCAATATTCGGAAGAAAACGCTGTAGGCACAATGGGAACGACAGCGGCAATGCTTGCTTTTTCTCCCGACGATATATATCTTTGCAATATAGGAGACACCAAGATTTTCAGCTTTTCGGGAAAGTCGCTTGAGCAGATTTCTGTTGACCACGTTGTGACATCTGCCTATGGCATGAAGCCTCCGCTTTCTCAGGATCTCGGAATTCCGCCGACTGAGATGATAATTGATCCGTATATCGTCAAAGGAAGATATAATGACGGCGACATCTATCTGATATGCTCTGATGGGCTTACCGACATGGTCGACGTCGGTGAAATTCAAAGAGTTCTCAGAAAGAATAAGCCGGCACAAGCTTTGGACGCTCTTCTTGAGAAGGCACTTCAAAGTGGCGGAAAAGACAATATTACGATGATAATTCTTAAGCTGAAAAGAAGAAAAGCTCCTTTCTGGAAGCGAAAAGCCTACGCAGGCGCATCTGAAGAGGATTCAACAACCGAGGAAATAATGATACCGGAGGGTACTGAGTAATTATGACAGAGAACAGATTAAACGAAGTATGGAATGACTGGAAAGTAACGGGCAATATCGGACAGGGAGCATTTGCCACGGTTTATGAAGCCACGAACAGCAAAGCTGTAAAATCCGCAATCAAAGCCATAAGTATCCCTGCTTGTGATGAAGAGGGGAATTTGTCAGTTGACCTGAGCGACAGAAACGAAAAAATCAGACTTTCGATCGTAGTCAACGAGCTCTGTGAGGAGCTTACGCTTGCAAAAAATATTCAGCACAGTCCGAATACAGTCAGCGTTTACGACTTCCGGGTTATTGAGAACGAGAGCTCGTGCGGCTGGAATGTGTATGTACGAATGGAATTGCTGACTTCTCTTGGCTCGTATATGTTCACGCACCGTCTGACCCAGCCGGAAATCATCAAGCTTGGAATAGATATATGCAACGCTCTGATTTCCTACAATCAGACAAGTGCTGCAGTTCACGGAGACATCAAGCCGGAAAACATCTTTGTGGATGGTTACGGAAACTTCAAGCTTGGCGATTTCGGCATCTTGCGCATCCTGAAAAATCGCATTGGCGACATGCCACAAAAGGATTCGATGAGCTATGTAGCTCCCGAAGTTCTGAGAGGCAAGCCAGCCGATTGTCGTTCTGATATATATTCTCTCGGGATAGTACTCTATAAATTACTGAACGGAAACCGTCTTCCGCTTCTTGATGTCGGAAAGCAGATTATCAGCTCCAGAGAACGACAGAATGCCGTAAACCGCAGGCTGATGGGCGAGAAGCTTCCTGCGCCGCAAGAAGCAACGCCGGAATTGTCTGAAATCATATTGCAAGCTTGTGCCTATAATCCCGAAGATCGCTTCGCAACTGCTATCGGGCTCAGAAACGCCCTTGAATCAATAAGCGGTCTTGAACAAAGGCAGGAAGCCGTTCCCGTGCCTTCTGTGACTCCGGCTGCTCCTCAGTATTCTCAGAACGGCGAAGAAACCATGTCTGTTAGAAGACCGGGCAGTCCAGCAAACATGCCGCCAGTCAATCAGGGTGGATATACTTTTGGAGTGAGAAGCGCACAGCCCGAAGCTCCTCAAAGCTCCCCATATGACCAATACATAACCGGCAAACGCCTTTATGAAGAGCATAGTTACGCCGAAGCCCTTAAGCAGCTGCGGCTTGCGGCGGCAAACGGTGTCGACGACGCCAAATACCTCATCGGCAGGTGCTACTATCGTGGCTATGGAGTGCAGGTTGATTATTCCGATGCCATAGCTTGGTTCAAGGAAGCAGCCCTTTCCGGTCTGTCTGCGGCTCAGTATTCTGTAGGAATATGCTATTACTACGGTCAGGGTGTGGAGCAGAACAGCGCCGAAGCCATCCAGTGGTTTGCCAAAGCCGCCGCCAGCGGATATGCTCCTGCGGAGTATTCCTTGGGCGAATGCTACTACAGTGGCATCGGTGTCGAAAAGAACTACGAGAAAGCCATTGCATGGGCTCGCCGAGCCGCCGACAAAGGCTACTCCAAAGCCCAGAACGCCCTCGGCATCTGCTACTACAACGGTCAAGGCGTGGAGCAAAATCTCCCCGAAGCCGCCAAATGGTTCCGCCTCGCCGCCCAGACCGGCAACAAATACGCCCAAGCCCAGCTTGAAAAGCTAACTCAACTCGGGTATTAACCCAGTTTGAACAAAAATGTGGAGGAATTCAAAATGAAAAAACTGTTATCTCTAATCTTAGTCATCACTTTAACTCTGACCCTCTTTGCCTCCTGCGGCAAAACAGAAAAAGCCCTGACCTCGGCAGAGCTCTTGGACCTTGGCGAGAAGTATCTTTTAGACCTTGACTACGAGCAAGCGATTGTTTACTTTAATAAGGTTATCGAGGTTGAGCCAAAGAACAAGTCAGCCTATCTCGGCTTGGCAGAAGCCTATGTCGGCTTAGGTGACACCGAATCAGCCATCGACATCCTCGAAACTGCGCTTGATGTCTTTTCTGACGACAACACCACCCTCCTTGAAATCTACGCCAGACTTGCCGAAATTGACTCGGGCAACTATGTCTGGTACATAGAACCGGCGCAGGTCTATATCAGCCTTGACAACACTGACAGCGCAATTATAGTTCTTGAACAAGGCTTGGAAAACGCCTCAAGGACAGAAGAAATCGAAGAACTCCTTTCCGAGCTCTTGGGAGAAACCGAGGAGGAAACTGAGGTTGATGAGATAGAGGAAGTAGCAGAAGAAGTTGAAGATGAGCCGATTTTTGTTACTTCTGAAATATACTACTATGATTTTGATGGTAGCATTATTGGCTGGTATGAATACGAATACGATTCAAATGGAAATCAGATAAAGGCTGCCTACTATGATTCTGATGGAAATGCTACTTGGTGGCGTGAATATGAATACGATTCGAACAGTAACTGCATAAAAGAAATCCATTACAATAATCCTGACGGAAGCGTTAGTAACTGGTGGGAAATCGAGTACGATTCAGATGGAAACGAGATAAAATCGGTTAACTACGATGGTGATGGAAACATTACCTGTTGGCATGAATACGAATACGATTCAGATGGAAATCAAATAAAGCATGCCTACTATGATTCTGATGGAAACGTAAGCTCTTGGTCTGAATACGAATACGATTTTAACGGGAATGTGATAGAGACTATTGAATACGGTTCTGACGGCAATAGTTACCTGACAAAATATGAATACGACTCAAGCGGTAATAAATTGAAGAGTATAAGCTATGACTCTAATGGAAATATCATCTATTGGTATGAGAGCGAGTACGACTCATATGGCAATGAAGTAAAGTGGACCAGTTATAGTCCTGATGGGAGCGTTAGCTGTTGGGATGAATACGAATATGATTCTAACGGGAACATGACAGTGTATGCAGAATACGATTCTGATGGGGATAGTTATTTGACAAAATATGAATACGACTCAAATGGGAATCTGACAATGGCATATTACCCTGATTGTACATACGAGTACGAGTACGAGTACGAATATGACTCAGTGGGCAAAATAATCGGTCGCAAGATTATGCGTTACAATTCCAGCGGAGTTTTAAGCATCATTACCTACCAAACCCGCATCAACTAATCAGGAGGAACACAAAATGAAAAAGCTATTATCCCTAATCCTATCCGTCACGCTGATCCTGACGACATTCACCTCCTGTGAAGCCATCGACAAAGCTTTAGCTTCGACATACCTGAACCTTGGCGAGAAGTACCTTGATGATTTTGATTATGAGAACGCCATAGTCTATTTCAACAAGCTCATTGACGTTGAGCCTGATGCCGAAGCCGCCTACCTTGGCTTGGCAGAAGCGTATATCGCATTGGATGATATTGATTCGGCGATAGATATTTTAGAGCAGGGGATAGCGGTGGTTGCTGATGCGGCTGAGCTGGAGGCAAGGCTTGAAGAATTGTCTGATGGACAGGTCGTCAGTGAGGAGCCTACGGAGTATGATGCCGACTATAGCAGCCAGTATTCATATCTGTTCACAACCGTCGATGTCGATAATACTGATTTGGGAACGGGCAGCCTTATACTTGTCAACAGCAGCCATCCTCTTATGAATGAAGTTTCGGAGGATGACCTGATTAATATTTATGGCGAAAAAGCCAGCGATGTAATAGCCACTTTTGCTGATTATGATATTGACGTTTATGATGGTGCATTTCTGCTCTCTGATGCTATGGAAGCTACCGAAGAAATGACGTCAGATCACTTGTATTCTGATATGATAATCAGCAAAGGCTATCAACCATATTCTCATTCAACAGAGATTAATGACGAGGATGTCGATGACTGCTATTATGAGCATCACACAGGTCTTTCAATTGATTTTCAGACCGTTACAATACAGGAGGAAACCGTAACTGTGGCAGGAATCGAGATGGAGGTTGAAACATGTACATATGGTGTATTCGATGGCACTGGCGAATACTCTTGGGTTCCGGAAAATTGCTATAAGTTTGGGTATATACTCAGGTATCCGGAGGGCAAGGAGGAGTATACGCTCGTTGAAAGCCAGCCGTGGCATTATCGTTATGTTGGAATCCCACATGCACAGATCATGTATGAATATGACATGTGTCTCGAGGAATATATTTCGTTCATCAAGAATTATACTATTGCTTCAGGCTTCCTGAGTGTAAGTGATGATGACGGTAATGATTATCTTATTTACTACGTCCCGATGTCAGATGGGGATACCACTACCATTTATATTCCTCTTCAGGATGATGGCGTCACCGCTTATCCTTACGAGATTTCAGGAAACAATATTGACGGTTTTATCGTAACTGTCAAGCTCTAAAATATACAGATAGAGGTAAAAACTATGGCACAGGATATTTTACAGAATGTATGGTCCGAATGGACGGTAACAAAGGAAATCGGGCGCGGGTCGTTCGGGACGGTTTATGAGGCTGTCAGGTCTGACCACGGAGTGCAGAGCAAGGCGGCGGTTAAGGTTATAACCATTCCGTCGGACAAGTCTGAGGTGGACTCTTTGCGCTCGGAGGGGATGACCGCCGATGGCACGAGAACCTATTTTATGAACATAGTCAACGACTTCGTCAGCGAGGTTCAGCTGATGGAGACGTTCAAGGGTATGCAGAATATAGTCAGCGTCGAAGATTATCGTGTAATGGAGAAGAAAGACTCCGTCGGCTGGGACATCTTCATCAGAATGGAGCTTCTGACTCCGTTCAACACCTACATACAGGGCAAAAAGATGACCGAAAAAGAAGTCATCAAGCTTGGTGTCGACATCTGCACTGCACTTGAAATCTGTGCGCAAAGAAATATCATCCACCGTGACATCAAGCCGGAGAATATCTTCATCAACGACTTCGGTTATTTCAAGCTGGGCGATTTCGGTATTGCAAGAAAGCTCGAAAACGTCACCGGAGGTCTTTCGCAGAAAGGCACCTATAACTACATGGCTCCCGAAATAGCCACCGGCAGGTACTATGACGCCACCGTTGATATTTATTCTTTGGGAATAGTTCTCTACCGGCTTCTCAACGACAACCGTCTTCCGTTCATCACGGAGGAGCAGATGTTCAACCCAAATGAACGTCAGAAAGCAGTCGACAGACGCTTCCACGGCGAACCCTTGCCTGTTCCGAAGAACGCCTCGCCTGCTATGACGGATGTAATTCTTAGGGCGTGTGCCCATAATCCGAAAGATCGCTATGCAACCGCTACAGAATTTAAGAATGCGTTGCTTGAAGTAGAGAAGAGCTGTGAAGCAAGTCTCTTAGACATCGATTCGAAAGCCGCTGAAGTTGCTGACACTGCACCCAGTGATATAAATACAGATAATACACCTGTTCCGGAGACAGTTGTGGAAGCTGATGATAAGACCGAACTTATAGATAAAACCGGGCTGGTTGAGCCCGTCCCGCTCCCAAAGGTAATAAACAATGCCCCCAAAAAGCGGAAAAAGAAGCCAGTGGTGATAGCGGCAGTCTGCGTTTGCCTTGTGGCAGTGATAATAGTTGGAATTGCACTTGTGGCAAGTGGTGGCTTGTCCATCTGTACTGCGTATCTTGACAATGATTGCATTCGCAACCCGGTATTTGACAAAACTGAAATTACTGAAATAGTTTTTCTTGATTCTCTTTCAACCTATCCAAGTGGTGCGTGGGACTTCTCAACAAACAAGGATTACAGCGTCATAGGCTGGCTTGATGGCACATGTCTCTATGTTGCCGGAGATGGAGGAGTAATAGCCGGCAAAGACATGAGCAATATGTTTTCAGGCTACACGTCACTTACCAGCATCAGTTTCAAAGGCTTTGATACCTCAAATGCTACCAACATGAGTGGTTTGTTCGAGAATTGCAGTTCTCTCACATCGCTCAGTTTGGACAGCCCAAGTTCAAAGGGCTTCGTTACTTCAAAAGTAACTGATATGAGCAGCATGTTCTACAATTGCAGTTCCCTCACGTCGCTTAGCCTCAGTAGTATGAATACTTCGAAAGTTGTCAATATGAGCAACATGTTCAATAATTGTAGCTCTCTCACGTCTCTTTATATAAGTAAATTTAACACCTCAAAAGTAACTGATATGAGCTATATGTTCTGCGGCTGTAGTTCTCTCACATCTCTCTATGTTAGCTATGATACTTCAAGTGTAACTAATATGAACAGTATGTTTAGATATTGCAGTTCTCTTACATCTCTTTCTGTAAGCAGCTTTGACACTTCAAATGTTACCGATATGAGTTATATGTTTGCCGATTGTAGTTCTCTTGAGTCTCTTAATGTAAGTAATTTTAGTTTTAATTCTTCTGCAGTCACTGATATGAAATATATGTTCTACAACTGTTCGTCTCTGACAACCCTAACCATGTTCGAATACAACACATATAGTGACAACACTAAGAACATGTTTAAAGGCACCATTTTCGAATAAAAAAGGAGTACATATTATGAAAAAGCTATTATCCCTGATCCTAATAATAACCCTCACCCTCACCCTCTTCGCCTCCTGCGGCAAAACCGAAGAAGCCTTGACTGCCGCTGAGCTCTTAGATCTCGGCGAGAAGTATCTTCTTGACATGGACTATGAGCAGGCGATTGTCTACTTCAACAAGGTTATCGAAGTAGAGCCGAAGAACAAGTCAGCCTATCTCGGCTTAGCAGAAGCGTATGTAGGTGCTGGCGATACTGATAGTGCAGTTGAGGCATTACAAACAGCTTTAGAAGCATTTTCTGATGACAGTGAAGCAAGAATTGCTTTCTTGGAAAAGCTTATAGAGATTGACCCGACTAACGAAGAATGGTACATAGAACTGGCGCAGATATATGTAGATAACGGCGACACGGATAAGGCTATTGAAATACTGCAAAGTGGGGCAATAAGCGTCAGTGATGCTACCAAAATAATAGAGATGTTTTATTCTATTTTTGAGATAAATACATCAAGTTCGAATATTCAATATTTTGACGATGGCAGTTGGGTTGAGTACGAGTATGGTTCTTACGGGATGCTGAAAAAAGCAACGTACTATAAAGCTGATGGAACCCTATGGCAAATAAGCGAGTTTGACTCAAATGGTCGGGAAGAAAAAAATACAAACTACTATTACTATACGGACAATGGTTTTTGGACTGAAACCCTGTTTGAGTATGATGAAAACGGTAATAAGATAAAAGAAATATATTACTACTACGATGAAAATGATCTTACGTCATGGAGTGAGGCGAGCTTTAATTCAAGTGGAAAGGTAATAGAGTCTATTGGCTATGATAGTGATGGAGTAATATCAGGATGGTCAGAGTATGAGTATGATGAGGAAGGCAACAGAATTAAAGATATTACAAGAAGGTCTGATGGAAGCATATACGATGTCACAGAATTTGAATCAAATGGTCGATGGATAAAGTCGACGACCTATAATTCTGATGGTAGCGTGATGATGTGGTCTGAGTTTGAATACGAGGACGGTGTGTATAGTCATTGGAAACGATCAATTGTTTATGGTTCGTATGGTTATACTATATATGAGTACGACTCAAACTTTAATGAGACAAAAAATACCGTCTATGACAAGTATGGGAACATAGAGGGTTGGAATGAATATGAATACGATGAAGATGGTAACCGAATAAAGTGGTTATGTTATGATTCAAATGGCAATGTAGTTAACTCTTGGGTAAAAGAAGAATAGACTCTAAAATATAATTATAGACAGGACGTGAAATCATGAATAATTACGACGACAGGACAACCCTTTATCGGATGGGGCGGACACCGCAGACTGGGGTGGTGGTTACTGTGTTTGATGGGCAGAGTAACCTTATCAGCTTTGAGCTGGACAGCTTTGGGAAGGACACCGTTTCCTTTGGACGAGGAGAGGGTGTGGATGTCAGGCTGACTTCTAAGCTGGTCACGCATTCGAAGCCGCATGGATTCTTTGTAAGACGGGGCGGGCAGTGGTTTGTGGAGGATAATGCCAGTACTAACGGGCTTATCTACAACAATATGTCCGTGGCTTCGATTGCTGTCAGTGATGGCGAGTTTGTGAGAATCGATGACGGAATCGAGACCATCAGCGAGGGTGTTCTGATGGTGTTCTCTGCAGGGGACTCCAATAACAAATGGCGCACATATCCGATGAGCGGAGCGAGCGAGTACACGATAGGCAGAGACCATACCTGTGACATTGTGCTTCCGCATATCAGTGTTTCAAAGCTCCACGCAAAGATAATCTATGAGTACGATGGTTACTACATAATGGATTGCGGCAGTACAAACGGCGTGGTTCTGAACGGCAGACGTCTCACCGGGAAAGAAAAGCTCCACGAAAAAGACGTAATCACAATCACCAACTCAAAGCTTATCTTCACATCCTCGGCTCTTCATTACTGCTGCTATATGAGCGGCATCAATGTAGATGCTGTCAACGTGGTGATAAAGCGCAGAGACAAGAAAACCCGGAAGCTCTTTACAACCTGCAATAATGTGAGCCTGAATATAAAGCCGGGCGAGCTTGTCGCAATAATCGGCGGTTCGGGAGCGGGTAAGTCAACGGTTCTGGAAGCGATGTGCGGTTATCTTCATCCCGCATCCGGTGAGGTCTATATAAATGGTGTTGACCTCTATAAGAATTTCGATTCCCTGAAACAGCTGATAGGCTATGTTCCCCAGTCGGATATAGTATACGATAATCTGACTCTCAAGGATATGCTTTCCTATGCCGCAAAGCTCCGTCTTCCGAAAGATACTACCGCCGAAGAGCGTGAAAACGCCGTAGACCGGGCGATCGAGATTGTTGAACTGACCGAGAAGAGGACAAGCTATATCAAGGCTCTCAGCGGCGGTCAGAGAAAAAGGGCGAGTATAGCTGTTGAGCTTCTTTCCGACCCGAATCTTATATTCCTTGATGAACCGTCGTCGGGACTCGACCCGGGAACCGAGAGAAACCTCATGCACTCGCTTCGGGAGATGGCAGACCGCGGCAAGACGGTAATCCTCGTCACCCACAGTACTCTGCAATTAAAGCTATGCGACAAGATAGTCTTCATGGGCAAGGGCGGTAATCTCTGCTATTTCGGAAACTATGATTCAGCACTCAACTTCTTCGGAGTCGATGATATTGTAGACATCTATAACCTCATAACTGATAATGCGCCTGCGTGGAGCAGTAAATATCAGTCTATGCAAAAATTGTCCCATCGTCGTGACGGCGAGCTCGACACATCCCGTTCAAAGAGGCGCAAGAGGGGACAGCTATTCGTCCTTAGCCGCAGATATTTCAAACTGGTCATCAATGACCGACAGAGGCTGCTTCTGCTTCTACTGATGGCACCGCTACTGGCATATCTTATATCACTTGTAGCGGACGGAGAGCAGTTTGAGCAGTACGACATGACCCAGAGCCTACTGTTTGCCCTTTCCTGCTCTGCGTTCTGGGTGGGAATGTTCAATGCTATTCAGGAGATATGTAAAGAGCGGACGATACTGAAAAGAGAATACATGACCGGTCTTTCTCTTAATTCGTACATACTCTCCAAAGTGATAGTTTTAGGAACAATGTGCCTCGTTCAGAGCGTATTGATTATGGCAGTATTTACGCTCACTATCGGTTTGCCGGAAGAGGGGCTCATGATGAATCCGTTCTTGGAGCTTCTGATAACAACGTTCTTAACCGCTGTATCGGCAACGGCTATGGGACTCTTTGTATCGTCTTTGTTCACAAACGCCGACAAAGCGATGATGGTTGCGCCGATACTGCTGATGCCGCAGATACTTTTCTCCGGACTTATCTTTACGCTCGATGGACCAACCGAGATAATCTCGTGGTTTGCGATCTGCCGTTGGAGCGTCGAGGGCTATGGCACAACAGCCAATCTCAATGACCTGCCGTTAAAACTACAACAGCAGGGAGTCCCGGTAACGCATGTGGCTGAGGACTTTTACGAGTACACGGTTGAGCATCTTCTGCACTCATGGGGAATACTCATCCTGTTCGGAATAGTATGTATAATTCTTGCGAGAATTGTACTGAGCTCGCTAAGAAAGGAGAAGTCATAAATGCCTGATGACAGAATAGGCGGAACCGATTTCACCGAAATGGCATGGGAAAACTTCTATAATTCTGTTGATGATCCGGACTTTCAGAATGACGATGCAGGGCTGATTTTCGAATCGTTGTCAGAAAACCTTAAAGTCATCCCATTTGGTGATTACCTGAAAAGATATATTCACCGCATTTCCGGTATGACTGACGATTATCTCAGCATTCCGCTCAGTGAGTATCAGCAGATAATCAAGGATTCTTTCGAAGAAAACTGCACTCCTGTTTCGTTTGAGCCCACCACTGCACGCCTGAGTGCGCTTTCGAAAAACTGGCTTACACAGCAGACGGTGAGAAGGAACGTTGTATTCCTTCTGGGTTTCGGACTCAGAATGAGCGAAGCAGATGTAAACGATTTCTTGGAAAAGGCTTTGCACGAGCATACATTCAACCCGAAAGATCCTTTTGAGGTCATCTGCTGGTACTGCTTCCGGAACGGCTTTTCCTATCCATCGTTCAAGTCACTGTGGGAACGCTACGAAAAGCTTGAAGTAAATGCAAAAGCCTCACAGAATGTTTTTGGTGACAGAACTACAGTTATCAGAACAGGAATGCAGAGCATTCGTGCTGAGGATGAGCTTTTTAACCATCTTGCCAAGCTCAGGAGCAGCAACGGTCTTTCAAGGATGAGTGTATCGTCTGAGCTACATTTCAGGCAGTTGTATAACGAATCCCGCATATGCGCAGCGGATATAATGAATAATCTCGAGGAAGAGCGTTTCCAGACGGAGTTTTACGAATACAGAGACACTCTTCTCAGAGACAACAGAATATCCGACGAAGAGCGTGTCCGCCGGCTGAATAAGAAGAGAGAAGAGAAAAAGCACTATTCAGCCGAAGACGTGACGGAAGCTGACTTTGAGAAAATCATCTGCTCTGCAGTTCCTGTCGGGGAGCACGGAAATCTTATGCCGGCAAAGGCGTCTTCTCTCAATCAGAGCTTCTATGGCAAACGATTCAGCCGTCAGCATATCAACGATCTGCTGTCGAAAAAAGTCGAGGTCGACCGGTTTGACCTGATAACTCTTAACTTCTTCATCTTCTCACAGAAGCTTGACAGATATTCGAATAGTCTCAAGAGATATGATGCTTTTATCGACTCTACCAACGCAATTCTTAAGGATTGTTCCTTAGGTGAGCTCTACATAGCAAATCCCTATGAAAGCTTCATACTGATGTGTATCCTTTCCAACGACCCACTTGGAACATATGCAGATGTTTTGGAGCTGTCATACAAGCAGTAGAATCCGTAAAACTCATTCTACAAAAGTCACATCAACCATGGTATCATACTCATAGAGGATGATACTCAAATCAGTCCACAATCGCTCAAGAAGCGATAAATATAGGAGGTAATTAAAATGTCAAAAAGAAAGAATTCAGGAAAAACAATCAAGGCAGTAGCGACGATATTTCTCGTAATCGGGATCATCTTGTCGGTTCTGTTAGCTATTGTAGCAGTCATTGCAGGACTCGTAATCGGAGGCTCGTATGGTGCGGGAATAGCAATCGGAGGAGTTATTGAAGCGATTATCCTTTGCTTCATAATCTGGGCTTCAACAAGAACAACCTATGGCTTTGGTGAAGTGGTCGGATTCATGGCGGAATTAACTTCTTACGCTGAACTCATGACCAAGCAGAGTGGCGCAAAGACCGAGAGAATGCCATCGTTCCCTCAGAATCCTACTCCGGTTCCAGCTCCTGCTCCCACACCTGTTCCAACTCCCACTCCCGTACCAGCACAGACTCCGACACCCAAGGCGACTCCTGCGTCATCTGAAGTAGTCTGCCCCAAGTGTGGTAAGCCACAGCCAGCCGGATTGAACTATTGCCGTTATTGCGGACAGTCTTTGAAAGACTAAACTAAGAAAAGGAGATACATATGAGCGTATTTGATAATTTCGGGAAGAAGGTTTCAGGTATCGGACAGCAGACGGTTGCAAAGGCAAAAGAGTGGTCTGATGTCACCAAGCTGAACTCACAGATTTCCGACGAGCAAAAGAAGATAGACGAGTGCTACAAGACCATAGGCAAGCTCTATGTGTCCAAGCACGCTCATGACTGCGAAAGCGAGTTTTCAGCCGCAGTCGCCGCTATTATGGAGTCAAATGCGAAGATAGACGACTACAGAAAGCAGATTCAGACTGCTAAGGGAATCAGAACCTGTCCACAGTGCGGAGCTGAGCTTCCTGCCGGAACGCTCTTCTGTAGCACCTGTGGTTGTCGCCTGCCGGAGGTAGAAGTTATCCCCGACAACATGGTCAAGTGCCAGAAATGCGGCGCAGTGGTTTCAAAGGACATGAGATTCTGCACCAACTGCGGCAACCCGATGCCGGTTGTTGCATCAACACCTGTACCGGGATCTGTTCCACAGGCCGAGCCTCAGGGTCAGTCCTGCTCTGTATGCGGCGCAATCGTCCCCGATGGCTATGCTTTCTGCACCAACTGCGGCACGCCTGTCACTGCTCAGGCTCAAGAAGAACCAGCACCTGTTTCTGAACCTGCGCCAGAGCCCGGTATTCCGGAAGAAGAACCTCAGGCAGAAGAAGTCCCGGCTCAAGCTGAGCCAGTCTCTTTAGAGCCGACACCTGCAGAACCAGCTCAGGAAGAGCCGGCTCCAGAGGAGACAACTCCGGAAGAGCCAGTAGAGGCAGTTTCTGAGGAATCAACTCCCGCTGCAAAAATCTGCCCGGTATGTGGGGCAGTAGTAGTTGACGAGGGTTCATTCTGCACCAGCTGCGGCGCACGTTTAAGTGAAGCACCGAAGTCGGAGCCAGTAAGTGAGAAGCCGGAAGTTCATGAAGAGGAATCGCCATCAGGCAAGATTTGTCTTTACTGCGGCGCAGAAGTTCCCAGTGACTTCGCTTTCTGCACCAGCTGTGGCAGACCGATGCGTCAGAGCGCAACCAAGCCAGAACAGCAGTAACCGTTATAATCCAATGAGAGAGGACCCCCCGTCCTCTCTCATAACCCAAAATTTGTGGAGGGAACATAATGAAAAAGCTATTATCTGTCATTTTAGTCGTCACACTCAGCCTGACCTTTTTCACCTCCTGTGCGTCAGTGGACAAGGCTTTAGTCTCCACGTATCTGAACCTCGGTGAAAAGTATCTCACCGACCTCGACTATGAACAAGCCGTTGTCTATTTCAACAAGGTAATCGAGGTAGAGCCTAAAAATGAGCGAGCCTATCTCGGTGCAGCAGAAGCATACGTTGCGCTCGGCGATATTGACAGTGCCATAGCCATTCTTGAACAAGGCATAGAAGCGGTCGACGACCCGACGGAGCTTGAGGCGATGCTTGCGGAGCTTATGGGTGAAAGTGAAATTGAAGAGAAAGATGAAGTTATAGCTGATGAGGTGTCCACGAATGAAGATACAATTCCGGAGGAAACGATTGAAGAAGAGGCAGAAGAAGAGCCGGTGTTTGTGAGAACAGAGTATTATAGTTATAAAAGCGATGGTAGCATTAATTATTGGAAGGAATGCGATGAAGCAGGAAATACCATTAAGTATGTAGAGTATAGTGACGGAAGCATTAGTCAATGGATAGAGTACGAATATGATTCAAATGGAAATATGATAAAGGAGTACTACTGCGATCTAAATGGTACCAGAACTAGCTGTAATGAGTATGAATATGATACAAACGGAAATTGGATAAAGACCACATGGTATGACTCCGATGGAATTGCTTACGGCGGCGATGAACATGGATATGATTCAAACAACAACATGCTCAGTTACAAGTCTTACTTTTATGGTGATATTTGGTATTGGATTAACTATGATTCAAATGGATTTGAAGTAGAAGGTATGAGATACGATACAGACGGCAATGTTCAATGGAAAATAGAAACGGAATATGACGTTAATGGGGTAGATGCCGTAATTACAAGTTATGACTCGGATGGAAATGTCGAATATTGGATCGAACGTGTTTTGGATTCGGACAGAAATGTTACCATATACAATTACTATTTGGGCGAAACTCTTAGAGCTGTATATGAGTATGATACAAATGGAAATGAAATAAAATATATAAGTTATAGCTCAGATGGGCACATTGATTATTGGTACGAATACGAATATGACTCGATGGGAAACGAAATAAAAGATGTGAAGTATGATTCCGATGGAAACATAAGCTACTGGTACGAATACGAATATGACTCGATGGGAAACGAAATAAAAGACGTGAAGTATGATTCTGATGGAAGCATAGACTATGTATATGAGAGAGAATACGATTCATACGGAAATAAAATAAAAACAACTCATTACAATGGCGATGGAAGCGTTATGTACTGGTGCGAGTATGAATACGATTCGACGGGCACTGAGAAGCAATGTACTTTTTACAGTCCTGATGGACGTTCTTATATTTGCTATGAATGTGATACATCGGGAAATATCATAAAATATACAAATTACAGCTATTCTGGAGAAATTGAATCATGGTCGGATTATGAGTATGAATACAATTCTGAAGGAGGAATTATCTCTCGGAAGATTTCAAAATATAAAAAGGACGGAACATTATCTGCGGTTGAATACCAAAGCTGTATCAACTAAATAGGAGAAATCAAAATGAAGAAATTATTGTCAATAGTCTTGGTTATTGTGTTGATTATGGTATGCTTCACCTCCTGCGCATCAGTGGACAAGGCTTTAGTCTCCACATATCTGAACCTCGGCGAAAAATACCTCACCGACCTTAACTACGAAGAGGCTATCGTCTACTTCAACAAGGCAATCGAGGTTGAGCCGAGGAATGTGCAGGCTTATCTGGGGGCGGCGGAGGCTTATGTGGCACTGGGGGATATAGATAGTGCGATAGAAATTCTTCAAAAGGGAATTGAAATGGTCGACGACCCGACGGAGCTGGAGGCTATGCTCAGGGAGCTGTTGGGTGAAGAGGAGGAAGAGGTTGAGGTTGAGCAGTACAACTTCGACTTGGTGCCGGATGATGCCGGTGAGTACAATGGGCATTACTATTATGTGTACGACGTTGAGTCGGTGACTTCTTGGGAAGAGGCTAAGACTTACTGCGAATCACTGAATGGCTATCTGGCGACGATTACCTCAGAAGAGGAGAACAGCTTTTTGTTTAACTACATAGTGCTTTGCGGGTATAATAGTGCCTACATCGGGTTGACTGACGAAGAGGAAGAGGGAACATGGGTATGGACGAACGGGGAGAGTGTTACTTACACCAATTGGCACAGTAACGAGCCAAACAGTGAGAATACCCGTGAGGATTATGCCATGTTCTACTATAAGTATACTGATGGCACATGGAACGACGGCGACTTCAACGGCTCGACCGTGAATGGCGGAAAAATATTCATCTGCGAATGGGGAGATTACGAAAATGAGTGATACGCCCAAGTTTAACAATATCGTCTGAAATAGGAAAGGAGATCCCAAAATGAAGAAACTACTATCAACAATTTTAATCATCGCTTTTACAATGACAATGTTCACCTCTTGTAGCTTTGTCACAACAGAGGATACATCCAATGAAGAACCGGTGTTTGTGACGACGGCGAAGTATTATTATGATTCCGAAGGAAGCGTCAGTTGGGGCTATGAGTATGATTACGATTCTGAAGGCAATATGACAGAGGAATTATATTACTCCTCAGAGGGCGTTATTGATTCCGCATGTGTATATGAATACGATTCGGACGGGAATATGACAAAGGAAGCATATTATAGCAGTGATGGCTGGAGCCTCGCTTGGTGTGAATACGAGTATGACTCGAACGGCAACGAGATATTGGAAACGAATTATAATTCTGATGGCAGCGTCAGTTCATGGTATGAATATGAATATGATTCAAGTGGCAATCAGGTAAAGTATACCTACTATGATTCTGATGGAGTGATCAACTTCTCAAGAGAGTACGAATACGATTCCAGTGGAAACATGATAAAGCATGTTAACTATGACTCGGATGGAGAAATCAGTAACTGGTATGAATACGAGTATGATTCAGATGGCAACAGGACAAAACAAGTAACTTATAATTCTGACGGAAGTCGCAGTGCTTCGTATTCATATGATTATGATTCAGATGGAAACGAGATAAGCTACACAATATATAATTCATTCGGATCAATAAGATGTTGGTATGAGTATGAATATGATTCAGACGGTAATCAGACGAAGAGCACTATTTATAGCTCTGATTCAAGCGTCAAGTCATACTATGTGAATGAATATGATTCAGCAGGAAATCAGACAAAGAGCACAGCGTATGAGGCTGATGGAAGTATTATCTGGTGGCGTGAATACGAGTACGAATATGACACAAATGGAAACATAATAAGTCGTACAAGAAGCAGCTCTGATGATTACGATTTGCAGTCTATATCTGGATCATGGTATGGGGTTGCTTCAAGCAAGGATTATTCCTGTAAATATACTTACAATTCAAGGGGCAAAATAACCTCAAAAACAATTACAACATACGACGAAGACGGCAACTTATATAGTATCGAATATCAGTCCCGAAGCAACTGATATGTTATAAAATAAAATATTTGAAAGGAAGATAATTATGGCAAGATTTTGTGGAAATTGCGGAATGCGGTTGGAGGATAATGACCGGGTCTGCGGAAATTGCGGCACACCTTGCGGGGAACTGCCTCAGGTCAAACCTGTGGTCAAGCCGGCGAAGAAGTCCAGAAAGGGCATTGTTGCGGCGATTATATGCGTGGTGATTGCGGTGGTACTGCTCATCACGGGTGTAAGCACGCTGGCGGCAAATGCCGGGTATAAGGGTCTTCTGAAAAAGACGATAAAGGCGTATATCAACTATGACATCGACAAGATAGTAAATAACGCCAGTGAATCGTATGACTATTCCTATTCGTCCTACGCTGAGTATTACTTCACAATGAAGATTGACGACAGCCTTGAGACCTTTGATGATTATGTCGGCTATAACTACAAGCTTACATATGAGATTGAGGACAGCTACATTGCCTCCGAAAGATACCTGAGTGAAATCAAGTCAACTCTTGCGGCGAAGTACGGCACTTTTGACACAGACATCATCAAGAAAGTAGCCATTGCAGAAGTAACTGTCACTGCGACCTCCAAGTCAGGAAGCCAGAAGTATACCCAGACTATGCAGATAACCCTCACCAAAGAAAAGGGTTCATGGAAGGTACTCTATATAGACTTCACCAAGTAAAACTCCTATAACCCAAAGCCGGCTCAAACCGGCTTTCCGGGTTTATTGAAGTGTGGAATATATAAGGCGAAAAGCCAAAAAATTTATGTGGAGGAACAATTATGAAAAAACTACTCTCATTCACCATAGCCATAGTGCTAATCCTAACAACTTTCGCCTCCTGCGGCGAAACCGACAAAGCCCTGACCGCCACAGAGCTCTTAGACCTCGGCGAGAAGTATCTCCTTGACCTTGACTATGAGCAGGCGACAGTCTACTTCAACCAAGTCATCGAGGTAGAACCTCGCAACTCCCGTGCCTATATGGGAGCCGCAGAAGCCTACGTCGGCTTAGGCGACACCGAGTCAGCAATCAACATCCTCAAGACTGCTCTTGAAGTCTTCACCGATGACGAAGAAGTCACAATAGAGCTTCTCAAAATGCTCATAGAAATCGACCCGACCACAGCAGAGTGGTATCTCGACTTGGCGCAGATTTACATAAATCAAGGGAATACGGATAAGGCAATAGAGGTTCTGCAACAGGGGTTGACCAACGCAAGCGACATCACCGAAATAGCTGCTCTGTTCGTGCAACTCATGAATGGGGAAACAGTTGAAGTTGAAACGGTTGCGGAAACACATTATGGGGTCCTCAATAACGATATGCTTCGCAATCCTACTTATTTTGATAAGAGCACTATAACCGAAATTGACTTCCTTGATTCTCTCGATAGCGCGCCAAGCGACGCTTGGGATTTCTCACTTGATGGGGATGGAAGCGTGCTCGGATGGCTTGACGGGACACATCTTTATGTTGCGGGAGATGGAGGAGTTATTGCGGATGAGGATGCGAGTGCTCTGTTTGGGGAGCAATATGGCAATAATTCAGGCGTTGCTTACCATATAGAACCCTATTCAGCTATACAAACTATTAATTTTAATGGCTGTTTTGATACGTCATCGGTTACTAGTATGTCCAATATGTTTTCTGTCGGCAGCTCATTGACACAGCTTGATTTGAAAAACTTCAACACTTCGAGTGTTAAGTATATGGGCGGTATGTTTAAAGACTGTAGTTCGCTTACTTCACTTGATTTGAGTAGTTTCAACACGGCAAATGTGATTGGCATGAGCGCTATGTTTTCCGGCTGTAGTTCCCTTACTGCTCTTGACTTAAGTCTACTTAATACATCAAATGTTACAAATATGAGCTCTATGTTTTCCGGCTGCAGTTCCCTTACTGCTCTTGACTTGAGTACTTTTGACACCTCGAATGTGACTAATATGTATAGTATGTTTGGTAACTGTAGTTTTCTCGTTTCTCTTAATTTAAGCAGCTTTGATACATCGAATGTCTCAGATATGAGATTTATGTTTAATGAATGCAGTTCTCTTGTCTCGCTAGATCTAAGTAGTTTTGATACTTCAAATATCACAGACATGAGATAGATGTTTTACAATTGTTCATCGCTCACATCCCTAGACATTTCAAGCTTTGATACTTCAAATGTCACAGACATGAGTTTTATGTTTTGCGATTGTTCATCGCTCACATCCCTTGACATTTCAAGTTTTGATACCTCAAATGTCACAGATATGAGCCTTATGTTTTGCGATTGTTCATCGCTCACATCCCTTGACATTTCAAGCTTTGATACTTCAAATGTCACAGACATGAGTTTTATGTTTAGAGGTTGTTCCTCACTTACATCTCTTGATATATCTAACTTTGACACAACCAATGCCGACACCTCATATATGTTTTCCGGCACCATCTTCGAATAAAAGGAGGACCCCAAAATGCCTAATATTCAAAATATAGAAATCCCCGTAATATCTAATCGTCGTTATCGCATCACCGAACAGCTGGGGGCTGGTGGTGGTGGAGCGGTGTTTAAGGCTTGGGACTTTAACTTGCAGAAGTGGGTTGTTATCAAGACTTTGTTTAATGCCGAGGGAAGTTCGCAGGAGAGGGATGCTCTGAAGAATGTCAAGAGCGAATTCTTGCCGCAGGTTTATGACTTTCTCAATGAGAATGGGCAGTTTTATACTGTCATGGAGTTTATTGAGGGACAGAGTCTTGATAAGCTCCTACGGAACGGGGTTACATTCACTCAGGCGCAGGTGGTCAAGTGGTATGGGCAGCTGGCTTCGGCGGTGGAGGTGCTTCATAAGAACAATATCTGCCACCGTGACATAAAGCCGGGAAATATTATGCTTCTGCCGAACGGCGATGTCTGCCTTATTGACTTCAATGCGGCTCTGGTTTCGGGAAATGATGTCCAGTTGATCAGCCGGTCTTTGGGCTATTGCTCGCCTGAGCAGTATGCAATCTATGAGAAGTATAAGTCGCTTTTGGCGGCACCTATCCGTTATGAACATTCGGACAGGCATATAAAGGGCGTCGATCCGAACGTCACCGAGAGGGTGGATAATGAAACCACAGAGCTTGTCGATAACGGCGCGACTACTGAGTTGGTAGACGATGCAACTTCTCCGTTCGATGATTACCGCCCGATAGACGATACCAAAATTGACTGGAGGCTTTCGGACATCTATAGCCTCGGAGCTACTATGTATCATCTTCTGAGCGGAGTCCATCCGCCGGTAGTGCCGTCAGCTATTGAGCCTCTTTCGAAGCTTGGACGCTACAGCGAGGGCATTGTCTACATAATCGAGCAGTCGCTGAAAGAGAATCCTCTTGAGAGAATTTCGAGTGCAAAGGCTTTGAAAGAAGCCGTTGCCAACATTCATAAGCACGATGTCCGCTGGCGTATTGCACGTTCAAAGAGAATAGCAGCGGCGATAATTCTGCCGGTTCTTTTCGTGATTTTCACTGCAACAACGGTCGCCGGCTATGAAGTAATGGCGCAGGAAAAGGAAGAGAAGTATTACACCGTTGTCCGTGAGATTGCCACTGCAGAAGACCCGTATGAGCCTTATGACACGGCACTGTCTCTCTATTGGGACAGAATCGACCCATATCTTGCGATGGCAGAGAGGCTTTGGGAGGACGGCGACATCACCACCTGCCGTGAATACATCGAGGACAACCTTGGAAACATAGCTGAATTCCAGTCGGTAGAGGAATATCAGCACAGCTTCGGAGACATCTACTACATCCTCGCCAACTGCTACTACTATCAGACCGGCGATCCTGACTATGCAACCGCAAGGGACTATTTTGCAATAGCGACCCAGTATGTCACCGATAATGCAACCTACTACCGTGACTATGCGGTTTGTCTTGCAAGAACGGGATATGTCGAAAAGGCTGAGGAGGTTATCGGAATAGCTGAGGATCTCGGACTCGATGAGGTTTCCCTGAGCTTCACATCCGCAGAAATCGCCTTTGCAGAGCAGGATTATGACCTCGCCGTTGAGCTCTTCAAAGAAGTAATCAGCGAATCGAGCGACCAGTATCTTCTTTACAGAGCCTACAGAACCACCGATGAAATCTATAAGCTTGAGGGTAAAGCGGGATTATCCGTTGAACTTCTGACCGAATCTTTGAAGAGAATTCCGCTCAGTTGCGTAAACGAGATGAAAGAACGCTTGGCTGATGCTTATGTAAGCGTCGGGGCGTATGAGGGAGCGATCTCTGTTTTCGAAGACCTGAACGAAAGCGTATCTTCACAGTTCCATATCATGCAGAACCTTGCGATTCTCTATCAGACAGTCGGAAATTTCAACAAAGCAATGGCTATGCTCGAAGAAATGAGCGAGCTGTTCCCGACCGATTACCGTGTTCCGATGCGTATGGCATTTGTTGAGGCGGATATGCAGTCGGAGCTTGAGAACGAAGAGCGTGATTACACCAAGACAAAAGAATACTACGAACAGGCAAAAGAGCTTTACGAAGCAAATCTCACCACAGAAACGATAGACACAGACATGCAGCAGCTTGAGTCTTTGATAGCTCAGCTTGAAGCCAATGGCTGGTTTGAATAAGGAGGAACATATTATGAGTTTTACACCGGGTGAACTTCTCTTTTACGGAGGACTTTTAGGCATAGCCATCACAGCAATCGCCACCATCATTGTAATAATAGTCCTTGCAGGCAGCCGCAAGCGTCTGAGAAATAAGCTCAACGACGAATACGGCGTCTCGCCGAAGTGACTTGAATGAAAGGAAGGGAAAATATGAAAAAGCTCCTGTCAATCATCTTAGTGATCGTATTAACCATGACCCTCTTCGCCTCCTGTGGCGAAACCGACAAAGCCCTGACCGCCACCGAGCTCTTAGACCTCGGCGAAAAATACCTCCTTGACCTTGATTATGAACAGGCGATAGTCTACTTCAACCAAGTCATAGAGGTAGAGCCCCGTAACTCCCGAGCCTACATGGGAGCTGCGGAAGCGTATGTCGGGTTGGGTGACACCGAATCCGCCATCAATCTCTTGAAGACTGCTCTCGATGTCTTCACAGACGATGAAGAAGTCACAATCGAGCTTCTTGAAATGCTCATAGAAATCGACCCGACCACAGCTGAGTGGTATCTTGACTTGGCACAGATTTACATAAATCAGGGGAATACGGATAAGGCGATAGAGGTTTTGCAACAGGGGTTAGCGAATGCAAGCGATACCGAAGAGATAGAAGTGCTTCTTGTGGAATTGATTCCGGAAGAAGTGGAAGAAGAAATTGTTGAAGTTGAGCCTGCGTATGAAAGTAATTATGGAGTTCTCAATAACGATATGCTTCGCAGTCCTACCTATTTTGACAAGAGTACTATTACTGAGATTGACTTCCTTGATTCTCTCGATAGCGCACCAAGCGACGCTTGGGATTTCTCACTTGATGGGGATGGTAGTGTGCTTGGATGGCTTGAGGGGACACATCTTTATGTTGCGGGAGATAGTGGTGTTGTTGCGGATGAAGATGCGAGTAGTTTGTTTGGCAAAGAATATGGTTCAGTGGCTTATTCTAATGTAGTGGCTATTAATTTCAATGATTGCTTTGACACATCATCCGTTACAAGTATGTATGCTATGTTCTACGGCTGTGACTCTCTCGTTTCATTGGATTTGAGTAGCTTTGACACTTCCAATGTAACTAATATGGGTGCGATGTTTAGACAATGCTACTCTTTGCAATTACTTGATGTTAGTTCTTTTGATACTTCAAAAGTGAAAGGCATGGGAGGCATGTTTTTTGATTGTGAATCACTTATATCACTAGATTTAAGCAATTTCAACACTTCAAGAGTGACAAATATGGCGGGAATGTTTGTTGATTGCAGTTCTCTTATATCACTTAATTTGACAAGTTTCAATACAGAGAAAGTAACAGATATGACTCAGATGTTTGTTGGCTGTGAATCGATCGTTACGCTTGATCTTAGTAGCTTTTATACGCCAAATGTCTCTAGTATGAATAGAATGTTTAATTGCTGCTTAAATCTTGTTACTCTTGACATTAGTGGATTCGATACATCAAGCGTAGAGGACATGGAAATGATGTTCTGTCTCTGTGAATCTTTAACGTTTGTTGATTTTAGTGGCTTTGATACATCAAATGTTACAGATATGGAAGCCATGTTTGAGGGATGCAGTTCACTTACTTCCCTTGATTTGAGCAATTTTAATACATCAAATGTAACGGATATGAGTGGCATGTTTTTTGCTTGCACTTCCCTTACAACACTCGATTTGAGTAGCTTTGACACATCAAATGTTACTGAAATGTGGGGAATGTTCTATAATTGTTCCTCTCTCACATCTCTCGACATCTCAAGCTTTGATATGAGCAATGCCGATACAACAGATATGTTCTACGGCACCATCTTCGAATAAAAAAGGAGCAACCATTATGAAAAAGTTATTATCCCTAATCTTAGCAATCGTTCTTACTATGGCATTGTTTACGTCTTGTGCAAGGGTGGACAAGGCGTTGGTGTCGATGTATCTGGATTTTGGTGAGAAGTATCTTTCGGATATGGAGTATGAAAAGGCTATCGTCAATTTTGAGAAGGTTATTGAGGTTGATCCGAAGAATTCCCGGGCTTATATCGGAATTGCGGAGGCTTATGAGGGGTTGGGGGATACCGATTCTGCTATTGAAACGCTTGAAGATGCCCTTGATGTTTTTTGGGATGATGAATATACACAGGTTGATATACTTGAAAAGCTGATTGAAATCGATCCGACAGAAGCGGAGTGGTATCTTGAGCTTGCTCAGATATACATAAACTGGGGAGAAGAGGACAGAGCAATCGAAATACTTAAGCAGGGCGTGGAGAATGCTTCCGATAAAACCGAGCTCAGAAAGCTTCTGGCAAGCTTTACCGGCGTCAGCATAAGCGGCATCACGGCTTCAGTCAGCGGAAATGTCCTTGACAATAATATGATTCGAAACTTCGTTTATTCCACCAAGAGCGATATAACCGAGATTGACTTTCTGGATTCAACAGAAGATGCTCCCGAAGATGCTTGGGACTTCTCATTGAGCGGCGACGGCAGTGTTCTGGGATGGCTCGATGGAACACATCTCTATGTGGCAGGCGACGGCGGCATAAAAGCGGATGAGGATGCCAGAGGAATGTTCAGATACTCTTGGATTGATGAAAATGGCGAACAGCATGGTTGCTCCTCGCTTATACAAATCAACTTCAATAATTGCTTCGATACTTCCGCTGTTACCGATATGGCTTATATGTTTGATCATTGCAGTTCTTTGACGTCGCTCGACTTGAGCTGTTTTAACACCTCTAAGGTTGAAAACATGGCGGCGATGTTTGACTCGTGCAGTTCTCTTACTTATCTCGACATCTCAAGCTTCGACACGTCAAACGTCACAAGCATGGACTCGATGTTCGGCGCATGCAGTTCCCTGACATCACTTGACCTGAGCCATTTCAATACCTCAAATGTCATTGATATGGACTACATGTTTGAGTTTTGTAGCCTGCTCACATCTCTTGACCTGACAAGCTTTGACACATCAAAGGTCCTCTATATGAGGGACATGTTCTTCTATTGCGAATCGCTTGAATCTCTCGATCTGAGCAGCTTCAATACTTCACGAGTTACAACGATGAGCAACATGTTCTATTGCTGTGAGTCGCTTAAATCTCTCGACCTGAGTAACTTCAATACCCGCAATGTTACCAGCATGTATTGCATGTTCTACGGTTGTACATCTCTTGAAACCGTAGATGTGAGCAGCTTTAACACATCGGAAGTTACGACAATGTACCGCATGTTCTGCAGATGCAGTTCCCTCACGGAGCTTGACCTGAGCAATTTCAACACCAGTAGAGCGGACACTTCCGGCATGCTTGACGGCACTGCATGGGGATAAGGAGCTAACTATAATGAAAAAGTTATTATCATTCATCTTGGCAATCGTTCTTACCGTGACCCTCTTCACTTCCTGTGCCGAACCCGCCGAGGCACTTACATCTATATATCTGAATCTGGGCGAGAAATACCTCACCGACCTGAACTATGAAGAAGCCATCGTCTACTTCAATAAAGTAATCGAAGTCGAGCCGAAGAATGCCCGTGCCTATCTCGGCTCAGCGGAGGCTTATGTTGCCATGGGCGACATCGAAAGTGCAATAGCCATTCTCGAGCAAGGTATCGAGGTCGTCGACGATCCGACAGAGCTTCAGGCGATGCTTGCGGAGCTGCTTGGAGAGAACGAGGCAGAGGACGATCTGCCGGAGGATGAGGTTATTCAGGAAGAACAAGAGGAAGAAGAAATCCCCGAAATCACCGCCGAGGACATCGGAGCAGCGATAAATGAAGCAAGCTTGTTTGCATGGAACTGGTTCTGGGACAATCAGCATACAGACAAGACTGACACGATTATAGGACCGTATGGGAATGGCTACTATACATACGAGCGTGTTTCCGAAGAGGGCATAACAACAGTTGACGATGTATTGGCACTGACACAGCAGTATTTCACAGCAGATATTGCAGAGTATATAGTTGGTTACAAAGAGTGGATAGAGCAGGATGGTGTTCTGTATGTTTCTGCTACAGAAGGGCTTGGAGGACCGGGCGATCCGAATTACTATGAAATTTATGCTGAGAAAACAAGCGACACATCATACAATATCACGCTATATGAGTGTTATAGCGAGGATGATAAGTATCAACGGAATTTCACCTATAGCTACGTCGACGGATATTGGATATTCGATACTATTCTGTATTGCCCACAAGAAATACCTGTATATGTGCTGACAGAGCCGCTTGACGAGGAAACAGAGGAAGAAATAGAGTCTGAGAGTGATAGCGTGCCATTCCATGTTCAGGCTTACATGCAGGATACTGTCAATTGGTCTTGGAACTCAGTCGGAGCATTTACAAGTGGTGTTCTTGGCGATACCCTTACAATAAATTGGACTTATGATAGGAATTCATTTGATGGATATTTGACTGTTCAAAACACTTCCAATTGGACGATGAATCCGATATTTGCGATTTCAGTTGGGGATTGTGCCTATCTTCAACTTCCAGAAGAGGCAGAAATAGGCGACACTGGCGATTCAGCTGTATATACATTCACATATTCTGACATCACTATTACTGCTACAGGTTATGAAGATGTGGTCATTTCTGGTGGAACTGCGGAGAAAAGATTTACAGTCAAACAGGAGAATGGATATACATCCGGCACATCCGTTGCTATCGACCTTCTTTCGGAAATCCTTGAACAGACGGGAATTTCTCTTTACCAGTTTGCAAACGAGTATCTCCCGAATTTGACAAACATTTCATTTGAAATAACATTTGTTGATTGGAAGCCTTGAGATAAATTATCGAAAGTGAGGACATCAAAATGAAAAAACTATTGGCTATAATCTTGGCAATCTTGATAACCCTGACCACGTTTACTGCGTGCGCCGCAACTGATCAGGCGTTGGTGTCGATGTATCTGAATCTGGGAGAAAAATATCTCCTCGATCTGGATTATGAGCAGGCTATCGTCTACTTCAACAAGGTCATTGAGGTCGAGCCCCGCAATTCCCGGGCTTATATGGGAGCGGCGGAAGCATATGTCGGCTTAGGGGACACTGAGTCTGCCATCAATCTTTTGAAGACCGCTCTTGAGGTCTTTTCAGACGATGAAGAAGTCACCATAGAGCTTCTTGAAATGCTCATCGAGATAGACCCGGAAACTTCTGAATGGTACATAACCCTTGTGGAAATTTACGAGGCAAAGGGTGATTCGGATTCAGCCATAGCCATTCTCAGCAACGCTGTTGAGGCGGTAACTGACGGTGACAGCTTAACTGTGCTTCTTGAGAAGCTTATCGACTTAGATCCTACTAATGTTAACTGGTATCTCAAGCTGGCACAGGTTTATGTTGACAGTAGCGACAGGACTTCTGCCATCTCGATTCTTCGTCAAGGCATGGACGTTGTCGGCAACGCCAAGACCCAGCTCTATGACAAGCTCATAGAAATTGACTCCGACACCATCCAGTGGTATTTCGAGCTTGCAGGCGTCTATGAAGACCAGAGCAACATCCCATCTGCCGTCGACACCTTAGAGCTCGGCTTGAACAACTTCGAAGATGATGATACAAAGATTGACTTCTCAGAAGAGCTCATCGAAATCGACGAAACCAACGCCGAATGGTACCTGACGATTGCATACATCTACATCGACCAGAACGATACTGATGCCGCAATTGCCATCCTCCGTGAGGGCTTGGAAAAGGCATCGGATACGACGGAGATTGAAGCTTTGCTGAATCAACTTGCACCGGATACGTCGGGGCTTGTTACTACGAGCAGTCGTACATATAATGAAGATGGCACTTTAACTTACTCATATGATTTCAGTGCAGATGGTGGGAATTCAACTTATACTATCAGTAGTACAGATTCTGATGGTGTAACGTATACTCAGACTTTCACATCGGAGTATGATTCAAACGGTAATGAGGTGAAATCAACAAATAAAAGTATTAGTTCTGATGGTAATACAAATACGATTATCACAACATATGAATACGACTCTAATGGTAACATGACAAAAGAAGAGTATAATAGTGTTTCGTCTAGCGGTGAAACATATTCGAGCACATCAACATATGAGTATGATGCGAATGGTAATAAAATCAGCGGTACACAAGTCTTCAACAGTAGAGGTAGCACTTACGAATACGAATACGAGTATGAATATGATACTAATGGAAAGCTGACAATGGAGCTCCGAAGGGAAACAGACGGTTCTTATTACTATAAGACTGAATATGAGTATGATTTGCATGGTAATGTCAGCCAAGAAACTGAAACTTCTGCTTACATTCATGAGGCGTATTCTAGCACTAGCATTACTTATAAAAACTATGAATATGAATATGATGCAAATGAAAATATTACAAAGATTGACGTGAGTTATTCGTACTATGATAGTTCTGAAGGTGGTAGTCATTGGGTTGGATTCTTTGATGAAAATGGCTATGACCATCCATATGGATCTTGGACACAGGAATACGAATATGATGAACAAGGTTCGACAATCAGCAGGACATATACGGATCGTTCTACTGATGGAACTGTAATCACTAATACATACATTATCGAGCGCGAATACATATATGACGATACTGGCAGGATCAGTAGGTACATTATCACTGAATATTATGCCAACAGCGGTAACGTACACAGCGTAAGAACCATGGAACGGATTGACTAACAGGAGGTAATTGAAATGGACTTAGGATTGATTGTGGCTTTGGGATGTATTGTTCTGGCGGTAGTGTTGATCGTTGTGGCGGTGGTGATACTGGTGGTGTCGCTCAGGAAGAAGCCGGAGAAGAATGTGCAGAAGACGGTTAAGAGTGGGGGATATGTTGCTTCTAATGATGAGAGAACTGAGGTTGTGAGGCAGCCGGCTTCTAATGGGATTACTTATGAGCTCAGGCTTATCAGCCTCAATAGCCTTAACAAGACTTGGACTTTGAATGTCTCCGGAGAGATTCTTGCCGGGCGGTCGGAGTATGCTTCGCTCCGATTTGAGGACAAGAGCGTTTCGAGGGAACAGTTCAGGATCATAAGTACTGCTTCCGGACTGGCAGTCGTCCACTGTGGGAGCACAAACAAGACGATGGTCAATGACCAGTTTGCGGAAAAACCGGTGCTTATTAATGGCGGGGATGTTATCAAGTTCGGCAGGGAAGCAGTGAGAGTTGACTATGTCCAGCCGTATAATCCACAACCGTATCAGCAGCCAGTGTACGATTCCGGATGGCAACAGCCGACAATTACCGAAACTCAGCACTGGGTGAGACATTAAGACTTATAGAAAGGTTATCGTTATGAAAAGAATATTTGCTGTTATTCTGTCGGTGGTTCTGATGATGACGCTCTTCACTTCCTGTGCAGAGGTCAATCAGGCTCTTTCAAAAATATATCTTAATATCGGAGAGAAGTATCTGACAGATCTTAACTATGAAGAGGCTATCGTCTACTTCAATAAGCTCATTGAAGTAGAGCCTAAAAATTCCCGTGCCTATCTGGGATTGGCGGAGGCTTATGTCGCCACCGAAGATGTTGAAGCCGCAATAGATATTCTGGAAACTGCGCTTGATGTATTTTTGGATGATGAGGACATAAGAATAGAGATTCTCGAAAGGCTTATAGAAATTGATCCGACGGAGAGCGAGTGGTATCTCCAGTTAGCTCAGATATATCTTGACAGGGGAGATACCGACAAGGCAATCGAAATCCTTGAGCAGGGAGTCATAAGCGTCGGCGCAGACGGCAATTCCGATATACTGGAACTGCTTGAAGAGCTTGATCCGTCATACATAAACCGTTTCACGACACTTACCGGTATGGTCTGCAAAGCCTCTGACAGAACTACACCTATCGAGGGCGCAACTATTACTATTTATAATAGTGATTCAGATGCAGTGTATGCAAGCTGTGAGTCGGATTCAGTCGGAAGCTATTCAGTCTATCTCTTGGTTGACGAATACCGGGTGGTCATTTCAGCTGATGGGTATATAGCTTTTGACGATTATATCGAGCTATCCGAGAGTGAGGTTACATATTCAGAAACATATCTGATGGTTCAGGGAAGCGAGAGCTCCTCCGGAACTGCAACCGGCACAATCACCAGTGCCCTGACGGGGCTTGGCGTTGAGGAGGTCACCCTCACAGTCCGTTCAGGCTGGAACAACTCCGACTCCGGCGACATTATCGCCACAACTGTGACTGATGAAAACGGCGACTACTCGCTTACTCTTCCCATAGGCAATTACACCTTGCTTGCTGAAAAGGACGATTATATTTCCGCAACCGTCAACTTGGTCGTCCAGAGCGGCACAACTTCGTCCCAGAACGGCTCGATTTCTCCTGTACTTTCCGGAGACAGCTTCAGAGTTGTTCTGACATGGGGAGAGAATCCAAGAGACCTCGATTCTCACGTTGTGGGAACCCTGTCAAGTGGTTCTACTTTCCATGTTTACTATTCATATAAGTCCCAGTATGACGGAATTACCGAGGTCTGCAACCTTGATGTCGACGACACTTCAAGCTACGGTCCGGAAACCATCACCCTTAATCTCACGACCTCCGACCCGTATTACTACTACGTCTATCTCTATGCCGGAGACGGCACTCTTGCCACCTCCGAAGCAAAGGTCAGCGTCTATCAGGGCAACACTCTTGTCGCCCGGTTCAACGTCCCGACCGATCAGGGCGGCGGCAGATACTGGAACGTTTTCGCCATCGTCGACGGTCAGATCACCGTCAGAAACACCGTTACCAGCAGTGCAGACGTCTCATACGCCGAATGAACACCCGCTGACCGGCTTCCTCCTTAAAATTCCATAAAAAATTTCTCTCCCCCATAAAAAAACTCTTGACAAGTTTATGGGGGAGTATTATAATACAAATATGTGGGGGAGGGCTTGGCATAAGCTTAACCACAAAAACTATTTGGAGACCGGAGAGTCTCCGGCAATAAAACGGTGCAGGAGGGCATCTATATTCCTCCCTGTGCTAAACTAAGGAGGAATTTTTATGGCAAAACGCCTTATGTGCATCATAATAAGCGTTTTAATGATCGTCTCACTCCTGCCGACGGGGGTGGTTGCAGATGATTCATCTGGGACGAATCCTTTTCCGGAAGGAGGTACGTTAGAGGCTAGTGCGACCTACCAATTGACTGGTGACGTGTCAATTTCAAGTCTTACTTCGTCCGCAACAGGAGTTGTGATTGATCTTAACGGTTACACATTGACTGCTAATATCACTGTTACCGGAGGTTCGTTGGAAATTAAAGATTCGACTGTATCATCAGATGCCTATAGCACCTCAAGTGGAGGAACGCTTGATGGTACTCTGAATATATCAGGTGGTACGGCAACAATTAACGGCGGCACATATACGGGCACTGTAACAGCCAATGAAAATCTAACTATTAATTATGGTATGTTCAGCAGTGCTGTAGCGGGCTTGGCTGGCTATGTTGATGAAGATTACTATAGATTCAGTAATGCTGCTGGTGGGTATTTCTACACCATGTACAACGATTATGTGGCAGATGTTGTAGTCGGTACAGTCTCGACATATTACAAATCTCTTGAGAGAGCAATAGCAGCTGCGAATAGTGCAGGTACTGCTACTGTCAAAATACTAGAATATTCAATGTTATCTCAAAGTACAATTACTTTGGATGCTGGCATTGAGATTACTGGTAATATTACGTTAATTATGAACGGAAATGACAGAGCTATTGTTCCAAGTAGTACATGCACAACAGATTATCTCTTTAAAGTTACTTCTACAGGTAGCTTGACCATTAAAAATTGTAACGGCTATGGCTACAGTTACATAGGCTCGCTCAGTTCTACAAAAACTGAAAATGGAGGAATAGGAGTATATGTCAATGGCGGCACACTGACAATTTCTGAGAACGGTGCGATATATGGATATTATGGCATTAAGGTCGACAGTGGTGGTACTGTTAATGTCAACAATTACACCGAGACTGTGCAAGGCGTAAATACTGCAATTTACATAACTAATGGAACTGCAAATTTAGCGGGCACTATCTCAGGCGCTAATTGTGGCGTATATCTTACCGGTAGCAATAGCACGCTTAATGTTACAAGTGGAACTATTAATTCGACAGGCGATAATTCAGCAGCTGTTGAAGCTTATTCCGGGGGAGTTGTTAATGTAAGTGGTGGCGAGATTGCTGGTAAATATTACGGTATATATTCCGATGGTGGTATTGTTAATGTATCTGGTGGTTCCGTTTCATCAACAAGTTCTTCCACCGGCACTGCTGGCATGATGGTTTCAGGTAGTAGCCAAGTTTCAATAACAAAGGGAACTGTAGGAGCAACTTCATCTAAAACTTCTGATGTGGCAATTCACGTTGGTGGTAGTAGCACGGTAACTATTTCCGGTACTGATACATTCATAAATGCATACTCTAGAGGCTTGTACGCAGAAGGCGGTACGGTTACAATAAGTGGTGCACTATTCTCCGTTAGTAATGGCGGAATTGACGTTTATGCGGATGGTGGTACTGTTTCGATTAGTGCTGGTGGTTACCCTCGTGGCGTAACTGCTACTGGTCTCGGAACAATCAGTATCACAGGTGGTTACTTTAATGCGGATGTAAACGATTATGTCGCTACAGGCTATGTATGTGAATCTGGCTCGTATTACTATAGTGAAGGTGGTGAGTTCACCTACCAAGTCACCCAAAGTTCAACTCCGACTTACGTCGCACAAATAGGCGACACTGGTTACACCACCCTTGCTGAAGCACTCAGCAATGCAAGCTCTGGCGATACAGTTGTGCTATTAGCTGATAACTCCGAAGAAGTAACAATTTCAACTTCAATCACTCTGAACCTTGGCAGTTATACATATAGTGGCTACATGACCGTTTCTAGCGGCGATGTAACCATCAATGGCACTGTTTCTGGCAGAGTAATTGTAAGCGGTGGCAATGTTACTGTTCCTGAGGGTACGAGCATTGCAAATGTAAGTTTGAATAGCGGATCTCTTACTGTAAGTGGTGGATCAGTTACTTCTGAAATTGCTGTAAATGGCGGAACGCTTAATGTTGAGTCCGGAACTGTTTCAGGCGTTGAAGTTACTTCCGGCGCAGTTAATATCTCCGGTGGCACGGTTACAATAAGCTCTGTTTCAGGCGGAACTGTCAATATCTCTGGTGGAACTATTTCTGGCACAGGCTTTGAGATTACCGGTGGCTCAGTAACTATTACTAATGGAACAATTACAGCAGGTATCTATGTGGGTACTGATGGAACACTTTCTATTTCAGGCGGTACGTTCTCTGATAAGGAAAATACTACTCCGTGGATTAGACAGGATACAGCAAGCACCTACTTAGCTGATGGCTATACAGCCGTTAGTAACAATGATGGCACTTGGACAGTAGAGCTTGCAAATGCAACTGCAATCAACTCTACAACCAATGTTAAATACTCGACCCTCCAAAACGCCATCGATGGCGCATCCAGTGGCGACACGGTTGCACCGTTGGGGGCTCTTGAAGAAGACATAACCATCTCCTCCACTCAGTCCATAGTCCTCGACTTGGCAGGATGTACTTTGACTGGTGACGTAACCGTTAACGGCGGAACGTTGGAGATTAAGGATTCTGTTGGCGATGGTAAGATTGATGGCGATGTTTCGGTACAGTGGTATTATGAAACGACGATAACCGAATATAGTATCACTTACTATTACAATGGTACAGTCATTTCTTATGATACGTACTGTGAATATCAGAAAGACGAGACTATGCAACAGTACTTGTATTTTGATGAGGTGGAGGCATCGGCAAGCTACACAACGCCAGTTCGTGGTTCATTAACGTTGACAAGCGGTACAATCACAGGGAGCGTTTTAGTCAATGCTAGTGATTTCGCCATGAATGGTGGTCAGACGGGTCATGTAGCTATTGAATATGCCACTACTGAGGCTTCAGGATATGCGTTCATTAATAACTTTACATATTACAGCACTTTTAATCTCACTGGTGGTACTATTACTGGTAGCACAACATCAACACATTACTTAGCTCAAGCCTACGGTGGAGCAGGAGTAGTAGTGGGTATTGGTTGCACCTTTAATATGTCAGGAGGAACGATTACCGGCAATAACTTTGCAAGTCCTGCATCCAATACGTCATATGGCGGCGGTGTATATGTTTATGGTGGCGGTGCATTCACAATGTCCGGCGGCGTAATCACTGGTAACTCTGCTACTTATGGCGGTGGTGTTGCTGTTAATGGTGGCACTTTCACCATGACTGGTGGAGCGATCTATGGAAATACCGCTTTGTATGCAGGTGCTGATATTTATTCGAATGGCACTTCTGTAACCTTGCTTACTGCAAGTTCAATGACTGCAGAGGGTGAAAGCTTTTCTTCCTACGCATGGTACAATGATGCTGAAGACAGTAGATATGAATCGGGCAGTAGCTCTAATACAACTGTAGATGTTACAAGTGCTGCTATTACTGGAAGCTTGGCTGTTATAGCTTCGGATGGAGTTTTCTACATTGGCGTAGTTGACAGCGATGAAACAGCAGTTCCTGCTGAGATTGCTTCCGGTGAGGGCGAAGCAACCATGTATGTCAAGGTTACTTCTGACAATATGAGTAATTACTCTACTACCGAGTATCCGACGACTGAGTTGACGTACTACTACGATGGTAGCTACAACAACTATGTATTCGCCGGCTGGTACACAAGTGACGATGGAACAACATTCACTGCTTGCGATAGCAGTATGTGGGATGACGAGCTATCTGGTAATTACTACGCCAAGTTCGTAGATGCGAATGTTTTGACGGTAATGACACAGTTCACAGCTGGTACTACTTCTGGAACAGAGTCTACCAACCTGAGATTCGTCAGCACAGTTGATACTCTTGACTATACCAAGGTTGGCTTCAAGTTTACTATCAATAGCAAGGAAAGCGACAAGTCGACAACGACCGTTTATAAGTCGATAGCTGCCTCTACTGAGGGTGATAGTTTCAGCTATTCACCGAGCTATTTCAGCACATCGTCTGAATATTTCTTCACCTTTACCATTACTGGCATTCCGAGCACTGCTTTTGACACAGAGATTACCGTTATTCCTTATTGGATAACAGCAGATGGAACTACAGTTTATGGAACAACAAAGACAGTGAAGGTATCTGATGGATTTAGTGAATAAGCGCTTTGACCGAAAGGAGATTCAAATCATGAAATATGAAGACGCAGAGATGGAAATAGTCTACTTTAGCGGTGATACTTTTATCGTGTGCTTGAGCGGAGAAGATTCTGGCGATGGCGATTCTGGTGGTTGGGGAGACATGAGTGGCTCTAACAGCGTTAGTAATGACTATTGATTTCCAATAATCATAACCTAAGTTTGCTCAATCGGGGCGGGTTAATCCCCGCCCTGATTTTCTTGAGGAGGGAGGAACGATATGGAGAAGAGGATTGTTATTGCGGTTGCGGCGGTTGTTGCTACTGTGATTGTGGTTGTTGGGGTTGCGGCGGTGGTTCTCAGGGTCGGCAACAGAAGTATTGACGATGAGCCGGTGACCGAGACTACCACGGCGGCTACTGAGAGTGAACCGGCTGTTACTTCGGTGACGGAGGCGTCGGAGGAGGTTACTACCACTGCAACGACAACCGTGGTTGAGGCAGAAACTTCTGAGGTCACTTCAACTGCAGAGATCTCGGAGTCTGCAACAAGCTCATCGACAACAAAAGCGGTTACCACGACAACCACTGCTGAGGAAGCGGTCGCAGGCACAACAAGTAATGATGATGGTCTGGACGTTGTTGACCTCGGTGAAGAGGATGAAGACAGTATTGATTTTGAGGAGCTTATCTCGGGGACTACTGCGGCGACGACACAGGCGGCAGTGACGACTACTTCGCCGGTGATCTGGTATCAGGGTGGCACGACAGCGACTACTACCACTACGACGACCAACTCTACAACCACAAGCGAGAGCACAACGGCTTCCACTACTGAGGATGCCAACACTCCCGAGCTTTCAGTCGAAACCGAATCGACCGATAGTCCTGCTTGGGGTCCGCTCTTCTGAAACGAATGCAAAATAATAACCGGTCTGGGAAAATCTCAGACCGGCTTTTTTTGCAAAGATTCAATTCAAACTGATTCTGAACTCAAGATGCACATCGGGCAAAGGAATCCGGTATTTCTTATCGAGCTCCGGACCGCAGCTGTGCGTGCCGACACCCGCCATGCCGCTGTCGATGCAGACAACGCTTGAGCCGCATTTCTCAAGCTCATAGTTGTGCCTTTTATAGGCAAGCTCCTCCTGAGTGTAGACGGAGGCGTTGAACGAGAATGGGGCGGGGGATTCAAACTTAAGAGTACTCTTGCCGTCAGTAATCTCTGAGAACAGGCATCCATAGTGGGAGGAATTCTCCTGCGGACGGATGTAGTCCTCGTGCATGTCGGCGATGTTCGCACTGAACTCTCCCATGTAGGAGGAATGGTGCTTGTCGATGTAACTCTCATGAGGTCCGTAGCCGTAGTATCTGACCGAATCAAAGCTCTTGTTCAGGAACAGTCTCAGCCCGAACCTCGGCAGGAATTCGACCTTGTTGCTCATCTTGCCGTCAGTTCTTATGCTGATGCCGCCCTCGCCGTCAATCCGGATTTCGGATTCAGCCACGCAGAATGGCTGGTTGATGCTCCACCCGAACGAATGGGAGAGCTTGATGATGACTTCATTTCCGATAATCTCAGCTGAGCTACTATAAATCTTTGGGACATAGTCATTAAGGTGCGCCCGATACCAGTCGTTTTTCATGGTGTCGTTGTCGGTAGGAGCCCGGAAGAAGTTCCATTCCACCGGTTTGTCAAGGATATTCTTTCCGGAGATTTCGATAGAGGAGATAGCCCCATGCCTGCGGTCGAATTTGATGACTTTTTCGCCTGCATGAACGGTAAATTCAAGTGCAGTCTCTTCAAGAGTGGGTGCATTCTCGCAGACAACCGGCTTTAGAACGTGATTCTCCGCAAGCTTTATCTGGTTGAAGCAGACCTCATAGCCATTTTTATCAGTAAATATAAACCTGATATAAACGCTCTCGCCATCGATATTCTTCGCTTCCGGGATAGTCACAACCGTCTCGCCGTCTGCCGGGAGAATATAGGAGACATCGCCCTCAGCTACAACTTTTCCTATATCGGTAATCTCAAACCTGCAATCAAAGAGCTTGTCAGCATCAGCGAAAAGAAGCTTATTCTGGAACATGAAGCAACCGGGCTCATCGCACTTGGTGACGATAACGGGTCTATATGCCTGTTTAGCCTCAAGAAGCCCGATGTGCGGGGTTCTGTCCGGATAGACGAGTCCGTCTACGCAGAAGTTCCCGTCGTCGTGAAGCTCCCCGAAATCTCCGCCATAGCCATATTTGATCTTGCCATCCTCGGTAACTCCCTGAATCAGCGCATGGTCGCACCACTCCCAGATAAGTCCGCCCATAAGTCGGTCATTCGAGTCGTAAATCTCCCGGTAATCCTCAAGATCTCCGTTGCCGTTGCCCATGGCATGGCTGTATTCGCATTGAATCAGAGGGCGGGTTTCACTTTCATCTTTCAGGAAGCTGTTAAGGATCCAGTCAGGAGAGGCATACATCTCTGAAACGACATCAAGAATGTCCCAAGAAGAACCGTCAAGGCAGTGGGTGTTCTCATAGTGCAAAAGCCTCGTAGAGTCGTTATCCTTTATGAGCTTCCCGCCGTCGACCATATTCTCGCCCCATCCGCTTTCATTTCCCAGAGACCAGATTATGATTGACGGATGGTTGTAGTGCTGACAGACCAGCTTCTGCTCCCTGTCAAGAATAGCATTTTTGTAGCTCTTGTCCATTGTAAGAAGCGAAATTCCGCAGTAAGCGTTCGGCGCACTCCACCTGAAATCGTTATAGACCATAACGCAACCGTGTGTCTCGACGTCAGCCTCAGCGACAACGTAGAATCCGTATTCATCGCAAAGCCGGTAGAAAAGCGGAGCGTTCGGATAATGCGAGGTTCTGATAGCGTTGACATTGTGCCGTTTCATCAGCTCAAGATCCATACGCATTTTTTCTTCCGACGCATAATACCCGGTATCGGGGTAGCTGTCGTGCCTGTTCACACCGTGAATTTTAACAGCCTTGCCATTGAACTTAGCAACGCCATTTTCGATATAAATGCTCCTGAAGCCGACCTTTTCGCCGATAACTTCGCCCTCAGCTTCGATCAGGAGATTGTAAAGATTAGGAATCTCAGCTGACCATAGCTTCACATCAGAAACTGTGCGTTCAAACTTTTTGCCATCTTCAATATCAGCTACAAATATTTCATTTCCGTCACTGTCGGAAAGAGCAATTTTTGCATCCGAGCCTTTGATCGTAATGGCAAAATTTCCGTTCATTTCGGCAGTTATTCTGTAATCATCAATGCGCTTTTCGGGACGGGAAACCATGTATACATCCCTGAATATGCCCGAAAGCCTGAACTTGTCCTGATCCTCAAGATAAGTCCCGTCGCACCATTTCAGAACAGCGCAGACAATCTGGTTTTCGCCCTCTTTCAGATAGTCCGTGATGTCAAACTCAGAAAATGCATGCGACACCTGAGTATACCCTGCAAAGGCACTATTTACATAGAGATAGAGACAGCTGTCAACGCCCTCAAAAGTGAGAATTCTTCTCATGCCGTCGGGCTTATATTCGTAAGTCCTGCGGTAAACTCCTACAGGATTATCATCCGGCACATAAGGCGGGTCGTAAGTAATAGGATAGTTGACGTTGGTATACTGCGCCTTGTCGTATCCGTGAAGTTGCCAGTTCGACGGAACGGGAATCTTCGCACTGAATTCTGTTTCGGTGAAGTTGTCTTCGAGGTCAATAATGCTATCATAGTACTTGAAATCCCACTCTCCGTTGAGCATCTCAACCCTGCTCGAGTGGTCTTTCGTCCCAAATTGGTTTTCACCCTTAGCAAAAGGCGCAAACCATGCATGATCGGGCAATGTCCCGATATGCAATGCCTCAGCATCTTCATGATAAATCATCTTAGCCTTAGCCGAACCGACTGCGGCAATTTCACTCATGTCCATAGTAATTGTCCTTTCAATTTAATAATTACGGATGTTCCCTTATACTTACAACTTCCCAGACTCCGTTTTCGTTTTTCTCCACCTTCCAGAGCGAGGGAACATTTGAACTGCCACAAACTGTATTTCCGTCAGTGTCGAGTGCTTCCTGAGAATAATACACCCAGATATAGCCCTCAGTGTCACCTAAGTGAGCACTCCACAGTTCGAGCGAATATTTCACATATGATGCTGAACGCTCACTGGGCGTAGCATATCTCGAAAGAAGCCCATATAGCTCGTCGCACTCGGCATCCGTGTGCTTACAGTCCTGAAATGCCGCATCAGCTTGCCTGAGAACCGACTGTGCTTCTATTCTGTCGGACAGACTTCCGATAGATATGAGCAGTGAAACTTCGTCGCTGGTATAGTATGATGTGCCGCCGACCATCAAAAGCCTGTAAATCGGGAACTGATAAATAAGCAAGGAGATTATAAGAATACAGGCGATAATAACCGTTACAGCTGTCCACTTTCTCTTACGAATCTTCTTTTTCACGCTTGTTATCACTTCGGCATCGCTTTTTCTCTCAGTAAAAGAAGTCTCGCCGATGCTCTTATCAGCTTTCAGCTTTTCAAGCTCGGAAGCGCAATCGGGGCAGTTTTTAATGTGCTCTTCGACAAATTCAGCTGTATCCTCACTTACCATATTTTCATAGTAAAGCGGAAGAATATCTCTGACTATACTGCACTCATTATTCATCGCTCTGTTCCTCCATTCTAAGACGAATCATTTTTCTTGCACGGTGGTAGGTGACGCAAGCCCAGTTGTCGGTTTTTCCGTAGAGTTCGCCTATTTCCTTGAACGAAAGCTCTCCGAATACCCGCCACATGAAGACTTCCTTGTATGGTTCTTCTATGTCGTGCAGGGCTCTTCTTATCCGTTCCGACTCATCTTTTTGGCTCATCTGCTCTTCGGGAGAGGCATCTGGGCTTGTAAAGTCATATAGCTTGACAGCATCGAAGCTTTCAGTTCTGCTGGATTTTTTCAGATACGAAAAGTATGCGTTCTTGGCAATCTGACAGAGCCAGACCCGGATGTCGCATTCGCCTCGGAAGCTCTTGATAGATTTCATCGCCTTGAAGAAAGTATCGCTCGTGATTTCCTCGGCAATATGCTCGTTTCCCGAAAGCCTCAGAATATAGTTGTAAACTGGCTTGAAATAGGTCTTGTAAATTTCCTCAAACTCCACTGCTCGCCACCACCTTGCTTATAAGACTTCATGGAGGAAGAAATCTTACAAGAAAATTGCGAAAAATTTGAGAAAAGCAGTTATTCGCTGTCGGTAACAACAATCGGGAAGTCACTGACATCATCGCTCAGAACCACCATTGCCGCACAGTAGGGCGGGAGAGTGATTTCGAAGATATTGGTGTCGGTGCTTTCGACAACGTTAATGAGTTGGATTTCGGAGCTGTCACCGTATATGGCGTATATTGCCGCCGCTGTGTAGACAGTCTCAGACGTTGTCAGGTCTATTGTAGCGGCTTCATTCAGGCTTGAGTCTTTATTTGTAATCATGAGGGTCACCAACCCGTCATCGCCTGTAGCCGCATATGCACTCGAAAGAGAAACGTCGTCAGTGGTTGTACTGATAAGAGTGTCACCGAAAGCAGAATCCTTGCCATCATAGTTGGTATAGAGCCTGATTGCCGCAAACTGATATTCGTTGCCACCCCAGATGGTTGCGAGGTATACTCCCATATCAGCAAAGCATCCTAAAGCCTCAGCCTCTGCTATAGTTCCGCTCAAGTCCTCGCCGCCGAAGTTGTATTCGGAAATGGCGATCTTGGTTCCGGGGAAATACTCATCAATAGATGCCTGAATAGTCGGAAGAAGCGGCAAATTGTGCATGCACCACTGACCAATCCAGCTGTTTTCAGAGAAGCCTTCCTCATAGAGAGTTCTTACCGATTGAACCCTGTCTTCGGCACTGACACTTGCAGATTCTGAATAGTAGTGGATGTCCAGAACGTCAAGAAGCCGCACGCCTGCCTCTTCTGAAGCCTGACACATGTAGTCTAAGTAGCAGTCTATAAACCAGTTATAGCCGTTCGCTTCTTTCAAGTCCTCCCATTCAGTACTTTCATCGCCATCCGCAAGATGGTCATAGGCAGTGTAACCATAGAGTGCAGGACCGAAAATCTCAGCATTCGGGTCAAGCTCCTTGACAACAGCCGCAAGCTCGGCTGACTTTGTGCAAAGCTCTTCGATCGTGACCGGATCAGGATGGATTCTTGAATGTGTTCCGCTCCATAGGGCGGGTTCGTTGTCAAGGCTATAGCCTTGTATGCCGGTTTTGCTTGTTGAGTCGCCGAGCATATTTATAATGTAGTTGACATACTCGTCCATGTAGACAACTCCGTCGGTAAGGTCGGGAGTGTCGGGGAATTCGCCCTCAGAACGGAATCTGACTTCGTTGAATCTTTCCGACGGCGCAGTATTTTCTTCCGAAACCTGACCGCTCTTGTCGGCGGCAACGTAGCCAGCCATCTGTAAAGTGGTCAGCTTGTACACTATACCATTTTCTTTTGCTTCTTGCGAAAGAGTTCTGACGATGTCTGCAGGTTCGTCTGAATCGGAGAGATTGCTGTCTGATGAATGATACCAGTCGGCACCTGCATTTGAAGCGTTCGTCTCCCAGTTGTAAGCCGTCAGACGGTTTCCGCCCTGACGTATGGCGGTGAAGTTGGCTTCTCCAAGATTATCTTCGTTGCCATACTGGTTCACGCCATAGATATACGGGCTGATTTCCTTGGTCTCCTCGGTGAAGTCTATAACGATGTTCATGTCATAGCTTTCATCCGAATAGATGTCTGTCGGGATTGTTACTGTTTCACGCCCAAGCCCTGAACAGGAAGCCATAATCACTATAGCAACAATAATTGAAGCTACAAAAATCACCATTTTCCTTAGTTTCATATTTTTACACCCTTTCAAACGTAGTGTCTCATTTTAAGAGCTTAAAACGTTTTATAATGGGGAAATTATAGCATATACTTTGAATTTGTGTCAAGAGAAAAATATGATATTCGTAGTGACATGGATAATTTTTCCTCGAACGGGGGGTAACTATTTTTTGCTGTTGAAAACTTTTTAGAAATTTTCTACAAAAAGTGGTTGCATTTTTAACGGTATTGTGCTATAATTATAACAACAGGTGAGCGAGACGTAAAGAAAATGCTTGGTTTGCGTCAAGCCGACTTGTTCTGTGGATTTCGATGACCGACGTTGCCCTGTTGTATCGCTGAGATTTGGAATGCGATACAATAGGCTTTTTAATTTAATTCGAATCACCATAATACCAAGCAGCTGTGGAAGGATGCGGGTGTATGAGGAATACTGTACATAGTTACATAGACAGATTCAGGCACTATCGCCATGAGCGAGCAGTGCTTGGGTCTGTTTTGCTTATTTTAGCATTATTTGTATCTATTACTGTATATTGGCAGCTTCGATATGTCGGAATAACCATGACCAACGAAACCTACTGTGGCTATGAGGAACATGTCCACACCGAAGAGTGTTATGAATACACCCTTATCTGCGGTCTCGAGGAGTCGGAGGGTCACTCTCATACTGACGAATGCTACGAGGAACAGCTGGTTCTTATCTGTGGCTTGGAAGAGTCAGATGGGCACACTCACACAGAGGATTGCTACGATGAAGAGGGGAATCTTGTCTGCACTCTCGAAGAGTGCGAGGGTCATACACACACCGACGAATGCTATGAAACTCAGCTGGTTTTGATCTGTGGTCTTGAAGAGTCGGAGGGGCACATCCATACCGAAGAGTGTTACGAGAAGACCCTCATCTGCGGTCTCGAAGAGCACACCCACACAGTTGACTGTCTTATTGACTTAACTGCAGATGTCGAAGATGCCACCGTCTGGGAGGCAACTCTTCCTGAGCTTACTGGCGACCTGAGAACCGATGTTGTCGCCATCGCTTACTCTCAGCTTGGCTACACCGAATCCACAGCCAATTACTCTATTGGCGATGACGGAACTACTCACTACGGCTACACTCGCTATGGCGCATGGTATGGAAGCAGCTATGCTGACTGGGATTCAGTCTTTGTTGCATTCTGCCTTGATTATGCCGGAATTTCAGACGAATTCACCTATAACGCAGGAGCTTATGCATGGTCTGTAGATTTGACAAATCTCGGTTACTACGGGACTGCCGACAGCTACGCCACGTCAATCGGTGATATAGTTTTCATAGACACCGATGCCGATGGAAAGGCAAATATCTCTGCGATAGTAGTCTCAGTTGGCGAAGAATCTGTCACCGTCATTCAGGGCAATTATTCAATAACCGATTCAGAGGGCAACACAACTGACAGAGTCGCATTCGTTTCCTACAGCACCGTAGCTGATGCTATTGAGACCGAAGTCGTCACCCTTTCTTCGGAATCTGAAAACGAAACAGCCGAAATCAACCCGATCATCTTGGGCTATGCCAACATATCTCCAGAGGCATCAGAAGAGGAAATTGCCGAAGAAGCATCAGCAGATGCCTCCGAAGAGGAAGTGGTGCTTGACGAGAATGCTGATGAGACGATTACCGAAGAGGATACCGAAATTGAGATTGAGACTGAGGAAGTCGTTATTCTTACCTCTACTGCCACCGACTACATCACGCAAGTAAATGAGCTTTACACTCTTGCCATATCCCTGACCGCCGGCGACACCACAACCGCCGAGTCGATCTGGAATTCTCTCATGACCATCTGGGAGCAGATATATGCCGAAGAGGAAGCCGGCACTCTTACTCTAACATCAGAAGAATATGGCAAGGTTAATACCCTTACAGATGAAATCTACTATTATTTTGTGGAAACAGTAGGGTATGATCCATACGGTGTTGCCACGCTGGCTTCAACGAGTACAGGCACCGATTCAATCTATTACACAGACGGTACCACGACGCTTGAGAACTCTTCTGTTACATGGACTGCATCCAATGTTTCATATGAGGACGGTAGCTTTACTCTTGAGCTTCTTGCAACATTCACGCTTTCTGGTTTACAGATTCAGCCGACAAACGGTGAATATGCAACCTACTATATCTATCTTCCAAGTGGCGTCACTGTTTCTGACGATATGCTTGGTGTAAAAATGAATGGTACAGATGAGTCGAGCACGACTGTGACATACCATTACTACTACCGTGTTGATGCAAATGGTGACTACTATATTGAAATTGTTTTCGATGAAGCCGACTACTATAACGCCAACAATGTTGATCAGGAATTGACCGGTAAAATCGACTACTCGCATTATGCGATTGCCGCCAGCAGTGTTGGAACAGAGGATGGAAATGTTACCATATCCTACGGCGACGGTGCAAAGATAACCATTCCGGCAAATGAGATAGACAAGGGCGACAGCGAATCATGGCTGCAGGATATTTCTATCTCCAAATCCTCAGCGTCATACGATCTCACAAACAACAGCATAACCTATACCGTATATATCAGTTCTACTTCCGGCACAGGAGTTATAACGCTTGACGATGTCATGTCTGTTGTCGCCAATCAGTCCTATTCCGGCTCTCTGACAGTAACCAATGTCACAGTAGACAGCGTATACTACCAGCAGAATATCTACTATAGCAATGAGTATGGCTCGTGGTCATCGTGGAACAGTGAAACTGAGGTTACTTCATCAAATAGTACTATCGATTCGAATACTACCGCCGGCTCAGATTACAACGTCAGTGACACTCCCACAAGCGGCAGCGATGTCACCATAACCCTTGCTCCGCTTGCAGGCGGAGATGGCAACAATATCAGTGGCACTTCTACAACCGCTGACCGTTATGTCATAACCTATACCGTTACATTCGAAGAGGGTTCAAGCACTATTGATGCTTCGGTTATAAATGAGGCAACCGCCACTGCCACAAAGGACGGTGACACCGTCACTGACGAAGCGACCTCCACCCGTCGTGTTTCCACTTCCACAGTTTCTAAGACCCACACCTATAATTCAGATACCGGCTTGATCACATGGACTATCACATTTAACGCAAACGGCTCGAATATTGCTGGATACACTCTTTCTGATGATATGCTTTCGCAGTTATTGGACGATCTGAGTGTTTCGGCTACGTACAACGGTACATCTGCAACTACTGCTGACGGGACTGATTACACTGTAAACTACGAAAATGGCGTTATAACCGGTATTACTTTCAATGCCGTTGATGATGATGGCGACGGAAACTATGACTCCAACACCCGCACCTATACCATCACTTACACGACCGATACCGGTTTGGGCATGGGAGAAAGCGGTAAGTTGGTTTACAACGAAGTTGACATCTACAAAGGGCAAACACTTGTTGACGAAGACGAGGATTCAGCATGGGTTTACAGCAGCGGCTCGCTCAATAAGTCAGTCAGTGCCGCTAAAGACACAACAACGGCAACACTAAATGGCACAACAGTCACTGCTCGTGTTCTCAACTGGACATCAGTCCTGACAGTTCCGTCCTCCGGTATTGACAGCGAATCTACAATCGAAGACTGTCTGAACGGCAACTGGGGCTATTATAGCCTGAGTTCTACCAATCAGTGGTTTACTTATACTCAGTTGACAACATTCATGGAAACGCTCACCGGAACTAATGGTGCAATTACTGTCGTTGATTCGTACGGAGATACGGTGGACTCGCTTTCCTATGCAAATGGCGATTATACAATATCTGTATACGGCTATGCAAACGACGGCTCATCTGGTCAGACAATATCATATGCCGATATACTTGCTAATCCATCAACCTACCAGAACTACGTTTTCACTGAATGGAAAATTACTCTTAATAAGGATATTTCCGGTCCCGGAACTATCACTTTCAGTTATGCAACCACAGCGAATATAGATGTTGTTGAAACCACCCAAAACTATACCAACTATATCTACGTCAATAACTTGTCCGCATATGCAACCTATACCGAGCGCAGTAAGGTCTATAAGACTGATGGCAACGGCAGTTCTTCCGCAACCACTACAACCACCAGCTCAGGTGACGGCACTGTTACATGGAAAGTATATGTCAATGCGGATGGCCTGTCAGATACGTCAGGCGATTTTATCATTACCGATACTCTTCCTGCCGGCGTAACCCTCCAGTCGGTCTATATCCAGCTCGGCTATTCCGGCTATAGCACAACGCTTACTGCAACTACTGTTAGTGGCAATACTACCCTGAGCAGCGGAACTTTGTATAATCAGACAATCAGCGGAACTGTCACCAGTAATGGAGACGGAACGACGGACGTCGTTATCACTATTCCTGACGATGTGTATTACATCATATCTGAGGGTGCTTCAAACCCCTATATCATGCTAACCTATACAACAACAATTGATGATTGGGATGAATCCGGTGAGTTTGATGACTCCAGTGTAACATATGACCAGACAACAAACACATACACAAGATCTTACGTTCTCAATAACTCTGTTGTTGTCACTCTTAATGGCGGTAGCTATGGCAACGATTCGCAAGAGCAGGACATCAACCACACCAAGCAGGGCGAAATAACAAGCTACACCCACGACGAGGTCGAAAAGAGCGGCAATTACACCACTCTCTCCGGAACCAGCAATACAAACATGGTTGAGTATGAAGTCGTCCTTAACCTTGACGGCGAGGATTTGCTTGATGGAGGGGACACCCTGACATTTACTGATGTTTTGAAAACGTACGACTATGCCACATCCACCGGTCAGGCTCTTTATGCCACCCTTATGCGCAACACCGTCAAGTTCTATCAGCTCTATAAGCTTGAAGAGACGACGTATGAATCGACAGGGGACACATATACCTACGTCTATACCGATGACAACAACAACTCGGTAACACTCTATACGGGTTCGACTGATATTACAAGCTGGTCGTCTTACGAAAGCTCTGTTTATCCGTACACCGAGGTCGACGGAAAGATCACCTACTACTACATGGTGCAGCTGGACATCGAGTGGGACTTCGTATACGACAACACCTACGCTTGGGACGTTACAAATACCCTGACTGCTGAGGTTCCAGACAGCACACCTATTCTGGTCACATACACCTACTACATCACGGCTACCGGTTCATCATATATTGCACTTTACAACACCGCAAACCTGACCGGTGAGGGCGTAGTCAAGGGCACTGAGACCGAGGGCGGCGGCTACAGCTACACCGACCCGCAGAGCACCGGTACTATTTCGTCTGCCGGTGGTCTGACAGTCTACAAGTCCGGTGCGCACTCCTCTATCACCATCGAGGGCGTCACGTTCGGCTTGTATGTCTATAATTTTACTTCTGGAGAATTTGAAGAGGTATTGGATGATACCACTAACGAACATGTCACCTACACCACCAACTCAAGCGGCTATCTGTCCGTTTCGCCGTCCTACACTTACGATGATGGTGGCGGTAATACTGTAGAAGCCTATTACGTGTGGTATAAGCCGAACACCGTATATTGTCTGAAAGAGCTGAGCGGTCCTGAGGGTTATCTTATAGACACAGAGACGGAGTATTACTTCTTCTGGTATGACAGCACAAGTACTGATTATCCGTACACCAGTATGGTATATCCCAGTGGGGTGACTTCATCGGATGTCAGCGCAGTCACCACCAAGTCGAACACAACCTTAAGCATCTCCAACCAGCCGATAACCACCCTCACTCTGACAAAGGTCAGCTCGAGTGATTCCACTACCACCATCCCCGGCGCAACCTTTGCTCTTTACAGATGGAGCGGCTCAAGGTCGGCATGGGTCAAGATCGGCACCTACACCACCGACGCAAGCGGCAAAATCTCCATCACCTATGATGAAGACCTCTTCGACTACAACCGTGCCTACAGGCTCATCGAGGAATCAACCGCTGACGGCTACAACATCGCATGGGATGACGTCACCGAGTTCTACTTCTACTGGTCTTCGGATGAAAACGGTGGGGAAGTCACCGGACCTGACGGCTGGGGAGAGTCGGGCAAATACGCCTCCGTCATCGACCTTTCCGACGGCAGTCAGACTGTCACCGCCACCAACTCTCCTACCTCGACAACCATCTCCGTCCAGAAGGTCTGGATAGACGAAAACGGAAGCATAGTCACCGACACCACAGGCTACTCCTCCACTGTCCAGCTCTACTACTACGTAGGCGACGCCGACGGCAACCCCATCCGCATTTCCGGCACCACCCCCGCCTCATCACTCGAACTCATCACGCTGACGACATCAACGGGTGTTTCAGCTGATACTGAGGTTGTTTTCGCTTCGGGAACAGCTTTTACTACCGGTTCGACTACTGTCAACAATACATTTCAGAAGCTTCAAGTAAGTAGTGCAAGTGTAATTTCTGCTATATTCGATGATAATTATAGTGATACATACATTGCTGTGACGGTTGAAAATTCCAGCAGTCCCGGCAGCTTGCAGGTGTTCGTTGAAGGAACATATACAGATACTGGTGGTACAACGTCTTATCCGCAATTAACTACTACTTATCTGTCGCCTTCAGATGTTGATACTGATAGTGGCACAAGTGTTGTTTACTTTAGCCTGAGCGCATTAAGGGATTTGCTTGAAAGCAATTACTACGTTCAGGATTACATGACCAGATATGGATATACTGCCGAGGAAGCTGTTACTGCTCTGTGGAACAGTATTGACCTCTGGACTACTGATGGCAATGATAATAACATAACGCTGACCAGCTTCAAGTTTGTTGGCTCGGCAAATACCGTTAAAGCCTCTGATAGTGGTACGTCTTATAGTTTGTCTGGCTCATGGGGCAGTAGCTGGCATTGGGTGTTTAGCAGTAGTACTGAGCTTGTAAATGCTCTTAAAACTGAGGGCTCAAAGATTCTTGTAACATATACTTGTTCAGAAGTTACTGAAGCTAATGGTGGAACGTTGGTTGTAGGATTCCGGGATGGAGACACACCTCAGGTATCTTGCGATTCTTATATAACTGTTTCATCGGCGACAAGCTCCGCAGTTACTGTAGCTATTGATCCATCAAGTTTAAGCAATTATTCTGACCTGAACTTTGATAATTTCCAATGCCTCTATATTACCAGTAACGGCATAACAGCGACAGTTACCAGCGTGTCAGTGGTTATTCCCGCCACATCCAGCACCATAACACAGACCTACACTTATGCTGAGACATATGATTCAGCTAAGCCGTTGACAGACAGTTACAGCTGGTATAATTTCCTTTCAAGATCAGATGACGTACTGGAAGCTATTCAGACTGATGGTGCTGTTATCTACATAAGCTACACTTGTACTGACGCTGTTCCGACGAGGCTTCGTGTAGGAATTCAGTATAGTGATAACTATAGTGATCCTGATTGGTATGATATTACTTCTCAAATCAGCGTTGGCAGTGGTTATATAGCAGTGCCGGTTTCAAGCATTGTCAGTAAATACAGCCTGAGCAACTACAATGAAATCGAGATGGATGCGGTTTATGGCAGTAGCGGTGGCTTGGTCACCATTAATTCCGTCTCCATCCTAATCCCCTACGACCTCACGGAGAACATTTCCGGTACGATAAACAGCAGTGGGGCTTATACGATTGCGCTTTATGAGCCTTATCTGGGTGGGACTGTGAATGGCTATGTTTCCATCAATAACTCTCAGGCGGGGCAGTGGAATGCTATTACCAATTCGGCTTCTGAGCCGACTTATGACTATATCGGCGTCAACAGCACCGTTTCGCACAATCTCATCACCGGTTATGCGTTCCTCGATGCGGTCTATGCTGACCTTGCTTCTACTGTTGAGATAACGGTCGATGTTACTGCTTATGATTCGTCATATGACATCGAGTCGGAACTCAAGTCCCTTTCGTTCATTATTCAGGGCGATAAGTCGGTTGGTAATACCGACGACGGCTATGTGGCGATTGCGACAGTCTCGCCGGTGAGTGTCACCAATGTAAGCGGCAACACCTACACCGTGACCTACAACGCTTCGGATATAGTATCGGCGTTGAAGAACTTCAATTCCGCTTACACCAATGCCGCTGCGGTCTATGCAGATTATAATGCTCTCTGTCTGTCCATGGGAAGCGGTGACACCAGCTTTGCTGCAAACGTTACCGGGCTTCGGGTGCTTTCGGAAGAGTTCGACGTCGCTGACTTCTACACCTACTCAAGCCTCATCGGCTATGACTACGGCATCCCGTATACCGACGAGAACGGCACAGAGTTCATCTACACCCTGAGCGACTCAAACAACTGGACAGTTTCGGTTGCAAATCTGCCGCTTACCTACACGGTTACCGACTCGCAGACCGGTGTGTCCACCACCTACTATCGTTATTACTACTTCGTAGAGACTGCCCACACCGGCGGCTCGGTTGCCTACACGACGACCTACTCCCAACGTGAGGGCGAGAACGGCGGCGGAGAGATAGTGATAACGAACATCGCCACGACCTTCGTCCTGCCGACAACCGGCTGGTCGGGCGACTACAAAACCACGTACGAATTTGGCATAATGCTGATTATACTCGCACTTTGCGGTGCGGGAATATACAGAAACATTTCACGTATCAGGAAGAGTCTCGTGAGTGAGCCCTTGCAAGACAAGGTAGACCCGATTGGAAACCACGAGAGGCTACCGGACGTAAGAAACCGCAAATTCGTAATCCCAAGGATAGTCCGAAAGGGTGATACTCGGGCAGGACCTGAGGATGGGTGACCACACCCCAAATGGATTTCGGGGGGGTAATGCCTCCTGCCGGAAGCAGTAACTCCGGACAGATATAACATCTGAAAATACTGCAAAAATATCTAAAGGAGTTCATATTAATGAAAAAGTTAAACAAATTATTGGCGATAGTCTTAGCTATAGCGATGATTATGAGCTTGACCGTTGCCGCTGGAGCAACAGGAACAGCTTCTATTACGATAAGCAACGCATCTGACGGCGAAACATATAGCGCTTGGAAGATCTTTGATGCAACTGAGGTTGCCGGCAGTAGCCCTGCTCAGTATACATATACAATCAGCACATCAAGTGCTTTCTACAGCGCAATCAGTACTGCTGTTGCGGCAGGAGGAACTCTTAACAGCTATCTTACGCTTACACAGTCTGCTGCAGATTCAACAGTATACGTTGTTGAATATATAGGTACAACAGGGAATGAGGATGCTTTCACCGCTGCCTTGGCAACAGTAATCGAGGGGGTTTTGTCAGGCGCAAATGCTCCATCTGCTGACAAAACAGCTGTTGCAACAAGCGGAACAGCAACAATGTCTGATCTTGATGCCGGTTACTACTACGTTTCTACTACCGTTGGTACAGTTGTAGTTTTGGATACCACTAACATTGCGATTAATGACAAAAACTCAAAGCCTTCCGCTGACAAGCAGGTTTCCGATGATGGCACAACTTATGCCGACTCGAACAGCGCAGCTGTAGGCGACACAGTTTACTTCAAGACAACAGTCTCTGGCATCTATGGCTCAACCAGCCTCAGGCTCCATGACCTTATGGATGCAGGATTGACGTTTAGTGGAATTACATCGGTTGTTTTATACACTAGCGATTCTGCTCAAACTGGCACGACATTAACATCAGGTGCAAGCGGACAGGGATACACTTTGTATACAAATGCTAGTGACCCTGATGCTTTCTATCTGATTGATACTTCAGAATATACATGGAACACGACTGATTACTATTACTTGGATAGTGGCACATATACATTGGATACCGTTGGTAATAACAGTGGTGACTTCGATTCTACTAAAACCTACTATATCAAGAGCACATTCGATATGACCTTTGACTATTCGGATGTTACTGGCATTGAAAAGACTGGTTATATCGTTGTGACCTACACTGCAACGGTCAATTCGAACGCTGTTATTTACTCAACTACTGGCGATAGCAATGACAATGAAACTTACGTTTCATTTGGCGCAACCTCATATTCCGAGCCGCAGAATACGCAGACCTATGTATACAAGATGAACATCTTCAAGTATACTGGAACTCTTGACGCATCTTCTACAACCCTCGCTGGTGCAGTATTCGAGATTTATCGCTATACTGATAATACACAAACTACTAAGGAGTATGCTATAGTCGATACGAATAATGTTATTACCAGTTGGACGCAAACAGAATCAGAGGCTTCAAAGTTCACATCAACAGACGGTTCTCTCATCACTGTTTCCGGCTTCGATGCTAACGAAACCTACTATATCCACGAAACCTCTGCTCCTACTGGTTATAATCCGTTGAGTGGCGATGTTCCGTTTACTATTGATGATGGCACAAATAGCACTCAAGGCTATGTTACTTACGATACTAATTCCCAGAATACCACTACACTTACTGCTTTCAGCAGTGTTACAGCTCAGACCATCGTTCCTATCGAGAACAAGACCGGTTCTGAGATGCCTGAAACCGGTGGCATCGGTACTACCATCTTCTACATCGTTGGTGGTGTACTGGTAGTCGGGGCGATTGTGCTTTTGATTACTAAGAAGAGAATTGGCAAGGATGGGGAGTAATACTCGCTGACAGTTCCCCACAGCGTATCCTCTCTGCCAGCCTGTTTGGCTGACGGAGAGGGTTTGCGGGGGAGAGAATTCATACTTAAAGGAGTGAAGCTATGCAAAATCAGAATAATAACGACTTCACTCCCAAAGTCATGACCGTCTCCGAAGTCCGGCACAGGAAAAGAAACCGGCGGCGGGCGGAGGGGAAGAAACGGTCTTTTGTCACACCTCTGCTTCTTGCAATTCTCTTACTGGGGCTGGCTATTGTCATCTACCCGACTTTCTCGAACTGGTGGAACTCACAGGTTCAGACTCGGGCGGTGGCGAATTATGATGAGGCGGTTTCTAACCTTTCGGAGACCGACTATTCGGCTTATTTCGAGGCGGCTTATGCTTTTAATGAGTCTATAGCCCGGATAGGCTCGGCGACTACCATCACAAATCCGGAGGTTCTGGAGGGGTATGAGAGCTTACTGAACGTTTCCGGGACGGGAATAATGGGGTATATTACGATTGAGAAGATTGACGTCCTGCTTCCAATCTATCACGGCACTTCCTCGAGCGTTTTGCAGGTTGGTGCCGGGCATCTTGAGGGGACGAGCTTGCCTGTAGGAGGGGAGAGCACACATTGCGTTCTTTCAGCGCACAGAGGGCTTCCGAGCGCAACGCTCTTCACGCACCTCGATCAGATGGAAATCGGTGACACATTCACAATTACCGTTCTCAACGAGGTTCTCACCTATGAGGTCGACCAGATTTCTATCGTTTATCCGTATGAAATTGAGAGCATCTACGTCGAAGAGGGTCAGGATTATGTGACGCTTATGACCTGCACCCCTTATGGAATCAACACCCAACGCCTTCTGGTAAGGGGTCACCGGATTGAGACTGAGGAGGCGCAGAAGACCATCAAGGTCACAGCGGAGGCATACAAGATCGACACGATTTTAGTTTCCATTGGCGTGGCTATTCCGCTTGTAATATTACTGTTCGTATTGGCGTCGCTTCCGAGAAAAAAGAAGCATTATGATGACAGAGGAATTGATGACACCTGAGAAAAGTAATAAGGGACTTTTGCATGAATGAAAAAGCTTGGGCAGCACTTGAATATTGGAACGGCGTATGCTACAATAGCTCAGATACTGTTTAAGAAAGGTTGAAGAAACATGGCTAAAAGTCCCGACAGCAAAAGCAAGGTGTCTGCCGACGAAAATTCCCATAAAGGTCATCGCGATCGCCTGAGAAATCAGTTTCTTGCGAATGGGCTTGACAGCTTTTATGATCATCAGGCACTTGAACTTCTGCTTTTCTACGCAATTCCAAGAGCTGACACTAATCCTGTTGCGCATGCGCTCATCAATCGTTTTGGCAGTATTTCAAACATACTGAATGCCAGCTATGATGACTTGCTCACTGTTGATGGAGTGGGAGAGAGCGTTGCATGCTTTCTCAAGATTCTTCCTGAATTTTTCAGAAAGTATCTGCTATCCCGGATAGATGGAGAGAAGCTTGAAACAACCGAAGACCTCTGCCGATATTTTTTGTATAAACTGTATGCAGTACAGGTTGAACAGCTCTGGCTGACATTTCTTGACGACAAGCTTGGCATAGTTTCGAGCGTCAAAATATCGGAGGGTAACGGCTCTTCTGTAGCATTGGATGTTTGCAAAATAGTTACTGAGGCTCCCAAAAAGAAGTGCACAAGATGCGTTCTTGCTCATAATCATCCCTTTGGAGATGCGAAACCATCAGAAGATGATGAGCGTCTCACCGAATGTGTCAGGACATGTCTTGGGAACATGGGCATTGCGCTTATCGATCATATCATCGTTTCAGGAACGGAGGCGTGTTCAATGTTCTATAACGATGTCGTAAAGCTTGAAGATGACCTTGGAGAGTAATGGAAGCTACGCTTTATGCTCATCTGCATGTTAAGAGGTTTTATTTCAGTAAGCATTTAGTTTTATAATTTCGGAGGCGATCTTGTGGGGCTTTTCAAATCAGAACAAAAAGGCATCAAGCTTAAGAAGCTCAGCCGTGAGGAATTAGTCGAGATTATCTACGCACTCCAGAAGAGCCAGCAGTCATTGAAAGAAGAAAACGACGAGCTCAAGAAGCGAATCTCCGAAAACGAACAGGTCATAAGCCACTTCGGAACGGTTGCCGACGCTTCACAGAGTCTTAATGATATTTTTACCGAGGCGCAGAAGGCTTTGGAGCAGTACCTGCTCGCTATCAAGGTCACTGCCGGTGGCGGCTACAGCAGTGGCGTCGACGTCCAGCTCGCCCAGTATAAGGCGGAGGAGATAGTCGCCAAGGCAAACCGTCAGGCGGAGGAGATTCTCGCAGAAGCCAGAATGAAAGTTGATAACGCTTTGGAGCTTGTAAGAAGAGTCGACAGCGAATATTCCTCGTATGCGGCTCTTGAAGATGAAGCCGAATAAGGGGAGCTTACATTGTTTAATCATAAAAAGAATCGTGAGCTTGTTCTCCCTACTGAAGAGGAAGTATTGAGTGAGCGTAAGCGTCTCAGGCGAAGAAGAAGGTTCATAGCAACGCTCAGGACGACTGTGTATGCACTGATTGTAGTTGCCGCAGTGGCGGTGCTTCTTGCGACACTATTCCTGCCCGTCCTGCAGGTTTCAGGCTCAAGCATGGAGCCGACCCTTTCTGACGACGATATTATCCTCCTCGTGAAGACAGATAACCTCAAAACTGGCGACCTCATCGGCTTCTACTATCAGAACAAGCTTCTTTTGAAGAGAGTCATAGGAGTTGCCGGAGACGTCATAGACATTGACGAAGAGGGAAACGTCACCGTAAACGGTGAGCTCCTCGATGAGCCATATGTAACAAACAAATCATTAGGGGAGTGCGACATAGAGCTCCCATATCAGGTTCCTGAAAGCAGGGTTTTCGTGATGGGCGACAACAGAGCGACGTCCATCGACTCCCGCAGCAGCGCAATCGGCTGCATCGAACAGGATCAGATAGTAGGAAAGGTTCTTATAAGAATTTACCCGTTCAATAAAATCTCAATCATAAGCTGAGAACGGCAACATCCGGCTTATTGACGACCAAGGGAGGGACGATAGGTGAAAAAACTGAAATTCATGTCGGCAATACTGGCTGTAATAGTAGCCGCATCGGCTTGCCTGACATGCGTTTTCGCCGATACCGGTTCAATAACTGTAACAGTCAAATACGGCGACACGATAATAGCCGATGGCGTGCTGACCCTTTATAAGGTCGCCGACATCACGGTGAATGGCTATATCTACACTTCCGAGTTTGAAAACTGCGGTCTGAACCTGAGTGATCTTGAGAGCTCAACACTCCCGTGGCTTCTCTGGAGCTGGGCGAGTAGCACCGGCGCAACCGGAACGTCTATAGCTGTCGGTTCAGACGGAACGGTGACCTTTTCCGGACTCGAAACTGGAATATATCTCGTGGTCCCGTCGACAAATCCTGTAGGGTATAGCGTTGAGCCAAGCGTAGTTCCCGTGCCGATGAACGGAGAGTATGACGTGGAGATCATTTCAAAGATTGAACCCACCACGACGCCATATACTCCAACTGATCCCACGCCGAAAACAACCACAGAGCCGGACGTTGATATAGATGACGAAGAAGATCCCGAAGAGCCGGGCGACATTGATGAGGAAGTAGACATCGAGGATGAACCAGATGAGGTTGATCTGGAAGAGGAAGAAAAGCTCCCTCAGACCGGACAGCTCAACTATCCCATCCCGATAATGGCTGGAGCTGGTGCAATCTGCATCGGCGCAGGCTTAATCATCACAAAGACGGATAAGAAGAAATGAGCAGAACAGTTTTCGGACGAATCTTGATAGCTATTGGCACACTGCTTCTTATCGGTGCGCTTTCGCTCTATCTCTATAACCGCTATGATGCAGACAGAGCGGCGACCGCCTCAACCGAAATTGAGGAGAAGCTCTCCGACGCCATGCTGAGTGCCGCTACCTCCGAATATTCTCTTGAAGTTGAGGAGGACGAGAACGGCGAGCCATACTCCGTCATAACCCTGACAGTAGATGAGAACGGTTATATCGGAATTCTCTCGATACCATCATATGGGCTTGAGCTCCCGGTTCTGTCTGAATGGAGCTATCAAGGACTCAAGAACTCTCCCGCAAGATACACCGGCAGTGCGAGTGCCGGCAACCTCGTCATCTGTGCTCACAACTATGAACGCCATTTCGGCAACATAAAAAATCTTTCAGCCGGTGCTTCCATAACGTTCACCGACGTAACCGGAATGGTCTATGAGTACGAAGTTACCGAGGTTGAAGCCGTCGAGCCCACAGCAATCAGTGAAATGATAACTGGCGACTGGGATCTGACGCTTTTCACCTGCACCCGTTCCGGTCAGGCGAGAGTTGCGGTGAGGTGCAAACTGGTAAGCTGAAATTGAATATTCTTAATGTCCCCGTCTCAGGCAGACGGGGATTTTTTGCACCCAAAATGCTCCTTTCCGTGTCTATTATTATGAGAGCACAAACGAAAGGCGATTCACCATGAAAAGATTACTATCCATAATTCTTGCAATCATACTATGCCTGACGGTTTTTACTTCCTGTGGAAGTTCAAGCGAAGATGAGCCAGTCGCTACAACCGCTTCCACAACCTCTGAGACCACCGGCGAAACCGGTGAGATTGACAACGATGCCCTCTATTCTGCATTCACCCTCTATTCCTACAAAACCGCCGAAGAAATTCAAGCCGAATACCCCGATAAAACGGTTCTGGTCTGGTTAGGGTATGATTATCCCGCAGAGGACACAAGGCTCATACCTATCGACACCATCAACGATTATCTTGTTTCTCTTGGCAAGGACTATGTCATTTGCTTTTCGCCGGTTGACTTCTATAATGCCACGCTCTACTATGACGATGCAAGAGATGCGTATATAGACCAGCTTGAGTCGAGCGAACAGGTTGATATACTTACCCGCTGTTCTTTAACTGTTGGAAACGGACTCATCCATGCTTACTTTAGCAACATCTACGACGGAATCTATGAGCCTCTTGACAGCTATTTCGAGAGTTCGGAGGAAGCTATGGCTTATTATAACTCCCTTCCCGAAGAATACTGGGATTCATTCAGAGTAAACGGCATTCTTTACAATTTCGGCGGGTATGAAGTCGGCGTGAGAGCAGATTGCTACTATTACATCAACACCGAGCTTGCCGAAAAATACGGTTGGGATTTTGACAAGACTATAACCGAACAACTTGATATTGTTGAAGAGGTAATGCAGACCGAGGGCTGTGCGGGAGTTTCAGCCGGCTATTCTTCGGCATACAATATTGGTCGTTTCGTTTACATGGACGGCATTTCTTTCGACAGCGAGAACGGCGTTGCGGTAAGCTCTGCAGACAGCGAAGAATTGGAAGCGTATCTCGAAATGATGTATGAGTTGAAAAATGCCGGTGTCCTCGAAAATTACGACATAGTTGGGCTTGACGACTGCTTCATTTTTATTAATCCGCTGAGGTTTGAAATAAGGTCTCATATTCAGAGGATAGTTGATTCAAAAGACAACACCGAGGATTACACGGTTGTGCCGATGTCCGATTACTACTATACTCAGGCTTTGGGAGGAATCGGGATATATTCCGGTTCGGAATACAAATCCGAGGCGTTCGACTTTATACTTCTCAGCCAGACGGATTCGTATTTGAATAATCTTCTGACCTACGGTATAGAGGGCGAGGACTATAATATCTTCGATGGTGTCGTGTCGGATGCTCGTCCGGTGCTGAATATGTTCAGGTTCTACAGCCCACTTATAAGCCTGCCGTATTCCGATAGTTCGGGCGATATGCCGAAAAATATGAACGAGCTTTGCAAAGAAATTCTTGAAACAGCAACTCCCGCCGATGAAAGCGAAGCAATAGGCTTTGCGTTTGATGTCAGGGGCTACGAAGAACTTTATGCGGCTGTAGAAAGTGCCGCCAGTAATCACTCATACTTGTATTATTCATCGGTCGAAGAAGACCTCGCGGCACTGAAATCCGAGCTTGAAGAAGCGGGGATTGATGAGCTTTTAGAAGAAGTCAACCGACAGTATTCGGAATGGAGGGCGAACAACTATGATTAAAATTTTAGCGGTATTATTGGCGGTGCTGATGCTTACCTCCTGCGGGAGCCCGCCCGAAGACGAGCCTGCCGCTACAACCGCCTCTACAACCAAGCAAACCACCAGCGAAACCAGTGAGATTGACAACGATGCTCTCTACTCTGCGTTCGCCCTCTATTCTTACAAAACCGCCGAAGAAATTCAAGCCGAATACCCCGATAAAGCGGTTCTCGTATGGGTCGGATTTGCTCTGACAGCTGACAGCGGTCTCGAAATCGAGATTCCTATAGACGAAATCAACGAGTATCTTGACTCCATCGGCAAGGAGTATGTCCTCTGCTACTATCCCTTGAACATGACTGCGGCAACAGTCAAGTACGATAACGGAGACTGTGACTCCATTCTCGACTGCTTTACTGATTATATAGAATCCGGCGGGCAAGCGGATATTCTTACTGTCATGGTCACAAGTTCCGACGAGCCGATTATCACAGCTTATTATTACAATGCTTTGAACGGCATTTATGAGCCGCTTGAAAGCTACTTTGAAAGTTCTGAGGAGGCGACAGAGTATTACAACTCGCTTCCCGAAGAATATTGGGAATCTTTCAAGGTGAATGGAACTCTCTACAGCTTCGGCGGCTTCAGTCTCGGAGTGAGAAGAACCGCCACGAACTACTATCTCATCAACACCGACCTTGCCGATAAGTACGGCTGGGACTACGATAAATCGCTGTTTGAACAGCTTGATCTCATAGAGACCATTGTGACCGAAGAAAACTGCCGTGGAGTTAAGGTCAATTATTCGAGCCTTTACAAGGAGTTTGTTTTTGCCGGAATAATCGGCACTTCCTATGACGACGGAATTGTCAGTCTCGCTGACAGCGATAGCTTCTCCGAAAGCCTTGAGCTTTGGTATGAACTAAAAGACAGCGGACTCATCTTTGATGATGCCGAGGACTACAGCGGAATGTATCTCGCAAGCTATTGCACTTCGACAAGCACCTATTCCCTCGACTTGGGGAAATCCTTCACAGGTGAACAGACACAGCTCGAAACCGGCAACGACACCTATTCCGATTTCACCACCGTTGCCGATAATACAAGCTTTACCTACACCTCATCCTCCGCCGGCGGTGTGAGCGTCTATTCCGGCTCGGAACATAAAACCGAAGCTTTTGACTTCATCCTCCTAACTCAAACTGACAGCACCCTCAATAATCTTCTCTCATTTGGTGACAGCGAAGATGAACCGTATCTGATAAATTACCGCTTCGCCAACCCGCTGATAACCGATTCCTACGGCGATATGCCGGAAGATATGAACGAACTGTTTGCGGAGATTCTGGAAAACGCCCAGTCGGCAGATACAAGTGATGCAGTAGGTTTTGCCTTTGACGTTCGAGGATATGAAGTACTCTACAGTGCTGTTCAGGAAGCAGTGAAGAATCACTCTTATCTGTACTTTTCGAGTGCAGAAGACGACCTCGCCGCTCTGAAATCCGAGCTTGAAGAAGCAGGTATTGATGAGCTTTTAGAAGAAGTCAACCGACAGTATTCGGAATGGAGGGCGAACAACTATGATTAAAATTTTAGCGGTATTATTGGCGGTGCTGATGCTTACCTCCTGCGGAAGCAAGATTACAACGGAGACTATTGATGGCTACGAAAGCGCATCGGCAGTTTATGTTTTCTCGAATCTGTATAACAAAGGCGAGTTTTACGAGGACGGCGAGAAGCTTATGTATATCGACTTCACAACCATGGCTTATACATATATCTGTTCAAAGCCGAACTGTCTTCATAATGACTCGGACGAATGCACAGCCTATGGCATCGTCAATCATCCCGTAGCGGTGAACGGCGGGCTTTACTACTTCGTGCAAGAGACCATTACAAACAGCGACGGCTTGCCGCAGAATAATCTTGTGGCATATTCAGCTTCCATAGACGGCTCCAACCGCCGCAAAGTCACAACTGCCGAGAATATCGAGCTTTACCATTCGGAAAAGGCACTTTTGGTTGGAACCAGCCTCTATTTTATTGGCACGGAATCAGAGTTTGATGCCGCAGGCTTCATCGCCACCGGCTACGAGACTTTCTATCTTTATCGATTTGACTATGCCGCCGAGAGCTTTTACTGCTTGGGAGAACTCGGCTCAGGCTATGACGGCGGGGCGACGATCTACGGCGAATATAACGGCAAAATCTATCTGACCGAGAACGCCCTCGATGAACCTTGGGATGAGAAATGGGAAGATGCAGAATATATGATGGAGCACTGGGACGAGTTCACGGCTCTTTATGAGAATCACTATTATTGCTACGACATCGATTCGGAAAGTTTTGTAGACTGGGATATGCCCGGCTCCGACGACAGCTATGACAACTTCGTTGTTGACAGCGACTATTTCATCGCAATATCCGGCACCACCGTGACCGTTTTCGACTCCAATGGCAACGAGAGCATTTACGAAAACTTCACCCCGCTTGGAATGTCAACCTATAGCGTGGTGAACGATATGCTTTTCTCCGGCGGCACCGATCGTGAGTGTATCAACCTCAAAACCGGAAAGAGATACAGCGTCAGCGATTATGACGGCTGGGTCGTCTCGTACCTCGACGGAAGCTATATCGTAAGGCAGGATGATGGGTATATCAAAGTTGCGGAAAGTGAACTTATAGGAGATGAGATAGCATGAAGAGATTATTTGCATTGGCTTTGGTGTTCATGGTTATACTCTGCGGTTGTGGAATCTCGCTAACTGATGAATATGCCGATTCTCACATAGTAAGTCTTGAAACCAATATCTACAACAACGGCGAGTTCTACTACGACTCCTATACAAGGCTGAACTACTGCGATTTCACGACAATGCAATCAGCCATCGTATGCCCTTATCCAAACTGCACTCATACTGATAGTAGCACCTGCTCGTCCTATGGGCTCTCCTGTTATCCGACTGTATTTGATGGTAAGATGTACTACTTCTCAGATGATATAAAATACACAAACGGTACCTATGCCGAGACAATTACTGCCTATCGTTGCGACATTGACGGCACAAACCGCATTGCCCTTGAAACCTTTACGGGCTGGGAAATTGCAGACTATAATCCGGCTCTCGTTGTTGGAAACAAAATCTATATGACCGCAAAGCAGACGACCTTCAACGATTACGGCACTACTGAAGATTATGTGAGCGTTTCTCTGATTTCATATGACTTTGAAACGGGAAAGTTCAACGAGGTAGTAAAAATAGGCGAAGGCTATAACGCCGGTGCAAGTATCAAGGGCGAAGCAAACGGCATCGTCTATATAAGCTATTCTTACTATGACCACGAACTCAGTGACGAAGAGCTCGACGCGCTCTATAATGAGTATGTATTTCCTGAATCGGTCTTGGAATATTACAAGTTCGACCTGTCCACAGGTGAGCTTTCTGAAAATGACGAAGCCGTCTGGAGAGCCTTGGACGGCTATCTTATAGTCTATAACGACGACCTGACAGAAGCTATAATCAGAACTCCAAACGGAAAAGAATATGACATTGGAAATAAAGTCGCACTTCAGGTGTGCAACGGCTACGCTTTCCATTTGTATTATGGACTGATAATTGACCTTGAAACAGGCGCACACTACGAGTCGAAGCTTCCGCTTGAAACCAGTTATAGTGTCGAATACTATCTTGACGGCTCATATATCCTGAAAGACTCATTGAACAACGAATTCATCAGGTTTGAAGCAAATGAACTTATAGGAGATGAGATAGCATGAAGAGACTATTTGTATTGGTTCTGGCGTTTGTAATCATGCTCTGTGGTTGCGGGAGCGAAACCTTGCAGGAGAGCGAGACTACAACGGCGGCTACAACCACAGCCACAACCACCACCGAAGCCACAACTCACGAGCATTACATCACCTCGTGGATGGACGATGACGGTTATATACAGTACTACGAAGAATTTGAAGACGGGAGCACTTTGCAATACTCAAAATCGCCGGATATTCAGACATATGAGGAGATTCAGGTAGCGTACCCGGATAAAACCGTGCTTGTTATAGCGTGTATTGGTAACAATAGGTACTACTATATAACCGAAGCTGTCAACGAGTATCTAAATGATCTTGGCAAGGATTATGTCATATGTTTTGACTTTATAGAGAACAATTCAATCTACAGCGATTATTGTTCTACTGTCGGGCTTGCCGATTGGTACAGCGGCTTAAAAGAAAAAGTTGACAGCGGAACGCAGATTGACATCATCAGCACCGCAAATTATTATTACGCCATAAGAGATGGTTTGCTTCAGCCGCTTGATGATTACCTTGAAAATACAGAAGTCGGGCAGACGCTGTACAATATGATGCCTGAGAACCTCTGGAAGGCATACAGGTATAACGGCACTGTCTACGGAATCAACTGTAACAGTTCTATAAAGTCCACCCACGTCTATTATATAGATGCTGCCTTGGCGGATGAATACGGATATGACTTTTCAAAGTTGTTTACTGAGCAGACTGATTTGCTTGAGACTATCCAAAGCGAAAGCGTGGACAAAGCTATATATTCATTCTTTTCGACGCTGATGGTTGACTGTAGCACCGATAAAATTGAGCTGACTTCGGGAGTATATTGGGACAGTGAGCTAAAAACTGCAATAAGCTGGCTTGACGATGAAGACTATGTTTCCGCTCTTGAAACGGTATTTACTCTTTATAACGAAAGTTTATCGACAACTGTATATATTGAATCATATTTTGCTATTGAATGTACGGTGGATTATCCGTCGGAAATCGGTGAAGTCTTCAATTACTGGACAGGCTACGAGGACGATAGCGGCGATGCAGTCTATAAGCAGGTTTATGCGGTTTATGACAAATCTGAGCCCACTCTTACCAGAAGTAATTACGCTCTTGGTGTCAGCAGTACCAGCGAGAATCAGGACATGGCATTCGATTTTATCGCAACTATGCTCACTGATGAGGAACTCAACAACCGCATGTGCTATGCCGACTACGAATCTGAGATGTACAGCGACGGACGAATTAGCCATAACGCATACTACTATGCCTGCGATCAGTTTTCAAATCTTTTGCTGAGTATTCCGAACACCTTGCAAACAGACGACATCGCCGATGTCTATAAAACATCCCTCGAAGAAGCTTACGTTAATGAAGACTTCGACTTTGTGTTTGACGACAGCAAAGTATATCAGCAGTGCGTGGATGTCCTCGGCGTGATGGGTGAGATGACATATAACCGTCTCATAGAGTACACCGACTTTGACGAATATCTTTCCGATTTCCGTGCGCTTCTTGAAGAAGCCGGTTTAGAAGACATAATCGCCGAAGTAAACAGGCAGTATGCCGAATGGAAGGAGATAAACCCATGAAAAAACTACTATCGCTGTTTTTAGCTGCAACCCTGACGTTCTCGCTTTACGGTTGCGGAAATTCGACCGAAGAACTCCCGCAGGGGAGCGAAGTCACAACTACCGCCTCTACAACCGTCTCCGAAAGTGAAGACGAATACTATATCACTTCATGGATAAATGAGGATGGGAATATCGAGATTCAGGAAACATATACGGACGAAGACGGAAACCGTCACACAGACATATCCTTTTATCCTCAGTCTTACGGTATGACCAAAGAGGATCTTCAGGAGGAGTACCCCGATAAGACCATACTTGTTGTGGCAATGATAGGAAACTCCTATAGCGTCAATATCCAGAATGCGGTAAACGAATACTTGGACAGCGTCGGCAAGGATTATGTCATATTTATTGAAACCATAGACCTGAATGTTATCTACAGCGATTACTATCCGAGTAATTACGGCTCAGTTGATTACTATAGCAATCTTAAAGCCTTGGTTGACAGCGGCGAACAAGTTGACATCATTAGTACAGATAAATATTACTATTGCATACGGGACGATTTGCTTCTGCCGCTCGATGATTATCTTGAATCGACCGAAGTCGGTCAGACTCTTTATTCTATGATGCCTGAAAATCTGTGGACTTCACTCAGGTACAACGGGACAGTATATGGGATAAACTGTAACGGCTCGCTGAGCTATCAGAAATGCTTATATCTGAACGTCGAACTTGTAGATAAGTACGGCTATGACCTTGAAAAGCCGCTCACTGAGCAGATGGATATACTGGAGCAAATAGCTTTGGAAGAATCAGGTGTAACACCTATCATGACCTACTCGAATTACCAGACATCTTATTACGTTGATTCTCAGGTGCTAACAACGGGAATTTATTGGGATGAGGAGGAAAAGACCGCAAAGAGCTGGCTGGATAACAATGAATTTGTCAGCTTCCTTGAGATGATGTACAACCTGAATCTTGAAGGATATGTGAGAGAGTATTCGTTTTTCAACTCTTTCTTCGCTTTTGAGAACACCGTGTATCTTCCCGCAGACAATGGAGATATATTCGATCTTCCGTTTGGCACTGATTCGGATCGCAACAGAGTATATATTCCCGTTTATGTCGTTTATGATGAGAGCGTTTCGCTTACAAGAAACAGCAATGCTGTTGGAGTAAGCAGTACCAGCGAAAATCAGGATATGGCTTTCGACTTTATCGCCACAATGCTCACCGACGAGGAGCTGAACAAGCGAATGTGTTATGCGGACTATGAGGATTATATCCTTGATAACGGCAAAATCGAGCCGGATACACACTACCAGACTGCGTATGAGCAGTTTGCAAATCTGCTTCTGTGCATTCCGACATATGATGAATCTTCATATATTGGCGAGACCTATCTTGAGTCGCTCGAAAATGCTCATGTTAGTGAAGATTTCGATTTTGTTTTTGACGATTCCGATGTTTATCAGCAGTGTATAGATGTCCGTGCCGTAACGTGTGTTTACGGAAAGAATATGTTTAATTACAGCGATTTTACTTTTGAAGAATATCTGAACGAGTATCGTTCAATGCTTGAAGAAGCCGGCATAGAAGACATAATTGCCGAAGCAAACAGGCAGTATGCCGAATGGAAGGAGAGCCAATAATGAAAAAGCTATTATCAGTAATTCTCGGAATCGTACTTTGCTTATCTGTGTTCACTTCTTGCGGAGACAGTGGCACAGATGAAACCGAGTCCACTTCACGGGTTATAAGCCAATATACAGACGTCGGCGAGGGCGGGGAGCTGTTTGTCGACTCCTTGTCAAGGCTTCACTTTGTGGACTTTGAGAGCATGGTGTCGGTCATTGTCTGCCCTTATCCGAACTGTACGCATACCGATTCGGACACTTGCCCGTCATTCGGAATGTATAACCACCCGTTTTTGTATGACGGAAAGCTTTATTATTTCGTAACAGGCACAACTATGGGCGATGACGGCTATGAAAATTACTTCTCGATTTACAGTGCAGAGACAGACGGGACATCAAGAGTCAAACTTAAAACCGTTTCAAACAGGACGGTAAACGTCTATGAAAGAATAGTGCTTATCGGCGACACAATCTATTTCTGCTCCGAAGAAAGCGTTTATGATGCCTACGGCACAAGCACCAATCAAAGGACGATATATTTCAGCTGTTACTCCCTTTCTTCCGGCGAATATACCGAAATAGCGGAGATAGGCTCATATGACGGCAGTGAAGACTGGGTCTATGGCGAATATAACGGCAAAATCTATCTTCAGTATAGCTACCTCAAAGGCGACGAGCCGACAATAGAAGACATCATGCAAGACGATTACAAGAACACCGACTGGTATAACTACGACTACTATATGTATAATACCGAGACCGGCGAGTTTTTGAAAAGTGACATAGCAAACATCTCCGAATGGTCGAACGGCTATCTTATTCTGAACGGCGACACCGGTAAAATCGTCCTCACGCCCGATGGCGATGAGATAGAAGTCGGCTCCGGTTCCTATGAAGTCTGCGGCGACTATATCTTCGACACTTGGTCTGAAATCGCAATCGAAATCTCCACCGGGAAGCAGTATAGCCTTAACTTGGGTGACAATTATTCTTATTCGGTTGTTTACTATACCGACGACGGCTTTGTTCTGAAATATCTTGAAGAAGATTATTGCTATGTAAAAATTACTGAAAGCGAACTTATAGGAGACGAAATATGAACACCCTTAAAATCTCAACCCTCAACAAGCACTACGGCACCAAGCACGCTTTGAAAGACTTCTCTTTCGACTTTTCCGACGGCATTTATGGTCTTCTGGGACCGAACGGTGCGGGAAAGTCAACCCTCATGAACATCCTGACCCAGAACTTAGACCCTGACAAGGGTTCAGAGATTTTCTGGAACGGCGAGAGCATAACCAATCTCGGCTCGAAATATCGTTCCGAAATCGGCTTCATGCCACAACAGCAGGAGCTGTACCCGTCGTTCACCCTGAAACGCTTCATGGGCTACATAGCGGCACTCAAGGGAATCGAAAAGTCTGCGATTGACAGCGAAATCGCAAGGGTTCTTGAGCTTGTCGAGCTTTCGGATGTCGCAAACAAGAAAATAGGCGGCTTTTCCGGCGGAATGAAACAGCGCGCGCTTATCGCCCAGTCGCTTCTCGGAAGCCCGCACCTTCTTATCTTGGATGAGCCGACAGCCGGTCTTGATCCGAAGCAGAGGGTTCTGACGAGGAATCTCATCTCCTCCCTCTCAAAAGACATGATTGTCATCATCTCAACCCACATAGTTTCGGACATCGAGACTATCGCCGACTGCATCCTGCTTCTGAAATCCGGTGAACTCATCGACAGTGGAACGGTGGACGAGCTGACGGCACAGGTCACAGACGGCGAGAAAACCCTCGAAGGGCTGTATATGCAGCTTTATGGTGACCAGTGATGAGGATATTTCAAAACGAGCTGTATAAGCTCTTTCACAACAAGGCGTTTCTTTTAGTGACTGCGGCGGCAATTCTTCTGAATGTTTATATAGCCTCGACCAAGAGCGTTGGCAACTTCTCGGATGCTGAGTATAAAGCCTACTTGGAAGATGTAAGCGGCATGACCGCCGAGGAAGCTCTCGGATATGACGAAGAACTCTACGAGACTGTCCGGCAAACTGGCGAGCCAGTCTATTGCGAATATTACTGGCAGGATATGTCCATTCTGAGTGGCGAAATTTCCCGGCTTGAGGAGATTTTAGGCTATCAGGACTACCTCGCCGAAATCAACACTACTGCCGAGACTATGACTTCGGTTTCAATCTTTGCAGACACCAACAGCTATTCCTACCGGAATATTGTAAAAACCCCGTCGGCATACGAAGCTGTCAAAGAGGTCACTCCGACCTATGCTCCGTCAGACGGCGTTCTTCTGGCGACCGACAATGTGGCTACCGATATACTTGTGATGTTCTCGCTCCTTGCCTGTGTCACAGCCGTCTTCTATAAAGACAGAGAATCCGGCGTCGTGGCTCTCATAAAACCTCTGAAATACGGCAGAGCAATGCTTGCTATCGCAAAGTCTGCGGTAGTATTCACAGTGTGCTTCGCTACCTTCGGAATCATGTATCTGAGTGATCTGGCTATTGGTGCATATCGTTGCGGATTGGGAGACCTTAGCCGAGCAGTTCAATCTCTCGAAGGCTACTTAGGTTGTAATCTCGCCACAACCGTCGGCAATTTGCTGATATATAGCTTCATAATAAAGCTTTTCGCCCTGACCCTCTGCGCCCTGATAGTCTCCGCCTTGTTCATCAGGCTTACAAACATCGTGGCGTATCTCGTGACTATTGCTATTGCCGCAGTTGAGACGGCTTTCTATGCCCTTATTTCCGGCAACTCGATTTTCTCCCCGCTGAAATATATAAACTTGGTCGCACTCACTCAGCCGAAAAACTTCTTCAAAACCTACACAAACATCAACTTCTTCGGCTATCCTGTGAACCTGTTTGCCTGCACTGTAGCTTGTATTGCTATCGGGCTTGTGATAGTTACAGCCGTAGTCTGCCGCTTCTATTCCTCAATCAGCATTTCGGAGATTAAGAGAAGCTCCGTCTCGGCTTTCTCAAAACGTGTTCCCAAAAGTCTTTTCAGTTATACTGCCTATAAGGCTCTCGTCATGCACAAGGGCGCAGTGATAATAGCGGCAGTCCTCGCAATTCAGCTTTATACAGCGTTCAATTACTCCAAGCCCTACAACCCCGATGACAACTATTATCTCTATTACTGCACCCAAATTTCCGAGATGACCGACGAAGAAGCAGTGGAGTTTATAGCCGCCGAGCCTGACAATTTCGACTCCGATTATGCCGAAAGAGGCTTTGAAAAGGCAAAAAGCCAGTATGAGTATCTCGTCTCTATAGGCAAGGGCACCGGGGATATGTTCTACCAGACAGGCTATAGGCTCATCTTCGGGCTGGATATCCTCCGACAGGACTACGTTCTCGGACTGATTGCCATAGCCGCACTCTGTCTTATGCTCTCGCCGGTTGTCTCCTATGACAATCGCTGCCGCATCGGCTATGTCCTCTACACGACAAAAGCCGGCAGAAAGACCTACTACCGGCATAATTGTATTATGGCGATAATCCTCGCCGTCACTGTGAGCCTCGGCGTGAATATCCCGTACTTTGCTCAGATTCTTTCTGCATATGGCACCGACGGAATCACATCCGGTGTGAATTGCATAAGCGATATGCTCGCCCTCGGAGAACTCCAAATTTGGGGCTACCTTGTGATACTTCTTACTTACAGAACAGCAGTCCTGATTCTCTTCTCGCTTCTTCTACTCTGGATTTCGTCAAGATGCCAGAGTCCGACAACGGCAATGGTTGTCACCCTCGCACTTTTCTGCCTGCCGATAGTAATCTACCTCGCCGGTGCGGATGCGGCAAAGTATCTTTGTGTGCCGGTGAGTGGAAATAGGGAAATAAGACGATTATTCGGCTTCTGCCGGTATTTCTCGGAGCATTTGGCTTGTGCGAGTTTATCTCGCTTATAATCCTCCCATTTCCGATAACTCTGACTTATCCCGACGGCTATAGCTACGACTTCATGAGCCAGTTTGCAGAGTTTGACATAGCAGCGATAACGACCTATTTCTGGGATTACATTTCGAGCCGATCAAGGTTCATAACTGCGCCGTTTCTTTTTACGTTCTTCGGGACAAGCCTTTTCAAACGCCTTCGCAAGCCGCTTGTGTTCTTGGCTTCACTTGTCGGTGCGCCTATGGTATATGTACTCGTCAATGTCGCAATCAACACTGCCGCTCAGTACACGATGACAAAAATTTATCCCGTCAACCTGATTCTGATTCTCATTGGCTACGTCCTCGGCTGGATTCTCTCGAAGCTGATTTTGTGGGCTTTCCCGTCGATTGACCGGAGATTAAAGCTATGAACCGCCACACTTTCTATCTGAAAAGAGCATTCCGGCAGATGACTGCAAAACCGGCGAGTCTTGCAATAATCATATTTTCTTTCACTGTCTGTGCCTTTTCGCTCTTTGTCCTGATAAACAAGCTTCTCTACTCAACAACGTTCTTCCTGCGCCAAGGAGAAAGCCGCAGAACGTTCACGATAACGTCTGATGTTTCGGATAATGCTGAGCTTATCGCTGAACTTTCTGAAAATGACTTCTTGCCTGAAATCTCGGAATTGGTCGGGCTGAGTGCATACCCAAAAGGCGGGAACAGTCAGTATATTCAGGCTGTCCTTTGCAGTGCCAACGACTCAAGAATCACTGCTGAGGCAGATGTTGTATCCGGCAGAACCTTCTCCGAAATCGAGCTTGAGAACGGTGAAAATGTCATCATCTGGTGCAATAATGATATTTATATAAATAGTGGTCTTAGGGAATACAAGTCTGTCGGGGACACCGTTACTATTGCCAACGGGGTTTACACCGTCATCGGCATAAGCGAAACTGATATTTATCTTCCGTTCTCGACTGCTCTGAAAACCGGTGATTTTGACATCAGACTGAACGGAATAGTATTCTCGGAAATCCCGACAAAATCAGAGGTTGAAATCTTAGAAACTATTGCAACGGTCAACGACTGCACCGTGAAATCGAGGTATCAGGCGGAACTCAGCGACTTTTTAGAGAACGGCATGGAGTGCACTGTTATAATCATCGGGATAATACTCTGTGTCATCTGCATTGTGTCGTCGCTATTTGATTACATGGTCAGGAGTATGTTCTATGAATACAACATCTATAAGCTTCTGGGCATCTCTCGTGCCGGACTTTTTGAGCTACTTTACCTGCCTCTTTTCATCATGACAGCGGTATCGCTTGTGGCAGGATATGCTCTTTTTTGCTTGTCAAAACCGCTCCAAAAGCTTCTCAACATGTATGGACAGGTTGACTTTGCAAGCGCAGTTGTAGTTTTTGCGATAATGCTAATCGTCATGCTCTCGGTGACTGTCCCGAAATATAACAGATTGTTTTCGGGAGGTGTCGAGGCATGAGACTTATTATTCTCTCAAATCTCAAAGACAGATTTCCCGCCTACGTCAGAGTTACGCTGATGCTAACGGTGATGATGTTCATCTTGTCATCACTTATGGGCGACATACTTCCGCTGATTCAGATAAGGCAAGCTTATTCGAGTCTTGGACTTGAAAATGCTGTTGCCATTACTGCTGATTCAGATATAAAGTCTGTGGTTGAAGACTTAGGCGGAAAGTACCTTGGTGTGAGTTTCCGTGGGAAGTACACTTATGACAGCTTCGCCTATCTACAACCTGTTGAGGCGGATTATTTCGAGAATCTCAACTACTCTTTCAAGAAACAGACGAGATTTGAAGTTGTTGACGGTTATCCTGCTGTGATTGTTTCAAGTCTTGGAAGCTACTACACGCTCGGTGAGACCTACACCGAAGTCCTTTCCGGCAAGGACAAAACCGAAGTCACATTCACGGTCGTCGGCATACTTAAAAGTGACTTTGTCTACCTAACACCATCCGATGACAGCCCGTCCTCCGTAGTTTCAGAGCAGAGTAATTATATATTTCTAATAACTGACGAGGACGATGACATTTTTACGAAAAAAGACGTTTATGGCGCACTTGCAACAGGAGATGTAACAGACTTTTGCAGTAGTATTGTCGGCACAGGCTTGGTGGAATCAGCTATATCAACCGCCGCCGGTTTTGCCGAATATTGTGCTCTGGAGCTTGAAATTATGGGAATGACAGTGATGCTCGCAATTATTTCGGTTCTTCTTTGCTTAGCCGGAGTTATTTCAAACTCGATTCTTTCGAGAACCGTCTTTGCGGAGAAATACCGCATAATTTCCACCTGCGGAGCAAACACTGCGCAGTGCCGGACAACCCAAATCATCACAGATTTAATCCCGATAATTGCCGCGGTCATCATTTTTACGGTGATAAACGCCTTAAGAAATCTTTGAGGGGGGACAGCCATGTCAATAATTGTTAAGAATATCCACAAGACCTATAACGCCGGAAAGGGAAGTGAGGTCAAGGCTCTGAACGGCATCGACCTCGAAATACGGGATGGCGAAATGCTTGCGATTATGGGAAAGTCCGGCTCCGGCAAGTCAACGCTTCTTAAAATATTGGGCTGTGCCGACACCGATTTTGACGGCGACTATCTTCTGAATGGTATCAATATCAAAACTCTTTCACCAAATCAGCTTGCGAAAATCCGCAACAAAGAAATCGGCATAGTCTTGCAAAATTTCGGCTTGATTCCGAATATGTCCGTTTTTGATAACGTCCGTGTGCCGGTCTGCCTTGGCGGGAAGTACGACAAGAAAGCCACCGATGAGCGAATCATGGAGCTTCTCAAAAGTCTTCAGATTGAGGACAAGCGTGACACCGACATCTCCGAGCTTTCGGGAGGACAGCAACAGCGCACCGCCATTGTCCGTGCGCTTGTAAATCAGCCGAAAATAATCCTTGCAGATGAACCAACCGGTGCGCTCGACAAAGCTACCGCAAGCGACATAATGGACGTGTTCCAAAATCTCAACCAAGAGGGTATAACCGTTATTGTGGTGACACATGATGAGGAAACTGCAAGAAAGTGCGGTAGAATCGTAATTCTGGAGGACGGCAGGTGCGAAAATTTGTAAAAGGTCTTGACAAATTTTGGCGGGGGGTAAAATGTTAAGTGGATACTGGAAGGAGTGATAATATCATGAACAAAATCAAAGTATTGTTTATTCAGGAGAAGAAGGTCAAGAAAGGAGCAATAATCTTAAGCGACCTGATCGAAAACGAGGTGCCGGATACATATGAGTTTGGGCATGTCAGCGCGAAAGAGGATATTATCGGCAAAGTGGCGGAGTTTCATCCGCAGATAGTTTTCATCTCTAACAGCAAGGCTTATGACATCTTTGAACTGGTACAGAAAATTAAAGAGCTCGACTCTGAGAGCGTGATTCTGGCGATGGTTTTCACCAATTTCGGTTCTGAGCGTGAGATGATGGACAAGCTTACTGAGATGGGAGTTTACAAATGCTATACATCTCAGCTTTCGGTAGATTCGCTGATTCACGATATGTTTGTATCTCTTAATATGGAATAAGCGAGGTGGGTATATGAAAGAAAAAAGACGGGTACAGTTGGATGACATGATAAGCTCATTCCGGGAGATATGGAAGTATGATAAGAGGCTGTTTCTGATACTCATTGTTACAGTCTTTATCAATGCTTTAAGACCGTTTCCGAATATCATATTGTCGGGATTGATTATAGACAGCATTTCTCAGAAAGAGGATTATTCACAGATTGTCTTCTATGTTCTTCTGATGTTCGGGTCGATATTTGTCCTTGAAGCTATCAGTATCTACTTAGGGAAAATCAAAGAGTATCTCTTTTTGAAGTTTACCAACAGGCTTAACAACGACATCAGCCAGAAGTGCCTGAACATGGACTATGAGCAGTTCAACGATACTTCTTTTCAGGACAGCATACAGCTCACGAATCAGATTGCTCAGGGCAACAATTACTTTACCAGTATTACAACGGTGTTTGATACGCTGTCGAATATTATCTCGCTGATAGGTATAGTTGCCATCATGACCATGTTGAACAAATGGCTTTTTCTGATTGCTGTGGTTCTGATTGGGCTGCAGTCGGTTTTGCAGATCGTAAGACAGAAATACAATTTGCAGTTTCAGAATGACTCCTCAAGAGAACAGCGAAGGCTCGGCTATGTGTCTCAGATTCCGAAAAACATTCCCGCAAAGAAAGACATTGATATGTTCGATCTTCGGAGCTATGTTTTCAGTAAGATTGAGCATTTCCAGAAGAATATCCTCAGCCTCAACCTTCGCCGGATTAAGAAAGACGGTGTGATAAACTTAGCAACATTTCTCCTCACCACGATATTCCAGATTTCAGCATATCTGCTGATTGGAATAGATGCGCTGAAAGGCACAATCTCAGTCGGTGAGTTCACGATGGGTGTAGCGTCGCTCATCAGCTTTATGTCGGCATTCTCATATGTGGCGACGAATATGCTGAATTTCAACAACAGTCTTAGCTATATCCATATGTATAAATCTTTCCTTACATATGAAAGCAAGTTTGACGATGACAAAGGACTGAGACTAAAAGACCTCGACCTTGATGATATTGAAATCGAGTTTAAGAATGTGTCGTTCCGCTATCCGAACAGCACTTCTTATGTTCTTAAAAACATCAACCTGAAGCTCAGCAGTAAGGAAAAGTTAGCAGTCGTCGGCTATAACGGAGCAGGAAAAACGACTTTCACGCTACTTTTGACCAGAATGTATGAACCGACAGAGGGCGAAATTCTCCTCAACGGAATAGACATCCGGAAGATAAACTACCGGGATTACCTTAAAATCTTCTCGGCAGTAAATCAGGATTTCTTCCTGTTCCCATTCACTATTCTTGAAAACGTCGCCGGAAAGAGCGAGGTTACAGATGAGGAAAAAGAAAAGCTCATGGAGCTGTGTGGGAGTGTTGGAATGGAAGAAAGGATCGGGAGGATGTATCGTGGCTTGGACACGCCCATCACAAAGGAACTGTTTGCCGCAGGGATAGACTTGTCAGGCGGAGAAAGGCAGAAGATTGCGATTTTACGGTCTCTTTATAAAGACTCTCCCGTTCTTATCCTTGATGAACCGACAGCCGCCCTTGACCCCATCGCCGAATGTGAGATATACCGCAACTTTGCCGACATATCCGACGGCAAGCTCACGGTCTATATCTCCCATAGAATCAACAGCACCCGCTTCTGCGACAAGATAGCCGTGTTCGACCACGGTCAGATAAAGGAGTATGGCACATTTGAGGAACTAATGAACTTGCACGGATTGTATTATACTTTCTTCGAAACGCAGGCGGAGATGTATAAATAAGCATCAAATTATAAAAGAAAGGGCAAAATACTATGAAAAAACTAAAAACCTTCTTAGAAACCAACAAGCTTTTCTTTGAAATCGCTTGGAAATCGCACAAGTCTTACTTCTTCATTTACATCATAACGACCTTGTATGGGTTTATCAGCAATATGCTTGTGATTTACCTGCCAAAGATGTCGTTAAACGCTTTTCTCTATAAGGAAAACCTGTGGCTCGGTGTCGGGTATATTTGCGGATATATCCTGAATATCTCGGTGTGGGCGTATGTCGAGCGGAGGCTGACAATCAAGCAGAGTCTGAACACCGAGTACATAAGCGTTGAGCTCCGGGAACACATCTACAGAAAGATGAACGAAAACAGCATGCTGGCGTTTGAGGACAGCAGTGAGTATGATGCGCTTCAGAAGGCTCTGAATTATACATATGTCGGTGCGGATGAGGTAATAAACATACTCTCGCAAATGATTACCTGCATTTTAACCTTGATAGGTGTTTCGTACATCGTCGGTCAGGTCAGCGTTATAATTGTAGTGATAATCTTTGCAACGCTGATTCTGTCGCATCTCTGTATGAACAAGGTCAACGATTTGTGGTTCAAGTATCAGAACACCGAGCGCCTGCCAAAGGTCAGACTTTTGCAGTATTTGCAGAGGCTCTTCAACGAAAAGGACTATGTTTCCACCGTCAAGCTGAATGAGGCTTTTGACTATTCGATAGAAACGGTCAACGAAAAGGGCATGGCTATTGCTATTGAGGGAAACAAGAAAGACAGGCAGAGATTCAGGTGGAATTATCTTGCAATCATCCTCGGTAATGTTCAGCTTCTTTCTGCCTATCTCTATTTCGGATATATGCTGTTTGCGGGACAGCTTGATGTCGCTACATATTCGGCACTGTTTGTGGCGGTTCAGCAGTTTACACAGAACTTCAACAGCTTCTTAGGGCTGTTCATTAATCTTAAGAACAACGTCAATGAGGCATCATTCTATATGGATTACATCAAGGATGAGAAGTACGTCCAGAATGGTACTGAGAAGATTGACAACTGTGAGGAGATAACGCTTGAAAACGTCAGCTTCAGTTATCCCAATCAGGATTGGAATGCGCTGAGTAATGTTTCATTCTCGATTCATGCCGGTTCAAGAATTGCCATCGTCGGCGAGAACGGTGCAGGAAAGACAACACTTCTTAAGCTGATTCTAGCACTTTATCCTCCGACGAGCGGAAAGATTCTCATCAACGGTGAAACCGACATAAACGATGTGGATTTGTCCTCGTGGTACAAGCAGTTGTCGGTAGTACTTCAGAACTCGGTCAATATCCCACTGACACTTGAAGAAAATATCGCTTTCCGTGGCGAGAAAGACATTGATTCCGGCAAGATTGAGGACAGTATCAGGTTCTCCGGTCTGGAAGATAAGATAGATTCTCTGCCAAAGAAAGAAAAAAGTGTATTCTCCACAAGATTTGATAAAGAAGGCGTCGATTTCTCCGGCGGCGAAAAGCAGAAAATCTCTATTGCAAGAGCTTACTACAGGGATGCTAATATACTGGTCTTTGATGAGCCGTCGAGTGCTTTAGATCCGAATGCCGAGTATGAGTTCTTCAAGAAGATTTATGAGCTTGGCAGAGATAAGACGGTTATTTTCGTCTCGCACAGGCTGTCAACAGTCGTTAAGGCTGACCAGATTATTGTCATTGACAAGGGACAGGTTGCCGAAATGGGAACGCATGACGAGCTCATGGCGCAGAATGGCTTGTACTGCGAAATGTTCACCAAGCAAGCTGAGAATTACATAAGCGAATAGGGCAGGGTGATTGCACTACTTATGCTGATTGTGCGTTAAGGAAATCCGCTTTTGCGAGCTCTACAACTCTTGCAATGAATTCGGAATTTGTCGGCTTTCCTGAGCCCTCGGAGATACAGCTTCCGAAAGCATCCAACAGGTTGTCGTAATTTCCTCTGTCACACATAACGGCTATAGCATGCCGGATGGCTCTTTCTACACGGGTGGCTCTGGTACCGAAAACAGAGGCAACCTCAGGATATAATTTTGAAGTGATGTTGTGGCGAAGATATGTAGGATTGCTCAAGGCGAGGGCAATAACTGCTTTCAGATATGCGTGACCATCAAGGTTTGCAGGCATGCCAAAGCCGGCAAATAGTCCGGAAAGATACGAGTCCAGCCTTTCCTTTCCGACATCGATAATAGAAATATCAACCCCGCTCTGAGCACCTAACTGCTCAATGACAGCTTTGAATTCGTCAGCCATTCTTTCATCGATTTTTGCCGATAACTTAACTTCTACCATAGTTATTTCCTCCATCTGAATCAGGCGTTTCTCGCCCTTTTCTGCCATTATACCACACAATCCGCAAATAAAATGTCGTATTTTGTCGAACTTTAAAATTTTTTCGTAAAGACTTTATACAGTTCGTAAAAGTCGGTTGACAAGAAAACTTTTTAGGGTATAATATATAGTAACGCAATAGTATTGGAGGGTGCTAATATGGACAAAATAGCTATTGGAAAAATCATAAGCGAGCGTCGCAAAGCGGAGAATTGCACTCAGGAAGACCTCTGCCTCGGCATCTGTAGCATCGCCACTCTTTCGAGAATCGAAAACGGCAAAGCAGGAAACCATGACAGAAGTTACATTCCCAGTCTTCTTGAAAGGCTCGGTATGTCGGGTGATTCCATCAACGATATTATCAGCGAGGATGACTATACCGTTCGCCAGATGATTCGCAGGGCAAATCAGGCAAATATTCTTGAAGGCACCGAGGAAGCATGGAAAATCGTGAAGGAAACCCGTGCCAGAATCAACGATGACCACCGCAATATCTCTCTTGCAAACGAGCAAAGACTTATTGTCTTGGAAACTGAGCTTTCGCGACAGGAGGGCAAAATATCCGTTGAAGAAGAACTAAATAGGCTCGAAAATGCGCTTCGCATGACAGCCGTAAATTATAGCCCAGAAAATCTTCCGCCATATATGACGAATATGGAGTGCCAGATTCTTGGCAATATAGCGGTTGCATATTTTATACTTGGACAAGCAGAAACTGCAATCTCGATCGGCTATCATGTCAAAGACTTTTTGGAACATTACATTGAGGACAAGATTTTAGCAGCAGATAATTTGACAGTTCTTTGTTATAATCTTTCGAAGTTTCTCGGACTTGTGGGGAGATATAGTGATTGCATCGCCGTAGCCCGTGACGGCATCTATTGGCATAAGCTCACCGGCATCCAGCCCACATTACCTCAGACAATGTATAACTGCGCTTGGTCTTTGGCTCGACGCAATGAGGAGGGCGATATGGAGAAATCAAAGAAACTCGCATATGATGCACTTGAACTAACTGAAGTTGCGTCAAAGTATGATCAAATTTCACCGACCCTTTCCGGGCATATCCAAGACCTTATAGACAAATATCACCTTTAGGCACTGACCTGAAGGTGATTTTTTTCAGTTCGTGAAAATCGGTTGACAAACAAATTTCGGGGGGTATAATGTGAATTGGAAAACGAAAAAAGGAGAAATACTTATGAAAAAAACTAACCGACTTATCAGCCATGAAAGACATACGCCGAAGCTGGGACAGTATAGTCTACCTGATGAAATACTTCAAAGGTCAGAAACACAGTGCGCTCTATATCTTCCTGCAGATACTTCTCACCGTGTTAGACGCCTTGGTGCCGGTGGTCTATATGATAATCCCCGGTCTTATCATCAACGAGCTGTCTGCTGACAGGAATATTAAAGTGATTGTATCGCTTGCATCTGTTTTGGTGGCGGTTCCTCTTTTGAACCACCTGAAAGAAATGACTTTGCGTGTAAAGGCGAGTGAACTTTACCGTGAGCTTCGCCGTGCTTTTCAGGGAGAGCTTCAGTCATATGTTGCTGACATGGAATATGCTTCGCTTGAGGACCCGAAGGTTGCGGTTCAGCTCAACAGAATCAGTATGCACGCACCGAACGCCCCGCTTGAAATGTTCAGCTATATTCTCAGGCTCATCAACTCGTTTGTAAAGATTCTTGCGGTAACTTCAATAATCGTATATCTGAATCCGGCAGTAATCATAGTCCTCTTGGCGATAATCGCTATAAACGCAGTTGTCACAAAGAAAATCAATGTTGCTAACTACAACTTCGGCTTGGAACTCAGCAAGCTCGACAATGAATATTGGAACGAATTTTATAACCTCACAGATCACTCAAGAGGTAAGGAAGTCCGAATATTCAGACTAAAGGATTTCTTCGTCAACCGTTATACCGGCATCGGCAAGAAGCAGGATGATGTGTCGAAGAAACAGGATAAATTCGGCGCAAGGTGGAGAATGGTTCACGCAGTCACAAGTGCCGTTCAGGAAGCGGTTTTGTACCTTGTTGCAATACTCAAGGTCCTGTTTGATGACCTTGCACTCGGTTCCATGACAATCTTCATGTCTGCGGCAAGCCAGTTTTCAAGTGCTGTAAGCGGAATCTTCAACGCTTATCTTGAAATATCCTCGTACTCGATGAATGTTGATGAAATGAAAGCGTTTCGCTCCCAGCCCACCATGCTTGAAAACAACGGTAACAAGATGCCTCTGTATGATAAACATTCCGTTATTGAGTTCAGAGACGTGTCCTTCAAATATCCGGGAAGCGAACGCTACGCATTAAGACATCTCAGCGTTAAGATTCCCTGCGACCAGAAGCTCTGTATAGTTGGTGAAAACGGCTCCGGCAAAACAACCTTCGTCAAGCTTCTCACCCGTTTGTATGTTCCCACCGAGGGTGAGATTCTCCTTGATGGCATCAACATAATGGATTATGATTACGTCAAGTATCAGAGACTGTTCGCTCCCGTATTTCAGGATTTCTGCCGTTTCAATATGCCTCTTTCGCTCGGCATAGCCTGTGAAGAAAACTATGACACTGACAAGCTGAATAATGCAATAGAAAGAGCCGGAATAAAGCCTTTGGTTGACAGCTTGGAAAAGGGCGTGGATACATATGTCGGAAAGAATATCGACCCTACCGGCTTTGACCCTCCGGCGGTGAAGACCAGAAGATAGCCATAGCAAGAGCGATATATCACGATGCGCCTATCTATATCTTGGACGAACCCACAGCGGCATTAGACCCGTTTGCAGAGTATGAAATCTACACCAAGTTCACCGAAATGATTACAGACAGAACGGCAGTCCTGATAACTCACAGAATGGCGGCAGTCCAGTTAGCAGAGAAAATCCTCGTCTTTCAGGACGGCAACATAATAGAATCCGGCACGCATAAGGAGCTTTATGCCCATGGTGGGCTTTACACTGAAATGTTTGATAAACAGGCAGAGTTTTATGTCAAGGCTAATGAGGAAAAGGAAAATGAGGAGAAATACTTATGAAAAAACTTATTGCAGTAGCTTTTGCGCTTATGCTTTTGGTATCCTGCGGCACTGTTAAGGAAGATTCTTCGGATGGAGTAAACGATAACCTGTCCATGTTTGCTGATTATTCCGAAAATCAGATTTATGTCTACAACTCGGACACCGGCACTTCGTCACCCATGCTGTCCGACTCTGCCTATGGCTTCACCTATGAGGACTACGAGACTCTTAACGGCAAATGGGACATGATAGTCTGGTTTGATGTCCCGACTGTCAACGACAATTTCACCAGTATTGCCTATTGGTCTAATAAGTATGCAGAGGATGGCGAGATGTGCCTTGAGCCGGGCATCTGGATTGTGGATTTGCTGAGTGCCAGTGAGTTCAGGCTGGATTTGGGCGAGCTCTCTCCGACGGTCGGCTACCTAAGCTGGATTGATAACAAAACTTTGATGTTCGAAACTTACGATAGTGAATTCTATAAGCTGAATATCAATGATAACACGATTGATGCGTTAGACCTTCCGTCTGACATCTTTGTCTGCGTCAGCAACGGGTATGCTGTATACAAAACAGACGCCTCTATTGTTGTCAACAACCTTGCTGAGAATGTTCTTACAGAATACGAAATCGCAGAGCAAGTTAGCTTCGACAATGTCTATGAGGAAAACGGAATCATCACTTTCAGCAGTCTGACAGACGGGAGCACTTGGACTATTGATATGGTAAACGGTACGATTGATAAAGAAGAAAGCGCCGAGCATTCCATAGAAACCGAGCCTACAACTTCTCAGGAGCTTTCAGATTACGATGAATACTATGAGAGCGTCAACAGCCAATCGCTGATTCTTCCGGAGGACGTCGAAATAGTTGAGGCTGACACGGATGAGTGGTTTCATAGCTTCATGGAGTACGGCTTCACTGTCAGCGATATAAGCGGAAACTATGCCTACGGGACATACTCAGACGTAGAGGAAGAGAAGAGGTACGAGGCTGTTTACGACATAACAACAGGGGAGTTTACCGAGCTTATAGAGATTGAGGAGTCCAATATGTCGTATCCTCTTGAAGAAGATTATGTCGACGTGTTTGATATTACCGGGCTTGACAAAATCGTCAGTCTTTCTGCAATGTACAATGTAGAGCGTGTCGGCAACTACATCGCTTTCAGAGAGGGCAATGCTATGACGGCATACGTTTGCGAAATCAGAGATGACAGCGTAAATGTAATTGCCAAGGGCTCATCCGTGAGCTTTGGCATCACAAATAACTGCATATTCTTTACAAACTGTTCTGAGCTCTCTTCGTCAGAGATGAAGCTTTATGTTCTGAAGATAGCAACCGGAGAAATCGTTGCTGTTAATTTTCCTATGCCATTTGATGAGACGCATATTTCTAACTTAAAGTCAACTTCTGAGGGAGGCATAAGAATGAGACTTAATGAGGGGGAATTGAGCAATTCACTTGAAGAGTATGTTTATTATATGACTCCGGAAGACATAGCAAGAATAGCAACAGAACTTTTCTGACTGTTTAAATTAAAGGGAGAAACGATATGAAAAAGAAAGAGAAAAAAGACCAGCAGGGATTCCTGCACACCGTCAAGACCACTTGGTACATACTGTCGTTTATATGGCACAAAGACGGCGGGAAGCAGTATATCTCGATTTACTACTTCACAAGCATTCTCAATGCCCTTGTGTGGAATATAACAATCATATTCCCCGGCTTGATTATCAACGAGCTTACCGGCGAGTGCAGGATGAGTGTTATCATCACCTATGTTGCGCTGATGGTGCTGTTGCCGCTTGCAAATACCGGAATCAACAGCCTTCTGAGCTATCAAAGGGAAAAGGCAAATCAGCGGCTTGATTTCAGTACAAACGAGTATCTATATAATCACATCGCAAGAATGGACTATGAAACGCTCGAAAGCCCTGAAATTCAGAACTTGCAGGAAAGAGCGGAGGAAACTCTTGGTTCAATCGTAAGCGTTGTTGACCGTTTCGGCAACTTCCTGTCGGCACTTGTCAGCATCGTCACACTGTCCGCTATTATCAGCACCCTGAACCCGTTGATTATCGTTGTAATCGCAGTTATCATCTGGATAAATTCGAGGATGACAAAGTATACAAACGGAGTATCATTTGAACTCAACAAGATAATGCACAAGTTTGACAGAATCCAGTGGCTCTATCCTTTCATGCTTGCAAACTTCACCAATGCCAAGGAAATGCGGCTTTTCGACCTTAAAGACTACTTCATGGGACTTTGGAAAGAAAGCAAGGGTAAATCAAACAAAGTCATGATGAAGATAATTAAAAACACACAGACGCTGAGATTCTTGCAGGGAATAACTGCTATGATTCAGAAAACGCTTCTGTATGCTTACTTTATCTTCAATGTACTTTTCAGAGGCTTGTCTGTAGGTTCGATGACCATCTACATAACGACAACCGAGTCTTATGCTTCTGCGCTTACAAACGTCTTCTCGACCTATCTCGAACTTTCCCGCAAAAGCCTTAATATCGACGAGATGATAGCCTTCTTCAACCTTGAGCCGAAGCAGTATATGACCGGCACAAAGGAGCCTGTTTTCACAAAGGATTCCACAATAGAGTTCAGAAACGTCTGGTTCAGGTATCCCGGCAGTGAAAACTATGTTATCAAGGATCTCAGCCTCAAGTTCAAGGGCAGTGACAGAATCTGCATAGTAGGCGAAAACGGAAGCGGAAAGACCACGTTTATCAAACTTCTCACAAGACTTTACTTCCCGGACAGAGGCGAAATCTTGCTTAACGGCATCAACATCAACGAGTACGACTACAAGAAGTATCAGAGACTATTCTCGCCGGTATTTCAGGACTTCATCACTTATTCTCTTAGCCTGAAAGCAAACATAATTTTGGGGCATGAGGAAGACCCGAAGCTTCTTGATGAAGTCTGCAACAAGACAGGAATCATCGATTTGGTAAGAAAGCTCCCGAAAGGATATGACACTCAGGTCAACAAGTATGTTGACGAGTCTGGAATCGACCTTTCCGGCGGCGAAGGTCAGAGAGTTGCTATCTCAAGAGCCTTGTACCACGGTGGCGAAATTTACCTTCTTGATGAACCCACGGCGGCATTAGACCCGAATATTGAGTACGAAATCTATTCACAGTTCAACTCGATGATTCAGGATAAATGCGCCGTTCTGATAACCCACCGTCTGTCAGCAGTTCAGCTCGCCGACAAGGTTGCCGTATTCCAGGACGGACATATAGTCGGCTATGGAACACATAAGGAGCTTTATGCTCAGGGTGGGCTTTACACTGAAATGTTCGACAAGCAGTCGGAGTTTTATGTCAAGGCTAAAGAAGAAAAGCCCGAATAACAACGTAAGCCCGAGAGAATTCTCCCGGGCTTTTATATTCAGACAACTACGGATTGCACGTTCCGCAAGGCGAGTACCCTTCTTCGATCAGGTCGTTTCGACTGCCAGTGTATTCCGATTTGTTTTCGTCCTTTATTGAACTTACATGCCGGCAGTCAGGATAGTGAAATTTCTTTGTGCTTGTATTCAGGATATACACAGTTTCGGAGTCTTGGGCTGAGGAAGCCTCACTCGTAACTGCTTCTGTGGAGGCTATGGTTGTCTCTTCGGTGATTTCCTCCGTGATTTCAGAAGTGACCGTCGTGATTTCAGAAATGACCGTAGTCACGGCTTCGGTGGCTTGTTCAGTTGTAGAAACCTCAGGTAAATCGCTGATGGATATTTCATTACTGTCATATGTAAGCGAAATTCCGAAGAACAATATGCAAAAAGAGATTAGTCCGACGATAATGCCGGTCAAGTTCCGGCGATTCTTTATATCTTTTTTAGAAACTTTTTCTGCGATATTTCCGGGCTTTTTTAAAGGTGCACTTCCTTTTGCGAATGTGTCAGCTACATGTTGATTCTGTTTTTGGGACATTAGCTTTGACAAGGTCTACGATTCTGGCGATAAATGCCGAATTAGTAGGCTTTCCTGTAGAAGATGAAATAGTAAATCCGAATGTTTTATTCAGATACATATAATTTCCGTTGTTCCATGTAGCAGAGATTGCGTGACGGATAGCTTTTTCAACACTAATGGCTTTGGTGTTATATAAAGCAGCAACGTCAGGGTATAGTTTTGAGGTGACTTTGCGTTGAAGATATGCAGAGTCGCTCAAGGCAAGATGTACTATTGTTCTGAGGTATATATTACCTTTGCAGCTCGTTGGCATGCCACATTTCACAAACAACTCAGTGAGATATGCGTCAACAGAAGCTTTGCTGTAGCCAGAATATTTAAACACATTGAATTCGATTTCAAATTGGTCACATAACCTGTCAATTGTATCCTGAAATGCTTCAATTTGTTCATCTTTAATTTCTGCTAATAAACGGAATGTCTTGCTCATAGCAATTGCCCCCATCTGATTCGGACGATTTTTTTGACCTTTTCTGATATTATACCACACAATCCGCAAATAAAAGGTCGAATTTTGTCGAACTTTGAAATTTTTTTCAAAAAAATTCGCACATAGTTGTGCCGTTAATGCCGATAATCAACTATATGCAAAAATCCTACTTATATACTTCCTCAGGATCATCTTCAACGGTTTGCGTGTGAATTCTGAGGTCATAATTAGCGTTCGGAGAAGATACAACAGTCCAGCAACCGTCTTCAAACATGATAATATCCATTTCATGCATTTCGTAATCATGCTCCATAGTAGTGCCCCTAACCTGAATCGAATTATACTATTTAAAATATTATACGGCACAATCGCAATAATGTCAAGCGTTTTTTTCTATAACCTCTTGACATCCCCGAAAAACATGCTAAAATATACCCTAATGCGTTTTGAATAGGAGGCTTCTGCATGGCTGACAGAGCTATTATAACAGCACTTGGCGAGAACGACGAAATTATTGATTGTGACGTCTTATTCACATTCAAGAACACCGCAACCAATCGTTGTTACATTGTCTACACTGAGAACACATATGATGAGAACGGAGATATTGAAGTCTTCGCCTCTATCTTCGATCCCGACGACAAAACACTCACTTTCCACCCGATTGAAACCGAGGAGGAGTGGGCACTTCTGGAGTCCAAGCTCAGGGAATATGAGAGGAACAAGGAAGAGTAGCATTTTCAACTGAAAGGAACATTATATGAAGAAATACCGTAACATTTTATCGGAGATCGGAATCTCCGAACAGGAAATCAACCTAAGAGTAAACGAGACTTTTGAAACCATGTTTTTTGCACCCCACGATGTCAGCATCTATCGTGAAACTCCTGATGGTATGGGCTACCTTGAGGATACTGGTAATACCGATGCAAGAACCGAAGGCATGTCCTATGGCATGATGACGAGCGTCCAGATGGACAGAAAAGATCTGTTCGATCGCATCTGGAATTGGGCGATGACGAATATGTACCTGAATGAGGGCAAGTGCGCCGGCTACTTTGCATGGTCCTGTGCACCCGATGGCAGTAAAAACGCCTATGGTCCTGCTCCTGACGGCGAGGAATATTTTGCAATGGCACTTATCTTCGCTTCCCACCGCTGGGGAGACGGGGAGGGGATATATAACTATTCCGAATGGGCTCGCAGAATCCTCCGTGACTGCATCCACAGGGGCGGCGAGGGCGACAGACCGGGGCAGACCATGTGGGATCTGGATAATCATCTCATCAAGTTCATAGTAGAGGTTGATTTTACTGATCCGTCCTATCATCTCCCGCACTTCTATGAGCTCTTCGCAGAGAATTGCGACGAGCGTGACCGTGATTTCTGGAAGAAAGCCGCTTCTGCTTCGAGGGAGTTTCTCCATCACGCCTGCCATCCGGTAACCGGTCTTTGCGCAGACTATTCTTCCTATTCCGGCGAACCGATTGTATTTCCGGAAGATAAGCCTTTCTGGAATCAGCAGGCGTTCTACCGTTACTATTCCGATTCCTACAGAACCGCCATGAACATGGCTCTTGACACCTCGTGGAACGCCGCAGATCCATGGCAGTGTGAAAATGCCGCCAAGCTTCAGGCTTTCTTTGAGAGCTTGGGCGACAATTGGGACAAAGTCCCACTCAGAGACGGCACACTTCTTGACGAGACGGTTATGCATCCTGTTGCAGTAATCGCTTCAAACGCCGCCGCATCGCTTGCCTCATGGCAGGATGGAGCTTCGGAAGAAGTTATCGAACGTGCCAAGAGATTTGTCCTTAAGTTCTGGAACACGCCTCTTCGGACTGGCAAACGCCGCTATTACGACAACTGTCTCTACTTCTTTGCACTCCTCATGCTCAGCGGACGCTATCGCCAGTGGTAAATAATATCGGTGGGTTGCAAAATCCCACCGAATTTTTATGCTGTTTTCAGCGAATAACTGTTGATTGTGCGAGGAAAATGGTGTATAATTATTACATGTGGCGAGGCGACTTAATGTCTCGTCGAAAATGATTATTTCAAGGAGTGTTTATATTTATGGCAGATCGTATTGTTCTGAATTCCGTTTCCTACCATGGTCACGGAGCAATCGAAAACATCTTGGGCGAACTCAAGTCTCATGGCTGCACCAAGGCTCTGGTTTGCACCGACCCAGACCTCATCAAGTTCGGCGTTACCGGCAAGGTAACCGCTCTTCTTGATGCCGCCGGCTTCCCCTATGAAGTTTACAGCGACATCAAGGCTAATCCTACCATTGAGAACGTCCAGCATGGCGTGAGCGTATTCAATGCTTCCGGTGCTGACAGCATCATCGCCATCGGCGGTGGTTCCGCAATGGACACCTCCAAGGCTATCGGCATCATCGCCAACAACCCTGAATTCGCTGATGTAAGAAGCCTCGAGGGAGTTGCTCCCACCAAGAAGCACGCTGTATTCACTGTTGCTGTCCCGACAACAGCCGGAACCGCCGCAGAGGTCACCATCAACTATGTTATAACCGACGTTGAGAAGAAGCGCAAGTTCGTCTGCGTCGATACCAACGACATCCCCGAGGTTGCCGTTGTTGACCCCGACATGATGTCCACCATGCCTAAGGGTCTCACTGCCGCAACCGGTATGGATGCTCTCACGCATGCTATTGAGGGCTACATCACCAAGGCTCACTGCACCATCAGTGACATGTTCCATCTCGAAGCTATCAAGCTCATCTCCGCTAACTTAAGAGGCGCAGTTGAGAACACTCCTGAGGGCAGGGAAGGCATGGCTCTTGGTCAGTACATCGCCGGCATGGGCTTCTCAAACGTAGGCTTGGGCGTTGTCCACAGCATGGCTCACGGTCTTTCAGCTCTCTATGACACACCCCACGGCGTTGCCTGCGCTATCATTCTTCCGACTGGTCTTGAGTACAATCTCCCTGTTGCGGGAAAGAGATACCGTGCTATAGGCAAGGCAATGTGTGTCGCTGGCATCGATTCCATGGACGATGACGAAGCCGCACTCGCTACTATCGCTGCTATCAAGAAACTTTCAAAGGATGTTGGAATCCCCGAGAACCTCAAGGGTATCCTCAAGGAAGAGGACGTTCAGTTCCTTGCAGAGTCTGCTTATGCAGATGCTTGCCGTCCCGGCAATCCGAGAGACACCAGTGTCGAGGAAATCACTGAGCTCTATAAGAGCCTCATGTAATTTATTTGAGAATAACAAAACCGGTGGAGAAATCTTCGCCGGTTTAATTTTTCTGGGTTTAGCTCTCGGTGTGTAGCATATCCATAATGCTGAATTTATTTAGCCCAAGCTTCGAAATTATGCATATCAGGAATACAACCAAGAACAATGCAACGAGTATCAGGGCGATTACGGGAGCAGTCAATCCGTATGTTGCAAGCGTTGTGAACAGATTTCCGAAAAGGGCTATCGGACTTGTACCCTCTGCGAGAGCGGAAGCGTTGGTGATAAGGTAATAAGCTAAGTAACAAATTACCGATACCACAACAGATACAATTCCTCTTACTGCCGACTTCCTCATAATCTCGAGATTTCTCTGCCTCTTCGACATTCCTAATGCTTGCAGTATTCCATAGTGCCGCCTTTCGCTCTCAGCTTCAAGCCGCAGAGTTGTCAGAAGTATCAGAAGTACCACTGCAGCAATGCAGACCCCACTTACAAGAAGTGTGATGATTGATTGGAGGTATACCTGTGTGTTCGACGTGATGTATTCCCTGCGGTTGACCAAAGACAGGCTTGAATTATCGTGTGCAATATTTGTTATTGCCGCATCGGTCGCATAGTAGTTGGCATTTGCATCGGTAAAGATATATGCTGTTGAGTACTCCATACTGTCGCCGTTTCTAAGCCGATAAGAAGATAAAGTTGTAGCTGGAGTCCAATAGTAGCCATCCGGTATCTGCTCTATGAGCTTTTCGACAAAAGCACGTGAGCACAGAATAGCCGAATAGTCATATATCTCGAGGGCATATTCATAGCTTGTGTATACATCTGTTGCTGAACCCCTGCTAAAATCATCGTTCAGAATTCTCAAGCCGTAAGAATCATTCACTATTTCAATATTGCCTATGACGACATCAAGGCTGATTACATTATCGCTGTCCAATTCTTCCAGTGACGGAACGCCGTTGCCGCTACCGTAGCTGACGGAAATAGTGACATTTGATCCGACTTCGAGTGAATCTGAGAGCCCGGCTTCGATTATTGATGATGTAGTGGCGTAGACCTTTCCGCTGTCGTTATTATATGATGTATAATAGTCGCTATCACTATATTGAATTATGACCGCTTCGCCATTGTCGTATGCGACAGTATCAATATTTGAAAGGTCTGCCATGCCATCAAGCTCGTTTGAGTCTAAAACATACATCTTAAGATAAACAGGATCTGAATCTTCGAAAGTAACGCAAGTAAGGATATTTTCAATGCCTATAACATTGCTGATTCCCTCAACGTTTGAAATCGTTGTAATGAGCTCGTCTGTGACAGGAGTGTCAATGGTATAGTTATGGAAGGAGTATGTCCACAAATAGTAAACCCATCTTGACGACCAGTCATTGTAATTATAGAGCGGTCCTGCAATGCTGAAAGACGTGAACACAACCGATACGCAGAGAAGAATTGACATTAACATAACCAGAGCATGTCTGGATTTCATGTATAGCTTCGATTTGCCCCTTTGCATGACCATTCTTCCGGTAAGGGGAGTTGCAAGTGCTATCTGGAAAGTTATCATCCTTATAATCAGAACTCCTGCAATCCAGATGCCGGCGGAGATAAGAAGATAGTTCCATGGGATATTTATTATTATTGATGCTGAACCGGAATAGGTGCTGATTTTCAAAAGTGCCCACAGCCCAAGGCTTCCAAGTGTAGCTCCCAGAAGCATGGCAGGCAAGCAAAGAATCATCGTCTCGACGAATATCAGAAGCCTCAGCTGTCCCTTTGAGCCTCCTAAGCTTCGCATTCTGACAATTCGCCTGACCTCAGCCTGCATCTGAAGGACATAGATAATGACGACCGCCAAGAGGGTTACTCCAAGAATAAGCCAGACATAGAAAGTATTGACCTCGGCGTTCTCTTCGTCAAGCTCAACAGCGGTGTTGACTGAAAGCGTACGGGTTTTGAAGATGAGTGATTAGCTGAAAGGTACGAATTCACTTTACTTGTGACGTTCTTCTCCATGCCGTCTTTGACAGTGAAAAATATTGTAACATCTGTGGGGATTTCGAGGGTTTCCCGATATGCCTCATATAGCCTTGAAGTTGCCCCGTCCCAAAGTTCTTCAATGCAATCCTCGGTGACTATGGCGTTGTTAAGAGCACCTCTGACATTCCAGACGCTTGTGTAAGAGCTGATAATACCTACTAAGGTAAACTCTTTGACGACGTCATACTCTTCGTCGTCAATAGTGAAAGTCACAATGAGATTGATCTTTTGATCAAGGCTTGAGCTGAAGCCCAGTCTCGAGAGAACCGAGGATTCAACAGCGATTTCATCACTGTTTTTTGGCATGCGTCCGCTTTGCAACTGGATTCCCATATCGATAAGAGAATCATCAACAGTGCCGAGATTTAAAGTGTCGGTACTTTTGACGCCGAAATTCTCATATTCTTCGGTGTATTCGGAAACAGTTCCGTAGGTAACACTGATTCCGATGTTATCAAGCCAGTCGTAAGACTCGAGATATTCTTTGTCAGCGGTCTCATCCTCAGCGATAAATGAAGCATACCAAGTTCCGAAGGTGTCCGAATACAGCTGTGAATTAGTTGATGAAATACTGCTTGAATAGCTCAGAAGCATAATAGCAAACGCAAATGAGATAAGTAGGACGATGAAAATCAGCAGAGACTGCCTTTTTCTTCGCCTCATTCCCTGAATTGCAAGCGAAAAGATATTTTTAATCATAATTATTGCCTCCTCATGAATTATTCTTTCCGATTAATATAGTAGCACATATTATGAGCTTTGTCAAGACTATATTTGACGTTTTTAGAATAAATCTGCAAAAAAATCTTCCCGAAATCAAAGTCCCGGGGAGATGCTTTTAATCCACATTCAAAAACGTCAGATAGTTTTTGCTGGTAGGAATTGTGATGGTCGAGGCTTTCCATTCGGCGTTTTCTCCAAAGCGGTAGCGGAGCTTGTAGGAGGCGGCAGTGGTTTCGCCGGACTCGTTGTAGTCCTCATTTACAACCCATTCAATGTCAGGAGTAACGCCTCTCGTTGAGTATTTGGCTATTCTGACTGAGTAGCCCTCTTCAACAAGAGTGAAGAAACGGTAGTTAACATCCATGTCGTTCGGCTCGACGACGATTATTACTTTGCCACGGTCGTTGTCCTGAACATCGATGATGTAGTAGCGGTATTTTCCGTCAGGGGAAACACTGTTTGCGTTCAGTTCGGCAATCTTGTCCATGTCGTATTCGTCGGTTATCGCCGTGTCGGTTACGCTCGAGTCGAGGATAGTCTCAACAGCTGAGCCGCCGAACAGCGTGCTGATGATGTAGAATACAACAATTCCAACGATGAAGAGTATAAGATAGAACGAGCCCCAGATTATCTTTGGGGTATCTCCAGCACCGCAGATGAAGAACATGAGAACTCCGACAACGAACGGAGGGATAAACATTGCTGGTGCAGATGAGCTGAACAGCACAAGTATGAAGACGGGAATCAGCAACAGGAGTGACACTATCCTCGTAAAGAACTGGTTTCTCGTCATCATCATGAGAACGAAGAAGATAACGTTTAATGCGATGTAGACGATGTAAAACGACGTTTCGTTTTTAAGCTCTATGGTGTATAGAAATGCCCACATAGCCAGAACGCTTATCAGTAGCAGATATAAGAGGTTAAAGCAGGAAATGCCGAACCGTACATATTTATTTGATATGGTGAGTTTGTCCAAGCTGTCTTAGCTCCTTTCAGCGACGGTACTTATATAGATTATACCGTGAAGCAGTCAAAAATGCAACCCGTCCATGTGATTTGTATTCGATTTGTAAACACTTTGGTTTAATCGGAATCAAGCTTCAGGACGCTCATGAAAGCCTCCTGCGGAACTTCGACAGAGCCAAGCTGTCTCATCCGCTTCTTGCCCTCTTTCTGCTTTTCGAGAAGCTTCTTCTTGCGGGTGATGTCGCCGCCGTAGCACTTAGCTAAAACGTCCTTGCGGTAAGCCTTGACCGTCTCACGGGCGATAATTTTTCCACCGATAGCCGCCTGAATCGGAATTTCGAATAACTGGCGGGGAATGTTGTCCCGAAGCTTTTCGCAAAGCCGCCTTGCTCTCGGATAAGCCCTGTCCTGATGGACAATAAACGAAAGCGCATCGACGATTTCGCTGTTAAGAAGCAAATCGAGCTTCACAAGCTTACTTTCCTGATAGCCAATCGGTTCATAGTCGTAGGAGGCGTAGCCACGGGTTCTCGACTTAAGCGTGTCGAAGAAGTCGTATATAACTTCATTCAGCGGGAGTTTGTAGTGAATATCAACTCTTGTGTCGTCGATATACTTCATATCCTTGAATGTGCCTCTGCGCTCCTGACAAAGCTCCATTATATTTCCGACATATTCGCTTGGCGAGAAGATATGTGCGCTGATTATCGGTTCTTCCGCAAGCTTGATGAGTGACGGGTCAGGGTAGTTTGTCGGGTTGTCAATATATCTGACTTCACCAGACATCATAGTGACCCTGTAGATAACCGACGGCGCAGTAGTGATGAGGTCCAGATTATACTCTCTTTCAAGCCTCTCCTGAATAATATCCATGTGTAGGAGTCCCAAGAAACCACATCTGAATCCAAAGCCAAGAGCCACTGATGTCTCAGGCTCAAACGTCAGCGAAGCGTCGTTCAGCTGTAGCTTTTCAAGGGCATCACGGAGATCTCCATACTTCGAACCGTCAGCAGGATATATTCCCGAGAAGACCATCGACTGGACGTTTCTGTAGCCCGGAAGCGGCTTTTCGCAGGGATTTTCTGCATTGGTTACCGTGTCGCCGACCTTGGTATCACGGATGCTTTTTATGGATGCCGCAATATATCCAACCTCTCCGGCTTTGAGGATTCCCGACGGAATAAGCTCAGTAGCACCCATATAACCGATTTCAACCGTCTGGAACTCAGATCCCGTTGCCATCATCCGTATTGTATCGCCAACCCTGACAGTACCCTCCTTGACTCTGACATATATGATAACGCCCTTGTAGGAGTCATAGTAGCTGTCAAATATAAGGCAGCTGAGTGGAGCGTTCGGATCGCCCTTCGGGGCAGGGAAGTCGGTAATAGCTCTTTCAAGAACCTCACGTATATTGATTCCAAGCTTTGCAGAAATTCTCGGTGCGTCTTCAGCAGGAAGTCCGATAACATTCTCAATCTCAGCGATTGCACCTTCCGGGTTTGCACTTGGCAGGTCAATCTTGTTGATAACCGGAAGAATCTCGAGGTCGTGTTCAAGTGCTAAGTAGGTATTGGCAAGCGTCTGTGCCTCAATTCCCTGAGAAGCATCCACAACCAATATTGCGCCCTCACAAGCCGCCAGAGAACGTGAAACCTCATAGTTGAAGTCGACGTGACCGGGGGTGTCTATAAGATTGAACACATAGGTCTTGCCGTTGTCCGCTTTGTAGTTGAGACGAACTGCACGAGCCTTGATGGTGATTCCTCTCTCACGCTCAATATCCATATTGTCAAGAAGTTGGTCTGACATATCTCGGAGTGCGACAGTTTCCGTAAGCTCAAGAATCCTGTCGGCAAGGGTAGATTTTCCGTGGTCTATGTGTGCGATAATGCAAAAGTTTCTTATGTTTTCCTGTTCAATGCTGTCCATTGCCGCCCACACCTTTCTTTGTTAGTCAATATTCATAGACCTTTATTATAGCACATTTTGACCGGTGTGTAAACCTTGGAATCACTAATTTTTTCAAGTCAGACATAATTGATGAAAGCCGAGGCACAAAGCTGTATTTCAATTTGCACATTCGGTGAAATCGAAATGAAAGTTTATCAATTCGTTTGCATTCTCAAAAAAACGTGTTATACTTAGATTGGTACGAATGTAGAAAGGAGAGAGCCAATGCCAATTTATGTAGGTCAGCCCTGTTCATCTTGTGGCAGGATATTAACTAAAACAGACGATATTGTTGTTTGTCCGGAATGCGGTTCTCCGTATCATAGAGATTGTTATATAAGAGAAGGAATGTGCACAAACACTCATCTCCATGAAACAGGTGAGAGCTGGCAGCCAACCGTTGACACTTCAAAGACAGAGAAGAAAAAACTCATCTGTCCAAACTGTGGTGCTGAAAACGATCCTGAAGCGGCGTTTTGCTGCACATGCGGCGCACCAGTCAATATGGAGAAAGCCTCAGGCGGATACCAAGGAACAAACACAGGAAATTACAACAGGAATCCATATGGCAATGGTGGTTATCAGAACGGAAACTACCAGAACCAGAATGGCAATTATCAGAATCAGAATGGCTATGGTCGTCCTTATGGTAACCCATACATGGGCGGAATGGGCGGCGGCTTCCCGTTCTTCGGAAGCGGCGCATACAGTGCTGATTATGCCATTGGAGACCACACAGTTGCCGAGTATTCCGACTATGTCGGCTCAAACAGCCCATATTTCATCCCGAAGTTCATTCGATTTGAAAATGGCAAGAAGTGGTCTTTTAACTTCTCTGCATTTTTCTTCCCGCATATTTATTTCTTCTACAGGAAGATGATTCGTGAGGGAATTGTAGCACTTCTTCTGACTGCGTTGTCTTCAATACCGACGCTTATTTACTACCTTGTCCTTTATGGCTTTGTGGGTGAAGCAATTGTTAATTCGTCATCGTTTTTGGTAGTATATAACATTTGCTCCATCTTATCTTATGCAATAAGCCTTGCTGCAGGACTATTTGCAAACTATCTGTATTACAGAAAGGCGAAAGCCGATCTTGACAAGATTAAAACTGAGATAGTCGAATATGGTTCTCAACGTGAAGCACTCATGACCAAGGGTGGAACTTCTATGGCATATGCTATCGGTTCTGTTGTTGCGTTAACTGTTGTCTTTTTGGCGGTAATGATGGTAGTTATGGGAGCAAGCGGTGGAACTTCGGCATAGTATATAACCGCATGCTAAAGAAATATCGTGATTTATTTCGGATTTGTCAAAAGTTTTGCTTGACAAATCCGATTTGTTTTGGTATACTATCTTAGTTATCCTTGTCCGTCGAAAGTGGCGGGCGGAATCCAGAAGGAGGTGCAATTATGGCAAAATTATCTGAGAACTACGAAGCTATGGTGGTTTTCTCAACCAAAGCGGGCGACGAGGCAGTTGCTGAGCTTGTCGCTAAATTCAAGGACATGATCGAAGCAAACGGAACTCTTGCCGAAGTTGACGAATGGGGAAAGCGCAAGCTTGCCTATGCTATCAACTACGAGACAGAGGGTTACTACGTAGTTTACACTTTCGAGTCCAAGCCCGACTTCCCAGCCGAGTTTGACCGTGTCCTCAACATTACCGACGGCGTACTTCGTTCCTTAGTCATCGCTAAGAACAGCTGATTGGAGGAGTAAGTAATGCTGAACAGAGTAATTTTGATGGGTAGAATAACCCGTGACCTTGAAATCAAGCAGTCTGCAAGTGGAACTTCGATTCTTAACTTCACTATTGCTGTCGACAGAAGCTATGTAAGACAGGGTGAAGAGCGTCAGGCGGATTTCATCAACTGTGTTGCGTTTAATCAGCGTGCTGAATTTATCAACAAATATTTCGGCAAGGGCAGAATGATTGCTATCGAGGGTACTTTACAGACAAGAACCTATGATGACAAGAACGGAACCAAGCATTATGTCACTGAGGTTATCGTTGACAACACTTCATTCACTGGCGAGAAGGCTTCTGATAATGGCGGTTCGTCCTCATATCAGTCCAACTATCGTCAGCCTACCCAGCAGCAACCCGCTTATAATGAGCCGGCTTCGAATCCTATCGCTATCGGAAATATGGACGATTTCGAGGAGATTCTTAGCGACGACGGCGTTCCGTTCTGACCTTAGTCAGAGCGTGATAATCTTTGAAAGGAGAATTTCACCATGGAAAGAAATACTGTCGGTGCAAGACCGACAAAGAGACCGAGAAAAAAGGTTTGCATGTTCTGTGCTGACAGAGCAGAGACCATCGATTACAAAGACACTGCAAAGCTTCGTAAGTGCCTCACTGAGCGTTCCAAGATTTTGCCCAGACGTGTAACCGGAACCTGTGCATATCATCAGCGTGAACTCACCAAGGCTGTAAAGAGAGCAAGATACGTTGCACTTCTGCCTTATTCTTCCGATTGATCGGGAACAGGTCAAATAAATCAGAAAGCCGAAGGTTCAATCCTCCGGCTTTTTTATGTTCATCAGTTTTCAGACATTCAGATAGCCTTTTAGCACTTTCAGGGTATTCATAATTCCGTCAACATGGCTTCTTTCGTAACCATGGCTGGCGTATACTCCCGCTCCGATAAGACCGTGGCGGATGTCATATCCTGCTCTCAGAGTAGCTTCAACATCAGAGCCGTAGTGCGGATAAACGTCGACTGCATAATCTGCGCCCTCTTTTTTTGCGGCAGCTATGAGCTTTGAAACTACCTCGTAGCTGTAAGGTCCTCCTGAATCTTTGGCACAGATAGAAACCTGTCTTTCGGTGCAGGTTAGCCCGTTTCCGACACATCCCATATCGACGCTTATCGCCTCGGTAACGCCCTCAGGAACAGAGGCAGAGCCGCCGTGACCTACTTCTTCATAAACGGTGACGTGAATATAAGTCTTCCTTGGAAGCCTGATTCCATTGTCTGCAACATACTTTGCAAAACCTAAGAGAATTCCCACGGAAAGCTTGTCGTCTAAGAATCTCGATTTGATATAGCCCGACTGAGTGAGCCTCGTCCTCGGCTCAAAGCAAACAATGTCACCAACTGAAATGCCAAGCTTTTTGACATCGTCTGCGGAGCTTACATTCTCGTCGATGACGACCTCCATATTGTCAAAGCTTCTCTTTGCTGTACTGTATTCTCCGTTGACATGAACGCTTGCATTGCACAGCTGGAGAGTTCCCTCGTAAACAAGTTGCTCACGGGTGTATATTCTTACGTTTTCAGCTTCGGCGTTGTTGGCTTCCATTCCGCCTAAGTTGGTTATCTTAAGCCGTCCCGAGCCGGTAATCTCGCAGACCATACCGCCTAAAGTATCAGTATGAGCCTCTAAAAGAAGTGCATCGTCCTTGGCTGTCCCTCCTAAGTCAACGATAACTCCGCCTTTTTCGGTTATTGAAGCTTTGAAGCCTAAGTCCTCAAACTGCTCTTTGACCCATGTTGCTGCTCTTTCGGTGAATCCGGAAGGGCTGTCTATAGCTAAAAGCTCATAGGTTTTGGTTCTCGCAAAATCACGGTATTTGGCGTCCATTTCGGGCATATCAACATCTCCTTAGTTATTATCAGTGAGTGCGAAATCAGATGAGACCAGCTTTTCAGCCAGATTGCAAATGTCTGATGCCGCATGCGGATTAATAATGTCTTGCTGTCTTTTTATCATATCAAGCCGGTGCTGTCTGTCACCGAGATATTCAAGGGCATTATATATACTCTTCTTGTCCGGCTTGACTTTAAGACTCATGCCCTGACCCGAAAAGTAGTTCATGTTTATAGTCTCACAGCCGGGAATCGGCGTTATGTGTGCTATCGGAATGCCTGCCGCAGCTGCCTCGGTTGACGAAAGCCCACCCGGCTTTGTAAAGCAAACCTCACTGAGCCGGAAAAGCTCAGGCATTTTGTCGGTAAAGCGATAGAGGATAATGTCGTTCCCGTAAATCGCAAAGAGCTTTTCGAAAAGCTTGTTGTTATTTCCGCAGACAACTATCAGCTTCGTGTGACCGTCCTGATGACACCATTCCTCAAGAAGTCTGACTATCTTTTTGAGCTTTCCTGCGCCCATGCTTCCACCGCAGACAAGGAGATACTTGTATGCGGGGTCAAGCTCGAGCTCTTTTTTCAGGTCTTCCTTTGAAGCCTTGACTGAGAATTTCTGGCTTGTAGGAATTCCATAGCCATACATGTTTTGAAGAGGCAATCCTCTCCGGGCAAATTCCGAAACATGATCCTTGCTTGGAGCGATGAAAGCATCGGTTTTGACCTCCGCTTCAAACGGAATACAGGTGTAGTCGGTGGCGATAAAAATTGTTTTCGGAAGATTAAAGCCCTTGTCCTTGAGCGTCGTCAGCATTTCGCCGGCAAACAGGTGGGTGGTGATGATTACGTCGTAGTGGTTTTCCTCGAGATGCTTTTCCAGAGCCTTTGCTGGTTTTCGGTTGGCAAAATATATCGGCGAACGACATGGAAGTTTTGCCACGGCATCGCCGATCTTATAAGCAAGCCCGAACAGTCTGGGAGTGGATGTAACAGTTCTTATATATGCGTTGTCGACAAACTTTGCCAGAAAACTGCTTTCAAGTGTATATGGGTTTATGAATTCCGTTTCGTGTCCTCGTCTTTCGAGCTCTTCCTTGACGGCACGTGCGGCGGCATTGTGCCCGCCACCAGTTCCCATAGAAAGTATCAATGCTTCCATGCTAAATTAACCTCAATTTCTTCCCGTTCTTCCGGACTCCTGTGGAGTCTGAACATGACCGCAACTGTGATCAGTACAAAACCTATTGGCAGAGAAACCAACCCCGTTTTCAAACCAAAAATGCTCATTGCAATCAAGGTGGTTAAATATGATATTGCCGTTCTGTATAAATGCGGTGATATTTTTAAGATAACAGAGAAGAAGATAAACGAAATTGCCATGAAAAAGACAGGCTGATACGTGGGAATAAGCCCCAGAAGGCAGCCAAAAGTAGTTGCAATTCCTTTTCCTCCGTTAAAGTTGTTGAAGATAGAAAAAGCATGTCCGATTACAGGAGCGGCAAGGACAAGTGCAAAAGCAATATCTGTACAGGGCGTGGCATCGGAATATGTACCAAACATAAAGAACAGTCTTATCGGAATTATCCCTTTCAGAACATCGCATATAAGTGTGAGAAGCCCGCACCAGAAGCCGCCATACGTGAATGCGTTCGAAGCTCCGGGGTTATGGTCTTTGGCTTTTTCAATTATGTCTCCCTTACGGAATATTTTTGCCCATACCTGAGCAAAGAGTATACTGCCGCAGAGGTAGCCTAGTATAATAAATGGCAATACTGGCAGCAGGAACATAAAATCACATCCTTTTAGTGTGTATGGTTGTTGCTACTCATCAATTATTTATTCCTTATTTATTATAGCCCATTTTCGTTTCCTTTTCAAGCCTTTTACCTCAAAAAGTATCAGAGTGTCGGACAATCTGTGAAAACTGTTGCAAATATCAGCTTATGGTAGTACAATAGGTGGGTAAAACGCAAAAAACGAGCAATTATTAAGAAAACGCCAGAAATCTTAATATCTTTATGTATGGCGTCTTAATCTTTTTTGTGATACAATATATATAACAACTCAGGTTGGAGAAGAAAAGAGGATAAATTCATGGGCAGCTATAATGTACTTATTTGTGACGATGAGCCGGACATTGTGAACGCTCTCAAAATATATCTTAAAAACGAGGACTACGACTTCTTCACAGCAGGAAACGGCAAGGATGCACTCAGAATTCTTCACGATGAGAAGATAGACCTCGTTCTCATGGACATAATGATGCCGGAAATGGACGGAATCAAGACTCTGAGCGAGCTGAGAAGCTTCTCAAATGTCCCGGTCATATTCCTGACAGCAAAGTCGGAGGATACCGACAAGGTTTTAGGACTCAATCTGGGTGCTGATGACTATGTTACAAAGCCTTTTAATGCGGTTGAACTGACTGCAAGAATACGCTCTCAGATTCGTAGATACACCATGCTTGGAAGCGCACCCGTCAGCCCCGACACCCTCAAAATCGGCGGAGTCCAGATAAGATACGAGGACAAGCAGGTAACCGTTGACGGGGAGGTTGTTTCTCTCACTCCGAAGGAATACAGCATCTTAAGATTTCTTATGGAGCACCCGGGTGAATGCTTTTCGCCGCCGGAGATATATCGCACCGTTTGGGGCGATGTCCCGATAGGCGTCAACAATGCCGTTGCCGTACATATGAGGCACTTGCGGGAGAAGATAGAAATTGACCCGACAGCTCCGAGATACCTAAAGGTTGTCTGGGGAAAGGGCTACAAGTTTGAAAGACCTAAGAATTAAAAATCGTTGGAACAGGAGGGCTGAACAGTGAATAGTGGAACAAGGGAGCGGGGAAGACTCTGGATAAAAGTGACGGCATTTGTCTGTCTAGTCTTGGCGACGATGATATTCGCTGGCAGTGCGCTTGCTACAATCGTTCTGTATTATTCCGACGCCTACTATCTCGATAATTATACCATCATCGACGAGTATATTTCAAACGAAGTTGAGCTCAAGAAAAATCTCACGGAGATATATCTTTCCTACTACGAGCCTTTCGGCTATTCTGCTGAGGCGTTGGATGAGGCAGTTTTCTACGATTCGTATGACTATGAAACGTCAACCTATGATGCCACCGCTGGCTATAGCTATCTCTTTGACGATGAATTTATCGAGTACTATGCCATAAATTATGACGAATACGATGATATTTCTCCGCTGTTTGGCTTCTACTTTTACGAAAGTGAAACCTCAATAGATTGGCTGGAAGAAATCTTTAGTGTTTCATATTCGGAATCGGAAAATCTGATCACCGAAGAAGATCTCAATAGTTTTAGTGAATATATCGAGATTTACTATCCCGAGGGCAGAAGCAATTTTAGAATTGATGTCAGTAATTCTGCCGGTGAAACGCTCTATTCCAACTATGTTATGACTGATGGCGATGATATAGATCTGACTTCGGAATCGGAAGATTACACTGTCACTGTAATGGGTGAGCCGATGGTTATCGAAGTTATCACCTACACTTATGAAGAAGCCGCAAACTGCCTCAGCGTGTTTTCAGAACTCGACGATCTGGTAAAAGTTCTTGGCTTTGAGATTTCGATTACGCAAGAGGAGGATGCTTTTAACGGCGAGATAGTCTATTGCACCCACATCGTGCTTTCTCAGGTGCTGTCTGAAACTCTGACTGTAACTGCAAGCCTGCCGTCGAATCTCGCCGATTTCACCGTTCAGGATGACGTTTACATCAAGCTTATGAGAATCAACACTCTTCTCACCAACAAGGATAACTTTATAGTACTTATGGTATTGACTGCGATAGTGGCACTTGTTTGCTTCATAGTCTTAATGACGACTGCAGGGCATTTTCCCGAGCATGATGGCATTCGTCTTACATTTGCTGACAAGATTCCAATGGAGCTATATCTGATTCCAGTTTGTATAGTACTTTATGGTTCGTTGTATATCATTTCGGAGAGTGCCTATATTGATATTGAAGCAAGACTACTTCAATATCTTGTCTTTGCACTATGTGCAGGGGTTTCGGCAGCAGTGGTTATGCTCGTTTTCATGACCTCTGCGGCAAGAATAAAGGCTCGCAGATTCTTCAAAAACACGGTCGTATTCGGCTCACTTATATGGTTTTTCAGCTTCATCGGGAAGCTTATCAGGAATCGCAAATATGCGACAAAGCTCAAATTTATCTTCATTGGTGTTCTCGTATATGATTTTCTGTGCCTGCTACTTTTGTTTGTGGATGCTTTCTTGGGGCTTATTGCTTTCTTTATCGGAAATATCGCAGTCCTGATCGCAGCTATTGTCTATGCTATGGGCGTGAGAAAGCTTGAAGAAGCTGCCCGTGATATATCGGAGGGCAAGACGGAAACTGTTGTAGACAGCGATGGGCTATACTTCGGGCTTGGCAGGTTCGCTGGATACTTAAACAGCATTAATGACGGAATCCAGACTGCAGTCGACGAAAGCCTTCGCTCAGAAAGGCTGAAAACCGAGCTCATCACAAACGTCTCCCATGACCTGAAAACTCCGCTCACGTCAATCGTCAACTACGTCGACATTCTGTCAAAAGAAGACATCCAACCGGATTCGGCAAGGGAATATGTTGATGTGCTTGTCCGTCAGTCTCAGCGAATGAAGAAGCTTATTGACGATCTGGTTGAGGCTTCAAAGGCTCAGGCAGGAGCGATAAATGCCACTCTTGAAAGAACCGATATGTCGATTCTTCTCACCCAAGCCACAGCTGAGTATGAGGACAGACTTGAAGCGAACGGGCTCAAGCTCATCGTGTCAACTCCGGAAAATCCACTCATGGCATTGGCCGACGGCAGGCTTATGTGGCGGGTGTTTGATAATTTGATGGGGAATATTCTCAAGTATGCCCAGCATGACACCCGGGTCTATGTTTCCGCCGAGGAGAATGACGGCAGAATACGGATAATCTTCAAGAACATCTCAAAATACGAGCTCAATATCTCGAGCGATGAGCTTATGGAGAGATTCGTCAGGGGAGACTCCTCCCGCTCAACCGAGGGAAGTGGTTTGGGACTTTCGATAGCCAAGAGCCTTTGTGCGCTCAATAACGTTGATTTCAATATCATAATCGACGGCGACCTCTATAAAGCCGAGCTCACAATGGATGAGCTTGCACCTGAGCCAGATACGCCGAGAGAGGAAACACTTCCTGCAATAGTCGTTGGAGAAGAACCATAAACAAATGAACAGTAATAAAAAATGCACCGTCTGAAAACAGGCGGTGCATTTGCATAAAAACTCTGATTATGCGAGCTCAGCGAAGTACTTGATAGTTCTGACCATCTGGCTGGTGTAGGAGTTCTCGTTGTCATACCAAGAAACTACCTGTACCTGATAGAGGTCGTCAGTGAGCTTAGCAACCATAGTCTGGGTTGCATCGAAGAGAGAACCGTATCTCATTCCAATGACATCGGAAGAAACGATAGGATCTTCGTTGTAGCCGAAAGACTCGGAAGAAGCAGCCTTCATAGCAGCGTTGATGCCTTCCTTGGTGATGTTCTCGCCCTTGACAACAGCGGTGAGGATGGTGGTGGAACCGGTGGTAACAGGAACTCTCTGAGCGGAGCCGATGAGCTTGCCGTTGAGTTCAGGAATTACCAGACCGATAGCCTTTGCAGCACCGGTGGAGTTAGGAACGATGTTTGCAGCACCAGCTCTTGCACGACGGAGGTCGCCCTTGCGGTGAGGACCATCGAGGATCATCTGATCGCCAGTGTAGGCGTGGATGGTGGACATGATACCGCTCTGGATAGGAGCATAGTCGTTAAGAGCCTTAGCCATAGGAGCCAAGCAGTTGGTAGTGCAGGAAGCTGCAGAGATGATGGTATCCTCAGTGGTGAGGGTCTTCTCGTTAACGCTGTAAACAACGGTGGGGAGGTCATTTCCTGCAGGAGCAGAGATAACAACCTTCTTTGCGCCAGCGTCGATGTGAGCCTGACTCTTTGCCTTTGAACAATAGAAGCCGGTGCACTCGAGAACTACGTCAACTCCAAGCTCTCCCCAAGGAAGCTCAGAAGCGTTGGGCTTTGCATAAATGGTGATTTCTTTGCCGTCAACGATGATAGCACCGGGAACTGTAACGGTCTTGCCGTCCTCAGCATAAACAGCGGGCTTAACGTCAACAGTGTGAGCGTTCTCGCCGATTCTTCCGCAGTAGCCGCCCTGAGCGGTATCATACTTGAGAAGATGAGCGAGCATCTCAGGCTTTGTGAGATCATTGATTGCTACGATTTCGTATCCTTCAGCACCGAACATCTGGCGGAAAGCAAGACGTCCGATTCTGCCAAATCCGTTAATCGCAACTTTTACAGACTTAGACATAATATAAAAACCTCCAATAGTGTTTTTTATGCTCTTATATTCTACACCATTTTCTCGCTATTTGCAAGACCTTTGTCCGAAAAATGCGGTGGTTTGCAGGAAAATTTTTTGTTAAGGGCGTCATAAGGCAGGATAAATGTCTATGTAAATCTCCGGATTTCCGAAATATCATCGTTCTGACCGTCTGTAACTTCTATTTTTGCCTTTCTTGTAATATACATTACTAAAACGCATCAGGAAAGAGTGAGCTTATGACGGAAATACCGAGGGATAGAGAACGCCCTGTAATTCTTGGCGAATACATAGTTGAAAACAGGGCGACCGTCCGACAAGCGGCAAAAGAGTTCGGGATCAGTAAGTCCACAGTCCACAAGGACGTGTCTGACAGACTGCAAAAAGTAGAGCCGTCATTATACAAAGAAGTCAAGGTTATTCTCGACATCAATAAGAGGGAAAGGCACATAAGAGGCGGAGAAGCTACCAAGAGGAAGTATGAGCTTGCAGCTATGCACAACCGCTGAAGTAAATGTAAGCCGCACTGAGCAATCGGTGCGGCTTTTCCATGTAATAGCCATATAATGAGTTTATATAGCCTAAAAATTAAAACAATTTGTGTAAAAGCCATAAACGCTTGACTTGAATTCACGTATTCTATATAATTATTACACAAATACTTGGTACTGATTAAGCCAGAAGGAGATAAATGTAATGAAATTGTCAAGAGTTTTAGCGTGGATCGTCTCGTTGGCACTGCTCGTGTGCGCACTTCCGGTTGCAACGGTAGCAACTGTTGCGGACGAATCCGATTCTGACTGGGTGGCTTCAACCGATGGAACACTTCGCCGTGAAGTCTCCACTGAGTCGCCCATGTGGATAGTACATATAGATACATGGAACTATCCCGATCCGGATGCGATAATCGACCTGATTCCGGAGGATTTGCTTCCGTACGTCGTTTTTAACATCTCCCTTTCTGTCAGCAGGAATGATGAGGATGGGACGTGGAATGTTGTTGAATACGGCTACGAAACAGCTAAGTCATGGCTGAGAACATGCGCTGAGAGAGGCGTGTGGGTGTTGATTCAGCCGTCAAGCGGCGCATGGTCTCACTTCGATGATTATCCCGATTCAAGCCTTGAGGGGACAATCTTCGAAGAGTTCTTCACCGATTATCCGAATTTCTTGGGCTTCAACTACTGTGAGCAGTTCTGGGGCTTCAGTGATGCAGGAGTAGAACCGACAGACAGATACAAGCACTTTGCAAACCTATTGGAGCTCTGCAATAAGTATGGTGGCTATCTTGTCGTCAGCTGGTGCGGAAACCAGTGGAGTGCATCGATAAATCCGCTTGCAATGATAAAGCAGGTTCCTGAATTCGAACAGGCATGTCTTGATTACACCGAGAACTTCATACTCTGCGAGAAATACACCCAGACAAGCTATATTGCGGATATGGAGAGCATTTGCCTCGGAGCGTATCTTTCGGGATATTGCGGGAATTATGGCGTCAGATATGATGAAACCGGCTGGACTGGCTCAGTTTCGTTCACCCAGTCGACAGGACTTGCGGTCATGCTTGAGAGATTCTTAAAATCAGGCGCAACCGTAATAGACGGTCCGGAGCTTGTCCCGACGGACGATTTCTATGAGGACACGGCAACGGTTGACGATGATGGATATACCGAACGACAATGGTCGTCCTACACGGTATTTTCGAATGTTGTGACTGACATGTTCCGAAAGATTATCGAGGGAGCGATACGGATTCCCACACGGGAGGAGGTCATTGCAAACACCAAGGTAGTCATCATTCAGGATGTCGACAGCGGTTCTGACGATGACAAGTATTCTACATATCCGACGCTGTTCGAGGGATTATATCAGAATGACTACGACGGCAGTCTCAGTGAAAACCATTCTATCTACAAGTCCACCGGACGGTATCCGACTATTCCGACGGTGTACGCACTCGCTGACGACATAGCGGAGCAGTTTGAGGTGCAGATTCTGCAGTCGGAAATATCCGAAAGGTGGGCGACCATCGAGGACAAGGTGGCGGAGTTCAACGAGCTGTTCCCGGAGGAATACACAGGAGATATTTACGCCGGTCGCAACGGGAACACATGGGTTGTCTATAATCCGCTGAAGACGGGCAAGAGTGCCACAGGAACGATTCCGTTCCAGTACAACACCGCCGACAGCGTTGAACTCACACTTTCAACCTATACGACCGGAATCATAAATGAATACGCCGATAGTCTTGAGATTTATCTCAACAACTACGACGAGAACAGCATTCTTCTCCAGAAGACTGACACGATTGTCATCAGCGGTTGCTCAGAAGAGCCGACCATCACCTATACCGACAGAGGCACCAACACCTCTGCGAGCAATGTGACGACAGAGTACTCAAACGGCACTTTCACGGTAACTATTGCCCACAATGGTCCTATTGACATCACCATCAATGTCAGCGGCAACAACGCCGACCGCTCAACAGACTACAATGTCTCAACCATAGTTGAGCCGGAAAGCCCTCCCACCTACACGGGTAACAGGCAGTATGAAGCGGAATTCTATGCCTACAAGGACATCGAAGAGCTCGTCAAGAGCGGTACAAGCTACGACGTGAGGAATTACTACGGTCAGGGCTATCTCGTATTCGGAACTTCTCAGGGCGCATCCGTAAAGGACACAGTCACTGTTAATTCTGCCGGGACATATAATCTGAACATCCGGTATCTTCTTGAAAATGCCGACGTCTCCGGGCTCACGCTGTATGTCAACGGCAAGAAGGTATCGAACTTAGAGCTCACGAGCACCGGTTCAAAGGAAGACTGGGATTACTGCACCGTTGCGGTGTCCTTGAAGAAAGGCGAGAACACAATCACTCTTACCGCCGCCAGTGAGCTTGAGGACACCCTTTATATCGACTGTATGATAATCGACGGTCAGGCAATTTCCAGTGGAGGAGGCTCAATGTCCGCCACCACAGCAATACTGATTGTCGGATCAGTCGCAATCCTCGCAGTTGTTGCAGTTGTCGCCGTTATAATCATCACCAAAAGAAAGTCAGAATAGTAAGCGAGAAAATAAATAAAGAAAAAGTTGCTCAACTCATCTGTTGGGCAACTTTTTTTATCTGCATGTTATTATCTCGAGAATAGACCTTTTTTGACGTAAGGATGGCTGTCAACTGATAAAACTTTGTATCCGGTTGCACCTATTGCTTCTGTAATCTCTTCAGCACGTAAGCTTGATTCGGATATTATAATCGTCTCGCCTTTCTTATGGGAAGAAGTGACCTTTTTAACTTTAAACTTGCTTCTCACAGTGTCATTGACGTGCGATTCGCACATCGGACAGCTCATGCCGTCTATCTTGAGGATTGTTTCTGTCATTTTCAATTTCCTTTCTACACTGAATCAGGCGGGAAAACCCTATGCTTTCCCGCCTGATAAGCGACGTTCTGATGATGTCAGCAGGGGAGCGGTTTATCGCTTTTTCTGACCTGCTGAACAGGATGCTGCATGGGCACAGCCACCGCAGCTGCCGCAGTTTCCACCACAGCTTAATTTACCGCTTTTCTTGTCTTTACGCATTGCCATAACTATGCCAGCAACAATCGCAACAAGGACTATCAGGACAATTATTGTACCGATATTTTCAGTGAGCCATGTAACCATTACAAACACCTCTTTCTGCTTATTATTTTGTACCTACAGTGAGCTTCTCAGCCGGCTTATAGGGCTTGGCAAGCATATAAACCATGAGAACAATGAGAGCGATTGCAACTATGAGTGAAACTACATTTACGACGCTCATAATAACGCTGTCAACAATGAGTGCACCGGTGAAGAGGTTGCCGAGCTGATTTACGATGAGGGCGATAGCATATGCAAATCCACACTCATATCCGATTGCAAACCAGAACCACTTTGTGTTGTTCATTTCACGCTTGATTGCACCCATTGCTGCGAAGCAGGGAGCGCAGAGAAGGTTGAAGATGAGGAATGAAAGTCCGGATACTGTTGTGAATGCAGCAGCGATTGAAGCGTATGTAGAGGCTTCACCGGAGAAGAGAATACCCATTGTAGCGACGATATTTTCCTTTGCAACAAGACCGGTAACAGCCGCAACAGCCGCCTGCCAGTTGCCCCAGCCGAGAGGAGCGAATATCCAAGCCACCAGCGAACCGATCTTAGCTAAGATGCTGTATTCCATCTCTTCCTCAGCGAGCATTCTGAAGCCGTCAGGAGCCCATCCGAAGAAGGATGTGAACCAGATAACGATTGTGGAGAGGAGGATTATTGTTCCAGCCTTCTTGATGAATGACCAGCCACGCTCCCACATGGATCTCAAGACATTGCCAAGTGTAGGCATATGGTAAGCGGGGAGCTCCATAACGAACGGAGCTGGATCTCCTGCAAACATCTTTGTCTTCTTGAGCATGATACCGGAGACGATTATCGCCGCCATGCCAAGGAAGTATGAACCTACTGCGATTACCGGAGAACCTCCGAATATAGCACCAGCCATCATCGAAATGAACGGCATTTTTGCTCCACAGGGGATAAATGTTGTGGTCATGATGGTCATACGTCTGTCACGTTCATTTTCAATCGTTCGTGAAGCCATGATTCCGGGGATTCCGCAGCCTGTACCAATAAGAATCGGGATGAATGACTTTCCGGAAAGACCGAATCTGCGGAAGATTCTGTCGAGGACAAATGCGATTCTCGCCATGTATCCGCAAGCTTCAAGGAAAGCGAGCAAGAGGAACAGAACGAGCATCTGAGGAACAAATCCCAAAACTGCTCCGACACCGGCAACGATACCGTCAAGGATTAATCCCTTGAGCCAGTCGGCACAGCCGATTGCATCAAGACCGCTTTCGATGATAACCGGAATACCGGGAACCCAGATTCCGTAGTCAGCAGGGTCAGGCTCAGAATATTCATACTTTTCAAGTATCTCAGCTGCAGCAACCAGATCTTCATAAGTGGCAACCTCAGTTTCAACTGCAAGAGTTTCTTCGTCTTCTACTTCATATTCAGCAGTAGCAGAGGAGTCAACAGAAGCGATGAGCTCGTTTATTTCAGCCTTAGCAACTGCGGCGTTGAAGTCCTCGCTTTCGGTGTCGAGCACATCTTCAAGATCGCTGTCTTCGCCTGCAAATGCCAGAATGATGTCGGGTGAGCTTCCATATTCTTCAGCATCTTCATTATAAGCACTGCTTCCGATTCCAAAGAGATGCCAGCCATCGCCAAAGAGACCGTCATTAGCCCAGTCTGTAGCCGCCGCACCGACGGTGACCATCGAGATGTAGTAAACTAAGAACATGATAACCGCAAATATCGGAAGACCGAGCCAACGGTTGGTAACTACTTTATCAATCTTATCAGAAACGGTAAGACTTCCTGCATTCTTCTTGACATGGCAGGATTTGATGATAGAACCGATATAGACATATCTCTCGTTGGTGATTATAGACTCAGCGTCGTCGTCAAGCTCTTTTTCAGCGGCGACAATGTCAGATTCGATATGAGAAAGAACTCCCGGGTCGAGCTTGAGCTGCTCTAAAACCTTTTCGTCTCTTTCAAAAATCTTTATTGCATACCAACGCTGCTGCTCCTCGGGAAGGTTATGTACAGCCGCTTCTTCAATGTGAGCGATAGCATGCTCGACGGGTCCTGAGAAAGTATGCATCGGAACGGTCTTTGCGTTCTTAGCGGCATCGAGAGCCGCCTCAGCCGCTTCCATGACTCCATCGCCTTTGAGGGCAGACATTTCGAGAACCTTGCATCCAAGTTGCTTTGAAAGCTCTGAAAGATTGATCTTGTCGCCGTTCTTTCTGACAATATCCATCATGTTGACAGCAACGACAACCGGAATTCCAAGCTCAGTGAGCTGAGTTGTCAGGTAAAGGTTTCTTTCAAGGTTTGTTCCGTCGACAAGATTCAGAATAGCGTCGGGACGCTCGCCAATGAGATAGTTTCTTGCTACAACCTCTTCAAGGGTGTAGGGAGAAAGCGAGTAGATACCCGGAAGGTCAGTGACGATAACGCCGTCGTGCTTTTTGAGTCTGCCTTCCTTCTTTTCAACAGTTACGCCCGGCCAGTTTCCAACAAACTGATTGGAGCCTGTCAAGGCGTTGAACAGCGTAGTTTTTCCGCAGTTCGGATTGCCGGCAAGGGCAATTCTTATTTCTTTATCCATGTTGCTTAATCCTCTCCTCTGATCAGCTTAAGTTAGCTATTGCTTATTAGCTTAGGCTAATCGAATGATTTAAATAATGGGGAAGAATTCCCCAAATGTTTTACTGAACCTCAATAGTTTCAGCATCTGCTTTTCTTATCGAAAGCTCATATCCTCTGACGGTTATCTCGACCGGATCACCGAGCGGAGCAACCTTGCGGACGTAAATCTGAACACCCTTTGTAATGCCCATGTCCATGATGCGACGCTTTATCGCACCCTCGCCATTAAGCTTTACAACTGTGCAGGTTTCGCCGATTTTTACATCTCTGAGCGTTTTCACCTGACATACCTCCTTATAATATTTGAATTTGATTTCAAACCATGATTTTTCTTGCCAGCTCTTCGTTTATAGCGATTCTGGAATCCTTGATATTAACGATGACATTTCCGCCCATAACCGTAACAATTGATATTACAGCACCCGGTACAAATCCCAGATCTTCAAGATGCGATTTGACATCAGAAACGCCATTTACCTTTTTTATTACACATTCTTCCCCGACATCTGCCATCGGCAAAGGAATCATATATGTCACCTCTTGATACATCCACAAAATGCGGAGCTATGAGGTTAGCTCAAGCTAACCATCCTTATATAGAATAGCTCATTTTCGAGTTTTTGTCAATATCTTTTTCTCGATTTTTTCACATTCGGCAGGATTCACAATTGGTTAGCGGAAGCTAACAACAAAATTGTGCATAATTTTTAAGTCACAAAAAGTCATCTTGCACTTGCATTTTTTGCTCCACAATGTTATTATAGATATACAGACAACAATAAAGTATAGTTTTCAAAGGAGGAGTCGAATATGCACCTTGCAGAGTCAGGTGAAATGTATCTTGAGACTATATATATACTCTCACATCAGAAAGGATATGTCCGTTCACTGGATGTTGCTGAATATATGGGCTTTTCAAAGCCAAGCGTGAGCCGTGCTGTCGGGCTTCTTAAAAACGGAATGTATATCACTGTGGATAAGGACGGTTATCTTTCACTCACAGATGCCGGACTTGAAGTTGCTGAGAAAATCTATGAACGGCATACGGTTCTCACAAAGATTCTTGTCAGGCTCGGTGTCGATGAGGAAACCGCACAGAATGATGCCTGCAAGATGGAGCACGACATCAGCGACACATCATTTGCGGCAATCAAGGAGTTTGCCGCCGGGTATGGCATCACCGGTATCGAGTGGTAAGACGGACTTACAAAATTTAAAACAAAAAATGTCCCGCTTCAAACACGGGGCATAACTTTGCAAAAAAGGAGATTTTTTATGAGACTTAGCTACAAAAGTACAATTCGTTGTTCATACATAGGATACATAACCCAAGCGGCGGTAAACCTGTTTGCTCCGCTTCTTTTTGTGACTTTCAGCAGTGAATTCGGAATATCCGTAAGTCAGATAACGCTTATCACTACACTCAATTTTCTCACACAGCTGATAGTCGATTTACTCAGCACCAAGATTATTGACAAGCTTGGTTACAGAACCTGCATAGTTGCTGCGCATATCTTCTCAGCAACAGGACTTGTGATGCTTGCTTTTCTTCCGACAGTTCTTTCGAACGCCTATGCTGGTCTTCTTATATCGGTCATAATCTATGCTGTCGGTGGGGGAATGATAGAAGTTATGATAAGTCCGATTGTCGAGGCTTGCCCGACTGACGACAAGGCGTCTGCTATGAGCATGCTTCACTCGTTCTACTGCTGGGGAGCTGTTCTGGTTATACTTGTTTCGACTATATTTTTCAGCCTGTTTGGACTCGAGAACTGGCGGATAATGAGCTGTATATGGGCAGTTCTTCCTGCTGTTAATGCAATTCTGTTCACTCAAGTACCGATTGAAACACTCACCGAAGACGGAAGTTCGATGAAAATCAAAGACCTTCTGTCCTCGAAGGCTTTCATACTGTTCATAGTAATGATTCTCTGCGCCGGTGCAAGCGAGCTCGCAATGAGCCAGTGGTCGTCTGCGTTTGCTGAAAGCGGACTCGGAGTTTCAAAGGCGGTGGGCGATTTAGCTGGTCCTTGCCTGTTTGCGGTTCTTATGGGAATCGCAAGAGTTGCAAACTCAAAAATATCGCATAAGATTGACATACTCCCGGTTATGATTGGAAGCGCAATCCTATGCGTAATTTCGTATCTTCTGACCGTTCTTTCGCCTCTGCCACTTCTTTCGCTCTTGGGTTGTGCGCTTTGTGGGCTATCAGTCGGAGTAATGTGGCCCGGAGTTTTCAGCCTTGCTTCCGCCAAATTCCCGAAAGGCGGAACTGCGCTCTTTGCGCTTTTAGCGTTTGCCGGAGATGTCGGCTGTACAAGCGGTCCTACACTCGTCGGCTTTGTTTCGGGACTCAACGGCGACAGCCTGAAATCTGGGCTTTCAGCCGCAATGATATTCCCGATAGTGCTTATAATCTGCTGTTTTGCGCTTATGAAGCTTCGTAAGAAGCCGGAAAAGCTTAACAGCTGACGGTGATATTCTCAGACAGGAAATTCATTCCTTCTTCCATCAGAAATTGCATGGCTTCTCCGCTTGGCATGTGACCTGAATTCGGAATAACCTTAAATCTGATATGTTCGTTCGGACATTCGCTGAGATAGTTTCTTATCGAATTGGTTGATGTCACGAGGTCTGAGCTTCCCTGCACAATGAGGTAGGGGAGCTTTATTTTTGCAAGAGTTTCCCTCATGTCAATATCCATAAGCTGACGGATGATAATTGGCTTGCGATGAGTTCCATTGTCGAATACAGCCTTGAAATCCTTGAGATGATAGTCGGGACTTGTGAGCATTCCAACAACAAATTTACCTACGGGAGTTTTGCCACCGTTCGGATTGTGATAGCCATCGGTGCACTTTTTGATGAGATTTCCCATGTCAGCAATGTCTGAATCTGTTCTGGGAACGGTGCTTTTCTTCACTCTCTCGTATGCTTCAAGCTCACTTTTGCTCATTTCAGACATGTTTTTCTCAAGGGCTGAGAATACCTCGTCGTTGAAGAAAAGTTCTTTCGTTATCTGACCATATACCATGACTTTGTCTAGAAGCTCTGGAATCTCAACTGCACATCTCGCCGCCAAGACAGAACCCCATGAAACACCGAAAAGGCAGATTTTATGGTCGGGGTAATCCCTGTGTAAAGCATTTATCAGGTCTATTGACATATCGACATAGCTTTGAATACAAATTGAGTCATCGAGCTCTGCATCGTTGATTCCACAGCCGAGCTGATCCCAATAGACCATCGTACATTTTTCTTCGAGATCGGGGAAGAGTCCACTGCAGCCCTCGCCAAACGGGATAGGATTTCCGGGACCGCCATGCAGATATATAACAAGCGGATTGTCCGCCTTTTTGCCTTCAATCAGTACTTTCTGCTCATATCCGCCGAGCATATATGTTTTGTGCTCGACCATTTCACAGCTTTCTATGAATTTTTTTCGACTGCTCATTTTAGAGAACTCCTTTCGAGGACTGACGATATTTGCGTAGCTCTCATCAAATTTAACATAGTTCGCCCTCAATGTCAAGCGTTTCAGTGTGCTATCTGACAATTCAAAAGAAAATAATAATCTCCTCTTGAAATGTCAGATGGGCTGTGATATAATAATTTTGCAGAAGCCCGAAGGGGATATAAATTCTGAATTTTGACCGAAAGGACAGAGTAAAAAATGGACAAGGTAAAGATTATAAATGGCGAGAATCTGCCCAATATTCCTTGGCAGGAGAAGCCCGAAAACTACAATCTCCCCGTGTGGAGATACACAGAAAACCCTATCATCGGCAGAAACCCGATTGAGGGAATTGCAAGAATATTCAACAGCTCCGTAGTCACCTATGGCGGACGTTTTGTCGGTATCTTCAGAGCTGAATCAATCAATGGCGTGCCGTTCCTCTATCTCGGTTACAGCGACGACGCTATTCACTGGGAATTTGAGAAGGACAGAATCAACTTCGTAGACGAGGAAGGCAAGCCTTTCATGCCCTCATACATGTATGATCCGAGACTTCTCAAGATTGAGGACACTTTCTACATGATCTGGTGTCAGGACGGCTACGGCGCAACCCTTGGCATCGCCAAGACTACCGACTTCAAGAAGTTCGTAAGAATCGAAAATCCCTTCCTTCCGTTCAACAGAAACGGCGTTCTCTTCCCGAGAAAGATCAACGGCAAGTATATGCTTCTTTCCCGTCCGAGCGACTCCGGTCATACTCCTTTCGGCGATATTTTCCTCTCCGAGAGCTATGATATGGAATACTGGGGACATCACCGCCACGTAATGGGCATCTCCTACAACAACTGGTGGGAGGGAACCAAGATAGGTGCAGGCGCAGTTCCGATTGAGACCTCTGAGGGGTGGCTTCTTATCTATCATGGTGTTGCCAACACCTGCAATGGTTTCGTATACTCCATAGGCGGAGCAATCCTCGACATCAACGAACCCTCCAAGGTTCTTCACCGTTGCTCTACTTATCTTCTCACTCCTGAGGAGTGGTATGAGGAAAGAGGCTTCGTTCCGAACGTTGCTTTCCCGTGCGCTACACTGCAGGATGCTGAAACCGGCAAGATGGCTATCTACTATGGCTGTGCTGACAGCTATGTCGGACTTGCTTTCACTCAGGTTGACGATCTCGTCAAGTACATCATCGACCATGACAATGCTGGTCCTGCTGAGCTTGAAATCGGAAGAAGATAATTTCGAAGCTTGTTCTTGAATTGCAAAACGCCGTTCTCACCATGGGGACGGCGTTTTTATAAAAAAATTCCTCTGTTTTTGGATACATCATCACAAACACGGTATAATAAGATAGCATAAATCGCACTGTTCTGACATGCCGCATTGTCGAAAAAAGTCGAAATTATCCTTTACTTTTCTCGGAATGTGTGATATGATGAGATTAGTAACGTTGGCATTAATAAATTAAGAAATGGGTGGTGACATTATGGAAGAACTTCTTGATCTCAGTAAGCACGAGTATAAAATTATAAGAAGCAATCTTATGGAGATTGTGACATGCGCTGAGCGTCTCGAGTTAGCACTTGAGGACGCTGATGTGTATGAAGAAATGGGCACTTGTAATAAAATTGTGTCGTCCTGCTACAAGGTTCTTTCAGCCGTCATCAACTCCGAAGAGATGGTCAATCTTGACGACTTCAAGCCGATCACTTTTTGCCTTTCCGATATGGTGGAGGACATGGTCAATGTATGCCGTTCAAAGCTCAGAAAATCAAATATTCAGATTATTACTGAGATTGAGAGTGCCATCTATGTTTACTCTGACCCTGACAGGCTCACTTCCTGTCTGATGAACATCATAGTCAACGCCATCAGCAATGTTGACCGGGATGATGGGGTAATCAGAATCAAAATTTCCAGACTCAATGGAACCGCCTCCATAACTGTTTCCGATAACGGTTATGGCGCAGAGCTTGAGGAAATTGAGGAACGCCTCGTTGATGAAAAAAGAAAAACCGGTCTGGCAGTTGTCGGCAAGTTCTGCCGTCAAGCCAAGACAAATCTTATCGTCGATGACAGTGCCGATGGTGGTCTTATTTTCTCGTTCCGCCTCCCATTTCCCGGACGTGGTGAAATCACCCTCAATTCCCGTAAATCTTTCATCACTCACAAGTCCTTTTCGCCCATCTTGGTTTACCTTGCAAAAATAGAGGAAGAAGATGAGGAGGATTAACTCCTATATTTTTTTGCAAAAAGCTATTGACAACCCGGAAATAGTATGCTACAATTTCATCATAAGGTGAGCATTTGATAAACGCTTAACCGGTAAAATTGATGCGGGGGGTAGTACGTTCCGTACACCCAGTTTCAACCTCCGACACTAAAGAGTGCTTTGGGGGATTTTTTATATCTATATTTCGTCCTCCTTGGCACAAACCGAGGAGGATTTATTGTGAAAAAATTGAGGAAAATTTTGGCTGTGATGATAGCTTTGGCACTGGCGGTGAGTATGCTGAGTGTGGTGTCGGTGGCTGAAACTACGGTTGTTGATTCGGGAACTTTTGGAGCTGACGGAAATAACTTAAGCTGGTCACTCACCTCTGACGGAGTACTAACAATTTCCGGTACAGGTGCAATGGAAGACTTCAGCAATTATAGGTATACAGGAATTCTATCGGATGTTCCGTGGTCAACCTACAAGAGTTCATATTCTGCTGATGTAGTTGTTACATCAGTTGTAATTGAAGAGGGAGTTACTACTATCGGCGAAGGTGCTTTTTATGACTTTACTTCGCTCGCAAGCGTGTCACTACCAAGTACTTTGTTAGAGATTCATGCATATGCATTTGTCGGAGCTGTATTTACCAGCATTGACATTCCTGCTTCTGTTACAAGCATTGACGCTACTTCATATTTGTTAGTAGCCTTAGACGGTGTTGCTCTTACCAGCGGTGGCGCATTCCGCTGTGGAAGCTTGACAACGATCAACGTTTCAGATGATAATAAGTACTACTCGGATATAGACGGAGTTCTGTTCAACAAAGCTGGAACTGAATTGGTATTCTATCCGGAGGGTCGTACTAATACATCCTATGTCATTCCTGATGGTGTAACTACCATCGCTGACGGTGCTTTCTACAATTGTCAGTATCTGCAGGACATTACTGTTCCTTCGAGCGTAACAAGCATAGGAGTTGAGGCATTTTGCAGTGAGACAATTAAGACTGTTACAATCTCTGAAAATGTAAGTGGCTTAAGTATAGACAAAGAGGCATTTTTATGGTCTTCTATAAAAAGCATTGATATTCCTGCAGGCGTGACGAACATAGAAGAGTCTGCATTTCGTGAGTGTTATTCACTGTCCAGCATCAATGTAGATAAAAACAACCAGAATTATTGCGATATTGATGGCGTGTTACTCACTAAAGATCTGACTATTCTTATTGCATATCCCAGAAAAGCAGGCAACACATCTTATGCTATCCCGGATGGTGTAGAAAGAATCGGAAATTATGCGTTTGATTTGGGAGTAACTCGTTTGGAAGTACTTTATGTTCCTGACACAGTTACAAGTATTGGTTATGCCTTTTCAGTGCCATTTGGCTATAGTTCAGGTTTAACTGATGTGTATTACTATGGCTCAGAAGCTGAGTGGAAAGCAATAGATGCAACTATAACTGCTGGTTATAACGAAGGACTATACAACGCTACCATTCATTACAACTATAGTGATACAGACGATCCCACCACAACCTACACTATCTCAGTCCCCACCTCCGACTACGGCACTGTCACCGTCACCCCCACCTCCGCAGAAGCTGGCGACACCATCACGGTTACAGTTACCGCTAACACCGGTTACACTGTATCGGGCATCACAGTTGTTGATGGCAGCGGAAACACAGTTACTGTAAGTGGTTCGGGTGGAACGTATACATTTACAATGCCGGATTCTGCGGTTACAATCACTCCTGCATTTACTTCAACTTCGTCGTCTACCGACCACACCCACACCTACGTCTTAACCAGATGGGCTTGGTCTACGGATTACAGTTCGGCGTTTGCGGTGTTCTATTGCAGCTCTTGTGGGGATAACATGTTTGTGCCTGCGACTGTTACATCTTCATACACCTATGGTGTGCTGACAAAGACCGCATCGCTGTACTATGATGGCGTTCTGTATACCGACAGTCAGCTTGACACTTCGACATTGATAGCGAGCGGAGCAACTACTACTGCTACGTCAACTACTACAACTGACACTTCATCTCAGGTTATCGTAGTTGATGAACCTGTCGAGGACACTGACACTGAGCTTGAGGTGGATACAGAGGAATCCTCGGAGCCGGAGGAGGTTTCTGAGCCGGTGGTGGAGTCAAATCCGACGACTGGAATTGTATTCTCACTCATTCCGATGGCAATAGCTGCACTCGCAGTGGTCTCCTCAAAGAGAAGATAATCTGAATTTTACTAAGCTCCTCGCCGTGTGCGGGGAGCTTTTTTCGTGATAATCTGCTTAAAAAGCCACGTTTCAAAAAAATAACTCGAAAAAAGTCGAATTTAGTCGTCAAAATTCTTGACACCCGGGATTTGTCATGCTAAAATATACTAAAGTTAAATGCAAACATTTCCATTAATTCGTTTTTTCTGCTGTGGGAGGGTTTATGCGTAAGAGATTCGGATGTATACTAATAGCCTTAGTAATGGTCTTCTGCCTCTCATCGGGCAGTTTTTCTGATGTAAATGTGTTTGCGGATGAGGAGAACTACACTGAAATATCTTCTTCAAGCAAAGTGCTCACTACCGGCAAATACAAGCTTTCCTCCAATGTGACGCTCAAAAATTTTCTCCAAATTGATTCGGGTGAAGAAGTTACCCTCGACCTGAACGGATACGAATTGAGCGTTTCTGGTACACGTGTTATTATTGTCAAAGGTGGAACGCTTAATTTGATTGACAGTAGCGAAGGGAAGACAGGAAAGGTCACGAATACATCAACCTCTACATCAACGCATGCTATAGGGATTTCTACGAATGGAACTTTGAATATGAATGGTGGAACTGTTAGCGGTGCATACGGCATATATACGACTGATTCCTCTAGTATTGCCACTATTAATATTACAGCTGGAACAGTTAAGTCTACAAAGCGTGCAGCTGTTTATTGTTACAAAGGCTCTGTAGATATAAGTGGAACTGACTGTGTAGAAATTACAGCTGATAGTAGCGATTCTCAGGCGTATGGGATTCATACTGTTTCAGCTACAATAACCATTTCTAATCCTAATACGTATGTCAGTACTAATTCATCTTCATCATACCCTGTGTATAAACAATCCTCTTCTAATGTCAGCATCACCGCTGGGCACTATAGTGCTGATGTGACGAGCTATGTTTCTGAGGGATATAGTTGTAATAAGACTGATGATACGGATTATCCTTATGTGGTGACTGCGGATGTGGAAGAGCCGGAGGTTGTTTTGCCTGTGCTCTATGGGGAGACATTGACACTCGATGGGACTCTGGGAGTTACGTTTTATTTCAGCATGACAGACGTTGAGTCGCCGGCAAATTATACTCTTTCAGCAAAAATCGGGGATGATGGCGAGGAGCAGATTATTTATGCCAGCGAGAGCAAAATTCTCAGCAATGGCGTTGAATATTATCGTTATACTGTTTATGTGAAGCCGAATGAGTTCTTAACTACTATATATGCAAGCCTGACCGACTGCGAAAATTCGACTGATACTTATGAGTATTCCGTGTACGACTACTGCCTTAATGCGATTGAAAACGAATGGGAGGAAAGCGAACTCTGTAAAGCTCTTCTCAATTACGGCGATTATGCCAGCGCATATGATCCCGGAATAAGCCAGTATAGCTTCGAAGATATAGGCGACTGGACAGACCCTGTAGCGGAAGCGTGGGATGTTGATCTGAGCGAATATGACGGAACGGAAACAACCGGTGTTGCAAAAACCATTCTTCTTGGAAACACGGTGGCAATCAGGCTCTATCTGACATCCGAAGCTGCGAGCGAAGATGATGTGTTTACGGTGGATGGAACCACTCTGGAGCTGCACTCAGTGGACGATAAAAATTATTCGTACTATATTGAATTCAAGGTTCCTGCCAAAGACATGGATACAACCTTTACAGTCCTGAAAAACGGCGTGGAGTTCACCACCTACAGCGTGCTGTCTTATGTTAAGAATATTGTCGAAACAGAGGATGATACTGCACTGGCAAATCTCTGTAAAGCTATTTACTATTACAGCTTGGAAGCGAGCAAATATACCGGTTGGCAATAATGATGGGGGAGTGAAGAGATGAAGAGACGTGAAGTCCTGCTTGCATGTGCTATAGTGCTGCTTGTGGTCGTCATGCTTACCGGCTGTGCCGGCGTCAATATCACCATCTCCCGTGCATCTCTTGAATCAGAAGCAGTTGCCACCACTCAGTCTGAGTCGGAGGAGACAGCCTCCGTCACTACTGCAACAGTCCCGGAAGAAACCTCTCCGTCGGTTACAACCGCCCCGGAATCCTCCTCTTCGCCGACCACTACAACCGCTGATACAAGCGAGCCAGCAGTCACAACTTCTCCCGAAACCTCATCTGAAACCACCACAACCACCGCCAAAGCCGCTGAGACCCCAACTTCTGCCGTCATATCCGGCGAAGAAGCCGACATCATCCTCGACGAATCGGATGAGCTTGTCTCCATCGATGAATCGGACGAAATTGTCGACCTTGACGAGGATTCTGATGAGACCTACTACTATTACTATTATCCCAGCTACTACTATCCGGCAGTCACCGCTCTCCCTGAGCTCACCAGTGAAGCCTTGGTTACGACCGTCACTGAGACCACCTCTTCTGAAACGACCACCACAACCGAGGCTTCTTCCGAAGAGACAACTACAATAACTACAACCACTACCACTACTACAACCACCACGACCACAACTGCGTCGACCACCAAGCCCTACATCAGCGTTTCCGACGACGAAGGTCGCATAACGCTGCCGATTGACCCGATCGGTTGAAAAATTTTCGGCTTCCCCCACATTTTTTTGAAAAACCTCTTGACAACCCCCACAAAGAGTATTATAATGATGACATGTGGTGGAAGGGCATACAAATGCTTAACCACAGAAACTTTGCGGGGGGGTACTCGATTTCGTCCCGAAATCGATGCCCAACATCAAACCTCCGACACTATTTAACAAAGTGCATCGGGGGATTTTTCATATATTTCATCCTCCTGTGTGCAAACTAAGGAGGAATTTTTTATGGCAAAAAGGCTTATATGCATTGTCCTGAGCGTGCTCATGATAATGACAGTTTTGCCAGCAGGGGTTATTGCGGACACGACCGGAACGGCTCTCACTTCGTCTGGCGGTTCTCTATCGTCAGGAAACTATTACCTTAGTGGTGATTTGACTTTGAGTACCGATATTACCATACCCAGCGGTGCAGAAGTTACAATTGATTTAAATGGATATACTTTAACGGGTACAGGAAATAGCAGTGTAATTACTGTAAACGGCACGTTGACCCTGAACGATACTAGTTCGGAAAGCACCGGAACTATTACTGGTGGTACCGGGCAGACGGGCTCCGCTGTCAGTTATAACTATGGTGGTGGAGGCATCCTTGTTACTGGAACACTAATCATGAATGGCGGAACAATTTCAGAAAATAATGTAAGTCCATCTGACAGTACTGCGTGGGGTGGAGGCGTTTGTGTCTCTGGTTCTGGTGCAAGCTTCACTATGAATGGAGGTACAATATCAAGCAATAGTGCAACAGTTACTGCTGGAAATTCTGCTTATGGTGGCGGAGTATACGTCGGTAGTGGTGCAAGCTTTGTAATGAATGGAGGTACAATATCTAGTAATTCAGTATATATTGTATGCTTTTCTGATTGTGTTGCTTGCGGTGGTGGAGTACATAACGAAGGTACATTCACTATGAATGGCGGCACAATTACCGGTAACGATGCGTCAACTAGTAGTGAACTTTCTACAAGCGATAGTGCTGCAACAAATACTGTTAATGCCGGTGCAAGAGGCGGCGGTGTTTGCAACTATTCTACTGGCACTTTCAATCTGGTAGATGGAATCATATCGAATAACCTTGCAACAGCAGGCGGCGGTGTGTATAGCTCCGGCACATTTAATATGAGCGGTGGTTCAATTACAGGTAATGTAGCTAGAGGAAGTGCTAATAGTAATACTTATGGTGGCGGTGGCGGCGTTTACTTGCAGGGTGGTACTTTCAGTATGTCATCTGGTTCAATCACTAATAATAAGGATAATTCTAACGGAGCTAATGCAGCTCATGGATACGGTGGTGGCGTTCGTGTTATGAATTCAACTACTGTTGTTATAACTGGAGGCACTATAACTGGCAATACATCTTATTCAGGCAGTTATGACAACTGTATATATAACAAGAATTCTAGTGGCGGTAGCATCACCATTTCCGGTGGAACTTTCGATTCGGCGACAGTTGTCACAACATATGCTACTGTGGAATACAGTACGAATGGAGACGGCACTTACACTGTTGGTGCAAGCTCGGCTGACTACCTCGCCTCCGTAACATCCTCAACCGATTCAAGTGTAACTAAATATGAATCCGTATCTGCCGCTATAACAGCCGCAGGCGAAGGCGATATAGTTACGCTTCTCAAGGATGTAACCGAAAACATCACCATCGACTACACCGACACCATCACCCTCGACCTCGCCGGCTACACCCTCACTGGTTCGATCACCATTACTGGTGGAAACCTGACGCTGAAAGATGACAGCGAAGAGGAAACTGGAACTGTTACGGGTGGGGTGACGGTTAATGCGAAGACAGTTAGTGGTCAATATTATGTGCTGACTGCAACATATGGCAGTTATATAATTCCAACAAGTGAGTATTCTACATATGTTACTAGCATCCCTGATGGTGAGGGAGAGTCAACATATTACGGTATTTACGACGTTCTCGATTTTAGTTCAATGTCCAATATTGTAGGTAACTATTTAGGCTCATTCACGCTTAGTAGCGGTTCTATCAATGGCGGTATTTCTGTTAAAAATGGAAGCTCTTTCGCTATGAATGGCGGCACGATTTCCGGTCATACTGCAACTAATGGTGGCGGCGTTAATCTTGCTAACATAACAGAAGAACTGATATACATCGTAACACTTAATGAGAATGGTGTTGTTACTAGTTATACTGAAAGCATAACGACTAACTATCCTAACAAATTCACTATGACTGGTGGTACAATATCAGGTAATACTGCGACACAGTATGGTGGCGGAGTATACGTAGGGGAAAACTGTATCTTTATCATGAGTGGTGGTATTATATCAGGTAATTCAGCAAGTGTCGGCGGTGGTGTTTATGTTTCTTATGGTGACCAGTGCACACAATTCAGCATGACTGCTGCTACCATATGTGCCATCTACAACAATACAGCATCAACTAATGCTGCAGATATATATGTGTATGATATAAAGAAGTTGTCACTAATTTCTGCTAGTTCTATGACTGATACTGATATGGACTTTACAAACTATGTTTGGTACACAGATGGTGCAGATGCTAGATACGGTTCAACTGTAACAGACACAGTTGACGTTACTAGCATGACTGAGGGCGCATATCTTTCGCTGGTTGCCGCACAGACTGTTGCTACTCCGGAACTCTATGGTCGTACTCTTACTCTCGACGGAGCTATAGGCGTTACATTCTACTTTAGCATGGATGGTCTTACTGCTAGTGATTATACGATGTCAGCTGTTGTAGATGATGACGGATCTGCCAGAAAGATTACTGGTATTACTGCAAGTGATGAGACTAAAGTAATTGGTGGCGTTACTTACTATAGGTACACAGTATATGTCTATGCAACCGAATTGGCAAAAGAAATTTCAGTGACACTGTACGATGGGGATTCCGTCAGTGTTGGAACTTACACTTATTCTGTTAAACAGTACTGCGAGTGGGCTATAAACGGCAACAAGAGTTCTTCTGAACTTTGCAAAGCTTTGTTGAACTACGGTGATGCAGCAGTTACATATTTCGCTGATGGCACTTACTACGATAATTCTGGCTGGTTAAGTTCTGTTAGTAGTTCTTGGTCCGATGAATACTTGAGTAGTGTGACAGATACTGATGCATCTACTGAGGGCGATAAGCCTGACGAAATAGGCACAATATCCGCTTCACTTGGACTCAGCAGTGCAAATGATGGTAGTACTGTTCTTGAAAACGGCGTCATTTCAATGAACTTCTATGTTAATGTTAGTAGTGAAAATGTTGATAGTTTCACATTCAAGATTAACGACACTGTTGTTGAACCTACTTACGTTAGCGATGGTCTCTATAGCTTATCAGTACAGATCCCTGCAAAAGACATGATGAATGGCAAATATGTGTTGAGCATCGGAGATAGCTATACTGTTACTTATACTGTAAATCAGTATATCAGTGCTACACTTGCATTGTCTACCGATTCTGAAGATTCTGGTGTTATAAACGAACTTACTAATCGAAAGAATTTGGTCAAGGCTATGTATCTGCTGAGTAATGCTGCTAGTACATATACTGGTTGGGTCTGATTGAAGGAGGAATTGTAGTTATGACTTATGAAAGTTACGAATTGCAGATAGTTATGTTTGACGAGCGAGAAGCTTTTGTTGCAGTGGCTTCTGATGATTTGGAAATTGATACTTCCAGTTACGACAACAAATACGCTAGCTAATTGAACTCAAATTCCACCTATCGGGCAGGGCTCTCGCCCTGCCCTTGGTTTTAGAGGGGTGAATGAATGAAGACTTTGAGGATTGGGTTGGTGGTTGGTGCTTTGATGGTGGCGGTGTTTTTGTGCGGGTGCGCTGAGAGTGTTGAGGAGGAGTATTCGGGGAGCAGTGGGACTACTGCGGCGGTGACTGAGGAGGTTACTTTGAGTTCTGAGGTTACTTCGGTGGCGGAGGTTACTACTGTGCCGGAGACTACTGCTGAGCCAGTTACTACTACACCGCAGGGGACTACTGAGGCTACTGCTTCAGTTACGACTTCGGCTGCCACTTCGGCTGCCAATTCGGCATCTACTCAGGCTACTACCAAGGCTACTACGGCAGCAACAACTACTTCGGCTGCGACTGCTGACAGCGAGGATGCTGTGGTTCTGGATGAATCGGATGAGGATGTTGTTATTCTTGATGAGTCGGAGGATAGTGTGAGCTCTGATAGCTCTGGGAGTGGGACGAGTTACTACTATCCGTATTATTCGAACTACTATTTTCCGTCAATTGACACTGAAATCGATACCGACACCGATACTGGTTCAAGCGGGACGAGCTCTGATGATACTGACAGTAGTAGCAGTTCTGAGGACGATTCATCCGAAGCGGATTCATCTTCCTCATCGGGACGGCTGGAGCTTCCGGCAATTCCGATAGCTTAGAAATGCAGAAGGTACATATATGTCACGAAAACGATTAACCCCCGAGGTCCGGGAGGAGCATGCCCGCAGACAGAAGCGGATTGACAGGAAGAATTACTATGCAAAAACCGCAAATCTCTATCCAAGGCACTCTTGGACTGATGAGGAGGTAAAAATGGTGCTTGAGCACTCGATTCCTGACAGCGAGCTTTCCTCAAAAATCGGGCGGTCTCTCAAATCAATACAGGAAAAACGCCGGCGGCTGAAAAATGCGGAGGCTGAAACTGACAAATAATACAAGTTGCCTGAGAATTTGTGGTCTCAGGCACTTGCTTTTTTATGAAAAACTTGCTACAATAGAGATACTTATTTTTGGGAGACATGATGATGGAAGATTCAAATAAGAAAACAAGCTTGATAGACAGCGCACTTGACTGGCTCAAGTCGCTTTGTATAACCTTTGCCGTTGTGGTTCTGCTCTTCACATTTGTGGTGAGGACAGCCGTAGTCAACGGCAGTTCTATGACCGACACACTGCAGGACGGAGATTTCCTGATACTGTGGAGTCTTTTCTACACCCCTCAGCAGGGAGACATCATTTCCGCAAATTGTGAGGGTCTTGACGAGGTCATTGTCAAGAGAATCATCGCCGTCGAGGGTCAGACTGTAGACATCGATTTCGAGACCGGAAGCGTTTATGTCGACGGCGAGCTTTTGGATGAGCCCTATATCAAGAATCTCACCCTCAATGACGAGGGCGGATTCTCTTATCCGGTAACAGTCGGTGAGGGGCAATACTTCGTAATGGGTGACAACCGTCAGGGCTCTCGTGACTCAAGAGATGCATCAGTTGGTCTTATTGACCGTGACGATATTCTCGGTAAGGTTGTGCTCAGGCTCTATCCGTTCTCTGATATAACGATCTTCTCATAACGGAGGTTTATGTGGCAACAAACGATATAACAATCCAGTGGTTTCCGGGACACATGGCGAAAACCCGACGCCTGATGACTGATAGTCTCAAGCTGGTCGATGCGGTTGTGGAGGTTACCGATGCGAGAATTCCCCAGTCAAGCCGAAATCCAGAGATGGACGAGCTTGTCGGAAGAAAGCCCAGAATCGTACTTCTCAACAAATGCGATACCGCCGACGAAACGGTTACCAGCCGCTGGATTCAGAAGTACAAGGAATCGGGAATCCCCGCCCTTGCAACCGACTGCAAAAGCGGAAGGAACGTCTCAAAGGTTCTCCCTTTGGTTCGTGAAGCCCTTAAAGATACGATCGAGCGTTGGAACGCTAAGGGCATGACCGGCAGGGCAGTGCGGTTGATGATAGTTGGAATCCCGAATGTCGGGAAATCCTCCCTCATAAATCGCCTTTCCGGAACGAAAAGCACCAAGGTTGAAGACAGACCGGGCGTCACAAAAGGCAAGCAGTGGGTGACTCTCTCAAAAGACTTTGAGCTTCTTGACATGCCGGGAGTTCTCTGGCCTAAGTTTGAAGATCAGAATGTCGGGCTTGCGCTCGCATTTACGGGAGCTGTCAAGGATGACATAATGGACATGGAATCCCTTGCAGTTCACTTTATAGCAAAGCTCAGAGCCGTAAGTCTTGTCCCCTTAGAGACGAGATATAAAATTTCAGTTTCTGACGATTTGACCGATTACGAGATTTTAGAGCTTATCGGCAGGAAGAGAGGATTTCTCGTTTCCGGCGGTGAGATTGATACCGAAAGAGCTGCAATTATGCTCATGGACGAATTCCGTTCCGGAAAGCTTGGAAGAATATCCTTGGAGACACCATGAATTTGTACGAATTTGACCGACAGTTTGACAGTGAAGCCCCGATTATCATCGGAATAGACGAAGCCGGTAGAGGACCGCTTGCGGGCGATGTATACGCCGCTGCAGTAGTTTTCGATAAAGACACAGTGATAGCTGGCATCAACGATTCAAAGAAGCTTTCCGCAAAAAAGCGTGAAGCACTTTTTGATGTGATAACCGAAAAAGCGTTGAAATATTCCATTGCTGTTGCTACTGTGGATGAGATAGAAGAGCTCAATATTTTAGAAGCTGCAATGCTCGCAATGCGCAGAGCGTATGAGGGCTTAGGAATCGTGTCTGATAACGCACTCGCTTTGATTGATGGCAACCGTTCTCCGGCTCTGCCTTGCAGATGTAAAACTGTAGTTCATGGCGATGCTCTTTCACAGTCGATAGCCGCCGCATCTATCCTTGCAAAGGTTCAAAGGGACAGATACATGGCTGAGCTTGCAGAAAAATATCCCGAGTACCAGTTTGAAAAGCATAAGGGCTACGGTACAAAGCTTCACTATGAAATGATAAAAAAGTACGGCATAAGCCCGGTTCACAGGAAGAGCTTTTTGAAGAATCTGAGTGAGAAGTGATGACTACAAGGGAGATAGGAAATATCGGCGAGGATTACACTGCAAAATTTCTTGAGAAAAACGGTTGCGAAATCCTTAGCCGGAACTATACAATCAAGGGCGGCGAGATTGACATCATCGCTAAGAAAGGCGATATAATTCACTTTGTCGAAGTCAAAACCCGCAAGCCGAATCCGGTTGAGTCGGGCGAAGAAGCAGTCAACCGGGCGAAAATTGCTCATATAATCAAAACCGCAAGGTTTTACATCCGCCGAAACAGGATTGATTGCTCGTGCGTGTTTGATGTTGCCGTTGTTGAACTGACGGAAACCAAGGTCACGGGCTTCAAATATATTCAACGTGCCTTTACAGCTTAAAGGACACGAAAGGAGAAAATATGTTATATCAAAGTACAAGAAACAAGAATCTTCATTTAAGCCCTGCAGAGGCAATTACACAGGGGATTTCTTCTGATGGAGGTCTCTTCGTTCCATCTAAAGTTCCGGAAATAGAGCTTCTTGACTTTTATGCTCTTTCCCACATGTGTTACTCTGAGTTGTCAACGATGATTTTATCATTATATCTTGATGGGTTTAACAAAGGCGAATTGGATTACTGCACAGAGGGTGCATACAATACTGACAATTTTGACAGCGAGAGCATTTTTGAACTTGCGCATCTGTATGAAGGCAGATATATGTTAGAGCTTTGGCATGGTCCTACATGCGCTTTCAAGGATATGGCACTTCAGATTTTGCCTTATCTGCTTACTGTATCTGTTCAGAAGCTTGGCATTGATAAGAAGGTTGTAATCTTAGTTGCAACGTCAGGCGATACCGGAAAGGCGGCTCTTGAGGGATTCAAAGATGTCGATGGAACCAGCATAATGGTCTTCTATCCTGATAACGGCGTAAGTGCTATGCAAAAGCTTCAGATGACGACACAGGAGGGAAGTAACGTTTCCGTTTGTGCTATTAACGGTAACTTCGATGATGCCCAGACTGGTGTAAAGAAGATTTTTACCGATGAAGAGGTCATCAAGAAGTTAGATGAAAATGGAATGATGTTTTCAAGCGCAAACTCCATTAACTGGGGCAGACTGGTTCCGCAGATAGTATACTACGTGGGAACCTACTGCAAGCTCTTCAGTGATGAAGAGATAAAGCTTGGCGAAGAAATCAATTTCTGTGTCCCCACTGGCAACTTCGGCAATATTCTTGCAGCTTACTATGCTAAGTGCATGGGAGTTCCGATTGGCAAGCTTATCTGCGCTTCCAATTCAAATAATGTTCTCACCGACTTTATCCACACCGGTGTTTATGACAGAAACAGAAAGTTCTATACGACTATTTCGCCGTCTATGGACATCCTCATCTCGTCAAATATTGAAAGACTCCTGTTCCTGCTTTCTGGTGGGGATGATGAGTATATCAGAGGTCTATACAAGGATCTTTCCGAGACCGGAAGATTTGAAGTGACAGATGAGATCAAGCAAAAGCTCAGCGAAATATTCTATGCCGGCTATTGCACTGACGAGGAGACCAAGGCAGAAATAAAGAATGTGTTCGATAAGTATTCCTACACTATGGATACTCACACCGCTGTTGCTTCCAAGGTATATAATGATTACGTAAAGGCTACTGGTGATACAAGAAAAACTGTTATTGTTTCAACAGCAAGCCCCTACAAGTTCTCAGCATCCGTACTCGATGCTCTTGGCAGCGATGCTGACGGATCTGATGAATTTGAAATGGTAAAGCTTCTTGAAGAAAAGTGTGGAGTTCCTGCTCCTGAGTCTTTGGCTTCGATCAAGGACAAGACTGTGAGATTTACAAAAACAGTCGCTCCGGACAAGATGAGCGAGGCGGTTCTTGATTTCCTGTTCTGATAAAAAATTCAGCATCAGGTGAATTTGCCTGATGCTGAATAAACCTTAAAAGCTTCTTGGCTTGAAGGTTTTACACTCTGTCTGAGCGGAGCAGTTGGGATGTGAGCATCCGCAGGAGCAAACGTCGATCTTTCCTGCAACACACTCCTTGGCTTCTCTGTTGTAGACACATTCGGATACATCACATTTGATACCGTAAATTTTATCGTTTTCCATCTGTATTATTCCTTTCGGACAGTATTAATCCATACAAAGACGGACTTTCAGTATTATTCCTCTTTGTCTGGATTATATTCTGCCTGAATGCCTGATTACGAGTTTTTTGTAAGGATTGGTCGCTTAAGATGTCTTTGTTTGTTATCGCAGATCTCCATCTTTCTTTATCATCGGATAAGCCGATGGATATTTTCGGCGGTTGGAATAACTATGTCGAAAGGCTTGAAAGGAACTGGCAGAATGCAGTCAAGCCGGAGGACACTGTTGTCATACCCGGCGATATTTCATGGGCGATGGATCTGGAGGGTGCACTTGAAGATTTCAGATTCATCAGCAGGTTGAATGGTCATAAGATTATTCTCAAGGGCAATCACGATTACTGGTGGTCGACTAAGACAAAGGCTGATAAGTTTTTATTAGAAAACGGGATTGATAACATAAGCTTTCTCCATAACAATCACTATCGCTATGAGGATTTCGGAATCTGCGGCACAAGAGGCTGGATTAATGACGGAAGTGAGCCTGCTGACGCTAAGGTAATAGCGAGAGAAGCCGGGAGGCTTTCGATGTCAATTGAGGGAGCGGTTGATGAGGGACTTACTCCTGTTGTATTCCTGCACTATCCGCCTGTGTATGCAGAAATCGAAAACCCCGATATTCTTGATGTTTTGAAGAAGCACGGTATTAAGCTTTGCTTCTATGGACATCTTCACGGCAAATCGCATGGTCTGGCGGTAAACGGAGAAAAATACGGCATAAATTTCAGATTGGTGTCAAGTGATTATTTACAATTTATGCCTCTTAATATAACAGAAATTGTGCACAATTGCAAAAAATAATTTTGCCGTTTTATTATGTGGTGCAAAGGGAATCAATATGTGCTATAATAAAAAGACGTATGAAAAGCGCAGGAACGGTGAGCTTTAAGCTTACAGTTCCATTGCGATTTTACATAAACAATAAAAAATCGGAGGTTCAGTATGTTAAAAACAAAGAATCAAATTGAGACTAACAAGTATGAATTGGAGATAGAGATTTCGCCTGAAGCGTTTGAGGACGCACTTCAAAGGGCTTATCTAAAGAATAAATCTAAAATCACCGTTGCCGGCTTCCGCCCGGGCAAGGCTCCGAGAAAGGTTATCGAAAAGGAGTATGGTGAGGCATGCTTTTTTGAGGATGCCGCAAACGAGCTTTACGGTCCCGCTGTAGAAGAGGCTGTTAAGGAAGCTGAGCTTGAGCTTGTTACCACCCCTGATGTAGAGATCACCGAGATTTCCAAGGAGATCGGTATCAGGATGAAGGCTACATGCACTGTCAAGCCAACTATCGAAATCAAGGACTATCTTGGAATCAAGGCTACAAAGACTCTCCACCCTGTAACTGAGCATGAAATCGAGCATGAGATAGGTCACATGCTCGAAAAGGAAGAGAGAACCATAAGCATCGACTCAAGACCCTGTGAAATGGGTGACGACGTTGTTATCGACTACGAGGGCTTCAAGGATGGCGTTCCTTTCGAGGGCGGCAAGGATGAGGGCTTCACTCTGTCTTTGGGCAGTGGTCAGTTTATCCCCGGTTTTGAAGAGCAGATTGTCGGTCACAGTGTTGATGAGGAATTCGACATTAATGTAAAGTTCCCTGAGGAGTATCATTCTTCTGAGCTCGCAGGTGCGGACGCTGTCTTCAAGATCAAGCTTCATGAGATCCAGAAAAAGGAGCTCCCAGAGTTTGATGATGACTTCGCTAAGGACACATCTGATTTTGATACTGCTGAGGAACTCAGAGCTGACGTGAAAAAGAAGATCGAAGAGCACATGGAGGAGCATGCTCAGGCAGAAGCCGAGGATGCTGTTATGGATGCTCTTATCGAAAAGATTGAGGGCGAAATCCCCGAGGTTATGTATGAGAACAAGATTAATGACATGGTTGACCAGCTTTCTGCAAGACTACAGCAGCAGGGTATTCCACTTGATCTTTATCTCCAGTACACCGGCATGACCGAGGAATCCTTAAGAGAAACCTACAAGGAATCGGCTGAGAAGCAGGTTAAGCTAAGACTTGCTCTTGAAAAGATAGCAGAGCTTGAGAATATCGAAGTTACCGACGAAGACGTTGAAAAGGAATATGCCGACATCGCTTCCTACTATGAAATGCCTGTTGACACTGTAAAGCAGTATATTCCCGTAGCTGACATCAAGGCTGATGCTTCCGTTGGCAAGGCAGCTGAGCTTGTCAAGGATAACGCTGTTATCGGGACTGTAACCGCTGAGCCTGACGAGGATGACGAGCACATCCACAATCATCTCTCACACTGAGATTAAAAACATCGAACGAACCATTGAAGATGTAAGGAGGTTATATAATGGCTCTTGTACCAAACGTAATTGAACAGACAAGTCATGGCGAAAGATTTTATGACATCTTTTCTCGCCTTCTGAACGACAGAATCATCGTGCTTTCGGATGAGGTAAACGATGCTACAGCAAGTATAGTTGTTGCACAGCTTTTGTTCCTTGAGGGACAGGATGCGGATAAAGACATCTATCTTTATATCAACAGTCCCGGAGGTTCTATAACTGCCGGAATGGCTATCTATGATACAATGCAGTATGTCAAGTGCGATGTATCCACCATCTGTGTCGGTATGGCTGCTTCTATGGGAGCAGTACTTCTTGCAGGCGGAGCAAAGGGAAAGAGGATCGCACTTCCGAACAGCGAGATTCTTATCCACCAGCCTCTTATCGGTGGCGGAGGACTTTCCGGTCAATGCACCGATATAAAGATTCACTCTGACCATATGGTCAAGACGCGCGAAAAGCTTAACCGTATTCTTGCAGAGTGCACTGGCAAGTCGATTGAGGAAATTACCCGTGACACCGAGAGGGACAACTATATGACTCCTGAGGAAGCTTTGGAGTATGGTCTTATCGACAAGATAATGGTAAGACAGTAAGACGTTATACTGCCGAACCGTTCGGCGTTAAAGCGAATAGAGCGGTTCGGCAGAAATTTTGCATAAGGAGGAGTCCTGATGCCGGGATTCGATGGTGGCGGCATGAAAAGATGCAATTTTTGCGGGAAGCCGGAAAGTCAGGTCAAAAGCCTGTTTTCCGCCGGAGATGTACACATTTGCGATGATTGCGTCATGTTCTGCTATGACATACTTGAAGAAAGAAATATGATCGGCGACAGAGTTCAAGAGTCTTCAGACATTACTCTGACAAAGCCGATTGAAATAAAGAAAGAGCTTGACAAATACGTTATCGGTCAGGATGAAGCAAAGCTTGCATTGTCTGTTGCCGTATATAATCATTATAAGAGAGTAATTTCCCAAGATAATGGCGACGATGTTGAGATTCAGAAGTCGAATGTGCTGCTTCTCGGACCTACGGGTGTTGGTAAAACTTTACTTGCTCAGACTCTTGCAAAGACTCTTAATGTTCCGTTTGCGATAGCAGATGCAACAACTCTCACCGAAGCGGGATATGTCGGAGACGATGTTGAGAATGTCCTTCTGAGGCTTCTTCAGGCGGCTGACCACGACGTAATCGCTGCTGAGCACGGCATTATCTATATTGATGAGATAGATAAGATAGCAAGAAAATCCGAAAACAAGTCGATAACAAGAGACGTGAGCGGTGAGGGCGTTCAACAGGCACTTCTAAAGATTGTTGAGGGAACTCTTTCTAATGTTCCTCCACAGGGTGGCAGAAAGCATCCTACTCAGGAGTACATCCAGATTGATACCAAGAATATTCTCTTCATCTGCGGTGGTGCATTTGATGGGCTTGAGAATATCATCCGCAGAAGAACTGACTCATCCAAGATCGGTTTTGGCGGCACTCTCAATCAGAGCCAGAAGTTAGAGACAAAAGACGTACTGAAAAAAGTAATCCCACAGGATCTTGTGAAATTTGGCATGATTCCCGAGCTTGTCGGAAGACTTCCCGTAGTGACAGTTCTTTCGCCTTTGGATGAAGAGGCACTTGTTTCAATTCTATCTGAACCCAAGAATTCTCTTGAAAAGCAGTACAAAAAGCTCTTTGACTATGATGACATTGATCTCGAAATCACCGACGAGGCAAAAGTTGAGATTGCAAAGAAAGCTCTCGAACAGAAAACCGGTGCAAGAGGACTCCGTTCAATTGTTGAGGGAATTCTCATGAAGTCGATGTTTGAAGCTCCCTCAGACCCGAGCATCAAGAGCATTGTAATCGGTCCTGAGTGTGTAACCGAGGGAAAAGACCCGGAAATAGTAAGAAAGTCTACGTCAGACAAAAAGAAGTAAATTACAAGGGCGCACTTTCACAGTTACGGAAATGCGTCCTTGATTTAGATTAAAGAAGAAAGGGGATATACAGATGAGCTCGCCTCTGGCAGATAAAATCAGACCTAAAACTCTTGATGATGTTGTCGGACAATCGCACCTTTTGGGCAAGGATAAACCTTTGAGAAGAATCATCGACAGCGGACATATCCCCAATATGATCTTCTATGGTCCATCTGGAATCGGAAAAACTACTGTTGCAAGAATCATTGCAGACAACGCAAAGATGCGAATGTACAAGCTCAATGGCACATCCGCATCCGTGCAGGACATCAAGGATATTATCTCCGACGCCGATTCGCTTTTTGGCTATAATGGGATACTTCTGTATCTTGACGAGGTTCAGTACTTGAACAAGAAGCAACAGCAGTCACTTCTTGAATATATCGAAAACGGTAAGATAACCCTTATATCTTCGACAACTGAAAACCCCTATTTTTCCGTTTATAATGCCATTATAAGCCGTTCAACAGTTTTTGAATTTTTACCCGTTCCGCCGGATGAGATAGCTCCCGCTATCAAAAGGGCTTTCCAGATTTCTGCTGACGAAATGGGAAAGAAGCTTCGCCTTGAGAGCGGAGTTACTGAGCATATCGCTCATGGCTGCGGCGGTGACGTCAGAAAGTCTATCAATACCGTAGAACTTTGCGTACTGTCTGCCGATACAAAGGATGACTGCATCACAGTAACCCTCGAAAATGCCAAGCTTCTCACTCAGAGAAGCAACATGCGCTATGATCGTGATGGTGATGAGCACTATAATATCCTTTCGGCACTGCAGAAGTCAATACGGGGCTCGGACGAGAATGCTGCTCTTCATTACGCCGCAAGGCTCATGGAGGCTGGTGACATTATATCGCTGTCAAGAAGGCTCCTCGTGATAGCTTGTGAGGATATAGGTCTTGCTTATCCGCAGGCGATTTCAATAGTCAAGGCTTGTGTTGACAGCGCAATGCAGCTTGGGCTTCCGGAAGCAAGACTCCCTTTGGCTGAGGCTGTCATACTTCTTGCAACTGCCCCAAAATCAAACAGCGGAATCTGCGCGATTGACGATGCTATAGCCGACATAAGGGCTGGTAATGCCGGAGATATTCCAAGTTATCTTCAGGATGGTCACTATGTAGGTTCAGCGGCACTTGGCAAAGCTCAGGGCTACAAATACCCTCATTCCTATCCAAATTCGTGGGTTGAACAGCAGTATCTGCCTGACAATCTGAAAGATAAGAAATATTACACCTATGGTGATAACAAGACCGAGCAAGCGGCTAAGGAATACTGGGATAAGATAAAAGGCAAAAAATAAAAGCCTTACTGAAATACCGTTTCTATAAGCCGTGTTGACCTGTCTGGCGAATACTGCCACCTTTCAATGATGCCGTCCGTTATGAAGTACCGGTTTTCAAACCGAGTTGGCGCATCAGAAACATCAACTATTATGAGCTTTATCTTCATCTTTTCCGGATTTATAGATTTGATGTATACGCTTGCAGTCTGACCGACTTCTACACCCTCCTTTGGCTCTGCGAGTCCCGCAAGATTGGGAGCAAGCTCCACAAATATCCCGTAGCTTTCAACACTTCTCACTATTCCTCTTACAGTTTCACCGGCAGAGAACATTTCTGCATTTTCTTCCCAAGTCCCGAGAAGCTCCTTATGTGATATGTAGAATTTATCTCCGTCTGTGCCTTTGTAAATTGCTTTTATGCTCTCTCCGATGTTGAATCGGTCGGCAGGAGAAGATATTCTCGAAACGGAAATCTCGTCTATTGGTATCATTGATGGAATCCCACAGCCTATATCCACAAAGCAACCGAACTGTTCAATATGTGTGACTCTTGCGTCTATGATTTCGCCGCTTGAAAGCTGAGAAAGATACTCGGATATACATTTTTCCTGAGCCTTTCTTCTTGAAAGAATAGCAGTTATTTTACCCTGAGTTTCAGCAATATCGCTTACTGTAAACATAACCGGTTTTCCAACTCTTGATATTATTGCGATGTCCTTGGTTTTCCCTTCGCTGATACCTATTGCGCATTCTTCTCTTGGCATGAGTGCATCTATGCTGAGGAGATTTACAATCAGGTCATGTGAGGACGTACACATATCGGCTTTAGCTTCAAGAATTATTTCTTGCTCCATTGCTCTTCTCAGGCTTTCGGGTGAACGCAGATATTCGAGATTGACTGATCTTTTTATCAGATAGCCCTCTGGCGGATATTTTGTCATTATGGTGCCTTCCTTTCCCTATCGGTATACGACTGTTAAAATAATATGTCAACCGGGATTTTTATAGACCTAAGGAAAAGTTCAATATTGCGAATCTTGGAATGCTGTGCTATAATACAGTTTGGACTTTGGAGGAACGAATATGGATATAAGAAAAGGCGATGTTCTCACAATGAAAAAGCCGCATCCCTGTGGTTCAAACAAGATGCGTGTTCTTCGCTCCGGGATGGATTTTAAGCTTAAATGTGAGGGCTGTGGACACGAATTCATGATTCTGAGGGCTAAGGCTGAAAAGAATGTGAAGAGCATCAACACAGACGAAAGGGAAGCACCCGAAAAATAATAAAGGATTGATATGAATGCTTGAAAAATTAGCCGCTTTGCTCGACAGATATAACGAAATCAATGAGCGATTGATGCAGCCTGAAACAGCAGGCAGCGGCGAGCTCTACAGAAGCCTGATGAAAGAATACAATCAGCTTACACCGATAATAGATGTGTATAAGGCGTATCTTCGGGCGAATGAAGCCAAGACTGAGGCAGAAGAGCTTATCAGAAACGAAACTGACCCCGACTTCAGGCTTATGGCTGAGGAGCAATTAAGGGAAGCCAAAGATGAAATTGCCAACACTACAGAGCAGCTAAAGCTTCTTCTCTTGCCGAAAGATCCCAACGATTCGAGAAACGTAATTATAGAAATCCGTGCCGGTGCTGGTGGTGAGGAAGCTGCACTGTTTGCAGGCTCGCTTTTCAGAATGTATACAATGTATTCCGACACAAAGCGGTGGAAGACAGAGGTTTTGGGAGCAAACAGAACCGAGCTTGGGGGCTTCAAGGAGGTTTCATTCTCTGTCGAGGGCGCAGGTGCATACTCTCGTTTCAAGTATGAAAGCGGTGTTCACCGTGTCCAGAGAGTGCCGGAAACTGAATCTCAGGGCAGAATCCAGACCTCAACGGCAACTGTTGCAGTTCTTCCGGAAGCGGAAAATGTTGAACTCAATATCGACGATAAGGACCTGAAAATAGACGTATTCAGAGCTTCCGGTGCCGGCGGTCAGCATATCAATAAGACTGAATCGGCAGTTAGGATAACCCACCTGCCAACAGGTATGGTTGTTGAATGTCAGGACGAGCGAAGCCAGCAGAAGAACAAGGACAGAGCTATGAAAGTTCTCTGCTCAAGACTTCTTGAAATGAAGCAGGAGGAGCAGGAAAAAGCCATTGCCGGTGAGCGTCGCTCGCAGATTGGAACAGGCGACCGGTCTGAGAGAATAAGAACCTATAATTTTCCTGAGGGCAGAGTGAGCGATCACAGAATAGGTCTGACGCTCTATAAGCTCGATTCTATACTTAACGGAGATCTGGACGAGGTGATTGACTCGCTTGCAACAGCCGATCAGGCGGCGAAGCTTGCCAGACAAGCGGGTGAAATATGATGGACACTTTAATTCTTGGCACGTCTGACAACGATATTTCTGAGGCGGCAGAGCTGATAAAACAAGGCGAGGTAGTTGCGATTCCTACCGAAACGGTTTACGGTCTTGCGGCAAACGCCTTTGATGAAAATGCTGTCAGGAAGATATTTGCGGCAAAGAACCGCCCATGCGATAATCCGTTGATTGTTCATATCAGCAGCTTCGATATGGTCTATGATATTGCAAAGAGTGTGCCGGAGCTTGCCTATAAATGCGCAGAGCTTTTCTGGGCAGGACCACTCACAATGATCATGCCGAAGAAAGATTCGATTCCGCTTGTTACAAGCGGCGGTCTTGATACTGTTGGCATAAGATTTCCGTCAAATCCTATAGCACAGAAAATTATAGAGAAGTGCGGTCTTCCTCTTGCTGCACCGTCAGCCAATCTTTCCGGAAGCCCAAGCCCCACGAATGCGGCGAGGGTTTATGAAGACATGTCCGGAAGAATTTCTGCTATAGTCGACGGCGGAGAGTCGGATGTCGGGGTGGAATCGACGGTTATAACATTCGAAAATGACGGCATAAGAATTCTTCGCCCGGGTGGAATATCTCGTGAGGATTTACTCAGAGTCTGTGACAACGTGATTGTCGACGAGGGCGTTTCTTCAAAGCTTCCAAGTGGCACAGTTGCACGCTCTCCCGGAATGAAGTATAAGCATTACTCACCGAAAGCAGACGTCATACTTATAGACAGCGATATTGACGGCTTCAGAAAATATGTAGTTGAAAACAAAACAGACAACACTTACTGCCTGCTATTTGATGAGGGCGAAGCGGTTGAAGGCGTTCCATATCTCACATATGGCGATGATTCTATTGAACAGGCACATAACCTTTTTGAAAGGCTTAGGCAGTTCGACGAGATGGGTGCTGAGCGTGTTTATGCAAGGTGTCCTGAGCAGTCGGGAGTTGGACTTGCGGTATTCAACAGGATTCTTCGCTCGGCAGGATTCAATCTTATTAAGCTTTAATGACAGGAGACTAACCGATGGGACTGTTTGAATCTGATAAAATAAGAGTTATAGGGCTCACCGGTCAGAGTGGAGCAGGGAAGTCTACTGTAAGTGGAATCTTCTCAGAAGAGGGCTTTCCGACAATCAACGCTGATGAGATTTCTCACGCTGTTTCTTCATATCAGTCTTTCTTAGAAGAAGTCAGTTTGCTTTTTCCTGAATGCGTGTCTGAGAATGGTCTTGATCGCAGGAAGCTTGCCGGAATAGTATTTTGCAACGGCGAGAAGCTTAAGACTTATACCGATATTATCTTCCCGTACATATCAAGAGAGATTTTCAGAAAAATAGAAAGTTTCAGATTAAGCGGAGAAAGTCTGGTACTTCTTGACGCTCCTACACTTTTTGAAAGCGGACTTGACGATATTTGTTCGTCTGTTGTCAGCGTAATTGCACCTATGGAGCTCAAGATTCAGAGGGTTCTTGAGCGTGACGGAATTCCGGTAGAAATGGTGGAATCCCGTCTCGGCTCTCAGAAGTCTGACGATATGTTTATAAGCAAATCTCAGTTTACAATTGTGAACAATGCAGACATTGAAAGCCTCAGGATTAAAACGATCTCAGTTATAGATGAATTGAGGCGGTTATACCTATGACAGTGATTAAAAGAATAGCCGCATTTTTGCTTCTTATATTGTTTGTCGGCTTCTTGGGTGCGTTCCTTTTCGGATATATGCCTTATTGGTTCGGACAGGAAAGCTATAGAACCGACTATCAGGAAATAGTTGAGAAATACAGTGAGGAATTCGGAGTAGATGAAGCGTTCGTATTTGCTGTGATAAAGACTGAATCGAACTTTGATCCGGGTGCGGTTTCTGATGCCGGTGCTATCGGGCTTATGCAGATTATTGAGGATTCATTTGATTGGGTAAGCACCAAGCTTGGCGAAAGCGAACTTACATATGAGGATATGTTCACTCCCGAATACAGCATAATGTACGGCTGCTATATGCTTTCGTTCCTGTATGACAGATACGGAAGCTATGAGCTCGCTGCGGCGGCATACCATTCGGGAATAGGTGAGGTTGACGGATGGATTGAGGATGGAATAGTGTCTGCAAAAAATCCTGATGTAGCGGATTTCGAGGGAAGCAACACTCGCCATTACGTCAGAAAAATAATGAAAGCATACGATAAATACATTGAAATTTTAGCGAAAGGATGATTTACTATGTCAACAGAAGTAAAAAATGAAAAGGAAAAGTCTCAGGGCAAATTGCTTCAGGAGAAGCTTTTCACCCAGAAGAAGAACGGAATGCTCAAGATAAGCGACGAGGAGAAAGAAGCTGTCGACAGCTTCTGCGAAGGCTACAAGAGCTTTCTTGACAGTTCCAAGACTGAGCGTGAGGCAACCGAAACAGCGGTCAAACTTGCAGTAGCTGCCGGCTTCAAAGAGTATGACCCGAAGAAAGCATACTTAGCTGGTGAGAAAGTCTACTGGAATAATCACGGAAAGAGCATAGTTCTTTGTGTATTCGGAACTGAGCCGCTTGAGAACGGTGTCAAGATCGCTGCCGCTCATATCGATTCTCCGAGACTCGACTTAAAGCAGCACCCCGTTTATGAGTCAAATGAGCTTTGCCTGCTCAAGACGCACTACTATGGCGGTATAAGAAAGTATCAGTGGCCCACGATACCTCTTGCTCTGCACGGCGTTATCTTCAAGGCAAACGGTGAGAAGGTTAACGTAACAATAGGCGAGGACGAAAGCGATCCCATCTTCATGATAACCGACCTTCTTCCGCATCTTGCTCAGGAGCAGTCAAAGAGAAGTTTGGGCGACGGTATCAGAGGCGAAGAACTGAATGTACTTATCGGTTCACGTCCGTTTAACGACGATGACGTTTCCGAAAAGGTCAAGCTCAATGTTTTGTCTATTCTCTTTGACAAGTATGGAATAGTAGAGGATGACTTCATTTCTGCTGAACTCGAGGTTGTGCCCACTTTCAAGGCAAGAGACGTCGGAATTGACAGAGGGCTTATTGCCGCATATGGACAGGACGACCGTTCTTGTGCTTATACTGCATTGCAGGCAATCTTAGAGTGTGAGAATCCGAAGACTACCTGCGTCACCGTTCTTACAGACAAAGAAGAAATCGGAAGCGTCGGCAACACTGGACTTCAAAGTCATTACCTTGAAGATTTCATTTTCCATATCGCAAAGAATGCAGGAACTGATGCGCCTACTGTCTTGTCTCATTCAGCTTGTCTTTCTGCCGATGTTTCTGCGGCATTTGATCCCACTTTCCCGGAGGTCAACGACGCAAGAAACGCATCCTATTGCAATTATGGCGTAGCAATGTGCAAGTTCACCGGTTCACGTGGCAAGAGCGGCTGTAATGATGCTCATGCTGAGTTTGTTTCCTATGTAAGAAATATATTCGATTCGAATGGCGTCATCTGGCAGACCTGCGAATTAGGAAGAGTTGACCTCGGCGGCGGCGGAACAGTTGCGGCATATGTTGCAAACCTCGGCATCGATGTTGTCGATGTCGGTGTTCCGGTGCTCTCAATGCATTCTCCTTATGAGGTAACTTCAAAGCTCGATACCTACATGGCTTATAAGGGCTTTTCGGTATTTTTCAAGAACTGAACATATAAATCCCATAAAGGCTTCGCCAGAAAGTGAAGCCTTTATTTTTTATCCGCTTGTACCTCGTTCGACAGTTTATGCTGACCGACTGAGTTAGAATATAAGCGGTGACAGAAATGAGTATATATCTTGACACACTTGTAATTGTGAATGCATACATAACATGGCTTACTCTGAGTTTGACAGCAAAGCTTTCGCACCAGTATTCTCACCCTATGAGAATGGTTGCAGGCGCATTCATAGGAGGCTTTTCAGCTCTTATAATTATTCTTCCTGAGTGTGTAGCCGTCTTTTTCCTGAAAATCCTTTCTTTTATAATCATCATAATTGTAGCTTTTCTGAGAAAGGGAATGAGTAAAGCCAGATTATTTATCCTATGTTTCGAATTTTTAGGCGTGAATGTCATTTTCGGGGGAGCAGTATATCTTATTCAAACGCTTATGGGTGCTGACATTATCTATATAAATAATGCATCATTCTACTTCGATATTTCCCTTGGAACGCTTATATTCTTCACTGCGGTTATATACGTCATGACAGTTATAATTTCAGGAATTCTCGAAAGAAAAGCTGACAGAAATCATTCTTATCGGGTAATGTTCGCTTCTGGCGGAAATCGATATAGCTTTGATGGCGTTGCAGATACCGGGAATACTGTAACGGATTTATTCAGCGGCAAACCTGTTATAATCTGCACAGGTTTAAGCGAAAAGCCTGCTATGGAACGCTTTTCTGCTGTCCCATATTCCACAATAGATGGGGAAGGACTGTTGTATGCTTTTTCTCCTGACGAGTTATTTATAGAGGATGAAACCGGAGCGAAGAAGTCTGTCAATGCACTTCTTGCTTTTACTGATAGCGGAGAACGCAGGGCAGTTTTTAACCCTGCAATTTTACACGAATGAAAGGACTTGCGATATGAAAACGCCGAAATTATTACGAGAAATCAGAATAAGAATTCTCAAGCTGATTGGCATAGCTTCACCGGTTGACTATATAAATGGCTCTGACACTTTGCCGCCTCCTCTGAAAGCTGATGAAGAGAAGCGAGTGTTTGAAATGCTCACTACAAATCCGAAAAAAGCAAGAGAAATCCTGATTACTCACAATTTGCGGTTGGTTGTCTACATATCAAAGAAGTTTGAGTCAACTGGAATAGGAATTGAAGACCTGATTTCAATCGGAACTATAGGACTCATCAAAGCCGTCAACACCTTCAATCCGGAAAAGAATATCAAGCTTGCAACCTATGCTTCAAGGTGCATCGAAAACGAAATACTTATGTATCTCAGGAAGACCAATCAGCAGAAAAACGAGGTTTCAATCGACGAGCCGCTCAACATCGACTGGGACGGAAATGAGCTCCTTTTGTCTGATGTAATAGGTACTGAACCGGACGAGGTTTATCAGAAGCTTGAGGGTGAGACTGAGGTTCAGCTTCTTATCAAAGCTGTTGATTCTCTGAATGGAAGAGAAAAGCTGATTATGCAGATGCGTTTCGGGCTTAACGGCGGCAGGGAAATGACACAAAAGGAGGTTGCAGACATTGTCGGTATCTCTCAGTCATACATATCAAGGCTTGAAAAGAAAATTCTGAAAGAACTCAAAAAAGAATTGGAGGCTATTTGCTGACACTGATTTCCAGATAATGCCGAAGTTTTAACTTGAATAGCATTCTTATGCACCGGCAATAATGATATAAGATTTCCCCATGTGGGAGCAAAATCATTATTCGGAGTGTATACTTATGATGCAATACAGTAAGGTTGAGATAAGCGGAGTCAACACACGTGATCTGATAGTCCTGAGTGAAGACAAGAAGATGGAACTATTAGTAAAAGTAAAACAGGGTGACAAAAAGGCGAGGGACGAACTGATTCAGGGAAACCTTCGCCTTGTTTTGAGCGTAATTCAGAAATTCATGTCAAGAGGAACTCCTCCCGATGACCTGTTTCAGGTCGGAGTGGTCGGTCTTATCAAGGCTATTGACAACTTCAATATCGATCTCGACGTTAAGTTTTCGACTTATGCCGTGCCAATGATAACAGGAGAGCTGAGAAGATACCTAAGGGACGATAACGCCATCAGAGTTTCACGCTCAACAAGAGATTTAGCCTACCGAGCTATGCAGGCTAAAGAACGCCTGACTGCATCAAGTGACACCGAGCCTACTGCCCGTGATATTGCAAAAGAACTGGGTGTAAAAGAGTCGGAAGTGGTCTTTGCTCTTGAGTCAATAAGTGACCCAGTATCTATATATGAACCGGTATATTCGAGTACAGGCGATACGCTTTATGTCTTAGACCAGCTTGGCGACAATGCAAGTGATGAAGGCTGGATTGATGAACTGTTACTGAGAGATGCGATAAAAATGCTCTCTGACAGGGAGAAAAATATCCTGTATTTAAGATTCTATCAGGGCAAAACTCAGGTAGAGGTAGCAAACGAAATCGGAATCTCGCAAGCTCAGGTTTCAAGAGTCGAAAAAAGTGCACTATCAAGGATAAAATCCAAGGTATAGCTCTTGACAAATTAAATTTCCCGTGTTAAGATAACTTTTGACTACAAAGAGAAGAAACGAGGAAATTTAAATGCAGATTTATGAAGAACTCAAGGCAAGAGGGCTTATAGCTCAGGTTACAGATGAGGAAGAGATAAGGGAGCTTATCAACAACGGCAAGGCTACATTCTATATCGGCTTCGACCCGACAGCTGATTCTTTGCATGTAGGACACTTCATGGCTCTTTGCCTTATGAAAAGGCTTCAGATGGCTGGAAATCGCCCGGTTGTACTTATCGGAGGTGGAACCGGCTATATCGGCGACCCGTCCGGAAGAACCGACATGAGGTCGATGATGACGGCTGAGACTATTCAGCATAACTGCGATTGCTTCAAGAAGCAGATGGAGCGGTTTATTGAATTTGGCGACGATAAGGCTATCATGGTCAATAATGCTGACTGGCTTCTTAATCTCAACTATATTGAGCTTTTAAGAGAAGTCGGTGCATGCTTCTCTGTAAATAATATGCTCAGAGCTGAATGCTATAAGCAGAGAATGGAAAAGGGACTTTCGTTCTTAGAGTTCAACTATATGATTATGCAGTCGTACGACTTCTATTATCTCTATCAGCATTATGGATGCAACATGCAGTTCGGCGGCGATGATCAGTGGTCGAATATGCTCGGCGGAACTGAGCTTATAAGAAAGAAGCTTGGTAAGGATGCCTACGCCATGACTATTACGCTTCTTCTTAACTCTGAGGGCAAGAAGATGGGCAAGACCCAGAGTGGCGCAGTCTGGCTTGACCCGAACAAGACTTCTCCTTATGACTTCTTCCAGTATTGGAGAAACGTCGGTGATGCTGATGTTATGAAGTGCATAAGAATGCTTACATTCTTGCCGCTTGAAGAGATAGACAAGATGGATTCATGGGAGGGAAGCGAGCTCAACAAAGCCAAAGAAATTCTCGCTTATGAGCTCACTAAGCTTGTTCACGGTGAGGAAGAAGCAGACAAGGCTTTAGCTGCCGCAAGAGCAGTCTTTGGCGGCTCGGGTTCAAACGAGAATATGCCCACTTTTGAGTTTGAAACTGACTTTGTTGGACTTCTCGATGCCATGGTGGCGACAAAGCTTGCGCCGAGTAAAGGAGAGGCAAGAAGGCTTATCCAGCAAGGCGGAGTTACTCTCAATGATGAGAAAGTCACGGATGTTTCACTTGACGTTGACCTTTATTCTGAAGTAATTCTTAAGAGAGGCAAGAAGCAGGTTGTAAAGCTTATAAAGAAGAAATCTTAAATAGCGAAAGCCGTCTCCTTAATCCGGAGGCGGCTTTTTCGAAGTGTTATTCACAGCATGCGTAAAAAAGCATTAGACAAACCGGAAAGCTTGTCTAATGCTGTATGCACATTCGGTGAAAAATGAGGAGCTTGTCAGTTGAAAATACCCTCACGCCTCTTGATCTGCCGTATATCCTCTCCGATAAACCGGAGTGTATGGTAGTTTCCGATAAGGCGGGAGATGATTCTGTCGTCATATCTTTCGGATAATTCGTTGATAGATAGGTTTGAAGAAACAATAGTGGGCTTACCCATGTTGCAACGTGAATTTATGAGATTATAGATTGTGGCAGAGTTGAATGACGATCTGAATTCACATCCGAGGTCATCAAGAATCAACAGCTCTGCATTCAGAAGAAGCTCAAGGGTGTCCCCCTCAGCTCTGCCGAAATGTTCATTTTCGATGTATCTTAGATAGTTCTGAATAGAATCAAAAGCAACATTCACACCCTTGCTTACGAGAGCGTTTGCTATGCAGGATGACAGGAAAGTCTTCCCAAGTCCTGTTTTTCCGAGCATAAAGAGGCTTTGGGAATGCTCCGAAAAGCCGTTTGCATAGTCCACGCAGAAATCAAGAATTTCAGCCATTTTACTGCGGCAATTATAGGATGCCCCATTATACTGATAGGTTTCCGGGTAGAAGCTCAGATCAAATTCAGAAAAGCTGTGAAGCTTGATTCTGCACTGCTCATTGAGCTTTGAGATAGTGAAAGAGGTCATTAGCTCCTCGGCGCATTTGCATCTGTTTCCAAGATGAATTCCTGTATCGCCACAGATGGGGCAGGTGTAGTTTACCGTAAGGTAATTTTCGGGGTAGCCAAAAGCTGTAAGGGAATTTTTAAGCTTTTCCTGATTCTCTAAGTTTTCGCTCTTGATTTTCTCAACAGCTTCGGAAACGTTGAATAGAGGATTTCCGTTTTCATCCTTAGAGAAGACTACTTTTGCAAGCTTTGATGAAGTCTTTGAGATATTAAGAAATATCTCGTATATCTCCGGATTGAGCTCTTTGATGCTCTTTACGTGAGCGTCATAAGTGGTCAGAGCGTCCTGCCGCCTTGCTTCGAGCACGGAATATGCGGCGTTTACCGCTTCCTGAGTGTATTTCATAATGGTAACCTCCGCTATTTATTTGAGTGAGATTGTGAAAGAGTAAAGCTGTCAAACTCGTTTAAATCGAATGAGCTGTCGCTTGGTTTTCTTTCATTCTGGGAAACAGGCGGCTTCACCTTGTTTGCTTCGTCAGCTTCCAACGCCTCAAGGGTGAAGATTCTTTTCTCAGCCCAAGTCTGCAGAATTTTGTTTATGTATGGGAATGAGAGCTTATTCGTCCAGTTTACGCATCTTTCACGGGCTTCGCCTATCATCTCAACACTGAAGCCCATATCCTGCCACGATGAAATGTATTGTGATTGCTTTGCGGCGGGCTTGGTTTCAAGAAACAATACACGTCTCACTTCATTTTCAAACGTGTGATATTCAGTTCTGCGCTTGATTTCTGCGTCAATCTCAAAGAACCCGGTAATGCCGTTCTGGAAAAGCTCTGTGGCAAAGCTTTCAATGGCTTTTGCGGAGGTTTTCCCGCAGTTCCGGCAATATTCGAGCATGAGTATTATCGACTGAGTATCAAATCCATAATAATCCCGTAGATTTATCAAAAGCTCCTGCTCTGCGTGCTTGAGAAGTCTTCCAATAGTTCTCTCAGCTTCCGAGAAAAGCTCTCTTATCGATTCGTCAGTATCTATCATGTCTGAAATGCTTTTCGGAGTGTAACTGAGTCTAACCTTTACATTGGATACAGAGACAGAAGAAACTTCTGGTGCTTTTGCTACGGGAATCACAGCTACATTTTCAGAGTCTATGACGCCCATCTCTTTCCAGAAGACAACTGCGTCATCGAAAGAAGTTTCCTTGATCCCGAGCTTTTTACATACCTCACTCTTATCAATCTCGTCCGCTTCGTCACATAAAAGATACAACAGAAGCTTCAATGCGGATTCGTCAGCGAGTCGTATGTAGTCGTCGACAAGAGCACATGGTACGGAAAAGAATCTTTTCCATTTTGAGTTATTCAGTTTTAATGATACCTTATCCGCCATTTTTACGCCCCATTCGACTTTTGATTCTGATACAGACATTATAACACTCTTTTCAGACGAAATCAACCTCACTGAGCGCATATTTTCTTGCGGGCAATTTTTTGTTATTCTATAGTCAGAATTATATCAGTAGCGACATTTCAATTTACATTCCTACAGGGATATGTTAAAATAGACATAAGTCAGTTGAAAGGACGAGTTTATATTATGAAGATTTACAATCGATTTGTGGCTCTGCTCACGGCATTTGTTCTTACATTTACAATGCTTGCCGGATGCGCCAACACAGCCAGTGACGATGCAGTTTCTGAACCGGAGGTGGTTACTTCTGATGCTGAGGTGATTGAGGAGATCACCGAAGCTACAACTACAGAAGAGGTAACGACTGCCGAAACAACAACTGCTGAAGTAACAACAACGACTGAGGCAACGACTACTCCTGAGACCACTGCTACAACGGCAACAGTTGCGACGTCAGAAGTGACTACTACGGCGTATACGGTCGAAGAGATGAGTGCCGTAATGTATGCCAAATCATCAGTCAATGTCCGCTCCGGACCTTCCACCGATTACGACAAAATAGGTCATCTTGACGAGGGTGAAGAGGTAACCGTCACCGGAGTGGCTTCTACAGGCTGGTATCGCATCAGCTATGACGGCGGAGAGGGCTATGTCAGCAATAATTATCTCGTAAGCGAGAAGCCCTCATCCACTACAACTACTACAGCAACAACTACCACTGCGGCTACAACCTCTGCAACCACAGCGGCAACTACTGCCGCAACAACTGCAGCTACGACGGCTTCGACAAGTGCATCCACATCTGGCGACGACATACGTGACGATGAGTTGTATACTCCTAACACCACAGGTACTACTGCATCTGATCTTGTCACAGTTTCTGCGAAAACTGAGTACCAGACGATTATCGGATTCGGAGGCATGAACTATCCGTCATGGAACGCCGCCGGAGATCTTACAGCCTCTGAGCGTGAAACCGTTTTCGGTAATGACGAAGATGACTTGGGCTTCACAATTCTGAGAATACATATCGATGAAGTCAAGAGCAATTGGTCTAAAGAAGTAGCCACTGCTAAAGCGGCGTACGACAGCGGGGCACTTGTCATTGCGTCTGTCTGGAATGCGCCAAGCAGTATGACAGAAACCTATACAAATTCATCCGGCAGTGAGGCAAAAAGAGTCAAAGCTTCTTCGTATGCTGATTTTGCAGAGTATATCAACGATTTTGTTGAATATATGGAGGGCAAGGGCGTAGAAATTTATGCTGTGTCCTTCTCAAATGAACCGGATTTAGTTAATTCCGGGTGGCTTGAGTGGACGACTGACGAGATAATCGACTTCATCGTCAATTATTCCGATGCTATCGATTGTAAGCTGATGACTCCGGAAACATTCCAATATAGCAAGACCATCTATGATGCGATCCTGAATAATTCTGCGGCACTGAGCAGAATTGACATCTTTGCAACGCATTTATATGGAACAGCATTGTCAAACTATAAATATTCGCTCTTTGAGAGCAAGGGAACCGGAAAAGAGCTCTGGATGACTGAAATTATTGAGCCATCAGGCTCAAACGGAAACCAGTATGACGCCAACGACTGGGAGTATGCTATAGGCGTTGCTGAAAGTGTGCACAATTCGCTTGTCAAGGGAAATTTCCAAGCCTATCTTTGGTGGTACATCAAGAGATATTATGGACCTTTGGGAGAGGACGGCGAGATTACGAAGCGTGGCTACTGTATGGCACAGTATTCGAAGTTTGTGCGTCCGGGATATGTGAGAGTTGCGGCAACTGAGGAGCCCGCAGATGGAGTGAGCGTTTCTGCCTATAAGAGTGACGGAAAGCTGGTTATCGTCGTCATCAATAATTCAAGCAAGAAATACTCGCAAACATTCGCTCTTAATGGCTTGGACTTCAGTATAGGATATATTGAGGCGTACACGACAGATGAAAATGTAAGCCTCGAGAGAACAGGGAACATTGCTTACAGCGGCAAGACATTCACCTATGTTCTTGGGGCATACAGCGTTACAACGTTTGTTGTTTCTGAATATTGATTTGATTGGAGGTTGACTATGACACAGATTCTTAAGAAGACACTTTGCTTGGTTCTTGCAGTGTTGATGCTTTTACCTTTGGTTTCCTGTGCAGGTTCACAGCAGGAAGAGGAGGCTGTAAAGGTTCGTGATGACGAGCTATTTACACCCGATTATACCGACACTGTTGAATCGGGAACAATTGAGGTTACTGCAAGCACCGAGTATCAGACAATAATTGGCTTTGGTGGCACAAGCTTTCCTGTCTGGATAGGTGACCTGACAGAAGAAGAACGCCAGACGGCTTTTGGCAATGGAGATGACGAGCTCGGATTCACCATCTTAAGGCTTCATATTGATCCTGACAGCGAAAATTGGGCGGACGATCTTGACACTGCCAAAGCGGCGCAGGATGCCGGTGCTATCATTATAGCATCTCCATGGACCGCTCCTGACGATATGATGGAAACATATGAAAAGGCTGGCGAGGATAGTCCTCTGAGAATCAAGCACGATAAATATGCTGAGTATGCCGAGCACCTTAACGACTACGTCACCTACATGTCGGAAAACGGCATAGAAATCTACGCAATATCTTTCCAGAATGAGCCTGACCTCTCCAACTCCGGCTGGGTTTCGTGGACGACGGAAGAGATTATGGACTTTATCCTTAATTATTCCGATGTCATTGAGTGCAAGCTTATGACTCCAGAATCATATAATTATCAGAAAGAGTACTATGACGAGATTCTTAATAATGAAGAAGCTCTTGAGAAGATAGACATCTTCGCAACTCATCTCTATGGTACGAAGGTATCAGATTTCAGCTATTCTTTGTTCGAAGAGTTGGGCGAGGGAAAGGAGCTCTGGGTTACAGAAATGATTTACCCGAATTCCACTTCCGTTGCCGATAAGTGGCCTGAAGCTCTGGAAACTGCTGAGCACATTTCTGATGCCATGACAGAGGGCAATTTCCAAGCATATGTCTGGTGGTATATAAGAAGATTCTATGGTCCTATTGACGAGGACGGAAACATAACCAAGCGTGGCTACTGCATGGCGCAGTTTTCAAAGTTCGTTCGTCCCGGTTATGTGAGAATTGATGCCACCGAAGAGCCTGCAGATGGCGTGAGCGTTTCCGCCTACAAGACCGACGACCAGATTGTCATAGTAGTAATCAATAACTCTGAGAACGATTATGAGCAGCAATTTAACCTGAGCGACCTTGATTTCGACATCGGTTATATTGAGGCATATACAACAAGCAAGACCGAAAGTCTTGCAAGAACCGGTAACATAGCATACAGTGAAAACACCTTTGGCTACGTTCTTGACTCCTACAGCATCACCACTTTCGTAATATCAGAGAGCTAAATTTTTCTTGAATAATGATTGACCTTCCGCTCCAAATGTGCTATTATATAAGCATAATTACGAGTAGGGAGGTCTCTATTTTCTATGTCGATTTTAGTTTCAGGAGGAGCCGGTTACATAGGCTCACACACGGTTTTAACACTTCTCGAAAAAGGTTATGACGTCGTTGTGTTTGACAATCTTGCAAATTCAAGCGAGGAGTCTTTGAGAAGAGTTGAAAAGATAACCGGTAAGTCGGTAAAATTCTATGAAGCGGATATGCTTGACCGCTCAGCTATGGATAAAATCTTGGATGAGAATCCGGACATCACTGCACTGATTCACTTTGCAGGTCTTAAGGCAGTGGGAGAGTCTGTTGAGAAGCCGCTTGAATACTATAAAAACAATATCGGAGGAACTCTTACTCTTCTCGAAAGCATGAAAGCTCACGGTGTCAAGAATATTATTTTCAGTTCTTCTGCGACTGTCTATGGCGTGCCCGAAAGTGTTCCGATAACCGAAGATTGCCCGAAGGGTGCATGTACCAACCCATACGGCTGGACAAAGAGCATGATTGAGCAGATCCTTACCGATGTTCATACTGCGGATAACGAGTGGAATGTAGTTTTACTGAGATATTTCAACCCGATAGGCGCACATCCTTCTGGTTTGATAGGCGAAGATCCTCAGGGAATTCCGAACAATCTCGTTCCGTATATAGCACAGGTGGCTGTCGGAAGAAGAGAGCATCTTAATGTCTGGGGAAATGATTACAAGACCCATGACGGCACTGGTGTCCGTGACTATATCCATGTTTGCGATCTGGCTGATGGTCATGTAAGAGCTCTTGAGAAGATAGACGAGTCCAAGAACGGCGGGGTCTATGTATACAACCTCGGAACGGGAATCGGATATTCAGTACTTGATGTAGTCAAGGCATATGAGAAAGCATGTGGCAAGGAGATCCCATATGTTATCGGTCCGAGACGTGCCGGAGACCTTGACGAAAACTACTCTGATCCTACTCTCGCTGAGAAGGAGCTTCACTGGAAAGCTATCTATGGCATCGACGACATGTGCAGAGATTCTTGGAACTGGCAGAAGAATAACCCATATGGTTATAACGGAGGTTGATTAGCTTTTGTAATAATAAATACTTGGAACAAACAGGTGAACATTATGAAGAGAACAAGCATTATATTGAGAACGCTTGGCGTGCTCGTGTGTGCAGTACTATTCGTCACGTCCCTTAGTGTCACCTCATTCGCCGCAACTGAATTCAGCTTCACTGTATTTTCTGGTGAGGAAGAAATTGAGGGATGGTATCCGTCTTTCATCACAAGCTGGATTGACTCCGACCTGATGAGCGGTTTTATCGACGCAATCAGTCATTCCGGTGCGACGATAGAGGTTACCTATACTGGAACTGCTGATATTTCGCTTCTTTTGCAGAGCGGAGACTATGGCGGAGGACAGTATCCATGGGCGAGCTATTCTACTCACACAACAACCACAAGCGGTGGTAAGAAAATAGCGTCATTTTCTGCTGAGAAGCTTATCAGTGCGTACACAGCGAAAACTCATCCCGAAACCGGAGAAGCCCTCAGCCTTGACAATCTGATGAACTTTGGTATTGGCGGTGAGGGAAACGTTATCTACTCAGTTGTAGTCAGGTGGAAAGTGAGTGGAAGCCCGTCTGTAACCTTTGATATTGATACGACATATCAGACAATCGAGGGTTGGGGAGCGTCATACACTTGGTATTCCGACTGGTTTGTCCGTAATATCCACTCAGAAGAGGTTTATGACTGGATTTTTGAGGACTGTGAATTCAACATTCTCAGATTCAGAGATTTGAATCACGTCGGAGATGAATATCAGGATGCGCTCGACGGCTACGAAACCTATAAAGCTTTTTATGAAGCCGCAATCGAGCGAGGAATTGACCCGATTGTAATGGTTACAAGCTGGGGAGAATATGACAGAGACCTTGATTTTGTCGCGTTTGTCGAAGAGGATGACAACGGGTACTCCTATTATACTCTTGCCAAGGACAAAAATGGCGAGTATATGTATGAAGAACTGGCGCAGTTCTGCGTTGAGTCCGTTCAGCTATTCCTTGATGCCGGAATTCCGGTTGATTACTTCTCAATCTCCAATGAGACAGAGCTTCAGGGAAAACAGCAGGACGAGCAGGGAAATGCCAAAGACGAAGCTGGCTTCTATTTAGGAGCGGATGAGGACGAGTATCACTGCGCATACTGGAAAGCTCATATAGCGGTATATGAGGCGTTTCAGGAGGCATTTGGCGACGATGCACCCGAAATAATGGGCGCAGAGGTAATGGCTGACACCGCAAGCATCATGGAGGAATATCTCGATCCTCTCATTGAAGAAGCTGCCGACAGCTTCACAACGATAGCCCATCACCTTTATGGTAGCGTAAACTCCAAGCTCAGCTTTACAGCTGTAAGGGAAGCATTTCCTGACTACACAATCTGGCAGACAGAGTGGTATAATAACGACCTGTTAGGTCATGCTGATACCATCATCAACGAGCTCAACTACGAAAACATCAGCGCATACCTTTACTGGAACGGCGTCTGGGTTGAGGATGACGGAAACTGTCTGATACAGGTGAATGGCTGGAGCTCAAGCTCAGATGTTGTGAGGCGTGGCAATCACTACGTGATGATGCACTTCTCGAAGTTTATCAAGGCTGGTTACAAGCGGGTAGAAACAACTCTTAATGCCGCATACTCAAATGCGACCGCATTTGTTTCTCCTGAGGGAGATAAGCTTGTTTTGGTACTCGTGAACAGCTCAGATAACGATGAGAAGCTCAAGCTAAAGCTTGGCGATTACAAGATCAAGTCCGGCAGAATCTATCAGTCTATTATCAATACCGACAATGAGGAAGAGGAGACGGAGCTCAATGAGTATATGCAGGATCTTGGGTATCTGAAATATTATAGCATTGAGTCGCCGGCTAATTCAATCACAACACTTGTCATGAATATCTATCCCGTATCTGATTAAGACTTTTGGAGTTTCGTGTATATTCTGGCAAATTTTTGCCGAATAAGTTCACGAAAAAGTTACATTTGCTATGCAATATTTTTGGGATTTTTGCATTACGCCGATTTTGGAGCTTTTTGAGACAAAAAGATTGTATAAATTGGCAATAGTAAAACTCGCAAGAATAATGTATAATATAACTACTAAGCGGTTTGCTTAACAAAAAGGAGGTTTTTCTTTATGAAAAAAATTGTTGCACTTCTTCTCTCACTCGTTATGGTTCTTTCTATGATGTCTGTTGTTGCTTTTGCTGAAAGCACTGACACCGATACCGAAGAGGACGACACCATGGTTGTAGATGATACCGATGCTGATGAGACCGAAGAGCCCACCGATTCCAACCCGACCACAGGTATTGCACTTGCTGTACTTCCTATGGTAGTTGCTGCTGCCGGTGTTGTTGCTTCCAAGAAGCACTAATCTTCAATCGAGAAGTATGTAACGAAAACGCCCCGATTTCCGGGGCGTTTTCTTGTCTTAAAATGAGCTTTTGTAAATTTTTCAAGCGAGCATACACCATAAATTGAGCACAATGGCTTGTAATTTACAAGGGATTGTGTTATAATAGGACAGTGCAAGCATGGTATTGCATGTTCTGAATCAGAAACAATAATATTATGAGATATAAGGAGAACTTAAAATGGATGTTATTCAGTTAACAAGAGATCTTGGAAAGGCTATTCAAGCCGATGAAAGATACGCTGATTATATAAGAGCTCGTGTTGCAAACGACAATGACACAGAGCTCCAGAACCTGATAGAGCAGTTCAACCGTGGACGAGCCTCTCTCAACAATGAGGTTTCAAAATCTGTAAGAGATGAGGAAAAGATTGAATCGCTGAAAAACACCGTAGGGGAACTTTACTCGAAGATCATGTCTAATGAGCATATGACAGCTTATAACGATGCAAAGAGCGAGATGGACAATCTTCTCCGGCAGATTACTACTATAATCAACATGTCTGCAAACGGCGAAGACCCCGACACCTGCGACATGAACTATGGATGCACGGGAAACTGTGCCTCCTGCGGTGGGTGCCACTGATTTACTAAAGAAATAACATGCAAGAAAGGATGAATAAGTATGCCGCTTTTACTCAAGGACGTTGATATTAATTCTCTGTCGAAGGGAATGAGACAATATGTTGAGATAAAGCTCCAGCATATGGAAGACATCCTTTTCTTCAGGCTTGGCGATTTTTATGAGATGTTTTTTGATGACGCCATTGTTGCTTCAAAGGAGCTCGAGCTCGCTCTTACATCAAAGGATTGCGGACTTTCGGAAAGAGCCCCGATGTGTGGCGTCCCGCATCATGCCTGCGACTCATATATCAAGAAGCTGATTGACAAAGGTTACAGCGTTTGTATCTGCGAACAGCTTGAAGACCCTGCAACAGCCAAGGGGATAGTCAAGCGTGATGTCATAAGAATCGTGACTCCGGGAACTCTCACAGACAGCAGCATGCTTGATGAGGGCGATAATAACTGGCTTGCTTCAATTTATCTTGAAGCTGGAACGGTTGCGGTCTGCTTTGCAGATATGTCAACTGGGGAAGCACATATCTATAAGTCATCAGAGGGTGATTTACAAGCATTTCTTATCAACAAGCTTTCAAGATACTCTCCTGTTGAAATTCTTTGCCAGAAGAAATTTCCCATGGACAGCGACGTAGGAAAGTTTATTTCGGACAAGCTGAAAGCTGGAGTCAAAACTCTTGACGAGATTTCATTTGACTTCTCAAAAAATCGTCAGGTGGTATTGGATCAGTTTTCTAATGATTCGTTTACCAAGCTTGAACTTTCAGAGAATGATGCTGAAGCGAAGGCTGTGTCTGCTCTGTTCTGCTACATTGCTGATACTCAGAGAGGCAGTATTCCGAGATTCTCGTCAATCGAGAGACATTCAGATGATCAGATTATGGCTCTTGGATATACTGCAAGGACTAATTTAGAGCTTACCAAGACAATAAGAAGTGGAGAGAAAAAGGGCTCGCTTTTATGGGTTTTGGATATGACGAAGACATCAATGGGCAAGCGCATGCTTAAGTCCTGCATCGAGCAGCCTTTGTGCAATCCTACTCGTATAATCAAAAGGCTTGATGCTGTTGAAGCACTATATCGCAATTCTGCGCTTTTGTTTAGACTTGAGGATGAACTGAGCGGAGTTTATGACCTCGAGCGTCTTATGACGAAAGTCATCTACAAAACGGCAACTCCGAGGGATTTAAAGGCACTTGCGAGCACCTCTTCAAGGCTTCCTGAAATCAAGCAGATTTTAAGCGAGCTCAGTTCAGACCTTATCAAGAGCCTTGATAACAACATATCAACACTTGAGGACATTGCTATTCTTATTGACAATGCTATTCCTGATGATCTTCCGGCAACATTCAAAAACGGCGGTATGATCGAAGAGGGCTTCAACGATGAGCTTGATAACCTGCGAAAGATAGCTTCTGACGGAAAAGGCGTCATTGAGGAGATAGTTGCCAATGAACGTGAAAAGACCGGGATCAAGAATCTCAAGTCCGGTTACAACCATGTTTACGGCTACTATATCGAGGTAACGCGTTCTTTTATCGAACAGGTGCCTGATTACTTTATCAGAAAGCAAACGCTTGTAAATGCGGAACGCTACATAACAGAAGAGCTGCAGAACACTGAGAACATGATTTCAGGAGCATCGGAGCGAATCCTTGCGCTTGAAAACGAGATTTTCAATGAGGTAAGGGAGTATGTTGCCAATAAGCTTTCGGAGGTTCAGAAAACTGCTGTTGCAGTCGCTTCTGTAGATGTTCTGGCTTCCTTTACTTCGGTTGCTATCAAGAATAACTACACCAAGCCGGAAATTGCCATTGACGGAATTATCGATATAAGAAACGGCAGACATCCCGTCGTCGAGCTTATGCTGAAAGACGAAATATTCGTGCCTAATGATGCGTATCTCGATCTGACCGATAACCGGATGTCGATAATTACCGGTCCTAATATGTCGGGTAAATCTACATATATGAGACAGGTTGCACTTATAACTCTTATGGCGCAGATAGGTTCATTCGTGCCTGCTGATTATGCTAAGATTTCGATATGCGATCAGATATTTACAAGAGTCGGTGCTTCTGACGACTTGACAGCCGGTCAATCAACGTTCATGGTCGAGATGAGCGAGGTTGCCGATATAGTCAAAAACGCTACCCGTGACAGCCTTGTAATTCTTGATGAAGTTGGCAGGGGAACTTCAACATATGATGGTCTTAGCATAGCCAAGAGCGTTGCTGAGTACATAGCAAACCCGAGAAGAATCGGATGTAAGACGCTTTTTGCAACGCATTATCATGAGCTTATCACTCTCGAAAAAGAGAAGCCGGGAATCAAGAACTATAGCGTAGCTGTCAAGAAAGGCTCTGACGGAATCAGGTTCTTAAGAAAGATTGTCCGTGGCGGCGTTGATGAGTCGTATGGCATTGAGGTTGCCAAGCTTGCAGGTCTTCCTGAATCGATCCTGAGGCGTTCGAGGGAAATCTTAAAGGAGCTTGAAGTCAAGCCTGCTGCCGCAGAGCCTGTTGAAAGCGACCAGATGTCGTTTGAGGGCATCAACGAGAAAGCGGTAATTAATATGCTAAGAAAGACAAATATTGACGAGCTGTCTGATAAAGAGCTCAGAGAGCTTATTTCGGATATAGTCCGTTACATCTGAAAGCTTAGGAGGCGGTATAGTGGGTAAAATTCACCTTTTGGATAAAACAGTATATGAGCTTATTGCCGCCGGACAGGTTGTTGAAAAACCCTTTTCGGCTGTTAAGGAGCTAATCGAAAACTCAATTGATGCCGATGCCAAGAATATTGTAGTCGAGATTAAAAATGGCGGAAGAACCTATATCCGTGTTACTGATAATGGGTCTGGCATTGCCGCCGAGGACGTGCCTCTGGCTTTTGCCAATCATGCGACAAGTAAGGTTGTCACTTTGGAAGATATTGAGTCTATATACACTCTTGGATTCAGAGGAGAGGCTCTTGCTTCCATAAGTGCTATGTCCAACGTTCAGCTTCTGACCAAAAGACGTGAGGATGAGCTTGGCTTCAGGTATGAGATTGAGGGCGGAGTTGAGCTGTCTTCTGAATCTGCAGGGTGTCCTGACGGAACGACAGTAGTTGTGAGAAATTTATTTTACAACACCCCAGCCAGACAGAAGTATATGTACCGGGATGTTTCAGAGGGAAATTCAATAGCGTCAACTGTACAGAAGATGGCGCTTTCCCATCCGGAAATATCATTCAAGTTCATCAGAGACAACAAAGTTGAGTTTGTTACTTCCGGTGATGGTGAGCTTCTTTCTGCGATATATACAGTTTTAGGCAAGAATTTTTATGATAGCTGTATCCCTGTTGACTATAAATTCATGTATGTAACCGTCAAGGGATATATAACAAAGCCTCTTGCGTCACGGGCATCACGAACTTATCAGAATTTCTATGTCAATTCAAGGTATGTCAAGAAAATTCTTCTGGCAACTGCTTTGGAGGAAGCGTATGCCAACAGGATTATGTCCGGAAAGAACCCGGGCTGTGTACTGAACATTTCTCTGCCTTCTAATGTTGTTGATATAAATGTTCAGCCTAATAAGCTCGATGTCAGGTTTCGTGATGATGACACCATATTCACTGCAATAAATTCTGCAGCAAATGATGCTCTTATGAAGTTTGATTCTCCTGAGGAGATTAATGCCGATGGCTCGAGAATATCAGCTAACAGCTCTGTAACCCACAGACAGCTGTACACTGGAGTCACAACCCCGTCTGACAGGTATGATCAGCTATCTTTTGGGACTTCATCTTCTGTGCGCCGCCAGTCAACAGCATATACAAGTGACTTGGCAAAGATTTTTATGAAGGACTATATACCGCCATATAAGTCAAAGCAGAATGATGACGAGGTTGCAGCTCCGACGGAAAATAACGACGAAAAAAACCGTGTAGAAGAGCCTGAGCCTGAAAACAAATACACCTACATAAGTGAACAGTCTTTTGCTAAACCCGTTCAGTCTGAAGCAGTATCTGCAGATGAAGATGTTTCGCCTGAAATCAGAGTGATAGGTGAGGCGTTTAAAACCTATATATTGGCAGAATGTGGAGATGATATTTTACTTGTCGACAAGCATGCTGCCCATGAAAGATATATTTTTGAGGGGCTTAAGCGCAATGTAACTACACTTGACTCACAGATGCTTCTCAATCCTGCGCATGCTACCCTTACCTATGAGCAATATGACGCTTTGCATGATAATCAGGATACTTGTAAAAGGCTTGGCGTTTTAGTTCAGTTTGGAGTTCCGCCTATGGTCATCATAATTGGCTCTCCTATGATAGCTCAGGATATGGATCCCACCGATCTGGCGGTTCAGATTGCTGACTGCATTATTGAAGGAAAGAAGAACAAAGGCAAGGATATTTTTGACGATTTATATCACACATTTGCTTGCAAAGCGGCAATCAAAGCCAACAGTGATACAAATATAGTCGAGCTTGAATACCTTATGAAGCTGATAACAGAAGAGGATATTCGCTATTGCCCACATGGAAGACCGGTTCTTGTCAAGCTTTCCAAGAGGGAAATTGAAAAGATGTTCCGAAGGATAGTATAGCGCATGAAGCAGAAGTTGATTGTTATTTGCGGTCCTACGGCATCTGGAAAGACGGAACTTGCTGTCTCATTGGCAGAGCTCTTTAATGGCGAGGTTGTTTCAGCAGATTCGATGCAGATTTATAGAGGTATCAGTATTGCAACTGCCAAGCCAACATCCGAAGAGATGCGCCATATTAAGCACCATATGATTGATATTTTGGATCTTTCAGAGGAGTTTTCAGTTGCCGATTATGTGAGACTTGCAGGTGCGTGTATTGAAGATATTGCAAAAAGAGGAAAGCTACCGATTGTTTGCGGCGGCACGGGGCTATATATTTCTTCACTTGTGAATGGAATAAGCTTTGATGAGACCTGCTCTTCTACTGAATTAAGAGAAGAACTCACCAAGCTTGCTGAGGAAAAGGGCGGGGAATATCTGCTTGATATATTGAGGGAATTTGATCCCGAATCCGCCGAAAGACTTCATCCCAATAATCTGATGAGGATTATAAGGGCTATTGAAGTATATAAAATCTCTGGCGTCACTATGACTGAGGCGAATCAGCTTTCGCAAAAAGAAAGTCCTTATGACCCCATCATGATAGGGCTCAACTATTCAGACAGGGAGCTGCTGTACGAAAGAGTTAATCAAAGAGTTGACAGGATGCTTGAGATGGGGCTTCTTCATGAAGCCAAGGAAGTTTTGTCTATGGAAAACGTTGCGACTGCCGGACAGGCTATCGGATATAAGGAATTCAAGCCATACTTTGATGGAGAGAAATCACTTGAAGATTGTGTAGAAGCTGTCAAGCAGGATTCAAGAAGATACGCAAAAAGGCAGCTCACATGGTTCAGGCGTGATGAAAGAATAAACTGGATACTGAGAGACAAGCTTAATGATGGCGAAAATGAAGTGGAAGTAGCCTCGGAAATTATCAGAAGAAACGGTATTACTTAGAGCACTGAAAGGTGGGTAATAAGAGTGAGATTCAGACGGCTGAGAGACTTTTTGATATACGTTATTATCTTCGGCTGTATATTTGCAATTGTTTTGTCCCAGATATATCTTACCCTGTCTGCAGATTCTGATACCGAGGATGCAACGCTCTTTACTACGAGTAAAACACTGAGCTTTACTGGAGTCATTATAAGAGATGAGTCGTTGGTATATTCAAGCTATATTGGCGATGGCGTCCTTACATATGACATTGATGACGGTAGCCGTGTTTCAAACGGTTCATCCATTGCCAAGATATATAATTCCTACACTCAGATATACAACAGACACGAAATCGAGAAATTAGAAGAGGAAATCGAAGCCTTGGAAAAGGCTCAGGATAACGGCACGACAGATTATGTTCAACCGGAATTCATTTCTACTCAGATTTCGGAGCAATATAAGGAGCTTATAGCCGACATCAAAACTCAGGATCTGGAGGATCTTAATTCTGAAAGAGTAGAGCTATTGAAGCTAATGTCAATTCTCAATGTTTCTTCTAATGTTGAGAGCGATTATACCGACAGAATCAGCGTTCTGACGGAAAAGCTCAACTCTCTTGAAGTTTCACTTGTAAATGCGGTTGCAACAATTTCTGCTTCATCATCCGGATATTTCACGTCTGTTGTTGATGGATATGAATCTGACCTGACCACCGACGGAATATCTGATCTGACTGTAGATGACATCAATGCTATTATTGCTTCTCCTCAGAAGGACGTAACATTAAGCTCAAATGTTATCGGAAAGCTCTTTTCCGATTATACTTGGCAGATGGTTGGAGTTATTTATACTGATGACAGATACTTTGTCAATGAGAGCTTTGAACTGACATTTACATCGGTCGGAAAGACTTACACTGTTACTGTTGAGTCGATAACAGCCACCGGAAATGGAAACGAAGCTATAATCGTTCTATCCTGTGACCAGATGGATGAAACGGTTGCGGCATCAAGAGTGGTTGACGTTGAAATTCTATTTGGTTCTTATTCTGGAATTAAAGTTTCAAGAAGTGCCATCAGATTCCAGAACGGTCAGAAAGGCGTCTATGTCATAAGTGGAGGTCAAACGGAATTCAGGCTTATAGATGTAATCTATGAGGGTGACGACTATGTATTGTCTGCGGTAACATCGGAGGATGGCTACCTGAGCTTATATGACAGTGTCCTTCTGGATCCGGTTGCCACTACGGAGGGACAGACGACATCTGAAGATACAGAAGATGAAACAGAAGATTCGTCTGAAGAGTATGATGACACCGGTCAGGAGGACGAAGACAATAATTAACAGACTGTTCGTATCATTTTTTCATATTTTGTCTTGACATTTGCGCTGAAATATATGATAATAGAGGAGTATAGATATTTGTTTTTTATCGCTATATAAATAAATGCGGAGGTACATTATGAGTGTGTTAGATTCTATTAAGAACTTCTTGATCGGAGAAGAGGAAGGCGAGGATTACGAGCCCCTTGTCGATGAAGAAATTGGAGCGGAAACAGTCGATATTGCTCAGGAGAGAAGAAACAGAGAAGTCAAGATCAATACGACTGCGACAGTCCAGATCGTTCTCTCTCGTCCCACCGACTTTTCCGAGGTCAAGTCAATTGGCGATGACCTGAACAATCAGAAGACTGTTCTTCTGAATCTTGAGCAGGTCAAGGCGGAAGATGCAAAGCGCATTATGGACTTCCTTTCAGGAGTTGCATATGCGAACGGTGCTACAATCAAGATGACCGCTTCGAAGACTTTTGTCATTATGCCAAAGAATGTCGGATTCAGCGGAGTTGACCTGATGAGTGAGCTCGAGAATAACGGATATAGCTTTGACAATTGAACCTGATAACAACGGTTCAAGGCTTTTGTCGTCTGTAAATGACGACGAAAAAGTCCTGATAAGACATATTATTGACATCGGGCGAAGTAGCTTCAATTCCGGACGCTCAAGATTCAGTTGCTTTTTGGACGAAAGGCAGCTGGCTCTTTGCGGGTTGTCGCTTGAAAAGTATGCAGACGAAATACCAGAATATGAGTTCATTGGTGGCTATAATGAAGCAGAGAGACGTGTAGTAGTCTTTTCTGGTTATGGTAACGCTATTCCTTTTTCTCCGGTTGTTTTCAGCGGGAGAGATATAGGAAATCTGTCACATAGAGATTTTCTTGGAACGCTTATGTCACTTAATATCAAGCGTGAGATGATCGGAGATATTCTGGTTGGCGAAAAGCGCACTGTGGCTTTTGTTATGAATTCCGTTCTGTCGCTTGTCGAAGAGCTGACTAAGGTCGGAGGAGTAGGGGTGACTATAAGTCACGACTTTACTGATGCGGATATTCCGGAAAGAAAATTTGAAGCCATAAACGCTACCGTCAAGTCGTTGCGAATAGATGCTGTTTTATCAGACGCTATTGGTCTTTCACGTGAGAAAACCCAAGCTCTTATTCGTTCCGAAGGAGTTCTTCTTAATCATCTGATGGTTTTTGAACCAAGTGAAAAAGTAAGCGAGGGCGATGTATTTTCACTACGTGGTAAGGGTAAGTTTAAGCTTAACAGCGTCGGTGGTATGTCTAAAAAAGACAGAATTTTCATTACAATATATAAGTTCAAATAAGGAGGACAATATGAACGCCAAGGACATCGCTACAAAGAAATTTGAGAAAGCAACCTTCGGCTATAAGCCGGAAGAGGTTGACGAGTATCTTAAGGATGTTGCCATTGCTCTTTCCAATGCAATAAAGGAAAAGGAAGAGAGCGAGGCAAAGATTATCAAGCTCGTCGAGCGAATAAACGAATACAGAAACGATGAGGACGCAATAAGAGATGCTATTCTCGTTTCCCAGAAACAGGGAAATAAGATTATCGCCGAAGCCCGTGCAGAAGCGGACAGAATTGTTGCCGATGCTCAGGCTCAGAGGGATTCACTTTTGGCAGATATTTCGAATGACTGTGAGGCTCTCAAGCGTTCTGAGGTTGAGAAGATAGCCGTTGCCATCAAGGAGGAGAATGACAAGCTTAATGCGGTTGTCGCTGCTTCCAAGACTCAGACTGAAATGCAGTCGGATAAGCTCAACAAGCTTAAGGCTGAGGTTACCGATTTCAAGAAGAAGGTTCTCCTTGTCCTCAACGAGCAGATAAGGGTTGTATCCAGCTTGCCGGAGCTGACTGATGAGGAAATTGAGAAGATAGTTTCCGGTCAGGTTAAGCCAGTGGAGCAGCCTGCTCCTCAGCAACCCGTTGAGAAGCCTGAAGAGGCTGCGCCTGTAGCCGCTGAAGCAGAGAAAAAGCCTGCACAGCAATCCAAACAGTCAGCGGAAAAGCGTCGGGCTTTCGGATTCGATGAATCCATGTATAAAAAGCAGGAATTTACGTCCGAAGAGTTGAAATTCGGTCATAATTCGCCTAACAAGAAATAATCAATTACTAAGGGGTTAAAAGTATATGGACTATAACAAGACCTTGAATCTCCCTGAAACTGACTATCCTATGAGGGGTAATCTTGCAACAAAAGAGCCTCCGATGGTCGAGAACTGGGACAAAGAAGGCTTATACAAAAAGATACTTAAAAAGAATGAGGGACGTCCCTCTTACATTCTTCACGATGGACCGCCCTATGCAAATGGCGATATTCATCTGGGAACTGCTCTTAACAAGGTTCTCAAGGATATAATCGTCAAGCAGAAGAATATGAGCGGATATTGCTCCAATTATGTTCCGGGCTGGGATACTCATGGTCTTCCTATCGAGCTTAAGGCGATGAAGAAGATTGGTGTTGAAAACGGCGCAATTCCTCCGTTGGAGCTCAGAAAGCACTGCCGTGAGTTTGCTATGACCTATGTAGGAACTCAGAGAGACCAGTTCAAGAGGCTTGGCGTTCTTGGAGATTTTGACGATCCGTATCTCACTTTGAAGCCTGAATTTGAGGCAAGACAGGTTGAAGTATTCGGCGAGATGGCTAAGAAAGGCTACATCTATAAAGGCTTGAAGCCGGTTTATTGGTGTCCCGAGTGCCAGACTGCTCTTGCAGAGGCTGAAATTGAGTATCAGGATGATCCGTGCCTTTCTATCTATGTTAAGTTCAAAGTTGTAGATGATAAAGGACTCTTCACTTCATTAGGTCTTAGCCTTGATAACACTTACTTTGTAATCTGGACAACCACTACATGGACTCTTCCGGGCAACTTGGCTATATGCCTAGGTCCTGAGTATGAATACACAATCGTTCAGGCAAATGGCGAGAACTATATTATGGCTCGTGAGCTTATTGAACCAACGCTTGAAGCGGCTGGAATCACTGAGTATACTACCATTGGGTCATTTACTGGCAAGGAGCTTGAATATTGCACTGCTCAGCATCCGTTTATGGACAGACTTTCTCTTGTTATAGTCGGCGACCATGTAACTCTTGAAAGTGGTACTGGTTGCGTTCATACCGCGCCCGGCTATGGTGTTGATGACTTTGAGATTGCAAAGAAATATGACGAAGTCGGAATTATTGTTGCAGTAGACGGCAAGGGCGTGCTCACTGAGGAAGCCGGACAGTTTGCCGGACTCACAACCGATGATGCCAACAAAGTGATCTCCAAGCATCTTATAGAAACCGGCGCAATGTTTGCTTCGAGTAAGATTGTCCACCAGTATCCTCACTGCTGGAGATGCAAGTCTCCGATTCTCTTCAGAGCTACCGAGCAGTGGTTCTGTTCGGTTGAGGACTACAAGGAAGAAACTGTAAAGGCTATCGAGGATGTCCAGTGGATTCCTGCATGGGGTGAGGACAGAATCAAGGGAATGGTAATGGATCGTTCCGACTGGTGCATTTCCCGCCAGCGCACATGGGGCGTCCCGATCCCGATCATATACTGCAAGGATTGCGGCAAGCCTATTATCAACGACGAGACTATAAAGGCTATTTCAGACCTGTTCAGACGAGAGGGTTCTGACGGCTGGTATAAGCATGAAGCGAATGAATTTATTCCAGAGAGCGTCGAGTGCGAGTGCGGATGCCATGAATTCACAAAAGAAACCGACATCATGGATGTATGGTTTGATTCTGGTGTAACTCATACTGCAGTATTGGATCAAAGAGAAGGGCTTTCGTCTCCTGCTGACCTCTATCTTGAGGGTGCAGACCAGTACAGAGGCTGGTTCCAGTCTTCACTTCTTACCTCCGTTGTCGTAAACGGCAAAGCTCCTTATAAGGCTGTCTGCACGCACGGTTGGGTTGTCGATGGCGAAGGAAAGGCGATGCATAAATCTCTTGGAAACGGCATCGAGCCGCACGAGATTTATGATAAGAACGGTGCCGATATTCTGAGACTTTGGGCAGCTTCAAGCGATTATCATGCAGATATAAGAATTTCCAAGGAAATTTTAAATCAGCTCTCTGACTCATATAAGAAGATAAGAAACACCGCAAGATTCATCTTGGGCAATATCTCTAATCAGGGCGGATTTGACTTTGACACTCAGGCGGTAGCTCTTGACGAGCTTGAAGAGATTGACAAGTGGGCTATTATGAAGCTCGACAATCTCATTGCAAAGGTTGATGAAGCGTACAATGCTTTCGACTTCCACATCGTCGTTCACTCCATCCATAACTTCTGCGTTGTCGATATGAGTAACTTCTACCTTGACATCATCAAGGACAGGCTTTATTGTGAGGCTGTGGATTCGAAGCAGAGGCGTTCAGCCCAGACTGCTATGTACATGATTCTTTCTGCGCTTGCACGACTCTTAGCACCTGTTCTTTCGTTCACTGCGGACGAAATCTGGTCTTACATGAATCACTGCGCAGCTGAGAATCCCGAAAGCGTTTTCCTGAATGATATGCCAAAGACTTCAGAGCTTACCTTTGACAGTGACTTCACTGAAAAGTGGGATTATATCTATAATCTCAGAGTTGATGCCAAGAAAGCTCTTGAGCTTAAGAGGGCAGATAAGGTAATCGGTTCATCTCTCGAAGCATGTGTCACTATCACAGCGGGAGACAGCTATGACAAGCTCAGTGCTGTCAAAGATCTTCTTCCTGCAGTTCTTATCGTCTCCAAGGTTGAGATTGAGAAGGATGGAACTTCTGAGTTTACCGGAGAGACAACCGGTCTTGGGTTCACTGTCAGAAAAGCTGAGGGAGAAAAGTGTGAACGTTGCTGGATATATTCCGATGAGGTAGGATGCTCACATGACCACCCCACGCTTTGCAAGCGTTGCGCTGAAACGGTATCTCAGATGGCAATTGATGCGTAAAGTGAAATAACTTGTTCGGCTGCTGCCATTATAGCGGCAGCCGGTCATTGTAGTTAAGGATGTGTTTACTTGCTGATTCTCTCGTTAATTCTTGCTGTACTTTTAGTTGTGCTTGATCAACTTATAAAGCTCTATATAACTGGAAATTTTGAGCTTTGTACGTCAGTTATTCATAGATACTGGACATTCTCAATTGGCGATTTTGATATATTCAGCATTACTCACATCCGAAACGATGGTGCTGGTTGGAGTATCTTAGGTGGTCAGACCATTTTCCTGATTGCGTTTACTTCAATCGTTCTCATCGGAATACTTGTATATATGGTAATCAAGCGGAAGAAAATCGGCACTCTTGAATACTTGGCACTTGCCCTTGTAATCGGTGGTGGTATCGGAAATCTGATAGACAGATTCAGAATGCTTATAGACCCGGAATTTTCAGGAGTTGTCGACTATATTGCTCTTGACTTCATCGATTTTCCCGTTTTCAACTTCGCAGACATGTGCGTTGTTGTAGGCGGAATAGGGGTCTGCCTGATTTATATCTTTCAGGAATCGAAAGAATCGAAAGCCAAGAAGCTTGCAAAAACCGCTGAAAATGCTTCTGAGGAAGCTGCTGATTCAGCCGTGAACGAAGATTTACCGCAGGGTGATCAGGAGTGACCAGATACAACCTGATTGTTGATGATGAGTGTCAAGGCAAACGGCTTGACAGTTGGCTTGCCTCACAGGATGAGATTGATCTGACACGCTCTTTTGTTGCCAAGCTGATTGAAGATAGTAACGTTCTTGTGAACTGTAAAGTTGCCTCAAAAAGTACTAAGCTGAATACTGGTGACGAAGTTACACTTACCGTCCCCGATCCAATCGGGCTCTCAGTCGAGTCTGAAGATATTCCCCTTGATATAGTATATGAGGACAGCGACCTCCTTGTTGTAAACAAGCCCAAAGGCATGGTTGTTCATCCTGCGGCAGGGAACTATCAGGGAACACTTGTAAATGCGCTTTTGTGGCACTGCAAGGGTGAGCTTTCCGGAATTAACGGCGTCATCCGTCCGGGAATTGTACACAGGATTGACAAGAACACAAGTGGACTTCTGATTGTAGCAAAGACTGATAAGGCACACTTAGGACTCGCTGAACAAATAAAGGTGCATAGCTTTACACGTGAATACGAGGCAATATGCATCGGCGGAAGATTCAGAGAACAAACAGGTACGATTGATGCGCCTATCGGTCGGGATAAGAATAACCGCAAGCGTATGTGCGTGACAAAGACTAATTCAAGACCGGCTGTTACCCATTACACTGTTCTGGAAGAGCTTCATGAGCGAACACTTGGAATTTGTTCCTATGTGAATTTCCAACTGGAAACAGGAAGAACGCACCAGATAAGAGTGCATTCCGCTTATATCGGGCATCCTATCTTAGGCGATGATGTTTATGGCAAGCTGTACAAGGGCTGTGAAGGTCAATGCCTTCACGCTCGTAAGATCGGCTTTGTTCACCCCATAAGCGGCGATTATCTTGAATTTACTAGCGAGCTTCCGGAATACTTTTCCAAGCTCCTTGAGAAAATGAGAGACAAAATATGATTAAACTTGACAATTCGATTTTCGTAACCGATATGGACGGGACGCTTCTTGCACCCGATAAGTCGGTGTCAGAGGGTAATCTGAAAGCCATTTCCGACTATAGGAAGGCTGGTGGTCTTTTCGGAGTTGCGACCGGAAGACCAATTCACACGATGAGAAAGTACCTGAGTATCCTTGATATTGACCTTCCTCTGATTCTCTATAACGGATGCATCATATATGATCACCATGCTGATAAGATTCTTTCTGCAACTTATCTGCCCGACTGTGCAAGAGATATTCTTAAAGATATATTTTCGACTTTTCCGGGAATTGCTCCCGAGATATTCACTTTTGAGGGGCAGTACTATCTGAATCTCAATGATGCAGAAAAATGGCATCATGAAATTCTTCAGGTCAGTTACACCAAGAAGACTTCCGGCGATGAGGTCACCGAACCGTGGTGCAAGCTTCTTTTTGCTGACAGCGTCGAGGTTATCGACAAGCTTATGAAATATGTCAAGAAGTTTGATGGTATGGGAGTAAGATTTGTAAGAAGCTGTCCCTACTTTTTGGAGCTTCTTCCCGATAATGTTTCAAAGGGAAGTGCTCTTATTGAAATGTGTCAAGCGATTAAGCTTGACAGCAAAACCATCATCTCCGCCGGAGATTATGACAACGATATTGAGATGCTCAAAGCATCCGATATAAGCTTTTGCCCATCTGATTCACAGCCTGCCGTGAAGGAAGCTGCGGATTATGTTCTGAAATCCACCTGTTCAGATGATGCTATGGCAGAAGCATTAGCTATATTGGCAACATTATAATTTGGAGGTTTTTCTATGGACGAATTACTAAAGAAACAGCTCAGTATAACTGCCTGTAAGGTAAGAATGGGCATTATCGAGGGTGTTTACAACGCAAAAAGCGGTCACCCGGGGGGATCTTTATCTATTGCTGACCTTCTTACCTATCTTTATTTTGCAAAGATGAATGTATATCCCGATAAGCCAGACCTTCCTGACAGAGACCGTTTTGTCCTCTCTAAGGGACACACTGCACCTGCTCTCTATTCCACTTTGGCTAACAGAGGGTATTTTGATGTTGAAGAGCTCAAGGGACTCCGTCACATCGGATCTATGCTTCAGGGACATCCTGATATGAAGCACATCCCGGGTGTTGATATGTCGTCAGGCTCTTTGGGACAGGGCATATCTGCTGCTTGCGGAATGGCTCTTTCTGCAAAGCTTACAAACGACACCTACCATGTATACTGCGTATTGGGCGACGGCGAAATCGAAGAGGGACAGGTCTGGGAAGCAGCGATGTTTGCGGCTCAGCAGAAGCTTGATAACCTCACCGCAATTGTCGATAACAACGGTTTGCAGATTGACGGCAAGATTTCTGATGTCTGCTCTCCCTATCCGATTACTGATAAGTTTTCAGCATTCGGTTGGCACGTAATTGCAATGGATGCCCACGACTTTGACAGCATCGATGCCGCTTTCAAGGAAGCGGAGACTGTTGTAAATCAACCTGTTATGATAGTAATGTCCAGCGTTAAGGGTAAGGGCGTATCGTTTATGGAAAATCAGGTTTCATGGCACGGCACTGCGCCCAACAAGGAACAGTACGAACAGGCTATGAGTGAGCTAAAGGCTCAGCTCGCAGAACTGGAAACGGAGGAATAAGAAATGGCAGAACTGATTAAAAAGGCTACCCGAGAGAGCTATGGCGAAACCTTGGCAGAACTCGGTGATAAGTATGAAAATCTCTACGTTTTGGATGCCGACCTTGCCGCCGCAACCAAGACAGGTATATTCAAGAAGAAGTTCCCTGACAGACATATAGACTGTGGAATTCAGGAAGCAAACATGATGGGCGTTGCCGCAGGTCTTGCCGCAACAGGAAAGATTCCTTTTGCATCTTCGTTTGCAATGTTCGCCGCTGGAAGAGCTTTTGAGATTGTAAGAAACTCAATCGGTTATCCTCATCTCAATGTTAAAATCGGTGCCACTCATGCCGGCATTTCAGTAGGCGAAGACGGTGCAACGCACCAGTGCAACGAGGACATCGCTCTTATGCGCACAATCCCCGGAATGACAGTTATCAATCCTGCTGACGACGTGGAGGCAAGAGCAGCTATTGAGGCAGCTATTCAGTATGTCGGACCTGTTTACATGCGATTTGGCAGACTTGCAACTCCCGTCTTTAACGACAAGGCAACCTACAAGTTCGAGCTCGGCAAGGGCGTTCAGCTCACTGATGGAAATGATGTAACCATAGTTGCAACCGGACTTCTTGTATATGAGGCACTCGTTGCCGCAGAGCAGCTCAAGAATGACGGTATCAGTGCAAGAGTAATCAACATCCACACTATCAAACCTTTGGACGAAGAAATTATCGTCAAGGCTGCTCGTGAAACGGGACTCGTAGTTACAGCTGAGGAGCACAGTGTTATTGGCGGACTTGGCTCTGCTGTATGCGATACGCTTTCTGCAAACTGCCCGACCAAGGTTGTTAAGATTGGTGTAAATGATGTATTCGGTTACTCCGGTCCTGCTGTTCAGCTTCTTAAGGAATTCGGTCTTTGCTCAGAGAACATTGTAGCTAAGGTCAAGGAAGCAATAAGAAGCAAATAATTTTTAAGAGATATTCAGTTTCCCGTTCCGGTTAGCATAGTATGTCTTATCGGGACGGGAGGCGATATTTTGCAAAGGCGCAGACACAAAACTAAACGTGAGAACAGTAATACGGGTGCGGCAGTGTTGCTGATTCTGTTTTTGGCTGTTATCCTCCTATTCATAAACGCCGCACTCAAGCCTGTTATCATGAACATGGCGGAGTCGTATGGCAAGATGTCGGTTGCAAAGGCTGTAACTGAGTCTGTCAGCGAGCTTTTTGAAGATGACGAGATAGGCTATTCTGATCTTGTTAAGCTAACTTTCAGCGATTCCGGCTTTGTCACAGCTGTTGAATATAATTCAGCCGAAATAAACAGAATCAAGCTTTCTTTGAGCGAAAGCCTTGTTTCGAACTTGGAAAAGCTCAGGGCTTCAAAAATCAAGATTCCCATAGGCAGTGTCACTGGAAACGCTTATTTAAGTGGCAGAGGACTCAGCCTGAGGCTTCGGATAATGCAATCGTCGGTGCCGGTTATAGAAGTTATCTCATTATTCGAGAGTGAGGGAATAAATACCGTTTTGCACCGCATTATAATAAGAATCACTGTTCAAACAGAAGCATACCTTCCTCCAAGAAGTGTGAGCTTCACTCTTACACAGGATTTTGTAATAGCACAGACAATAATTGTCGGCGATATTCCATCGGGATATGCCGATATTGGATAGATTACAGAAAGGGCAGAAAAGATGAACAGATCTGATGCTGAAAAGCGTATAGAGGAGCTAAGTCGCCTGCTCGATTACTATAGCAAGAAATATTATGTTGACGACGACCCGGAAATAGAGGACTATGAGTTTGACGCTTTGATGGAGGAGCTTATTTCTCTTGAAAAAGAATTTCCGGAGCTGATTAAGCCGACATCACCTACTCAAAGAGTTGGCGGTGCGCCTGTTTATGGCTTCGAGAAAGTCCCTCATGCTGTACAGATGGGCAGCCTTCAGGATGTTTTTTCCTACTCTCAGGTTCAGGATTTTGTAGACAGAATCAGGGCAGAGCTACCTGACGCAAGCTTTACAGTTGAGCCGAAAATTGACGGTTTATCCGTTTCGCTTGAATATCAGAACGGTGAATTTGTTAGAGGCTCTACAAGGGGCGATGGTTTTGTCGGCGAGGATGTTACAGCCAATCTCAAGACCATTCGCTCGATTCCTCTTAAGCTGACAAAAGATATTCCATTCTTGGAGGTCAGGGGAGAGGTCTATATGCCTCATTCCTCATTTGAAAAGCTTTCAATGGAGATGGAGCTTTCTGGCGAACAGCCTTTTAAAAACCCAAGAAACGCCGCAGCGGGATCTCTCCGGCAAAAAGATCCTCAGATTGCGGCAAAAAGAAAGCTTGATATATTCGTTTTCAATGTTCAACAGTGTGAGGGAATAGAGTTTAATTCACATAAGCAGTCGCTTGATACGCTTTCGGAGTTTGGCTTTAAGACAATTCCAGAGTATAAGCTTTTGAGTGAATATTCCGATATAGAAAATGCAATTATTTCGCTCGGTGAACGGCGATATAAGCTTTCATACGACATTGATGGCGTCGTTATAAAGCTCGATGATCTTTCGGACAGAGAAGCTGTGGGGTACACATCTAAAGTTCCGAAGTGGGCTGTTGCTTATAAATTCCCGCCGGAAGAGAAAAAGACCAAGCTTCTTGATATTGAAGTGAATGTTGGACGAACGGGTGCTATAACTCCGGTTGCAGTGTTTGAACCTGTAACGTTAGCAGGGACAAGCGTTTCAAGAGCGACTTTACACAATCAGGATTTCATAGATGAACGTGGCATTTCGATAGGTGACGAGATAGTTGTGAGAAAAGCCGGAGATATAATTCCCGAAGTTCTGAGCGTTTCCGAAAAACACGGTACGGGAAGCTTCAGGCTTCCGGAATACTGTCCGGTATGCGGAACAAAAGCTGTACGTGAAGACGACAAGAGCGTTCTGAGATGCCCTAATATCGAGTGCCCGGCACAGCTTCTGCGTTCGCTGATTTACTTCGCATCTAAGCCCGCAATGAATATTGATGGTTTAGGTCCTGCGGTGGCACAGCAGCTGTTAGACAGCGGTCTTGTCAAAAGGATTCCTGACATTTATTCGTTGACGGTTCTTGATATAATGACTCTTGAGGGATTCAAGGAGCGTTCAGCTGAAAAGCTTATTTCAGCTATCGAGAAGTCAAAGTCAAATACTTTGGACAGGCTTCTTTGTGGTCTTGGGATAAGAAATGTCGGTTCTGCTTCCTGCAAACTTTTATGTGAGAGATTCGGCAACATTGACCGGCTTCTTGAAGCAACTGTAGAAGAAATTGAAGCTATTGACGGTTTTGGCACTCTTACTGCCGAAATAGTCCATGAAACGCTCGCTGAGCCTCACATGAGAGCTACAATTGAGCTTTTGAAAGGCTATGGAGTAAATACCGATTATGGGGCAGTGGCTGTCTCTCAGAAGCTTTCTGGATTAAGCTTTGTTATAACCGGAACACTACCGACTTACACACGTGATGGGGCAAAGAAGCTGATAGAAGACAACGGCGGAACGGTTAAGTCATCAGTTTCCAAGAAAACCGATTACGTTCTTGCTGGTGAAGAAGCTGGTTCTAAGCTGACCAAGGCACAGGATCTTGGAATCGATATAATTGATGAAAACGGTCTTATGAGACTTTTAGAACAATAGACGAAAGAAAGGCGGACAACATGGCAGAAAATCCGAATATAGATATTAAGCACATTGCGAAGCTTGCAAGAATCAGAATTTCCGATGACGAGCTTCCGAAGTATTCAGAGGAAATGACAAATATCATCAGAATGGTTGAGGCTATGCCTGAAATCGACGATGAGCTCTTGGTCGACGAGAGTGGAGTTATGGATTTAAGAGAGGACAAGCTCAGTGATAACAAGCTTTCCCGTGATGAAATCCTCAAGAATGCTCCAAAGGTAGTTGCCGGTTGTGTAGTCGTGCCGAAAACTGTTGAATAGGGGAGGAAGCAATTTGGAACTTTATGAATATAAGGCGAGCGAGCTGAGCGAAATGCTTGGTAAAGGCGAAGTATCATCAGTTGAGCTCACCGAATCTGTGTTTGAAAGAATAGAAAAGACTGAGTCCAGTATCGATGCATACCTGACTCTTAATCGTGAATCGGCACTCTCTGAGGCTGAGAAAATAGACGAAAGAAGAGCTTCGGGCGAAGAATTGTCTCCGCTTGCAGGAATTCCGATTGGCATCAAGGACAATATTTCGACATCCGGAATCAGGACAACCTGCGCTTCGAGAATGCTCGGGAATTACACACCTGTTTTCGATGCTACAGTAATCACAAAGCTCAAAAACGCTGGAGCTATTATAACCGGCAAGCTCAATATGGATGAGTTCGCAATGGGCTCCTCCACCGAGACCTCCTATTTTAAATCTACAAAAAATCCGTTTGACACTTCCTGTGTCCCCGGCGGTTCATCAGGCGGCTCTGCGGCAGCGGTAGCTTCAATGGAGGCTGTTATGGCACTTGGCTCTGACACCGGAGGCTCTATTCGTCAGCCATCATCTCTTTGCGGCGTTGTCGGCTTGAAGCCTACATACGGCAGTGTTTCGAGATATGGCTTGGTCGCATTTGCGTCCTCATTGGATCAGATAGGTCCGATTACCCGAAGTGTCAAGGATTCTGCAATGCTTTTTGATGCTATCTGCGGTCATGACCCAATGGACGCAACAAGTGCAAGAAGAGAATATTCCCCTATTAGCGGAACTCTTGACGGCGATATTCGTGGGTTCAAAATCGGCATCCCGAAAGAATATTTTGACGAAGGAATCAAGCCGGAAGTAAAAGAAGCTGTTATGAAGTCGGTCAAGGAACTTGAAAGTAGAGGGGCTATTATTAAGGAAATCTCTCTTCTGTCAACCGGATATGCTCTTTCCGCTTACTATATAATCGCTTGTGCAGAGGCTTCTTCTAACCTTGCAAGATTTGACGGTGTGAAGTATGGCTACCGTTGTGAGAATCCCGAAAACCTCATGGATATGTACGAGAGAACAAGAAGCGAGGGCTTCGGAAGAGAAGTAAAGAGAAGAATAATACTTGGTACTTTCGTTTTAAGCTCCGGTTACTATGATGCTTACTACAAGAAAGCAAAGCTTTTACAGAAGAGAATTCGCTCTGAGTTTGACAGTGCATTTGATGATGTTGATGTTATCATAACTCCTACTTCGCCGTTTGAAGCTTTCAAGTTCGGAGATAAAATGGACGATCCGCTTGCAATGTACTCTGCTGATATTTGTACTGTAACTGTCAATATCGCAGGTATTCCGGCTGTAAGCGTTCCTTGCGGATATTCGGAAACCGGCTTGCCGTATGGCATGCAGATAATCGGCAGAAGCTTTGATGAGAAAACCATACTGAATACAGCCTATGCACATGAGCTTGGTTTTGGCGGTTTCAGAGCACCTGTAATTTCGGGTAAGGGGGTAGAGCTATGTTAAGAGGCTATGAAGTAGTTGTCGGGTTGGAGGTTCATGCGGAGCTCAACACTACAACAAAGATATATTGCAGCTGCAAAAACTCTTTTGGACTTGAGGTAAACACTCAGGTTTGCCCGATTTGTCTTGGAATGCCCGGAACGCTTCCTACTCTCAATGAGAAAGTCGTAGAGTATGCAATCAAGATGGGTCATGCTCTTAACTGCGGAATCAACAGAATCTGCAAGCAGGACAGAAAGAACTATTTCTATCCCGACCTTCCGAAGTCATATCAGATTTCTCAGGCTGATATTCCGCTCTGCCACGACGGTTACTTAGACGTTATCGTTAATAATGAGACAAAGAGAATCGGCATTGAGCGCATTCACATAGAGGAAGACGCCGGAAAACTCCTGCACTCGGACAAGTTTGATGGTTCGCTGGTTGACTTCAACCGCTGCGGAGTTCCACTTATCGAGATAGTTTCAAGACCTGATATGAGAAGCTCCGACGAAGCGAAAGCTTATCTTGAAACAATCCGTTCTATACTTAGATATATCGACATCTCTGACTGCAAGATGCAGGAGGGTTCAATCAGATGCGACGTAAATGTCTCGGTTCATAAGCCGGGAGAGCCTCTTGGGACAAGATGTGAGATGAAGAACGTGAATAGCTTCTCTGCTGTCGTTCATGGAATTGACTATGAAGCCAATCGCCAGATTGATGTTCTTGAAGCAGGTGGCATCATAACTCAGGAAACAAGAAGATGGGATGATGCCAAGGGCGAAAGCGTATCCATGCGTTCCAAGGAAGATGCACAGGACTACAGATATTTCCCTGAGCCTGACCTTGGGACAATCGTAGTTTCTGAGGAAAAAGTGCAGTATCTTAAAGACACCCTTCCTGAGCTTCCCAACGCAAGAATTATGAGATACATTGATAGCTGTGGGCTTTCTTACAACGATGCCAGTATGATTGTCGATGTCCCCGAAAAGGCTGAGCTGTTTGATAAGACGCTCGAAGCTGATTGCAAGTCCGGTAAGCTTCTTTCGAATTGGATATTAGGCGAGATTTCGAAGCTTATGAACGACGGAACTGACATTTCTGAGACAAATATCACACCTGAAAAGCTTGCGAAAATCATAAACTATATCGATTCTGGTAAGATTTCGACTGCCGCAGGCAAAAAGGTGTTTGACGCTGTCGTGAGCGATGATGCCGACATTGATGAGTTCATCGAGAAGAATTCTCTTTCCCAGATTTCGGATGTTTCGTCTCTTGAAAAGATAGCTGCAGAGGTTGTCTCTCAGAACGAAAAGTCTGTCAATGACTATAAGAACGGTAAGACGAATGCGCTCGGCTATCTTGTCGGACAGTGCATGAAAGCTTCCAAGGGCAAGGCAAATCCTGCTGTTATGAAAGAACTTGTTTTGAAGCTTCTTGAGAAATAATGCTTATATATAACACGAAAGCGATCGCTACATGCGGTCGCTTTTTCTATAGGTGAGAGCAATCAGAACCATTCCGGCAACACAAATAAAAGGTATAACGCTTCCGGTGCTTGAAAATTCAATTCTTTCAGTTGTGCCTGTTTCAACACTGATATATTTCTGAACAAGCAAATATCCGATTGACGAAAATGCGGCTGTAAGAAGAAGCTGAATTGGTCTTGTGAGATAAAAGTATTTGAAGCCAAAGCTTTCTCCTGCAAGACATATAATCTGCATATGTACACAAAGTCCACCAAACGAAAGCAGAACAGTAGCCAATACAAAGAAAATTATTCCGTTTCCTTGTAGTGAGGTGATATTTGATATTTCTAAAATAGATGCTACTGCTGGATTAAGCGACGGCAAAAGCGCAATAAGCGCAGAGAAAAATACAATAGATGAACATATTGCAATCATGGAGTTGGCTGATGAGTTTATGGTATCCATTACAGTATTGGTAAGAGAAACGCCTTTACAAGCCGTGTCGTCAGCAAATGATGGATGATGTCTTAGCATATAGGTTATGAATAAAACCATGTTTGATAGAAAAATCGACAGGAATGCTGTAAAGCCTAAAAGCTTTGCATGAAATACTGCGGTACTGACTATTCCGAGAATATATGCCGGACCTGATGCAAAAGAAAAGCAAGTTGCTTTTTCGGCTTCTTTTGATGTAATGGTGTTATCCTTTACGAGTTCGCTCAGTATTTTTGTGCCTATCGGATACCCGCAGATATTTCCCAGAAGAAATGCTAAGAATAAGCCATAATTCACTTTTGAAATTCTCTTTGGTTTCAGAGTGCCGGAGCACTTTATCAGAACAACTGAGAGAACACTACTTAGAAACAGTGACGGAACTATGCCTGTAATACAGTTTTCAATTGATTTGACGATGGCATCTTTGACTTCGTTGATATGTATCAATGACAGTATCATGACAGCTATAACAAAAACAGTAAACAGTCCTTGCAATCTGTTTTTCAATAAGCTTACCTCCCTTTTTCTCTCTTGTAAATTCTATGCTTGGCTTTTCCGCAGTATAATTGAAGGGAGTGATTCTATTGAATATTAAATCTATACTGCCGGAGTTAAAAGATCGGGCGAAAAAATATGCATACTATGAATCTTATATCACTGTATCTGGTGATGAAGAAGCTTTGATTGAGAATGTTACTGATGTACTTGAGTGCAATGAAATAATGCTGAGAGTCAGGGCAGGAGGGAACGAAGTAGTTGTTTGGGGAGAGATGCTGAAAGTATCTGCTTATACTGACCGTTCGGTTGTGCTAAGAGGCAAGATTACTTCTGTAGAAATTTCAAAGGGTGGTGCGAGAGTCTTATGAGTTTGTTTCTTATGCGTCTTTTCGGAATCATTACAGTCAGAATTGATGGATTTGATATTGGCGTCATCATAAATCGCCTAAGAAAAGAGTGTAAAGTACTATCGCTTAACACTAAAGGTGATACTGTTTATGCAACTCTACCTTTTTATTGCGAGAAGAAGATCGAAGAAATATCTTCAGAAAATAACTACGTTTTAGAGATTACCTCCCGCAAGGGAATTTACTTTCATCTTCGCAAATACAGAAGAAGATACGGACTATTTTTTGGAGTCCTGACTTCATTGATTCTGTCATTCTATCTTTCGAATATTGTTTTCAGCATAAGGATAGTCGGCACTGATGACGAGGGTGTTATCTACGAAGTTCGGGAAATTCTTGAGGAGGAAGGCTTGAAAGCGGGTGCTTTTATACCAAATCTCAATTTTCTCAAACTTCAGGCAAGGCTTTTTGCTATTGATGATGATATATCTTGGGTATCAATCGGAAACAGCGGATCTGTAGTGACTGTAAACCTCAGGCTGGTCACTGAGAAAGCTGAAACAGACGAGGGAAGAATCCCGTGCAACATAATCGCCACCGAAGATGCGCAGATTATTGATATAAATGTTTTGGCAGGACATCTTGAAGTTTTGATAGGCGATGCTGTTGCAAAAGGTGATTTGTTGGTCAGCGGATATGTAGAGAGGGGAAACGGCAGGGTTTACTATTATCACTCTATAGCTAATATAACTGCTGTTTTTGAGAGGACAGTTACTTTTGAGCAGAGTATATACGAAAGATTAGTCACTGACGGCGATACTTATTACTCTGAAAGTCTGAGCATATTTGACATTGATATTCCGTTTCCTGACCTTACGGTGCTCAGTGGTTCTTACATAACTGACACTTACAGAACGAATTTCAGTTTATTTGGAATCGAACTGCCGGTTGGAATTACCACAACCGAATATACTGAGCAGATCTATAAGCTTAACATCTATAGCTTGGATGAAGCGGAGGAGATAGTTTACGAAAAGCTTGAGAATTATGAAGAAAATCTTTTAGGTGATTACGATGTGGTTGATAAGGACGTTACTGTTGAGAAAACCGAAAACTCAGTTGTGCTGACATGTACATACACTTTACAGGGTGATATTGGTATAGAAAGCCCTATATTTGCGAAATAATTGAGGCGGGATATTGAAATATCCCGTTTTATCTGGTATAATAAGTGTGGAAAGGGATGTAAAAAGCCATACTGTATTGTCAAAAGAAAGGACGTGGATCTATGGAGAAATCTTTGGCGGTTACTAATGTCGGTCTTATACAAGGACTTTTCGGCAGTCAGGACGAAAATATCCGCCTGATTCAGGATGAGCTTGGGGTCAATATCGTGACAAGAGGCGGTAATATCAAAATTATAGGTCTCGATAACGAGGTTGAGAAAGCCTATAAGTGCGTAACAGCTCTGATTAAAATCTTGGAGAGTGGCGACGAAATTTCGCCTCAACAGGTAAGATATGTCCTTTCGATGGGAGACGAGACGACCGCTGATGAAATTGCAAAGCTTTCTGATGGCGGAATCTGCGTTTCCGCAACCGGCAAGACAATCAAGCCAAAAACTCTTGGTCAGAAGAAATATGTTGATGCCATAGATTCTAATACCATTACTTTCGGAGTCGGTCCAGCCGGAACAGGAAAAACCTATCTTGCCGTTTCAATGGCTGTAAGAGCCTTTAAATCTCACAGTATAAACAAGATTATCCTGACACGTCCCGCTGTTGAGGCGGGTGAGAAGCTTGGATTCCTGCCGGGTGATTTGCAGACCAAGGTTGACCCGTATCTCAGACCTCTTTATGACGCTTTATTTGAAATGCTGGGTGCAGAGTCGTTTGCAAAGTATCAGGAGAGAGGAAATATTGAGGTTGCACCTCTTGCGTACATGAGAGGAAGAACGCTTGACGAGGCGTTTGTCATCTTGGATGAAGCGCAGAACACTTCTCCCGAGCAGATGAAGATGTTTCTGACCCGTTTAGGCTTCAACAGCAAGATGGTTATAACAGGGGATGTCACGCAGATTGACCTCCCTGACCCGAGAAAATCCGGGCTTATAGAGGCTGTCAAGGTCTTGAAGAATGTCCCTGATATAGGGATTATATACTTTTCTGAAAAGGATGTAGTGCGCCATAAGCTCGTTCAGGACATAGTCAAGGCTTATGAACAGTATAACAACAGAGAAAGGATGAAGAAGACACGTGAGAAGGCTTAGAGTTGCGTTTAATAACGAGCAGAAATATATTCCCATCACGAAAGAGTTTCGAAAGCTCCTCAGGTCTTGCTGTAAATGTGCTCTTCTCTGTGTTGGCTTTGACGAGAACTGCGAGATAAGTATTTCATTTGTCACAAACGATGTCATAAAGGAACTTAATGCTCAGTACAGAAATATTGATGCTCCTACAGATGTTCTGTCTTTTCCCCTTGCCGACAACTGTGAATTTGATCTGAATCCTGACAGTGACTGCTACATGCTTGGGGATATAATTATTTCCACGGAAAAGGCGGCTGAACAGGCGGTTGACAACAACAATTCTACCGAGAGGGAAATAGTTTTCTTGGTTGTACATTCGATGCTTCATCTTTTAGGATATGACCATCCTGATGAAGATGGTCCCGAGACAAAAGAAATGCGTCTCAAAGAAAAGGAAATTATGCGTTCACTTGGATATGAAAGTGGTGAAATACTCAAGCACCCTGTTCATTCAAAGGATGACAAAGAATTACTGGAGGAATAATATCAGTGACTGAAAATTCATTTGTAACAATCGTCGGCAGACCGAATGCAGGGAAGTCTTCCCTCATAAACGCTCTTGTCGGCGAAAAGATAGCGGCAGTAAGCTCAAAGCCGCAGACAACAAGAACCAAGATTACCGGTGTTCTCACAAGAGGAGATATTCAGTATGTGTTCATGGACACTCCGGGAATGCACCGCTCAAGGGACAAGCTTTCTGAATATATGCTCAAAGCTATTGATAATTCAGTAAGCTCTGTTGACTGTGCTTTGCTGGTCGCAGACTGTACAAAGAAAGCCGGAGAAGCTGAAAAAACGCTTCTTGCATCCCTGCAGGCATCAAAGACACCGGTAATTCTTGTTATCAATAAGGTTGACCTCTTTGAGGACAAGGAAGCTTTGATTCCGGTAATTGCTGAGTATGCTGCACTTTATGATTTTGATTCGGTTATACCGATAAGCGCAATCAATTCGGACGGTCTTGATATTATTCTTGATGCTATATCGAAGTTTACCGTCAAGGGACCGCATTATTTCCCAGACGACAAATTTACTGATCAGCCGGAAAGAGTTATAATTTCGGAAATGATAAGGGAGAAGCTTTTGGAATTATTATCTGATGAAGTCCCTCACGGAATTGCAGTAAGTGTCGAGAGCTTGCAGGAAAGAGATACACGCTCCGGCGAAAGCATAATGGACGTGGTAGCGACTATATACTGCGAAAAGGATTCCCACAAGGGCATTATCATCGGCAAGAATGGAGCTATGCTCAAGCGTGTAGGACAGCTCGCAAGAGAGGATATTGAGCGGTTTTTCATGATAAAAACCAATTTAAAGCTCTGGGTCAAGGTCAAAGAAAATTGGCGCAACAGAGATGCACTGATTAAAAACTTTGGTCTTGGCGACTGATTTTACCATTCATAAATTCTGCCTGCCCAGTCAATCATAAGACAAGTGGCAGGTGATGATATGGACAAGCTTTGGCAGGTATTCTATTCAACAGGCAAGATAGCAGATTACTTAATATACAAACATAAACTGATGCAAGGCGGAAATAAGAATGTTGACAGTGAAAGGTCTTGTAATAAGAGAGCGACCATACGGAGATAACGACAAGTTTCTGAGCATACTTACCGACTCAAACGGTCTTATTGACGTATATGCCCGAGGCGTTAAGAAGCAGAATGCCAGAAACGCCTCTGTTTCACAGACCTTTTGTTATGCCAAATTCTGCTTTTCTGAGGGCAAAAACGGCGGATATATCCTGAACTCCGCTGAACCTATCAGGTTGTTTTACGACATCAGGCTCGACGTTTCGAGGTTTTCTCTTGCAAGCTATTTTTGCGAGATGATACTTTATACCTGTGTCAGTGAACAGCCAAGTGGGGAAGTGCTGAGGCTTATGCTGAATTCGCTATATGTTTTGTCAAAAGGCGAGAAGAGCGAAATGCTTGTCAAGGCTGTTTTCGAGCTCAGGCTTCTATGCGAGCTTGGACTGACGCCGAATCTCATCGGTTGCTGTAAATGCTACAGGTATTCCGACGTTCAGATGCAGTTTGACCTAAGCGAGGGAAAGCTCTACTGCGAAGACTGCTGTGGCAAAAGAGATCTGAGCGTTTGCGAGATTGTCGATATGACACTTCTTCATGCGATCAGGCATATCGCTCTTTCTGAACAGGAGAAGATTTTCAGCTTCAGAATTCCTGATGATTATCTGCCGTTTCTTTCGAATATAACCGAGAGGTATGCTGAGCTTCAGCTTGGACATAGCTTCCCGACACTTGATTTTTACAAATCACTTCAAAAAAACAATATGGGTGAATATGATGAGAGAAGAATACAAAACACTTGAACTACATAAAATTCTCGAGATGCTTTCGGATGAGTGTTCAAACGACGCCTCCCGGGCAAAGGCACTCGAGATCGAACCATCAACCGATTTGGAGACAGTCCGCACCGAAGTCCGAAAGACTTTCGATGCCTTTACCGCTTCAACGAGGTTCGGAAGCCCGACCTTTATCAGATTTCCTGACATTTCGGTCATCGCAAAAAGAGCCCAGAGCGGTGCTACACTTTCTCTGAGAGAGCTTTTGGATGTTTCGAGAATGCTCTCCCAGACCGAAGCACTTTTGTCATGGAGACAGCAGTTTTCTGATGAAGAATTCAGTCTTGATTACCTCTTTGAATGTCTGTTTTCGAACAGAGAGCTCAACCACAAGATAACCAATGCAGTTGTCAGCGAAGAGGAAATTGCGGACAGTGCAAGTCCTGAGCTTGCTTCGATAAGAAGAAAGATTATTTCAGCCGGCTCAAAGATCAGGGATACACTTGATAAGATGATTCGCTCTGCCGATACGCAGACATATCTTCAGGACACCATTATCACCATGCGTGACGGAAGATACGTGCTTCCTGTTAAGTCTGAAGCTAAGAACAGTGTTCCCGGTCTTGTTCACGACACATCAGCGAGCGGTCAGACCTACTTTATAGAGCCTATGGCAGTGGTAGAAGCAAACAATGAGATAAGAATTCTCAAGGGCAAGGAACAGGACGAGATTCATAGAATCATTATGGAGCTTTCAAACGACTGTGCAGATTTTGCAGAGCAGCTTATTTCCGATTACAACGCTGCTGTTATGCTTGATCTGTACTTTGCTAAATCGAATTTAGGAGCAAAGATGTCTGCAGGTATGCCGATTATATCTGATGACGGAGAGGTTATACTCAAAAAAGCACGTCATCCGCTTATCGATAAAGACAGAGTTGTTCCGATTGATTTTGCAATTGGAAACGGCTATGATGCCCTGATTATCACCGGACCTAATACGGGCGGCAAGACTGTTATACTTAAAACAGTAGGGCTTCTTACACTTATGACAATGTGCGGGCTTCTGATACCCGTTTCAGACGGCAGTAAGATAACTGTTTTCAGCGATGTTTTAGTTGATATAGGTGATAAGCAGTCGATCGAGGAGAGCCTTTCGACATTCTCATCCCATATGACTGATATTGTGGACATTTTGATCAGGGTAAGCTATAGCTCGCTTGTACTCATAGATGAGCTTGGTTCTGGAACAGATCCCGTTGAGGGTGCGGCTCTGGCTGTTGCAATTATTGAAAGAATCAAGATGACAGGCGCAAAGCTGGTCACTACCACTCACTATCAGGAGCTGAAAATGTATGCTCTTGAAACGGATGGCGTCGAGAATGCTTCCTGCGAGTTTGACATCAGGACATTGCAGCCCACTTATCGGTTGATTATTGGATCTCCCGGTAAATCGAATGCGTTTGCTATCTCCAAGCGATTGGGAATTGATGATGGAATAATTTCCCGTGCAGAGGGGCTTATGTCTGCAGAAGCGCAGAAGTTTGAGGATACTATCGAACGCCTCGAAGCCGCACGTCAGGAATATGAAGAGAAAGCGGCTCTTGTTGAAAAGTATGAGGGAGAAGTCCGGACGCTTAGAAACGAGCTCAAAAATGAGCACGAAAAGTACCAGTCTGAGAAAGACAAAGAGCTTCTCAAGGTAAAAAAAGAGGCGAGAGAGCTTGTTGAGCGTGTCAACATGCAGTCTCGCAGGCTGATGAATGAGCTTGAGGAACTAAAGAAGTCAAAGGACAAGGAAGATTTTTCTCAGAGAGTCCAGCAGGAGAGACAGAAGTATAAGTCCGAAATTGACAGTATGTATAATGAGGCATCCAAGCTTGGCGAGCTGTCTGATGAGGACTATGTTCCTCCGAGACCATTCAAAAAGGGTGACGACGTAATAATAAGAGATGGCAACAAGACAGGAATTCTTATGTCGCTTCCTGATGCTGCAGGAAACTGCGTGGTGCAGATGGGAATTATGAAGACCAAGGTTCACGTTTCACTGTTGCGGCTTGCAGATAAGGAAATTACTTTCAATAATAAATCGATAAAAAAGAAGCAGGGAAGTGTAAGTACCTCTGCCGAGAGCAGGGCGACAAGGAAAGCTGAAACAGAGCTTGACATTCGTGGCTACACGGTTGACGAGGGATTATACGAGCTTGATTCATTTATCGATAAGGCAATAATGAGCGGCAACAAAACTGTTATGATAATCCATGGCAAAGGAACCGGAGCTTTGAAGACTGCCGTCAGAAATCATCTTAGGAAGCATCCGTCGGTAGAGTCTATGAGAAAAGGCGTCTATGGCGAGGGCGAAGATGGAGTTACGGTTGTGGAGCTAAAATAGGTCTTGTGATTTCTTTGCTTCTGGAGGGAACTACAGAAAAGAATATATATCGATGTGCGTTAAATATTAAATTTAATGACATTCAAAAAAGTTATAAAGAATGGCATTAAATTTCTATTTAACGTCCATAGGCGATTTTGGTAACCGTCTGGCGTCGGGAATCTCCGGTGCGAGCGGGCGAAATGTCCTTGTAGAGTGTCGATTTGAGGCACTCTTTTTGTTTTACAGGGTGAAGTGGTTACCACCACTTATGATACTCTGTCAAGTAGCCGGGGGACTCCGTCCCCCTGCACCCCCTGCGCTCGCACCACTACCTTTTCTCTCGGCAATACTACGAGAGGAGAGGGTTGAATGGTCAGGGTATATCGGCTTGGCGATGTCGTGCGGCTTGTAAGCTATGGCTCAGGTGGGGATAGGCATCTCGACCTTGATGAGCCGGAAAACGTGTCGATGGATTCCGACGCAGACGGCAGACTGGATAACAACATAAGCCGTGCAAAGTCGACCATCCGGGAGCTCGGGCTGTGCAATCCTTGGGAGTATTTCGTGACGTTGACCGTTGCCGGGCATGATGGGCTTCATGACCGGACGGATCTTAACGCTGTGAAGAAGCGGTGGAATCAGTGTGTCAAGGACTATAACCGTAAGTATGGAGCTAAGCTAAAATATCTGCTCGTTCCGGAGCTCCACAAAGATGGTGAGTCGTGGCACTTCCACGGGTTCTTTCTCGGCGTTGCGGAAGCCTCCCTCTCTCGCAATCAGAATGGTTACCTCGATATGCCGTTCATCTCTAAGCGCATTGGCTATGTGAGTCTCTCCAAAATAAGGAGCTTGAAGCGTGTCAGCAGCTACATGACGAAGTACATCACCAAGAGCTTCGGAACGGACGGCAAAGTCGAGGAAGCGAAACATCTGTTCATAGCTTCGGTTGGTCTACAGCGAAAAGAACTTCTGTTTCAGTGTTCGCACCTGAGGTGGTACGATTGGAAGTTCACAAACGATTGGGTTTCCATCAGCGAGTACGAAGCAAATAATTTCAGCTTGGAGGACCTCAAGCAGCACATAGACTATGACGCTCAATGGGCAGACAGATACTTAAGGAGGGCGCACTAATGGCGACATCAAACAAGCAGACAGTGGAGTTTAAGGGGTGTGACTTAAACGAGGGCACATTTCGGGTTCTCAATCCGGCTAATGTAGACAGGATAGGCAGGCTGGAAACAGACACCGTTCGGGAGCTCTTACTATGGACTCAAGACGTTTTATACGGTCTTTGCTATGAAGAGTATATCGTCCCTGAGGAGCTCTACTATCAAGCCTCAAAATATCTGCGGTATATCTATAAGCTGCTCATTTTCCGTAATAAGAAGCTTGCGGCTTTGCGTGAAGTTCAAGTAGAGCAAGACTTTTTGTCAGAGCACACCTTGGCACGTAAGCTTTCGGATAATGAAGAGGCAGAGCTTTTCACCTACTTCATCAACCTTGAGAAAGACTTTAAGCAGCTTCCGGAGTGGATAAGTGCACCTATACTTGACTGTGAGGATGAGGCTTTTGTCGGGAAGCTCTCGGGACAGCATGGATATTTTCCAATCCTCTCGCAATATCTATTGCATACCTCGTTGCACGACCCTACTATTGGTTTGGAGTAACGCAGTTAACATTTTTGGGAAAGTGAAGTGAAAGCGGCATGGCGGCGGCAGGCTGGGCTGACAGGGCTTTTGTAGAGCATATACTCGCAGGACTTATGCCGGAAAATCGGGAGGCTTTGCGCCTCTCGATGGACTACGGTATGAGAATCGGTGATGTGCTCAGAATGCCCGTTACAGCGGCACAAAAAGGGGTCTACAGCTTCAAGGAGGAGAAGACAGGCAAGCGCAGGCGTGTGAAACTAAGCGAGACGCACTGCGCAACCCTTCTCAGTTTTGGAGGTCGGATATATTGCTTTGAGCACCGGACAGACCCACACAAGCACAGGACAAGGCAAGCGGTCTATAAGGACCTCAAGCGGATGGCTAAGGCGTTCAAGGTGGACAGTATCACTCCTCACTCTATGAGGAAGATATTCACCGTGGAGTACTTCGAGAAGCACGGCAAGGACCTTGGAAAGGCTAAGCGGATATTGAATCATTCAGACGAGGCGGTGACGGTACTATATGCGTATGCGAACATCATCAATGCGGCGAGGCAGAAGAGGCATTAGAGCCCGTGTTGCTTCTCCGAAAAATCCGAAAATGGCGACAACACGGGCGAAAGCCCCGGGTTGCCGCCTGCCAAAAAAAGGGGGCTAAGCCCCCTTTTCAATCTCGGATCAGGACCGCCTCGTACCACTTCGGATTGACGATTGTATCCAAGAACATCAAGTCCCACTTGCACGTTACGTGTTGCGCACCTCCTATAAATAGTTCAGGATTCCATAGCCTGAATTCCTCCGTTAGTTCTGCGTTTGTTACGTAGAAAGGCGTTATCGGAACGAGGACTGGCATAAGCGAGCACTGCGGATAGCCGTAGTCTGATTCCCAAGCGACTGCCACAAATGCGAGGTCATAGTCATCTTTTCGAGCTTTTGCCTGTTCGACGATTTCGTACAACTTTTCTTGCGTAATATGTCCGAAGTTCGGGTTTCTGAAGTCCTTGTGTGTTCTGTCGAGTTTAAACATGTGTTGTAACATTTTTTGTTACCTCCTAAATTTTTATTAGACCTTTGAGCCTCACTCTCGGGTCACCTAATTATTAACACGCAGAGTCAAGGGCGGCTGTTGTCTGTCAGGCAAGCCTCGTCCCCATCGGGGACGAGGCTTGAATGACAGCTACAACAGCCAGTTTATATACCCTTGACCAAGTGTTATAATTGGGGGAGCTGAGAGGGAGGCATGCAGAAGCAGCAATTTTACGCAGAAGACGGACGAGGGCAGCGGGGGGGAGGCTCGCCCGACCCCCAAAAAGACGCCCTGCGAAGCAGTGCGGCTTTTTAGCAACCAATGTCCGGCTTCAAGCAAAATTGCGATCAGCGGCGCACGCAGGGAGTACGTAAAGTACAAACTATGAGCGCCGCCCAGTGCACTTGCGCCCTCAATTATGTCCGGCGAAGCCGGACTCCGACCGCTCGGATGAGTAAAAATGTGCGATTCTAGCACAAAATGTCGAGCCGCCGGTGTCCCAAAGGGACACCAAAGGCTTGACATTTCAGAAAGTGTGGTTTATAATGTACGTGTCGACAGAAAATTGAAGTAGCGAGCGTCGGATATTCCCGGCGACAGGTGGTTGTCAAAATCGCCGGCTATGGATTTACACATCGACTTATGTCGATGTGCGTTAAATAAAAATTTAGCGCACATCAGGGGAGATAAAAATCGGCTTCATTCCGGTTTTGCAAAGTGTGGTGTGTTAGTATGCGTGAAGAATACAGAAAAGATTGCCCTATGTATCTTGCAGGCTATCTTACATATGTCGGTTCTATTGCTGGTAGGACTGACAGAACGGTTGAAGCTTATTATGTTGATATACGTACCTTTCTCAGATACTTAGTCAGCATCAAACATTCTGACGTAGATATTGAAGAAACTCCTTTTGAGAAAATCTCTATTAAGGACGTTCCTTTTTCATATGTAAGAGATTTCACGCTTATGGATGCTTATGAGTACATGAACTTTCTTATAAATGTGCGCCAGAACTCTAACAAGACCCGTGCCAGAAAGACATCGTCTTTACGCAGGTTTTATGACTTTCTGGCATCCTACAGATCTCCGGAGCCTTACAGGCTTTCAAGTAATCCTCTTGAGAAGCTTGAGCACCCTAAAGCTGAAAAGTCGCTTCCAAAGTATCTTGAGCTTGACCAAAGCAAAGAATTACTTAATGATATTAAGAGTGAGAATTATCTGAGAGATTACTGTATATTAACTATATTTCTTAATTGCGGATTGCGTTTAAGCGAGCTTGCTGGGCTGGACATCGGTGATTACAGTGAAAGTGCCAGAACGCTTCGTGTATTTGGCAAGGGTCAGAAGGAACGGATTGTATATCTCAATGATGCCTGTATTTCTGCGATGAATGCTTATCTTGCTGTCAGACCTGATTCTGTGACCGATCCGAATGCAATATTTTTATCGCTGCACAGAAATGATCATCGCCGTTTATCGGTACGAAGAATCCAGCGGATTGTTGAGGATCAGCTTAATAATGCCGGTCTTGGAAACCTTGGAATTTCTCCACATAAGCTAAGGCATACTGCAGCAACCCTGATGTATGAATATGGCAATGTCGATCCGATTGTTCTGAAAGATATTTTGGGTCATGTAAGCGTTGCAACGACTGAAATCTACACTCATTTATCCAATAAGGATCGGAAAACCGCCATTGATAACTCTCCTCTTGCTGACATGAAAGCAAGCGGAAATCAATCTGACAGGAATGACAAAGATTCCAACAAATCCCCTGCTGATAATTAGTTTTGTAAAGATATAATATTTTCTGGCATAAAAAATCCCCAAGCGATTGACTTGAGGATTTTTTGTTTTGTGAGGTTTAAAGCATGATTACTGCTTTTTCTTCCCTGCCGATTTTATGCCTATTGCTGTGCCTAACGTAAGAGCGGTAATCGCACCGACAACACTCATAACATAGGGCATGCAACAGCCGCCGCAGCTTCGTCTCATTGGTCTCCTTGGCGGGGGCATCATGCCACCTCTTGGTCCCATGCCACCTCTTGGTCCCATGCCACCTCCGGGTCCGCCGGGTCCACGACCGCCACCGGGTCCTCCTGGTCCGGGCATTCCGATCACTCCTTTCTTACATAATGGCTTGACAATAAATCAAGTCTCGGCAAACTGCCTTGATATTATTATACCTTAAATACAACCAAAAATCAAGTATCGGAATGTGAAAGAAATGGGATATTTTTCTGTATTCTTACACAGTTTTCTGTTTTTGTGTAGCCAGCTTCAGCAGCTACTTCTTATTCTTTCAACCAGCCTTTGGCACTTAGTGTTTACTTTATCAAAATCCATTGCTTTAATATAATAGCTTTCAAGCTCGTCGTGAATATCTTTGGCTGTTTTCAAGGCTGAAATCATTTCATCTGTCAGCTCGTTTACTATTCCTTTGTCGAACATAAGCCTCTTGTGCTTATCTTTTAAAGCATCTCTGTCGTAGAATCTCATGGCGTTTATTTTGGTGGAATGAAGAGACTCGCAGGAAATTTCAGAAACAAAAACTGTCTCAATCTCCGGGATTATCATATGCTGATAGACGCTACCAGAAAGGAATACGTTTTTGCTTATCAGAACATCATAGCCGTTTTCTTTTGCACACCCGGCAAGTTTTTTCAGAAGCTTATCGGTCACAGCAAAGCAATCGTCTTCAATTCTATACACATTCAGGTGGTCAAACAGGTTCGAAAAGGTCTTGACTCCCTCAGGAGTGAACGATGTCATCTGTCTGAATCTGATTTTGCCTTTATTCTCAGGATTCTTTTTCTTAGGAAGAAGCCTTGCGGAAAGTCGTTCGAGATAGGCGTCCAATTTTGAGTTGTCCAGCGCAGAGTCACCTATAGACAGAACATCCTCGTTGACCGATATTATTGCGCTGAGATATTTTTTGGCAAGCGCATGATATTTCTGATTTTGGTTTGTAGAGTCGATGATGCCATTCTTATTTGACGACAGGGAGTCAAGATTCCAGCACTCGCCGAGATCGATTAAAATCTCTCTTGCTCCGGGATATGTCGGTTCGATAACGTGAGGCGCAGTTCCGTCTGCGATTATAACCTTCATGTTATCAAACAAAACCGCATCAAGAGAATTCGGGTCGGATGAGCAGTAATAAACTTCAGGCTCATCCAAGTCAGAAAGCTCGGATGCGATCTTTTTCATCATCGAGGACTTCCCTGTTCCGGGTCCGCCTTTGATGATATAAGTAGTAAATTTTCCCGACTCAATGTCATCTCTCAAGTGGGTATTGAAGCCGCTGGGCGTTGAGTAACCCATGAAGTATGTCTTTTTGAAATTGGTATCAGTAGTAGCCATAAAGCTGTTTCCTCCGTTTGCATTTACTTTTTAGCATAGTATGGAGGAAAGCTTATTCGGGTTACAGCCTGAATTGGTTCAGACGGAAGCAGAAAGAATTTGTGCTGTTCCTTTCAGAGTGAGCGTGATTCCGCAAGGCACAAATACGCTCTCGCCTTTCTTGAGAGCATAACTCCCCTGCTCTGATTCCAGTTCAATTTCGCCATCTATTATTACAAGAGAAACGAAGCTGGTGCTGTTCTTAACCTCATAGCTGCCGTCAAGGCTGATCAACTTGGCATCAAAGTACTTGCACTTTGCGAGATTGCGAACGGTTGAGCCGTCATTAATGGTGACTTTTCCTACCTTTCCGTACAGATCCAGTGGTGGATTGGTGTTTGAAACAGCAATAGCTTTTTCAACATGAAGCTGTCTTGGCTTTCCGTCTGCGCCTAATCTTCCGTAGTCAGAGACACGGTAAGTAACGTTTGAATTCTGCTGAATCTCTGCAATGAGAATTCCTTTCCCTATTGCATGAACAGTTCCTGATGGGATGAAGAACATATCGCCCTTATGAACATCGACGTAATTCAGAACTTCATCAAGCGTATTCGACTCGATTCTTTCCTTGAATTCGTCACTGCCAATGCTGTGCTTGAAGCCATAAACAAGCTGTGCTCCCTCATCACAGTCGATGACGTACCACATCTCCGTCTTACCGTTGTCACCCTCGTTGGCTCTTGCGTATTCGTCGCTCGGGTGAACCTGAATAGAAAGCCTGTCTTTAGCATCTATCAGCTTGACGAGAATCGGAAATCTGTCAAAATCCTTGCAGGCTTCGCCCAAGGCGTCACTTCCCATTATTTCAATAGCTTCTTCAAGGGTTTTTCCTTTAAGAGAGCCATTTGAAACAATGCTCGGTCCGTCCTTATGACAGGAAACAACCCAAGCCTCTGCAACCTTTTCGAGTTCACTCTCGAACCCGAAATCGCTCTTTAGCCTTGTCCCTCCCCAGATGTAGTCCTTCAGAGGTGCTTTAAGTATCAGTGGATAGAAATTGGAATCAGTCATTATAACACTCCTTATTATATCTTCTCAGCTTTTTCTGAGGTTATCTCTTTTCTTATGATTGAACCTGCAGGCACTTCCCTGCCAAATGGAATAGAAAGCTTCATTGTCGCCTTGTTTGCATTCTGAACCCGTTCGCCAAGCTCATCGTAGATTTCGTTTGCAGTGAATTTAATTGGCTCGCTGTCCGGAATAAGAAGCTCAAGCTGGTCGCCCTCAAAAAAGCGATTTCTCTGAGAGCATCTGAGCATTCCACTGTCACAGCTTTCGACAACTGCAACAACGTCGCAAATCCGCTCATATCCACTTGTGGGATAATACTGGCAGTCGTTAGGATGCCCGAAATAGAAGCCGGTGCAGTATTTGCGGTGGGAAACCTTGAATACCTCTTCTTTGATCCATTCAGGAAGCTTGTAGTTGTCGGGATCTGCGAGAAGCACCTCTTTTGCTTTGATGTAGGCATTGGTGACCACAGAAACATAGTAAGCGGATTTTGCCCTGCCCTCTATTTTGAAGCTGGTCACGCCTGCCCATGCAAGCTTGTCAAGATGCTCAATCATGCAGAGGTCTTTTGCGTTGAGGATATAGCTTCCCTTTTCATCTTCAGAAATGGAGTAATATTCGTTTGGTCTGGTTTCCTCGACGAGGCTGTAGCTCCAGCGACAGGGCTGTGCACACTCGCCTCTGTTGGCGTTTCTGCCGGTCAGATACTGCGAAAGAAGGCATCTTCCGGAGAAAGAAACGCACATTGCGCCGTGAACGAAGCACTCAATCTCCAGATCCTTGGGCGTTTTTGCTCTTATTTCAGCAATTTCTTCAAGCGAAAGCTCCCTCGCAAGGACTACTCTTTTTGCTCCCATTTCGTAAAAGGTTCTCGCTGTGAGATAGTTCACAATCCCCGCCTGAGTTGAGACGTGAAGTGCTAGATCGGGAACAGCTTTCTTTATGAGAGCAAACGAGCCTATATCGCTTACTATTGCAGCATCAATCCCACATGCGTATGCATCTTTGATATAGCCCTCAAGTTGGTCTGCTTCTGAGTTGTTCGGAAGAATATTTACGGTCAGATACACCTTTTTACCGAGAGAATGAGCTTTGTCACAGGCTTTTTTCAGCTGATCAAGGGTGAAGTTTGCTGGAGCACTGCGCATGCCATAGCTCTTTCCGGCAAGATAAACGGCATCTGCTCCGAACATCAGAGCTGCATCAAGCCGTTCCTCGTCTCCTGCGGGTGCAAGAATTTCAATGTCAGACAAGTATATCACCTCACATTATCCCCAAGAGCTCACAGTTGGCAACATGCTCTTCATAGGTTGTAGCGAAGTAAGCCACACCGGTTTCCGGGTCTGTGCAGAAGTAATAGTAGTCTGTTTCATCTGCATACAAAACTGCGTTTATTGCATCTTCACCGGGGTTGCATATCGCTCCGACAGGAAGTCCCAAGCATGTGTAGGTGTCGTAGGCGTCGCACATGCTGTCAGATGAAACTGTCATTACCTGAGTTATGATATTGTCAATATACGCTGTGGTTGCGTCAGACTGAAGCCTTGGATACTGTTCGGGGTTGTTGAGTCTGTTTATGAAGACAGACGCTACCGAAGCCATATCGTCGACGCTTCCAGCCTCTTTCTGCACAATTGAGGCGAGTATTACAACCTCTTCAAGCGAGTACCCAATTTCTTCTGCACGTGCGATAACATCGGAAGTCAAGATTTCATCGGTTCTCTCTCTTATCTTCTTTGCAACGTTGTATGCTGTGTCACCGACATAGAATTCATATGTGTCTGGGAACAGGAAGCCCTCATATTTGTAGAGCTTCAGGCTTTCCGAAGATACATACTGTTCGTAGTCATAGCCGAATACAGTCGAATTAAAGGTATAGATAAACTCGTCTGCGTCGCAAACGCCGTTATTTTCAAGGAGCTGTGCGGCTTCATAAAGCGTGATGCCCTCAATAAACGTAATGGTTACTGTTTCCTTTGACTCTCTTGCCTCCATAAGGTCGTCGATTATGTCGGCATAGCTCATATTGTAGGCTACGTCTAAGTCTCCGGGATACATGTTGCCATCTACACCTTTAATTCTGGCAATTGCTATGAAGACCTCTTTATACTGAATAACGCCCTCGTCATATAGCTGGTCGGCTATATCCCATGTTGAAGAGCCCTCTTCAATATAGATTGTAAATTCGTTGTCGTTGTCTTCAATTCCCAGAACATCTCTTATTACAACTATTATGAAAAGAGAGATAAGGATTGAGGCGCACAAGACAAACGTGGCTAAAACTATTCCACCGTATGCAGTATAATTTCTTCTCCTGCGCTTTTTCTTCTTCTTTTTGCGAGACTTTTCTGATTTTCTGACAGGAGCTTCCTGATTCACTTCCTCATCAGAAGCAACAGCGGTGTGACCATGCTGAGACTGAAATGTTCCAAAGTTAAAGACATTGGTCTGACCGGAAACGTTGTCAGTATCAATCTCATCATCGATGTGTACTGCAGTACTCATTACCGAGGTTTTCGATATGTCTGCAGCCTGCTCTGTGGCAACATTCTGCGCCTCAGCCTGCTTTGAATCATTCAATATCGAGGAAAGAAGCTCATCTATATTATCGTAGTTATTTTTATCGCTCATATTTCACCTTTATGTCGAAAGTACCGGTCTTATATCTGAATATCGATCTTACGTTGTCTTACATTGAGGGAATCCATAAGCTCGTCTGCTTTTTCCTTTGAGATAAGCTTGGAGACAATTACATAAGAAAATTCAAGTGCCGCTCCCATTCCGCAAGCAGTGATGATATTTCCGTCAACTGCGACGGCTGTGTCAAGAACCTGCGCACCGATAAGCTCTTTCTCAAAGCCAGTATAGCAGACCGCTTTCTTGCCTTTCAGCAGTCCCTTATGACCGAGAATTGAAGGAGCGGCGCATATTGCGGCAATCGGGAGCTTTTTTGTCATGCAAATGTCAATTGCCTGATTTACAAGAACGCTCTTTTCAAGGTTATCCGTTCCGGTCTTTCCACCGGGTAAAATTATCATCTCAATATCATCAGAAAAATAGTAATCGGTATCTGCTATGTCAGCTTTTATTGTTATGGCGTGAGAGCCGTGTATCTGGGTCTTTCCGCCTATTCCAATGGTTTTGACGTTCTTTTTGCAACGTCTGAGACAATCAATCGGAGTGAGAGCCTCTACTTCTTCAAAGCCGTCAGCAAGAAAACAAAGTATCATGAGTTATTCACCTTTCGTAGCATTAATAAGTTGTTCTTCGGCGTCCTTAAGCACTGTTTCAGTAATATTGTCGCCGCCCAATATTCGTGCAATTTCGTATTTGCGTTTATCAAAATCGAGGTGAGTTACATCTGTAACTGTTCTATCTCCTGATTCGTGTTTTTCTATCAGCATATGGTCGTCAGCCATAATTGCAATCTGTGCCAAGTGCGTGACGCATATGACCTGATGCTTCCCGGAAATTTCCCGGAGCTTGATTCCTATTTTCTGAGCCGCCCTGCCGCTCACTCCGGAGTCGATTTCGTCGAATATGAGAGTTGGTATGGCGTCTCTGTCAGCAAGAACAGTTTTTAAGGCAAGCATGATTCTCGATAGCTCGCCGCCGGAAGCAATCTTTGCAAGAGGCTTCGGGGATTCGCCTTTGTTGGCTGAAATCAAAAATTCAATGCTGTCCATTCCGCTCAGCGTAAGCTTGCCTTTGGTTTTTCTTACCTCAAGTTTTACATAAGGCATATTCAGGAACGAAAGCTCATCGGCAACCTGTCTTGAAAATCTTTCAGAAGCCTTCTCACGATGCTCAGAGAGCACTTCTGCTTTTCTTGTGACCTCAATAAGAAGCTGCGATTTTCTTGCTTCAAGCTCGGCTATCTTATCATCGAAAGATGCAAGCCCCTGAGACTCCTGCAGGGCATCCTCGTAGACCTTGATAACTTCGTCCAGAGACGTGCCGTATCTGCGTTTGATGCGCTTTAAATCGTTTCTGCGCTGAGTAAGAGATGAATATTCACTGTCATCGATTTCAAGACTGTCACGAAGTTTTATAAGCTCGGTTGCAATATCTTCAAGCTCGATTCCGATGGCGGAAAGTCGCTCATTAAGAGGTTTCAGCACCGGGAGAATATCCTGATTTGCTTCAAGCTCACTGTAGGCTTGAGAGATCAGATCACCGGCACTGTTGTCGGATTCTGTTTCTGAAAGGCAGGCAGTTGCTACTGATAAAGCATTTTTCAGGGAAACTGCATTGTCAAGAAGCCGAAACCTTTCTTCTATTTTTTCATCTTCTCCAATGGTTATTTCAAGAGAACCGATGTCTTCAATTATTTCTGCAAGATATTCTTCTCGCTTTGTGTTCTGATTTTTTTCGGATTTTAGCCTGTTTAGCTCTTTTGCGGTTGCCTGCAGTTCCCGGAAAGACTTCTGATAGCTCGAAAGCAGGTCATCAGAGCGGGCGTAGCTGTCAAGAATCCCTAAGTGCTTTGTCTGATCCAATAGGTTCTGGCTGTCGTGCTGACCGTGGATATTGACAAGCAGGTCGCCGATTTCATGAAGAGCAGATATTGTGACCGGACGGGAATTAATTCTTGCAGTGCTTCTGCCGTCGGAATTGATTTCCCTTGAAATGATAAGCTCGTTATCACAGTTGAGTCCAAATTCATTCAGCTTTTCAGAAACTGATTCCGGACAATCAGTGAAGACCGCACTGACATAAGCTTTGTCAGTTCCCTCTCTTATTATGTCCTTATAAACACGTTGACCGAGTATTGCATTGATTCCGCCGATAAGGATTGATTTTCCTGCTCCGGTTTCGCCGGTAAAAACGTTGAAATGCTCTCCGAAGCGAATCGTTGCATTTTCGATTACCGCTAAATTTTCAATATGAAGTTCGTAAAGCACCGATTATTGCCTCCAGAAAGTTATTTTTTAGGTCTAAAGCATATCGCTGAGTTCATCCATCAAAGCCTTTGCGTCGTTCTCTTCACGCATCAGCACAAATATTGTATCGTCCCCAGCCAATGTTCCAACGACGCCGCTGTAAGCCGCCGCATCGAGCTTTGAGCAGACGGCATTAGCCATTCCGGCGTAGCATTTGATGACGACTATATTTATCGCCCGGTCAATCGAAACGACTGAGTCCGTATAAAGCGATTTGAAAGAGAGTCTTGCACTGGTCTCCTGAGGCTTCGGGGGAATCGTATACTTGTAGCTTCCATTAGGGCTCATGGTTTTTAAGAGTGCTAATTGCTTTATGTCCCTTGAAACTGTCGCCTGAGTTACATTGAAGCCTCTGTCTAAGAGCAATGCCTGAAGAGTTTCCTGAGTGTCGACTTCATAAGTAGAAACTATGTCGAGGATGGCTTTTTTTCTGTCGCTTTTCATCTGTCGTCAGCCTCCTCATAGACTTCCTTTGCGTTGTTCATGAGCTTTGTAGAAATAGATTTGAAGTAGTTGTCGCCGTGAATATCAATTACTGAAAGGCTGAGCTCAGATTTTCTGATAAATATGCTGTCATCAGAAGTGATCGAAATCGCTTCTCCTCCATCTGCACGAAGAGCAATCTGTCCTGAAGCCTTGGTTCTGACCTCTATAACCTTGTTTGGGTCGAATATCATTGCCCTTGCAGAAAGAGAATGGGGACAAATATGGGTAAATTCTATGCAGTCCATCGACGGTTCAATAAGCGGTCCGCCCGCAGAAAGAGCATACGCTGATGCGCCTGTGGGCGTCGAGAAAATTAGACCGTCGGCTCTCAGATGCGAAACGACAATTCCGTCAGCAAGAACCGTGAAGTCGTTGAGGCTTTCCTTGAAGTCATGTGTCATAACGACATCATTCAGTACGGTTTCGGTGATGGTTTTACCGTTACTGAATCTGATAGCAACGTCGAGCATCATTCTGTGTTCAGTTTTATACTCTCCGGTGCAGAGGTTTCTGAGGCAGCTAAGCTCGCTCCGCTCAAGTGAAGCCATAAATCCAAGTCTTCCACAGTTGATTCCAAGAAGCTTTTTCTGGTGCCTTGCCGCAAGAGAAGCGATTTTGAGAATAGTTCCATCTCCGCCGATAGTTATGACAATGTCGCACATGGAAACAGCATCATTTATTGTAGAAGCCTCCTGAGCCTTATTGCCGAATACGCTATTTGTGTCCGGAGTCATCAGAACTGTCACTTCGAGAGACTTTAAAATCTCTATAACCTCAGCTGTACATTCCTCAGAATGAAGCTTTTCAAGATTTGGATATATGAATACTGTCATAACTCTGACCGTCCTTTGATGTGATTTATACTATTTTGAGAATGCGATATTTACTATTTCGTCGAAATTCGGAATATAGATGCATTCAGAATTTCTCGTGCAGTACGCAAGATATTCGATATTTCCGTCTCCACCTTTTATTGGCGATGGGATGATACCCGCTACTTGAAACCCATTTGAAATCAGGAAGCTGTAAATATCTTTTAAAACTTTTACATGAGCCGATTTGTCTTTTACAATTCCGCCTTTGCCAATAGAGGCTTGTCCAGCCTCAAATTGAGGCTTTATAAGGAATACTGCCTTGCCATTTTCGCTCAGAATCTTAACTGCGGCTGAAATGGCAAACCTGACGGATATAAATGACAGGTCTGCAGTAACGAAATCCACTGCTTCACCGGTTGTTTCCAAAGAAACTTCTTTGACGTTGGTGCCCTCAATGTTTATAACCTTTGAGTCAAGCAGTAGCTTTTCAGCAAGCTGTCCATGACCGACATCTATCGAATAGACCTTCTTGGCACCATACTGAAGCATGCAATCGGTAAATCCTCCAGTGGATGCTCCGAGGTCGACACATGTAAGCCCAGAGAGATTAATATCAAAAGTGTTTATTGCCGCCTCAAGCTTCAATCCGCCACGACCGACATACTTGAGTTGAGTGCCAATGAAATCAACTCTTTCGCTGTCTGAAACGTCAAAAGCAGGCTTTGTGCAAACCCTGCCATTTACAGTTATTTCACCGTTTTTGATTGACTCTTTCGCACGCTCCCGGCTTGAAAAATAGCCGTTTGATGTGAGATAGTGATCAAGCCTCGGCATCTGTCTGACCTTTCCCGACCGTGAGCTCTATCTGGTTCTCCGAAAGCCCGTAAAGCTCAGTAGCTTCACATACTTTCATGTGAGGTACAAAGCCGTTTATTGCGTGAACTTCAATGTTTGGACATACAGATTTTAGCTTCTGCCCTATTGAGCCCTCGTATTCGCATTCCTCAAAGATATAGGCTTTGCTATATCTCATTATGCTGCTTGTAAGCTCATCTGTAAAAGGAAATACCTTTACAAGCTTCATGAAGTCACATCCTAGCTTTTCGGAGGCTTTTTCTGCCTCTCCTGCTTCCCTGCCATAGGAAATGACGAGAGTATCACTTGATCTATTTGTAACCATATAATCACTTTCACAGACAGTAGTTGTGGCTTCACCAGACTTCGGATACCTGACAACAGCGATTCCTGTGTCGTGGAACACCGCCTTTTCAAGGCAGCTTTCGAGCTCTTTATAGTTAGATGGAGAGTAAATAGTGACATTAGGAATGGTGGTCAGGAATGGAATATCGAATGTTCCCTGATGAGTTCTGCCATCTGAGCCGACAATTCCAGCATGATCAATTCCTATTACGATATGTACATTGCCGATTGCGGCGTCGTGAATCAATTGGTCATAGCTTCTTTGCAGGAATGACGAATAGACCGCAAATACTGGTATCATACCCATTTCGGCTAGACCTGCCGCAAATGTAACGGCATGACCCTCAGCAATTCCCACATCGAAATATCTCTCGGGGTGCTTTCTCTTGAAGTATTGAAGTCCCGTTCCGTATTTCATAGAAGCTGTGATGGCGCAGACTCTGTCATCTTTATCTGCAATTCTGGTCAGTGCTTGTCCGAAAGCATCTGTGAAGTCGAATTTGTGCTCCGGCAGAAGACCGGTTTTAACGTCAAAGCCAGCAACACCGTGATAGTTTCCGGGATTCTTTTCTGCCGGCTTGTAGCCCTTGCCTTTTTGAGTGTTTACCTGAACCAATACCGGACCGCCGAGAGATTTTGCGTAAGAAAGAGCATCCTCAAGATCGCTTAAATCGTGACCGTCGACCGGTCCTACAAACTGGAAACCGAGATCCTCAAAAATCGTGCTGTGGAGCATTTTTTCTCTTACAACACCCTTTGAATCACTGAGAAAGTTTGAGACAGGCTTTCCTATCAAAGGAACTGCAGAAATGATTCCTCTTGTAGTGGATTTCAGGGTTCGATAAGATTTCTTGATTCGAAGCTTTGAAAGATATTCTGCCAAGCCGCCGATGTTCTTGGAAATCGACATTTCGTTATAATTGAGAATGACGATAATGTTAGCACCACTTCTTCCGGCATTGTTGAGACCCTCGTAAGAGAGTCCTCCTGTCATTGCACCGTCGCCGATAACAGCGATTGCGTGATGGTTGTCCCCTTTCAGTTTCATCGCCTGAGCAATTCCAAGAGCAGATGATATTGATGTCGAGCTGTGCCCGCTAATAACGGGATCGTGAACCGATTCATCCGGAGCAGAAAAGCCGGAAAGCCCACCCTGCTGGCGAATAGTATCGAATTTGTCAAGCCTTCCCGTAAGAATCTTATGGGTATAGCATTGGTGCCCGACATCGAAGACTATTTTGTCTTTCGGAGATTCAAAAACTCTATGTATAGCCACGGTGAGCTCGACAACTCCTAAATTAGACGACAGATGTCCGCCGTTTTCGGCTACCGTGGTGATTATTTTATTTCTAATTTCTGAGCAAAGCTCTTGTTCTTCCTCTAAACTCAGTTTTTTCAAGTCCTCCGGAAGAGACAGGCTTTCAAGCAGGTTGTTTTTCAAATCTATCGCTCTTTTCCGTGTTAATGTTTTCTTTCGAGCAGGTCATACGCAAGCTCTATTAAAAGCTCCGAGCCCTCTAAATCGGATATTGCCAAGATAGCGGCTTCGGTATAACGTTTAGCCTCGTCATACGCCGCATCTATTCCCATAATGGTGGCGTAGGTGTCTTTGAAACGCTTCTCATCGCTTCCTATGGGCTTTCCGAGCTCGTTTTCAGAGCCTGTAACATCCAATATATCGTCAACTATCTGGAATGAAAGCCCTAAGTTTTCTGCATATTCGGCGGCTTTCTTAACTCCATCGTTGTCAGCACCCGCAAGAATTGCTCCGAACTGGGCTGATGCGCTGAGAATGCAGCCAGTCTTGAGCCCGGACATTCTTTTGAGGAATTTAAGGTCGACCTGTTTGCCCTCTGAAATGAGATCGAGCCTTTGTCCCATTATCATTCCATGATTTCCTGCCGCTTTTGATAGACAGTTTATAAGCTTCACGGCAGTTTCAGGTGAAATATCGCCGGATAAAGCCTTGTCCGAGATAATCTCAAAAGGCAGAATTGCAAGACCGTCGCCGGCTAATAGCGCAGTGTCAACGCCATAGGCACAGTGCACCGAGGGCTTCCCTCTTCTCATATCGTCGTTGTCCATTTCGGGCATGTCGTCGTGAATAAGTGAAAAAGTGTGCATCAGCTCGAGGCAGGCGGCTATTTCAGTGACGTCGCCTTTACCACCGAAGAGCTTGTAAAACTCGATGCATAAAACCGGTCTTATCCTCTTTCCTCCTGCTGTCAGTGCATAGAACTCAGCATCTATAACTTTTTGTTCCTCGTTGTCAGACGCTGATATATACCCATTACTCATAAGATACTTGTCAACTGCTTCTACATCCTGCTGAAATACAGCTTTGTGTTCAGGCTTCAACCGAGTCACCTTCGCTTTCTTTCAGCTCGCTTCTTATATCGCTGATGCGTTTAAGGCACTCTTCTGAGAGAGTCATTCCCTCTTTGTAGAGCGAAACCGTTTCCTCAAGAGATGTTTTATCGTCGTTGAGCTTCGCACATATATCTTTCAGTCTTTTTATCGATTCATCAAAATTCATATCTATGCCTCATCTTCTTCTATAACTTCTGCATCAGCTTGTCCGTCTTTCATGACTATCTGGATTCTGCCGCTTAGCTTGGAGCTCTCTGTAACGAGATGAGAATCCTTGTAGACAAGAGCGTAGCCCTTTCCAAGAATGTTCATCGGGTCGGCGGCTGATAAAGTGTTCCGGTATCCAGAAATCTGTGTCTCATATAGTTTAAGCTTGTGAGAAATCGAAGCTTTCATGGACTCACGCATAGTGCTGAGCTGGTATTCCGTCCTTAAAAGTTTATTTTCCGGTGATAACGCTTCAATTACTGTTCTGAAGCTTGAAACTGTGCTCGAAAGAGAATAAAGTCTCCTGTCTGTCAACCGGGAAATCTCAGACCTGAGCCTTGATATTTCAGAGGAAATAGCAGATATATCCGGTGTGCAGAGCTCTGCCGCTGCAGTTGGAGTTGCGGCTCGCACGTCAGCCACCAAATCACTTAGGGTAAGGTCAACCTCGTGACCTACTGCGGAAACTACAGGAGTTTTACAGCCATAAATCGCCATAACGACAAGTCTTGTATTGAAACAGGACAAATCGTCATCCGAGCCACCACCACGTGTCAGAATGATCATATCCGACTGGCTGTCATCCGCAAGTGAGAGTGCGTTTGATATACTTTTGGGAGCTTCCAAGCCCTGAACTGTTGCCGGGAAAAGCTTTACCTCGCAAAGAGGGTATCTTCTCGCAACTGTGCTAATAACGTCATGAATTGCTGCACCGGACTGAGATGTTACAACCGCAATTCTTGTGGGGTACTTGGGAAGTGGCTTCTTTGGTTTCGAGAATACGCCTTCCTTTGACAGCTGTTCCTTGAGCTGTGCCAATGCGATATATTCCGACCCCTTACCATCAGGAACGAGCTGAGTGCAGTTGAGCTGATAGACGCCGTTTCTCTCGTAAACGTCTACCCCGCCGAAAGCGATGACAGCTTGTCCGGCTTCAGGATAGAAATTAAGTCTCGAAGCGTTTTGAGAGAACATTACTGCCCTTATGTTTGAACTCCCATCAGTAAGTGTGAAAAATATATGCCCTGATGCGTGATTAATCGATATATCCGAAATCTCGCCTTTTACAGCGATTCCCTTTAACTTGGGGTCGTTTTTCAGCTTGAATGAAATATAAGTATTGAGTGCTGAAACTGATAATATTGAGCTCAAAGTCTACATCCGTCCTTTAGTGCTGAGAATATTGCCACTCCGACTGCATTGTCCTGAGAGAAAGCGGGCTCAGCAAAGTAAGAATCAAAGGAGCGTTCAAGCCTGCCTCTTATAAGCTTGTCCGACATGACTCCGCCGGCATAAACAACCGGAAGTGAGCCGAATTTCTTGGTTGCGTACACAGTCATCTCGTATATAGCCGCTTCAACAGATTTCAGCGCAAACAAGGCTATATCGCATTTATTATAGCCTTTACCAAGCATATCTCTGCACTGGTTCTCTATGCCGGAAAGGCAGCAGCTTCCATTCCTGATAGTGGCTTTCGGCTTGAATCTGGCGATTGACTCGCTTGCAAGCTTCTCTAATTCTTTTCCACAAGGAAAATCAAGACCAAGCATCACTCCAACTCTGTCTACAAGCTGACCAGCTTTTAAATCGAGAGACGAGGATATTTCAGTGGCTGTTATAACCTCTTCCTTGTCAGCCCGTATAAGCAGGCAATCGGTAGTCCCGCCGCTGACGTGAAAAGCTATGAACGGTTCGTTACCACTAAGAAGATCAAGTCTTTGGCAGGAGTAAAGTGCCGCCAAGACATGTCCCACCTGATGTGAGGTTTTATAAACAGGAATGTTCCCTACCGATGAAATGCTCCTTGCAACCGTTTCCCCTACCATGAAGCATGGCATATAGGAGCCTTCTATGTTTCGGGGGCGTGTTGATACGCCGATTGCTGATATGCTTTCACCGATCTGAATAAGTCCGTCTATGACATCCGGCAATTGCTTTACATGCTGGAATACGGCTTCCGACTGCCTTAGCCCTACTTCGCCTGCTTTGACGTTGAGTAGCTTTTTATTCTGGCGGACTGAACGTGACTCGGAATCATAAACAGCCGCAGATGTTGTATAGTTGCTGGTGTCTATCCCTAAATAAATCATGAGAGGCTACGTGAGTAAGCTCCAAGAACACCGTTCACAAACGTAACGTCCGATTCCTGAGCGTATTTGTTGACCAATCCTACAGCTTCGTTGATTGAGACTTTAATAGGGATTCTGTCTGAGAGATATTTGATTTCGTATACTGCAAGTCTGAGTGCTGCAAGATTCAACTTTGGTATTCTTTCGATGCTTCTTTTGGTGCTGAACTTAGATATAACTGAGTCAAGCTCTTCAAGATGTTCGTACACGCCCTCAACTGTAGCGATAACCTCTTCGTTTACTGTGACTGCCTCGTTGTCCTTGGAGATTTCTATCAGCTCAGCAGGCGACTCGTCACGAAACGCCTTTTCAAAGATGAAGATAAACTCCGATTCTCTTATGTCATGCCTTGTAATGCCCATTTAACTTTCCTGCCTTTATAAAAGCTTTCAAACGCACGGAAACCAAGCCGTTTTATCAGCTTGGCATATCCGCATTTCACTTATACTGACTCTCTGAAAAATCAACATCCACTACAGAGACATTTACCTTTGACACAGTTACACCCGTCATCGACTGGACAGCCGCTTTGACCTTATCCTGTATCTGGGTACAGACGTTAGTGACATTGTAACCGCTGAAGACTATTATCGAGATGGATATTTTGGCGACGCCGTCGAGCATGGTAACTCTTATAGCTGTGTTATCCATCTTGCTCGAGAACATCTTAAGTATATCAAATGGGCGAACTGAAATCTTTGAAACGCCGCTTACCTCCAGAGCCGCATTTTTGGCGATCTGGATGATGACGTTTTCGGATACTCTGAGAGTTCCCTTTCTTTTCTTTTCTGTGATTTCCATTATATTTGTCCTCCTATATTCGTCATAAGATGCGAAAGTGCAAATATTCGTATGGGTTCAGCCTATCTCAACCCACTTCGCATAAATATACAAATACAGTATAGCACAAATTGGTCTTAGAAACAACTACTTTACCTCAAAAATTCTGATATTTTCATTTTCAACATCCACTTCCGAGAGCAAAATCTCCTTGATTTGTGCTGCTTCTGCAGTTGTCAAGCCATCTGACTTTACAACTATATTTGCATTTTCGCCGTCAAGATAGCAAACGCAGTCTTCAAAGCCGGCGGCAATCACAAGATTTTCTATGATTGTCTCACTTTCAATAAGCGACGAAAGTGAAACTGCTTCCTCTGTGTAGGTCGCAAGCTCTTCATCAGATATATCTCCGCCGTCGAGCATCATCTTTAGTGTTTCGACTGCCTCGTCTCTTGATGTCAGCTTTTCGAGCCTTGCCTGTGCGAAGTAGTCATCTGATGAGTAGTCTACTATTTCTGTACCGTTTACATATGTTATCTCACCGTATACGTCGCTCATGTCAAGGCTTGTGACGACGTCGGTCGCCTTGAGCTCGGTGTTTGATAGCTGATAATTTGCGTAAACTGCTATTCCGAGAAGAAGCACAAGGCATGCGATTATGATCTGCCTTTTTGATATTCTTGGAATGAATTTTGGTTTTGTATTTCTCTTTGCCATTACTGTTGCCATTGAAATCTCTCCTTAGTTGCTTTTTGCTACATAAACCTTGTTAGATGGTATATCCAAAACGGTTGAAACCGCTTTTATGACCTGCTCCTGTATTACTGCCCTATCGCCTCCTGTACAGACTACCAATACTCCACTCACCTGCGGATTGTCTATTCTTTCTATCAACGCCTCCTTGTTTCCTATGATTACTGTTTCAGTTTTGGTTTCAAGCTCGTCTTTCTCAATGTCGGTTGTATAAACGTAGGAAGCCGAGCTTTCTATTGTCAGCATGACTGTGACTTCACCAACACCGTCTATCTTCGAAATTATCTCCTCAAGCTGTAGCTTGAGCTCTTCGGCGTACTCTGAACTTACATCCGGGATGGTTTCAGTGTCAGTAGTGTCCTCATCATTGCTTTCAAAGCTGTTCAACATCATGATAAGAATAACCGAAAGTACTGCTACCGAAAGATAAATCAGCTGCTTGCTTGTTAGCTTAAATTTCTCTTTTAGCTTATCAAGATTCATCTACGTCCTCCGAAAAGCTCATTTCAAGGGTCACTTCCCCGATTCTATCGGAAGTTACTTTGCGGATTCTGCTTTCATAAGAATCGGAATCTCCTGAGATTGTCAGGCTTATTTTACTAATAGATATGCTGTAATCCTCATCAATATTAGTTTCAACCGAGATTTTTTCAACTGGGATGTCGTTTTCTTTGTATATGAGAAGTATACTGTCGGCGAGCCTTTGCTCAAGTTCACTGAGCACCAGCTCATCATAGCTGTAGTCATATCCATAGAGTAAGTCTGTATCTAAGTTTTCATCGAAGCTGAATTCAATGTTGAGGACTCCTCCAGCTATTGTGAGTGCAGTCAGTATTGAGATTACCGTCTTCATCTTCTGCCGGAAGCTATCAGGCGTCAACATCATAACGAGCATATATACAAGAGACAGTATACACACTGTCAAGGTAATATTCTTTACAGCTGTCATATGTATGCCTCACTGCCGATAAGCATTATCATTCCTGTCGAAATCAGGAACATCAGGGCATATATTGTCAGAAGCGTGACGCCGAGCGAATAAACGTCGCCTATTCCTCTCATTAGTGCACTGAGTCGATATGAGCCGGTTATACTGCAGGTCCAGTCAAGGATTATGAATGTTATTCTGTATACGCACATTGTTATTATCGGAACTGAGAGTATAAGAACGATAATAATGATGCCGAGTGCTCCGACAGCTGAACGAAGCGTACCAAGGCTCTGGCTTACTGCCTGATATGATTCGGAAAGTGACATTCCAATCAGTGGTACAAAGCTTGATACTAAGTATCTTCCAGCTCGCAGAAGAATGCTGTTGCCTGCTCTTCCTACTGTAGTCTGTAAGCCGATAACACCTACGAACACCGTCATAATAACGCCGACGATGTAAGTTAATGCTCGCTTGAGTGTGCCTGTGAGATTCGGTAAATCCGGATTGATGGCTTGTGTGCAAGACATAACAAGCATGCAAACTAAAATTGGCTTAAGAACCTGTCCCGCTATAAGTGAAACTGCTTCGGATGCATAGAGAACGAGTGCGTTGTAAGCACCCGCTCCTGCTGTGTTGCCGGATGCGGCAGTTATTGCGGCGAAAATAGGAATGTAAGATGCCATGAAGGTCTCCTGAGATTTCATAACGCTGAGCATGTCTGAAAACGACGTAATTATCATCGGAGTAATGCATAAAAAGCATATGAGTGTGAAAACCTCGCCGTAAATTCCCGAACGCTGAGATATTGACATGACTGCTTCACTTACAAGCGATATGACCAATACACAGATGAAGACCTTTGCGGGCTTTTTGAGCGCAGATTTGAATGTTGACGCAAAGTAGTTAAGAAGTGAACCGGCAGAGATGTTTGATACCGATTCTGGGTCAGATACATCTACACCGTTTTCTTCAAGAAAGTCTCCTGCATCGCCTACTTCAACTTCGCTGAAATCAATTCCGAGTTCGCTTTCATAGTCGGTAGCGTTGATTCTTATAGGTAATAATATCAGTATAACTGCTAACATAATGATTTTTCTTCCCATGCTTTATCCTAACTCCAATATGCTTTCAACGGCTTCTATAAAGCTTTTGACGAGCGGCAGACAGATAACCGACACTGCAATCCTGCCTGCTATGTCTATAACGCTTGCAAGTGCGCTTTCACCACAATCCCGGCAACAGGAGGACGAGATTTCGCAGACATAGCATATCCCCAAGACCCGAAAAACTATCGAGATGTATGAGCTGTTGACTTCCGAAATGCTGGCTAAGCTCTCGACCTCGTATAGCACGTCCGAGATTGTGCCGATAATCGAGAAAGCCACTGCTGCAACACCAGCAATTGTGATGACGATTGCTATGTCTTGATTTGTAGGCTGAATTGTCTTTGCAATTATGGCTGTAACTATGCATAATGCCGCTATAGCAAGAATATCCACGTCCGCTGTCCGTTCTTGCTAAAAGCCGAATGCGCTCTTGACGGTGTCAAATAGCTCAGCAATTTCGCTCACCAGCATAAGCATAACGACGACTAATCCTGCTATCGTGATCATCAGTGCCTGCTCGTCACGCTCAGAACGCTTCATAAGCTGACTCAAGACAGCCACGATTATCCCGACTCCTGCAATTTTGAATATCAGATCAACATCCATAAGCTACCTCACGTCAATATCAAACATATTACAATTCCCGAAAATGCACCGATGCATAAATAAAGCTTTCTTTTGCTCCTTAGCTCGTTTTCAAGAGCTATCCTGCCATTTTTTATCTCTTCAAGTACACTTTCAAGCCCTGCTATCTGGGTTTCCGATTCATACATTCCGAGAAAGTCTGCTATTCTCATAAATGCCGATTTAGTGCCCATATCCGCATCCGCAAGTGATTTTTCACACGCCGTCAGAAAGCTTTCTGAAAAGCTATCTGAGATCGATGAAAAACATTTACCGTCAAAAGCCCTTGCTTCCGAAAAGCTTCTTTCACATAGCTGATAGACGTCATGAGAACCGTACTTAAGGAGTGCTTCCATCTGAAAAATAATGCTTTCAAGCTCTTTTGCAATCTGAATCTTTCGTCTTTCGCAATTGATCCAGTCGACAGAAATAAGAGAGCAGGAAATTACAATTGCAGAACACAGAAGGAGTCTAATCAATTTTTATAATCTCGTATTCGTAATTTTTACCAAGAACTGCCGCATACTGAAATGCATTTTCTGAAAGCAGAGCCTTGACTATCCGCTTCTTCCCGGCGTCTTCAAAGCTTTCAGAATGAACTGCAGTAATAAGTGTTACTCCTGAGTGGAGTGCAAATTCAAGTGCTTTAAGCTCTTCATCAGAGCCTATTTCATCCACGACTATCACATCTGGCGACATGACCCTCACTGCAGTAGAAATACCTACATGCTTAGGATAGCCGACAAATACATCAGTAAGCTCGCCGATGTCGTTCTCTGCCCTGTCCCTGTGAGTTGCAGAGATTTCGTTTTGTTCGTCTATGAGTGAAATTCTGTATCTCGAGCCTAAGAGTCTGGTTACATCTCTGAGAAGAGTTGTTTTGCCTGATGCGGGAGAGCCTATAATCAGAATTCCTGATGGAGGTTGACATCTCTCTATAAGCTTTTGCGCATAGCCGCGCTTTTCTCTTGCTATCCGTATATTCAGAGATGTTACATATTTTATTGTTTCTACGTATTTGAAGTTGTTTGCGTTTGTTACTGCTGTTCCGCATATTCCTACCCTGTTTCCGCTTCCGACTGTTATGTAACCCATCGACAGTTCCTTTGAATAGCTGTGAAGCGAATAGGAAAAAGCGTTTTTGAAAGTGTATTCTATATCAGAAAAGTCTGTGACAAGAGTGAATGCGGAGTCATCTGTAAGCTCACCATTTCCAGTCAGAAAACGATTGCCGATATTAGTGGATACTGAGATATGCCGACCCAAACGAAGCCTTATCTCATTTATGGTATCAACGTCAGCTGGAGAAATTCTCTCGAACGATTGTCGGAGCTTTGGCTGTAGCAGTTCAATTGCGCTTTTGAATCCGTTCATTTACTCTGTCTCCTTTTTCATTGCCTGTCCAATTCTATGATTGAAAAACACCCGATATGCTTATCATTTGCAATGCTTTGTGTTAATTCCCTTGATGCCACCAATTACAGCTGAGAGCGTACATGCTACTATTTTCTCAAAGCATGCGATTGTAAGAGCTTTATTTGCGATGAGGCAGATAATAAGCAGTACGGCGGAAACTATGCCGCTCAGAATCAAGCCTTGAATAAGACCATTGTTTCTCACAATCTGAGTAGACACATAGCTTGCTAAAAGACACCCTGTTGAGAGTATAAGTGTCCCGGCAATTCCTACTATTTCATCCGGTATGTCAATCAGAACCATAACTGTACCGAAAATAATTGTATTTGCGAAGGTGAATGCTATCAGCGACAGAACTCCTGCGATTATCCCCTTTTTATAAAACTGCATAAAGAAAACCCTCCGAATACTGCTTAGTAAACAGTATTCGGAGGGAGATTTGGTTAGAAGTCAGACAAATTATTTCTTTGTCTCTGACTCGGAAGATGTGCTTTCAGACTTTGAATCATCCTGCTTGTCGGACTTCTTGTCTTTCTTCTTGTCCTTTGCGGGAGCTGACTTGGCATTCTTCTGAGCCGCCGCTTCCTTTTCAGCATCAAGATTCTGAGAGATAGCCCAGCGTCTGACTCTGAGTCTGCTTCTGTCGCCGCCGGTTTCAATAACGACGGTTTCTTCCTCAATTTTGCAGATAATACCGACAATACCGCCAGCAGTGACAACCTCATCACCGAGCTGGAGATTCTTTCTCATTTCTGCATCCTGCTTGTCCTTCTTTCGCTGAGGTCTTATGAGGATGAAGTAGAACGCAACGAGGATTACGACCATCCAGATGATGGATGACCAGCCATAGGCTGAAGTCGTTGTCGATGTATCTGAACTAAGAAGTGTGATTAAAGCTGTAGACATTATATCCTCCTCCAAGGGTTAATTCGCAGTCTTTGAACCTAAGATCAAAGAGACTTGATGTATTCGTCCATTGCCTTTGCGGCAGTCTTGCCTGCACCCATTGCAAGGATAACTGTAGCTGCACCAGTAACAGCGTCGCCGCCGGCATAAACGCCCTCCTTGGTGGTGAGCATGTCCTCATTGACAACGAGGCAACCGTGCTTGTTGGCTTCGAGACCAGCGGTGGTAGAACGGATAAGCGGGTTAGGAGAAGTACCGATGGACATGATGCATGCATCGATCGGAATTGTGAACTCAGAATCGGGAATAGCCTTTACAGAACGTCTTCCACCTGCATCCGGCTCGCCGAGCTCCATCTTGACGCACTTGATACCGTTTACAGCACCGTTTTCGTCGCCGAGAATTTCGACAGGATTGTTGAGGAACAAGAACTCGATTCCCTCTTCCTTGGCGTGGTGAACCTCTTCCTTTCTGGCGGGCATTTCAGCCTCAGAACGGCGATAGATAACGTAAACATGCTCAGCACCCAGACGCATTGCGCAACGGGCAGCATCCATAGCAACGTTACCGCCACCGACAACAGCGACAGAATTGTACTTGCGTACAGGAGTATCATATTCTTCGAGGTAACCCTTCATAAGGTTGATTCTTGTCAGGTATTCGTTAGCAGAGAATACACCTACGAGCGACTCGCCGGGGATATTCATGAAGTTAGGAAGACCTGCGCCTGTTCCAACAAATACAGCCTTGTAGCCCATCTCCATGATTTCGTCGATAGAGAGAATCTTGCCGATAACCATGTCGGTCTTGATTTCAACGCCCAGAGCTTTAAGGTTGTCAACCTCGTGCTGAACGGTAGCCTTGGGAAGTCTGAATTCAGGAATACCATACATCAGAACACCGCCGGCGGTGTGGAATGCCTCGAAAATGGTTACGCTGTAACCGAGCTTTGCAAGGTCAGCAGCACAGGTAAGACCTGAGGGTCCTGAACCTACAACAGCAACCTTGATGCCGTTGGGCTCAGCCTTTTCCTGCTCAAGCTTCTTGTCAGCCATGTAGTCGGCGCAGAATCTTTCAAGCTTACCAATAGCAACCGGCTCACCCTTGATTCCTCTTACGCACTTGCCCTCGCACTGGCTCTCCTGCGGGCAGACTCTTCCGCTTACTGCGGGAAGACCGTTTGTGGAGGTTATGATCTTGTAAGCTTCCTCGAAGTTTCCCTCCTTGACCTGAGCCAAGAAGTCAGGAATCTTTACGCTTACGGGGCATCCGCTGACGCAAGGTCTGTTCTTGCAGTTAAGGCATCTTGCTGCCTCGTTCATTGCTTCCTCGGCTGTATAGCCTAAGCATACTTCTTTAAAGTTTCTTGCCCTTACCTTGGGATCCTGCTCGGTGATGGGCGTTTTCTGAGCTTGCATATTAGGCATGTCTAACCCCTCCTGTTAATCTGCAAATGTGTTCTTTATCGTGAGCTTCCTGCTCTCTGTAAGCGGAGTTTCTTCTCATAAGCTCGTTGAAGTCAACCTCGAAGCCGTCGAAGTCAGGTCCGTCAACACAGGCATACTTGGTCTTTCCGCCAACAGTAACTCTGCAGCCGCCGCACATTCCTGTACCGTCAATCATGATAGGATTGAGGGAAACCATAGTCTTGATATTATAAGGACGGGTGACGCCACATACAAACTTCATCATCGGGACAGGACCGATAGCGATAACGAGATCATACTGTTCGCCATTGTCAATAAGCTCCTGAAGCTGATTGGTAACAAAGCCCTTCTTGCCATAAGTACCGTCATCGGTTGTGATGTAATAATTGTCGCAAACTGCTCTCATCTCGTCTTCAAGAATAACAATGTCCTTGCTTCTGAAACCGGCAATAATGTCTACCTTAACGCCCATATTGTGAAGAGCCTTTGCGGAAGGATATGCGATAGCGCAACCAACGCCGCCGCCTATAACGCAGGCATGCTTGACGTTTTCGCCAAACTCGGAAGCAACGCCGAGCGGTCCTACTACGTCGAGGATGCTGTCGCCCTGCTCCATTGTGCCGAGCTGATAGGTGGACTTTCCGACCTTCTGGAAGATGATTGTGATTGTGCCTTTCTCACGGTCGTAGTCCGCAACGGTCAGCGGGATTCTTTCACCCATTTCGTCAGTTCTGAAAATGATGAATTGACCTGCTTTTACCTTCTTGGCAATAAGCGGAGCGTCAATCACCATTAACGTAACTGAGTCATTGAGTTCGCGTTTTTCTAAAATTTTATACACGGTTAGTCCTCCTTTGGAAACCTTATTACTTGCTATTATACAACATACATCGCATAATTTCAAGTATTTTTCACTGATTTGCGGCAAAGTATTCTTCAATTGCTTCGACGATAGCGTCAGCAAGTCCGCTTTGCACTGTAGAATCGTTAAGTGCCATGGCTTCAGTGTAGTCTGTGACGAAGCCGCACTCAACCAAGATGGACGGAAATTCCTGTTCAAGAGTTACAGCGAAGTAGTTATATTTCGCTCCCCTGTTTCTGCTCTTACCGTCCTGATAAACGTAATCCTCGTAATATTCCGCCATCTTCTCTGCCACAAGGGTGGCGATAGGTTCAGAGAAGGGCGTGAAGTAGTAGGTTTCAACGCCCCGCACCCCCTCTCCGTTTGTCACACTGTTGCAGTGAATCGAAATATACAGGTCTGGGTCATATTGTCTGGCATATTCCGAGCGGTCATAAACGCTGATGTAGGTTGTGTCGCTCGGAATCATGTATACTGTTGCGCCCTTGGCTTCGAGCTTTGCGACAAGAAGCTTCGCAATTGCAAGGTTGATAACTCTTTCTACAACGTGACCGACAGCTCCGGGGTCTAATGTAGTTGAGCTGGTGTTATACCCGTGACCGGGGTCTACTACTATTACTGCGCCGACGAGGCTTGAGTTATAGCCGTTGAAAGTGAACGTCAGATTTCCGTTGCCGTCATAATCGGCAGAATAGCCTGCAAATACACCGCTCTTCCTTAGCTTGAGCTTGAGCTGAATCTTCGTCTCACCGTCAACCTCAACCGTCTGCCATTCCGCACTGCTGAACAGCGAATCGGAGCTGAAGGTCGGGAGACCAGTATAGCCTGTTACGTAGTCAAACGTAATTATTACATAGTCAGGATCAAAGCTGTCCACCGAGTAGGTTCCGCTTACACCCGTTCCAAACGTCAGGGGTGAGTATGAAATTGTGAACGGCGTCTGGTAGTCAAGATTGAACGTCAGAACTGTGTCTCCGTCACTGTTCTGGTAGGATTCAGTTGAAGCGATAGTGTTGCTGATGATCGTATAGCCGTCGACAAGTGTGCAGTCGGAGGCTTTCAGTCGTAGTCCGGAAGCTGTCAGATAGTACTTGACAGTCTGGCTTACGCCCTCAGAAGTGACACTGTAGGTTACTTCGTTGACGAGCACATCGATTGTCCCTGCAGGAAGTCTTGGAGAAGTAGGAATTGCAATAGCATCAGTTGTGTAATAGTCATATGCTAACGTGTTATCCTCATTGACGACAACAAGCTGAGTAGCCTCTGCTGTCGGAGAAATTGCATTGACTATAACCTTTGCAGCTGTTACATCTTCATAGCTCAGATTCTTATAGTTACCACTGATGTAGATGTAGCCTAAATCCTGTTCTTCACCTACAATGCCCTCAGGTGCTGTGAAGTAGCCGGTAAATATCGCATAGCTCGAGTTTTCGTCGAGGTCATCTGAGCCGGAGGTTTGTTCTGTCAGAGTGATTGTTTCCCCATCAAGTGTTGCTACAACTGTAGAGCCAGAGTATGCAGTTACACTTACTGAAATTTTTGTCGAACCCTCGACATTCATCGTGGTGCCCTCATCAGGTTCAACCGACTGGATAACATCTACCTTTCTTGTGATCTTGTAGGTAACTGTGTTGGCTTTATTCTGGAATGTGAATGTATTGACTCCGACCTCAAGCTCCTCCTCAAAGTAGAAGTTTCCTGCTTCATTAAGCGTTATGATTTCGCCATTGAAGTACACGTCAAAATTGGAATCGTATGTACCTTGGAATTTGACGGTGGTTTCGTAGGTTGTATAGTTCGTCTTCGTAGGAAGAACCATCTCAAGCTGTGTATATAGCGAATCGGTATCGATAAGCCCATCGTAATACTTGACAAGGGCATCGGTGCTGCTTCCGACATTATCCACCAAAGACTCATATGAACGGAATATGCTTCCTTGATATGCCGAGTAATCTGCACATTCCTCAAGCTGCTTGAGAATCTGGTCTGATGCCCAAGATGTATCGGTTGTGCTTATTCTGTCATTAGCATGGCTTATGAACATAGGAATGTCATTGGCTTCGGCAAGCTCATTCCACCAAGAAGCAACGCTTGTAAAGCTGAGCTCAGTTGATTCCAGACCTCCATAGCAGGTAACGATAACGAAATCCGCATAGTCGTTTTCGATATATGCCTTTGTGTCAGAATATCCGTCTGCAAGAGCCTCGAAGTCATCCTCTGTATCTGAGCCATCGGGGTCGTTTTCCTCGTTCATCCATGCATTGGTTGCGGCGAGACCGACTGCAACAGTGTTACTGGTCGAATGGATTGCGTTGCTGACGAGCTTGAATATGTATTCGCTGTTATCCAAAAGCCAGTTTTCATATCCGATTCCGGAGCCATACTTGAGATAATTTTCATAGCTGTTTTCATCGACATCGGCATAGTAGCCGTCGATGATGATTCCGTCAATGAGATACTTATTAGTCAGCTTGTGTGCGCACTGGGACAGATAATCTATCCTGTCGCTTACCGTTTCAAGCTCGTTTGCTTCTATTGCATCTCCTAAGTCGAAAGTGATGTAGACATAATAGTTAAGGTTTCTTGCGGCTTCGATAAGCATGTCGAGCGGCGAGCCGTTCAGGTAGATTTTTGCATCAATTTCATAGTAGATAACACCATCATAGCTCGTGTTGATGATGATTGTGTTGAAGCCGTAACTCTCAAGATTAGCGAATATCTCGCTTATTTCTTCGGATGTAACATCTGCAGACTGGTCAATATCGGTGAAGAAGTCATAGCCGATGGTGATATACGTTGCACGCATGTCGTCAGGAAATGAAAAGACATCTTCTGCAGTTGCAGCTGTGATTAATTCTTCTGCGGTTGCTTCAACCTCGGTTTCCTCAGAAACTTCATCATCAGCAAACACACAAAGAGCCGTTCCGCTGTACGGAAAGACTGTAGTAAAGAGAAGCACCAAGGATAATAAAACAGAAAGAGTTTTCTTCATGAGTTCACCTTTTGGGTTAAGCCAAACTAATAGTTGGCGAGGGATTTGATGAGGCTTGCGATTTCTCCTGAGAGGAGTGTGTCAGATGAGCTGGCGACCAATGAACTGTAGCGGTAATACGCACATCCGGAATACCCGGACAGAGCTGATATATAGTCGGTCTGCTTGGAAAGCATACTGCCGGAGCTCCATTCAGTGGTTGTCCCGACCTTGTAGGCGGCAATTCCACAGATAAGCTGTACCGAAGAGCTTGTGACCAGTTCTTCCCATTGAACAGCAGTGGTATCAAACGGAAGACTTCCGGAATAACCGTAGTAGATTTGCGGGACTATGTAGTCTATATAACCTGTTGTAGAGCACCAGAGCTCAACATCAGCATAGAGCTTATTGAGATTGTTACTGAGATTTCCTTGCGGAGATACGCCAAAGAGAACGCTCGAGTTGCAGGATTTCACGGTTGAATAGATTTCCTTGACGAGTTGGCTTACCGTATCTCTTCGCCACTGGTCGAGATCATTGCTTCCTGAAACGGAAAATGCGAGAGCATCAAATGATTCATCGGTAGTCGGATAGAAATAGTCATCTATATGTATTCCGTCGACGTCGTAGTTTGAAACAATTTCTGCAATGCCGGCGCATATCAGTTCTCTTACAGCTGAGTAAGCGGGACTTAGCCAGTAGTAGCCGGTATCGCTGTCATAAACGAGATAAGTTCCGTTTGTAGAGCCGGATGAGTACCACTGCTTGAGAGTGTATGAAGAGCTCATAGACTCAAAGTTTTTCTTTGTAGTGGTTCTCATTGGATTGACCCATGCATGGAATGACAGTCCTAATTTGTGAGCTTCGGTTATCATTATTTCAAGCGGATCGTAGGAAGGCTTGTCCCCTACCGTTCCGGAATATGCAGACGTGAATGGATAGTAATCAGAGTAATAGTAGGCGTCTCCGAATGCTCTGACATGGACATAGACCGTGTTACAACCAAGTGAGACCACATAAGCAAATGCCTCCGAAATAGATTCGGCGAACTCTGCTTCTGTCGCTCCTGCAAGCATCGTGTCTATATCCAAGTAAGCGAACCAGACAGCTTTTACTGTGGAATAGTTAAGAGCAGTGTAGCTACTTGTGCCGAGCTGGGAGACAATCTCGTCAACGTCAACTTCATCGTCAATTTCAACATCTTCATCGCTTGCGGCTGTAGTGGTGGCGGAGGTGACTGTTGAAATGGTGGTAGTTATTGTGGTGATAGCGGTTGTCACCGTAGTTGTTGCGGCAGTTGTAGTGGTTTCTTCATCCTCTTCATATACATCAGACAGATACCTGCCGTTTACGAAATATTCCCCGCCCTTGAATTCAATCCGATACCAGCCGTTTGAGACAATTCCGGTTACACTAACGCTATCACCTTTGTCAAGATGCCCGATTCTTTCACTGTCAGCGTCAGGAAGCTGCCGAACATTTACCGAATATACGGCATACATAGTAGCTTCATAGTCGGTTATCGTGTAATCGGAGGATGCTTCGCTGTCGGCGACTGCAGTGGTTGTTGAACCCGAATCAGGTGTGGTAGTCACTGCACTTTCTGAGTCAGAAGTTTCTATCGTGGAATAGACGGGAGCGGTTTCGGTTTCTGATGATGTGGTCTGGGTTGAGACGGATGCGTAGGTTTCTATCGTGACAGAACCGTTTACAGAAGTCTCATCAGTGGATCTCTGCGTACAGGATGTGAGAGTCAGAATAGTGAAAATCAGAGTAAAAAGCAAGACGGACTTCCTCATCATAACCTCCAGAAAAAATACTCACACCGACCAAATTACGCTGATGACTATGATTATACCATTTTCCGAGCAATATTACAAGAGCTTTATGTCGACAATATCTGCTAATCTCAGAAAAGATTTTCCTGAAAATATTCAGAAAAGCCCTTGACAAAAGGAGTACTATATGTTATCATAAATCAAGAATCATTCTTAATTTTGGTGATGAGCATGACAAAACAGCGCAAACTGATAAAGGAGATAATCAATAACTCCGAACGCCACCTCACCGCCGAGGAAATATTCACCGAGGCGAGAAAGAGTATGCCAAGCATTGCCCTCGGAACTGTTTACAGGAATCTTGGCAAGCTTTGTGAGGACAATGAAATCCGGTTGATTAGCCTTCGTGGCTTTTCCGACTGCTATGACAAGTCTTTTTCACCGCATGGACATCTTATCTGTAATTCCTGCGGCAGAGTTGATGACTTCCCTATTTCCGATATTGGTGAGGAGCTTACACAAAGGCTTGGAGTAGATCTTATTTATTACGATATAAATGCTCATTACATCTGTGATGATTGCAAGAAGAAAATCCCGGTTACTGACGACAGTTTTTAAAACCGTCGTGTAATATAAAATTTTAAATTTTAAGGAGAACTTGATATGGAATTAAAAGGCTCTAAAACTGAACAAAATTTGATGACAGCTTTTTCAGGCGAGTCTCAGGCAAGAAATAAGTATACATACTTTGCTTCTGTTGCAAAGAAGGAGGGGTATGAGCAGATCGCTGAGATCTTCCTCAAGACCGCTGAGAACGAGAAGGAGCATGCAAAGCTCTGGTTCAAGGCTCTTGACGGAATCGGCTCTACTCCCGAGAACCTCAAGGCTGCTGCCGAGGGCGAGAACTACGAGTGGACTGATATGTACGCTACATTCGCCAAGGAAGCAGAGGAGGAAGGCTTCAAGGTTCTGGCTGCTCAGTTCAGAATGGTTGGCGAGATCGAGAAGGCTCACGAGGAGAGATATTTGAAGCTTCTTGACAATGTTGAGATGCAGAAGGTATTTGAAAAGAGCGAAGAGACCATGTGGGAGTGCCGCAACTGCGGACATCTCGTTATCGGCAAGAAAGCACCTGCTGTCTGCCCTGTATGCGCTCATCCCGGAAGCTTCTTCGAAGTAAGAAAAGAAAACTACTGATTCAACTTCACGGAGTCCTGAGAATTATTCTCGGGGCTCTGTTCCGTTACAGATAAGGAGATTAATATGAGGCTTTTGATTGTAAGACATGCAGACCCTGACTACTCTATAGACTCACTGACCGAAAAGGGCTGGCGTGAGGCAGAGCTTCTCAGCGACAGGCTTTCAAAACTAGATGTAAAGGCTTTTTACTGCTCACCTCTTGGACGAGCTCAGGATACGGCTTCACTGACTCTTAAGAAGATGGGCAGAGAAGCGGAAACCCTTGAATGGTTGAAAGAGTTTTACTATTGTCAGGTCACTCCGCCATATCTTAATGAGGGCGAAACTGTCATAACATGGGACTTCATGCCGTCCTTCTTTACAAAGTGTGATGACTTGTATGACAAAGACAAATTCATGCACGTTGATTTCATGGAGAAGGGCGATTACCCTACCCTATACAAGGCTGTAACTGACGGACTTGATGAGCTTTTGGAAAAGCATGGCTATCGCCGTAACGGAAGATATTATGATGCAGTTGAGTCAAACAGAGATACAATAGTCCTCTTTTGCCACTTCGGAATAGAGTGCCAGCTTCTGGGGCACCTTCTCAGCATATCCCCTGTCGTTCTCGGGCAGAATTTCTGCGCAGCTCCGTCTTCTGTTACAACGCTTTACACGGAGGAACGTGAGCAAGGAATAGCTTCATTCAGAATGGCGGCTTTCGGTGACACATCGCACTTATACGTTGCAGGAGAAGAACCTGCATTTTCGGCAAGATTCTGTGAGACGTTTGATTCAGACGAAAGACACTGATAAGCAGATAAAAATCCGTCGGCGAGAAAACCGACGGATTATTTTTATCTCCATTCGAGAGCTTTTTTGAGATATTGTCCGGTGTATGAGGCTGGATTTTCGGCGACTTCTTCCGGGGTGCCGGTTGCAATTACCGTTCCTCCACCAGAGCCGCCCTCAGGTCCCAAGTCGATGATATAGTCTGCGCACTTGATGACGTCTAAGTTATGTTCGATGACAACTACTGTGTTCCCGTTGTCGCAAAGCTGTTCGAGCATGTCTATAAGCTTTGAAACATCGTCTGTATGAAGTCCGGTTGTGGGCTCATCAAGGATGTAGATAGTTCTTCCGGTCGCCTTTCTCGAAAGCTCTGTTGCAAGCTTGACACGCTGGGCTTCGCCGCCGGAAAGAGTCGTTGACGGCTGACCAAGCTTAAGATAGCCTAAGCCTACATCACGGAGTGTTTTGATCTTCCGATAAATCTTCGGCATATTCTCAAAGAACGAGCAGGACTCCTCGATTGTCATGTCCAGAACGTCTGCGATGCTCTTACCCTTATACTTGACCTCAAGCGTTTCTCTGTTGTAACGTGCGCCGTGGCAGACTTCGCATGGGACGTATACATCAGGCAGGAAGTGCATTTCGATCTTGATTATTCCATCGCCCTCACAGGCTTCGCATCTGCCTCCACGGACGTTGAACGAGAATCTGCCCTGATTGTAGCCTCTCATTTTGGCATCGTTCGTCATTGCAAACAGCTCACGGATGTCATTGAAAACGCCGGTGTAGGTGGCAGGATTAGAGCGTGGAGTTCTTCCTATCGGGGACTGGTCGATATTGATAACCTTGTCGAGGTTCTCAAGCCCCTCAATTCTCTTGAATGCACCCGGGACAATCTTAGCTCTGTTTAGCTTGACCGCAAGCTCTTTGTAGAGTATTTCATTTACGAGTGAGCTTTTGCCGCTTCCCGATACTCCGGTGACGCATGTGAAAGTGCCAAGAGGAAAGTCGACGTTGATTTTCTGCAGATTATTCTCTGCCGCCCCTATTACACGGAGCTTAGCTCCACTTCCCTGTCTGCGCTCACTGGGAATCGGAATTTTTCTCTTTCCACTGAGATATGCGCCGGTTGTTGAGCGTTCGCAGTTCATGATGTCCTGAGGCGTTCCAGTGCAGACTATTTCGCCTCCATGAACCCCTGCACCCGGACCAACATCAACAATGTAATCAGCCGCAAGCATTGTCTCTTCATCATGCTCGACTACTATGAGAGTGTTGCCAAGGTCTCTTAGCCTCTTGAGTGAAGCTATAAGCTTGGCATTGTCCCTTTGATGAAGACCGATGCTTGGTTCGTCGAGGATATAGAGAACTCCGACAAGAGAAGATCCAATCTGGGTTGCGAGCCGTATGCGCTGGCTTTCACCGCCTGAGAGAGTAGAGCTTGAGCGTGAAAGCGAAAGATAGTCAAGTCCGACGTTCTTGAGGAATCCTAATCTGGATTTGATTTCCTTCAGAATCTGTGAAGCAATTAACTGTTCACGCTCTGTAAGCCTGAGATTTTCGAAGAAGTCGATAGTGTCGTTTATAGAAAGCTTACAGAGGTCGGCTATGTTCAGCCCGCCTACAGTAACACCCAGAACTTCTTTCTTAAGCCTGTCGCCATGGCAGGTTTTGCATTTGACTTCGCTCATGTATTCTTCGATTTTGGCTTTTGTAGCGTCGCTTTCCGATGAGCGATAACGTCTGTCGAGGTTGTTTATAACTCCCTCAAACGGCTGAATCCAGTATCCCCCGCCCCATTCGTCGGGACGCTTGAACTGAAGCTTCTGTCCTTGAGTACCATATAGGAAAATATCAATTGCATCTTTAGGCAAATCCTTTATAGGAGTATCGAGAGAAATTCCGTACTTTTCACTTATGGCGTTGTAGTAAATCATGGTGAAAGAGTCATCATTGAGAGTATTCCAGCCATCTGCTCTGATTCCGCCCTGTCTTATTGTAAGCTCGTCGTTCGGGATGACTTTCTTCGGGTCGACCTGCAGGAACATTCCGAGACCTGTGCAGTCGGGGCATGCTCCGTAAGGATTATTGAACGAGAACATTCTTGGCGATAATTCTTCAATTGATACACCGTGCTCAGGGCATGCATAGTTCTGCGAGAACATCATCTCTTCGCCGTCGATAACATCGACAACTGCCAGCCCTCCGGAAAGTGAAGTGACGATTTCAATGCTACTCGATAATCTTGAACGTATTTCCGGCTTGATTACAAGACGATCGACTACAACTTCAATAGTGTGCTTCTTGTTCTTCTCAAGCTTGATTTTTTCTGCAAGGTCGTAGATAATGCCGTCTATTCTGACTCTAACATAGCCCGATTTCTTCAGCTGTTCAAGCTCTTTGACATATTCGCCCTTTCTGCCTCTGACAATGGGAGCCAAAAGCTGAATTTTAGTCCCCTCCGGGAGCTCCATTATCTTATCCACAATCTGGTCTACAGACTGTCTTTTTATCTCTCTTCCACAGACCGGGCAATGAGGAACACCGATTCTGGCGTATAGAAGCCTCAGATAGTCGTATATTTCAGTTACAGTTCCGACTGTTGAACGTGGGTTATTTGAAGTGGTTTTCTGGTCAATAGAGATTGCTGGTGAAAGACCGTCGATGCTGTCTACATCCGGCTTGTCCATCTGCCCCAAGAACATTCTCGCATAGGAGGAAAGGCTTTCGATATACCTCCTCTGACCATCGGCAAATATCGTATCAAAAGCCAGCGACGACTTGCCTGAGCCGGAAAGACCGGTGAAGACGACAAATTTGTCTCTTGGAATGGTTACATCTATATTTTTGAGGTTGTGTTCCCTCGCACCCTTGATTACAATCTGATTGTTTCCGGCAGTTTCATTTTCCATATATTCATCATTCCTTTCTCAGTTCTGCTATCTTGTCCCTGAGGTATGCCGCCTGCTCGAAGTTGAGCTGTCTTGCGGCTTCCCTCATCTGCTTTGAAAGCTTATCGATAAGCTCCATCCGCTCACGCTTGGTGTAGTGAACAGCTTTCTTATTTACATCTTTCTTTGAGGATATTTCAATTACGTCGTGGACATCTTTGACGATTGTTTTTGGAGTTATTCCATGCTGGATATTATACTCTTCCTGAATTGCCCGGCGTCTTTCTGTCTCGGTTATCGCTTTTTCCATAGACTCAGTCACGCTGTCGGCATACATGATGACTTTGCCACCAGCGTTTCTTGCAGCTCTGCCTATCGTCTGAATAAGTGAGCGTTCGCTTCTCAGAAAGCCCTCTTTATCGGCATCGAGAATTGCTACAAGCGAAACCTCAGGCAAGTCAAGACCTTCTCTTAAAAGATTTATTCCGACCAGAACATCAAATTCGCCAAGTCGCAGGTCTCTTATGATCTCCATTCTCTCAATAGTGTCAATAGAATGGTGCATATATCTTACCCTGATGCCAAGCTTCTGGAGATAGCCGGTCAGGTCTTCTGCCATTTTGACGGTAAGAGTTGTCACCAAGACTTGCTCTTTTCTCTCGGCTCGCTCGTTGATTTCAAGGACGAGATCGTCAATCTGTCCGGCGGTAGGCTTGACCTCAATAATCGGGTCTAAGAGCCCTGTAGGACGGATAATCTGCTCGACTACCTGCTCCGATTCGGAGAGTTCGAAAGCTCCCGGAGTCGCAGATACGAAAACGGCCTGATTGCATCTTGAATAGAACTCGTCGAATGTCAGTGGTCGGTTGTCGAGAGCTGACGGAAGCCTGAATCCATAGTCCACAAGCGTCTGCTTTCTTGCTCTGTCGCCCGCAAACATTCCCCTTACCTGCGGAAGAGCAACGTGAGACTCGTCGACGATGAGAAGAAAATCATCCGGGAAGAAGTCGAGGAGCGTAAACGGAACTGCACCCGGCTCACGCCTTGCAAGAACTCTCGAATAGTTCTCAATTCCACTGCAGAATCCTACCTCCTGCAGCATTTCCATATCATAATTGACTCGTTGTTCAATTCTCTGGGCTTCAATGAGCTTATCCTGAGACTTAAAGAACTTTACTCTTTCGTACATCTCCTCTTCAATATCATGAATGGCGGCGTTGAGCCTTTCCTTGCCGGTAATATAGTGGGATGCCGGGAAGATTGCGACGTGAAGAAGAGTCCTCACGGCTTCGCCTGTTACGACGTTTACTTCTGTTATTCTATCTACTTCATCGCCGAAGAACTCGATTCTGATTGCAGTCTCGTTGTAGCTCGTTGGGAAAACGTCGACTGTATCGCCTCTGACTCTGAAACGGTTACGCTGGAAGTCTATGTCATTTCTTTCGTACTGGATCGAGACCAGCTCACGGATAAGGTCATCTCTTGACTTGGTCATACCCTTTCTTACAGAGACAATCATGCTCTTATATTCTTCCGGATCGCCTAAAGAGTAGATGCATGAAACGCTTGCGACGATTACAACATCTCGTCTTTCGGTCAGTGCGGCTGTTGCAGAGTGACGAAGCCGATCAATCTCGTCATTAACGTCAGAATCCTTTTCGATATAGACATCGGTTGCAGGAATATAAGCCTCGGGCTGGTAGTAGTCGTAATAGGAAACGAAGAATTCTACTGCGCTTTCCGGGAAAAATTCACGGAGCTCGGAGCATATCTGCGCAGCAAGGGTTTTATTGGGCTCTAATACGAGCGTCGGGCGGTTGACGTTTGCAATAACATTTGCCATGGTGAATGTTTTGCCAGAGCCTGTGACTCCCAATAGCGTCTGCTTTTTCATACCACTATTGATTCCATCGGAGAGCTTTTTAATCGCCTCTGGCTGGTCGCCGGTGGGCTTGTATTTACTTTTAAGCACGAATTTATCCATAGCAACCTCCGAATAAAGAAACGTTTGTTGTTATAATACCACAAAAGAACTCAGATGTCAATAGTAACATGAAAAATCAGGAGCTGCCCAAGGTGCATTTCCTGATTCTTTCATAGCTATTTCAAAGCTTCGGGTTACAGAGTTGATTTAAGAGCCTGTGCAAACTGGTCGGGGCAGGATGTGTTTTTAGCACCGCACTTGATTCCATCAAGCTTAGCAATTGCATCCTCAACCTTCATTCCTTTTACAAGGCTTGAAATGCCCTTGAGATTGCCGTTGCATCCACCGACGAAGGAAACGTCGCCGATGATGCCGTTCTCAACTTCAAAATTGATCTGCCTTGAGCAGGTTCCTCTTGTCTGATAGGTATAAGTCATTTTTTGCTACTCCTTACTTTTATACATATTGTAATAATTGCTACTTACAGTCAGGGAAGAATTTCTCCTGAAACCATGCTGGTTTTGCAGTAAATTCTCTACCGTCAAGATAAGAAAGATTTCCGCCGATGTCTCCGAGCTCAAATTTCAGGCTATGTGCCTGCAGTGCCTGAGTTTTTAATGAGTAACGCCTGTTGATTTCTCCTGAGCCATACTTACCGTCGCCAAGTACCGGATGCCCGATATGAGCCATATGCGCTCTTATCTGGTGTGTTCTGCCGGTGATCAGATCTATCTCACAAAGCGACAAATCGCCGTTTGTTGAGATAACCTTATAGCTAGTGACTATCTCTTTTGCACTGGAAACAGGCTTGTCGTAAATCCTTACCATATTCTCAGCTTCGTTTTTGACGAGATATGCCTTTATCACCGCTTCGTGCGGCGTGGGCTCGCCAATCACTGCACAGAGATATTTCTTCCTGATTCTGCGCTCTTTGACAGCGAGATTCAGGATTCTGAGGCTTTCTGCGTTCTTGGCACAGATAACAAGACCTTCGGTGTTTCTGTCAAGACGGTTGCAGAGCGATGGAGCAAAGCTCGCCTCTTCCTCCGGCTTATACTCCCCTTTTTCGTAAAGATACTTTTTGACTCGGTTGATGAGGGTGTCGATGGTGTTATCATCATCTTCATGAACAACCAAGCCACAGGGCTTATCTACAATGAGAATATTTTCGTCTTCATAGACAGGATCAATTCTGCTGCTCACAAGCAGAAAATCACTTTCAGATGGGGCTTCAAAGAATTCGTCATTGATATAGAGCTCCAAAATGTCGCCCTCTTTGAGCCTTGTAGATATTTCGCATCTTGAATGGTTCAGCTTTATTCTCTTGATGCGGATATACTTGTACATAAGCGACTGCGGGAGCTTCGGGACGGCTTTTCCTATAAACTTGTCCACCCGCTGTCCGGCGTCGTTGTGATTTATCCTGTAGCTTCTCATACCATACCTCAAAAACATATCTCAAGAATATTTTACTCGTTTCGTTTGTTTTTGTCAACAGTTACCTGCGCAAAACTTAATGATTTTGTAACCGTATTGTATCTTGAAATGTGCCTCACTGTGTGGTAAAATGTAGAACGAAAAGAGATAACCGGCTTGTCCGTGCTTTACAATGAGGAAGGATTAAAATGAATGACAAAAGAAGGTTATTAGCGGGTTTGTGCGCCACCGTTGTGCTTATAACCAATATGACCGCCTGCACAATGACTGAAATATCCGACAGCAGCGAAAATGTGACCACGACGGTGTCATCCTCCGAAGAGGTAACTACAACCGAATCGGATAATGTGCCGTCAAACATAGTTACTCAGTCTGAAGCCACAACCGCCTCGGAAGCTGTTACTGAAAGCACTGAGGCTACTGATGAAGTCATCGAAGAAGCCGAATCGGATGAAACAGGTCTTATTGTGGATGACTATACTGAAGATTTTACTTATGACAGCCTGACGCCTGACGACCTGTACGAGATGTATGGGCTTTCAAGAAGCGAGCGACAGAGCTTCTATTCTGAGATTTGCGAGGAATATGAGCTTCCCATTATCTCAGTCTCCACTGAAAATGAAGAAGAGGTTCTCTCCCGGACTGAATATATAAACTGTCTCGTTGAGATTATGAACTGCGATGCAGAGTATGTCATGGATGCAACTTCTGCAGAAATCAGAGTCAGAGGCAATGCAAGCGCATATTATGGAGATGTTGATCAGATAAGAGAAAACGGTGCACCTTATCGGATCAAGTTTACTAAGAAGCAATCGGTTCTGGGGCTCAATGACGGAGCTAAATGCCGTTCTTGGGTGCTTCTGAAAACATACAATTATGGCGTAAGAGACCATCTTGCATTTACCCTTGCGGCGGCTATCAATGCAGGTATGTATTATGTGTCCGATTCTACGTTTGTACAGCTTTATATCAATGAAGAGTACATGGGAATATATCTTCTCTGTGAACAGACTCAGGAAAATGAAAACAGGGTTGCTATCACCGAAGCAGAAGAGGGCTACACCGGAACAGACATAGGATACTTGGTAGAACTCGACAACTATTCAAGCGGTGAGACTTGGAGGTTCATGCTCAACTACAACAACGAGTCTATAACTGATGTCTACGGAACTACCCGTGTTCCAAAGAAGTACTACTATACAGTCAGAAATGATATATATTCCGAGGAGCAGCTTGATTTTATTGAGAGATATTTCGAGGTCTGCTATGAGGTCGCAATGCGAGCGATCAAATATGGCGAGTACTACCGGGTTGACAGGGTTGACGATGATTTCACCCTGACCCTTGCGCAGGATGAATTTGAATCTGCATACGACTGCATTTCTCAGGTCATGGATATTGAGTCGTTTGTGGATATGTACATTTTATATGAAATAGTCAACGATCAGGATGTTGGAGGAGGAAGCTTCTTCTTTGCGGTTGATTTCAGTGAAACATCAATTTATCCTACGCTTACCTGCGTTGCACCATGGGATTTCAGCTGGGCATATGGCGACTATAGTTCTGATGCTGACGGCGGACTCTATGCGGCAAAGTTCAAGGATGACTATTTCGTCGACAACTGGGGCGACCGCTCAAACCCTTGGCTTATTCTCCTCTACTCTGCCGACTGGTTCCAAGAGCTTGTGAAAGAAAAATGGCAGGAAAGATATTCATATATCTTGGAAGCTCTTGACGAGGTCACGGAAACGGTTGAGACCTATGCCGATGACTTCAACAAGGACGGCAAGAGCCGTTCATCAAGTGCTCTCGCTACCATCAGGTGGACGAGAAAAAGAGTTGAATATCTGAACACTCTCTGGGGATGACTTCCCTATCGAACTGAAAATCAAGCTAAAAAGAATGCCCCCAAAATGGAGGCATTTCTTTTCAGTTGTCTTTTGAAGTTCCTGTGGAATTATCTTCTCTTGGAAGCAACAACAGCAGCAGCAGCTACAGCCATCGGGAGAACAGCCAAAATAACGCCGGTGTCAGCATTGGTAGAGGTAGTGGTCTCAGCAGAAGCGGTATCAGTGCTGTCAGCAGAATCAGCAACTTCCTCAGAAGCCTCGTCAGCATCGTCGGTAGTAGCAACAGCCTCGCCTTCGGTAACGAGAGTTACAGAAGTGATGGTGAAGTTGTCAAGGTTAGTACCATAAGAGATACCCTTGAACATAAGAGCGTTAGCAACAGTGTCGCCATGACCATCATGGTCGTTCATTTCGAGGGTAATGGTATACTCGAAATCGCCGCCCTCGAAACCTTGATCGGAAGAGAGCCAGATCTCTGAATCAGTGTTAGCACCATTCAAAAGCCAAACTCTGAATCCGCCGTCAGAAGAACCCTTGATTGTAACGGTAACTGTCTCACCGTAAGCAACCTCTACAGGAAGCAAAACGCTGAGAGCTTCTTCGCTGGAGTTGAGTCCGCCGTCAACTGCAGTTACGTTGGTGCTTTCAGTAGCTCCATAATAACCGAGGTTGTCAAGAGAAAGCTCAACATCGTAGGTAGCTGCGAAGCTGGTTACAGAGAGAGCCATAACCATTGCGACTGCCATGACAATTGCCAAAATTTTCTTCATGTTATTTTCCTCCTAATATAATATGGTTTTTAACCATGCTCATTATACCATTTGCACAATCGTATGTCAACACTTTTTCGAATAACAGAAAAAAATATCGCCAATACTTATAAAAATGGCTATAAATTTCTCACAGCGAAAAATTGCGAAAAAAGCTATTGACAGAATCGAAAAATGCGGTTATAATACTTGTTGTCAATTTGACGGGATGTGGCTCAGTTTGGTAGAGCGCCTGCTTTGGGAGCAGGATGCCGCAGGTTCGAGTCCTGTCATCCCGACCATCGTCATTAAGACGACAAAAGCCGACAGTTTTTTGCACTGTCGGCTTTTATTATTTCTTAAAACAGTCCGGTTATTACTCCATCAGAACTAACATCTATGCGTTCTGCGGCAGGAGATTTCGGAAGACCGGGCATGGTCATTATGTCCCCTGTCAGGACAACTACGAAGCCAGCACCAGCTGAGACCTTGACGTTCTTGACTGTAACTGTGAAGTCCTCCGGAGCACCGAGCTTGGTCGGGTCGTCGGAGAATGAATACTGAGTCTTTGCTATGCAGACAGGAAGATTTCCAAATCCGAGCTCAGTGAGTCGGACGAGCTCTTTCTTTGCCGCAGGAAGATAGCTGACACCGCTTCCGCCATAGACCTTTGTTACAACGGCGTTTATCTTCTCTTCAAGGCTCATGTCGTCTGAATAGCTGTAGGTGAAGTTCGGGGTTTCTTCCTCGCAGAGCCTTACAACCTCAGTTGCGAGTTCAACTCCGCCTTCCCCGCCCTTTGCCCAGACATCTGAGAGAACGGTGTTGACGCCGAGCTTGCGGCATTCCTCGATGACGAGATTTACTTCTGCATCGGTATCGGTCGGGAATCTGTTTACGGCAACTACAGACGGAAGACCGTAGACGTTTTTGATATTGGAAACATGCCTTAAGAGGTTCGGAAGACCTTTCTTAAGCGCATCTAAATCTTCTCTGCCGAGCTCAGTCTTTGCAAGACCACCGTGCATTTTAAGGGCTCTTACTGTTGCAACTATTACGACTGCAGACGGGGTGAGCCCTGCCATACGGCACTTGATGTCAAGGAACTTCTCTGCTCCCAAGTCAGCACCGAAGCCGGCTTCCGTGACGGCATAGTCGCCGAGCTTCATTGCGAGCTTTGTGGCGAGAACCGAGTTACAGCCGTGAGCAATATTTGCAAAGGGTCCGCCGTGAACGAGTGCAGGAGTGTGCTCAAGGGTCTGCACAAGATTTGGTTTCAGTGCATCTTTGAGAAGAGCCGCCATTGCGCCTACAGCCTTGAGCTGAGAAGCGGTGACCGGTTCGCCGGAATAGGTGTAGCCGATTATTATTCTGCCAAGTCTTTCTTTAAGGTCGTCAATAGAGCTTGCAAGGCAGAACACAGCCATTATTTCACTGGCAACAGTGATGTCAAATCCATCCTCACGAGGTGTGCCGTTTGGCTTTCCGCCAAGACCGTCGACGATAAACCTCAGCTGACGGTCGTTCATATCGACGCATCTCTTCCACGTGATTCTTCTTGGGTCGATGCCAAGAGCATTTCCCTGCTGGATATGATTGTCGATCATTGCGGCAAGGAGATTGTTTGCAGCTCCGATAGCGTGAAAATCGCCTGTGAAGTGGAGATTGATGTCCTCCATTGGGACAACCTGAGCGTATCCACCTCCTGCGGCTCCGCCCTTGATTCCGAAAACGGGACCCAGTGAGGGCTCACGAAGAGCAACTACAGAGTTCTTCCTAATCTTTCTCAAGCCATCCGCAAGACCTATGGTGGTTGTGGTTTTTCCTTCCCCTGCTGGTGTCGGGGTGATGGCGGTTACAAGTATAAGCTTGCCGTTCTTTCTTGATTCATCATTGATGATTTTCGGATCGACTTTGGCTTTGTACTTGCCATATTGCTCAATGAAATCCTCATCAATTCCGGCTATCTCAGCAATCTTGGTTATGGGAAGCATGACCGATTCCTGAGCGATTTCAATATCTGTTTTCATGACATTCACCTCTTAGTGAGATAATTTTATCAGTATATCGGGAATTTCTCGCAGAGTGAGACAACCTCGGTTGTGATTCTCTCTTTATTTGCATCAAAATCGGTGATGCAGTCACATATCCAGCCGGCGATGAGCTTCATTTCGTTTTCACCGAAGCCTCTTGTGGTGACAGCAGGTGTTCCGACTCTCAGACCGCTTGTGATGAATGGGCTCTCTGGGTCGTTCGGAATTGCGTTCTTATTGGCTGTGATGTGAACCTCGTCAAGGCGGTGTTCGAGCTCTTTGCCGGTTACACCTGTTCCTCTCAGATCGAGAAGCATAAGGTGGTTGTCAGTTCCCCCTGAAACAAGCCTGATGCCGTGAGCGTTGAATTCACTTGCAAGAGTCTGTGCATTTACAATAATCTGCTTCTGGTATTCCTTGAATTCATCGGTAAGAGCTTCACCGAAAGCAACCGCCTTTGCGGCGATGATGTGCATAAGCGGTCCACCCTGTGTTCCCGGGAAGATAGCCTTGTCAATCGCCTTGGCGTACTCTTCTTTGCAAAGGATAAGTCCGCCTCTGGGTCCTCTCAGAGTTTTATGGGTTGTAGTTGTTACAACATCGGCATAAGGAATCGGACTCGGATGAAGTCCAGCTGCTACGAGACCTGCGATATGTGCCATGTCTACCATCAGGTAAGCTCCGACTTCGTCTGCAATTTCACGGAAACGCTTGAAGTCAATTATTCTCGGATATGCTGATGCGCCAGCCAAAATAAGCTTTGGCTTGCATTCAAGTGCGAGGCGTTCTACTTCGTCATAGTCAATAGTCTGGGTTTCATCAGAAACGCCATAAGGAACGATATGGAAGTACTTTCCGGAGATGTTGACCGGAGAACCGTGTGAAAGGTGTCCGCCGTGAGCGAGGCTCATCGAAAGAACTGTGTCACCCGGCTGTAAAAGAGCAAAGAACGTGGCGAGGTTTGCGTTTGCGCCGCTGTGAGGCTGAACATTGGCATGCTCTGCACCAAAGAGCTTTTTGGCACGCTCTCTTGCTATCTCCTCAACCTCGTCGACATACTGACAACCGCCGTAGTATCTTTTTGCGGGATAGCCTTCGGCATACTTGTTGGTGAGTACGCTTCCAGCCGCCAGAAGAACTCCCTCGGAAACGATATTTTCCGATGCGATAAGCTCAATATTGTGGCGTTGACGGTTGAGCTCACGTTCACAGGATGCGGCTACCTCCGGATCAAAGTTTTTCAGCTCTTCAAAAAACATGGTGATTGCTCCTTTACATATTTATTTACTCTTTGCGACAGCATAGAGATATTTCTTTCTGTAGTCATTCAGATTCTGCTTATATTCGGGCGAATCGGGAATCTGTGCGACGTATGTATGTCCCTCAGCATTAAGGTCATAGCTGTGAAGAACGGACAATGCTATATTTGAACAGTGGTCTGCTACTCTTTCGAAGTTGGTGAGAAGATCACTGTAAACAAATCCGGTAACGATGGTGCATGCACCAGACTGTACTCGCTCGACGTGATTATTTTTGATGACTTTTGTCATTTCGTCGATGGTTTCCTCAAGGGGCTCTACTTTTACTGCCAGATCTCTTCTTCTCTCAACGAAAGCGGAAGCGGCAAGATTGATTATCTCGCTTACTGCTTCAGTGAGAATATGCAGTTCTTCAGCGGCTTCATCTGAAAATACTATCTTTTTATCGTGAATTTCCTCGGCATTTTCTGCAATGTTGGCTGCATGGTCGCTTATTCTCTCGAAGTCACCTATTACGCTGAGAAGCTCACTGGAAATAGCCTGTTGCTTTTCGTCCATGACGTTCTTCCCTATCTTGACGAGATAGTTTCCGAGCTTGTCCTCATATTTATCGCAGAGAGATTCCTTTTCGTTAACTTTCTGGAACTTTGAACGGTCATATTCGGTGATGAGCCTGATTGCTCTGAATATATTCTTTCTTGCGATGTCGCACATCTTGAGTGCGGCTTTTCTGCTGACCTCAATTGCGGCAGGAACATAATCGAGAAGGTTTTCGTCCAAAGAGTCAATCTCGGTCAGGTCTTCGCTTTCAGATGGGTCTGGCTTGATAAGAATATAGCAAATCTTCTCGATAAGCTTACTCATCGGGAGAAGAATTATCATGCCGACTATGCTTATTACCGAGTTCATGAGAGCGATTCCAGTTGTTGTGGCACTCTCATTCATAAATGAAAGCCCTCCGGTTATTGCGTTGAGTGGAAGAATAATGATACAAGCGAGCACGGCAGTGAGTACATTTGCTATGAGATATACCAAAGCCGTTCGTTTGGAGTTTTTATTCTTGCCCACCATTGCGATAAGAACGGGAGAGCTTGCGCCAATTTTTATACCTAAAATCAAAGGAAGACAAACGCTGTAGGGTATGACAACAGAAGTACAGAGTGCCTGCAAAATACCGACACCAGCCGAGCAGGACTGGATAATCGCTGCCACAAATATACCTGCAAGAACGCCTAAGACTGGGTTCTTGAAGAGAAGAAGAATATTCTGGAAAGCTTCGTTTTCCTTTAGTGGATCTACGGAATCACTTATAAGAGACATCGACAAAAGAATCGTAGCGAGCCCCAGAAGAACGAGTCCGATGCTCTTTGTCGAGTTTTTGTTTGTGAACATGTAAAGAAGTGCACCGATGGTTGCGAATACAGCAATAAGAACCTCGGTCGATAACAGCTGACCGGCAACACTTTCAGAACCGGAAATGGAAAGAATCCAACCGGTCATTGTTGTACCGATATTGGTGCCAAGAACTATTGGAATAGCCTGTGTAAGTGTCATCATTCCGGCACTCACGAAGCTTATGACCATAACGGTTGTAGCACCGGAGGACTGAATCACGGCAGTGACTAATATTCCAAGGAAGAAGCCTTTTATTGCAGGTGAAGAAAGCCTGAACAGAATGCCCTCCATTCTGTTTCCGGCGAGGCTCTTGAGCCCATTACCCATAGTTTCCATTCCAAAGAGGAAGAACGCCACTCCGCCAATAAGAGAAATAATATGAGCTAAATCCATAATTGTCCTTTCAAGACGTTATCTTTTCCTTTACATTCCCATTACTCTATTTCACATTACCACAAATCTAATATACCAATTTGGCGGGACAATTTCAAGGGTAAATATAAATTTCGGCGTTATGCAAGAAAAAGTATAACTTTCAAAGGCGGAAACAGGCGAAATTTGAGGCGGCGAATAGTAAAACCTGCCGCAGTGATTATTCACTGAGGCAGGTATACAAAAATATTAAAATCAAAGCTTCTTAACGAACAGAGCTCTTATTGCGTTTAGTACTGCAAGCACCATTACGCCTACATCTGCGAATATTGCAAGCCACATGCTCGCCATTCCAAGAGCTCCCAAGATAAGGCAAATCAGCTTGACTCCTATTGCGAAGACTATGTTTTCCTTGACAATTCTGAGGCACTTCTTAGAAATTCTTATTGCCTTTGAAATCTTAAGCGGGTCATCGTCCATCAGAACGACATCAGCCGCCTCTATTGCGGCATCTGAGCCCATCGCTCCCATTGCGATTCCTATATCCGCTCTCGAGAGAACGGGGGCATCGTTGATGCCATCGCCGACGAATGCAAGCTTACCGTTTTGCTTTGACTTGAGAAGCTCTTCAACTTTGGCTACCTTATCGTCCGGCATAAGCTCGCCGTGAACTTCATCAATTCCAAGCTCGTTACCGACGCTTTCGGCAACAGACTTTGAATCTCCACTGAGCATTATAGTTTTTTCTATTCCTGATTGCCTGAGAGATTTGATAGCTTCTTTCGAATTTGGTTTTATGACATCAGAAATCACTATGTGCCCGCAGTAGTTCCCGTCAACTGCAACGTGTATGATAGTTCCTACCGAGTGGCACAAGATATATTCAGTGCCGATTCTGCGCATAAGCTTTCCGTTGCCGACTGCTACGCTATGACCATCCACGGTTGCAGTAACGCCCTCACCGCTGATTTCAGTAATATCTGAAACACGACTCCAGTCGAGCTCTTTTCCATAAGCGTGTTGCAGGCTTTTACTTATCGGATGAGAAGATGCGCTTTCTGCGAGTGCGGCAAGTTCAATCAGCCTTGAATTGTCGATAGTTCCGTGATGGATGGCGTTTACTTCGAAAGAGCCCTCGGTAAGCGTTCCGGTTTTGTCGAAGACTATGTACTTTGTTTCGGAGAGAGTCTCGAGGTAGTTTGAGCCTTTGATGAGTATTCCCTCTTTGCTCGCTCCGCCAATTCCGGCAAAGAAGCTGAGAGGAATGCTTACGACGAGCGCACAGGGGCAGCTTATAACAAGAAATGTCAGTGCACGGTAAATCCAGTCGCCAAATTCTGCGGGCAGACCTACTATAAGTCTTATGATCGAAGGAATAATTGCAAGTGCAAGTGCGGAGCCGCAGACAGCCGGAGTATAGATTCTTGCAAATTTTGATATGAAATCCTCTGACTTCGATTTCCGGGAGCTTGCATTCTCGACAAGATCTAAAATCTTTGATACAGTTGATTCTCCAAATGCTTTTGTGGTCTTTATTCTCAAAACTCCGGTCATGTTGACGCAACCACTGATGACTTCATCGCCTGTGTGAACATCTCTTGGGAGGCTTTCGCCTGTTAGTGCAGAAGTGTTGAGAGTGGATATGCCGTCTTCGATAACTCCGTCAATTGGAATTTTCTCTCCCGGTTGCACAATGATGACGCTTCCTATCTCTACTTCATCCGGAGAAACCTGCGTGAGCTTGCCATCAGCTTCGATATTAGCATAATCAGGTCTTATATCCATCAGCTCGCTTATGCTCCGGCGGCTCTTTCCGACAGCATAACTCTGGAAGAGCTCACCTATCTGATAGAAGAGCATAACTGCAATCGCTTCGCTGTATTCCCCGCTTTGCTCGTAAATGGCAAGGGCAAATGCTCCAACAGTGGCTATTGCCATCAGAAAGTTTTCATCAAAAACTCTGCCGTTGAGAATCCCTCTGAAAGCCTTAAGCAGTATGTCGTAGCCGATAATTATGTATGCGAACAAGTAAAGAACAAACTGCGGTATTCCTGAAATCGGCAGTATTGCAAGAAGAATCATCATCAATGCTGTGACAAGAACCCTCGCAAGCATCTTCTTCTGCTTTTTAGTCATATTAGTCTCTCCCTTGCCTATGATGAATTCAGATTTCTATTTCGCAGTCAGGCTCGACTTTTCTGCAAGCCTTGAGAACATTTTTCATAACTTTCGCCTGATCTGCTCCCTCTTCAAACTCAACAATCATCTTCTGAGTCATGAAATTGACAACAGCATTTACAACTCCGGAGGTCTTTTTAGTTGCACTCTCCATCAGATTTGCGCAATTGGCACAGTCAACTTCGATATTATAGGTTTTCTTCATTGTGAATCACCTTTCTGATAATAATTGGATTAGCAGTATTAAACGATTAAGTAGTCGTTTAAACGTCCAATAACATTATATGCTGTCTACTTACGTTTGTCAATAGGAAAATAAAATTTTTTTAAAATTCGACATTTGTAGCAATATTAGAGGTCAGTAAGACTTGTCTAACCGGTTTTTATGTGTTATAATAGAGTCAACAACAAATTGCAAGGAGACAATATAATGCCCGAAGAAATGCTCCCTCATCATCACACAGATGAATACGATATAGAATACCTGAAGAGCACCCTTGAGAAAACCGACTTTCAGGCAGTTGCCGACATGTTCCGGCAGCTTGGCGATTGCAGCAGAGTCCAGATTTTCTGGCTTCTCTGCCATTGTGAGGAGTGTGTTATCAATATCTCTGCCCTGATGGGCATGACCAGCCCGGCTGTCTCCCATCACCTTAAACTCCTGAAAGCCAGCGGTCTTATCACCAGCCGCCGAGAAGGCAAAGAGGTCTACTACAAAGCCGCCGACAATATTCAGAGCCAGTCGCTGCACCTGATTATTGAGAAGATTATGGAGATTACGTGTCCGGAGGAATGAACTTGATATTTGAAAAAATCCGAGTAAGGAGCACATCCTTACCCGGATTTTTGCAGATTGCTTACACCAAAGCCTTGCCAAGTGATTGGCAGGCGGAAATTGCTTCATCATCGGGGGCTTCGTTACAGATGACACTTTCGGTGGCTAAGATTGTGCCATCTCCCTTGCAGGTTTCCTCCCAAGTGCGCATCCATTCGCCATCGCCCCAGCCGTATGAGCCGAAGAGGGCGATTTTCTTGCCGTTAAGGGAAGGCTCACAGGCATTGAACATCGGCTCAAATTCGCTGTCCTCAAGCTGTTCGTCGCCCATGGCTGAGCAACCGAATGCTATGGCGTCGTATGCTGTCACTGTAGATGTATCAAACTCAGAAGCTGTAAATAAGCTTCCCTCACCACCAGCGTTCTTAATACCCTCCAAGACGGCGTTTGCCATCTGTTCGGTGTTGCCTGTACCGCTCCAATATACTACTGCTACTTTTGACATTAAAATCATCCTTTCAAAATATTATGTGGCTACAAGAAGCCTGTCTAATGAGTGATATTTACTGTAATGCTTGCAATAACTGCCGATGCACTGCCTGTACTGACGGAACTTCTCTTTTGCGGCTTTTTCGTCGCCATATACTTTCCAGAAGCCAACACACTTTGCGCTTTCGGCTTTGTTATCGATAAAGCCCTTTACATCTTCAGGAGGATAACCGAGGAACAACCCGATTTCGTGTGGGAATTCGGAAGACTGCGATAGCCGGTCTCTCAGCTTCCAAAGGCATCTGTTTATATTATTTGTAGGATACCCACGTTCGTCAAGAATACTCTTCCCGAGGCTGTCATTAAGGTCAGATTTGAGCATATTCGGACGATAGAGATAGACAAGAGCAGTGTTATTCCTGCGCCTTAAGATGATCATGCACATGCCCTTTGGCGTCATGATTTTATTAAAAGCGCATACGCTCTTGTGAAGTGACTGTTCGTCATCATAATGATAGTTGAACATAGCACCTGTTTTTATTCCCGCCATAGTTGGAGCACAGTGCTGTACCAAAAGCTCTTCGGGCATTATATCACCTCCGTGAAATATAAGTTAGCTTTTGCTAACCGCTGGTTTTAAAATAAGTTAGTCTCGGCTAACTGAGAATAGTATACACTATATGTAAGCGGTTGTCAATAGCTTTTTTGAAATTTTTCAGGATTTATTTCTGATAGTGTTGCCGAAACCCATAGATTTATACTTGTAGTTTGGATACCAAATTGTTTTCATATTAAAATCCTTGATTCCAAAAATTTAGAAACAAAAAGAACGCCAAACGACGCAAATACGCCGTTTGGCGATGGCGGAGAGGAAGGGATTCGAACCCTTGTGGCTTTTGACCAAACGGTTTTCAAGACCGCCTCGTTATGACCGCTTCGATACCTCTCCAGATTATGAAACTGTGAATCTCACAGCTCCAATATGATACCACATTAAGTCTCGGTTGTCAATAGTTATTTTCTGAATTTTTTGCTGATGATGGTCAGCCACTGTATTCTCCGCCATCTTCATATTCACTCTCGTCATATCCAAGTTCAAACTCAGGGGCTGTGCCGAAATCTATGAAAGTGTATTCGGCGGTGACATAACCGGTCATGGTGTAGCCTAAGACATCTATTGATGCACTGCATATCAGAGTCATCATGGACAGGTTATTGTTTTTATCAAACAGCATGGTATAGACGATGTCGTTAAAAGTCAGGTCGCTGAGACCGGAAACGAAAGAGCCTAAAATGCTATCAGCGTTTTCACTTTCAAGGACTATGGAAATCTGTTTTGTGCCATCGTCATTTTTTATGACACTGATATTGTCAAAAACTTCTTTTGCGAGTTCAGGCAGATTAACGTCACCAATCGACTCAATTGAACTGAGGTCAACTACGGTGTAATAAATCAGACTGTCGCCATATTCAACGTAGACCTTATCATCTACATACGTAGTAGTAATAGTTTCGTCATCCATTTCAGTTACTATCTGAGTTCCGGTGGAATTCTCTTTGATGTTCATTACCGTTTCCGAAGAGACGGTCTCGCCCAGAATATCGAAAGCAATAGACATGATACAATCAGCTTCATATCCCCCAGCTTTTTCGAGCTGGGTAACCGCTCTTGAGTAAAGACCATAGGCGGTAATTGTGTCGAATAATGAACAGCCGGTCAGGGAGACTGCTACTGTCAGAATAAGTGTAACCGAAATTATTCTTTCAAGAATTATTTTAGAGGTCATAATTCCTCGCTTTACTTGGATTTATTTCTGAAAACTTCAAGTGTAGCAACACCTGCGATTGTTATTACAAGAATAACGATGACAATCGCAATTGTCTGACCGGAAGCTTTACCTGAATTTTCGTCAGGATCGTCTACGGTTGCCATTACCGCTGTTTCATCGGATGATACGAGAGTTGCTGCGGAATCTGAGCTTACTGTTTCCTCTGATGTTGTAACCTCTGTGGTTGTTACCTCTGTAGTGGTTGTAGCTGCGGTAGTGGTTTCCTGAGTGGCTGTAGTAGTAGCCGCTGTGGTAGTGGTGGCTTGCGTTGTAGTAGTTGCTCTGGTTGTTGTGGTAGCTTGAGTAGTGGTTTCCTGAGTGGTCGTTGTAGTTGCTTCTGTGGTTGTTGCGGCTGTTGTCGTAGCCTCGGTTACCGCTTCGTCATCTTCATCTTCGTCGAGAACTACCTCGTCTTCGTCATCTGATAAATCTACATCTGCATCGTCGTCACCAGTTGTAGTGGATTCAGTGTTGCCGTCTTCATCTTCTACCACCAGAACCGTCGTACCGCTGTTCACGGTGACAGAATTTCCGGAAGAATCGATGCAATCGTTTGATGTAACGTTGATGTAGCACTGGGTATATGCATCTGCAACAACTTGGAACGTTATGGTTGCAAGAGTTCCGCTGATGTCTACCCCACCTGCATTTACGATTGTTATCACTAATGAGCCTGAGCTGGCAGATGATGTTGACAATTGACCATAGCCGCTGTTGAGGTATGCGCTATCATATGACAGCTGATCGGTGCTGTATGTCAGAAGAATAGTTCCGGAATATATATCCGAAGCGTCAGAAATTGAAACCGACACCTGAACCGTTTCTCCACTGGCGGCACTCGCTACTGTTGAAGCGGTGACACTCGCAGTTGCAAAAACGTTTACCGCAGATAATGACATCATTACAGTCGCCAGTATCAAGCATATTATCCTTTTAGTGTTCATCAGAAATCCCACCCGCAAAAAATACTATACATACATTTTAGCACAACGCAGATATTTTTGCAATAGGAAAGTCATAATTCGGTTATCCCGCTGCATAAAATTTCATTTTACATTGACCGATTCTGAGAAATTGGCACTTGACTTTTTTCTGAAAATGATTCATACTGAGACTATAAAACCGGATTATTTCTTAGAGGTGGAGGTTTGAAATGATTGATATAACGTTCATGCAGCTCAATGCTACTCATCCAGATGACTTTGTGTATGGAGTAAGAAATGATTTCTGGCTTCTCCTTTTTGTAAAAACGCCTGCACTCTTTCATCTGCCGACAGGCGATGTTGTCTGTCATCCAAACAGTGCTATTTTGTATCCTCCGAATGCATTCGCCTTTTATCAGGCTTATAACGGACCTTATATCAATGACTACGTTAGATTCCGGACGGATGAGACATTCGTAACTGATGACAATGTCCCGACTGAGACGATAGTACAGCTTAATTCTCCCGAAAGCTTTCAGAAGCTGTTTGAGCTTCTTTCAATGGAGAACTATTTCAGATACGATTACTCATCCATGTCAATTTCAATGCTCTTAAGGATGCTTCTATGGAAGATAAAAGAGTCTGCGCAGGAGAGCGAAATTACCGACCAGCAGAGGGCTCTTATAGATCTGAGATATGAGATAAGATTGAAGCCCTATTCCCACTGGACAGTGGATATAATGGCGGACAAGCTTCACCTCAGCACCGGTTATCTCCAGAATATCTACAAGAAACAGTTCGGAGTTTCCTGCATGCAGGATGTTGTAAATATGAGAATAGACCTTGCGAAGAACTATCTCGTCACTACTGATTTCAATTCCCAGAAGATAGCAAGTCTTTGCGGATACCAGAACGTCGAGCATTTCTGCAGGCAGTTCAAGACGGTTACCGGCACTTCTCCATTAGCATATCGAAGAAGAGAACAGCTGAAAACAGATTAACAGAATACAAAAATCCCCGACCATAACGATCGGGGATTTTTTGGAGGTGTCACCCGGATTTGAACCGGGGGTCAAGGAGTTGCAGTCCTACGCCTTACCACTTGGCTATGACACCAGTCTTTGTCAGCTGAACATCTCAGCCAACTCCAACATTATACACGAGAAGATTCGGTTTGTCAAGACCTATTTTTCGATAAGAGAAAGAATTTCTTCGGAACTGAATTTATATGACTTTCCGCAGAAATGGCACTTTACTTCTGTTGTCTCATCCTGTGAAAGCTCTCTGAGTTCCTTTTCGCCGAGGCTTCTGAGAATCCTCTCAGTTCTATCCTTTGAGCAGTCACAATGATAGCTTACTTCAAAATCATCAAGTACATTCGGTTCAAGACCATTGAGGGTCAGCATTGCAATATCTTCGGCACTTATTCCCCGCTCCATAAGGCTTGTGACGCTTGAGATTTTTGAGATATTTCTTTCGATAATATCGATGGACTCATCCGGAGCGAAAGGCAGAAGCTGCAAGAGGAATCCTCCAGCTCTCTTTACAGTCAGGTCTGGATTAACGAGTACCCCCAATGCGCATACAGTTGGAGTCTGCTCGCTTTCTGCAAAATACTGTGTTATGTCCTCGGCGATTTCGCCGCTTACAAGTGCGGTCTGACCGATATAAGGCTCTTTCAAGCCTAAGTCCTTGATGACAGAAAGAGTTCCGTTGTTGCCGACAGCACCGCCGACGTCAAGCTTTTCGTCAGGTCTCATTTCGTCAGGTCTCAAAGGAATCTCAACAATGTTGTTGTCACAGTAGCACTTGACGTTGCCAAGATAGTCTGAAACGGCTGTAATGCTTCCTATAGGACCTCCTCCATTGACTCTGAGAGTGACGCTGTCGCCCTCATCCTTCAAGCCGAAGCCGACTAATGATGTGCCCATTGCAAGCCTTCCGAGTGCGGCGGTTACAACTGCCGAAGTCCTGTGGATTCTTTCTATTTCAGATACTATGTCTGTTCCGTCGATAGCAGAGCAGACAACTGATGCGTCCTTTGAAATTGTTCTTACTATTCTTCCCATTTGTATCTTCCTTATTTCTTAAAGCTTTCCTGCAACTATAAGCACCCTGTCGGATGTTTTCTTAGGCGGTTTGTGACTTATTCCGTCATAGATTTCGAGCGGTATAAGACCTGATTTCAGTAGCATTCCGAAGATTTTCATAACCGGATAGGCTTTTTCTCTGAATGTTTCGGTTGAGCGATTCCCATTTACAAAGAAATCAAGAGTAATGAGAACACTATTGTCACTCTCTCTGTAGTCATTCTGCCAGCCGAAATAAACCTCGTCGGTATCGAATATAAAGCAATTATTTCCGAGAGTGTGCCTGTGCTTATAGATTGTATTGATGTCAAAGACGAAAATGCCGCCATGCCGGAGATTCTTCGAAACACACTTAAAGGTTTTGGTTACGGCTTCTGCTGATTTGAGATGATTGATGCCGTCGAGGGTTGATATTATTGCATCTGCCCTTTGCGGCAACGAAAAGCTTGTCATGTCCTGACGGATAAACAAAGCCTTTTCGCCGGCATCACGAAGCTTCTTGTCGGCTACAGTCAGCATTTCACATGAGCGATCGACTCCCGTGACGGAATAGCCCTTTTTAGCTAAGAGCAAGTCGAGCGTTCCGGTTCCACAGCCGAGGTCAACAATAGAGCCACGTTTTTTATGCCTCTGCATGATAATTTCATCAAGTCTTTTGGCATAAGAAACATAGCTCACGTTTTTGGTGAACCGATCGTAATAGTCGGCAAAAATGCCATAACTATTCGTCACTTTCCTGTTCCTTTTCTTTGAGCCTGTTGAGAGCAACGTCATACCCTCCGACTCCATAATTGATGGAACGGTTTACACGGCTTATAGTAGCAGTAGATGCGCTCGTAGCGGTCACGATGTCAGCATAGATATGTCCTTCTCTGAGCATCTTGGCAACCTCAAAACGCTGTGCAAGTGTGTCAACTTCGATAGCGGTGCACAGATCAGCGAAGAAGTTTGCAACTTCATCACGTGTTTCGAGAGTAAGAATTGCGGCATAAAGATCTTCAATATGTTTTTTGTTGGATTTCGGATTCATGTAATCACCTTTTCAATATCATGGTCAAATTTTCGGATTTGTATTCCGTACAAATACATTTTAACAGACTGAACGCAAAAAGTAAAGACTTTTATCGATATATTTGTGAAAGATTGGCGAAATTTTTGTCTTAATCTTCTGTAACCTCATCTATAACGTTTCTTATCTCTTCTGTACCCTCTCCCGAGAGCGCAGAAAACGGAATTATCGTTATCTGAGAGTAGCAAGGGATTTCATCCTTAAGAGCTTCAAGTCGTGCGGCTCTTTCCGATTTGTTCAGCTTATCCGACTTTGTGAGCACGATGCAGAAAGGAAGCTCGGTGTCGATGAGAAAGTTTATCATCGTTATGTCGTCCGCAGTTGGCGGATGGCGCATGTCGATGAGTGAGAAAACTATGCCAATATCACGCTCAGGGTCGGAAAGATAGCCTGAAATCAGTTTATTCCATCTTGCCTTTTCCGATTTTGAGACCTTTGCATAGCCGTACCCGGGGAGGTCTACGAAATAAATCTCCCCGAGACGATAAAAGTTGATTGTTCTTGTTTTTCCGGGCTCTGAGCTGACACGTGCGAGCGATTTTCTCGAAAAAATCTTATTTATAAGCGAGGATTTCCCGACGTTTGACCGCCCAACGAAGACAATTTCCATCTTTTCCGGCTTTGGAAGCTGTTCAAAGGTTCCGTATGACGCAACAAACTCAGCGTTAGCAAATCGATTATCTTGTTGCATCAAGCAGTACCCCCACAGGTGTCTTTTCGATTTGCTTGAAAGCTGCTGGATTTATTGGACGCCTTTGCTCGGTCTTCTCAGGAATAAGAGCAACGTCGAGAACGTCCTCAATGGTATCTGCAAATACGAAATCAAGTCCTTGCCTGACCTTGTCGTCTACTTCTTCGAGGTCGGGCTTGTTTGTAGATGGGATTATAACGGTCCTGATGCCGGCTTTGTATGCCGCCATTGTCTTCTCTCTGAGACCGCCAATTGCAAGCACCTTTCCTCTTAAGGTTATCTCCCCTGTCATTGCGACATCCGAGCGCACCTTGAGCCCGGAAAGCTCTGATATGATGCCAGTTGCAAGTGTAACGCCAGCCGATGGACCGTCCTTAGGAACTGCACCCTCCGGAGCGTGGATATGAATATCACGCTTCTGATAGAAGTCACTGTCGATGTTATACTTGTCAGCAACGCTTCTTGTATAGGTTACAGCGATTTTTGCGCTCTCTTTCATGACGTCGCCCAAAGAACCGGTCAGTTCAATTGCTCCCTTTCCGGGAACAGAGAGAACTTCAAGAGGCATGAGAGTTCCGCCGACAGAAGTCCATGCAAGACCGTTGACTTCGCCAACCTGAGCCTTGTCAGACTTGAGATCGCTTAAGAACTTTCTTGCGCCAAGATATTTCTCAACCACTTCAGGAGAAACGGTAACTCTGTGGGCTTCACCAGTCACAATTTCCTTTGCCGCCTTACGGCAGATTGTGGCTAAAAGCCTTTCAAGAGTTCTGACACCGGCTTCTCTTGTATAGTAGTCGATGAGTTCGTAAAGTGCAGCATCGTTGAACCTGATCTTATTGCCGTTAAGACCGTTTTGCTTGACCTGTTTCGGGACAAGATGGCGTTTTGCAATCTCGAACTTCTCTTCACGGGTATAGCTCGGGAGCTCGATGACATCCATTCTGTCAAGAAGAGGAGGCGAAATTGTATCGATATTATTTGCTGTAGTGACAAACAGTGCATGCGACAGGTCAAACGGGAGTTCGATATAGTGGTCTCTGAATTCCTTGTTCTGCTCGCTGTCTAAAACCTCAAGCATTGCGCTTGCAGGGTCGCCTCTGAAATCGTTTGCCATCTTGTCAATCTCGTCAAGAAGAATAAGCGGATTACTTGAGCCCGACTGCTTGACAGCAGAAATTATTCTGCCGGGCATTGAGCCTATGTAGGTCTTTCTGTGACCACGGATGTCAGCTTCGTCCTTTACGCCGCCGAGCGAAACCCTGACATACTTTCTTCCGAGAGCATTTGCAATAGACTTGCCTATTGAAGTCTTGCCGACACCGGGAGGTCCTACAAGGCAGATAATCTGACCTTTGACGTCGCTGTTCAAAGCCCTGACAGAGAGAAGCTCCAAGATTCTTTCTTTGACCTTCTTCATACCGTAGTGGTCCTTGTCGAGCTGGGCTGAAACCTTTTCTATATCAAGACAATCCTCAGTTTCAACATTCCAAGGAAGCTCTAAAACGGTGTCAAGATATGTTCTGATGACAGCGGCTTCCTGAGAGCCATATGGCATCTTCATCAGCCTTTCAGCTTCGGAAATCAGCTTTTCAGTACACTCCTCGTTGAGCTTGAGGTCGTATATCCTGTCGGCATACTCCTCTGCCTCTTCGTCAATGTCGTCTGTTTCGCCGAGTTCGTCCTTGATGATTCGAAGCTCTTCACGAAGATAGTACTCTCTCTGCCCTTTGTCTATTGCTTCACTGACCTTGGTGTGAATGTCGTTTTCTATGGACAGAACCTGAGTCTCTCTTGTGAGAAGAGCCAGAGTTATCGAAAGTCTTTCGCTGAGTGTGTTTGCTTCAAGCAGCTGCTGGCGGTCTTCGGTGAGCATCGGGATATTAAAAACTATATTTTCGTACAGAACTGTCGGGTCGTCGGCGTTCATTACAGCGTTTCTGAGCTCATCCGGCATTCTCGGAACAACGGAGGAATACGCTTCAAAGGCAGCCTTCACAACACGGCAGAATGCATCAAGCTCTTCTTCGGTTATTTTATCTCTGCTGTCGTTCTTCATCGGTCTGACCACAGCATGAAGACAGGTTTCATCGTCAGAAAAATCTAAAAGCCTTGCTCTGTATAAGCCCTCAACCCGGACTCTCGAAGTTCCTTCGCTGAGGTTTACAATCTGCTTTATCTCACAGACTGTGCCGACATCGTAAAGATCCTTTCTTGCAGGGTCGGATATATTTATGTCCTTTTGTGCTGTCATGAAAACAAGTCTGTCGGTTGCGAGTGCTTCTCTCATTGCAACAACAGATTTCGGTCTCATAACATCAAATTTTAATCCCATGTGAGGCATGACTATGAAGTCCCTCGTTGCGACACATGGCATGCTCAGCTGAGTGTTTCTTGTAAGTGCCATCATCTTTCTCCTTATCAGAAAATGCGCAAAGCGCAGGTATTGTTTTATAAGTATTCAGCGACAATCCGTCCCGTAGCTTATACGGAGATTTTTATCGCTTGTCCTATTATAGCAAAAAGCTTTCTTATTTGCAATAGTAAATAGAGGTACAAATTGTGACAGTTGTACGGCTGACTTTTTGGAGAGAAATTGCAGAAAAAAGCCTTGACAAATTAAAACCAGTGTGCTATCATATCTAACTGTGAGCGGAATACCGCTTGCAAATGCGCCCGTAGCTCAGTGGATAGAGTGCCCGGCTACGAACCGGTAGGTCGTGGGTTCGAATCCCCCCGGGCGCGCCAACCTCCGAGTTTTTCGGGGGTTATTTTTTAGGCTCCTCTCGATTTACATTATTTGTCCCAATTGCTATTGACAAAGAATCCGGAATATGATATATTATTTGCAACCGATTATTTTCGGCGAGTATTTATTAGGAGTGTGAGACTTGATGGATGACAGTTCCGATGGGGATTGTGACCACAATACTGATTATATAACCGCATCTTGTGTCGTTTTAAACAGAATGATTGAGTAGGTATGGTCTTCACAATGAATGTGCAAGGCTGTGCCTTTTTGTGTTTCTTACTGTTTTTTACGAAAGGATCTTATACTAATCATGGTTCAGGCAATTATATTGCAAATATTACTTATAGCGTTTAATTCGGTATTTTCCTGCGCAGAAATAGCCGTCATCTCTATGAATGACGCCAAGCTCAAGCAGATGGCTCAGGATGGAGATAAAAGAGCGAAGAAGCTTTTGGCTCTCACCGAAGAGCCCTCTAAGTTTTTGGCTACAATTCAGGTTGCCATAACGCTTGCAAGCTTACTCGGCGGTGCATTTGCCGCTGATAACTTTGCAGACCCGCTTACTGAGTTTCTTATATCAGCTGGATTACCTGTTACAAGGGCTATTGTGTACCCTGTGATACTCGTAATCATAACACTGCTCCTCACCTATTTCAGTATTGTTTTCGGCGAGCTCGTCCCGAAGAGGCTTGCTATGAAGAAGACAGAGCAGATTGCTCTCGGACTTTCGGGAGTGATGTATGTCATGTCAAAGATATGTGCACCGCTCGTCTGGCTGCTCACAAAGTCCACCAACGGTGTTCTGAGACTATTGGGAATTGACCCGGAAAGCAATGACGAGATAGTCACCGAAGAAGAAATCAAACTGATGCTTGCCGAGGGCAACGAACAGGGCACAATCATGGAGGAAGAAAGCGAGCTCATAAACAATGTTTTCGACTTCACCGATATGTCAGTTGAGCAGGTAAGCACTCGCCGCAGAGATGTTATTTTCCTCTATATCGAAGACGGCGACGAGGCTTGGGCGAAAACGATTATGGAGAGCCGGCATACATACTACCCGGTATGTCAGGACTCGCCCGACAATGTTGTCGGTATTCTTGATACGAAAGACTATTTCCGCTCTGATAACAGAAGCATCGATTACATGATGGAGCATGCTGTCAATAAGCCCTATTTTGTTCCGGAAGAGATGCGTGCAAATGCGCTGTTTGCCGAGATGAAGAAGACGAGAAACTATTTTGCTGTTGTTTTGGATGAATACGGTGGAATGTCAGGCATCGTCACACTTCATGACCTTATTGAAGAGCTTGTAGGCGAACTTGAAGAAGAGGAAGCTCCCCCAAAACCGGACGATATTGCCCAGATTGATGAAGATACATGGTGCATTCAAGGCTACGCTGAGCTTGAAGAGGTTGAAGAGGAGCTTGGAGTTTCACTTCCTACTGACACCTTTGACACTTTCAGCGGCTTCATCTGCGAGATTATAAGCAGAGTACCCGAGGAGGGTGAAAGCTTTGAGTGCGAATCAAACGGACTTGCAATTGAAGTCAAGAACGTTCAGGACCACATGATTGACTATGCTATAGTCAGAAAGCTTCCTCCTGAGCCGGATGAAGACGAGGACGAAGAAAAGGAATAATTCGCATCAAAAAAGGCTTTGCCGCTTGGCAGAGCCTTTTTCTATATTTATTGGTGGACCCGATGGGACTTGAACCCACGCTCTCCGCGTTGCGAACGCGGCGCTTTACCAACTAAGCCACGAGCCCGATTCAACGAGATTTATTTTATCTCTAAATGCGCCGTTTGTCAAGACGTTTTCAAGAATTTTTTCTCGTTGAGACGAATTTACGTCATTCTTTCGGTTCTGAAGCTGTTTCCAATGCAGGAACTGGTGCTTCTTCGCACTCTTCCCCACTCTTTTCAGTGTTTCTCTTTCCGACATCGGTTTTCAGGAGCTTATAGATTGCAGAGAAAAGAGGTACGCAGATGAACATTCCGGGAATTCCGAATATTCCTCCGCCAACACTGACTGCTGTAAGAACCCATACTGCCGGAAGACCAATTGACCTGCCGACTATCTTCGGATAGATGAAGTAGTTGTCGACAAACTGGAGCACAAGGATAAATAGAATGAATATCAAAGCCTTAATCGGGCTCACAGTGAGAATCATGAATGCGCCTATAATAGTTCCTATCCATGCGCCGGCTATCGGGATAAGAGCAGTAAGCCCAATAAGCGCACCTATCATCGTGGGATAAGGAAGCCCTAAAATAAGCATGCCTATTGTACAGAGTGTCCCTAAAAGAATCGCCTCTGTGCATTGAACCACGATGTAGCCGTGATAGCTTTCGTTGAACGTTCCTAAGACATAATAGATTTTTTCTGTCCACTTAGGTTTGAGATAGGTTTCTGCGAGCTTTCTTATCTGCCTTAAAAGCTTGTCTTTTGCAGACAGGAAATAGACGGAGAATACTATTCCTATAATCGCTGTTGAAACGACGGATATTACTGTCGGGGCTACGGTTGTAACGGTACTGACAGTATTCTGAACGTCGCTGATGACATCAGTCAGGCTTGTAGACAGAAGTGAGATTATGCCTAAAATGCTGCTGACATTGGAGGCTATTTCATTCCAGTCAATTCCCTCAAGCCATTCTATAACGGCATCCGGCAAAAGACCAACAATTGTTTTGTTTTCAAGAACAGATAAAACCAGCGACGGTAACTGCCCGATGAAAGTTTTTATGCAGGACACGAACTGAGGAATCACGAGAAGGAGAACTAAAACTATTACAAGAATTATTGTCAGGTATCCGAGAAGCATACAGATGGGTCTTCGGCTCTTTGCAACAGAACTTTTCTCGCTGTTCGGGAAATAATGCTTCTCATAGAAGCTCATCGGGATATTTACTACATATGCAATTACAAGACCGGCGATAAGCGGATTCAGTGCACTCATTGCGACGCCCAAAGTTGCAAATATGCTGTCAACGAAGTGTACGATCAAAAATATTACGACTGCTGTGACTATAATCCTGAAACAGGTTTTCCAATCAAGTTTCATACGAATTCTCCTTTGTTGTTTGGACAAACCGGGTAGATTGTCCGTGATTCTTGGGATAGTTATACTTGAAATTTCGTCGATTTTTTTGTACAATGATAATATTGCGACGAATGGAGGAATGAAAGTGGCAGACTCAAATATCACAAAGCGTGCACTTGCATCTGCATTAAAGGAACTGATGACCGAAGAGCCTTTTTCCAAAATCAGCGTTACAGACATCTGCGAGCGATGCGGCATGAACCGAAAGAGCTTCTACTATCATTTCAAGGACAAGTATGACCTTGTAAACTGGATTTTCGATTCCGAATTCCTGCTTCTTGTAAGAGATAACTCGGCAAGAACAAGCTGGGAGCTTTTTGACGTCCTCTGTCATTATCTTTATGACAACCGGAAGTTCTATAAGCCTGCGCTTCAGATAGAAGGTCAGAATTCATTTTCAGACCACTTCAGAGAGATGCTTCGTGTTACACTTCGTTCGAGCCTTGGCGGACTTCTGGGAGAGTATGAGGACTTCCAGCTAAACTTCTATGCTGATGCCCTTGTCTGCACCGTTGAAAGGTGGCTGACCTCGAAGAAATGCGATATGCCGGATGAATTCATGAAGAAGCTTTCATCCTGCGCCCGCTCATTCTCAAGAATTTCTGATAAGATGCTTCCGCCAGAAAACTGAATGTTTTCCCGCCGTTTAAACTAAAAACGACGGGATTTTTTCTGCATCTTTGATTCCCTTTTGATACAGCTTATCAAGGGATTCTTTTTCTTTAGTGAGGGTATCAACACCGCAGGTGTCATCAGGTGCCAAGATGAGGACTTTGCCCTGAGCTTCAAGCTTCTTTGCTGTTTCGAGCTGAGAGTTATAGTGGTCTGCCCTGCCGCTGATTCTTTCAGAAGAGATGGGATATTCTTTTCTGATTCTTTTTGCAATGGAGATGTCACGCTTTGGAAGTCTTAAGACATCACGAGGCTTACTTAGGATCAGAACCACTTTATCACATCCCATGGAAATTGCTTTTTCAACCGGTACAGGATCACCGAGAGCTCCGTCAAAGTAGGGCTGACCGTCAACATAATACGGCTTGTTGACGTACGGTATTGAGCAGGATGCCTTTACTATGTCAAGGTTGTCCTGACTGACGTAATCTTTTGTGAAATACTTTGTCTCGCCTGTGATTGCGTTTTCTGCTACGACCAGAAGCTCTGCCGGATTTTTGAGCAGCGCATCAAAGTCAAATGGAAACTCTCCGTCAGCATTACTCAAAGTGCCGTAGATATAATCCATGTTTATGTATGAGCCGTTCTTCAAAAGATTAGAAAGGCTCATTGCTTCTTTTCTATGGTTATAATCGGTGTAGAAGACGTAGTTTCTGCCTTTCTGACCGGCAAGAAACGAGCAGATATTTGCAGCTCCTGCAGAAACGCCGATTCCGAGATCAAAGTTAATTTTATGCTCCAAGCAGTAGTCCATAACTCCGCAGGCGTAGATTCCTCTCATCCCTCCGCCTACATCAACAATACCTGTTTTCATATGAATTCCCTCTTCAGATTATTATTTGACCGCCTTAGGGTAGCACATTTCAAAAATCTCGGTAAGCGGTTGATTTCTGAAATTGCAGTCACGCCCGGAATTTTCAACAGAAATGAGCTTGCCAGTTTCATCAAAAACAGCTATGCAGGCATCATCAGAGATGATTTCGTCAACCATCCTGCATGTCCCGGTGAATTCCATAGGGGCACTTGCGGCTATTCTTGTGTCTCTGAGATTGCAAACCTCGGAATATACATCGTTATAACCGATATAATCGTCGTTTTCCTTTACAAAGAAAGTCATTATCGGGTGAAGTTCATCTGCGGAATTGAGAAGCTTTTCGCACATTGGATTTTCAACATATTCGTACCACAGCGAATAGAGTGCTTTATCTCTTCTCAGCTGTTCGCAAACTTCCGTTGCAGATTCAGAGTACTTGACACACAGCATCAGATTTTTGATTTCACTTGCCTGAGTGAGTATTCCTTTACCGATATTTTCAGCATCTGAAAACAGAATAAAAGCACATTCTGTTTCATCGTCAAATATTTCTGTCAGCTTTTCTGGAATACTTTCACAGAAGAAGACATAGGTGTAGATTCCAAGCTTTTTGCCCTGCTTGATAGCTTCGGCATAAAACTCTTCCGAGAACGATTTGTCATCAACGTAGAATGTAATCACCCAAGGAATATTGTAGCCCCGTTCCTTTTCGAGCTTTCTTATCGTATTTGCTCCCGCAGTAAAGCTGTTATAGCCGATGTTCATTCCGAATTTTAAGATATTTGCTGTTCCCACATTTTTGATTGCATCATGAATAAGCACATAGTACGGGCTGCTCTCGTCTTCAAGCATGGAATGAGCTATGCTTAAAAAATGCTTCTGAAATCTTCCTGCAGAAAGACCAAGAGCCAAATCGACGAGATTTCTTGTTTCCCTGTCGGGGTTGTCCCGCATGGCTTCCAGCTTTTTTCCGACGTATGCTTCGATAATAGATTTTGCGTTGTTTTGAGTTACTTTTTGTTCCATAAGAAACCCTCTTTCAAACAAATTCAGACACACTAATTATAAACGGACGTCTATTTTTTAAACACGGACAAATAATCTGTTTTGTCCAGAAAAGTAACACTTTTTTCTCTGGTCTCATTTTTCCACACTTTATGCCACCGTGTCCAATGACAAATTTCATGATTTGATTTAGAATACAGTAAAGAAAGCGGAGAAATACTTCGCACACTGAAAGGACAGATGCACATGAAGAAAAATCTTCTTAAGAATTTTGGAATCAGACAGGCATTCAACTACCTTGAGAAAAATCCCGAAGAGAACATCCCTAAGCTTTTGAATTTACTTGAAAAGAGCTACAGCGGGGAAATATTCCAAAAGCAGCTTGCCGTTGTAAAGAAAGCGGTTGAGGCAAAGGATAATTGGTATCAGCTCATGATGAAAATGTATGAGCTTGATCCCGGCGTCAGGAAAACCGTTTTTGAAAATCTGCTTCTTAATGACAGCATAAACGGATACGCTTATCAGCAGGAGATGTCGAAGAAGTATAACTGCAATATTCCGTGGGCAATCCTGCTTGATCCTACATCTGCCTGCAACCTGCACTGTACCGGTTGCTGGGCAGCGGAATATGGCAATAAGCTTAATCTGAGCCTTGAGACTATTGATTCCATTGTAAAGCAAGGCAAGGAGCTTGGCTGCTATATGTACATCTACACAGGCGGCGAGCCGATGGTAAGAAAGAACGACCTGATCAAAATCTGTGAGATGAACCCTGACTGTGAGTTCTTGGCATTCACCAATGGCACGCTTATTGACGACGCTTTCTGCAAGGAAATGCTCAGAGTAAAGAACTTCGTTCCTGCAATCAGTCTTGAGGGCTTTGAAGATGCCAACGACCCAAGACGTGGCGAGGGCGTATATGACAAGGTTCACAACGCTATGAAGCTTCTTAAGGAAAATAAGCTTCCGTTCGGAATTTCTGCATGCTACACTTCGCATAACTGCGACGACATCACAAGCGAAGAATTCTTTGATATGATTATCGATGCTGGTGCGCTATTTATATGGTTCTTCCACTATATGCCCGTCGGAAACGATGCCGTGACTGAGCTTCTCCCCTCGCCTGAACAGCGTGAAAAGGTTATGAGAAGAATAAGAGAGTATCGCCATTCAAAGGCAATATTCAGCATAGACTTCCAGAACGATGCTCAGTACATCGGCGGATGCATTGCAGGAGGCAGAAAGTATCTTCACATCAACGCAAAAGGCGATGTTGAGCCCTGCGTATTCATCCATTATTCAAACTTCAATATCCACGACTGTTCGCTTCTTGATGCCTTAAGAAGTCCCCTCTTCCAAGCCTATCACGACAATCAGCCGTTTAACGATAACATGCTAAGACCTTGCCCGATGCTCGAAAATCCCGAAAAGTTGAGAGCTATGGTAAAGGAAACCAAAGCAAAGAACACCGACTATCAGAGCATTGAACCAGCCGATCATCTTTGCGACAAGTGTGAAAGCTACGCCAATAACTGGACTCCTACAGCCGATAAGCTCTGGGATGAGATCCAGAAGAAAAAGGCGGAGGCTAGCTCCAAGGGCTGAGCACTATTCTAAATTTGACAGCACCACTTTCAATCATATTCTTTCCTTAGGCGGCAACCAGAGCCGCAAAAAATGCCGGAGTCGTTTTTCTGCGACTCCGGTGTTTTTATACTATAATCTTTACTCTACCGATTTTAGCGACTCTGCCATGTCTATGGCTGAGATTTTCTTTCTCAGGATGAGGTCAGTGATGATTGCAAAGAGAATTACAAGCGCAACTGTATATACAAAGCTAATCGGGTTTATTATAACCTTGAACGATACCATATCAACCTTGATCTGTGACATTACGAATGCATGGAGAAGCACTCCCAGAGGCAAGCCTATCACTATTCCCATAAGAGTAAGAACTATATTCTCCCGGAATACATAGTCGTCCGTTTCGCTCTTTCTGAAGCCGATTACTTTAATTGTGGCTATCTCCCTTGCTCGCTCTGAAATATTGATGTTACCGAGATTGAACATGACTATAAATGCCAGTGCGGCGGCACAGATGAGAATCAGTGCGACAACGTAATTCAGGCTTTGCATCATGTTCTCAATCGTGCTTCTTGTGTCGTTGACAACTGAAACAGATGAAACGTTGTCCATGTTCAGAAGCGTTGCAGATACACTATAGTCGTCGGCATCGTCAGCAAGACTCAGCATGATGGTTGTCGGTTCGTATTCTTCGCCGAAAATCTCTTCGTAAGCTTCGCCGGTCATATAGATATAGTGGCTGACATAGTTTTCTACAAATCCGGAAACCGTTGCTTCTGCCGTTTCGCCGTCGGTGGTGTATAGGGTTACGCTGTCCCCTACATCGACATCAAGCATCGATGCAAGCTTTTCGGATATGAGAACACCGCCATCAGTCGGAAGTGAGACCTCCTCTTCGTCAAGCTTCAGATTAATCACATCGTCGAAATTCTCATCATCCGAGACTATGTAGTATGCAGTCTTGTAGACATCATTTGCACTCACATCGGTTGAATATGACATTGAGTAGACCTGCGAAACAATCTGATCAGAAATCTCAGCTGCAATATTATCGGAATCCTCTTCGGTGATTTCGTCAGAGAATGTGACAGCTATGTCATAGGTGATTATATCATCATACTGGTAGTTTCCGATATTGGCTACAGAATCGTATATGCCAAAACCGGTGAGAACAAGTGCAGTACATCCGGAAATGCCCATAAGCATCATTATCATACGCTTTTTGAATCTGAAAATGTTTCGAAGAGTGACCTTGTGCATGAACTTAAGGCGTGACCAGATTGGGGTTATTCTCTCGAGCCATATTCTCTTTCCTGCTGCCGGTGATTTTGGTCTTATCAGGTCTGCAGGTGGGCACTTGAGAGCACTTCGGCAGGCGACGACCGTAGTTCCTACTGAACATGCCAGTGAAATAGCTAAGGAAATCAAGAAGTATCCCCAGTTGAATATATAGACAAAGCCCTCGATATTATAAAGCATAGTGTATGCTTTCAGTATTACAAGCGGGAATGCAAAGCTTCCGGCGAAATATCCTGCTACACTGCCAATAACTGCAGCTAAACCTGAGTAGATGACATACTTCGCTAAAATTGCGCCCTTGCTATAGCCAAGTGCACTGAGTATACCGATCTGGGTTCGCTCGTCGTCTATCATTCTCATCATAGTCGTCGAGCAGACAAGTGCGGCTATAAGGAAGAAGAATATGGGTAAGAACCTTGCGACATTACTTACGATTAGCGAATCGCTTTCAAAAGTGACGTAACCGGAGTTGATGCTTCGAGTAAAGACGTAAAGCGTCGGTTCTTCCAGATCCTCAAGCTCAGCTCTTGCATCGGCGATTTCCGCTTCCGCATCGGCTATTTCTTCTTCAAATTCGGCAACGCCCTCTTCATATTCGGCAAGACCGTCGTAGTATTGAGCCCAATAATCATCAAGTTGAACGCCCAAGGCTTCATATTGTTCAAGAAGTGCAAGAGCCTCATCAAGCTGTGCTTTGGCATCGTCAAGCTCCTGCTGGGATTCCAGTCTGCTCTCTTCAAGCTCTGCTTCTGCATCGGCGATTTCGGCTTCGGCGTCTGATACAGTTTCCACAAATCGGGCATCTATGATTGCTCCGGCTTCGTCTTCGACAAGCTCGGACAGCGAATCTATCATGTCGTCGTACTCGTCTGTGTATGGGTCGTTCTTTTCGGTGCTTGTAACATAGACTTCCGTGTAATATTCGCTGTCAAAGCCCTCCTCGGGGATTATTATAAAGCAGGTTATACTTCCGCTTCCCAAAGAAGTTGTGCCTCTTGAAATATCCAAGTACAGAGGCGAACGGCAGATGCCAACTATAGTATACTCAGTGTATGCAAATGTGTCGAGAGTATCTTCATCATTGATGTCAGACAGAACTATCGTAGTTCCGATGTCATCCTCTGAGAATACCTGACTGTCGGCAAGGCATTCATTGGCGGCTTCAGGCATACGTCCGGAAATAAGCTCAGGCTCGTTTACTCCCTCAGTCAACATCATAGCGTGGTAGACAATTTCTTCGCCGGTACTGTCGGCGATGAAATCGGCATTAATTGAGCCAACGGCTGTTTCAATGCCATCAATCTCTGAAATAGCCTCTATATCCTCATCATCAAAACCGATTGTAGAGATAAGCCGGAGGTCATAGAGCTTGGTTTCTTCGAGATAATCAAACTCTACGGCAAGCATTACCGAACGGGTTTGTCTGAGTCCTGCAAAGAAAGCAACTCCAAGCATGATGATAAGAAGTATTGCAATAAATCTGCCCATACTTCCGGTTATGCTTCTTTTTACGTTTTTACTGTAAGCTTTTTTCATAGAACCGCATCACCACTCAATATTCTCAACAGGAACGATATGATCGTTCATCCTGACCGAATGGATGGTTCCGCTTTTGACACGGATTATTCTGTCTGCCATGGCAGAGAGAGCAGAGTTGTGCGTGATGATAACTACAGTCATGCCGTCGTTACGGCAGCAGTCCTGCAAGAGCTTCAGTATGGATTTGCCAGTTTCATAGTCAAGTGCTCCAGTAGGCTCATCGCAGAGTAACAGCTTTGGTCTCTTGGCAAGAGCACGGGCTATGGAGACTCGCTGCTGCTCGCCGCCGGAAAGCTGTGCTGGGAAGTTGTCAAGTCTGTGGGAAAGACCAACTGCCGTAAGGGCATCCTTTGCAGGGATAGGATCTTTGCAGAGCTGGGATGCTATTTCCACGTTTTCAAGAGCCGTCAGATTCGGGATCAGGTTGTAAAACTGAAATACAAAGCCGATGTCATGACGGCGGTAGTTGACAAGGTCGTCCTTTTTGAGACTGCCAACATCGTTTCCGTCCATGATTACCTTTCCGCTTGTAAGGGTGTCCATTCCGCCGAGGATGTTTAGAAGCGTTGTTTTTCCTGCGCCAGACTCTCCTACTATGACGCAGACCTCGCCCTCTTCAATCGTAAAGCTCGCTTCGGACAAGGCTTTTACTTCCACATCTCCGGTTTTGTATATCTTTGTTACTTTGTCAAATTCAATAAATGAGTTCATGTAATCACTCCTCATAATTCTGTCAATGACATTGTAACAAATATAGATTTACCTTTTATGAATGTATTGTGTGAGGGTGATGAAATAGAAAATGGAACAATACACTTTATCTTGGCTTGTTGCTTTTAAAAATATTTTGGTTTCCCGAAAATAATTATTGACAGCTGGCTTCGCATATGATATAATGCCTACATCGTTGATAGGTTTTAACTCGGTAAAATCTCAAGGAGGAATTTATATGACAGTATATAACAGCATAACTGACTTGGTAGGTGGAACTCCCCTGCTTCGGCTCAACAACTTTTTGAATTCAGACAGGTATTACGCTGATATTCTTGCAAAGCTTGAATATTTCAATCCTGCTGGAAGCGTCAAAGACAGAATTGCTAAGGCGATGATTGACAACGCCGAAGCTTATGGCGACCTGAAAGAGGGTTCGGTTATAATTGAGCCTACAAGTGGCAACACAGGTATCGGTCTTGCAGCGATTGCGGCTTCAAAAGGCTATCGGATTATTCTCACAATGCCGGAAACGATGAGCGTTGAGCGCAGAAGCCTTCTCAAGGCTTACGGCGCAGAGATAGTTCTCACTGATGGCTCTAAGGGAATGACGGGAGCTATTGAAAAGGCAAATGAACTGGCGCAGACTATTCCGAACAGTTACATTCCCGGACAGTTTGTGAACCCAGCAAACCCGACGGCTCACTTTGAAACAACAGGTCCTGAAATCTGGAACGACACCGACGGTAAGGTTGACATATTTGTTGCGGGCGTTGGTACTGGCGGTACTATCAGTGGTACTGGAAAGTATCTCAAGAGCAGAAACCCGGATGTTCAGATTGTTACAGTTGAACCTGCTGGCTCTCCTGTCCTCTCAAAAGGTGTTGCAGGAAAGCACGGACTTCAGGGAATCGGTGCCGGATTTGTGCCGGAAACTCTCGACACAAGTATCTATGACGAGATTATCACAATTAAAGAAGAGGATGCTTATACAACCGGAAGAAAGCTTGCAAGGACTGAGGGAATCTTAGTAGGAATCACATCTGGTGCCGCAGTTTATGCCGCTTCTGTATTGGCAAAGCGTCCCGAAAATGAGGGTAAGATTATTGTAGCACTTCTTCCTGACACCGGCGACAGGTATTTGTCTACGCCAATGTTCTCCGAATAAATAAAAAACCGTCTGCCGGCTACGACAGGCGGTTTTCGCTGTTCATAATGTCCTTGAGCGTTATGCCGTCAAGATAATCGGTTATCGCACTGTACAGACCCTGCCAGACCGGAAGAGTTGGACAGATTTCTTTGCGGCTGCACTCTATCGGATCGCACTCAAGACAGGATACCGGAGCAAGGCTTCCCTCTGTTAATCTCAGAATCTCCCCGACAGTATATTTCTCTGGCGGACGTGAAAGGCGGTAGCCGCCTTGATATCCCCTGTTGGTCCTGAGTATGTCTGAGCCATTGAATGACGGGACTATCTGCTCAAGGTATTTTTTCGATATTCCCTGCCGCTCTGCGATGTCTTTAAGGGAAACGTAGCCGTCGCCCTGATTTTCTGCAAGGTCAATGAGCATCCGAAGAGCGTATCTGCCTTTTGTCGATATTTTCATAGTCAGTACCACCTGTATTTTTGATACTCTAATAATAACATATATTCAGTAGGTTTTCAATCTCTTTTTGAAAAAATCGGAATAAAATAGATTGCCGCACGGAGTTGGATTAAGCCCCGTGCGGCAAACATATATGGATAGAGGTACTGACTCTTACTGGCTTGTTTTATTCGTTCTTGATGGCTTCGAGTGCCGATAGTCTTGTTGCTCTGATTGCAGGATAAAGTCCCGAAACGACGCCTACAGCTATTGCAAGAAGTATTGCAACGCCATCAAGCCATGGCGGGATTACCGAAAGAGCCGAGGTTGAAGCATCTATTCCGAGCATCGACATTCCGCCTGCGCTTGCAAGATAGTTTACCGCTGCCGACGCTCCATAGCTGAACACGACTCCCAGAACTCCTCCGACAGCTCCTATGATTCCAGCTTCGATAAGGAACATTCCACGAATGTCGGAAAGCTTGCAGCCTAAGACCTTCATGATGCCTATCTCCCGAGTTCTTTCGTAGATGGACATTACCATCGTATTGGCGATACTGATAGCCGCTACAATGAACGCCACAACACCTATGGCTCCCAGAATAGCTCTTAAGAACTTTGTCTGATCCTGAAGCTGAGTGAGATATTCCATCGAAGAATAGGTCTCATAGCCCATTTCATTAAGCTTGGCTTCCACACCCTGAACATACTTTGAATCTTCGACCAGAACTATAGCTTGGTCATAGATATTTTGTCTGTTGTCCTCGGTGCTTTCTCTGTCTTCCGGGGTGTAATCGTAGCCGTAGTATTTGGCTTGGTTTTCTTCGAACAAATCTTCAAGAGCAAAAACGCCATTTACGTCCATATAGACATATGTCTCGTAGTTGCCACTTTCGTTGTACGCAAGAATACCGACGCAGTTGCCTTCTTCAAGTTCAATCTTTGGTCTTGATGTGTCAACTGCGCTTTCGCCATATGACCAATACCATGTGAACTGGTATGTATGGTTATTGCCTACAGGATTAAATGGCAGCTCGTCATCCTCAGTAATAGTTTTCCACCAGATTTCGTCTTCTTCACGCATTGTGTAGAAGTAGAATGGCAAGGCGTAGGTCATTACGAAGTTGGTTGTGCCTATGTCGCTCTCATCGAGAAGCCTGCCGTAGAGTATTTCATAGCCCATATCAGCCATAGAAGCTGCATCTATGCCTATAATAGACATTGACGAACACTTCTCAGTGTTGTCCATTATCAGGTATCCCCAATAGTAGAGATAAGGCGAAACCGTCTGAACATGGTCTATTTCGCTTATTTCTTCGATGGCGATGTTGTCAAGAACTACGTTTGACTCTGTATAAACGTAGGTGCCACTGTCTTCGTCATATTGATACGAACCGCCATAGGAATAGATAGTTATCTGTTTGAGGTTTGAATAGGAGCTTATCTGGTCTTCAAAGCCCTTGTTCATACCGATGCCTATCGAAAGCATTATTACGACTGCCGCCGTGCCGATTACAACGCCCAAGACGGTGAGCATACTTCTGGCTTTACGTCTTAAGAAGTTAGAAAAGGCAAATCTCAGAATATCCGTTTTTCTCATAATCAGTCATCCCTCCTTACAGGGAAAAGCGGAATTTATTCGTCATCGTCGTCATCGTCATCATCAAGACCGTCAAGAAGAGCCTTCTTTTTCTTATTCTTGATAACTATCACTACTACAACTATAATTGCAATTACTACAACGCCCGCGCCGACACCGATGGCAATCTTTGCAATTGTGCTGAGACTGCTTTCGGAAACGTTACCGCCGTTTGCATCAATAGTGAAGTCGTCATCGAAGTAGTAATCATCGCCCATATAGTCGGATTCATCGTAATAGCTTGTCTCCTGCTCTTCACAGATGAGAACATCGAATTCGTATTCAAGTGTGTGCTCTGCTCCCGATTCATCTTCGAATGAGAATGTAAGAATTGCCGTCTTGGTCTCACCTACTGCGTCAGGATCATTAGCGTAAATCATGCCGCTGAAATAGTCATAGCTCGATGCGCTGAGAGTGCCATAGTATTCGGTAGCCATGTAGAAATCTCCGCTGACACCGATTGTGAGGCTAGACATTGCAGTTTTGGACTTATTGAAGAACTGGAAGTAGATGCTGCAGCCCTGAGAGCCGTAGCATTCCGTTGGGGGCTCCCATTCCATAAGCTCAAACTTGATAGCCTGTGATACCTGCAGGTTGATTGTTATCGAATTGCTGCTTGCAGAGTAGCTTGTGCCGTTGTCATATTCGAAGTCATACTGGATTGTGATAGGATATGTTCCTGCACCGGCAGTTGCACTGGTTTTGAGCCTGATTGAATACTCCATCTCGCCATCAGTCGGAATTTCCTCTGTATAGAATGAAGTTGTGCCGTCAATAGCGGAGAAGATATTGGTGCTTGTGGTTGAGTTGCTGCTGCTTGCAGTCTCGACATCGACTGTCATATTCTTGATAGCCTTGTCGTGGCTGGTGTTTCTTAGAGTGAATGTAAGGGTGAATTCCTCGCCTGATTCTACCGTGTCGACATCGAGAGTGTAACCGGAAACGATAACTTTCGGCTCAAGAGATTTTTCTGTAGTGGTTTCAGTTGTGTCCTCTGACTTTTCGGTTGCCCTTAAGTAGATATTGAAAGACTCAGTATGCTCATTTCCGCTGGTGTCGGTGTATGTAACCGTCGCCTGAAGCGTGTGCTGAGCAGATGGATATTCCGGGAAAACAACAGGGAAAGATGCAGTTATGGTTTCACCTCCGGAAACTGTTCCACAGTCGACAGTGTCGGTGTAGGTGTTAAGAACCAGTCCGCCAAGGCTTGAGAGAACGACTTTGACATTGCTGGCTGTATAGCTAGTGCTGTTCTCAAAGGTGAGTGTAAGCTTGGTTGAGAGATTTGACTTGCCTTTACCCTCTGGAATTGAAGCACCGGTCATAGTGAAGCTTGGAGTGTCGTTTTCCTCATCAAGAGTTACCTCGGAAGACTCAACATCGATATTGAATGTCCTTGAGTCGGAAACCACAGAACCGGACTTTGATGTGCAGGTTACCGTCAGTGTGACTTGGTATCTTCCGGTCTCAAGCGAGCTGTCAGACAGAACAGTTACAGTGTTGTAGCCGCTGTGAAGCTCCTGCTCAGCAAGATAGCCGGAAAAGCTGAAGCCTGTGCCGGAGATTGATGCTGTGGTCTGAGCTGTTGAGTCCCATGTGGCATAGTTGTATGTGCCGTAGGTGTACTCATAATTGATAATCGAGTTGCTCGAAAGAGTAAAACCAATTGTGAATGTATCGCCGGCGTTTATAGACTGTGTGCTGACAGTGGGATTCTGAATTGTTACTCCGTATGTAGTGGTTACTGTGGGGGTGTTGCTTGCTGCTGAGTTGTCCTCTTCATCGTCTGCAAAAATCCCCAGTGGAAGAATGCTCATTACGAGTAAAAGGCTGAGCATAATGCTTAATATCTTTTTCATGGTGTAATGTCCTTTCTTTGCTTACTATACAGACTCGGCAGCCCTGATTATATCTGAGGCTTCCGTAGAACCGACTGCTATCTGTTTTGAACGGTTATCTTCTACGGCGGAGATTACTCCGTCGGTAATGTGGTAGATTTTATCGGCATAAGCCGCAATTTCAACGTCATGCGTAACTATGACCAAGGTCTGGTGATTTTCCCTTGACATTGAGACCATCATTTCCATAACTTCTATAGTGGTTCTCGTGTCAAGGTTTCCTGTGGGTTCATCGGCGAATACTATTTTTGGCTTCGCTACAAATGCTCTCGCTATGCCGACACGCTGCTGCTGACCGCCTGACATCTGAGTCGGTTTGTGCTTCATCCTCTTTCCAAGTCCGACAAGGCGGAGCATTTCTTTTGCCTGCTTTGTTCTTACCTTGCGCTTTACTCCTGCGAACGCCAGCGGCATACTCACGTTGTCGATAGCGTTCTGCGTCGGGAGCAGGTTATAAGACTGGAACACAAAGCCCATGTTCTTTTGCCGGAATACTGCAAGCTTTCGCTCGCTCATCTTGTCAACCCGTTCACCGAAAATTGTGACCGAGCCTTTTGTGGGTTTCTCAAGCCCCGCCATCAGGTTTAAAAGCGTTGATTTGCCGGAGCCGGATGTTCCCAAGAGGCATACAATTTCATCTTCGTAGATGGTCAGGTTTACGTTATATAGGGCTCTCACTTTTTCTTTTCCGATTACGAAAACCTTTGACAGGTCGTCAATGATAATTGCGGGCTTCTTTCCGGGATCAGTATTTATGTTAACGTTTTCGTCATTCATCCATTGCGCCATCCTTTCTTCCTCAAGCTATCTATCATTATAGGTTATTTTCCAATCTATTTCAAGATTAGAAGCTGAATCTTAATGAAATCTTAATAATTATGCGGAAGTCTGTTCCTCACAAACTCTTCTCCATTACTAATACACTTTAACACGGTCGATTATTGCATCTGTAGGAAAAATTTTTTCAAAAAAATCAGCCACATTTTACTGTGACTGATCTGCGATTTATTCTTGAGCGTTATCTGCATCGGAATGGGCTTTCTTTTTCTTTATGGAAACAATAAGCACAACAGCTATTACGACTACCGCTACTACTGCTACGGCTATCAAAACAATCACCCATACATTCGCTTCGCCGCTGGACGGTGTCTTTACAAACGGATTGACTGTCTTTTCAGAGGCAACCTCGACATAATCCGGGTCTGCAGGCATGTCTATAACGAAAGTGGTTACGCTGAGTGCAGGGATATAGTTTCTTACCTCCGAATAGGAAACCTCATTCCAATAAGAATACTTGAAGCGGTTTTCATTTCCTATCGTCTGATAGCCGAATGAATCGGTTATTGAGACGTCGCCCAAGTCAAATGTGATTTCGTCGTCTTCGTCGGTATTGTTGACAACGATAACTACCAATCTGGAATCATCGGGGGCTTTAAATGCTACAATTATCGAATCGGAATCATTTTCGACGTCAACCCTCTTGTATCCGCTCTTGACATACTTTGAGAAGTGCATCATTATGTAGTGGTTGCCGTTTCTTGAGATTTCGGCATTCTCACTTGAACTTGCTACTTCGATAAGACAGTTGCCGGTGTCAGCAATCCATACTCCGTTCCAGTACAGATACGCACTTATTCCCTCATAGATGAACTCATTCGCCATCTTTTCTGCATGAGTAATGTAGTCGTTGGTATACCACTCTGTCTGCCAGAGAATATAGTCACCATAGTAGAGGTCAGCGACATCGGAATATGACGAAGGTGTGTTCTGACTTCCATAAAGATGATGAGCTATCACTTCAAAGGTGTCTGCACCGCCGTTTTCAATGAGAGGAGTTATATAGGCTTCAAGTCTTGATGCGGTGTCAGCCATTACCTCAGCTCCGGTTATGCTCGGTGCATATTCGCCGAATGCTTCCTGAAACGCTTCATATACGGCAAGATGTGCTTTCCAGTAGGCGCAGTGGTATTCATCCTCATCAGCACCGAAGTAGAAGCCAGCTTCGTCTCTGGCATTGCCGTTTTCGTCAATCTGTAAGCCCTGAAGTTCGGTTTCGTTTGAAATTGAAAAGTAGTCAACCGGAATTCCTGCATCGAAAAAGAGCTGGACTGACTCTACGCAGAACTGAGCAAGCTCGTCATACATGTACTCGCCGTTTTCGTCTTTGGCAAGGGTATAGTAGGTGTAGCCGTTGTCATCCTCTTCTACGAAAGCTACAAAATCGAGATCCCGGTCATACTGTCCCCAGCTGGTGACAAGAACTATTGGATCAATTCCTCGCTCCAAGGCGGCTGAATAGTAGGAATAGTATGCCTGATAGCCGTCGAGGGCAGTCTGATATTCATCTCCGGCGTGATTGAGATCTCTGAACCTCAGAATATTGAATTCTGTGTCACAGAAAATCCAGTCGTAACCGGTTTCAGCATTAACGTTGGTTGTCAGCCAATCGCCATACCATGTGTAGGATGCTCCGAAGCCGTCTATCGTCTGATAGGTTGAATCCATGTCTATTGTGACGGTGGTCTCCGCAAAAGCATCCAAGTACAGCACAGATAACGATATAATAACCGCTAATATGATTGACATTAGCTTTGATAATTTTCGCATTGTATACCCTCCCAGAATATATTCTACTATTATGTTACCACATAAAGCGTTTCCTGTCAATTGCAAATACTGAGAAGATTATTGATTTATCCTGAGAATGAAAAATCGCCGACTACTGCCGACGATCTTTCGGGAAAATATAGAAAGGTGGATTAAGCTACAACGAAGAACTTGACAAGGAAGATGAGTGAGATGACGATAGTAAGCCACGACACTTCCTTGAACTTTCCTGTGCAGAGCTTGATTACAGTGTAGGTGATGAGACCCAAGCCGATTGCGTGACCTATGGAACCGGTTATAGGCATACCGATGAGCATGATAGCTGCAGGAGCGAGCTGTGAGAAGTCGTTGAAGTCGAGATTCTTAAGCCCGGAGAGCATGAGAATACCGACATAGATGAGTGCAGAAGACGTTGCTGCAGCGGGGATAATAGCGGCAATAGGAGCCAAGAACATGCAAGCCAAGAAGAGAATACCTGTTGTCAGTGCAGTAAGACCTGTTCTTCCTCCGGCTTCAACGCCAGATGCGGATTCAACGAAAGTAGTTACAGTTGAAGTACCGGTTACAGAACCAACAAGAGTACCGACAGAATCGGAAATGAGTGCTTCTCTCATCTGGGGCATGTTGCCCTCTTCATCGACCATACCAGCTCTTGAGGCAGTTCCTACGAGAGTTCCGATAGTGTCGAACATGTCAATCATGCAGAAAGTAATGATAAGAGTGATTACTGTGAACCATCCAATTTCAAATAGTGTTGCGAAATCAAACTTGAATAAGGTAGTTTCAGCCATGTCGCCGAATGCGGGGAGGAATGAAGCATCAGCAAGATCAGCAAACGGATTCTCTTTAAGGAAAATGGCATCTCCTGCCCAATAAACAACCGAACCGATGAGCATGCCCAAAAGCACGTTAGCTTTAACGCCATAATGCTTCATTATAATCATCGCAAAAAGACCTACAAAGATTGTAACGACAGTAAGCACCATTGTGGGATATGCGGTGTCGCCTACCATATTGCTCTTGATTACCGAGGGAGTCAGTGAGCCGAAGAAGTCGCTGAATACATAGAAGCAGCTACCTTCATCGTCATATACGCCGACATTTGAACCGAAGCCGATGTTGAGGAGCATGAGACCTATTGCAGGAGCAATTGCTGTTCTTATACCAACAGGAATAGCCTGAACTATCTTTTCTCTTATCTTGAAGATTGAGAGAACCAAGAAAACTACGCCCTCTATTAAAATTATACAGAGAGCTGCTTGGAATGCCTGAAGATATTCGCATCCGACAATAGCCACGATATTGGCGACAACTACAGCAAAGAAGCTGTTGAGACCCATACCGGGTGCCATTGCAAATGGCTTGTTTGCAAGAAATGCCATGCAGATGGTGCCGATACCGGAGGCAATACAGGTTGCCATGAAAACTCCGTTCCAAAGCTGGCTGCCGGTATCCCAGTTCGTCAGCAGATTCGGGTTCAGGGCAATGATATATGCCATTGTCATGAACGTCGTCAAGCCGGCTAGGATTTCGGTTTTTACTGTTGTGCCGTTTTCCTTGAGCTTAAAAAGTTTTTCCATGTTTATCAATCCTTTCGTTTTGCAGAGAAGATTTTTATAGCCTTTTCTGCTTTCGTTGACGAATCTGTCACCAGTCAGCCACAAGTTCATCACACAATATATAGTACACTACAGAAGCGTAAATGTCAACAGGTTGGGGACGATTTTATAGGATAATAAGAAATAGAAATTTTGAGCTTTCAATGATTTTGATTTGTTCATTATTACCACAAACGCATATCCTGTATTGCAATTTCGCTTTCTTCGTGCTATAATACAATAAATGCGCACTGCAATTACCCCAAAAGAAAGGTGATTATTCCATATGAATATAACATTAGCCGCTGAACTGCAATCAAGGTTTGCTCCTCTCCCGAAGAATATGCACATTGCATTTTGTATTATTGCCACCATCGTTTTCTTGGCTTTATATATCAGAAAGCGCAAGATTATTGATTTCCTCTGGCTTTTCGTCTGTGATCTGCCGCTTATCCTGCAGTTTTACGGCGATTCTACTACAGCTGCTGTTGTCGGTATATGCGAGGTTATTCTTCTGACTTTGGTTTTTGTGTTCTGGCTTGATGAAAGAAGGACTGCAAAAAAACAATCTCAGGATAATCAGGATTCCGATAATGGCGGAGATGTTGACGATCTCAAGGACGTCGAGCAAGCCGTAAAGGTTGAACGCTCAAAGCTTGCCGGAAACGACGCTGATGACAACGTTATTTCTCAGGCTTTTGACGATTACAACACCTGATCGAGAGGCTAAAGATGCCAAGAGCTGTTATTTTAGATGCTGATACCGTTACAAGCGGTGACGTCTCTCTTGAGCCGTTGACTTCTCTTACGGGTACAACCATCTTCGGCTATACTTCACCCGAAGAAATCGCCGCAAATATCGGTGATGCCGAAATAGTTCTCACTAACAAGTGCAGAATCACCGAGGAAGTATTTGAGGCTTGTCCGAATCTTAAGTTTATCGGGCTGTTTGCAACTGGCTACAATAATATCGATATTGAAGCGGCTAAGAGGCACGGGTGCGTCGTTGCTAATGTTCCCGGGTATTCATCAAATTCTGTTGCGCAACACACCTTTGCGCTTATTCTCAATTACTTCTCGAAGATTCATGAATATAACAGCTATGTTCAGAATGGCGGCTGGTGCAAATCCAAGCTATTCACACACTTTGATATTCCGCTTAACGAGCTTTCTGGCAAGACAATCGGAATAATCGGCTATGGTTCTATCGGCAAATCTGTTGCGAAAATAGCTATAGCTTTCGGGATGAAGGTCTTAGTGTATACAAGAACCGGTCAGAGTAATGCCTTGGAAGAGGTCTTGAGAGATTCGGATATTGTAACTCTGCACTGCCCTCTCAACGAAAGGACTAAGGAGCTTATAAACTGCAGAACTCTTTCTATGATGAAGCCGACTGCACTATTGGTGAACACCTCCCGTGGCGGAGTTATAAACGAATATGATCTGGCTGACGCTCTGAAATCGGGAAAGATTGCTTCTGCCGCAATTGACGTTCTGACTGATGAGCCAATTTCACCAGATTGCCCACTTCTGGGGCTTCCAAACTGCGTTATTACTCCCCACGTTGCATGGGCTCCGATTGAGACGAGGGTAAGGCTTATAGGGCTTGTTGCAGATAATATTAAAGCGTATCTTGATGGCAGTCCCACAAATAATGTTGCAGGATAATATTAAGTAAAGGTTTGATTTGATATGTCAGATAAACTCAAGCGTGTTGTCATAAAAGTAGGCACTTCTACCCTCACCCATCCCTCAGGGCAACTCAACATTCGCCATGTGGAGGAGCTTGTCAAGGTTATCTCGGATATAAGAAATTCCGGGGTTGAGATTGTTCTGGTCACATCGGGTGCTATCGGATTGGGAGCGGCGAGGCTCGGAATGAAAGAAAGACCGAATGACACCCCAACAAAGCAGGCTTGTGCCGCTGTCGGACAGTGTGAGCTTATGAATATTTATGAGAAGCAGTTCAATGAGTATGGAATTATTGCCGCACAGGTTCTTCTTACGAAGTTTGTTTTGTCAGATGAGAGAAAAGAGAACGTTATTAATTCCCTTGGCAGGCTTATCGAATTCGGAGCTATTCCGATTGTAAACGAAAATGACGTAGTTGCTATTGATGAGCTGGAACTTGAGGTCGGAGAAAATGATTCACTTGCCGCTATGGTTGCTATTCTCACAAAAGCTGACACTCTCATCATTATGTCTGACATTGATGGGCTCTATGAATCTGACCCTAAGAAAAATCCCGACGCGAAGCTTATGTCCAAGATTACGGAGATTTCAGGCGAGCTTATTGAAATGGCTGGTGGCGAAGCTTCCGGGCTCGGTACAGGCGGAATGGCAACAAAGCTGAGGGCAGCAAAGCTCGCCATGAACGAAAATATAGATATGATGATTATTAACGGCAAGCGTCCTGCAAATCTTTACGACGTGTTTGACGGAAAGGAAACAGGAACGCTGTTCACGACTGATAAGGAGTGAAGACAATGACTGACTTTGAAACCATCGGCTTGAATGCTGTAGAAGCTAAAAAGGAGCTTTCCTGCTCCTCTGTGGATCTTAGAAATTCGGCACTTATGCTTATAGCTGATTCCCTTGAAAAGCATAAGCGTGATATTCTCGAGCAGAACAGGATTGATGTAAAAACTGCCGAAAAAACCGGTATGAGCGACACAATGACTGACAGGCTCTATCTCAATGAAAAACGGATTCTTGACATGGCTGACGGTGTCAGAAAGGTTGCGGCTCTCCCCGACCCTGTAGGAATAATTGAGGGCGGAGAAATAAGACCGAATGGACTCAGAATAACCAAGATAAGCGTCCCGATGGGCGTTATTGGAATCATATATGAATCGAGACCGAATGTAACAGTCGATGCCGGAGTTCTCTGCCTGAAGAGTGGCAATGCTGTTATTCTCAGAGGCGGAAAAGAAGCAATTTATACCAATACTATCCTTGCGATGATAATGCGTGATGCTGTGGCGGAGGCTGGGCTTCCAACAGATTCCGTTCAGCTTGTAGAAGACGTTACAAGGCACTCTGCCGAGCAGATGATGAAAGCCAACGGAGTTATTGACCTGCTGATCCCGAGAGGTGGCGCAGGGCTGATAAATGCCGTGGTTCAGAACGCAACAGTTCCCGTTATCCAGACAGGAACAGGAAACTGCCACATCTATGTTGATTCTTCTGCAAGCATTCCGATGGCTGTTGATATAGTAGACAATGCAAAGACATCGAGACCGTCAGTATGTAACGCCGCTGAGACACTTCTTGTTCACAAGGACATTGCGGAGGATTTACTGCCCGCACTCAAAAAGAGACTTGACAAATCAAAAGTAGAGCTCCGAGGCTGTGAACTGACAAAGATGATCTTGGGGAAATCTGTTGTTCCTGCGACTGAGGAGGATTACGAAAAGGAGTTTTTGGATTATATCTTAGCCGTCAGGGTTGTTGACAATATTTATGAGGCGATTGAGCATATCCAGAAGTATTCCTCCGGGCACTCTGAGTGCATCGTAACAGAAAGCGTTTCTGCCGCCGAGGAATTCCAGAAGAGAATTGATGCCGCCGCAGTTTATGTAAACGCATCTACAAGATTCACAGACGGTTATGAGTTTGGATTAGGTGCGGAGATAGGCATCTCCACCCAGAAGCTTCATGCAAGAGGACCGATGGGATTGAGAGAAATGACGACATACAAGTACATTATAACCGGCAACGGACAGATAAGATAAAAACTGAGGTTTAACAATGAGTACAGATACTGAAAACAAAAAGGAAAATTTGACTGACGAACTTACGAGTCTCGCAGACGCCGCCGGACTTATAGAGACGATTCCGGAAGAAATTCCTAAAGAGTCTGCAAAAGAGCCGGAGCAGCAGACAGACAAGAAGTCCCGGAGAAAGAAAAAAGTAAAGGAAATCTCTGAGACTGCTGAAAAAGAGCGGAGGGAACTTGACGAACAGGTCAAGGAAATCTTGGACGATGCGCTCGATGAGGATACAGAAAGTCTTGGTGTTTCTGAGGATACAGACGAAGCACCTGCAGTCAACATAAGTCTTTCCCAGATTCTTACCGCTGTTTTCGGATTAGTGGTGCTCGGGTTTGCAATATTCGGAATCGTAACTGCAGTTATCGATTATCGGGCTTATGTAGAGTCGAAGAACGATAATTCAGCACTGATAAGCTCTTTGGAGAGACTTGTTCTTCCACTTTCTGCCGCTGATGTTCCGTCGTTTGAAAACACTTCGCTTCTGAACGAGGATGTTATAATCACTGCGGCTTGCTGGGATGTAATACTCAATCCGTCTTCGACCTACACCGCTGAAAACGGCTACTATTCGATTTCCTACTTTGAAATTGATTCGAGAATTATCAAGCTTTTCGGTTCGGGGCTCAGCTATACTCATGGGACTGTCGGAGATGAAGAGCTCAGCTTTGAGTATGATGAAAGCACGGGAATGTATTCTATCCCTGTCAGCCCTCGTTCGATGGCTTACTATGCTGTTGTTCAGGAGATTGAAGCTACCGATGACGGATACACTATTGAGATCGCCTACTACATGCCGATCAATGAGTGGACCTCAACAGACAGCTCTCCTGAAAAGATTATGACCTGTACTGTCACCGGTTCAGGGCTCAGCTACACCATTTCCTCGCTGCAGGTAAGCGAAATCATCAGCGGTTCGCTTTGATGAGAATATTTCTGAAAGTCGCAGGACAACCTGCGGCTTTTTTTATTCTGACGAGACTATTTCAACTTCTGTGAAGTAGAATTTGATAATATCAGAATAGCTGTAGCTCGCCTCAGCCATCTTGTTTCCGCCATATTGAGAAAGTCCGACGAGATGCCCGCTTCCGGAAACGCTGAAAGTAAATCTGTCATACTCGTCTGAAAATGATACTGTAAATCTTGCCGACGGAAGATTTAACCATGAAGCAAGCTGTCTGCCGGTAACTGTAGTGTCGTAAGCTACAATAACCTCTTGCACATATCCGGTATCGGTTGCATCAGTTATCTGTATCCATTCTGCCGGGTCGCCTAAAAGTGTGATGCTTTCGTTTTGGGTAGTCAGTCTTGCAAAAATCTCGTCAGATGTGTATGTGATTTCAGTTACATAATCGCTGTCATATTCGCTGACTACGCTTTGCAAATACGGAACTTCTTCGCCTAAAACTGTCAGTGCACTTTCACTAACACCGCCGTTTGAGACGCAGTAGACAGGGGCGATCAGACTGCCATTATAAGTGATATACTCCCCTGCTACTTCATCGATAGCATTTCGGACAGAATCGATATAATCTGATTCATAGACGAGACTTACATACTTGTTTGTATCAGTGCTCATGTCACAGCCATACAAATCCTCCGTTGGCTCTTTTTCTTCTTCGAGATGCCTCCCTAAGATGTATGTATACATTAGAACCGCTTGTGCTTTTATCATCTCCGGCTCTGCGTCCATTTGAAGCGTTCCCAAGACCGAATATGTGAGAAAATCTTCTATCGACAGTGTTGTTACTTTTTCTGTTGTCACATCATAGATACAGACTTCTTCGAGAAGCGGATAGACTTGAGCTTCTACATTCTGTGACATTGCCGGTATTGTATCCTCCTCAGTCTGAAAGAAATACGCTGTTCCCTCTGAGATAAGAAGAGTTATTGCCGGAAACCCCACAAGGGCTATTGTGACAAATATAAGTCCCCTGAGTATATTTTTCACTTCCATCAGCCTTTCCTGATTGATAAACTGATAATAGCATTCTTCGGACAAGCAAATTGTCGAAACAGTGAAACTGAAATAATTTGGTTCTGAGTATTGATTTTTTCGTCGGCTTGATGTATAATGTCATGGTTGAATGTCTCCGTAGCTCAGCAGGATAGAGCGTTCGCCTCCTAAGCGAAAGGTCGGCGGTTCGAATCCGCCCGGGGACGCCACATAATGAAACAAACCGCCGAAGTTTTATCCTCGGCGGTTTTGCTATGCTACATAATTTTATTCGATTTCGAATCCGCAGATACCATAGGTAAAAACGTTTCCATCATCAGTTTCATAAAAGTACTCTTTGACAAGGCGATAGTATCCGGAGTCAAACTCTCCGTAGATGCCTGACCAATCCACAGTGAAGATTGATACATCTCCACCTGCCCAGACCAAATTTGCTATTGAATTTACGTCATATGAGTCGACAATCAGTGGAACATCGCTCCACTCGCCATCTGAGTAAACCTGAAGCGCGTAATCCTCGCCATAATCAAGCATATACTGGCTTGAGTTACGTATTTTGAATGTTGCTCCTGAGCTCGTGATAGAATCTTCAACTACGCAAAGCTCAACATAGCCTCGATTGTCGTGGGTTACGCTTCCTCGGTCAGTCAGACCTTCATAGTATATTTCGAAGTCCTCTGTTTTGAAATCGGGGTCAGTGATTCCACCGTTAACATAAGCGACGCCATCATTGTAACTTATCTGATAGGCACAGAGTGTAAGGCAGTCGGAAACGACTATTCCTGTAACTTCTACAGTCTCACCAGCTTCAAGAGTTCCTATAACCTCTCCGTTTACCATATCAGAAAGAACTTCGGTGTCGGATGTGACTACGTAAGACTCATCATTACGGTCAATCAGGTCGACAACCGGCTCATCCTCAGCAGTTCCGTCGGGAACTTCTTCTGAGAGATAAGCTGCATTGACATACTTGACAGAATCGGAATAGGGATAGTTTATTATATACCAACCGTTTTCCTCTCCGACAACTTCAACCTGATCGCCGCAGGAATATGATCCCCATCTGTCGCTTGCGTAGGAAGGCTCTGAACGAACATTGACCGTACTTATGGCGTAGAGATACGTAGGCTCTATTGGTGTTGCAGTTACGATTTCAGAATCTTCGCCGCCTATCTCAACCTTGAAGTCATAGCTTACGCCGTTTTTGAGACCGGTGATGTTGACTTTATGCTTGGAAGTAGTTCCTGCAACCTTCCATTCGGATGAGCTTGAACGTTTCCAGTAAACTGTGTAGGTCTCATCAGGCGTATTGAACCACGAGAGAACCACCTTTCCGTCGTAGACAGTGTAGCTAATCTCTGCAGGCGTATCAGCAGAAAAAGCACAGACTGACATAGCCGACATCATAATAAGTCCTGCCAGAAGCATTGCTAATAATTTCTTCATGCAAATTTCTCCTCGCTTTGCAATATAAAAAGGGGCTGAAAGGGTTTATATCTATAATACAAATCAAAGTCGAAGATTATTGCAGGAAGAGAAAAAATTCTGAAAAAATCGGAAACAGCCGGATTACACGTTGAATCTGAAAAGTACAACGTCGCCATCCTGCATGACATAATCCTTGCCCTCAGAGCGGACAAGTCCCTTTTCCTTGGCGGCAACCATACTGCCACAGGCTTCAAGATCGGAGAATGCAATTACTTCTGCTCTGATGAAGCCACGTTCGAAGTCGGTATGAATCTTGCCGGCTGCCTGAGGAGCTTTTGTGCCTTTCTTTATAGTCCAAGCTCTGCATTCGTCTTTGCCGGCAGTCAGGAACGAAATAAGACCCAATAACGAATAGCCTTCTTTTATAACTCTGTCAAGCCCGGAGACCTCCAAGCCCAGATCTTCGAGGAATAGCTGTCTGTCCTCTTCTGACATATCGGAAAGCTCTGCTTCAATCTCCGCACAAATAGGAAGAACTGCAGAGTTTTCAGCCTCTGCGATTTCCTTTACCGTGAGATAGTGCTTCGAAGTGTTTATATCAGCTCTGAAATCGTCCTCAGAAAGATTTGCGGCATAGATGACTGGCTTCTGGGATAGAAGCGGAGTTGAACGGATCATTTCCCTTTCGTCATCGGTGAACGGATAGCTTCTTGCGGGCTTGCCATCGGTCAGATGAGCAAGCAGACCCTCAGTCAGTTCGATGTCAGCCTGATACTTCTTGTCGCCCTTGACCATCTTTTTAGCCTTATCGAGGCGACGCTCCAGAACTTCGATGTCAGCGAAAATCAGTTCTAAATCTATCGTCTCAATGTCACGCTTCGGGTCGACTGAGCCCTCGACATGGATTATGTCGTCTGATTCAAAGCACCTGACTACGTGAATTATAGCATCGCATTCACGGATGTTGGCTAAGAACTTGTTTCCGAGTCCCTCACCTTTTGATGCACCCTTTACGAGTCCGGCAATATCGACAAATTCGAGGGTTGCCGGAGTGAACTTATTCGGGTTATACATCTTTGCCAGTTTGTTAAGACGCTCATCGGGAACGCTTACTACTCCGACATTTGGCTCTATGGTGCAAAAGGGATAGTTTGCCGACTCAGCACCGGCGTTTGTGAGTGCATTGAAAAGCGTGCTCTTTCCTACATTAGGTAGACCTACCATTCCAAGTTTCATGTTATATGTTACCTGCCTTTGTTATCTGTAATCAACGAAGCCAACCTTGCGGGAAGCCTTTGTCAGAATCTTATTTGAAAGCCTGAATGCTCGCTGTGCGCCATCGGTGTAGCACTGCTTGAGGTATGCCTTATCTGCTATAAGTTTTGCATATTCGGTTCTTACAGGCTCTAAGCTGTCAGCTACCGCTTCGCCTACTGCAAGCTTGAAATCGCCATAGCCCTTTCCGGAGAATTCACTTTCTATCTCGTCCATATTCTTTCCGGTTACGCAGGAGTAGATGGTCATCAGATTGTTGATTCCGTCCTTGCCCTCGGCGTATCTTACTTCGGTGTCGCTGTCTGTTACTGCACGCTTGAACTTTCGGATTATTGTATCTTTATCGTCTAAGATAAGGATGCAAGCATTCGGGTTATCGTCCGACTTCGACATTTTCTTTGTCGGGTCTTGGAGACTCTTGATTCTGGCACCAGTCTTCGGGATATATGCATCCGGGACAGTAAACATATCGCCATAGCGTTGATTGAATCTTACAGCAATGTTTCTTGCGAGCTCAAGATGCTGCTTCTGGTCTTCTCCTATAGGGACGAGGTCAGCATTATAAACAAGAATATCAGCCGCCATCAGTACAGGATAAGTGAAGAGTCCGGCGTTTACATCGTCGGGGTGCTTCTGTGACTTGTCCTTGAACTGGGTCATACGGGTGAGCTCACCGAACTGTGTGCAACAGGAAAGAATCCAGCTGAGCTGTGCATGATTGGGGTTATGGCTCTGGATGAAAACTATTGACTTTTCCGGATCAAGTCCGCACGCCAAGAGCAGTGCGTAGCACTCTATTGTCTGCTTTCTGAACGTTGCCGGATCTCTCTTGACGGTAAGCGCATGCTCATCAACTATCGAATAGATGCAATTGTACTCGTCCTGAAGCGGTCCCCAGTTTTTTATAGCCCCCAGATAGTTGCCGAGGGTGAATACGCCCGTTGGCTGTATTCCGCTGAATATTACTTTTTTAGTAGTATTGATTGCTTCGTTAGATTCTGCCATGTTGATTTCCTCCATATATGATTATTTGATATTATCCGTAGATTGTCAAGCCGTCGGAAACGGTGAGCGTTATGTCCGTGCCTCCTGAATATGTGCCTCCGGTGCAGACATTGTCGATGCTTTCGCCATTCTTGTAGTTTCCGCCATAGGTTATGGTTACAGTCTCACTTGTTACCAGCATTGAAGACGAGAAGACAATATTCTCAACCGGTTTAGTGGTCTTGAAGACGTATTCCTCGCTGCCGCAGGAAATTCTGATATATGAACCGGTGGAAACCGCACTTGCAAACGAAACCGAGATTGTATTCTGGTTTGCATCGCTCGGGTTCTTTGCGGTGGAGGCATAACCAAGCATCAGAACAGTTCCGCCGTCGATGGTGAAGCTTCCCTCGTACTTGAGTCCGCCGTCGGAATTACCGTTTACCAAGACGATTCCGTCGCTGATTGTTATATCGCCCTTGGAATCTATTGTGTCGTCATTTGAGCTGATGTAGACATATCCACCGGTGATGCTGACACTTCCGTCGGTGGCATCTTCGTTAGAGGCGTTGATGGCGTTTGATTTGGCGTTGATGTAGACTATACCGTCGGCTATTGTGACGTTCTCGCCCTCCAAGCCCTCGCTTGAAGTGGAGATAACAGTATTGCCACCGTTCACGGTTACGGAGCTGTCACTGTGAACTGCGTCGTCTCCTGAGGAGAGATTCAGAACACCGTCAGAAATTGTAATATCCCCTGCCGCATGAACCGAATCATCTGCGCTGTCGATAACAATGCTTCCGCCGTCAATATCGATAGTGCCCTGAACGCACTTCAGACCCTTTGCACTGTCAGCTGTGGTTTCATAAGCTCCACCAGCAGTTATAATGTAGATTGAGCAGTTTGAAATGGTGATTCCTGTCTCTGTCTGAACTCCGTCATTACCGGCAGTTATGGTTATATTAGAATCTGTGAAAGTAGCATAGCCGAGAGTTGAATCGGTGTCGTTTGTAGAGCGGAGAGCGTCTTTGCCGGCAGTGACATTGACAGTAGAATTCTGAATTGTGAGACTATCCTTGCCGTTGATGCCGTTGCCTACTGCGGTCACAGTTACATTTGTATTGATAATCTTCAAAGTATCCTTACCGATGATTCCGGCGGCATGATTGCCGTTAACTATGAGAGTTCCCGTGCCACGAATAATCAGATCATCCTTAGCAAATATTGCGGCATTGGGCTCTTCGGAAGCTGAGTCGCAGAATGAAAGCGAGAAATCGTAGCTTGAGCCGTCGGAGACGGTATTTTCAGTATTGCCATTCAGAAGAATCGTGCAGGTTCCTGCCTTGTAGACATAGATAGCTGAGCCGTTTGAGCATGAGATATTCACGCCGTTCAGTATAAGAACAACATTCTGGTTGACGGCATTGACGATGATTCTTCCGTCATCAAGAGTTCCCGTGAATTCATAAGTTCCCTCACGGGTTATGATAATGTCTTTATCTTCGAGGGTCACTCCCGAATCGTCGCCTGAGACGCTAACTGTTGAACCGGAAAGAGTGATTACTGTATCTCCGCTCTCGTCGGTAGTCTGAACAGCCTGTGTTGCATCGGCAAGGGAATTTTCGTTGAGAAGCTCCTTATAGGTTGCTGTCCCGTCAGTTTCTTCATCGACAGATGAAACGTCATCAGAACCTAAAATATTCTCTACTGTATCGCTTCCGCCGAGATCCAATATCCATAAAACTGCAACGATAAGTACTACGAGGATAATAACTATAATCGCTATAGTGCCAGCGATTGATTTTGATGCTCCATTTTTCTTTGCCATATGTAAACACTCCTTTTACAGCACGTCGTGAATCTTGATTTCTTACTGTGTATTATAGCCTTTATTTTGCCGGTCGTCAACCTTATTCTGACAGATTTTCGTATATCTCATTGAAGTCATAGTGCTTGCCCTTTGTTTTGTAGCCAACCATTGTGTCGAGGCAGACGTTATGTATGCTGTTGAAAATGCTCTTGCAGACTCTGGGATTATCTTTCTGGAGACGTTTTAGGAGCATTTTAACCTCCTGCCTCTTTGAACTGTTATCACAGGCGTCGCATTTTTCGGTAAAGCGACAGGCACACTGGATGAATTCGAGATTGTTATACTGCTTCCATGCGATAATATCGTCTTCATGTACGCAATATAGAGGTCTTATAAGCTGCATACCCTCGAAATTCTTTGAGTGAACCTTTGGAGGCATTGCCTGAAGCTGAGAGCTGTAAAACATGCTCATTACGGTCGTTTCGACAACATCGTTGAAGTGGTGCCCAAGAGCTATCTTATTACAGCCAAGTTCTTTTGCATTGATGTAGAGATGCCCCCGGCGCATTCTGGCGCAGAGATAACAGGGATTACGGTAGGTATTGTTTGCAACTGCAAAGACATTTGTCTCAAAAACGGTAATCGGGATACTAAGAAGCTTGGCGTTCTCCTCAATTTTCCGGCGATTAAGCTCGTTATAACCGGGATCCATCACAAGAAAGATAAGCTCGAACGGAACTTCACTGTGCCGCTGGAGAATTTGCAGAAGCTTCGCCATGAGCATTGAGTCTTTTCCGCCAGAGACACAGGCAGCGATTTTATCACCGGATTCTATGAGATTATAATCCCTGACAGCAGTCATAAACGGACTCCAGATATTGCTCGAGAATACAGTCTGGATGCTCCGCTCAATTTCCTGATATGGTTCAAGGCTTTTAGCCATTATCTCATCTCTCCTATTGCCTCAGTTATTGTTCCTCCGCCGACGACTATATCATCCTGATACAAAACCACAGCTTGTCCCTTTGTAACAGCTCTCTGCGGTTCGTCGAAAATAAGCCTGAACCTGCCATCATCCAAAAGCTCAACGGTTGCCGGAAACTCTTTCTGGCGGTATCTGGTTTTGGCGGTGACCTTAAGACTGTCAGTAAGCTTATCAAAAGCGATCCAGTTCACATCGTCGGCAACAAGACCTGTGCTGTAAAGCTGGTCCTGAGTTCCGACATAGACGATGTTGTTCGCCATATCTTTTTCATAGACGTAGACCGGCTCGCTATAGGATATGCCCAAGCCTCTTCGCTGCCCAATTGTATAGCCCACAGCACCATGATGCTTCCCGACGACAGTGCCATCTGAAAACCTGAAATCACCCCCGGGATAGCATTTACCGGTGTAATTCTCCATAAAAGCTTCATAGTTTCCATCAGGAACGAAGCAGATGTCCTGACTGTCGTGCTTATGGGCGTTGAGAAAACCTTCACGTTCAGCTAATGCCCTGACTTCTGACTTTGTCATCCCACCGAGAGGGAATTTTATATGTTTGAGCTGATTCTGTGTGAGAGAATATAAAACATAGCTCTGATCCTTGGTTTCATCAATTGCTTTCTTAAGCAGGAATCTGCCGTCATTCTCTTCAATTCTTGCATAGTGACCGGTACAGATATAGAAGAGCCCTCTTCTCATGGCAAGTTCAATGAGCTTGCCGAACTTCATATAACGGTTGCAGTCGATGCAGGGGTTCGGTGTTCCGCCAGCTTCATAGGTTCTTATAAACTTATCAATAATCTTCTCTTTGAATTCAGATGTGAAATTTGCTACTTCAAACGGAATGCCAAGCCTCAGTGCACATTCGGCGGCGTCTTCAACATCTTTTTCGGTGCAGCAGGTGTGAATACTGCCTGAGTCATTGCCATGGCTGTCGTATAGGCGCATTGTAGTGCCAAGGCAGTTATAGCCTTTTTCTCGCATAAGAAAAGCCGCAACGGAGCTGTCAACTCCGCCGCTCATGGCAATCAGAACTCCGTTTCTGTCAAGCTCCATAGGCTCCACGCTTCTGAAAATAAAATCCATTGCTCAAATCTCCTGAATACATAACCTATCAAAGAAATAGACTTTAGTCATTATAGCGCACCTACGGGCTGTTGTCAAGAATCAGGTCATAAAAAACGAGGCAGGTGCTCTGCCTCGGTATTTATGTCATGCTATTCCGGCAACATTATCAACAGGCATTGAAACGACCAAGCCCTTTGCGGGGGAGTTCAATCCGCACTTCTCGCCTATCGCTTTCATGATTGTAAGCTTGTCCTCCTGAGAAGAGATAATCATTATAATCTCACGCTCCGGCTGAACGGGAACGCCCCAGAATTCATAGGTGTCCTCGTTAACGGCTTCTCTTGCATGAAGTACCGTTCCCCCGGTTGCTCCGGCATCACGGGCTGCATCCATTACATCCTCACTGTAGCCTTGATTGACTATTGCCATTATAAGTGCGTGTCTTGGCTCAGGCATTTCGTATACATTCCTTTCCTTTCCGATAAGCTTTTCAGCATCCTCAGCATATTTTGAATTGAGCTTTTTAAGACGGTTCAGAAGAATACCACTACCACCGGATAAAACCGTGCTGAATGCAATACCGCTGTTAGGGGTGTTCAATATGAGCTCCTTATTGAGCTTTAGGAGCATCTTATCAGACATTGGCTTAGGGAGAACGGTAATAAGAATCATCTTGTCAATATTTCCAAGCCCAAAAATCTCCTTTATCTCGCTCGTGGCTGTTCCTTTTCCGTGGAAGCGGTAATATAGAGGGATTCCGCTCTGTTTGAAAAGAGCATTTGCCTTATCTGCAAGCTTCGGGTTTGATATTACAAACAACATTCTGAAAGCCAGACGGTCATTCTCCATTCTTTCCAACCTCCTCTATTTCGACTATCTCGTCGAGATCTTCAATAACATTCTGCTCTGCGAGCATAAGCGCAGCCCTTTCTGCTTTCTTCTGCTTGAGCTTATACGAAAGTCCCATAAGCTGAACGGCTACAAGAGGTGTGAGAGCAACAAGTGCAACGACGCCGAATGCATCGGTCATAATATTGCCGCCGAGTGCTTCACATGCTCCTATACTTAGCGGAAGAAGAAATGTACTGGTCATCGGTCCGCTGGCAACTCCGCCGGAGTCAAATGCGATACCGACAAATATATCAGGGACAAATCTTGAAAGAACTATTGCTATGATGTAGCCGGGTATCAGGATATACTGTATCGGTATGCCGAGAATCACTCTGAGCATCGAAAGCCCTACTGAAACAGATACGCCGACTGACATGCAGGTGTTCATAAGCTTTGCAGAGACAACGCCGTTTGTGACGTCAGAAACCTGCTTGTTAAGAATCTGGATTGCAGGCTCAGCCTTTACTATGTAATAGCCTATCAGCATTCCAACAGGCACGAGAAGCCATTTCGTATCCGATGATGCCAAATCTCTTCCGATTACAGTTCCGACCTGAGAGAAGCCGACATTTACGCCGGTAAGGAAAAGCACCAAACCTATGAATGTATAGACGAATCCTACGAGTATTTTCTTTATCTGCCTGCTACGATAACGGTGGCTAATGAGCTGGAAGATTATAAACATGCCTAAAATCGGCAAAATTGAGACCAGAACTTCTTTTATGTATTCTGGAATTGCAAACAGGAATTCCTTTGCAGCGTCCTGAGTTGTTATTGCCGTAGAGAGTTCGGTAGAAGTGTAATCTGCTCCGGTTGGCTGATAGAAGATTCCTAAGAGCAGAACGGCGATTATCGGTCCGACACTTGAAATTGCTACAAGACCGAAGCTGTCGTCAGAAGCATTTTTATCACTTCTGATAGAAGCCATTCCGACACCCATTGCCATTATGAAAGGAACTGTTATAGGTCCTGTTGTAACTCCTCCGGCATCAAATGAAACTGCTAAGAACTCAGACGGAACAAAGAAAGAAATCACAATCACTATCGCATAGAGCACAAATAGTATATTCGATAGCTTTACTCGCCTGCAGATTCTAACAACTGCAACTGAAAATAGGCTTCCCATACCAACTGCTACCGCCCAGATAAGGACGCTGTTAGGAATTGACGGAACTTGATTCGCTAGTACCTGTAAATCTGGCTCTGCAAGCGTTATGATTGTTCCCATAACAAAGCTGGTCACCAAAGCGATGACAGTCTTACGGGATTTTGAAATCATTACGCCTATGCCCTCACCAAGAGGCGTCATAGCCATTTCAGCTCCGAGCTGGAAGAAGCCCATGCCGACAATCAGCATGACTGCGCCCGCCAAGAACATTACAAATGTCCCCAACTCAACAGGGACTAAAACTATGCTCAGAACGAGGACGATTATTGTTATAGGTAAGACAGAAGCAAAAGCCTCCATCGTTTTTTCTCTTATTTTAGGGTTCATTTATGTGCCCTTTCAAGTGTATGATGACCAATCGAAATTACGATTTGTAATATGGCTATAATACAGGATATAAGGGCTTTTGTCAAGGCGAAAAGGGTAAACAGTTTTTTGAAAATGGTGATATAGGCTTGACAAAATATCGCTTAAATGCTACACTTGAAGCATAAGTGATGATTGCGAGGATTTAGTCATGAAAGAAAACGTTAAAACCAAAGAAGAAATAATCAGGGCGTCGAAATTTGTTCTGTTCTCAATCAGCGCAGGTGTGATTCAGATTATAGTGTTTACGATTCTGAATGAGGGCTTTTCGCTGAATTACTGGGTGTGTTATCTGACGGCACTTGTGGCATCTGTGCTGTGGAATTTCACTTTCAACCGGAAATTCACATTCCGCTCGGCAAATAATATCCCGATAGCAATGGCAAAAGTAGCAGTATTTTATGTAGTTTTTACTCCCCTCTCGACCATCGGCGGAAATGCTCTTGAAAACATTGGAGTCAATGAGTACGTAGTTCTCGCCGTGTCGATGATACTGAACTTTGTTTTAGAGTTTCTTTATGACAGGTTCTTTGTTTTCGGGGATAGTATTGACAGTGCGGTAAAGTAAAAAATGAGCGGTTCTCAACAGAAACCGCTCTTGTTTATTACTTAATCTTTTCGTTAAGCTCCGCTACAAACCTGTCGAGCATATCAACACTGAGGATTCCTCCACTGAAGCCGACTAACTTTGACAGTGGCAAATCAATCGACATTGCTATAGTGTCGATACCTAAATCCTCTTTGAGAAGCTTGTTGAGCGCTTCCTTTGCTATAGGATTTGCATTAAGCTCATAGACTCTTGAATCGGTAGTGAAGAAAGCTTTACTCGAGCGTGAGCTATTGACTTTTACAGAAGCTACGAGTGGCAAATCTCTTGATGACGAACCGACAAGAATCTTGTAGACGGTGGTGTCTACCTGCCAGTCGTGAGTTTCGACATCGTAATAAGCAAAACTGCGCTTATTGAGGGACATCGTGACTGTCTTTTCTTCATCAGGTTCGAGAGAAATCTTTTTGAAGCCCTTAAGCTCTCTTACAGGTCTTGAGACTGAGGGATATGTAGGCTCAACATAGAGCTCGCATATCTCTTTTCCTGCAACATTACCGGTGTTTTTGACTTTGAAGCTGACTTCAAGAGTATCGTTTTCGGATATTTCAGAAGCTGAGAGCTTTAAATCGCTGTACTCGAATGTGGTATAGCTGAGACCATAGCCGAACGGGTACATAACGTCAAGCTTCTTCTTGTCATAGTATCTGTAGCCAACGTATACTCCCTCGCTGTAGGTGGCTGTGCCCTTTTCGGGGAAGCTGAGTGCTGTAGGGTTATTTTCAAGCTTCAAGCCCCAAGTTTCGGAGAGCTTGCCGCAAGGGACAGCGTCACCGAACATGAGATTAGCACACGCTCTTGCAACCGCCTGTCCACCGGTGTACATGGCGAGTATAGAATCTGCGGCTTCGCTCCACTCCATCTCAACCGGAGAGCCTTGGAAGAGAACGATTACTACCGGCTTGCCGAGTGCAGAAAGCTTGTTGAACAGATCTATCTGATTAGATGGCAAAGACATTGTCCATCTGTCGAAGCCCTCGCTCTCCATCCTGAAAGGAAGACCCATGCACATTACAATCTTGTCTGAGTTCTCAGATACTGCTACTGCCTCTGAAACAAGGGCATCATCTATAGAATCATCTTCGGTTTTAAAGCCCTTTGCATAGGTATAATTGATATTCTTGTCATCAAGTGCTTGCAAAAGATTTGAGACCTCGGTCGCATTTACACAGCTACTTCCTCCGCCCTGATAACGGATTTCCTCTGCGAATGCGCCTATTAAAGCTATTTTATCAGATTTACTCAGAGGCAGGACGCTGTTATTATTCTTAAGCAGAACTGCGCTTTCCTCCGCCGCTTTCATGGCAAGCTCATTATGGGCAACCATATCGGCTTTGTAGTTTTCGTTTCTGCCCTTAACGCCTTTTTTTACAAGTTCAATAATTCTGAGCACGTTCTTGTCAAGCTCTTCCATTGAGAGCTTGCCCGAATTTACCGCCTCGACTATAGCGGCATTTGCTGACGGGACTGGTCCGGGCATGCGGATGTCAAGACCGGCTTTTACGCCATCGACAGGCTCATTTGCCGCTCCCCAGTCGGAAACAACGACGCCCTCATATCCCCAGTCATCACGGAGAATATCAGTGAGCAGATACTTGCTTTCGGAACAGTAATCGCCGTTGAGCTTGTTGTAGGCGGACATAATCATCCAAGGCTTAGCCTCTTTCACTGCTTCTTCGAAGCTCGAAAGATATATCTCTCTTAAGGTTCTTTCGTCAATAACTGCATTTACTGAAAACCTGTCAGTTTCCTGATTGTTTGCGGCAAAGTGCTTGATGCATGCACCGACGCCTTTTGACTGCACGCCTCTTATGTGTCCGGAAGCCATCTTTGTTGCAAGAAGTGGATCTTCTGAGAAATACTCAAAGTTTCTTCCGCAAAGAGGACTTCTCTTGATATTTACACCCGGTCCCAAGATAACCTGAACATCATTCGCAAGACATTCTTCGCCGAGAGCTTCGCCTATTTTATAAATCAATTCTTCATCCCAGCTGTTAGCAATCGTTGCGCTTGACGGGAAGCAGGTTGCAGGAACTGTGCCGCCGTTCTCCTCTTTTCTCAAGCCGTGAGGTCCGTCGCTCATCATAATGCTTGCAAGCTTTCCCTCAACATCAACCGTTCTCCAACAGTCTTTGCCGGATGTCAGGGATGCTTTTTCTTCGAGAGTGAGACTATTTAAAATTTCCATAGCTTTTGTCATATAAGTTTCCTCCGTTCGGAATAAATCAATGCCAATTATAGCATTTGCAGGCTTTCTTGTAAAGACGTCTTTTATAAATTATTTGACAGCATGACCCATTCATGATATACTGAACTCACTTGGAAATTATATTGGAGGCTTTTATATGAAGACTGTTGACTGTAAAATCGATATGAACAATACTGTGCCGTTCAACAATCAGGTTGATTTCTGCATCGGCACTGGCAGAATGGGACTGGCTCTGCAGAGGCAATATTATGAGCAGCTTAAGCTGGTTCAGGAGAAAATCGGGTTCAAGTATATCCGTGGGCACGGGCTTTTCTACGAGGATCTTGCCATTTACAACGAATACACTGACGAAAACGGCGAAACCCATGCAGAATACAACTTCACATATCTTGATGTAGTGATGGACATGTATAAGGAGCTTGGACTGAAGCCATTTCTTGAGATTGGCTTTATGCCGAAAAAGTTAGCTTCGTCAGGCGAAGAGGTCGGATTCTGGTGGAGGGCTAATGTAACACCACCAAAGTCATACAAGAGATGGTGCGAACTTGTCACAGCAACTATAAGCCATCTTGCAGACAGATACGGATTGGAAGAGGTAAAGACATGGTATTTCGAAGTATGGAACGAACCGAACCTGAGAGGCTTCTGGAAGGATGCAGATCTTGAGAAGTATTGCGAGCTTTACAAATATACTGTTTCAGCTATCAAAGCTGTCAGTCCTGAGCTAAGAGTTGGCGGACCAGCTATCTGCGGAGTTGACGACGAAAGATGGATGAGCGAGTTTCTCTCTTACACCGACAAGAATGATATTCCCCTCGATTTCGTCACCCGGCATCACTACACAATTCACGTTCCTGAAACAGTCGGGCACTATCAGTATCCTGACATGATTGACAGGGACAGTGCAGATATTACCATCAAAAACACCAGAAAGATTGTAGACAGCTTTGACAAATACCGTGGCTTCGATATTCATCTCACGGAATTCAACACTTCCTACTCCCCTATCACTCCGCTTCACGATACCAATATGAATGCGGCTTATCTTGCGGGAATGCTGGCGGAGCTTGGCGACATTCATGCATCCTACTCCTACTGGACATTCGGAGACGTTTTTGAGGAGCACGGCGTCCCATTCACGCCTTTCCACGGCGGTTTCGGTCTTGTTGCAAACGGCTGTATTCCGAAGCCGACGTTCCATACTTTCGCATTCTTCAAAAAGCTCACCGGCAGATGCATTTACCGCTCAAAGGAGTTTATTGTCACCGAAGATAACGGCAAGCTCCGTGGTGTTGCATGGAATTCTGTTATAAACGACGAACCGCTTGAAGATATGACCATCACATCGTCTGTTAATCTCCCCAACGGCGAATACTGCATGATTACAAAGACCGTCGACGAGGAAGTCTGCAACCCGAGAAAACTCTGGCACGACATCGGCGAACCCGCAAATCCCACACCCGAGCAAAATGAATTGCTCCGCTCAGCGGCGTATCCTTTGGTCATGTCACAAAGATTGACTGTTACAGATGGCAAGCTTGATATTGAGCTTAATCTCAGTCCTAATGCAGTTGTGTATTTTGAAATCTTTGAAGCACCGATTAAGTCGGACAGAGGATTTGAGTTTGAGAGAATCAATAAGTCAGTAAGAGTTAAATAGAAGTTCAAGGCTGTGCCAGTTGGTACAGTCTTTTCTATACCTCACATGTTCCGAGATAAAGCGTTTTGTCATCAAAGAGAACAGTCATATCTTGGTTATACATAGCATTGATAGTGTCGATCTGATCTATAAACGGTCGTACACAGCTGCTTTGTCTGTCAACTAACTGCTGTAGTGTATCCTGCTCCCGCTGACCTACGAAGTCATTCAGCTTTTCTCCTGCCTCAATCAGACTTTCATCAATCTGAGAATCCCTGATATGTGGAATCGAAGCAACTGTCTTCCCGACAAATTTACTTGCACCTGACAATCCCCTTATCATTCTTGATTGTAAAGAGGTCTTTGAGCGATCTTCCAAGACTGAATAAGCCGTCGTATATAGTTCCCGATACTCGATAGCAAGCTTATCAATTTTGCTTGAAATTGAACTGAGATATGAACTGTCATAATTCTCCTGCAAAAGTACTTCAAGAAAGTAAGCAAAACCATACAGATACAATGACAACTGATAATCCTTAAACTCATCCTGAATCTTTAGGAGCTGTTTTTTCACACTTTGGTCGCCGTGGATTATGTCTTTCTTATCAGTATGCTTCTTAATCTGTTCTCTGTAGAAGTCAATTCGCTTTCCACTTTCCTGTCGAATATCCAAAGCCTTGATATGATTTGCAGTCTTATACTTATCACTGTTCCAGTTATGCTTATAGTTGTTGAATACGTCGATAAGGAACTCCAAGTCACCTTTCAGAGAGGATTTCTCTTTCTGAACGATATAGTCAATCATCTCCTGCTGTGTTTCTTGGATAGAGTCGAGTTTATTGTTAATGCTTGCGAGAGTTGCAGCGGCAAACATCATTGTTGGATTAAAAGCAATCGGTGATAGATGAGCTTGATTGGCAAGCATATTTGTCTCATCTGACAAAGCGGTCCCCAGATAGTCGGTGCTTCCGTGGAATTGTGCCAAGTGCGTCCCGGCAGGAATAGTCACTTTGTATAGCCCACTTACTGCTTCTTTACCACTTGCAATCTTCTGTATGGCAGAAGCCATCGGCTCAAAGCCTACTCCAAGTGCACTGACTTGGGACAAAGGCATTTTGCAATATGTCTTAATCAATGCAGTGCTGTCATATTCCATAGGCATAATTTCACCTGATGTCATAGCTTGAAGTATCCCATTTTCTTTTTGCGTCAGCTCGTTCATATTCTTTTCCATTTCTTATTTGTCCTTCTCCTCAAACAACTCTTTCAGCACCCTCGGCGTGTACTCCCGATTATCCAAAGCTGAGAAATCTGCCTGAATCTCCCCGGACATCACATCTGAGTAATTCTTCATGAGAATCGTATCAGCACGTTTCATTTCATCTTTGACCCATCTGCGCCTGATTCTGAGGTCGTGAAGCATTTTATAGAGCTTATAGCCTTCTACTACGTTGCACTTATAAAATTCGCAGGCATGGAGAAGATCGCACTGTTCGAGGTCAAGAGCACTTAATTGTTTATTAAGCTGTTCACGGTACTTGGAAACCTTGAGATAAGTGTCTCCAATGTTTTTTAAGGCTTCATCCCAGTCTACCCTGTCCTCTGGATTGATGCCGGAAATAGAATCAGGCATTGGATGCTGATTATCAGGATCATACATCTCGACGTGCCAATTATCACGCTTGTCCTGTGGCACACTGGAATCAATATAAGTCCATGCTTTTTTGGAAGAAGTAAATTTATGCGCTTTCTCTAAATCTGTGGTTATGTTGTATTTCCCGCTTCCGCTGAGACTTATGTAACACTCACAGCTGTTGTTTGTGATATAATATACTGCCACCTGTTTCTCACTCCTGATATGATATTCCATCCGCATTGACACGAATGTTTATGAACTAATTATAGACAATATGTCGGAGGTTGTCAATATGAGCGATAAAACTTTTTAAAATATAAGAGACCGAACCTGATGAGCAGGGTTCGGTCTTAACGATTATGCATATGATGGCTGGGTTTCGTTGTCCTGAGACTTTCCTATGAAGCCTAATTTCGGGGTTTGCTCCCGCCACGAAAGCTTTTCTTCGGATGAAATCAGGACTGTATCACGTCCTACTAAATCAATATCTGTGTATCTGATTATCATGTCGCTGTCCCGCCCGAGGATTCCGAAAAGCCTCGGTCTGCCATAAACTATTACTGAAACGATAGATGCGTCATCGGTGTCTATTTCAACATCACTGATTTTTCCGAGCATGGTGCCGGTTTTGGTTTCTATTAGCTCCTTGCGCTTAAGCTCAGTCAATGTGCATGTCATATAAAACTCACCTCAGTCAAATAATATGACTGAGGCGGGCGATTTATTATTCCTGTTGCGAATTCAAGTATTCGTTGCGGAAGTCTGACAGCCGCAGGTGGCGTCTTCTAAGCTCTTCGGGAAGAATTCGTTTGAGGGGAAGCTTATCTTTTCGAACAGCTCGCAGGGGCTTTCGGTGTTGGAAACGCATTCCTTGCTGGGGACTGAATAGTCGTACGACGGCACCATGATGGGCACAGTTCTTGCAAGAGAGACTATCGAGAAGACACCAAGCGTCACATAGATAGCCTTTCTTGATGCTGATATAACAGCATTTTCGGCAGCAGTATCCATAATGCACGCAGGAGACGGGATGGCAACAAGGCGAATCCCAAGTACAATCGGGTCGGCAACTGCCAGAGTTGCCTTTGGCGGGTTGCTGTAGCTGCAGCCTGTGGCGGTTACTGCTCCATTGTCGTTTGAGGTGAAATATTTTGTTCCTCCATCGCTTCCGTAAAGAATTACCTTTTTTGTGAATGTTGCAGTTCCGGTGACGGTTTCTGCCTGTGAAGAAGCCGAAGCCGCAAGATCGATTTCAACGCTAAAGGTGTAAGTAATGTCAACCGAGTAGAAGCCTTTGTTGAACGGAATAGGCTCAACCGAGAAGTATACGCTTGTCACCTCGGCACATCTTGCCTTTGCATAGTTTGCCTCGTTTACAAGTTTTACCGATTCATAGTCAGGAAATGTAACTTCCAGATCCTCAAGGCAATCCCTGTCGGAACAACTGTCGAATATCCGCTGAGCTTCAATGGTCACTGCTTCCTTGAAGCCATAGGGGTTTGATCCGAAATCAGCCATTGTATATCCTCCTATTAAGTATTAAAGTTATGAAACTTCTCTACATATTATTCGGATACATAGCTTTTAGTGACTGTTGATTTCAGGCGCAAAAAAGTACAGGACGAGAACCTATATGCTCAAATCCTGTACCTATAGCTTAAAACAATGTCATCTGTGATTCAAGAGGCATATCTCCGAATGCACCAAGTGCTATGAGTGAGTCGATATTGGTCTTTGAGATACCCGATTGCCCTCTGAACTCTTCGACGGTGATGAAGTTCTTGTTCTGTGCCGCTTCGTAGATGGCAAGAGCTGCACTCTCTCCTACTCCGGCTACCGATACAAATGGCAATCTGATTTTCCCGTCCTCTATCTGATAAATCTTATAGTGAGATTTATGTATATCTACTGGCAGGAATTCAACGCCACGGCAGAGAGCCTCGTTGATGATCATGAGAGTATCAAGAACTCCGTCCTCTTTATCGGTACGGTCGCTCTTCTGGCGGAACTCTTCAATCTTGTTCTTGGCGGCACGCTTGCCTCTGACTGCGGTTTCAGCGTCGAAGTCTTCACCACGGACAGTGAAAATTGCCGCATAGAACTCAAGTGGATAGTGAACCTTGTACCAGCCAAGACGAATTGCGGCTGTTACATATGCGGCAGCATGAGCCTTCGGGAACATGTACTTTATCTTCATACAGCTGTCGATGTACCATTCGGGGACATCGTGGTCACGCATTGTCTGCTTCATTTCGTCTGTAAGAAGCTTAGGGGCGTTGCCCTTTCTGACTATCTCCATTATCTTGAACGACAGACTCGGGTCGATACCGTGGTATATAAGATATGTCATGATGCTGTCACGTGTTCCTATAACCTGATCGATGGTGCAGGTGCCGTTTTTGATGAGCTCAGATGCGTTGCCAAGCCATACGTCAGTTCCGTGAGAAAGTCCCGAAATCTGGAGAAGGTCGGAGAACTTTTTCGGCTTACATTCCTTAAGCATTCCCCGGACGAATGAAGTTCCCATTTCGGGGATGCCAAGTGTTCCGGTGTTGCAGAAAATCTCCTCTTCGTTGACTCCCAAAGCTTCAGGAGAAGTAAAGAGTGAATAGACAAGAGGGTCACTCATCGGCGTTTCGGTGATGACAGTTCCGGTCATATCCTCGAGATACTTATATAGAGTCGGGACATCATGACCAAGCTCGTCAAGCTTTAAGATAGTATCATGAAGCGAATTGAAGTCGAAGTGGGTCGTTACTATGTCAGAATCGACCTTTTCAGCAGGATGCTGGACGGGTGTAAAGTCGTAGACGTCGTATTCACTCGGAATTACAACCATTCCTCCCGGGTGCTGACCGGTAGTTCTCTTTGTACCGGTACAACCCTTGGCAAGACGTTCAATCTCGGCATTCGGGAGCTTTATGCCCTTATTTTCCATGTAACGCATGACGTAACCGTAGGCAGTTTTGTCTGCAACAGTGGAAATAGTGCCGGCTTTGAATACTTTATCAGAACCGAAGAGCTCTTCTGTGTATTTATGTGCGCTTGCCTGATAGTCGCCTGAGAAGTTAAGGTCTATATCGGGTGACTTATCGCCGTTGAAGCCCAAGAATGTCTCAAACGGTATATCGTGACCATCACGATGCATTGATGTACCGCATTCGGGGCAATTTTTCTCGGGAAGATCAAAGCCTGAGCCGATTTCACCGTGAGTAAAGAATTCAGAATGCTTGCAATTCGGGCAGACATAGTGTGGTACCAGAGGATTAACCTCAGAAATTCCTGCCATTGATGCCACGAATGAAGAGCCTACCGAACCACGGGAGCCAACCTGATAACCATGCTCAACTGAATTCGCAACAAGTCTCTTTGCTATGACATACAAAACCGCAAAACCATGCTTGATTATTGAATCGAGCTCTTTGTCAAGACGCTGTGAAACAATTTCGGGAAGCGGATCGCCATAGATTTCTCTGGCTCTTCGCTGACATATCTCAACGAGCTCTTCATCTGCACCATCGATATGAGGCGTAAATGTGCCCTTGGGAAATGCTCTGAGCTCTGGGTCAGTCATGTCTGCAATCAGATTTGAGTTGGTGACTACTACCTCGTAAGCTTTTTCCTCGCCTAAGTATGCGCAGTCGGCGAGCATTTCCTCTGTGGTCTTGAGATATAGTGGAGATGGAACAGACGATGCTGGATGAGTCACACCCGTTAAAATCGAGCGGAAGATGGCGTCAGAAGCATCAAGGAAATGGACATCACCTGTTGCGACAACAGGGATTGACAGCTCTTCACCGAGCTTGACTATGGTGCGGTTGAAGTCCATAAGCTGCTCTTCGCTTGAAACACTGCCGTCGTTCAGCATGAATGCGTTGTTCTCTATTGGCTGGATTTCGAGATAATCATAGAATCGGGCAATTTCGCAGAGATCGTCCCACGATTTTCCTTGGAATACCGCTCTGAACAGTTCTCCGCCCTCGCATGCTGAGCCGACGATGAGCCCTTCACGATGAGCCATGAGCTCCGACTTTGGAATTCTCGGGGTTTTGTGAAAGTATTTAAGATTGGAATCGGATATTAATTTATAGAGATTCTTTAAACCGACTTTGTCCTTGGCTATGATTATCTGGTGGAACGTAGGAAGTTTTGAAGTGTCCGTCTTGGCAACTGCAGCGTTGACGCCGTCTATAGCCAAGTTCTTATCGTTCTCCATAAGACGCTCAGAAAGCTTGATGAATATTCCGGCATTGACCTCAGCATCATCACAGGCTCTGTGGTGGTGGAAGTCGCCTAAATTGAGATTCTTTGCGACATAGTCGAGAGTGAATTTGCCCAAGTGAGGAAGCATTGCTCTTGACATTGCTACTGTATCCAAGTATGAGAAATCAAACTTTTTGCCACAACGTCTGACTGCAGTTTTGATGAAAGAAGTATCAAAGGATGCATTATGAGCTATTAAAACCGGAGTATCTCCGCAGAACCTGATAAACTGGTCAAGTGCCTCATCCTCATAGGGCGCATCGGCTACCATTGAGTCGTTGATACTGGTCAGCTCGGTGATTCGGGACGGAATATGCCTGCCGGGGTTGACGAATGTGTCCATTCTGTCTATAACCTGCAAGCCTCTGACTCTGACAGCACCGATTTCTATAATCTTTTCGGTAACAGCTGAAAGTCCGGTTGTTTCAAGGTCAAATACTATGAATTCGTCAGTGAGCTTTCGGTGATCATCTCCGAAGTAGATGTTGGTCTCATCATTGACCTGATATGCTTCTACGCCATAGATAACCTTGAAGTTGCCGCCGTTCTTGCGAATCTTGTCAACCTCATACATAGCATCCGGGAAACCCTGAACAACGCCATAGTCGGTGATAGCGATTGCAGGCATTCCCCACTCATAGGCACGCTTGACGACCTCGTTTGATGGAGCAATGCCGTCCATGATGGACATATTTGTGTGACAATGAAGCTCGACACGCTTGACAGGCGAATTGTCGGTTCTTCTGACTCTTGAAACTGCGCTTATATCACGAGGTCTTATATTTAGCTCGTTGTCGTAGGTATCAAACTGAACGTCGCCGTTTACTATGACGGTCATGCCCTTTTTGAGCATGTCAAGAAGAGCTTCGCCTTTTGCGGTCATCTCAATAATCTTCATCACAATGGAGCTCTTGTAATCTGTTATCTTGACTGTGATGATGATACGTTTGTTATCTTTGCTGTTGTGGGAATCAACGTCGAAGATGTCGCCTACGATTGTAGCCTTTGTGTTGACAGGCGCATTGTAAACATCAGGGATTGACATAGTTTCAATCTTTCCTGTGATGCGTTTGCCCATGATAACGGTTGCTTCTGGTAAAATATCGTCAGATGGCGGTTCTATCTTGTATGTATCGGTTGGGGCGGAATGAGGCTTCTCTTTTTTCGGGGTTGGTGGATTAACCATGCGCTCGCTGACCAGCTTGTCAAGCTCTGCTTCACGTGACGGAGGCACAAAATCGGGCATAGGAGCATCACTGACTGGCTGAGAATCGCCGGTAATCTCAACAGTCACGTTTCTTGAAAACCACGAGTTTATGATTTTGGGAAGAGCATCGGTTACACCGGCATTTTTAATGAACGTTTCACCGGAATTTCTGAGATGGATCTTAAGAACGTCTCCGTCCAGATTATAGTCAGCCCCATCGAAGAAGCCGTTTATGGGAAGATGCTTTTTCAGTTCGCCTATGACTGTCGGCATCATATCTTCTGTGAGCATGTGGGGCTCAAAACGAGGGCTTATGTAGACCTCGTTTATTCCCAATGCCCGCTTGAGCCCATATTCAAAGGCTTCAAGGTCAGCAGAAGTGACGTAGCACGAAAATTTGACCACTACAGCTACCTTTGTGTGGTCCTTTGAAAAGCCGAGCCGCTCAATTTCTCCGGATTTAATCGACTCAGGGATTATATTTCCGTATGCGCTGAAAAATTCGCCGACTGTTCTGAATGCCATTTAACACCGTTCCTTTGCCCTATCAGAGCTTGTCTATTTCGTCAAGAAGAGCTGTAAATGCATCTTCTTCGGAGTATTTTCCTAAAATTCTATCTTTTTTGAAGATGACAACAGAGCCGTCGCCTCCTGCCAAGCCTATATCAGCTTCCCTTGCCTCTCCGGGACCGTTTACAACACAGCCCATAACGGCTACAGTTATGTCTTTATCGACATCTGAAAGTGCTTTTTCGACTTTATTTGCAAGAGAAATCAGATCGATTTTGGTTCTGCCACATGTAGGACAGGAAACAAGCTTGACGCCGCCCCTGAGATTGAGTGCTTTCAGGATTGAGATTCCTGCCTCGACTTCTTTTATGGGGTCGTCTGTCAGGGAGACTCTTATAGTCTCGCCAATTCCATCTGCTAATAGAGAACCTATGCCGATTGATGACTTTACGAGTCCCATATTGCATGTACCGGCTTCGGTAACGCCAAGGTGCAAGGGATAATCAGTCATCTGACGCATGAGACGATAAGCTGCTATGTTACGTCTGACATCAGAGGATTTTATCGAGACGACTATATCGTTAAAGTCAAATCTTTCAAGAAGCTCTATATGCTTCATTGCACTTTCACAGAGTGCTTCGGGAGTCGGAGAGCCATATTTTGCGAGAATGTCTTTCTCCAAAGATCCTGAATTAACACCAATTCTGATTGGCACATTATGACTGCGGCAACAATCAGCAACAGCCTTGACTTTGTCCATATCACCGATGTTTCCGGGGTTGATTCTTATCTTGTCGATGCCTCTTTCGCATGATGCAATTGCAAGGCGGTAATTGAAGTGGATGTCGGCAACGAGAGGAACGCTCACTTCTTTCTTTATTGCAGGTATGAGTTTGAGTGCCTCTTCATTGGGAATAGAAGCCCTGATTATCTCACAACCCGCTTTTTCGAGTGCAACTGCCTGCCTGACGCTTCCTTCTATGTCGTCAGCACGGGTATTTAGCATTGACTGGACATAGATTTTTCCGTCGCCCAAGGTGAGATTTCCAATTCTGACTTTTCTGACAGCCATAGCCGACACCGTCCTTTAGAATAGCTTTATTATATCGTTTACCGTGACCACAAGCATCAGAAGAAGCAGAGCCGCCATTCCGACGAAGTGCACCATTCCCTCATGCTCAGGCTTGATGGGCTTGCGTCTTATTCCCTCAATAATCAGGAATATCGCCCTTGAACCGTCAAGTGCAGGTATCGGGAGAAGATTGAATATGCCGACATTGATAGTTATATAAACGACAAATGTCATCAGTGTTTCAAGCATTTCGGAGACAGCAACGCCCTGAGAAGTGGTGCTTACAACCTCGCCTATTGCATCGACGATTCCTACCGGTCCTGAAAGGTCGTTGATGGAGTATTTTCCCTGCAAGAGATCGGCGAGCGAAAGCCAGATCATCCTTGAAACGGAGACAACCTTTCTCGCTGAGTAGCTTATTACCGATGCAGGTGTGATCTTTTCGCCTACGACCATGAAATCAATATACAGGGTTGAAGAACCATCTTCTGATACAGTGGATTCAAAAGTGACACCTGAGAGAGAAACTTTTTCGCCGTCACGAACCACGACCATATCGAAAACTGCGTCTTCATCTATCTGGAATTCATAAGAGATGTCGGTATCGGTGAATATCTTTCTACCGTTCACTTCTACTATCTTGTCGCCCACTTCAAGACCTGTCACATGGGATGAGGCGTCCTCTGTATAGAACTGGGCTACAGTTGTTGATACAATAGCGTCGGAACATGCTGTTACGATAACCAGAATCAGAAAGCCGAGAACTATGTTCATGAAAGGTCCGGCAAGAACAACTAAAAGTCTTCTCCATACTGGTCTGTTGCGGAAAGCTCTTGGGTCATCACTTGAATCGTCTTCGCCCTCCATTGCGACAAAGCCACCTATGGGAAGGCATCTTACGGAATATGCAGTTTCCTTTTTGCCCCACGACACTATTTTCGGTCCCATGCCAATGGAGAACTCGTTGACCTTGATTCCCATAGCCTTTGCCATGGCGAAATGCCCGAGCTCATGAATTATGATTATGACGCCAAAGATGATAATCGCTATCAGGATATAAACTATAGTCAAGGTATCAATCCTTTCTGATACTCAAAGAAACAAACTCTCTTGCCGACTTATCCGCTGAAAGAACATCACTGAGGCTGTTTACAGTCTGATGCTCAATACTGTCAAAAGCACTCTCTGCGAGTCTTGCTATGTCATTGAAGCCAATTTCGCCTTTGAGGAAGCTTGCTACAGCTACTTCGTTGGCGGCATTTACAATTGCCGGTGCTGTAGTATCGGCGATTTCGGCGGCTTTTATGCATATGCCAAGGCATCTGAATGTCTCAATATCCGGCTTGAGGAAGCTTAGTGTTCCATAGTCGGTAAGAGATAACCTCTTCACATTGGATTCCGGACGATTGGGATACAAAAGCGCATACTGAATCGGGATTCTCATATCTGGAACACCGAGCTGAGCTATGATTGAGCCGTCATTGAATTCTACCGCTGAATGAACCACGCTCTCTCTGTGAACGACTATTTCAATCTGAGATGGTTTGACATCGAACAGCCACATCGCCTCCAGAAACTCAAATCCCTTGTTCATAAGTGTTGAGGAATCGATTGTTATCTTTGCGCCCATGTTCCAGTTAGGATGCTTTAGAGCATCGGCAGCAGTCATATTCTCAAGCTCAATAAAGCTCTTCCCAAAGAAAGGTCCACCGGATGCCGTAAGAATTATTTTATGAAGATCTCTGCGGTTTCCTGCCTCAAGTGACTGAAATATTGCAGAATGCTCGCTATCAACAGGATATAGTTTAACACCCTTTTGCCTGATAGCTTCGGTTACAAGCATTCCACCGGCGACTAATGTCTCTTTGTTGGCAAGGGCTATGTCCTTACCTGCGTTTATCGCCGCTAAGGTTGGCTCAAGACCGACCATTCCGACTACTGAATTAAGAACTATATCAGATGACGGTTCACAAGCCGCTTCGCAAAGTCCCTCCATTCCGGAAAGCACGGCAATGCCTGTACCCTTGAGCTCTTCTTTGAGTAAATCCTTATATTCGCTTTCATATATGCAGACGAGCTTTGGCTTGAATTCGAGAGCTTGCTCCGAAAGAAGCTTCCAGTTAGATTTAGCTGCGAGCGCAGTAACCGAAAGACCATGACGCTTTATAACATCCAGAGCCTGAACTCCTATTGAACCGGTTGAGCCTAAAAGGGATACTTTCTTCATTCCAACTATCACCTATCCGAATATTCCTATACCAGTAGCACAAAGAGCCATAAACGGTGCCACAAATACTACACTATCAAACCTGTCAAGAGCTCCGCCGTGTCCCGGGAAGAGATTTCCGTAATCCTTGACGTCGCAGTGACGTTTGATTACTGATGCGAAGAGATCGCCTGTTACTCCAAGAAGCGCACAGCCTGCGCCCAAGAGTGCCAAAAGTATATAGTTGACCTGTGCGTCAGCTATTGCCAAGTCTACGACGAGACCGAACACCAAAAATAGTATAACATCAGTGAGAATTCCACCTATAAAGCCCTCTACAGTTTTCTTGGGACTGATCTTAGGGCAGAGCTTGTGCTTGCCTAAGAATGTTCCGGCGAAGTATGCGCCAGTATCGTCAAGCCAAGCCCCGCAGAATGTGAGAAGCAGTACAAGAAGCCCGTACTTTTCGCTGGAAGCTTCGATGACGCAAAGACTAGACATTGCAACGGAAATCAACAACGAATAGAGTGCAACTGTCGAATACACACCGACGTCGGTCTTTTCATAGCCTATGAAGACATCCAAGGCGTACAATACGATATATGCAAATACAACGGGTAAATATATGTACAAACCGTCAGTCAAAGAAAGAAATCTGACTGCAAATGGGAAGAAAACAGAAAGGCAAAGACTTCCGACAAAAAGTGCGCTCTTAAGAAGCTTGTTCGCACGGAAAAGCTCGAACATCATTACTGCAGTGAGTGCGGCAACTGCTATATTCAGAATTATCGTCTGGTGGAAACACAGAACAACTGCCAGAAGTGCAAGAGATACTACAGCTGTTATAATTCTTGTCTTCATTTTGCGTCCTTTCTAATTCATTACTCCGCCGAAGCGTCGGTCACGGGAAGTGTAGTCTTCGAGAGCCTTGACAAGCTCTGTCTTGCCGAAATCTGGCCATAGAGTCGGGCAGAAGTAGAATTCGGCGTATGCGCACTGCCAGATGAGGAAGTTCGAAATCCTCTCTTCCCCACCGGTTCTTATTAACAGATCAACAGGAGGAATATCTTTTGTATCCAGAAACGAGTTTATCAGTTCAGGAGTAATCTGGTCTTCTGAAACATAACCCTCTTTTGCAAGGGCGGAAATCTGTCTGACAGCCCTTGTAATCTCGTCGTGGCTGCCGTAGTTGACGGCGATAAGAACTGTAAGACCAGTATTGTCTTTTGAGCCCTCTTCGTTTTCAGCCATCTTTTTCTGAAGATTTTCGCTTAGGCGGGTTCTGTCACCGATAAAAATAAGTCTGGCATTTTCGTCTGTATACTGCCTGAGAGTGTCAAGCTGTTCATCGAAAAGATCCATCAGCCCTTTTACTTCGTCGTCAGGGCGACTCCAGTTTTCGGTGGAGAAAGCATAAAACGTTGCATATCTGATGCCTAAATCCTTGCATGCTCTTATTACAGTTTTGAGAGCCTTTGCTCCTTCACGGTGACCATAATTACGAGGCATGAGGCGTTTTTTTGCCCATCTGCCGTTACCGTCCATAATAAAAGCGACATGTGCAGGAATCTTCAGTTCCTGTGGTATCTTTAAAGCGTTTTTCTCTTCTGCCAAACTTAACCCACCTTAATTTATCATTGTCAAGCAAACAGTCTCACCCCGAAGGGTGAAACTGTCTGAAATATCAGCTAAAATCAAACGGAAAGAATTTCTTTCTCCTTGGCGGCAACCTGATCGTCGACAAGAGCGATATACTTGTCTGTAAGCTTCTGGATGTCCTTATCAAACTGCTTGACATCATCCTCGGTTACATCGCCGTTTTTCTTCATTGTCTTGATCTTATCATTTGCGTCGCGTCTTATAGAACGGACTGCAACCTTTGAATCCTCGCCGAGCTTTCTGATGTCCTTGGTCAGATCCTTACGTCTCTCCTCACTGAGCTGAGGGAATGTGAGGCGGATAACCGCTCCGTCGTTCTGGGGATTGATTCCGAGGTCGCTTGCCTGAATCGCCTTTTCAATAGCCTTGAGCGAAGACTTGTCCCACGGCTGGATTACAAGGACTCTTGCGTCCTGAACCGAGATAGCAGCCATCTGGTTGATGGGGGTCTGAGAGCCGTAGTAATCAACAGTGATTCTGTCAAGTACTGCGGGATTTGCTCTTCCTGCTCGTATAGCTGCGAAATCGGAAGCCAAGACCTTAAGTGTCTTTTCCATTTTGTCCTTAGCGTTATTCAATACTTCTTTCATCGGTGTTCCGTCCTTTCAGTTGTCAAAATAGTATAGTTCCGACATTCTCGCCCATGACTGCGTCATAGATGTTGTCGGGATTTTCGAGATTAAATACGATTACGGGGATTTCGTTCTCCTTGCACATTGAAGCGGCTGTTGCGTCCATAACGCCTAAGTGCTTTGAAACTATATCGTCAAGGTCAAGTCTGTCATACTTTATGGCATCGGGATATTTGTGGGGGTCTTTATCGTACACACCATCTACCATAGTCGCTTTCAGCATTACGTCTGCCTCAATCTCTGCAGCTCTCAAAGATGATGCCGTATCAGTCGAGAAGAATGGGCTACCAGTGCCACAACCGAAAATGACTATTCTGCCCTTTTCGAGGTGACGGACTGCCTTGTTTCTTATATACGGCTCTGCAATCTGACGCATTTCAATCGCTGTCTGAACCCTGACCTCTGCGCCCAAAGCTTCGAGACTGTCGGCTACCGCAAGAGCATTCATAGCAGTTGCAAGCATTCCGATGTGATCGGCTCTTGTCCTGTCCATTGCGCCGCTTGAACGTCCACGCCAGAAGTTGCCACCTCCGACGACAATTCCAATCTGAATTCCGGCATCATAGCACCTCTTAACACTACGGCAAATGTTCCCGATTGTGTCGAAATCAAGTCCGGTCTTTTTATCGCCTGCAAGGGCTTCCCCACTAAGCTTCAAAAGGACACGTTTATACTTCGGCTCCATAAACAGCACTCTCCATTATAGTATTTGATTTTTCATAAGAAAGAGCAATTGCTCTTATCTAATTTTACCTTAAAATCGCTCCAAAGTAAATAGCTTTCACCGAAATCTCACGAATTATTTTTACTCAGTTCGAACGGGTCTCAGCATGAGCTCGTTAATCGCAACTCTTGGTGATTTTCCATCAAACAAAACCTTGTTTACTTCTGCGGTTATAGGCATACTTACGCCGTATTTGTTGGCAAGCTCCAGAGTTGCTCTGGCACAGGCATAGCCCTCGACTGTTCCAATCTGACGGACAGCTTCTTCAGGCTCCACTCCCTGACCGATAAGAAGTCCGGCACGATAATTGCGGGAATGCATGCTTGTGCAGGTTACTACTAAGTCGCCAAGACCGGCTAAACCGCTGAATGTGTCTTGCTTTGCTCCCATTGCGACGCCAAGCCGGGTTATCTCGCTCAACCCTCTTGTCATGAGTGCGGCTTTTGTGTTGTCGCCGTATCCGAGACCGCCCACGACCCCTGAGCAAAGTGCAATTACATTCTTGACTGCACCGCCAACTTCACAGCCGATTACGTCGGAATTTACATATAGCCTCAGAACATCGTCAGAAAAGCTCGACTGAATAAGGCGTGCGGCTTCTTCATCCTCAGAAGCAACGGCTACCGCTGTAGGCATGCCTCTGCCCAATTCTTCGGCGTGGGAAGGTCCGGAGAGAACGGCGATTTTGTTATCGGGAAAGACCTCTCTTATAACCTCGCTCATTCGCTTGAGAGAGCCGTCTTCAAGACCTTTGGCACTGCTTACAATTATACTGTTCTTATCAACATAGGGTTTTGCCTGCTCACAGACGGAGCGGACAAATTTTGACGGAATTCCCACTACTACAATGTCTCTTCCTGATGCACAGGATATATCGTCGCAGAGTTTAACAGATTCAGGAATCTGCACTCCCGGGAGCTTTGCCCTGAGCTCTCCCGTTCTTCTTATTGTATCGAGCTCGTCCTTGAATGCACTCCATACGGTTACATCGTGCCCGAGTCTTGAGGAGGTGCATGCAAGTGCAAGCCCCCATCCTCCTGAACCTAAGATTGTGATGCTTGTCACTTGTTATCTCCTCGCTTTCTCAGAGTAAATTTGCTTTCGGTGTGCGTTCTCAACCTCTGGATATTCGGATAATGTCTTACGAGGCAGAAGATGCCCATTGCAAGTGCAATGATTGCGTGCACAGCTGTATATACATTAAGCTCGCCGAACATTATAAGGTCGGCTAAAATATAGCATATCGGATAGGCGACGCAGCATGTGATTGAACTGAGGGAAACATATCTTGTAGCAATAAATACCAAAAGAAATGCTATCAGTGCAAAAAGAAAAGCAAGCGGATTTATGCATACGGTACATACAGCTGCTATGAGTATTCCCTTTCCGCCTTTGAAGCCATAGAATATCGGGAAGCAGTGACCCATAACAGCAAACATCGATGCTACCATGCATGCGGTAACGACACTATGCTCTTTTGCAGAGAAAAGTCCCGACCAGAAGAGTGTCGCTTCTGTCCCGAAAACCACAAGAACGCCTTTAAGGGCATCTATCAGGAAAGTCAGGGCTGTACAAGCACCTCCGAAAGTGCGATAGACGTTGGTGAGTCCGGCATTGTGGCTACCATAGTCACGGATGTCCTGCCTTTTGATGAGGCGAACGGAAATTATTGCGGAATTAAGGCTTCCTATAAGGTAGGACACAACCGCAACTACAAATAAAGCTAAATAGTACAATTTGTCAGCTCCAATTATTTAGTGTCAGAGGCATCTCTTTCACGGACGATAATGCGAATCGGTGTTCCCTCAAGCCCTCCGAAAGTATCCCTTATCTGGTTCTCAAGATACCTGCGATAGGAGAAGTGGAACAGCTCCGCTGAATTAACGAACATTACAAGTGTCGGAGGATTTGTTGAGGGCTGAGTCATATAGTATATTTTCAGACGTTTGCCCTTATCAGACGGCGGCTGGACTCTGTTGACAGAATAAGCCAAGATGTCGTTGAGCTTGCCTGTTGAAATTCTCATTGAATTGTTGGCGTATACACGGTTGATAAGCTCAAAGAGCTTGTCTACACGCTGTCCGGTTTTGGCTGAAATAAATATGAATGGAACATAGTCCATGAAGCTGAGCTTCTCTTTAAGATTGTCGGAGAACTCTTTCATGGTGTTGGTTTCCTTTTCGATTACATCCCACTTGTTAACCGCAACGATGCAAGCCTTGCCCTGCTCGTGAGCATAGCCGGCAACCTTGGAGTCCTGCTCTGTAAATCCAACCGATGCATCTATAACGATAACGGCAACATCAGCTTCGTCGACCGCCATATAGGCTCTCAAGACGCTGTAGTGCTCGATATTTTCGTATACCTTTGATTTCTTTCTTATACCCGCAGTGTCTACAAAAGTGTATTTTCCCCATTCGTTTTCGACCTCAGCGTCGGTGGCATCACGTGTAGTTCCTGCAATATTGGAAACAATCGCCCTCTCCTCACCGACAATCCGGTTAATTATTGAAGACTTGCCTACATTCGGCTTGCCTATTACCGCAACACGAATGCTGTCCTTGTCTTCGCTTGTATCACTTTCGGGGAGATTCTCGAGAACTCTGTCAAGAAGATCTCCTGTTCCATAGCCGTGAACAGAGGAAACCTCAACAGGGTCGCCAAGACCAAGGTTATAGAACTCGTAGAATTCCGGCTCAGGCGGTCCAAGTCTGTCGCATTTATTGACGCAGAGGACTATAGGCTTGCCAGATTTCTGGAGCATTGACGCCACTTCGTAGTCGTTGGCAGTTACGCCGGCACGAATGTCGGTTACTAAAATTATGACCGATGCCTTATCTATAGCTATCTGTGCCTGTCGTCTCATCTGGATGAGAATACTGTCGTTAGTTTTTGGCTCGATTCCTCCGGTGTCGACAAGCATGAATTCACGGGTGCGCCACTCGCATTTCGAGTAAATTCTGTCTCTTGTTACACCCGGGGTATCGTCGACGATGGAAAGTCTCTTGCCTATGAGCTTATTGAATAATGTGGATTTTCCTACATTTGGTCGCCCCACAACGGCGACAATCGGCAAAGCCATGCTCCGCCTCCTTATTAGTCAGAATAAAAGTCCATGGTGGTTGATATTAAAAAATCAGAGAAGGAACTTCTCCTTCTCTGATTTTGAAGAAGACAAAGCTTCGTTTAAAGACTATGCTTCCTTCTCGATAACCATGGTACCCTTATAGTAGCCGCAGTTACTGCAAACCTTGTGCGGTGAGGTTAAAGCACCGCAGTTGGAGCACCTTGAAAGTGCAGGAGCGTCAAGCTTCCATACGCTTGAACGTCTTTTGTCTCTTCTTGCTTTGGAGACTTTTCTCTTCGGTACTGCCATTTTCAGCACCTCCTCCTTGACAAATTATGACATAGCTGCTTTGTGACACTTCTGTGATTACCCATTACTTTCGCATTCGCAATCACCATCATTAAGATTTTTGCCGCATGTCGGGCAGATGCCACGGCAATCTTCACGGCAAAGAATTTTGGTCGGCATTGAAAGCAGCAAATCTGAGATAGCTAACTCGTTGAGATCAAGAGTTTCGTCGGAGCAGTAGACATACTCATCATCGTCGGGAAGATTTTCGTTATCCTCGTCGCCTCTTACGAGAATGTGAGTGTAGTCCTGAGTATACCGACGGGTGAATTCAGCCGAGCATCTGTCGCAGACATGAGAAACAGTGTAGTCAAGATTGTAGCAAAGAGTCACAATACCTGCCCTGCAGACTGTTTTTCCTCTCAAGGCAACAGGAGTCATAAACTCCCCTACGCCCTTATACTTGTCCATTTCGCTAATGGGGATGTCGGTTTCGACCGGACGCTCTCCGTCCTCCCCGTCAAAAAGCGGCTTCAGCTTCAGCAGCACATTACACCTCAGAATATCACAAACATTATACTTTAGCGAGCCGAGAATGTCAATAGTTTTGAAAAATTTTGCTCGCTCGCTCGTAAATACATTTCATCTCCGCCGCAAAACGTAGCTATTCACGGCGGAGAAGCTTACTTACAAAGAATCAGTGCTCGACACGCTTGACTATGCTCTCAGGAAGATTTTCCTTGTCTTCGGAGACTGTGAAGACGATGAGAATGTCGGGAGCAACAGCTTCAATTCTCTCAAAGAGGAGTTCAAGCTCGTCGTAGTTTCTTCCGCCAATCTTAAGAATTCCGTCAACAAAAATCTCGGATATATCATAGTTTGCGGCAATAGTTCCGGTGATGAAGCCATAGAACTTGTCGTAACTGTCAATCTTGTAGCCATCGACATCAACGAGTCTGACACTATAGGGTATGTCATAGGTGAGCTGCATGCTCTTTTCAATGCAGACGATGTTTCCCTTTGTGTTAGCTACTGCGTCCTTGATAAGATCAAGCAGTACCTTGGTTTTGCCGGATCCCTTTTTGCCGGTGATCAGTTTAATCATAGTAACACTCCGTTTCCGCCCTTTCGGGCTGTTATTGCTTTATTCCACAGCTTTATAGCTGGTAGAAACTGATTTATTCTGCCTTGAGCTTCTCTTCAAGCTCAGATTTACGGTCTTCATAGCCGGGCTTGCCCAAAAGCGCAAACATATTCTTTTTGTAGCTCTCAACACCGGGCTGGTTGAACGGATTAACTCCGAGCATATAGCCGGAAAGTGCACAAGCCTTCTCGAAGAAGTAAACCATCTCGCCGAAGTTATACTCATCAAGCTTGTCTACCTCGATGATGAGGTTGGGAACTCCGCCCTCGGTGTGAGCAAGAACCGTTCCCTCCATCGCCTTGCGGTTAACGACCGACATGTTCTGATTGGTAAGGAAGTTCAGACCATCGAGGTTCTCTGCATCATTCTCAAGGAAGAGGTCCTTCTTCGGGTTCTTGACGTCAACAACAGTTTCGAACATGATTCTTGAGCCGTCCTGAACGAACTGACCCATAGAATGAAGATCAGTTGAGAATATAGCACTTGACGGGTAGATTCCCTTATTGTCCTTGCCTTCACTTTCGCCGAAGAGCTGCTTGAACCACTCGTTCATCATTGCAAAGCAGGGCTCATATGACACGAGCATTTCAACAGACTTGCCCTTGCGGTAGAGAATATTTCTCAGAGCTGCGTACTTCTCGCAATCGTTGAGGTCATCCTCAAGATATGCTTCTCTTGCGGCGGCAGCACCCTCCATAATCTTGTCGATGTCGCATCCTGCAACGGCTATCGGAAGAAGTCCTACTGCTGTAAGTACTGAATATCTGCCTCCGACGTCATCGGCGATCACGAAAGTCTCATATCCCTCGGAATCGGAAAGCTCCTTAAGAGTTCCTCTTGCCTTGTCGGTGGTGGCGAAGATTCTTGTCTTTGCCTCTTCCTTGCCATACTTGTCCTCAAGAAGCTTCTTGAAAATTCTGAAAGCAAGTGCAGGCTCGGTAGTGGTACCCGACTTAGAGATTACGTTTACACAGACATCCTTGCCCTCACAGATTGAGAGAATCTCATTAAGATAGGTGGAGCTGATGTTGTTGCCGACAAAGTAGATGTCGGGCGTGTCTTTCTTAAGATTGTTGTAATATGGGCTTGTCAAAAGCTCAATAGCCGCTCTTGCACCAAGGTAGGAGCCGCCGATACCGATTACGATAAGAGCGTCAGCCTTCTCCTTGATTCTTGCAGCTGCAGCCTTGATTCTTGCGAACTCTTCCTTGTCGTAGTCAACCGGAAGGTCAACCCAACCCAAGAAGTCGTTCCCAAGACCACTGCGAGAAGCAAGCGTATTGTGAGCGGCGGTTATCTGAGGACGAATTGCCTCAAGCTCGTGAGGATTCACAAACTTTTCAGCGTACTTTGTTACTAATTTAATAGACATAGCTGTCATCCCTCTCATTTGTCTTTGTCTATATTCTAACACGAAACGGTCAATAATGCAAGGAATTTCAGCGAAAAATATTGTGCAAATTCGGCAAAATGTTTCCCTACCCTGCGAACATGCTTCTCAAAAGCTTAAATACTGCGGACAAAAGATTCATCCTTTGTACATTTTCCGTTGCAACGATAGAAATTGCATATCTTTCTTCATCGTCTACAGCAAACACAACCCGTCCGACTTTGTCGCCAATGCTCACCGGTGCTGTGACATCATCGAAATATTCTATCTTCATTTCGACTGATTCAAGCTCGCTGTTTCTGATAACAAAACAGCCTATTTCCGATATACCTGCACTGACTGTCAGGCTCACTCCGCCACTGACGGACACCGGTTCAATATAAATATCGGTCTTTTTCGGAGTATAGAGCGTATATGCGGCAAAGCCGATGTTCATCTTCTCACGGGCTGTGGTGAAACGTTGATATTCGTCCGGCTCTCCTAAGATTACGCACACCATCGTCAGGTAATTTCGTGTGGCAGTCGCTATCAGACAATTGAGGCAATCCTCGCTGTAATAAGCTTTCATGCCGGTTATACCGGGGTAGCTGAGAATCATGCGATTCGTTGAAACAAGCTCAGTTTTGCCGTCACGCACTGTGGTCATCCACGTTGTGAAATACGGCGTAAGCTGGTCGTAATGAGAAAGCTCTGATGCGAGAACTGCTATATCGCAGGCTGTCGTGACGTTTCCGCCAGCAGTTCCTGTTGGATCGGTATAGGTTGTTGAGAGCATCCCGAGTGCTTCTGCTCTTTCGTTCATCAGGGCTGTGAAGTCATCGACGTTTCCGCAAACAGCTTCGGAGATAGCTACTGCGGCATCGTTGGCATTGCCGACAGTAATTGCCTTGACAAGCTCGTCAACCGTTATCTCTTCACCTGTGTTCAACCATATCTGTGCGCCCTGCTGAGCATTGGCGTTTGCGGAAGTTTTGACAACAGTATCAAAGCCGAGGCTTCCCTCTTCTATCGCTTCCATAAGCAAAAAAAGTGTCATCAGCTTTGCCGAATGGAAAGCCGGGAACTCAGCATTTCCGTTGTCGGAATAAAGAAGCGTTCCGGTTGTGCCCTCCATCAAAACGTAGGAATATGGAACTGAACTTTCGCTGTTGTCTGCAGCAAATACCGGTGCAGTTGCAAATATGGACACAAAGACAGCTGTTGTTAAAGCTAAAAATTTTCTCATAGCAGGACTCCTTATGATGGATATTCAATACTATGAGACGAGCTCAGGCAACTATTCATAAAAAAGACCGACATTGAAGCCGGTCCTCTTTTTACTTTACGATAAACTTATCAATCTGCTTAAGGAGATCGTCACAGTTTTCGGTATGAGCCTGAAGCTCAACAGGCTTTTCCAAATCAAGGCTGAAAATGCCCATGATAGACTTTGCGTCGATTGAATACCTGCCGGAAACAAGGTCGATGTCGTAGTCACAGAGAGTGACGATGCTGACAAACTCCTTGACGTCGTTGATTGTCTCGAGTTTAATTTTTACGATTTGCATTTTGCGTTACCTCCGATTCGTGAGTTCCTTTGGAGCTTTGAATATTTGCTAAGTTTCCAAAGGCTACTTTCAGTATAACAGAAATTTTCGGGTTGTCAAGAGGGTAAAGAGGGACTTTTTTGAGAAAAAGTGAGGAATGAAAGGTTGACAGGGAGGGAATTTGGGGGTATTATATGTGTATGATGGTGTATTCTGTGCGAAAGGAATTGACTTATGATTACTGAATCTAACTTTAGGGACTTGTTACTATCACTCAACTTTTCAGAAAATAACGAATCCTACGAAAAGGACTTCTTTTATTATGACATGGAATGCAAAATGTGTGCTGATTTTTCTGAGAGAAAATTATACTATCCAAGCGTAATCAAAGGTCGAGAAAGGAATAACACTTTTGATGCTCCGGAGAACTTCGTTGTATTTGAATGTGTAAACCGCCTACTAGAAAAAGGATATAGACCCGAACACATTGAATTAGAAAAAGAGTGGCATTTGGGACACGACCCGAAAAGTGGAAGAGCTGACATTTGCGTATCGGATGAAAATGGCAATATGCTTTTCATAGTTGAGTGCAAAACATGGGGCAAGGAATTCGATAAAGCTCTTAGTGATACGAAAAGTGACGGAGCGCAGCTATTTTCATACTGGCAACAAGAACAATCCTGTAAATGGTTAGTTCTTTATGCATCTAACTTCAGAAATCAAGTCGTTGAATATAAAGCTCCAACAGTTAATTGCACTGATGACGCCAACGTCAGAAAGCTCGCTGAAAAGGACAAGTCTATAAAGCTATATGCTCATGCACATACAGCACAAGAAAGACACGAAGCTTGGAAAGAAACCTATTCAAGCCAAATTCATGATGACTTAGTTTTTTCTGATAAATCTGTTGCATATCAAATAGGTGTAAAACCACTTTTGAAGAAAGATCTTCTTGATTTTTCTCCTGACGATAAAATTGTAAATAAGTTTGAAGAAATACTCAGACACAACAATGTAAGTGATAAGGAAAACGCTTTTAATCGCCTTGTTGCGTTATTTATTTGTAAGCTTGTCGACGAAAGTACTAAAGATGAGTGTGACGAAGTAGAATTTCAATATAAAATTTCTACTGACACTTATGAATCCTTGCAGGATCGTTTACAACGTTTATATCGTGATGGTATGGAAAAATTCATGCATGAAAAAATACTGTATGTACGTTCTGACTATCCGGAATGGCTATTTTCAAATTATACCGGCTCAAAACGCAAGAATGCTATAAAAGATTTGGAAGATACAATTAGAATTCTTAAATTTTACTCAAACAACGATTTTGCTTTTAAGGATGTCCATAATGAAGAACTTTTCTATCAAAACGGAAAAGTACTTGTAGAGATGGTTCAACTTTTTGAAAAATACAGGATAGTTTATTCTTCCAAGCACCAGTTTCTTGGTGATTTATTTGAACAGTTGCTCAACAAAGGGTTCAAGCAAAATGAAGGTCAGTTCTTCACGCCAATGCCAATTACTCGCTTTATTTGGGATAGTCTACCCGTTGATAAAATGGTGAGATCGGAAAAAGGCACTATATATCCGAGAGTAATTGATTACGCTTGTGGAGCTGGACATTTCTTAACGGAAGCTGTAGAAGCTATAAACTTCTTTGCTAATTCAGATGGCGATAACACTTGGACAAGAGACCACATATACGGAATTGAAAAAGATTATCGCCTCGCTCGTGTTGCTAAAATATCACTATTCATGAATGGTGCTGGTGATGGAAATATAATTTTTGGAGACGGTCTTGAAAACGAGCCTGATAAGGGTATCGATAGCGAATCTTTTGACATCCTTGCCGCCAATCCACCGTATGCAGTAAAAGACTTCAAGCAACATCTGCAACTGAAAAACAACAATTTTGAGCTTCTTGACCAAATAGGCAGAAACGGTAGCGAGATTGAAGTGTTGTTTGTGGAAAGAATTGAACAGCTGTTAAAGCCGCATGGCATTGCTGCAGTAATTTTACCAAGTTCTATTCTCTCTAATGACAATGCAAGTTATGTAGGTGCGCGTGAACATATACTACAGAATTTTTATATCAGGGCAATAGTGGCACTTGGCGCAAAAACTTTTGCCGCTACGGGCACAAATACTGTAATTATGTTTCTTGAAAAATTCAGCGAGCCTCCAAAGCAATGTGATTTAGTTTCCGATTCTGTCTACGCAATTTTCAACAGTGACAATTTAGACAACTGGCAAGATAAAGACATTTTAGAAGCATATACATCTCAGATTGAAGTTGATGAAAATACTTACAAAGCTTTTATTCGTAAGGAATTATCGCTCTCTGAATTAGAGAATAATAATTATTTCAAAATGTACGTCTCAGCATTTCCTGATTCTACAGATGCAAAGTCGCTTGCAAAAAATAGTACATACAAAAAGAGCAACGCCTCCGAAAAAGAAACTAAGTATTTAGAGGCATTCTACAACTATGTCCATAGTATAGAAAGAGAAAAACTTAAGTATTTCTCTTTCGTATATCGTCAATCAACTGTTATCATCACTGCCCCGGCTGATAATAAAGCTCAGAAAGAATTTTTGGGATATGAGTGGTCAAACCGTAAAGGAAACGAAGGTATACAAATATTAACTCCCGGAGGAAAGCTATATAATAATTCTGACCGCGCAGCAGAAGAAACCCTCGCTAGCCTCATTAAAAAATCATATCAAAACATTGTCCCGTCAATAAGCGAAGAACAACAGGCATATGCAAATATAATCAGCTCAAAGGATATGCTCGATTTCTCTAGGGTCAGCTTTAATAAATCAATTAGTCTGAAAAGAGCAAATCAATTTCATATAGTAAGCAAGTATGCGCTTAAAGCTTTAGGTACATATCCTGATCTGGAAATTCAGAAAGGAAAGTCAATTACCGAATCTGACGCTGTTAGCGGACCATACAAGGTAGTTGCCGGTGGCAAAAGTTATGCATATACCCACAATTCTTATAACAGAGAAGAAAATGTTATTACAGTGAGTGCATCCGGCGCAAACGCAGGTTACGTAAACTTTTGGTCTGAAAAAATATTTGCCTCAGACTGTACCACCATACGCTCAGATGATCTTCAAGATACATTATTCATTTACCACTATCTCAAGTGTATTCAGGATCAGATATATTTCGTGTTGCAAAGAGGTTCAGCACAGCCTCACGTTTACCCCGATGACATTAAACAGATTCCTATACCATCTATCAGTACTGAATTGAAAAATTGCATAGTTTCAGAGTGCCATAGCATTGACAAAGAAATCGAGAAAACCCATTTGATGATTGAGAAATATCGAAAGGAAATAGAAAATTTATTTAATGAGGTGGATATGGCACATGGCATGGATGACAGGAAATCTCTCGAAGAACTAGTCGTATTCAATCCTCCAAAATCTGAAATAGCAGACTTGGACAATTCTTTACCAGTTTCTTTTGTAGAAATGGCTTCGGTCAGCAATCAAGGATATATCGAATCTAAGGTAGATAAGCCATTATCTCAGCTAAAAACAGGCAGTTATACATACTTCACAGAAAACGATATAATAATCGCTAAAATAACTCCGTGTATGGAAAATGGTAAATGTGCCATTGCAACAGGATTAACGAATGGAATCGCTTTTGGCAGTAGTGAATTTCACGTTCTGAGATGTAAAGAAAACGTGCTAAATAAGTATGTATTCGGCTTTATTAACAGAGAATCAGTACGTCAGGATGCTGCTAAGGTGATGACCGGTTCAAGCGGTCATAGGAGAGTTCCCGTTTCGTTCTATGAAAAGCTATCGATCCCAGTAATTCCACTCATTGAGCAGGAACTTCTTGTTACAAAAGTTAATGAACTCGAATCCCACATAAACGAAATGGAAAAACAACTAAAGTCTTTAGACGGCAAGTTTTCAGAAATATTTGATAACTATCTAAACTAAATTCAGGAGTCCCCATGACCGTATCCTACTTCACCTTCGGCTGCAAGGTAAATCAATATGAAACAGACTGCATTACTGAGCTGATGGAGCGCAATGGGTTTGTGACTACTTCTGAGCCGATGGCGGCGGATGTGGTGGTCATCAACTCGTGCACCGTTACACAGGCGGCGGATGTGAAGCTGGGGCAGCTTTTACGGCGAATCAAGCGGCAGAATCCGGAGGCTGTCACGGTGGTTGCCGGGTGCTATCCGCAGGCGCATGGGGCTACGGAGCTGATAAGCGATGCCGACATTATTGTCGGCGAGGCGAATAAGACCGCTATTCCGGAGCTTGTTTCTGAGTTCATGGAAAAACGTAAGCAGGTCTGCGAAATTAAGCCACACCAGAAAGGCGAGGCTCTTGAACGGATGACTCTCACAAAGCGTGCCGACAAGACGAGGGCTATCATCAAGATTCAGGATGGCTGTGACCGGTTCTGCTCATATTGCATTATTCCCTACGCCCGTGGACGTTCACGTTCGAAACCTATTGAGGAGATCGAGGCTGTGGCAAGGGAGTTGGCTTTACAGGGTCACAGAGAGCTGATTTTAGTGGGAATCAATCTCTCCTGCTACGGAGAAGATCTGGGAGGAATTGACCTTGCGGATGCGGTTCACGTTGCATGTCAGTCAACTGCCGACAGAGTAAGGCTTGGCTCTATTGAGCCGGAAATGCTCACTGAGGACATTATCAGGCGTTTGTCTCTCGAAGATAAGCTATGTCCACATTTTCATCTTTCCCTGCAATCGGGCTGTGACAGAACACTTTCACAGATGAGGAGGCGTTATAACGCTCGGGAGTATCGGGAGCTTATAAGGCTGCTTCGGTCGTATTTCCCCGATTGCGCTATTACGACTGATATTATGGTTGGTTTTCCGGGCGAGACAGAGGAGGACTTTGAGGAATCTATAGAGTTTGTAAAGGAAATAGCCTTTGCAGGAGTTCATGTGTTCCCCTACTCTGAGCGCGAGGGAACGGTTGCCGCTAAAATGCCCGGAAGCATCCCCAAAGCTGAAAGATACCGCCGTGCGGAAATAATGTCCGAAGCCGCAAAAGAAAGTGAGGAAGCTTTCCGAAAAGCGCATGTAGGCAGGATTGTCAGCGTTTTATTTGAGCACGAAAAGGACGACCGCTTCCATCAGGGACACACAAAAGACTATCTTATGGTGAAAGTCCCGAAAATTCAGGGGTCGCTTTGGAAAGAGATACGGAATGTGAGAATTACCGAGTGTAAAGATAACTGCCTTTACGGAGAAATAATAAATCCGACTGCCGATTGACAGCCGGATTTTTTGCAGCATTTTACCTGTCTTCTCTTAGCATCTCCATAAGCGTATATCTGTTAAGGCTCAGCTTTGACCCGAAGCAGATTACGAATGTCAACAAGAAAACCGCCAACAGAATCAATAGCAGAACCGGTGCTGTCAGTCCATACTCCGCAAGTGTTGTGAACATAGTGCTGAGTACTGCAATAGGACTTGTCCCGGCAACTACAGTCTGGAAATTTGCCATTAGATAGTAAACCAAGTAGCTCACCACCGCCACTGAAATAGCAATAGTGCTCCTGATAGCGGCTCTTCTGCCGAGCTCGATGTTGCGCTGTCTCCGTGACATGCCGATTGCCTGCAGGATGCCATAACGCCGTTTTTCACTTTCAGTTTCAAGGCGCAAAGTGCTCACAAGAATCATAAGTACAACAAGTGCTATACAAACGCCTGTGACTATCGTCATGATAATTGACTGCAGATAGACTTGGGCGTTGGCTTCGTTTATTTCCCGCATATTTTTCAATGTATATGGATACCTATCTCCTCCAAGTTCGGTTATAAGGTTTTCAAGAACGGTATCTGTCGCAAGACCGTTAGCGGTACTGTCGGTGTAGATATACGTTTCCCAATAATCTCCGTCCGACTGTCCGTGATAACATTGCATGGTACGCAAATTCCATACTTTGTCCTCAGGTATCTGAACGAGAATATTCTGAAGAAAAGCTTTTGATGCAATTATGAAATAATCGCTGTCATCGAATGTAGAACCGGTATAACCATACTCATAGCATTCTATTTTATAAGGAAGAATCTCCGAACGTTCGACAACCTGAGAGCTTCCTACCGTGCTTGTCACATTAACGAGTCCGGTGCTGTTGAGATTATCTTCAGTAAGAAACTCGTCCTCAGCTGTGTATGTGTCGTGAGAACTGGTGAAAGGAGAAGAGAGATAGTCATAATCAATCGAAACCGTGACATCGCTTCCGACCTCCGAGGCAACAGCATCTCCATCAGAAGCAATCTGAATAATAACACTTTCACCATTTTCATAGGCTGTCATATCAATGCCCTTGGTGCTGACAAACTTTTTGACATCATCACTGTCCATTATAAAAACGGTTGCTTGCTGAATGGTGCCGTTTTCGTCTGTAACAAGTGACTGAAACTGAGTTGCATTGACAACATCCGAAACGCCCGGTACCTCTGAAATCAGGGCAATATCTTCGCTCGACATTGTGTTTTCGTCGTTATTGTATCTGCCTCTGATTACCACATAATACGACCATCTGGAAGTCCAATAGTTGTACTCTGAAAGTGGCTCTGCAATATTGATTGCTGAAAATACTACAGAAACGCAAAGCATCGTTGCCATAAGCATTATCAAAGCACTACGGAAGTTCTTGAAGAGCTTGTTTTTATTTGTCTGCATTCCCATTCTTCCGGTAAGAGGAGTTGCAAGCGCGACCTGAAATGTCAGCAATCTGACGGCTAAAACACCAATTATCCAGAATGTAACAACCAACGCAAGATAGTTCCAAGGAATGCTGACCGCAATATCAACAGAGCCGGAGTAAACGCTCAGTGCCAGAACCGCACGGATTCCAAGCGCACCAAATAAAACGCCCATAATCATAGCGGGAATGCAGAGAATCATAGTTTCAAGGAAAATAAGAAGTCTTAACTGCCCTTTTGAGGCTCCGATGCTCCGGAATCTGACTATTCTTCTGACCTCTGACTGCATCTGCAAAATGTATATCATGACAACTGCGAGAAGAGTTATTGCGAGTATCAGCCAGATATAGAAAGTATTGACTGCTTCCGCCTCATTCTCAAGCTCAACAGCAAAGTTGATTGTCACAACCCTTACATTTGTCCCCTCACGGCTGTCCCAGAGGTATTTGTTAATTTCGGTTTCAACTGTATCGCCATAACCGGATTTAACGGTAAAGAAATAAGCTGTCTCTGTCTCAATCGATGACATGCTTGCGCCAGCTTCAGTATAATAAGCCAGCATATCTTCTTCTGTGACAATAATATTATTGAGAGTGCAGTTTACGCCCCAAAGTCGTGTATATTCGCTGATTATACCGACAAGTGTGAATTCCTTTGTGACCTCCTGAGTTTCGCCGTTATCATCGGTGATCGTCTTTGAGATATATATTGTCTGCCCAAGGGTTGCGCCATATTGCAAAGAAGACAATGTGGCTTCTTCTATTGCAATTTCTCCGCTGCTCTGAGGAAGTCTGCCATCAACAACGATTCCCATATCTTCAAACGAACTGTCAACCGTTCCGATTGTCGATGAACTTCCGTAATGAAGTCCCTGAACGTCGTTGTAGGCGGTTCCGTAATTTACGCTTGCACTTAGCTCGTACAACCATTCAGAGCTTTCCAGATATTCTCTGTCCGTGTCAACGCCGGAAGTTATAGCCCCATACCACGTTCCGTAAGTATCAGCCCTGAGCTGAGAATTTGTTGCAGAGATACTACTGGAATAACATATAATTACGATAGCGAATGTAAATGACACGAGTAATACCGCAAATATCAGAAGTGATTGCCTCTTTCTACGCTTAATGCCCTCAAATGCAAGCCCGAATATGGTTTTGAACATATTTTGTTACTTCTCCTCTCTTTTTGAATCGATTAAAAGATAGAAGTAGTATAGCACATTTTAATGCAAAAGTCAATTCAGCATAACAGAAATATTCATATCATACTGCAAGAGCTATCAAAAAAGCCCGACTCGCATCGGGCTTTGGTGTTATTTGGTTCAGATCATGCTCTCTTCCCAGCAATCGGGAGGAGTGAGACCGAAGAGGGTTGCGACTGTCGGAGCTACATTTGCAAGACCAAAATTGCCGTCCTTGATCTTCCAGTCGTGGTCATTATCATAGATGATGAAAGGAACAGGATTGAGCGAATGGGCGGTTCTTACCTGAATGACGCCTTTCTTGTTCTTTTCAAGCATTTCATCGGCGTTGCCGTGGTCAGCAGTGATGAGAACTGTGACGTCAAGTTCGTCAGCTACTTTCAGGACTCTTGCAATTCCAAGGTCGACAGACTCAACTCCGGTGATGGTGGCGTCGAGGTTGCCGGTGTGTCCCACCATGTCGCCGTTAGGATAATTGCATCTGATGAAATCGTACTTTCCACTGCGCATAGCGGCAATGAGGTCGTCGGTGATTTCGGCAGACTTCATCCAAGGACGCTCGTCGAATGAAACGTTATCAGACGGGATTTCCTTGAACGTTTCGAGCTCTTCGGAGAACTTCTCCGACTTGTTGCCATTCCAGAAATAGGTTACGTGACCGTATTTCTGGGTTTCGGAAACTGCATACTGTCTCAAGCCATGAGCTACCAAGAGCTCTGAAAGGGTATTCTTGATTTCCGGAGGATTTACCAAGAACTTTTCGGGAAGCTTGAGGTCGCCGTCATACTGGAGCATACCTGCATAAACGACATCGGGCATCTCTCCCCTGTCGAATGCGGTGAAGTCTTTGTTGTCAAACGCCATCGAGATTTCGAGTGCACGGTCGCCTCTGAAATTATAGAGAACTACAGAATCGCCGTCCTTGATCTTTCCAACAGGCTCGCCGTTTTCAGCGATTACGAATGCAGGAAGATCCTGATCAATGACGCCGTCGATTTCAGATCTATAGGTCTCGATTGCTTCCTTGGCGGATGCAAACTGTCTGCCCTGACCATGAACATGGGTGTTCCAACCGGCTTCAACCATACCCCAATTGGCTTGGTATCTGTCCATCGTGATCTTCATTCTTCCGCCGCCGGACGCAATTTTAGCATCGAAAGAGGAGTCATTGAGTGAAGCAAGAAGAGCTTCGAGCTCGTCAACATAGACGAGTGCAGAGGTTGCAGGGACGTCTCTTCCATCAAGGAGAATGTGGCATCTGACATGCTCTACTCCGCAATCCTTTGCCTTGATGATCATCTGCTTGAGATGGGATATATTGGAGTGAACGTTTCCATCGGAAAGAAGTCCCAAGAAATGAAGAGTTGAGTGGTGAGCCTTGCAGTTGTCAACGAGCTCATTCCACGTTTCAGACTCAAACATCTTGCCCGATTCGATTGACTCGTTAACGAGCTTTGCGCCCTGCGAGTAAATCTGACCACAGCCGAGGGCGTTGTGTCCAACTTCGGAATTACCCATGTCGTCGTCAGACGGAAGACCTACAGCTGTTCCGTGAGCCTTGAGCCGGGTGTTGGGACGCTCCTTGAGGAGCTTATCAAGATTAGGTGTATTTGCAAGCGTTACAGCATCTCCAAGACCGGTCTTTGAGAAGCCGACACCATCCATAACTATGAGTACAACAGGTTTCATATTGCGAGCTCCTTTCAACCGTTGGTTGCGGCGTTGATAATAGTCGCAAAGTCGGGAGCCTTGAGGGATGCGCCGCCGATAAGTCCGCCGTCGACATTAGTCTTGGAGAGAAGCTCAGCCGCATTTCCTGCGTTCATTGAGCCGCCATACTGGATGGTGATCTTCTCAGCGACATCTGTGCCATAGAGACCACCAAGAACGTTTCTTATGAATGCACAGACTTCCTCAGCCTGATCAGCGGTTGCAGTCTTTCCTGTTCCGATAGCCCAGACAGGCTCGTATGCGATGATGCAGTTCAAAAGCTCTTCTGCAGAAATTCCTGCGAAATCAAGCTTGATCTGACGGGAAATGACTTCCTCAGTGATGCCGGCTTCACGCTCCCAGAGAAGCTCGCCAACGCAAACGATCGGCTTGAGACCCGCTCCCAAAGCTGCCTTGGTTCTAAGGTTTACCGTCTCGTCAGTTTCGCCGAAGTACTGTCTGCGCTCGCTGTGACCTAGGACAACATATTCTACTCCGACTTCCTTGAGCATGTCTGCGCTTACTTCACCGGTGTATGCACCGGATTTAGCGAAGTGGCAGTTCTGTGCGCCGACCTTGATATTGGTGCCGGCAGTCAGTCTTACTGCTGTTTCAAGGTTTGTGAAAGGGACGCAGATGACGACTTCGCAGCCTGCATTCTCAGCTAAGGGCTTAAGATCGGTGATGAGAGTTTCAGCCTCAGGACGGGTTTTATTCATCTTCCAGTTGCCGGCGATTACTGCACGGCGAATATCTTTTTTCATGAAATCTATCCTTTCAAAAAGTATTAGAGACGGAGCGGAACACATGGCTCCGCTCCATAAAGAGTTTCAATTACTTATCGGCGATAACGTCGATTCCGGGGAGAACCTTGCCCTCGAGATATTCAAGAGATGCTCCGCCGCCGGTGGAGATGTGGGTCATCTTGTCAGCAAAGCCTAAGTTGATGACAGCTGCAGCAGAGTCGCCGCCACCGATAACGGTTGTAGCATCGGTCTCAGCAAGAGCCTTTGCAACAGAAAGAGTTCCCTTTGCAAGTGTCGGGTTCTCGAAAACGCCCATAGGACCGTTCCAGACAACAGTCTTAGCGTTGCTTACTTCGCTTGCGAAGAGCTCAGCGGTCTTAGGTCCGATGTCAAGACCCATGCAGTCAGCAGGGATACTGTGAGAATCTACAACGGTAGTCTCAATCTCGCCGTCGATAGGATCAGGGAAAGACTTTGCAACAACGGTATCAATAGGGAGAAGAAGCTTCTTGCCCATGGATTTAGCTTTCTCGAGCATTTCTGCGCAGTAGGAAAGCTTTTCATCATCGACTAAAGAAGTACCGATCTCATAGCCCTCAGCCTTGAGGAATGTATAAGCCATACCGCCGCCGATGATAAGTGTGTCGCACTTTTCGAGGAGGTTGGAAATTACATTGAGCTTGTCTGCAACCTTTGCGCCGCCCAAGATAGCTACAAAAGGTCTTACAGGGTTCTCAACTGCGTTGCCGAGGTATGTGATTTCTTTCTGCATGAGGTATCCAACAGCAGTTTCCTTGACAAACTTGGTAACGCCTGCGGTGGAAGCATGAGCTCTATGAGCGGATCCGAAAGCATCCATTACAAATACTTCGTCATCGACGAGGTCTGCTAGTTCCTTTGAGAAGCCTTCGCCGTTCTTGGTCTCTTCGTTTCCACGGAAGCGGGTGTTCTCGAGGACTACTATCTCGCCCTCGTTCATTTCGGCGACCGCTTTCTTAGCGTTCTCGCCTACTACAACGTCATCCTTGGCGAATGTAACCTTTGTGCCCTCCATAAGCTCTGCAAGTCTTGCAGCTGCGGGAGCTAAAGAAAACTTGTCCTCAGGACCGTTCTTCGGCTTGCCAAGATGCGAGCAAAGTACAACCTTGCCGCCGTCTGCTACTAACTTCTTAATAGTGGGAAGTGCAGCTGTGATTCTGTTGTCGTTGGTGATAACTCCGTCCTTAAGCGGAACGTTGAAATCGACTCTTACGAGAACCTTCTTGCCCTTTACACTGATGTCGTCAATACTGACCTTGTTTAATCCTGCCATTGAATATATCTCCTTTGCTTTAAATAATACAATACAATGCCGCAATAAGCGACCATAGATATTATATAAAATTTCTCCGAAAATAGCAATAGGTAACCCCGATTTTTTCCAAGAAAAATTCAATCTTATCTGTCTTCCCGGAGCATTTCCATTATTGAATACTTATTTATACCCAGCTTCGACCCGAAGCAGATGGCGAATGTGACGAAGAACACTGCTGCGAGTATCCCAAGCAATACCGGCACTGTCAGACCATAGCCCGCAAGTGTTGTGAACATCGTGCCAAGCACTGCAATAGGACTTGTTCCGGATGTTATAGCCGTAATATTCATGAGTAAGTAGTAAGCAAGATAGCTCACAACTGCCGCCGCAATCGCAATAACGCTTCTGATGACTGCACGCCGTGCAAGCTCAAGATTTCTTTGTCGCTTTGACATGCCTATTGCCTGCAGGATGCCATATCTCTTCTTCTCGCTTTCTGTTTCGAGCCTCAAGGTACTGACGAGAATCAGGAGAACAACCAAAGCTATGCAGACTCCGCTCATGGCGTTCATGATTATCGATTGCTGATAGACCTGAGCGTTTGCATAGTTAATCTCACGGAAGTTATATAGCTTGAAATATTGGTGATGTGCTTCTACTAATTCAAGCAAGCGGACAAATTCTATATTTGAGAGGAAAGTACTGAGAGCTGTGTCGACTCCAAGGTCTCCCGCATTCATGTTGGTATAGACAAATCCTTGATTGTAGCCGACCTCCTGCTGACCTGCTAAAAATCTCTCATTCTCAATCCACCACCGTGTGCCCTCTGGAATCTGGTCTACAATCTCCTGCAAAACTGGCAGAGCGCAGATTACAAAGTAATTGTAATTCTCAAGGGAATATCTTTCAGAACTGTCGTACTGAAGCAGTGATACGAGAAGCTCATCACTTTCAATCAACTGTAAAGAACCGACATTGGCAGTGACACTTACCAATCCGTCACTTGAAAGACTGCTTTCGTCCAAAGTAGCTGCGCCGATGGATTCCCAATAGCTACTGAAATGCTTGTAGTCGATGGAAATTGTTATATCCGAGTTTTCTTCGGGAATTACTGAGACAGCGTCGTCGTATTGATAATAACCGGTAAGAATTTCGTCGGCTTCCATGCTATAGAACTCAAATGCGGAAATATATCCATCAAGCCGGTCACTTGCAATCTGCACAATAACACTTTCGCCGCTTTCGTAGGCATCTTTATCTATCCCGGAGGTATCCATAAGCCTCCCGAGATCGTCCCAGTCCATTGTGATAACCACCGCAGAGTCAACACCCTCTTCATCAGTGGTAACCAATGCGTAAAAATCGTTGAAGCCGACAAAGTCGGTTACTCCCTCGATGGCAAGAATCTGATCCTTATAATCGGTCAGGTCGGGTATTGAGAAGTTGGAAACATCGTATGTCCCGTCGTTCTCGCTTATGTAATAGGACCATTGCGACGTCCAGTAGTTATACTCACTCAGGGGCTCTGCAAGATTTGCAGTAGTAAATACCGCTGAAATACAGAGAAGAGTTGCCATTAACATGATAAGAGCTTTTCTGAACCCAACAACAACCCGGTTTTTGCTTCTCTGCATTCCCATTTTGCCTGTAAGAGGCGTTGCGAGTGCTATCTGGAAAGTAATCATTCTGACGGCTAAAATACCTATAATCCAGAAAGCAAGTGCTTCCCATAGATAGTTCCACGGGATACTGACTATTATGTCCACCGAACCGGAATAAACACTGAGTCCGAGAAGAAGCCTGATTCCTAAGAAACCTAAGAGTATTCCCAAGATAATTGCTGGAATGGCGAGCATAAGCGTTTCTGTGAGTATAAGGAATCTCAGTTGTCCCTTTGAGCCGCCGATACTGCGGAAACGAACAATTCGCTTAACTTCAGACTGCATCTGGAGTATATAAATCATGACTACGGCAAGAATGGTAATCGCCAGAATGAGCCCGAGATAGACCATATTCGTCTGTGCAGCTTCACTTTCCATGTCGACGACAGCATTTATGGTAACCGTTCTTATGGCATAGTCTATGCGGCTGTTGTAAAGATAGCTGTTGACTGTGCTTTCAACGTCCATGGTTGTGCCGTTATTTACTGTGAAGAAATAGGTGGTTTCGGTGTCCGGCGAAAAGCTTTCCCCAAGCCTAGCCTCCGCTTTGGTGATAAGGTCCGAAATAGCCTCCTCCGTGATGATAGCTGTATTAAGCTCGCCATCAACCGTCCAGAGCCCTGTGTATTCGCTGATGACTCCTACAACCTTGAAGGTCTTGTCGACGGTTGTGTATCCGTTTTCGCTGCTGAATGAAAATTGCAGGGTGATCGAGGCACCAATTCCAAAGCCAATCTCCGAAAGTGTTGCCGATTCTATTGCAATTTCGCCTGAACTCTGAGGCATCCTTCCGCTCTCAAGGTTTATCCCCATGTCAACAAGACTATCGTCAGCAATTCCGATTCCATCGATTGTGCCATACACCGTATCATTGACAATTACCGATGCTGAGCCGTAGTTGACGCTCGTTCCTATATCGTCGACCCAGTCTTCACTTTCAAGGTATTCGTAATCGCTGTCTGTTCCCTCTGTGATAGCTCCATACCACAAGCCATAAGTGTCATACCTGAGCTGTGAATTGGTCTCGGCAACGCTACTCGTATAACTGAGAAGAATTATAGCAAATGTGAACGATATGAGCAGAACAAAGAAGATGAGAAGCGATTGCCTCTTTTTCCGCTTGATGCCCTGAAATGCCAGCGATATAATATTTCTGAACATATTTTTCTCCTCCCTACAGAAATAGTAGTTCTAAAATCTTAGTTAAAAGTATAGCACATTAAAGCCTTACTGTCAATAGATATTACACTATTTTTTTCGATTTTTAGGATGCTCTGCTGGAAACAAAAAAGCCCGAACGAATCGGACTTTGGAGATTTTATTGTTACCAGCTAAATCTTGTGAGCTTGCCCTCCCTTGTAAGGTCGGGATAATCCCACTGACGGAGGATTTCATAGGTTGCGATTGCAACGCTGTTCGAGAGATTAAGGCTTCGAAGCGTTGGGCGCATAGGAATTCTGACACAGGTGTCGGGATTGTCATGGAGGAGCTCCTCAGGCAGTCCCCTGTCCTCTCTGCCGAACAGAATATAGCAGTTGTCTTCATAGCTGACATCGCTGTGTACATGCCTGCCCTTGGTTGTGAAATAGTAGTACTTGCCGCCCTTGGTTTTGTCGAAAAAATCAGCTAAATTATCATAATAGGTTATGTCGAGCTTATCCCAGTAGTCAAGACCTGCACGCTTGAGATGCTTGTCATCCACTTCGAAGCCAAGAGGCTTGATAAGGTGAAGCTTTGCACCAGTTACAGCACATGTCCTCGAGATATTCCCGGTATTCTGCGGAATCTGAGGCTCGACCAGAACAATATTAAGGTTCATATTGCCTCCTTATAGTGCCGAATAGTCGGTGAAGCTACGGCGGTTTATGAGTTCGGGAAGGCACTTTTCGAGCATAACTCCCTCACGGGGATTAGTGCCATAGCCATAGGTGGTCTTGATGGCGTACTCAAGGAATGAGGTTGCCCTGCTCATGGCAATAGGCAGACTATCGCCGGAGATAAGACCGCCTGTAAGAACGCTCGCAAACAGGTCACCTGTACCGGGATAGTGCTTCGGGATGATCTCGTAAGGCACACGCCAGAAAGAGCTGTTCTTTTTGTCATAGCCGACATTGCAGGATGTGCCATCCATCATCGGGACACTTGTTATAACGACGGTATCAGGACCTTTGGAGGAAAGCTTTACAAGCATGCTTCTTATCTCGCTTATTGTTAACCTTGAGACAGGATATGATATTCCCAGTAAAATGGAAGCTTCGGTCAGATTCGGAGTTATGACATCCGCCGCTGAAACGAGCTCAGCCATCCTGCGGCATAGCTCGTCGGTGTAGGTGCGGTATCTCTTTCCCTGATCGCCCATTACGGGATCTACTACTTTCAGTGCTTCCGGATATGCGTTGAAAAAGTCAAGGCAGCAGTCAACCTGTCCACCCGACGCCAAGAATCCGGAATAGATGCAGTCGAAATCTACTCCTGCAGTCTGATAGTGTTTAAGTGCCTTTGGAATATAACCGGTCATGTCCTCCATAACGACATCGCCAAAGCCACTCGTATGGGAGCTCATGAGAGCTGTCGGAACGGCGCAAGCCTGAATTCCCATTACTGATAATGTAGGAAGTATAACCGAAAGCGAGCATCTTCCGACGCCGGAAAGGTCGTGAACCGCCGCCACTCTGTGTTGTTTGTTCATTAAATTATCCCCTTCGATTTACATTCATTGCAGTAATGATTATATCACTTTTGGCTCGGCAAAACAATCTTTTATGAGTATTTTTTTGAAAACAGTGCACAATAGAATTACCAAGCCGAAAAGGAGAGATTTTTATGAACATGAACATTCCTTCACTCTGCAAGGGAATCGCTGTGGGCGTGGTGACCGGTGCGGCTGTATACGCCGTGACGAACGCCACAAAGTCGAACAAGAGAATGGTTAAGTCGAACGCTATGAAAGCTGTCAGGTCTGTAAGCTCGATGCTCGAAGGACTCGGGTGTATGTTCTCTTAACCATCAGTCTGCCCATGAAAAGCCGCCGGAGCAATGCTTCCAGCGGCGTACATATTCTATCTGATTGTCTTTTTCTTATTGCCAGAACCGGATGAGCGAGGAGTGGAGCTGCTGCCCGAATCTTTCTTCGGGAAGAGTCCGCCGCCTTCTTTCTTTTGGGGTGCTTCCTCAAGCTCGGGAGCATCAACGAATACTGTTTCTCCGTCCTCATCGACATAGTCGAGCTCAGGGTTGCGCTCGCCTCTTTCATCATAATAGGGCTGGATGACATACTTTCTGATGACAGGGTAGCAGTTGAATGCATAGAGGAATGCCATGAATGTCGGAAGTATGATAACTAAGATAGCCGTGTACGGGAAGAAGATAACTACAAGAATCAGAACTATTGCAGTGACCACGAGATTTACTACAGAGCTCTTGATGTCGATGGCGGTCAGCAGGAATGAGTTTTTGAGTATCTTCCAGAGTCCCAAGTCGGTCGTGACAATGAGGAAGTAGATGTAGAAGTGCATCATCAGGAAGATTACTGAGCAGATGAGGCATACTGCAAACGGGACATAGAAAATATTACTGCTCTCAGACATGTTGTAATACATCGGGAATGAAACCGAGACAGCTGAGATAAAGAGCATATCAATAACTCCCATGATTGCGCCCTGCTTGAAGTTGGCTTTGAATGCTCCCCAGAAATCATGCCACAGGAAAGTCGGCTTTTCTATCGACATATTTCTTGTCAGCTTTGCGACTCCGCATGTCGCAGGACCGATAATGATTCCGCAGAGTATTACTATGAGATAGAATGCAAGATAGTAGAGATTTGAATCCTCACTGATAAAGAGCTGCATTACTATTACTCCGGCAAACATCGGCAAAAAGCAGATGATGTAGATGAAGTTGAGAAGTATCAGCTTTGAAAAATGCCCGAAATAAAGCTCAAAAAACCTGAAAAACGGCAGCTTCTGATCGGGATTTTTGGGGACACCCTTGCCCGGCTCTTCGTACTTTGAAAAAAGACCCATGATTATAAACATCCTTTCGATTCGCTAAACCAGTCCGTGGGCATTCATCACACTGAGTGCCAGACAGCCGAGTGCGCTGACTACTGCACAGGAGAGAAGATATATGAAAAATCTGAAAATGTACTCTCTGAATTCGTTTGCCATTCCGAGGCGATTTTCAGTTGTTATCGAGATTGAAAAGTATCCCATCGACATCGAAACGGCGTCTTTTGCCTGAAAAATCAGGATTCCCGATGAGATAACCGAAAACGGCAGGAAGATAAGAAGCTTTACAAGAGCATCTTCTTCCGCATAGACACATCTTGCAATCAGTCCAAGACCCAAGCCCTTGAACGATACCAATAGCACTTCAAATGGCTGGAAGACGGCGCAGAAGCCCATTAGAAAAACTATAATTACAAACGAAGCTGAGCTTATAAAGAACGATAAAAACGACTCAAAGCTGTTTTCCCTGTAGGTAAGAAAGCTCGTCCCAAGAAAGTCTGAAATCTCGCTATCTGAGAGCTTCATTCCAACCAATGCTCCTGCCGCAATCCCAAGTATAAGTGCAACAATGAGTACGGTATCTTTTGTGTCTCTGCTCATTCATATCGCCTCCTTGTCCATACTATGAGGACAAGAAAGCAAATATTCTACTATTATGCTGGCTGAACCTCACCCGCAGAAGCAAGCTCCTCCTGACGCTCCTCTTCTTCAAGAGCATAGGCTGTTTCAATCTTCTTGAGCAGCTTCAGGATGTCCTCACTCTGTCGGGGAGTTTTCCTGAATTTGCTGAGTGCAACTACTGTCTTTCTGGCGTTATCGTTCTTATGCTGGCGGAGGAAAATAAGACCCAAGTACATTCCCGACCAGACTCTGATTTCGTTGTTGTGAGACTTGATAAGCGGACGGAAGCCTTTTTCCGCTCCCTCATAGTCCTTCTGAGCGTACAAAAGAAGTGCGCTTACGAATTCCATCTCCGACTTATCCTTGGCTTTCTCTGCAAATGGAACACCCAAGTCAATCGCAAAGCTTGCGTTCTGGAGATTACCGGTCAATATGAATATGTATGCATAGAGTGCATAGTAGTGTGCGGCATCTTTGACCTTGAATTTGTCGATGTCGACGTTTCTGAGGAGCTCGAGTGCAGAGTCATAGCGTCTGCCGTCACCATATTCCTTTGCAAGACACAGGTCGTTGACCGCTTCCAAGTAGCTTCCCTTGAGGTGCTTTTTCTTCTTTTCCAAAAGTGCAAAATACTCAGCTGAATAGCCGGTCTTCCTCAACACTTTCTTAGCCTTTGAACGCTGGGAAGAAAGGATCAGCTTTACAAAAAGATATACCACAAGTACAATAAGAGCGATTACTATCATCACGCATGCAAGGCTCAGTCCAAAGCTGAAATTGTCGGTTATAAACTGTGGCAATTCATTTCCAGCTATTGTTCCGGTGACGACTAATCCGAAGTTCAGAAACGGAAACATGCTGTATAGCATCGAATCATCAAGAAGCCCCAAGAATGGAGCTGCAAGAAGAAGTGCCCACAGAAACAGAGTAAGGCATATCATCCAGATTTTAAAGTTCTTTATCTCAGTACGGGTTCTTATCATATATAAACACCTCATATTCAGCTTCGGCTTTTTGGGCTTTGCCCATTTACAATTAGTGTAGCACATTTTTGCGATAATTACAACCACTTTTTTTGCTACAAATGGCGTTTTGCAAAATTTCATATTTCCGATAAGGTGTTTTAATGAAAACAAAAGGCATTAAATTTCTTCATATTTTCACATTAAATGCTTGACAATTTTACGGAGCTATGTTATGATTCTAATGTTAAATAGTTTTTATCAAAACTTCATTGAAAGGATAGTGTTATTAATGGCAAACGCAAGAAAAGAACAATACGAAAAGTGCATCAACCAATTTGCGAGATTTGACCGTCTTCGCCGTCAGCAGATCGACAAGTATGTTGACACTCTCGGCTTAAGAGGAAGCCAGCATTCTATGCTCATCGAGGCAAGCCGTGATTCAAGACTCTGCCAGAAGGACTTGGCTGAGAAGATGGAAATTTCTCCTGCAGCAGTAACCGTTACTCTCAAGAAGCTCGAAACTCAGGGCTACATCGAAAGAACCCCCTCTTCCGACGACTCAAGAGTCAACAACATCGCTATCACCTCCAAGGGCAAGACCATCGTCAAGAAGACCAACGATTTCCTCGCTGTTATCGACGAGACTGCTTTTGAGGGCTTCACCGATGAAGAGATCGCTGCTTTCAGCGGTTACATGAAGAGACTTATCGAAAACATAAAGGCTTACGCAAACGCTGAAAATTGAGAGGAGCTAACGGGTGAAACGCTGGTACAAATATATTAAGCCATATTTGCCGCTTTTCATCATCACTCCTTTATGTATGCTCGTTGAGGTTTTTGGTGAGGTAATTATCCCGAAGCTGATGGCTATAGTTATCAATCATCAGAATGCGGGAACACTCACTTTGTCAACATGTATACTTGTTATGCTCGGAATAGTTGTCTGTGCTATCATTATGATGGCTGGTGGTGCTGGCGGCTCCTACTTCGGAGCCAAGGCGTCGGTCAATTTTGCCTGTGACTTAAGGCAGGATGTATTTGAGAAGGTGCAAACCTTCTCATTTGCAAATATAGACAGATTTTCAACAAGTTCATTAGTTACCAGACTGACTAATGATATTACTCAGATGCAGAATTTTGTAAATCAGCTTCTGAGAATGGCTTTCCGTGCTCCGGGAATGATGATTATGGCACTGATTATGGCTATAAGCATTAGTCCATCCCTCTCAGCTGTTTTCGCTGTGGCAATTCCCGTACTGCTTTGCAGTGTAGGCTTGATTATCTTCAAAGGCTTCTCTAAGTTCCAGACTGTTCAGAAAAAGCTTGATGGTCTGAATGCAACTGTTCGTGAAAATGTAACCAACGTAAGAGTCGTAAAAAGCTTTGTAAGAGAAGAGAGAGAAATCGACAAATTTGGAAAAGCTAATGGTGACTATAAGTCGGCTTCAATGGGTGCTATGAAGATTATGATTTTCATTACTCCTGTCATGACGCTTATTATGAACGTCACTACCATTTGCATAATCTACTTTGGCGGACAGATTGTTCTTGACATCGACATGCAGGTCGGTGACCTGACTGCATTCATAACCTATGCGAGCCAGATTCTTTCATCGCTCATGATGGTTTCCATGCTCCTGATGACTTCTTCAAGAGCACTCGTAAGTGCAAGAAGAATTTCACAGGTTTTGGATGAAGATCCAGACATCAACGATGATGACGCTGCTCACAAGGAGCTCACCGTTCAGAACGGCGAGATTGAATTTAAGAACGTCACTTTCCGCTACTACAAAAATTCTGAGGACAGTGTTCTCACGAATATCAATCTCAAGATTCCTGCCCATTCTACCGTCGGCATTGTCGGCTCAACCGGTTGTGGAAAGACAACCCTCGTTTCGATGATTGCAAGACTTTATGAGGTAGACGAGGGCGAGGTCTTAGTCGACGGAGTAAACGTCAAGGATTATTCTCTTTACAACCTCCGTGAAGGAATCGGAATGGTTCTGCAGAATAACACACTGTTCTCAGGAACTATCGAAGAAAACCTACGCTGGGGCAATGAGAATGCGACTGAGGAAGAGATAAGAGCCGCCGCACAGAGTGCTCAGGCTGACAAATTCGTCTCTTCGTTCAAGGACGGCTACCAGACTGCTATAGATCAGGGCGGTACTAACGTCTCAGGCGGACAGAAGCAAAGACTCTGCATTGCCAGAGCGTTGCTCAAGTGCCCTAAGGTTCTTATTCTTGACGACTCTACAAGTGCAGTTGATACTGCAACCGAAGCTCAGATAAGAAAAGCGTTCAGAAACGAGCTCGCTGACTCTACCAAGATTATCATCGCTCAGAGAATCACTTCTGTAAAGGATGCTGACATGATTATAGTTATGAATGAGGGTCAGATTTCCGGAATTGGAACGCATGATGAGCTTCTCAATAATAATGAGGCATATCAGGAGATTTATTACTCCCAGAATGACTCAGAAAAGAAGGCGGTGTAGGTATGGCAAGAGATTTAACCGCACTTCAGAAGCAGTATAACAAAGCCGCTGTCGACGGCAAAGGCGGTCCGGGCAGAGGTCCGGGTCCGGGAGGTCCACCGAGAGGCGGGCGAGACACATCAAGACCTAAAGACACCGGAAAGGTTATCAGAAGGCTTATAGGCTATCTTACACAGTATAAATTCAGGATAGTTCTGGTTCTATTGTGTATGCTCATAACTACGGTCACTTCCCTGTTCTGCTCATATCTTCTGGCACCTATCATCAACAAGCTGACAGTTGCTGTAACAGGTAAAGAGCAGGAAATGAGCACGATGGAGAAGCTCGCCGACAACATTCTTAAGAGCATAACTGGTGACTGTGAAGTACTTGAGTACATAGTAAGAGTAGTTCTGGTTCTTCTGTGCATATATCTTGTTGGTATAGTCACAAACTACCTGCAGTCCCGTATCATGATAACGATTTCGCATAATGCGATTGAGAAGATAAGAAATGACCTTTTTGAAAAGCTTCAGGCTCTTCCGATAAGATATTTCGACTCCCACCCGACAGGCGAAATCATGTCAAGGTTCACTAACGATATTGACAACATCGATACGATGATCAATAACACGCTTACTTCCCTTATATCGAGTATAATAACACTACTTGGTACGTTTGTCTTCATGATAACAACCAACTGGGTTCTCACGATTGTGACGATTGTGTTTATTCCGGTATTTGCGTTCGGCGGTTCGGCTATCGCAAAGCGTTCCTCTAAGTACTATACCGGTCAGCAGGCGGCTTTGGGTGCTGTCAATGGCTACGTTGAAGAGACCATCACCGGTCAGAAGGTTGTAAAGGTCTTCAACCACGAAGAAACAGCAGTAGAAGAGTTCAGCCAGCTTAACGACGATATGCGTGACAAGCAGTTCAGAGCGCAGTTCTGGGGCTCTGTGATGGGACCCATCATGGGCAACACCTCTCAGATAGCCTACGGCTTCACAATCGGTGTCGGCGGCATACTGATGCTCACGGGAAACCTTTCAACCGGTGCTCTGACGGTATTCTCTAACTACTCAAAGGAGTTCTCGCGTCCTATAAACCAGATTTCTCAGCAGATGTCAACCATCTTTGCAGCACTTGCCGGAGCTGAGAGAGTATTTGAGGTTATGGATTCTCAACCGGAAGTAGCAGATTGCGAGAATGCGCTCACCACTCCCATCAAGGGCGAGGTTGTCCTTAAGGATGTTACGTTCGGCTACGTTCCCGAAAAGATCGTCCTCAAGCACATCAGCCTCTGGGCTCATCAGGGACAGAAGATTGCGTTTGTAGGCTCTACCGGTGCAGGCAAGACAACTGTCACTAATCTTCTCAACCGCTTCTATGACATCAATTCTGGCGAAATCCTTATTGACGGTCACGAGGTTAAGGAGTACAACCGTGAATATCTGAGAAAGAACATCGCAATGGTATTGCAGGACACTCACCTCTTCACAGGAACGGTTATGGAAAATATCCGCTATGGCAGACTTGATGCAACTGACGATGAAGTCATCGCCGCCGCAAAGACTGCGAGTGCACACTCATTCATAATGAGGCTTGAGGACGGCTACAACACCGTTCTTGAAAGCGATGGAGCTAACCTCTCACAAGGTCAGAGACAGCTTCTGAACATTGCGAGGGCGGCTCTCTCGAAAGCACCGATTCTCGTTCTCGATGAGGCTACCTCCTCTGTTGATACGAGAACTGAGCGGCATATCGAGCACGGTCTTGACAGACTGATGAAGGGCAGAACGACATTCGTAATTGCCCACAGACTTTCAACCGTCCGAAACGCTGAAGCTATCATGGTTCTTGAAGCCGGCGAGATAATCGAACGTGGCAATCACGACGATCTCCTTAAGCTCAAGGGCAGATACTACGAGCTCTATACCGGCAAGAAAGAGCTTGACTGATAAAGATACAGCATCCGAGGTTTTATACTTCGGATGCTTCTTTTTTTACATGAAAAAAGCACCCGAAATGGGTGCTGATTTATTGGCGGAGAAAGAGGGATTTGAACCCTCGCGCCGGTAACCCGACCTACTCCCTTAGCAGGGGAGCCCCTTCACCACTTGGGTATTTCTCCGAGTGACTGTGTTTCCTGCCTATTTCGGCAGGCGACTATATTATTATAGCGACAGTCAGGGCAAAAGTCAAGTCTTTTTTTACATTTATTTTTCGCTATTCTTCCGCTTTGATTTCTTTCTTGTCTTTCTCTCCCCACTTGGTTGTTTTGAAGAATGTGAGAGAAAGAACAGTTGCTATCGACCAGCCGACGGGCCAAGCACACCAGATTCCGGTTATACCCAAAGAAGTCTGCGACAGGACGAGTGCGAGAACAACTCTTATGATGAGGTCAGTGAATGTAGCCGCCATGAACTTCTTCATGAGTCCTGCGCCACGAAGAACGCCATCGGTTACAAGCTTTGCGGCAACTACGAAATAGAACGGTGAGATGATTCTGAGGAACGAAACACCAACATCAACCGACTCCCCTGTCGGGCTTTCGAGGAAGAGGTAGAGGATGTTGCTTGAGAATATCCAATAGACAAGTACAATAGGTACACAAAGAACGAAGACAATCTTGAGCCCCGCTTTCCAGCCAAGGGCGATTCTTGAATACTTCTTTGCACCTAAGTTCTGAGCCGTGAAGCTTGAAATGCCGTTGCCAAGAGTCGTAAGCGAAGTGACAACCATGTTATTGAGCTTTACTGCCGCTGAATAGCCAGCCATTGCGGCTGTGCCGAAGCTGTTGATAACGCTCTGGATGACGATGTTGCCTACAGATATGAAGCTCTGCTGAAGTATGCTTGGGATTGCAACCACTGCGAACTGCCTGACGCAGTCCCAAGAAAAGATCTGCACCTTTCCCTCGGTTTTTATCTTCGAAAATCTTATAAAGACGACCGCTACAGCTAAGATACAGCTAATCCCCTGACAGATGAGCGTTGCAAGAGCTACACCGGCTACTCCCATATCAAATACAGCTACGAAGAGAATATCAACGCCTATATTTGCAACGGATGAGCACATCAGGAAGAAGAACGGGGTTTTTGAATCGCCGAGAGCTGAGAAGATGCCGGTGGCGATATTATAGAAGAACATGAACGGAAGACCACAGATGTATATGTCAAGGTATAGCTTTGAGTCTGCGAATACCTCATCAGGGGTATTGATGAGCTTAAGAAGCGTACTGCAGAAGATGAGCCCGAAAATCATCAGAACTACGCACAGAACTGCACTGACTATCAGGGAAGAATATACAGCGGTTTTGAGCTCCTTATACTTCTTTGCGCCGAAAAGCTGAGCGGAGATTACTGAGCAGCCGATGTTGCATCCGAATGCAAACGCTATGAATATAAGTGTTATCTCGTAGCTGTTCCCTACTGCGGCGAGGGCGTCGTTTCCTATGAATTTTCCTGCGACAAGGCTGTCTGCGATGTTGTAGAGCTGCTGAAAGATGATGCTTCCGAAAAGTGGTATACAAAATCTCAACAGCACCTTCGTAGGGTCTGATGTGGTTAAATCTCTGTTCATAAGTTGCCTCCGTATGTAAAAGCGCAATAGCTATTGCCTGTCATTCAAGCTCATATTATAATACCAATGCGAATTTCAGTCAATAAGAAATGTCGACTTTTTTCGATTATCAACGCTATTCACATTTTTTGACAGAGCCGGTTGAAAACTTTTTTGAATTTTGCAATTGTGCTAAAACAAACAGAAGAGGGCAGCCTTTTATCAGGTCGCCCTCAGATTTATGTTAGCTCTTTCTTCTGCGGAATATTCTTGATATTCTCGTTCTGCGCTTGACACTCTTGCACTCACGCCTCTCACGGTGTCTTACTTTTCTTTCAGCACGCTTCTTTTTATGCTCTTCGACAACGGACATCGATGCATTAGCTTTTGATTGAGCTATAGATGCATCATGCCCTATCCAACCTGCGATGTCGGAATCCTCGAAGTCATAGACAAGCTTCTTTGAATAGGCTTTTTCATATGCTTCTATCTTCTGCTGGTAGTCGGTTTCCATCATGATAAAGCTGTTTTCACGTGCGGATTTATTCGGGTCAGGATAAATAGGCTTCAGGATGTGGATGACATACTCAGTTTTATAGAATTCGTCGTTATCCATCTCGTCGGTGTCCTTTATCTCGACAAAGCAGGAAATGATCGGGACTTTGTTCTCAGCGGCATAGTAATAAGCACCACGCTTCGGAGGTCTTGGTTTACGATAGTTGAACCACATTTCCTGTTCGGGGTAGATAAGAATTACCGAGTTCTTTTTGAGCTCCTGCCTTATCTTTTCAGAGAAGAACTCGGAGCGGCGTTCCTTCTGGCTCGGAAGCGGAATGGTATCGGCATTCTTCATGATATAGCCCAAAAAGCCACCCATAGCGAAATTGGTCTCCTGACTGACAATACGCATGCGCTTATGACCGGTTCTGCGCATCGCTGTTCTGACAATCGTCGTGTCAAGAGGATTGAAGTGATTGCTGGTTATTACAGCTCCGGATGTTATACCAATGATGTTTTTAGCTCCCTCGACACGGGTCTTGCGGTTGACCATTCTTGCGACTGAATCGGTTATTGCCCTTGCGCAGAGGGTGTCTACACGCTTCTTGAGAGTCCTGTTTTTTGCAATAAACTCATCAACAAGCGCATTTTTTTCATCACGGGAAAGCGTAGCATCGTCAACCTCAACCTTGCTGTTGAAATCCTGCTCAGCTACCTTCTCCTCAATATTCTTAATTACCTCTTCCTTGTGGCTTCCTATAATCATATACGAATTTTAACTCCGCTTTCATGTAATTTTTTGAATGTTATTTCGTTCTTATCTAATACAGCTGCTTTTGAGATGAGCTTAATCAGCGTGTCTCTGTCAGCATTTTGCTTTGATTCGTCATAGCCTTCTTTGTGTGCGAGTATATCCTCCTTGAAAGGCGACTTGTCGGCATACTTCCAGAAGTATTCCTCGTAGGGGATGTTGTCGTAGCACCATGGCTTCTGGAAGAGGTTGAAATGAATAAGCTTCGGACTTGGATTAAGCGTAGCCTCGCCAGCCTGCGGGGGCATAGTGTCCCAATCATCGCTGAGATACTTTATATTACCATTACACATGGCATTGATATAGTCCTGATCAGGTGCAACGGTATCAAAATGGTATTCGTTCATAAGATCGAGGAAGAGACCGCTGAAATTCTTCTCACGCATCATCCTGAGATCCATAAGGAGAATGCCGGAGTTTATGTAGTCGTCAGACTTCGCACCTACAGCATTTTCGGTATAGTATACCAGATCCGGAACACCCTGAATTGAACGATCACAGCATGCACCGATTATGTTTCCCTCTAAGTCGATTTTATAAAGCTCCGAAATGTCGCCCGGGACGATTATGTCACTGTCAACATAGATGCCCTTGTCGTACTGTGGGAACATGTCGGCGATGAAGATTCTGAAATAGATAGTAAGGGTGAAATAGTCGCATCTGAGCTTATTTTCTTCTCTTGCAACAATGCCGTGGAATTCGTCTTCCATCTTAGTAAACTCGACAGAGAACGGAGGTCTGATGCCGGTCTTTATCTTCTCAATCGACTCATCGGTAAGATCCTGATGGAGTACATGAATGACATACTCATTGTCTTTGGATGCATTTTCAGCCATTGAACGGATAGCACAGTCGAGATAGGGTGCATAGCCTTCATCGACTGTGAAAAATATCGGGATAACGGGATTCTGCATAATAATTTCCTTTCATTATAAGCGTTTTTCTGTTAGTAAATTGTAAAAATCGGTATACTCCGAAAGTAAATCGTCGTATTCGTGGAGCTTTAAGACATCGTGAACTCTTTCTATGTCCCAAGGCTTCACGGTTACGGTTCTTATGTACGGGAAAAAGCGGAAGCTGGTTGTGAAGTGTTGCATTACAGTGTCAGGCTTAAGCTTTCTTTGCTCGTTGAATCTGCGGGGGCTGATTTTTTTAGAAACGGAAAGCTTGTTTATTGCCGACTGGTCTGGCATGAACATTTCCTTTTCACAGCAACGCCTGCGGCACTTTTTGAAAAGCCCGGTTTTTCTTACCATAGCCATATTCATGAGAAGAACTCCCGAATTGAGATAATCTCTTCTGAAAGGATTCTTTCTGAAAAACCAACTGCCATAGTAATCAAGAACTCCAGCAAGCTCGTAATCCCGAAGATCCTGATTGTAAAACTCACCGGGATCGCTCCGGCATATTACATCGTTGTCGAGATACATTATCTTGTCGGGGATTTCGGGAACTTCATCTGAGAAAAGCCTGAGCATGCAAAAGGGCGTGAAACGGGTGCCCATGTTGACTTCGGGGACTTCTTTTCTGAAAAGCTCCGAAACGTCGATAAGAGTGATGCTGTTGTCGGAGCTGTAGCTATGCATATAATCGCTCAGAGCGGATATTACATCTTCTTTTACTGGAGAAATATGTTTGCCCCGAAAGTCCATTTCAGCAGTCAGAACCCATACATGAAGCTCGTCATGAATGTTTTCAAGCAAAGACATAACCGAGATAATCAAGCCCCGCTCTATGTTGCCGTCGCCGCAATAAAGTACGTTCATTCTGACCCTTTCTTCACATATCTGATATATTCATAGGTGCTGTTTTTGCTTCTTTCGACCATCGTCTCGTGAATCTCTTCGCAGAGCTTTCGCTGAGCTTCTTTACTCTTCAAAGACTTATCCGGATAAAACGGTCCGTCAATATAGACGGTGGTCTTTGGCTTCCTGCCAAAACGACGCTTCTGATATGTCGTTGTCATACAGAATGCAGGAGCATCAAACATGACAGGAAACCTGAAAGAGGTTATCGGAAACGGTCTTATAAAAGTGCAGTTCTGCCAGAGGTGAGCCTCGGGATAGACTACCGCTGCACACCCATCCTCAAGATGCCTTTTGATGGCGTCCAAGAAAAGCTTCATATGCTCCATTGTATCAGGGACTACTACGCCGCCGATAATCGGGATGATTTTTCCTATTACCGGGAGCTCGAGATTGTCCGCTCCGGCAACGGAGAAGATTCTTTTAGGGAATACATACTGCGTCGGAGAAAAGACATCGCCAAGTGTCTGGGTATGATTTCCGTAAAGAATGAAACCGGTGTCCTTACACTTTTTGAAGGCTTCCCTGCCTACGACCTTTGTATGGAGTGCGAGCCTTGAATGAAAGAATCCGAAAAGAAAAGCAATTGAATAGGCGATCCATGAAAAGAAGCGATAAATCTTATTCGTATGATACCATTTGTAGCTTTCGGGAATCTTGGCTTCCTCCTTGCCACTATCGACGAAATCGTCGGTATACTCCTCATAATAACGGATCTCTTTTGGCTCATAATTCATGCTTTTCACTTCCCTGCTGAAAATTGTTACCATGTATTATAGCACATTTTCCGCAGTTCGTCTACAGCTAATTTTACCAAAACGTCCTAAATAAATCAAGCCACAGAGTGCGGTATATCTCTCTACTGATTGAATTTTAGCAGTAGAGAAAACAGTAGAATAACTCTACACCAACAAAAATCAGGTAGGTTGTTGAACCCACCTGACTTTACTTATGCTTTAAAAATTGCCCTCACGAAATTGTAAATGTGTGGTCGTATGACGTTTCCGCCGTGATAGCCGCCTTGGACATAATTCCATAAGTGTGTAACGCCGTTCTCATTCAGAATATTGTGATAGGTCTCTGGTGTTGAGTAGACGACGGTATCGTTTGAACCGGCACTGATAAGAAGCAGATATGGCGACTCGTCTTCGAATACCATGTCCTCTGCGGCTATCAGATCATCTGTGAGCCCGGGTGCGGGACAAATAGCTCCAACGTAGCCGAAAAGATCTGGTCTTGTGAAGCCTATGTAAAGCGACTCCCTGCCACCCATTGAGAAGCCGGTTATCGCAGTGTAATCCCGTCCTGTCTTGATGGAGTAGTTCTCCTCCATATAGGGCATGATTTCGTCTATGAGCATATTGATGAAGTTATCGTAGAATGCATTGTTCTTGGCATTGAGACCGTCACATGTGTCCTGAGTAGGGCTGGCATAGATGTCAGGGAAAACTACTATCATCTCTTCCGATTCACCGTCAGCTATTGCATTTCCGATAATCTGCCGGAGCTTGAGTGTAGCGTCTCCTGCATCAAGAAGCGAATCCTCATTGCCCCAATAGCCGTGGAGGACATAGAGAACGGGATATGTTTTATCCTCAGAATATCCGGCAGGCAGTAGAACATTGAAGCTCTTGTTGCGATTACAGATTTCGGAATAAATTGTTATCTTCTGAAAAGTGCCATACTGAACACCCTGAAGAATTTCAGTAGAAATACTCGGTTCACATTCAACTAACGTCATAATATAGCCTCCAGATAAAGAAATACCGCAGACTTTAACATCTGCGGTAGATTGGCTGCGGCTCTAGGATTCGAACCTAGGGAATGCTGGAGTCAGAGTCCAGTGCCTTACCACTTGGCGAAGCCGCAAAAACGATACTATGCGAAAACTTTGGCTGGGATAGGTGGATTCGAACCACCGGAATGACGGAGTCAAAGTCCGCTGCCTTACCTCTTGGCTATATCCCACCGATTATTGACAGCGTTCTGCACAGCTTTTATATTATAGCAGGGTACAAAGAAAAATGCAAGCCCTTTTTGCAAATTTTTTTGAGATTTTTTGAGGCGGAAAGCTTCGGGCTGTTTTCTTATCCGAAGCTTTCCGTGGATACATATTACTTGAAGAAGAGCGGGAGCTTTTCGAGATAGAATATATCGGTTCTGTCTGCGGCGTCGCCCTCGGCAAGAACTGCGCACTGTCCTACAATGTTTCCTCCGGCATACTCTACGAGCTTATGAACAGCCTCAAGAGATTCTCCGGTAGAAATTACGTCATCGACAATGAGAACTCTCTTGCCTTTCATGAAGTCGGCTTCGTTCTGGTCAAGCCAGAGCTTCTGGGAGGAAGCTGTTGTGATGGACTTTACGTCTACAGATACAGGATTACGCATATAGAGCTTAGCCATCTTTCTTGCTACGATGTAGGTTACGCTGTCGCCTATCTCACGTGCCATCTCATAGGCAAGAGGAATTCCCTTTGACTCTGCGGTGATGATTACATCGCACTCAGGGATTTTCTTTACAAGCTCCTTGGCACAGGCAACTGTCAGCTCGACATCAGAAAACATTATGAATGCGGCGATGTCCATGTGCTCGTTTACCTCGCATAAGGGAAGCTCCCTTGTGAGTCCGGCAACGTTAAGTGTATAGGTTTTTGATTCCATGATACATTTTCCTTTCACTGTGATTTATTCATGACTGCGTTCGCAATCGCTGACCATTTTGCCAAGCATTGCGCCGCCAAGGAGATGGAAATGCAGGTGCATGACCGTCTGACCGGCGGACTCGCCGCAGTTAGATACAACTCTGTAACCGCTCTCATCGAGTCCGATAGAGTGGGCATACTCTGCGATAGCCTCGAAAATCTTTGATACTACCGCACTGTTTTCAGGGGTAATTCCGCTTACTCCGGAGATATGCTCCTTTGGAACAAAGAGAACGTGAACGGGTGCTACGGGAGATATGTCCTTGAAAGCGTAGACATAATCGTTTTCGAATACCTTCGTTGAGGGAATCTCTCCGCCTATGATTTTACAGAACAGACAATCTGACATTTCACATGATCCTTTCTTTATTACTTGATGAATTCCGATACGGTTTCTCTGACTTGTGACAGGGCACTTTCGACCTTGGACACATCGCCTATGCCTGCCATTGCTGAGTCAGGTCTTCCGCCGCCCTTACCGCCTGTGATAGCCGCAACCTTTCCTGCAAGCTTTCCTGCCACAACACCCTTGGCAATAGCTTCCTTGCCGCAGGAAACAGCCAAGTTGCCAGAGCATCCGTTTACGCATGCTATCACGCAAACGTCATTAGGTGCTTTATCTCTGACCATTTCTGCGATAAGTCTTATATCGTCGGGTTTCATTCCGTCGAACTTGGCGTGATATATCTTCAAGCCGTCAAGCTCCTCGCCGCATGAAAGAACGCTCTCTGCTCTTATCTCAGCCATTGCGGCGTGGAGTTTTTCGTTCTCCTTTTCAAGAGCATGAACCTCTTCCGAAATGCCCTTGCACTTCATGACAAGATCACTTGGATTACTGAGCTTCAGGGAAGCCGCCGCCTCGTTTATCTGAGCGGTTTCTTTCGACATGAGGTCCAGTACTCCCCAACCGGTCACAGCTTCAATACGTCTTACGCCTGCAGCTACTGAGGATTCGCTTACTATCTTGAAGAGTCCTGCCTGAGATGTGTTATCAAGGTGAGTTCCTCCGCAGAATTCGAGGGATGCTGTGTCGTCATCTGTTCCCATCTTTACGACTCTGACAGTTTCGCCGTACTTCTCTCCGAATAGTGCCATCGCGCCAAGCTTCTGAGCCTCGGCTATAGGCATGACCTCAGTTGTGACATCCATGCTTGAAAGAATCCATCTGTTGACGAGCTTCTCGACCTCTGCTATCTCTTCCTTGGTCATAGCAGAGAAGTGGGAGAAGTCGAATCTGAGTCTTTCACTGTCGACAAGCTGTCCTGCCTGATGAACATGGTCACCAAGAACTTTTCTCAGAGCCGCCTGCAGAAGATGAGCGCATGAGTGATTTCTTCTGACTGCCATGCGGTAATCAGCGTCAACCTCAAAATCGGCTTCTTCGCCAACCTCAATTGCTCCCTCAATAACTCTGACTTTGTGAGCAATCTTTCCGCCGACAGCCTTTGTGGTGTCGAGTACTTCGCACTTGCCGGTCTTGGTTGTGATTACTCCCCTGTCTCCCACCTGTCCACCGCTTTCAGCGTAGAAAGGGGATACCTTGGAAACGATATAGACCTCATCGCCTATTCCGGCATACTCGAGGAGTTCTTCATCACTGCAGATATAGTCGATAGTTGAATGTGCGCTGAGAGTTTCATAGCCAACAAATTCGGTTGAATACTCTTTTGAAATCTTATGGAAGACAGTTTCGTCAGCTCCCATATACTTTGAATCGCCTCTTGCGGCTCTTGCTGTTTCTTTCTGGTGCTTAAGGGCTTCGTTATAGCCGTCTTCGTCACAGCTCAAGCCTTTTTCTTCGAGGATTTCCCTCGTCAGGTCAATCGGGAAGCCGTAGGTGTCGGATAGAGTGAAGCACTTTTTGCCGTCAAGAACCGTTTCGCCGGATGCTTCAAGCTCATCGATATAGCCATTAAGGATTCCCATGCCTCTGTCGATTGTGGCATTGAAGTTCTTTTCCTCGTTAGTGAGAAGCTTTTCGATGTAGTCGTACTTGTCTTCAAGCTCGTTATATTCTGATTTCGATGAGTCGACAACAGTCTTGACCAAGTCTTTCAGGAAAAGACCATCAATACCAAGGAGCTTTCCGTGTCTTACAGCACGTCTCAAGAGTCTTCGCATAACATAGCCTCTGCCCTCGTTTGATGGGAGGATACCGTCGGAAGCCATAAATGTTACTGCTCTTATATGGTCGGTGATTACTCTGATGGAAACGTCCTTTTTATGCTCTACACCATACTCACAGCCAGCAATTTCGCAAATCTGGTCTCTGACAGCCTTAATTGTATCGACATCAAAGATTGAGTCAACCCCCTGCATGAGGGCAGCAAGTCTTTCAAGACCCATACCGGTATCGATATTCTTCTGAGCAAGAGGAGTATAGGTTCCATCCTCATGACGCTCGAACTGGGTGAAGACGAGATTCCAGAATTCCATATATCTGTCGCAGTCACAGCCAACCTTACAGTCTGGCTTGCCGCAACCATACTCCGGTCCACGGTCAAAGTAAATTTCGGAGCAAGGTCCGCAGGGTCCGTCAACTCCAGCTTCCCAGAAGTTGTCCTCTTTTCCCATGCGATAGATTCTGTCCATCGGAACTCCGGCTTTCTCATGCCATATCTTTTCGGCTTCGTCGTCGTCCTCATAGACAGTTACATAGAGCCTGTCTTCGGGGATTTCAAGGACCTTGGTGACATACTCCCATGCCCATGTGATGGCTTCTTCCTTGAAATAGTCGCCAAATGAGAAGTTTCCGAGCATTTCAAAGAAAGTGCCGTGACGTGCAGTTTTACCGACATTCTCGATGTCGTTAGTTCTGATGCACTTCTGGCAAGTGGTCATTCTGGTTCTTGGAGGAACCTCCTGTCCGGTGAAATACGGCTTCAGAGGAGCCATACCTGCAATTATGAGAAGAACGCTCTTGTCGTTCTGGGGCACTAAGGAGTAGCTTTTATGGCGAAGGCAGCCCTTCGACTCAAAGAATTTAAGATAGCTCTCCCGAAGCTCATTGAGCCCCATCCATTTCATAAACATCTTCCTTTCAGATTCTTTTTATAGGCAAATAAATATGCCCCGACCCACAGACATGGGGCGAGGCAATCGCTGTACCACCCAATTTTATCCTGCCAATCAAACTGGCAAGACCTTTCACGGCGATAACGGTGCCAACCGTTGCTGTTTTCCGCAAAGCTCAGGGGGAGCACCTGCTGCCATTCACGAACTCGCACCAACCGTTCGCTCTCTGAAAACTGACTTAGCAGTCATTCCCTTCAACGCCTTTTACCAAAGACTATTATATTCGCTTTTTTGCCGCTTGTCAACCGTTTTAGAAAAGATTTGTACGAAGAATCTTATAAAACTCATTCAGGTCGGATACTGTGTATTCCTGCCCGAAATCCGGCTTCTCGCCTGCTCTGTCTATGAGAACGGAGCGGCATCCATAGCGTCTGGCTGTTATGATGTCTTTTGGCTCGTCGCCAATCATCACTATTTCACTTGGTTCAAGATTATAATTCTCTGCTATTATCTCGAGACCTTTTGTTGCAGGCTTGCGATAGCCGCAGGTGATTGAAGAGACATACATATCAAAATATTGCAAAAGACTGCTGAAATAGCTCTTGTGGAGTTCGTCCGGCATGCCGGTTGCGACGTCTGTAAGAGTACAGATGATGTAGCCGTCCTCATGAAGTCTACTCAGTATCGGAACTGTATCAGGATAGATATACGGCTTCAAATCCATATAAGCAAAGAATTCACGTATCACGTCCGAAAGATTGAAATCGCAGTTCCAGTCCTTTGTGACGTCAGAGAAAATTTCCTCCGGGGTGAAGTCCTTTTCACGTGGCTTGATCTGTGGGCTGTAGGAGCGATATATTTCAATCGACCTGTCAAGCTCTTCATCACTTACAGGAAGATTCAGAGCTTCCCTGACATGGTGAAGTGCAGGCGCATAATAATCAAGCCATGTGTTAGGCATATCTATGTATTCCATCAGTGTTCTTCCGACATCGAATACCACCGCTTTTATTTTCAATTGCATTCCCTCCAAAGCTGTCGTTCGAGAATATTATACACGATTTCTTGGGAGTTTGCAACCGGTTTTATACAAACTGAGAGTTATAAAGTGTGGCATAGAAGCCGCCGCTCTGCATCAGCTCGTCATGAGTTCCGCTTTCGGTTATCTCGCCGTTCTGGAGAACCAGTATCATATCGGCATTGCGGATTGTTGAAAGTCTGTGAGCAATAACGAATGATGTTTTGCCGTTCATCAGCTTCTTCATCGCTTCCTGAATGAGAATCTCGGTACGGGAATCGACGTTTGAGGTTGCTTCATCCAAGATAAGCATATGGGTCTTCTCATTCATCAGCATCGCTCGAGCTATTGTTATAAGCTGACGCTGACCCTTTGAGATATTGACGCCGTCGTCGGAGATAACAGTGTCATAGCCGTTCGGAAGATGCTCGATATACGATTCCATCTTGGCGGCACGTGCTGCTTCCCTGACCTCCTCCATGGTGGCGTCTTCCCTGCCATAGGCGATATTCTCATAAATCGTTCCGCCGAATAGCCATGTATCCTGCAAAACCATTGTATAAGCACGCCTGAGATCGGAACGCCTGAGATCGTGAATCTCAGTGCCATCAACAGTTATCTCTCCGCTGTCCGGTTCATAGAAGCGCATGAGGAGATTGATAATGGTTGTCTTGCCTGCTCCGGTAGGACCTACTATTGCTATTGTCTTTCCCTGCTCAGCAGAAATGTCGATGTTCTTGAGAATAGTTCTGCCCTTGGTGTAGCTGAATGTGACGTTCCTGAGCTCTACCTCACCATTAACTTCGTTTAACGGCAATGCGTCAGGAGAGTCAGCCGCCTCCGGATCCTCATCTATAATTCTGAATACACGCTCAGCGGCTGAGAATGCAGACTGGAATTCGTTCATTATCTGGGCGAATTCGTTTATAGGTCCAGCAAACTTTCTTGAGTACTGGACGAACTTTGCAACTCCTCCGAGCGAAATAAAGAAGAGCGAAGCCTCGGCAATTGCGCCAGAGCTTGAGTACATGTACATCATTCCGCCCAAAATCATGATGAGAGAAAGTGACAGGTTATTGACAAGTCCGACAGATGGTCCTAAGAGTGCACCATAGTATTCAGCTGTGTAGTCGGCGTCCATCGCTTGCTTGTTTCTCTTGCCGAATCGGGAGGAGATTTCCTCCTCCATGCCGTATGCGGATATGGTTCTTCCGCCGGAAAGCATTTCTTCGGCATAGCCGTTGAGTTCGCCCAGTTCGGAAGAACGCTTATGGAAGAGAGGACGAACTTTCTTTGAGCGATACTGCGTCATGATGACTGAAATAGGCACAGTAATTACAAATACTATAATCAGTGGCTTTGATATTCTCCACATGAAGATAAGAGATCCCACAACTGTGTAAATACTTGTCAGGACCTGAACCAGATCGGTAGACAAAGACGTATTGACAGTATCTATGTCATAAGAAATGCGGCTTATCATGTCACCAGCGGGATGAGTGTCGAAGTAGCCTATGGGAAGGCTTGTCAGCTTTTCAAAAAGCTCCTTTCTCATCGAATATACTATCTTCTGGCTTATCTGGATCATCAGAACTGCCATTATGTAAGAAAGAACTGCTGATGCTATATAGCAAGCAAGCATATATGCGACGTTCTGCCATACTGCCTGAAAGTCAACATTGCCTTTTGACGCCATTGCATCTATGGCGTTTCCGGAATATTCCGGTCCCATAAGGGAGAGCTGATTCGAGACGAGTGTCAGAATGATGGCAATCGCAAATAAGAATTTATGCTGGAGAATATACTTTGATAGCCTCAGGATGACGCCATTACGGGTCTTCTTGTCAAGCTTCTGGGTTTCCCCTTTTTTCGACTGACCTTTGATGTCGCTTTGCAGTCTATTCAACAAAACCGCCTCCCATCTGTGATTCACTGATCTCACGATACTCACTGCAATTTTCCATCAGCTCGTCGTGAGTGCCGTAACCTATTATCGCCCCGTCGTCTAAAACGAGAATCCTGTCACAGCTCTTGACAGAGGAAACTCTCTGCGCAACTGTGATTACCGTTGAATTATGGATATTTTCAGCAAGAGCTTTTCTTAAGTTTGCATCAGTCTTATAATCGAGTGCAGATGAACTGTCATCTAAAATCAATATATCCGGCTTGGCGGCAACTGCTCTTGAAATCAAAACCCTCTGCTTCTGTCCGCCTGAGAGGTTAGCTCCCTTGACTGCTAAAACACTTTCGTAGCCTTCTTTTTTTGCAGAGATAAAGCTGTCTGCCTGTGCTATTTTAGCGGCTTCGACTATTTCGTCATGCGTAAGATTTCTTCCGAAGCGTATATTCTCTTCAATCGTATCAGCATACAGAAAATCGTTCTGCATCGCACTGCCAAAGAGAGTGTAGAGCTTTTCTTTCGGGTAGGTTCTCAGGTCGTGACCGTCGTCCGTCTGTAACATCATAGAAGCGCATCAGGAGCTTAATAAGCGTTGACTTTCCACTTCCTGTAGCTCCGATTACGCCTAAAGTTCCGCCACGTTCTATCTCAAGATTGATATTTTCGAGGTTATTTTTCTTGCCCTCATAGGAGAATGAGACATTTCTGAATACTATGTGTTTGTCGGTTTCTATGTCGGGATATTCTGATTTGTCGGCAACACGGAGATCTTCTTCGCTGGTGAGAACTTCATTGATACGCTTTGACGAGGCTTCCGCCTTTGTGAACATGACAAAGAGCCTTGTTACTCCCATCAGTGCATTTGAGATGAGGGTGAAGTACTGCATGAAAGCTATTACGGTTTCCGGTGCAGAAGTTCCGCCTTGGATTCTGTACGCCGCCAAGACTACTACAACAACTATACCTAAGTTCATGGAAAGCGTCATAATTGGATTCACAAGACCCATCGTGATGCTTGCTTTCTTTTCGTCCTTTACAAGAGCTTTATTTGTGACATCGTAACGGTTCTGTTCGTAATTCTCTTTTGAGAGAGCCTTGATGACTCTGATGCCGGAGACATCTTCACGGACAACCCGGGTCATGCCATCTACCGAGTGCTGGACTTTCGTGTAGAGCGGAACGCCTTTCATCGATATGAAGCAGACGACCACGAAAACAATCGGAACCATTGCTATCATGACAAGTGCCAAGTGAGCATCCATGAAAAGGGTTATCAGAACACCGCCAAGAAGCATAATAGGCTGTCTTATGCCCATTCTCTGCATCGTTCCAAGAAAGTGCCTGATGTTGTATGTATCGGTCGTGATTCTTGCTTCCAGAGAAGCTATTGTGAACTTGTCCGTCTGTGACGCTGAAAGGCGGATTGTCTTGTCGAAAAGATCTTTTCTGAGCTTTTCTATTGCAGTTCTTGTCAGAAGCTCTGAACGGCGGTTGGCAGTTACATTCAATCCCCATGCAACAACCGAAAAGACCACCATTAGTCCACCCCACAGAAGAATCTGTGAAATCGATTCACGGACAACTATGCTCCCTAAAATATAGCTGAGTATATACGGAAGCGCAAGCTCGGCTATTGTTCCTAACGATTTAAGCATCAGGACAATCGCAAGTGAGCCTTTCAAGGGCTTGAGATAACGCATTATCAGCTTCATTGCTTGTCTCTCCCCTCATAATATTCTCTTGCTCGGTTGGCGACTTTTGCAAGGAGCGACTCAAAAGTCTCCCTTTCCTCCGGTGTCAGGTCTTCTGTTATGTAGTTATTCCACTCGTTAGTGGCTTCCATGACAGCAGGAAGAACCGCCTGAAGCTTTTCGGTCGGATAGCAGCATAAGATTCTCTTGTCGGTCTTCGACTGTTCACGGGTGATAAACCCGTCTTCTTCAAGATGAGCTAAATTTCTTGCAATATTGCTCTTATTGACGAAAACGTGTCTTCCAAGCTCTTCTGCGGATATTCCCGGGTGCTTGGCTATCGGAATGATGTAGGCTAAGTGCCATGAACAAAGCCCCTCACATATCTCGTTTTCTTTAAGCCTGTCTGCTCTGAATAGATTGCCGCATCTGCTTATTACGTCAGTCTGTCTTAGTATTTTAGGCAAAGCTATTCCCCTTTCTTAAAAATAGTTGCAACCGCAACGATTGCGCTCGCAACTAATTATAGCACCCTGTTCGAAAATGTCAAGCTTTTTTGACAAAAAAATCACCACCTCAGGTGAGGCGGTGATTCAGGTATAGTAACACTATTCTTCTGTAAACCTCTTCCATCTCTCCAAAACGCCAATAAGTCTTTCGTCCAGATAGGAAAGTGCTTTCTCGCTTATCCACTCAGGGATACCGTAAGCTGCCTCGGCAACACTGCCGGTGATGGCGGCAAGGGTGTCGCTGTCTCCGCCGAGGGAGATGGCGTTGCGAATTGCGTCCTCAAAGTCAGTGCTGTCAAGGAAAGCGACAATCGCCTGCGGGACAGTCTCCTGACAGGTTTCGTTGAACTCGTACGTTGGACGGATCTGGTCGCAGGTGCGGCTCAGGTTGTAGCCATATTCTTTTTCGACGTGCTCTTTGACAAGACTTCGGCACTCCTCAGGACTGCCTCCATTATTGATAGTCTGACGGCAGATAAAGATGGCATCGGCTGTCGCAAGCGCACCTTTTACTCCCTCAGGGTGATTATGTGTGACCTCCGCCGAAATCCGGGCTAGGCGTCTGCAATCCTCAAGCGTTGGCATCCAGCCGCAGGGTGCGACTCGCATCGCAGAGCCGTTTCCAAAGCTTCCATAGGGCTTTCTTGAGTCGGTAAGAAGCCAGATTCTGAACTTTCCGCCGTAGCCTGAGTGCGGGTACATCCTCCCATATTTCTTCATAGCGTCGATAAAGTCGTCACTCTTGCCACCGTTCATGACAGCCTCCGCCACAGCGATTGTCATGACTGTGTCGTCGGTGAAGAAGCAATCGGAGCTGAAAAGAGGAAATGATTTTGTCCTGATGTTATTGAATTCATAGATTGAACCAACGATGTCGCCGATTATGGGACCGAGCATGGCCATACCTCCGCAATACAGAAATAAAAAACTATCCGAACCTTAATTCAAGTGTGAACAGGTTCGGATTGCACAAGTTTGGTGAAGATAATAGGACTCGAACCTATGACCCCCTGCACGTCAAGCAGGTGCTCTACCAGCTGAGCTATACCTTCATTTCAGGTACGTGTTAGATTATACTAAATCCCGGGGCGTTTGTCAAGCCTTTTTTCAAAAAAGATTTTGATGATCAGAAAAATTCCGCCGATGCCGAATTTACACCGGCGGAAATCAAGAATCAATCACTGTTTTTCATCCAGTCAGGGTCTCCTACTCTGAGGACTCCAATTGTGTCCCCAAGCCATTCAAGGCTGTCCTTGACCCAGTTGCGGGTTCTCGAGCAGATCCAGTCGGTGTTCTGCAGACATGGCTCACAGGTGGAGAAGCCGTGGTTGGCAAAGCCGTAGATGTGTGCTTCGAACGGGACATTATTACGATACAAAGCATCCAAGAGCTGGATTGTGTTCTCAGGAGGTACAGTGCCGTCGGTTCTTGAAGAGAAGATGAAGCATGGACTGGTCTTCTCGTCAATTGCAGCGATTATGTCTGGAGCTGACGGGATATATACATCAGCTGTCTCTTTAACAATGACCGGATAACCCAAAATGCATGCCTGAGGGCGATATTTTGACATAGTGGCAGTTGCAGCCGCTAGATGTCCGCCGGCAGAGAATCCGATTACGGCAACCTTATCCATGTCGACATGCCACTCTTCACTGTTGTCAGAAATGAGCTTGTACGCCTGTTCGTAGTCGTCAAGAGGGTTCGACCATTTGCAATCTTCATTAAGAGAATACCTCAGAATAAAAACCTGATACCCGGCTTGAAGATAGACAAATGCGATTGGGTCAGCCTCCCTTGCGGAGCAGTACATATAGCCTCCTCCGGGAAGAACTATCATCGCTGGACGCTTTTCTATCCCCCAGAATTCGCCTCCTACCGGCTGTAAGTACGCTGTCAGGCTGACGTTCCTTTCTTCATTGAGTGTAATTGAAACTGTTTCCATATTGATTCCTCCTGATAATTAATACTCCACTACAAGAAAATCCTCGACTGCGTCCCTGAAATGGACTAAGGACAGCTGTTCACGGTTCATGAGCTCGGTAAGCCTGAAGACCGCTTCACCATTTGCGGAAATATCGTCAATTATGCAGACTTTGTGACCTTCGGAATCCGAAGCAATTATCCCGTAAGTGGTTTTGCCTTTACATCTAATCACCTTGTATGTAACCATATTTTCACCTCCCGAAGCTGTTTCGGGGGTATAATAGCATAGTGAAAACAGATTTCAAGGTGAATTTTGTCGATGTAAAGCTAAAAAGTTTTACAGCTGTCAGACTTTATCGAAGATAAGCTTGGGCTTCTCTACAGGCTCATCAGAAATGCTGAGAGCGTCGGTATAGATGATCGATGAATTAAGAAGGGTTTCCTGCTTGTTTGAGTAGAGGGTTGCAAGAAGCTCTCCTTTCCTGACTTCATCTCCGGTTTTCTTCTCAATGATGATACCGGCTTCAAGGTCAATCGGATCGCCTTTCTTCATCCGTCCTGCACCGAGTGAGGATGAAGCTCTTCCTATCTGTGCAGTGTTCATATGCTGGATTACACCATCGGCAGGAGAAAGAACCTCGAGGCTATACTGCGCCTTCGGGAAGAGATCGGTATTGTCAGCCCAGTCTGCATTGCCGCCCTGTGCGGAAATCCACTGCTTGAACTTTTCGAATGCCGAACCGCTGTCGAGGGCATTTTCAGCCATCTTTCTGGCGTTATCGTGCGAAATTTCATGGCACATCGAAAGAAGAGTCGAGGCAAGCTCAAGACAAAGCTCCCTGAGTTCGCCCTTGGTCTCGCCCTTGAGAACTGAAATTGCCTCCAAGACCTCAAGAGAATTTCCGACACACTTTCCAAGCGGCATATCCATATTCGTTATAAGTGCTGAGACGTTTCTGCCGCATCTGCGACCGATTTCTACCATCTTTTCAGCCAGAACCTTTGCAGATTCTGCATCGGACATAAATGCTCCGCTACCAGCCTTAACGTCGAGGACAATAGACTTGGCACCGGCGGCAAGCTTCTTTGACATTACGCTTGAAGCGATCAGCGGAATACTGTCTACTGTTGCAGTGACGTCACGAAGGGCATATAGCTTCTTGTCAGCTGGAGTCATGTTGCCAGTCTGACCTATGACGCAGATGCCAATCTTTCTTGTCTGCTCAAGGAATTCTTCTTCGCTTAACTCGGTTCTGTAGCCTCGGATGGATTCGAGCTTGTCAATCGTTCCTCCCGTGTGACCGAGTCCCCTGCCGCTCATCTTGGCGAAAACTCCGCCACAGGATGCAACCAGAGGTGCTACAATAAGCGATGTCTTATCTCCGACGCCACCGGTCGAATGCTTGTCGCAGGTCATACTGCCGAATTCTGAGAGATCAAGCTGGTCGCCAGAATCAGCCATTGCGAAAGTCAGGGTTGCAGTCTCACGGTCGGTCATCGAGTTGAAGCAGATAGCCATTGCAAGTGCAGACATCTGATAATCAGGGATACTGCCGTCGGTGAAGCCGTCGACAGCGTACTTGATTTCCTCGTCGGTAAGCTCGTATCCTCTGCGTTTTTTGAGGATTATATCGTACATTGTCATAGTGATTGCTCCTATCTTTCGAGTCTTTCAGGCTTAAAGCCGTATGGGAGAAGCTCCGAAAGCGTAACTGTCGTGATTTCATTTTTTGTTACCATGTGAATCCTGAAATCATCATCGCAGAACTCTCTCATAACCTGACGGCAAACGCCGCAGGGGGAGAAAATTTCGTCGTCAAGTACTCCGCCTTTCCCACCGCAAACGGCTATGTCGGTGAAATCACGCTTGCCGTCGAACACAGCTGTGAAGAAAGCTGTTCTCTCAGCACAGTTTGATACGCCATAGCTTGCATTTTCAATATTCGCTCCTGTGTAAAAAGTTCCATCTGCGCACAAGAGTGCGGCTCCGACTTTGTAGCCGGAATAGGGCGAATAGGCGTTTGCCATCGCTTCTATTGCAAGCTCCGAAAGCTCTTCTTTTGTAATCATAATCAGCCCTCTTTCAGAATTTCACTAAGGAAGCTCTTGGCATAGAAGCTTGAATCGACATCAAAGTAATCGCAGACAGTTGAAGCAATTCCGGTGAACGACTGGAGCGTTCCCATGTTCGTGGGCTTGACTTTCTCACCATAGACAATAAGCGGAACATACTCACGGGAATGGTCGGTGCTGACGTCGCCCGGGTCACAGCCGTGGTCAGCGGTTATCATGAGGATGTCATCCGGCTTCATAGCATCCATAAATCCGCCAAGCCATGAATCGAATTCATTCAAGGCAGTTGCATAGCCGATGGCATTATTTCTGTGACCATAAACCATATCGAAGTCGACAAGGTTTGTGAAAGCAAGCCCTTCGAAATCCATGTTCTGAGCTACTATTGTATCACGCATACAATCCGGGTTGCCGTGGGATAGAAGCGACTTTGTCATTCCTCTTGCGGCGAATATGTCGGTTATCTTGCCGATTGCGATGACGTCTTTTCCGGCAGACTTAAGGGCGTCGAGCATTGTTTCGGATGTCGGTTCAAGCGAAAAGTCTTTTCTGTCAGCGGTTCTGGTGAAGCTACCGCTTTTGCCTGTAAAGGGTCTTGCTATTACACGTCCTACTGCGTTGTCGCCCTTGAGGATTTCACGGGCAATTCTGCAGTCCTGATAGAGCTCCTCAAGAGGGACTACATCGGTATGCGCCGCAATCTGGAAAACGCTGTCGGCAGAGGTGTAGACAATAAGCTTTCCTGTCTTTATGTGCTCGTCGCCATAGTCTCTGATTACGTCTGTCCCAGAATATGGCAGATTGCAGAGGACTCCCCTGCCGGTCTTCTCGGAAAACTCATTCAGTATTTCCTCGGAAAAGCCATTTGGATAGGTCGGCATCGGTTTATTTGAAACTATGCCAGCCATCTCCCAGTGACCGGTTGTGGTGTCCTTGCCCATCGACTTTTCACGAAGTCTTGCCACTGCGGCTGTGGGACTGTCGGTCTCGCCCAAGAAAGAAAGACCCTCGATGTTTCCGATTCCCATCTTCTGCATATTAGGGATGTTCAGGATTCCTGTGTTATAACAGCTACGGAGTGTGTTTGTTCCCTCATCGCCGAATAAATCTGCATCAGGGAGCGCACCACAGCCAACGCTGTCCAAAACTATTAAAAATACTCTTTTCATGATATTTGTTTCCTCCGTTCATTTCGCTGTAAAGTTATTTCACATTACAAGCGAATTGCGGTGTTGAGAGCTATCTCCATCATCTGGGTGAACGAATTCTGCCTCTCCTCCGGAGTAGTTACCTCGCCGGTGACCAAGCTATCGGAAATTGTGCACATTGCAAGGGCTTTCTTCTTGGCACGTGCGGCATTCATGTAGAGAGCTGCCGCTTCCATCTCGATAGCCATAACGCCCATCTTCTGCCAACCGGGATTAGCGGTTGTATTGTCGCCATAGAAGACATCAGACGAAAGGAGATTTCCGACATGATAGGTAGCACCAAGCTTCTTAGCCTCTTCAACAGCGACGCTTAAGACTCCGAAATCGCAGATGGGAGCGAAAGTGCCCTGAAGCTTGAAAGTCTCAGCATATCTTGAATCGGTGCAGGCACCCTGTCCGAAAACTATGTCACGGACGTGGATATTCTCATGAAGTGTTCCGGCTGAACCGACACGGATTATATTCTCAACTCCGAAGACGTTGAAAAGCTCATATGAGTAGATGCCGATTGACGGCATGCCCATTCCGCTTGCCATTACTGAGACGGGTACGCCCTTGTAAAGACCGGTGTAGCCCTGAACTCCTCTTACGTTGTTGACGAGCTTAAGATCCTGAAGATAATCGTGGGCAATCTTCGAAGAGCGTAATGGGTCGCCCGGCATAAGTACTGTTTTTGCAAAATATCCGCCCTCTTCAAGCTTGATGTGCGGTGTGGATTTTACTTCGCTCATTATAGTAGCTCCTTTTCTTTTACTATTTTTACTATTCTTGATGTTCCGAGGCGATCAGCACCGAGCCTGATGAAGTCCTCAGCATCCTCAATTGATTTGATTCCGCCTGCTGCCTTTATCTTAAGACCGTTTGTAACATGAGCCTTGAAGAGTGCGACATCCTCCTTGGTAGCTCCGGCAGTTGAGAAGCCGGTCGAGGTCTTGATAAAGTCTGCGCCCGAATTTGAAACGATTTCGCACATCTTGATCTTTTCCTCATCGGTGAGAAGGCAGGTTTCGATGATTACTTTCAGAACCTTGTCGCCGCAGGCTTTCTTAAGCTCGCTGATTTCCAAGGCAATATCGTCGTATCTCTTGTCTTTCAGCCAACCGATATTGATAACCATGTCAATCTCGTCTGCACCATGATTGAGGGCGTCATAGGTCTCGAAAATCTTTGTTGAGGTCGTAGAATAGCCGTTCGGAAAACCGATTACTGTGCAGATGGGGAGCTTGTCGCCGACGTACTCCTTTGCTTGCTTCACGTATGAGCAAGGGATGCAGACAGATGCAGTATGATACTTCATTCCGTCATCGCAGATAGCCTTGATTTCCTCCCATGTTGCACTCTGCGACAGAAGTGTGTGATCGCACATCGAGAGTATTGTTTTAATATCCATAACATTGTCTCCTATCTTGTGGTTTATATAAATAAGCAGAGCTACAAAAGCTCAAAGCTTTTTTACCAGTTCAAAAATCGCCGCTCCGGAAAATACGTCGTATTCAAGACCCGAAACGTCATCCGCAGTAAAAACGAATTCGTTTGCATACCAGAGAGGAATGCACATGTAAGAGCTGATCAAGTCCTTTTCCGCTTCGGAAATAGCGTAGATTGCAGCTGACAAGGTGGAGTACTTGCCAGAGCTTTCTACTGCTTCGGCACAGCTTTCATCAGTTATTCCATAGCTGCCGTCGGAAAACGCCTCAATATAGTCAAATGCAGAGCCGGTTTCCGAACTGATTTCTATCAGGCAGATGTCGTAATCACCGCTTGCGAGGCGGGAAGCATAGTCAGATTCGTTTACGATGTCTATTCCAATGCCAATATCGAGAGTTTCGTTCAGCATTTCTGTGACGAGCGAAAGATAATCGGTATACTCAAACGTATCGGTAACCATTATCTTCATGCCATAGAGAGTTCTCTTTTCGGCATCGGTAAGGGTGAAGCTCCACTTATATTCGGCAAGCTGTTCGTTACAGATGAGGATTTCTTCAAGCGAACTGTCTGCATTTTTGCGATAATTTGAGCTTCCGACATAGGCATCATCGGGGATTATACCATAGGCGGCTGTCAGAATATCAGGAGTATCCGATTCGAGGGCTTCCCTGTTTATGGCAAGTGAAATTATTTCGCCTACCTCGCTTCTTGAAAGAATTTCATTGTCTGGATTTATGACAAGTCCGCAGAAATAGACGGAATAGCTCTGATAGTTGTAGCCCTCGAGCTCCGATTCAAATGTCGAAGAGATATATACATCGGTTGTACCGTCTGTAAAGTCAGAAAGCCTTACAGACTCGTCTTCCTCTATCAGGTAGTTGACGCCATATGGATAAACATCGTTCCACTCGCAATAGTAGTCGTTCTGGCGAAGGCGAACGTAGTTATCGGTGCTGTATTCCTCGTGAAGCCAGTATCTGATGTAGAACGGTCCGTTTGATGCGACACATTCCGCTTCGAGACCGTATTTGCCTTTGCAGGACTCAAAAAATTCTTCGTTGCAGGGCGATGCCGGCAGTCTCGTCAGCAAACTGAGAAATTCGGCATTAGGATACTCCAAAGTTATCACAAGAGTGTAATCATCTATTGCGTGAACGCCTATTTCCGTGAGCTCAACTTCGCCGTTATAGGCGGCTTCCGAATTTAAAATCGAAAAGTAGTCTAAGGCATAAGGAGAGCCGGTTTCCTGATTGAACAGCCGTCTGAATGCGAATTCGTAGTCATAGGCGGTTACCGCACCCTCCCAGTCGCCTGCAGTTTTCCACGTGTACCTTGAGTCGAGGTAGAACGTGTATGTGAGACCGTCCGCTGAGATTGTATAGTCCTGCGCTCCTGCCGTCGAGATTGTGCCGTCTGAGTCCTGCCTGAGAAGCCCTACAAACATGTTTTCGAGAATAGCTATTGAACTTGCATCGGAAGCTATCTGTGGGTCGAGAATTTCTGGGTCGTCCGATAGACTGATTTTGAAGATGTAGCCTGTGCCGTCATCTGAGAAGAATTCAATTACTCTTTCTAAAGGGGAACAAGCCGTCATGAAAACAAGACAGCTTATCAGAAGAATCAGTAAATTTTTCTTGCAAGAACCGATTGTTCTCAAGGGTTTATAAGTCAACGACAACAGCCCAATTTTCCTCGGGCAATCCTTCCGTAAATTTTTCAAGTGTTTTAGGGACATCTATTATCCGCTGATTGGTGCTTCCTCTGAAACGGCATTCGTAGCTCTTGAGAGCCAATACGAACCTTCCGTCGACAAGCCAATCTATGGTTTTCATTAGCTCCATATAGCCGTTTTCGTCGTTTGCATTCTTCAGAAGATACTCAGCGGTGTAGCCGGTATAAGCGATCACTCCCAAGCCCTTTTCCCTGAGCTTTCGCCCAAGTAAAGCTAAAGCCCTTGCCTGACAAAACGGCTCGCCGCCGCTGAACGTTACGCCATCCAGCAGCGGATTTGCTATAATTTTTTCAAAAAGGTTATCTGTATCGTCGTCATAACCTCCCGAAAAATCGTGAGTCCCGGGATTATGGCAGCCCTCGCAGTGGTGAGGACAGCCCTGAACGAAAACGGTGTATCTTATTCCGGGACCGTCAACGATTGACTCGCCGACGACTCCGGACATTCTGAGCTTCATTATTTGCCTCCATTATTCGGTTACAGAATGCTTGACTCTGTCCTTCTCCTCTGCACGCTTGGCGTCATTGAAGCGGTCGAGAGTTCCGACAAGATAACCGGTGATTCTGCGGATTCTCTCGAAGCCATAGCTCCCCTCGTGCTCTTTTCTGCCGCACTTGGGGCAGGTGTCGCCTATTATGCCGGTGAAGCCGCAGCAGGGGTCTCTGTCAACAGGGTGGTTGATTGAGCCGTAACCGACACCCGATTCTTTCATGAAGCGGATGATCTTCTCAAACGCCTCAAGATTCTGGAGCGGGTCGCCATCGAGCTCAACGTAGCTGATGTGTCCTGCGTTGGTGAGTGCATGATACGGAGCTTCGATTCTTATTTTCTCGAATGCGCTGATGGGATAGTAGACAGGGACGTGGAACGAGTTGGTGTAGTATTCCCTGTCGGTTACGCCCTCGATAGAGCCATACTTCTCACGGTCAATTCTTACGAATCTTCCGGAAAGACCCTCAGCAGGGGTTGCAAGAAGCGACCAGTTGAGATGAGTTTTCTCTATTTCCGCATCGAGTCTTGCTCTCATTCTCGAAATGATCTCATAGCCAAGATTTCTTGCCTCTTCGCTCTCGCCGTGGTGCTTGCCGATAAGAGCCTTGAGTGTCTCAGCAAGACCTATGAAGCCGACGGAAAGGGTGCCGTGCTTGAGGACTTCGCCGACTGTGTCGTCAGCAGAAAGCTTCTCCGAATCGAGCCATACGCCCTGACCCATGAGGAACGGGAAGTTCTTGACCTTCTTCTCAGACTGAATCTTGAAACGAGCCATAAGCTGCTCGATGACAAGGTCCATCATGTCGTCAAGCTTCTTGTAGAAAAGATCTATATCGCCCTCTGACTCGATTGCGAGTCTCGGAAGATTTATCGATGTGAATGAAAGGTTTCCTCTTCCGGTGACTATCTGACGTGTCGGGTCATAGGCGTTGCCGATAACTCTTGTACGGCAACCCATGTAGGCGATTTCGGTGTCGGGGTCGCCCTCCTTGTAGTACTGGAGGTTGTAGGGAGCGTCGATAAACGAGAAGTTCGGGAAGAGACGCTTTGCAGAAACCTTGCATGCCAGCTTGAACATGTCGTAGTTCGGATCTCCCGGATTGTAGTTGATGCCTTCCTTGACCTTGAAGATGTGGATCGGGAATATAGGGGTTTCACCGTTGCCAAGACCTGCATTCTCGGCAAGGAGGATGTTTCTTATAACCATTCGTCCCTCTGTCGAGGTGTCAGTTCCGTAGTTTATGGAGCTGAACGGGGTCTGAGCACCGGCACGGGAGTTCATGGTGTTGAGGTTATGGATGAGTGCCTCCATCGCCTGATATGTTGCCTTGTCGGTTTCCTTAGCGGAGGACTCATAGGAGAACTTCTGAATCTTTGAGATTTGCTCATCAGAGCAGTATTTCTTAAGATATTCAGCCTCAGCCGTCCGATACTCGTCTGTCATGTCGAGTGTCGGATTCAAGCCCTTGCGGGAAAGCTCGTCGAGATAATTTCTTACGTAGTCCCCCGCTCCGACTGAATCGACATCGTCAAGAAGCTCGAGTGAGCGGATGATGTTGTCACGATAGCGGTGCATGAATGTCTTCTTGACGCCCTCAGCCATGTCGTAGTCGAACTTCGGGATCGACTGACCACCGTGCTGGTCGTTCTGATTGGACTGGATTGCGATGCATGCAAGTGCCGCATAGCTCGAAATCTCGTTGGGGGTTCTTAAGTGTCCGTGACCGGTCGAGAAGCCGTTTTTGAAGAGCTTGGTTAAATCAATCTGAGTGCAGGTGGTTGTGAGGGTGTAGAAATCTAAGTCGTGGATGTGGATGTCGCCCTCAGAATGAGCTTTCGCAAACTTCGGGTCGAGTACATACATCTCGTAGAATTCCTTTGCGCCGCAGGAGCCATACTTGAGCATTGTGCCCATTGCTGTATCGCCGTCGATATTGGCGTTCTCACGCTTGGTGTCGCTGTCCTTGGCGGAGCTGAATGTGAGCTCTTCATAGATCTTCATGATCTTGGTGTTCATTTCACGGACTCTGGTTCTGTTAGCTCTGTAGAGAATATATGCCTTTGCGGTGGAAGCATGACCCTCTTCGATGAGGGTTCTCTCTACCTCGTCCTGAATCTCCTCAACTGTGGGAATCTTCTTGCCGCTGGCTTCCACAGCGTCACAGACTCTTCCTGCAATATCAAGAGCCTGATCGTAGTCAGTACCGCCAACGGACTCCGCCGCCTTATATATTGCGCTCGCAATCTTTTCGATATTGAAAGTGACTATTCTTCCGTCCCTTTTTTGAATCTTGGTAATCATTTTTCTTCCTCCGAATTGGTATTATTCTGCATCAGTGGTCATCTCAAATCAGGTTTAAGGAATATATTTTAAACCGGTAGATGTTGTTGTCGCGAAAGCTATGGGACACAACATATTGGGCTTGACGTGTCAGTAAGTCAAGTATATGGTATCTTGGCTCAGTTGTCAAGACAAAATTACAGAAAATTTTTCGCCGGGTTTTGTGTATTATGTCAAGCAAGGCTTTATCCTTAACAAATGCGTCGGACCGAAAAATTCCGACGCACTAATGTAAAGTCAAAGAGCTGATTTCAGAAAGTCCGCTGTAACCTGCAGTAAAGTATTATTCCTTTATCCCTCGGCAAACGCGCTGTCTACCGCACTTTTTGCGGTGTCAAAGTCGGAAATGATTATCAGGATGTCGTAATATCCGTATGTTATGAGCTCGGTTTCTTCGATTTTCTGAACCTCAAGAGGAGCATAGCCCTTGAAATCGTTGAGCCTTGACTCCAAAAATTCTTCAAGCATCTCTTCTGTTTGGTCCTGAGTTTCGTCGTCGGGAGATTTAAAAATTGCAATAATATCAGCAGAGGCATCGACTGTAGTGTACATGACGCAGAAATCTTCATAAACGGAACTGTCACATCCAAAGACTATATCAACCGTCTCGCTGTCGGCGAGTGTGAAATTATCCGTTTCGCCGAGAGTTTCTAAAATTTCCAGAGTCAGTTCCTCTGCATCCGGTGACGGAAGCGAACTTCCGCAGGATGTCAGTAAAATCAGTGCTGCAAGAATTATCGGTATGATTTTCTTCATTTATAACTCCTATCCCGCTACATGCGTCAGTATGTAGTCTATAAAAAGCTCGTAGGTAGAGTATTTAAGGTGAACGCCGTCGTTTTCTGCGTACGATGACGGAAGCGAACTGCCGCCGTTCTTGAGATATGAATTCATATCGAGATAATGGATCGATTTTTCGTTGGCATACTCCAAAAGAAGCTCATTGAAGCTGTCAAGATCGCTGTTCAGAATTGGAGTCTCAACGGAGGTTTCTTTATCAGATGTGACCGGAGTAACGGAGATTATATAAATCTCAGAATCAGGGCAAGTGTTCATAAGCTTCTTCATGAACGACGTGAAATAGTCGTACATGTCGTCAACTGATAGCCACGCCGCACCGCTTGAGCCAAGCATCACGTATATATTCTCCGGCTGGCTTTCTTCAAGAGCATCCAAAACGGTCATTGTGCCATACTGGGTTTCTATTTCCTCTGTTTCGATCTTCGCAATACTCATTGATACGCTGGCATAGACATTTGAAGAGGACACAAGACCATAGGAAGAAAGCCCATATGTGACCGAATCGCCGATGAAAACACAGCTGTCAAGGTAATCGCTTGACACAGCTTCGCTTTCGGGAACAGGATTTATTATTTCAGCAGGCTCAGAAGCTTCTGATTCAGTTTCAGAATCGGTCGAAGCTACTGAATTTTCCTCCTCCGAATCTTCGTCGTCGCTTCCGTTCAGAAGAGATGAGAGCGACGGGACGTATATCTCCCTGTCCTCAGACAGCACTTCTTCAAGAGTAGTATTCTTCATATATTTGTAAAAAACCAGACCGAAGATAAGAATCACACCTAAGAGTACGATTCCGAAGTTATATCTTATCTTGATTGGCTTTTTGGTTCTCTGCACGTTAGCCATGGGCTTGCTCCTTTTTAACTTTGTAAGAATTATTATATAGCAAATCAGCACGACTTTCAAGGAATTTTGCGAATTTTCATCATTTGTAACCTGCTTGTAACCATATTTTAAGCATTAGGCTTGAAAAATGCTTCCGGATAGTCTATAATATTTAGTATAGTTTCGCTGTAGGAACAGCTTACAGCTTTTCAACAAAGGAGGATGACAGTATGTGCGGCTTTGTCGGCTTTACAAACACTATCAACGACGCAAAAACCGTTTTGGAGCGTCAGATGGATTCAATCAGGCACCGTGGTCCCGACTCTGACGGCGAATATATCGATAAGGATATTGCCATGGGCTTCAGGAGGCTCTCGATTATTGACCTTTCAGGCGGAGACCAACCCATCTATAACGAGGACGGCTCGATGGTAATCGTCTTCAATGGTGAGATTTATAACTATCAGTCGCTTCGGGAAGAACTTATCATGAAAGGGCACACTTTCAAGACCAACACTGACACCGAGGTTCTGGTTCACGGATATGAGCAGTGGGGCAAGGATATGCTTAATAAGCTCAGGGGCATGTTTGCGTTCGCTATCTGGGACAAAAACAAAAAAGAGCTCTTTGGAGCGAGAGACTATTTCGGAATCAAGCCTCTTTACTACACAGAAATGGGCGGAAGCTTCATTTTCGGCTCGGAAATCAAGAGTCTGATTCTGCATCCGTTATTCAAAAAAGAACTGAACGAGACTGCACTTGAGAACTATCTTACGTTCCAGTATTCGCCATGTATTGAGACTTTCTTCAAGGGAGTTTACAGACTGCCTCCGGCACACTCATTCTTATACAAGAACGGCAAGCTTTCTGTCGAAAGGTATTGGAGCGTTGAGTTTGACGCCGACGATGAACCGTCGCTTGACGAATGGGTGGATAAAATTTCCGATACATTCAAGGACTCTGTTGAAGCACACAAGATTGCGGATGTTGAAGTAGGAAGCTTCCTTTCAAGCGGCGTAGATTCGAGCTATGTTGCGGCTGTTGCGAATGTAGACAAGACATTTACTGTCGGCTTCGGCGAGGATGAAAGATACAACGAAATTGGCTATGCGAAAGAGTTCTCGAAGTTCATCGGAAAAGAGAACATCTCAAAGGTTATCACCGCCGATGAATACTGGGGAGAGTTTCCGAAGATTCAGTATCACATGGATGAGCCTCTTGCCGACCCTGCGGCGGTTGCGCTCTATTTTGTCTGCAAGCTCGCTTCCGAAAGCGTTAAAGTAGTTCTGAGCGGCGAAGGTGCTGACGAGATTTTCGGAGGATACAATATCTACAAAGAGCCGGACGACGTCGCTATATACAATAAAATCCCCCGTCCTATAAGACGAGGAATCGGAAAAATCTGCGAGCATCTTCCTGCACACAGAGGTCTGAATTTCCTTATAAGACGCGGAAAAGACCTTGAAGAAAGATTCATAGGAAACGCCTATATCTTCTCTGAGAAAGAGAGAAAGGCACTGCTTAAAGTCACAACCGACGCTCCGAACGCTATGGAGATTACGAAGCCTTTCTATGATAAGGTTTATGACAAAGACAACGTCACTAAGATGCAGTACTTAGACCTCAACATGTGGCTTGCGGGAGATATTCTTCTCAAGGCTGACAGAATGAGTATGGCGAATTCGTTGGAGCTCAGAGTTCCGTTCCTTGACAAAGAGGTTATGGCTCTTGGGGAGAAGATTCCTACCAAATATCGTGTCACTAAAGAGAACACTAAGTATGCCATGAGGCTTGCGGCGCACAGAGCCTGCCCTCCAAGAACTGCCGACAAGAAGAAGCTCGGCTTCCCTGTTCCGATTCGTGTCTGGCTCAAGGAGGATAAGTATTATAACCTCGTCAGGTCGGAATTTGAAAGTGAGAACGGCAAGAAGTTCTTCAACACTGAGAAAGCCGTACAGCTTTTGGATGATCACAGAAGCGGAAAATACGACAATTCAAGAAAGATATGGACTATTTATACTTTCTTGGTTTGGTATAAAGTGTATTTTGGAAATTAAAAAAATTCCCTCACAGTCAAACTCTGTGAGGGATTATTTTATCTGTCGAATGTGAAGCGTGAGAACTCAGCAATTGGTTCAGTACTTTCAGATTTGAATTCGAAGTAGACTGCATGCTTGCCGATTATTCCTGTTGTCAGATCTGCTGTTGCCCCGGTGTCCCCTGCCTTGAGATTGAGGACGGCTACAATTCTGCCGTCGTGAGTGTCAAGGCGGACGTTTACTGTTAGGTCAGTAAGAGCAGTGAGCTCAACAGTAACAGTCTTCGGAGCATTACTGCCAAACTGCAAATATCTGTATCCGGCAACCGTGCCATCTGTGATATTCACAATCGGTGCTGAAATATTGTCGTCATGCTCGTAGACTGGTTTGATATAGGCTTTTGCGCTTCCGCTGCGGAGGTGGCAGGCATAGCCGGCAGAAATGAGTTTAAAGGCATCCATTCCGTTTATATGTGCGCCCTGTGAGGTCATCTCTACAGGCTTTGAAGAGATAGGTTCGCCATTTACGTAGGTGATGTCTCCGATGTAGAGCTTGCCGTTTTTGTCCATGGCGACGTCAACCGGCTCAATCATCGCCTGACGGGAATACTCGTCAGTGCCGGTATGGCGGTGGTAGAAGATGTACCACTTGCCGTTTATCTCGGCAATGCTTCCGTGGTTATTGCCCCAGCGATAGGTCATCTCTCCTGTGCCGTCAGGGTTCTTGAGAATCTCGCCGCCGTTGAAGCTTATGTCTCCGCCCATCTCAAAGCGCTCAAGCGGGCAATCACTGTACTTATAGGACAAAAAGCCATTATTCTCGCCGTAGACTCCAAGCTCGGGAACGGGAGTTGAATATCTCTTTGAGTAGATGTAGACGTATTTTCCCATTACCTTTCTTGGAGAAGACGCCTCGAAGAAAGCATCCACAGGGTCACTGTGACCGTCGTCAACCTTGATCCACGGTGCCATTGCGTGACCCATTGGGTGAGCATGGAATGTGCCCTCCTTTATGGTTGCCATGTCGTCATTCAGCTCACAGCAGTAGCAAGCGCAGAAGCCCCAATAAGCATAGACCTTGCCGTCATCGTCAACTAATATTCCCGGGTCAAAGCCAAGGTCGGTCTTGATGGGATTTTCAAACGGTCCGGCAGGATTTTTGGAGCTTGCGACCATGATTCTTGAGCCTTTGGCTTCTGCGGCGTAGAGATAGAATGTATCGCCTTTCTGCACGACGTCGGGAGCAAATAGAACGCTTCCGTCCGTCGACTCATAGCAAACGCCATGGCAGGTCCAGTCGGTCAGGTCATCGACAGGTGCGCTCCAGACAACCTGATCTCTGCCGCAATATTCGGTTCTCATTGTGTCATGAGAGCCGTATACATATACTCTTTTTTCGCCGTTATAGTCAAAAACTCTCGGTTCGCCGTCGGGAACATGCTCCCAGAGTGGCATATAAGGGTTAGCACCTTTCAGGTATTCTTTCATAACATATCCTCCAAGTTATATTTTAGTCCTTTGCAAATTTGCGCTGGAAGAACTTCACTATCTCGACCATCGGGATTATAAGTGCACCGAGCGCTATAGCAATCAGGTATTCGTTCCACTCAACACTTGTGAACTCAAATGCGCTGGCGATAACGGGGATCTCGCAGACTAATGTTGTTGCAACAAGCGAAGCGACAGCCGCCAGTAAAAGAAGCTTATTCTGAGAGCCAAGCTTGAAGATACTGCCACGCTGCGAGCGCATATTAAGGCTATGGAAAATCTCAGCCATAGACATGGTCAGGAACGCCATAGTCGTGCCGTCAGCACTGTCTGCAATAGCAAAAGTGCCGGTTTCCATAAAGTCGCCGATGAAGTAAGACACGAGAACCAGAATTGTTACTAAGAGTCCCTGATAGCCGATGTCTATGCCCATTCCTCCTGCAAATATTCCGGCTTTTGCATCACGAGGCTTGCGCTTCATTATGTCGGGCTCAGCCTTTTCTGTTCCCAGAGCCAGAGCCGGGAAGCAGTCGGTTACAAGATTTATCCAGAGGAGATGCACAGGCTTTAAGATTGTAAAGCCCATGAGGGTTGCGAAGAATATACTCAGGACTTCGCTCATGTTTGAGCCTAAAAGGAACTGGATAGCCTTTCTTATATTGTCGTAGATTCGTCTTCCCTCTTCTACGGCATTGACGATTGTTGCGAAGTTGTCATCTGCAAGAACCATGTCGGCAACGTTCTTGGTTACATCAGTGCCGGTTATTCCCATTCCGACGCCGATGTCTGCAGCCTTGATTGAAGGAGCGTCGTTTACGCCGTCGCCGGTCATGGCTGTGACGTAGCCGGCATTTCTCCATGCATTGACTATTCTTGTCTTATGCTCCGGCTGAACACGGGCATAGACGCTTATATTCATGAATTCTTTTTCAAAAGTCTCATCGTCCATCTCGTTGAGCTGTGCACCGGTTACTGCCTTTGAAGTTTCGGTCATGATACCAAGCTCATTGGCAATTGCAACGGCGGTGTCGATATGGTCGCCGGTTATCATAATGGGTCTTATTCCGGCTTCACGGCACTCCTCGATTGCCGCCTTGACCTCAGGACGGACAGGGTCTATCATTCCGCAAAGACCGATGAAGCAAAGATCATGCTCTAGGTTCGAACCATCACAGTCATCTGGCATAGCATCCCAGAGTCTTTCAGCACAGGCAAGGACTCTCAGAGCCTTGTCAGCCATAGACTTGTTGGCGGCGAGAATTTCAGCCTTGTGCTCTTCGGTCATGGGAACGGGTTTTCCATCCTTGAGATAATAAGTGCATTTGTCGACTACAATATCGGGTGCGCCCTTGGTGAACTGAATATAAGAGCTTTCAGACGAATGGACGGTTGACATCATCTTTCTCTGCGAGTCAAACGGAGCTTCGCCACAGCGGCAAAGCTTTGATTTCAAACCGGGCTTGTCCAAGCCCAAGGTGTTTGCCCAAGCTACAAGCGCGGCTTCTGTAGGCTCTCCGGTTACTGTTCCGTCCTCCATAAGCTCTGCATCGCTGCAGAGTGCCATAGCTGTTGCTATATTCTTTTCATCGGCACCGTAGGAATCGACGACGGTCATCTTGTTCTGGGTGAGGGTGCCGGTTTTGTCGGAGCAGATTATCTGCGCACAGCCGAGGGTTTCAACAGCGGTAAGCTTTCTTATAATGGCGTTGCGCTTTGACATGTTGGTGACGCCGATCGAAAGAACTACAGTTACTACCGCCGCAAGTCCCTCGGGAATAGCGGCGACTGCGAGTGAAACAGCTATCATGAACGAATCAAGTACGAGCTCGAAGTCCATGCTTCCGGCTCTTAATAGCTGTACGGCGAATACTATAACACAGATTCCGAGTACCAGCCAAGTGAGGACCTTGGAAAGCTGGTTGAGCTTGATCTGGAGAGGAGTCTCACCCTCTTCTGCATTCTGGAGTGCATCGGCAATCTTGCCCATTTCGGTGTCCATACCGGTTGCGGTTACAACGGCAGTTCCTCTGCCATAGACAACAGTACTGCCCATATAAAGCATGTTCTTTCTGTCGCCAAGGAGGACATCCTTTTCTCCGTCTTTGAGATTTATGATGTCGATAAATTTATTTACGGGGACTGATTCGCCTGTCAATGCTGCTTCCTCAGCTTTGAGGCTGGCACTTGAAAGGATTCGTAAATCTGCAGGAACTGCGTCGCCGGCTTCGAGAATTACGATGTCGCCTACTACCAGCTCTTCACTTCTGACAGTGGTTATCTTGCCGTCACGCATAACCTTTGAGGTGGCGGCGGACATCTCCTGCAGGGCTTCTATCGCCTTTTCCGCCTTGCTTTCCTGATATACACCCAAAACTGCGTTTACTATTACTACAAACAGGATGATTATAACATCGGCAAAGCTGTCGTTCTCGACTACAGCTAAAATTCCGCTGACCAAAGCCGCTACCAAAAGTATTATAATCATCGGGTCACAAAGCTCTTCGAAGAACCTTCTTACGAGGCTTTTGCCCTTTTTTGCGGCTAAGACATTTTTGCCGTCACGCTCAAGGCGTTTGCCGGCTTCCTCTGAACTCAAGCCACTTTCCGAAGAGCCGAGCTCATTTAAGACAGTCTCTTTTTCTTCACAATAATATCTCACAACAATTCTCCTTTAAGTTTTATCCGATAAGTCCGGTGATGAAAATCTCAAGACCGATTGCAATCAGAATTACTCCACCCAAAATCTGTGCCCTGTTTGAAAGCTTGGTTCCAAATTTCTTTCCGATGATAAGACCAGCAATGCAAATTACAAAGGTGACAGCCGCAATTATGAGCGACGCTACAAGAGCCATAAGCCAGTTGTAATCGGAAATTGTAAATCCTACGGAAAGTGCATCGATTGAGGTTGCGATTCCCTGAATCAGCAGTGCGCCTATTCCGAGACCTGTGCTTTCCTCCTCAGATTCGCCTTTCTTTGTTCCCTCGGCTATCATTCTTCCTCCGATAAAACCGAGAAGAATAAGTGCTATCCATGGGATAAGCTTCTCAAACGCCGTGAAGTACTGAACGATGGTATGTACACATATCCAGCCTATCATCGGCATAAGAGCCTGAAATCCGGCAAAAACGCCTGCAATTCCGCACATTTTACTCTTACGCATTTTAGGCTCATTCAAGCCGTTTGCCATTGAAACCGAAAAGGCGTCCATGGCAAGACCTACGCCCAGAAGTGCGCTGTTGAAGAAGAACAGAAAGCTCCACTCCATTAAATATCTACCTCCAGTCAGTTAATAGCAAAAACCCAAGTACGACTGCTGAGCCGGACTTGGGTCTATAAGTCTATTAAGACACTTGTACAGCTTTACAGTTATACATGAGTCTCGCAATTTAAAACAAGCCAGATTGCAACCACGCTTATAGTTGCCTCGTTGCCGCAATCAGGATGTTGACTTGCTACGCAGATACTGCGCTTGCTACTCCCTCACGGGAAATTCACTTGCGATGATTATAACACTTTGGATTTAGGCTGTCAAGCTTTTCAAGTAAGAATTTTTCGACTTTCGGCTCAGAAATGCTGATTTTTGGACAAACAGGATTTTTTGTGAAGAGATAAAAGCCCCGCTTCAATATTATACGAAACAGGGCTTTATAATTATTACTTGACAACCGAAAGCTTTGCCGCACTGTAGGTGTTTTCCATAAGCATGGCAATTGTCATCGGTCCTACTCCGCCGGGAACAGGAGTTATGAAGCCTGCAACCTTTGATGCCGCCTTGAAATCCACATCACCGCAGAGCTTGCCGTTTGCATCACGGTTCATTCCGACATCGATTACGACCGCTCCGGGCTTTATCATATCGCCGGTGATAAGCTTAGGCTTGCCAACAGCAGCTACAAGAATATCCGCTTCACGGCAGACATCACCCAAGTTTTCTGTCTTCGAGTGGCAAATGGTGACTGTGCCGTTTGCCTGTAAAAGGAGCATTGCCATCGGCTTTCCGACGATATTGCTTCTTCCGACAACCACGCATCTCTTGCCTGCAACCTCAGTGCCGGTTGACTTTATCAGCTCCATGACTCCTGCAGGAGTGCAGGGCGCAAAATCGGCACTTCCCGTGACGAGCTTACCTACGTTTACCGGGTGGAAGCAGTCGACATCCTTTTTAGGATTAATTGCCGCTATGATTTCGTCTTCGTCGATATGCTTTGGAAGCGGGAGCTGAACCAGAATTCCGTGGATATTCGGGTCACGGTTCAGCGTGTCGATGAGCTCCAACAGGACAATTTCTGGAGTTTCAGCAGGGAGGACATATTCAAACGACTTAAAGCCCACTTCCTCACAAGCTTTCTTCTTGTTTCGGACGTATATTTTTGATGCAGGATCGTTTCCGACAAGAACCACTGCAAGACCGGGAGTTATTTTCGAGGTCTTCTGAAACCTGATTGCGTCCTTACGGATTCTTTCCTTTACTGCCGCTGCAACGGCTTTTCCGTCTATAATTTCTGCCATATAATTCCCCTTTGTAACTATAATTTTATTCTTCTTTGTTTACTTCCTCTTCTTCGGGTTCAGGAGATTCTTCTGAAGCTTCTTCAGGTACTTCTTCTGGTTCAGCCTCGGAAATTTCTTCCGGTTCAGATTCAGCATCTTCCGATGCTTCTCCATCCTCTTCGGGAGACTCTTCAGATTCTTCTGCCTCTTCAGGCTCAGGCTCTTCTGAATCAGATTCCCCTGTTTCTGGGGCTTCACCATTTTCATCTAAGAACTCTTCTGCAAGTATATGTGAGTTGTCCTCGACGATATGCTCATCCTCTTCGAGGTTTTCATTCTGACCCTTCTTGGTCTTCTTATAAGCTTCCTTGAGGAGAGCCTTGGACTCGTCTGTGTCACAGTAAAGTACATAACCGCCAAGCTTCTTTTGTCTTATCTTCATGAAGATAAGCATAACTACAGCGAATATGAAGCAGGCACCAGCCAAAAGCTGTGAAACCTTGAGAGAAATAACGTCGTTATTGATGAGGTACAAGCTGTCGGTTCGAAGTCCCTCAATCCAGAATCTTCCGAAGCCGTACCAGCCGATATACATAAGGAACAGCTGACCGTCAAACTTGCGGTGCTTCGAGTAGATATGAAGAAGTATGAAGCCTAAGAGACACCAGAGCGACTCGTACAGGAAGCAGGGATGCGCAAGCATGTTGAGTGCACGGTTGGTTACTACTGACGAATTGTCGGGGTAGACGTAGAAGTAGACGCCGTTTAAGATGGTCTTTGAAACCATGCCCCAAGGAAGATTTCCAGCTGAAAGAACTTCTGAATAGCCGTATGCTTCCTCATTGAAGAAGTTGCCCCAGCGTCCAAGACACTGACCTATCAGAAAGCCCATTCCGGCAAGGTCGAGCATCGGAGCGAGCTTGACTTTTCGGATCTTTGCCATGATTCCGCCGATGAGGAGACCGCCGATTATACCGCCATAGATGGCAAGTCCGCCGTCACGGATATTGAATATAAGCGAGAAGTCGAGTGTGCCCTCTTCGGTCATATAATTGTCAAGGCTGAATATAACATAGTAAAGACGAGCTCCGATAATTCCGCCGATGAGACCGGCAAGAACCGTGTCGGTAACTCTGTCAATATCGAGACCGAATTTACGGCATCTCGAAAATGCGTATATCATTGCGAGAACCATTCCGAGAGCAATCAGGAATCCATACCAATAGATGTCAAGATTGATGCCCGGGATTGTGAACATTACGTTGTCAATCGAAAGTCCATTCGGGAAAAGCTTTGTGAACAGCGTACTGTTTGGAAAATAAATCACATTGCCGTCGCTGTCAAGTAGCTCACGGACAAAGTCAGAAGTCATTGCTAAGGTCATGCTGAGAATACCTTTCGTAAAAATTTGGTGCGAAAATCCATATCCACCTCCGCTATTGTATCACAATACGAGGTTTATTGCAAGAGTTACACATTAATTTCATCTTTCATGGCGCAGAAATCATATATTTGTGTGGGAAAGAATAGCTATTACTATGAAAAAATTCAAGCGCACACCAGAATATGCGCCTGAACATATACGACATGATTATGTTACCTGAATATAAACATACAGACATGCGCCGAAGCAGGAATCAGATGTCCATTTCCTTGATCTTCTTAAGGCAGGCAGGGCAAATGTGCTTGTTGCCGAAAGGAATGATGTCCTCGTCCTCGCCGCAGAGTGCACAGGTGTTGGAATACTTTCTTAAGATAATGTTGCCGCCGTCGGTCAGAATTTCGATAGGATCCTTGATGTTGAGATCCAGCGACTTTCTGAGCTCCATAGGGATAACAATTCTTCCAAGCTCGTCTATTCTTCTTACAATACCGGTTGATTTCATGGTGTCGTACCTCCTTGACGTTATATAAATATTATACAACATAATCCGACACAATGCAAGTGCCAATCAAGGTAAAATTTCAGAAATTGGTGTGAAAATACATTTTTTGTGTTGTCATGTAAAATAGATTTCAAAAAGCAAATGGAGTGAGGTTATGATAGATTATATACTTGTGGGAATTATTGCTGTATCCTGCATTTATGGGTTTATTAACGGCGGTGCGGAAGCGGTTTCAAGCGCAGTTCTTACAAGTGGACAAACTGCTGTCACGCTGACTCTCAGTATTCTGGGTGCGATGGCAACGTGGGGAGGCGTTATGAAATTGGCTGAAAAAAGCGGGCTTACAGACAAAATTGCTCGTCTGATAAGCCCGGTCATAAGTCTTATATTCAAAGGTATTGACAAAAATTCAAAAGCATTCAAGGCTATTGCTATGAACATAACCGCTAATCTCTTCGGACTCGGAAATGCCGCAACGCCACTTGGAATTGAAGCTATGAAAGAGCTTAAAAATGAAGAGGGTTGTGGCGACACAGCATCACGGAACATGATTCTTCTGACAGTTATCAACACCTCTTCAATTGAGCTTATACCGTCAACAGTTGCGGCACTGCGGCTCGCATATGGGAGCACATCTCCGATGGACATCTTGCCATGTGTACTGATGGTGTCGGTTCTGTCATTGACGGCTGCTGTTACATGTGCATATGCGTTCGATTGGATTGGTAGGAAGAAATGAGAATTACAAGCTTTGTTGTTCCGGTATTTGTTCTCGGAGTAGTTCTGTATAGTCTTCACAAGAAAATTGGAGTCTTCGATACATTTATATCGGGAGCAAAAGAGAATATAGCAGTTTGCTTCGACATTCTACCATCTCTGGCTGCACTTATGCTGGCTGTAGAGATGTTCAAGGCATCGGGTGCACTTTCGGCGTTGACCGAGCTCATTGAGCCGATTACATCGATTATCGGGATACCATCTGAATGTGTGCCACTTGCGCTCATGCGACCGGTTTCGGGAAGCGGTGCGCTTTCGATGCTCGACAGCATTCTGTCAGAATACGGTGCTGACAGCTTTGTCGGAAGAGTTGCAAGCGTGCTGATGGGGTCTACGGAAACTACTTTGTACACGGTTGCAGTATACTTCGGTGCTGTTAAGATCAAAAAGACAAGACATGCACTGCCGTCGGCACTTGTGGGAGACTTTACAGCATTTTTGCTTTCAGCATTGGCGGTCAGGCTCTTTTTCACCGTTCAATAATTCGCTCAATGTGAGAAGCTTTGCCGATTTTCTCGTCAAAATCGACTATAACGGCATTTATGAAGCAAGGTGTGTCGGCTTCCATGAATCTTACGGGATAATTGAGGCGTTGCTTTTCGATTGCAATTTCCTTGTTGACACCAAGGACAGATTCTTCCGGTCCGGTCATTCCGACGTCTGTGATATAGGCAGTTCCACCGGGTATAACTGCCTCGTCGGCGGTCTGGACATGGGTGTGAGTGCCAAAAACTCCGGTGACTCTTCCGGCGAGGTAGTAACCGAGGGCTTTCTTTTCAGCGGTGGCTTCGGCGTGGAAATCGACGAAGATGTTCTTGGTTTCGATACCTGAGAGTATTTCATCGGCAGTTCTGAATGGGTTTGCAAGCGGCTCCATGTAGATGACGCCCATCAGGTTTACAACAGCAATCTGACACCTTCCCATGTCGAGGGTGTAGACTCCCTTTCCACAAACTTCGTCAGAGTAGTTTGCGGGTCTTAAAAGATGTGGCACGCTGTCGAAAATCTGAACCGATTCACGCCTCTTGAAAGCATGGTTGCCGGTTGTGATGACGTCAGCACCGATTCGGGTGAGAAAGTCGCAGGAATGAACGGTTATGCCGTTGCCGGAGGCGGAGTTTTCACCGTTGATGACTGTTACATCTATTTTATACCTGCGTTTGATGTCATGAAGCTTTGATGCCAAAAAATCGCAACCGGTTTGGGAAACGACATCACCTATCATAAGTAGTCTCATTCTGAATCCTCCTTGAAGCCCCAACCGTCAACACCGGAACGCCTGAGTGCTCCGAAAATGCGGTCGGTAAAGCCTTTGTCCTCGTGCTCTCTTTCTCTTAAGAAATCTTTCATATCCTGCCGTTTGGTCACTCCATCGGCAGGACATTTTGATTTTACTATTTCAAGATTATTCCGCCGTGCGGCGTTTTTAATCTCCCTTTCGGGTGCAAATACAAGAGGTCTTATGACAGTAATGCCGCTTCTGTCGAGATAAGTCTTCGGTGAGAAGCAGCCGATTCTGCCCTCGATGAAAAGGTTCATCATAAAAGTCTCTACAACGTCGTTATAGTGATGACCGAGTGCCACTTTATTGCAGCCAAGCTCTTTAGCCTTGCTGTTGAGTGCTCCCCTGCGCATATTAGCGCAGAGCGAACAGGGGTTGGACTCTTTTCTTATGTCAAAAACAACGCTTCCGATGTCGGTTTTCTCGATGACATATGGTATGCTATGCTCCCGACAGAGATTTTTTACAGGGGAATAATCAGTGCATACTCCACCGAACTGAGGGTCTATAGTGAGTGCTGCTATATCATATTCAATTCCGATGAACTGGCGAAGACGAATAAGCCCCAAAAGAAGGACAAGGCTGTCCTTTCCGCCTGAGACACCGACAGCTATTTTATCACCGTTCTCAATCAGGTCAAATTCTGTAATTGCTTTTCGCATATATCCTAAAATTTTCTGCATGGCGAAGTCCTTTCTTTCCCTGCATTATAGCATAATTTTTGCGTTTTGAAAAGTATTTATCCGAAAAAGTGAAATAAGAGAGGACAAAGTCACTCTCTTACTCCACCATTTACTTGGAACATTATATTATGAAGACAACTGTCAAGGTTAGTAATCGGGCGTTCAAAGAGGAATCATTCTCTTTTCATCCTCTTTCATCACCTTACATTATTATATTATACCGAAATTTCTGAAAAAGTAAAGTGTCAAAATCGCCGAATATTTGCGTTTTTAAGCACGTTTCATGTGTAATATTGCACGATTTCTGGGCTCTGATATTAATTTTTGAAACGCTTATGACGATACTGACCTATAGTGGGAAAATGAAAATAAGAGTCCCTCCGCCAATTTTTGCGACGGAGGGACGAAGATATGTCGAAAATTACTTCGAGAGTCTTTCCTTGAGAGCTTCAAGCTCGTAAGCCATTTCCTTGGGGAGCTTGTCGCCGAAACGGGAGTAGAACTCCTCAATGCTCTTGGTGTCCTCGAGCCAGAGATCCTTATCAACGGTGAGAAGATCAGCGATGGTGTCAACAGTGATACCGTCAAGACCTTCAATATTGATGTCCTCAGGCTTGGGCTCGTAGCCGATAGGAGTTTCAACGGCATCAACTGTGCCTTCGCAACGGCTGATGATCCAGTCAAGAACTCTCATATTGTCACCGAAGCCGGGCCAGATGAAGTTGCCCTCATCGTCAGTTCTGAACCAGTTAACGTGGAAGATCTTGGGAGCCTTGTCGCCGAGAATCTTGCCCATCTCGAGCCAGTGTGCCCAGTAGTCGCCCATGTTGTATCCGCAGAACGGAAGCATAGCCATCGGGTCACGTCTTACAACGCCAACAGCACCTGCAGCTGCTGCAGTGGTCTCGGAAGCCATGATTGAGCCTACGAATGTGCCGTGCTGCCAGTTGAACGACTGATATACCAAAGGAGCAGTCTTTGCACGTCTTCCGCCGAAGATCATTGCGCTTATCGGAACGCCCTGAGGATTGTTGAACTCGGGAGAAATGCAGGGGCAGTTCTCAGCCGGAGCTGTGAATCTTGAGTTCGGATGAGCGAGCTTGTTGCCGGCAGCGGTGTATTCAACGCCGTTGACCTTCTCGCCCTTCCACTCGGTTGCATTGACCGGAGGTTCTTTGGTGAGCTTCTCCCACCATACGGTGTTGTCGTCGTTATTGATTGCAACGTTGGTGAAGATGGTATTCTTCTTGGTGGAAGCAAGAGCGTTGTAGTTGGACTTTTCGTTTGTACCGGGAGCTACGCCGAAGAAACCGTTCTCAGGGTTGATGGCGTAAAGTCTGCCGTCCTCGCCGGGCTTGAGCCAAGCGATGTCGTCGCCGACAGTCCAGACCTTATAGCCTTTCTTCTTGTATCCCTCCGGAGGGATGAGCATTGCAAGGTTGGTCTTGCCGCAGGCAGACGGGAAAGCAGCGGTTACATACTTGACCTCACCGTTAGGCTTCTCGATGCCAAGGATGAGCATATGCTCAGCCATCCAGCCCTCATTCTTGCCCTGATAGGAAGCGATTCTGAGAGCGAAGCACTTCTTGCCAAGAAGAACGTTTCCACCGTATGCGGAGTTGATAGACCAGATTGTATTATCTTCAGGGAACTGAACTATGTATCTCTTTTCAGGGTCAACATCAGCCTTGGAGTGAAGACCTCTTACGAAGTCGTCTGACGTGTCGCCGAGGTTCTCGAAAGCCTGAACACCCATTCTTGTCATGATGTGCATGTTGAGTACGACATAGATAGAATCGGTAACCTCAACGCCAACCTTTGCTATAGGAGAACCGATAGGTCCCATGGAATAAGGAATTACGTACATCGTTCTGCCCTTCATTACTCCGTCATAGAGAGGAGTGAGCATTGCGTACATTTCCTTAGGATCCATCCAGTTATTTGTAGGTCCTGCGTCCTCTTTCTTGGAGGTGCAGATGAATGTCCTGTCTTCAACTCTTGCAACGTCATTAGGCTTGGTTCTGTGATAGAGGCATCCGGGGAGCTTCTCAGGATTGAGGGCGATCATCTCGCCGGTCTCGCAAGCCTCACGGCGGAGCTCGTCAAGCTGTTCCTCGCTGCCGTCAAGCCACATAACCTTGTCGGGCTTGGTCAGAGCTATCATCTCATCAACCCATTTGTTGACATTTGGGTTCTTAGTAAGTGTAGCCATAGTAGTTATCTCCTTTGTTATCATTTACACTTACGGCATATGCCGGTTGTGCATTATTTGCGGGTACGGAGCCCAGATTTCAAGAAAATCCGAACTCTCCTCATCTACAATCATACACCCTTTCTGTCAAGAAATCAAGTGCAAATTATAACTTTCACCGATTTTTCAGGAATTAAATTCCTTAAGTATTTCATTGATACACTCAGGCGTCAAAGTGTTTTTATGTGAAGAACACTTTCGACAAAGCAAGCCTCAGCGGCTTACAGATTCCGATAATTATCAGCATCATTCCTAAGACAAAAAACGCCGCAAGAGGAAATCCAGACCATCCCACAAAGCTTACGCTTTCGAATGCGATTGAGATGAACATCTCGATAAGCGCAATATATCCTCCGGTTGCTATCAGTGCGCCGCCGATTATGAAGAGATGCCCACGCTTGACATAGCGAAGAAGTGTCACCACTGTTGTCACGATTATTCCTGCGATTCCTGCTATCGGAAACGCAAGGCTAAGAAACCATCCGCCCTGAACAGTCAGGTCAATATAGAGAAGATACAGAATTATCGAAGCGAACGCTATCGGAGTGAATATGACCGGATTCGGGTGTCGGAACCATTCAGGAAGCGCAAACGAGATATAGGTTATAACAAGTCCGCCTACAACATAGCCAGACCACGTTATCCCCGACGAGATATTGAAATCGATCATCATGACCATGAGTGATACCAGAATGAAGCAGACCGTCACTATGAACATGACAGCTACCCGGACGCTCTTTCTTGTGACACGCTTGAATTCGGGATATGGTCGCTCTGCTTCTCCCTGCTTGACATCAGGATGATATACGGGAGTAAGGCAAAGTGGGCAGACATGCTCGCTGTCCTTTAGCTCAACTCCGCATTTGACACAATACATAATTCCACCTCCAAAGGTTATAAGGCGTCACGCCGATTGCTCTCAACTGTTACCTTGAATCCCAATTTTACAAGATTTGTGAAAAAGGCTCTTTCAAGCTCAGGCGCAACGGAACTTCTGACAAAAACGATTCTCATTTCATTGCCATATGTGCAGACGCCGCAGTTATACGGCGACGAGGAGCGCACTCCGGGGACTATGTCAAAGCTTTTTACATGCTCTTTCATCTCATCAGGAAGTTCTATCAACCCTAAGTTGGAGATTGAAAGGCATGACTGTCCTTCACCCAGCTGATAGAAAGCGATTCTCATTCCAATGTTCTTTATGAATAGAGGGACTATTTTGATGCCCTTTACAAGCTCTGCGTTGACGTTTGGCGTAAATGCAGCCTGCATGTTCTTCTTGGTGAGCTGCAATGCGAGCTGGTGACTTATTATCTCTATAACCTCGTCGAGCTCATATTCGCCCATTCTGGGATCGACACCAACGTTAAGAAACAGTGAGAAATTGCGCATGGTTTTGCTCGGAAAGAGCTTTCTTAGATTCACTGGAATCTGAACCCGGACAATCTTCTGTTTGCTGCGCTTTTTCTGATGGTTTTTCTGCACATCTATAAGAGACATCACCATCACTGCCGCTAAAAATGCAGTTATTGTCACTCCCCTGCTCTTTGCGGCTTTGTGAATTTCGGATGCATCTACAGTTCCGGTTGTGATATTTATGAAGCCGTCCGGCTCCATAGTTCCTCTTAAACGATAGGATTTACTGAAATCACGCTCCGCACTTACATTGCCTCTGTTTTTCAGGAAGCTGTCTTCAAGCTCTTCCGGCTCAGGATAAGACTGCCGGCTGAGGACGCCCTTTTCGTCCGGGATTCTTACATCGTACTTCTGGGTGAAGTATTCGGCGAGAAGCGTCTTGAAGAAGACTATTCCGCCTGTGCCGTCGGTTACGGCGTGGAAGAATTCTGCAGCTATACGATTATTGTAATAAAGAACTCTGATTGCGCACTTTCTGATGTCGTCGAACGGGCGGCTCATGAAAGGCTGATAGCCATCCTGAATTACCTTTGGCGGTGTCTTGAGCTCCTCAAGATAGTACCAGAAGAAGCCGGTTTTGAGGCGTGCAGCTATCGTCGGGAATCTGCCGACTGTGACGTTCAGTGCAGATTGCAGAACGGAAGGGTCAACCCTTTCATCAAGCTCCGCTGAAACCCGGAACATGTTGTACCAGCCCTTGCGTCGGGATGCAGGAAAAATTTTTGCGGCGTTGTCGAGGCGCACCCATCTCGCAGTAGTAACAGGGATAAGCTCGCCTATGAAATCTCTGATGGTATCATAGTCGGACTTATATTCTTTCATATCATAAAGAACATAGGCATGCCACATTTTGTCTGTAACTATTAATTTTGAACGGTTACCGCTCTCCAGAAGCTTTTTATGAAGCCTTGTCGAGTCGTCAAGAAGAATTTCATCTCCTCCGACGAAAATCAGCGACGGAGGAAGCTTAGTGCGCTCTTCAAAGAATAGTGGCGAAGCATAGGGATTCGTCCGGTCATCGGTGTAGCTGTCTGCATAGAAATTGAGCTGTTCTATAGTAAGAGTCGGGTCAACTTCTTTATTTGTCTCGATAGATTCGCCCGATGCGGTCAGGTCGGTCCAAGGGGAAATTGCGATTATTCCCGCAGGCTGGGAAAGACCGAGTTCACTCAGCTTGAGGCAGAGACTATAGCAAAGTCCACCACCTGCTGACTCACCTGCTAAGATGATTCTGTCTGACGGGAAGCCGCTGTCGATGAGATATTTATATGAAGCGAGTGCATCATCAAGGGATGCAGGGAATCTGTTCTCGGGTGCAAGTCTGTAGGCTGGGCAAAAGACCTTGAGCCCGTATTCGGACGCAAGCTTTGAGCCGAAGCCTCTTGCATACTCAAGACCGCCGCAGGTGTAGCCACCGCCGTGGAGATACAAGATTACACCAGCTGAACTGCACTCATCGGGGATTACCCATTCCGCCGAAAAGTCGGGGAAATCCTGACGGACAGTTCTTACTGAGCCACGCTCGGTGAGTGCTAAAAGCCCACCTATCAGATCCTGCCCTTTTCTTGCTTGCTCAAGCGTATTACCAACTAGCTTTGGTTTTAAGATACTCAGCTGTGAGCGAAAGAATTTCTCTGTCAATTTGCCACCTCCGTTTCTGCTATATTTCACTTTTCTATTGTATCATATTCCGGGCAGATTATCAAGAGCATAAAAATCGCCGCTCCGGTTATTGGAACGGCGATATTATTATACTCGTGAAGAATTACTTCTTGTCCTTGATTGCAGCCTGAGCAGCAGCAAGGCGGGCAATCGGAACTCTGAACGGTGAGCAGGAAACATAGTCAAGACCGATGTTGTGGCAGAACTCGATAGAAGAAGGATCGCCGCCGTGCTCGCCGCAGATACCGCAGTGAAGCTCGGGTCTTGTCTTCTTGCCGAGGGTTACAGCCATGTCCATAAGCTTGCCAACACCGGTGGTGTCGAGACGAGCGAACGGATCGGACTCGTAGATCTTGTGCTCATAGTATGCAGGGAGGAACTTGCCAGCATCGTCACGGCTGAAGCCGAAGGTCATCTGGGTGAGGTCGTTCGTGCCGAAGCAGAAGAACTCAGCCTCAGTTGCGATCTCATCAGCAGTAAGAGCAGCTCTCGGGATTTCGATCATGGTGCCGACCTCATACTTAAGGTCAACTCCTGCTTCCTTGATAACCTCGTCAGCAGTCTTTACAACTACATCCTTGACGAACTTGAGCTCCTTGACCTCGCCTACGAGAGGAATCATGATTTCAGGAACGATGTTCCAGTCGGGGTGCTTCTTTGCAACATTGATAGCAGCCTTGATAACAGCATTGGTCTGCATAACTGCGATCTCGGGATATGTTACAGTAAGACGGCATCCACGGTGACCCATCATCGGGTTGAACTCATGGAGGTCATTGATAACCTGCTTGATGTAAGCAACAGTCTTGCCCTGAGACTCAGCCAGAGCTTCGATGTCAGCTTCATCAGTGGGAACGAATTCATGAAGCGGAGGATCGAGGAATCTGATGGTTACAGGATAGCCGCCGAGAGCTTCGAAGAGACCCTCAAAGTCAGCCTGCTGCATAGGCTCGATCTTGGCGAGAGCCTTTTCTCTCTCCTCAACGGTTTCGGAGCAAATCATCTCTCTGAATGCGCCGATTCTGTCAGGATCGAAGAACATGTGCTCAGTACGGCAGAGACCGATGCCCTGTGCACCGAAAGCAGCTGCCTGCTTAGCATCCTTAGGAGTATCAGCATTGGTTCTTACGCCAAGCTTCTTGTACTTGTCAGCCATAGCCATGATTCTTCCGAAGTAGCCGGAATTAGGATCAGCAGGAACAGTCGGGATAATCTCATCATAGATGTTACCGGTGGAACCATCAAGGGAAATGGGATCGCCCTCGTGATAAACCTTGCCAGCGAGAGTGAACTGCTTGTTCTCCTCATCCATCTTGATGTCGCCACAGCCGGAAACACAGCAGGTTCCCATTCCTCTTGCAACAACAGCTGCATGAGAGGTCTGACCGCCTCTTACAGTGAGGATACCCTGAGCATACTTCATGCCCTCGATGTCCTCAGGAGAGGTCTCAAGTCTTACTAAAACAACCTTCTCCTTGTTCTTGCCGTGCTCTACAGCGTCTTCAGCGGTGAATACGATAGTACCAGCAGCAGCTCCGGGAGATGCGGCAATACCCTTGCCAACAGCCTGAGCCTTCTTGAGGGCGGCAGGATCGAATGTCGGGTGGAGGAGCATATCGAGGCTCTTTGCATCGATCTGCATAAGAGCTTCCTCTTCCGTAATCATGCCCTCGTCGATGAGGTCGCAGGCAATCTTGATAGCAGCCTGAGCTGTTCTCTTGCCGTTTCTTGTCTGGAGCATATAGAGCTTGCCGTGCTCAACGGTGAACTCCATATCCTGCATGTCTCTGTAGTGGTTCTCAAGAGTCTTGCAGACGTCGGTGAACTGCTTGAATGCTTCAGGGAACTTCTGCTCCATCTCGGAGATGTGCATAGGAGTTCTTACACCTGCAACAACGTCCTCGCCCTGTGCGTTGGTGAGGAATTCGCCATAAAGACCCTTGTTACCTGTGGACGGGTCACGGGTGAACGCAACACCAGTACCACAATCGTCGCCCATGTTGCCGAATGCCATCATCTGTACGTTAACGGCAGTACCCCAAGAATAAGGGATGTCGTGGTCCATACGATAAACGTTGGCTCTGGGGTTGTCCCAAGAACGGAATACCGCTCTGATTGCTTCGTAAAGCTGCTCCTTGGGATCGTCGGGGAAGTCCTTGCCAAGCTGAGCCTTGTATTCAGCCTTGAACTGGTTGGCGAGGTTGTGAAGATCGTCAGCATCGAGCTCAACGTCGTAAACAACGCCCTTCTCCTGCTTCATCTTGTCGATAAGCTTTTCAAAATGCTTCTTTCCGACTTCCATAACGACGTCGGAGAACATCTGGATGAATCTTCTGTAGCAGTCCCAAGCCCAACGAGGGTTATTAGACTTCTCGGCAATGACGTTGACAACGTCTTCATTAAGACCGAGATTGAGAATCGTATCCATCATACCGGGCATAGAAGCTCTTGCACCGGAACGGACGGAAACGAGAAGAGGATTTTCCTTGTCGCCGAACTTCTTACCGGTGATCTGCTCCATCTTCTCAACGTACTCCATGATTTCAGCCATGATCTCATCATTGATTACACGACCATCCTCATAGTACTGGGTGCAGGCTTCAGTGGAAATTGTGAAGCCCTGAGGAACAGGAAGACCGATGTTGGTCATCTCAGCGAGATTTGCACCCTTTCCGCCGAGAAGCTCACGCATGTTGGCGTTGCCCTCAGTGAAAAGGTAACAATACTTTTTACTCATACTTTTTTACCTCCAAGTTATTTGACCGATTTCATTCGATTTTGCCCATAAAACGGTTACAATAATTATATCAGATACTTCTCATTTTTTCCATACCCTTTGAAGAAAAAATATGACAAATTACAGACACAAAAATTGTGCATTTTTATACAAATTGCAACGTAGAATTGCTCTTGAAAGAATTTTTCGTTTGCGTTATAATAAAATGGGTTAGAATGAGTGATAAGTTTGAAGCTCAGATATGAATTTTGGAGGCAGTAATGGAAAACGCAATTATACTCGCCGCCGGTGCGGGAAAAAGAATGCACACAGACAAGCCAAAGGTGCTTATGGAGGTCTTAGGCAAGCCGATGCTCTCGTGGGTTACTGAGGCGTGCGAAAATGCAGGAATTGAAAATATCTGTGTAGTCAAGGGACATGGTGCAGATGAAATAGACAGCTATCTTAACGGAAAATATGAAACTGTTTTTCAGCCGCAAAGGCTTGGAACCGGTCATGCTGTTATGTGTGCACAGGAATTTCTCAGAAAGAACTCGAAAAGCCACACCCTCGTTGCCTGTGGGGACTCCCCTTTCATAGACTTCAAGACAATAAGGGCAGCTTTGGAGTTCCATAAGCTGAGCGAAAGTGCGGCGACCGTCATCACTGCCGACTCTCCTAACCCATATGGTTACGGAAGAATCGTCCGTAAAGGCGGAGAACTGAGTGCAATTATCGAGGAAAGAGACTGTACACCGAAAGAGCGAAAGATTCGTGAGATCAATTCCGGGTGCTACTGGTTTGACACGGAAAAGCTCTTGGAATTTCTTCCGATGCTGACAAGAGAAAACGCACAGGGTGAGTATTATCTTACCGATACGGTTGCGCTGATGACATCAAAAGGCTTGAAGGTCACCGCATTCAAGACGGATAATTCGGATGCGGTCTTAGGAGCAAACGATCGAAAAGGGCTTTTAAAGCTCAACGATATTGCAAGAAAGAGAATCATTGAGAAGCACCTTGAAAACGGAGTTGAGTTTATCACAACTGATGGGATTACTATCTCGCCTGATGTTAAAATCGGTGCAGGAACGAGGATTTTGCCGTCTACTATTCTGACCGGCAGTACTGTTATCGGAAGTGGTTGCGTAATTGGTCCGAACTCGAGGCTTGAAAATACCATTGTCGGAGATGATTCGACGCTTGATAACGTTGTTGCACGTGATGCTACTGTCGGCTCACACGTATCTATCGGTCCGTTTGTGCAGCTTAGGGCTGGCACTGTGATAAAAGACTACGCTCATGTCGGAGATTTCGTTGAGATAAAGAATTCGATTATCGGCGAGGGAACGGCTGTTGCTCACCTTACATATGTCGGGGACAGCGATGTCGGAAGAAATGTCAACTTCGGGTGCGGAGTAGTGACGGTCAACTATGACGGAACTAATAAAGCTCGGTGCACTATTGGCGACAATGCGTTTATCGGGTGCAACACGAATCTGATTGCTCCTGTTAAAGTCGGCGACTGCGCTTATACTGCCGCAGGATCTACCGTCAACAAGAATGTTCCGGATGGTGCTTTGGCTATTGAGCGTTCCAAGCTTGAGATAAAAGAGGGCTACTCGGAGCGAAAGCTTTCACGGCACATCGAAAAAGGCAAAAAGCTTGAGGAAAAGCTAAAAGATTAAGAATATAAACAGACATTCTACCCGCTCAGTCTCGGCTGTGCGGGCTAGAGTTGTGATATGGAGGTCATCAAATGGGGCTATTTACAAGAAAGAAAGAAACGACAGGAAGCATCGAATGGCTTATTGTGGGCTTGGGAAATCCCGGATCTCAGTATGAGAGAACCCGTCACAACTGCGGCTGGCTTACGGCTGACAAGCTTGCTGAAAAGTATAATGTCAAGCTCAAGAAGCTTAAATTCAAGTCACTCTGCGGTGAGGCTGTTATCTCCAATAAGAAGTGCCTTATCATGAAGCCGACAACTATGATGAATAATAGCGGTCAGGCGGTTGTTGAGGCAATGAATTTCTATAAGATTCCGATTGAGAATGTACTTGTAATCTGCGACGATATTTCATTGGACTTAGGAAAGATTCGTGTCAGAAGAAAAGGCTCTGACGGAGGTCAGAAAGGGCTCAGAAGCATCATTTATCTCAGCGGACAGGACACATTCCCCCGTGTCAAGATTGGCATCGGTGCTAAGCCAAATCCAGAGTATGATCTTGCGGCTTGGGTTCTGTCAAGATTCACCGACAAAGAGTTTTCCGTAATGAACGAGGCTTTTGACAAGGCTATCACCGGTGTTGAGCTTATCGTCGACGGCAGAATTGATGAAGCCATGAACAAACTTAACTAAGGGGTTTATATGAGTATATTTTACGATGCCATAGACAGGCTTTCTTTTCTGAGAGAGCTTAATTCGGCAGTTAAATCAGGACAGCTCCCCACTTCGGTGACGGGGCTTTCGTCCGTTCACAAGGCGCATGCGGTTCTGAGCCTTTCGCAGGAGAAAACAGTTCTCGTCATCACTCCGGATGATGCGAGCGCAGTCAGGATGGTCTCAGACATAAACGAGATGGCAGGAAGAGAAATTGCCTGCCAGTTCCCGGCAAGGGACATTATACTCGCAGATGTCGACGCTGTTTCTCGTGAATATGAGCAAAAGAGAATCTATGCACTCGAAAAGATTCAGAACGGGACAGCGAAAGTGCTTGTAGGAAGTGCGGAGGCTTGCCTTGAGGGTACTACCCCACCGGAAGTTCTCATGGATATGAGCTTTACGCTCTCCCCTGCTGACTCTATCGACACTGGTAAGCTCGCTGAAAAGCTCACGGAGATGGGTTATACACGCTATCCGCAGACGGAAGGAGTCGGGCAGTTTTCAATAAGAGGCTCGATTGTCGACATCTTCCCTGTCGGGATGAGCATGCCGATAAGGCTTGAACTCTGGGGAGACGAGATTGACACCGTTTCCACCTTCGATATTGAATCTCAGAGGCGTTTTGACACTATCAAAGCAGTCACTATTTCCCCCGCCAAGGAACTATTGATTTCCGGCGAGAATCTCGCATATGAAATAAAAGAGCTTTTGGGGAAAGCCTCTGGAAAGCGTTCAGAGGAGATAAAAAAGCATCTGAATCAGGATCTGGATCTCATCAATTCCGGGCTGATGCCGGGGAGCCTTGACAAATACTATCGCCAGATTTACGGCGAAACCAGCACCGTCTTTGACTACTTCGAGGATAGCGTCTGTGTTATATGCGAATATTCGGACGTTCTGGAAAAGGCTAAAGACGTTACTGCACAGCTCAATGAGGACATAAAGCTTCTCTATGAGGACGGTCTTCTGTTCAAAGAGATGTCGGGATTCGCAATAGAGCCAGCACAGCTATTCCAGAAAGCTATCAAAATGGGGTGCGTTTATCTTGACACTTTCATGCACGGCTCAGACGTACGGCTCAAAAAGCTTATTTCTGCGGAGGCTTACCAATCCTCCGTTTGGAGCGGAGATTCAGCGACTTTGGATGATGAGATTGAGAATTACATCCAAAGAGGCTTCTGCATGGTGGTTCTTGTAGGAAGCACAAAAGCGGCAAGCATTGTTTCTCAGGACATTGAGAGAAACGGATATAAAGTGCAGAGGCTTAACGACAAGTCGGTCTTCTCTGAGGGGCTTGTTTATGTCGGCGTCGGTTGCCTTTCGGGAGGATTTGAATATCCTACTGCGAAATTAGCAGTTATCACCCAGCAGAAGGTCTTCACAGCAAGAAAAAGAAACAAGAAGCGTCCTGATAATTCCGAACGGATTCACAACATTTCGGATATTTCGAAAGACGATCTTGTTGTTCACAGCCTGCACGGCATCGGAAAGTTTGAGGGAATCTCGAATATCGAGACCAATGGTGTTTCCAAAGATTATATCACTATCAAATATGCAGGTACAGACGTTTTGTACGTTCCGGTCACTCAGCTCGATATGGTTTCAAAGTATGTCGGTGCTTCCGACGACGAGAGTGTCAAGCTGAGTAAATTAGGCGGAACTGAATGGGCAAAGACAAGGGCAAGAGTAAAGAAAGCCTGCCGTGACATGGCTGATGAGCTTATTCAGCTATATGCCCAGAGGCAGCTTGCAAAGGGTTATGCTTTCTCGGAGGACAATGTCTGGCAGACAGAGTTTGAGGAGAGATTTGAGTATCAGGAAACGGATGACCAGCTGAGATCCATTCAGGAAATAAAAGCCGATATGCAAAAGCCCGTTCCTATGGACAGACTTTTATGCGGAGATGTCGGTTTCGGAAAAACTGAGGTGGCTCTGAGAGCGGCTATGAAGTGCGTTCTTGACGGAAAGCAGTGCGCTATACTCGTTCCTACCACGGTTCTTGCATGGCAGCACTATCAGACGGCACTGAGGCGGTTTGAGCACTTCGACATCAGCATTGAACTGATGTCACGTTTCCGCTCCCAGAAAGAGCAGAAAGTCATCGCAAGAAAGCTTGAACGGGGAGAAATTGACCTCGTCATAGGCACTCACAGACTTGTTCAGAATGACATCCGGTTCAAAGACCTTGGGCTTCTTATCATCGATGAAGAGCAGAGATTCGGCGTTGCTCACAAGGAGCATATGAAAGAGCTTTACCCTGCTGTTGATATACTTACTCTTTCTGCCACTCCTATTCCCCGCACACTCAATATGGCTCTGAGCGGAATAAGGGATATGTCGGTTATAGAAGAGCCGCCTGCGGACAGATACCCTGTTCAGACCTACGTCATTGAGTATCAGCAGGGAGTAATTTTGCAGGCTATTCATAAGGAGCTCAGGCGTGGCGGTCAGGTGTATTACATACACAACCGGATTGAAACGCTTCAGGCATGCGCATACAGACTGCAACAGAATCTTCCCGGAGCTAAAATAGGCGTTGCTCATGGGCAGATGGACGAGAGAGAGCTTTCAGAGATATGGCGGCAGCTTTTGGAGCGTGAGATAGACATCCTTGTGTGCACGACTATTATTGAGACCGGCGTAGACGTTCCGAATGTGAATACGCTTATTATCGAGGATGCAGACAGATTCGGACTTTCACAGCTCTACCAGCTACGTGGTCGTGTCGGGCGGTCTTCAAGAAGAGCATATGCATACTTCACCTTCAGGCGTGGTAAGGTTCTGACGGAGGTAGCTTCAAAGAGGCTGGAAGCTATAAGAGAGCTGACACAATTCGGCTCTGGCTTCAAGATAGCTCTCAGGGATCTTGAAATTCGGGGTGTCGGTTCGATACTCTCTGCAAAACAGCACGGGCATATGGAGGCTGTAGGATATGACATGTATCTGCAGCTCTTGGAGGAGGCTATTGCCGCAAGCAAGGGCGAGACAAAGCCGAGAGCATCGGAGGATTGCTTGGTCGATGTCACGATTGATGCATTTATTCCCGAAACCTATATTGAATCTCTCAAGTCAAGACTGGAAGCCTACAGAAAGATTGCTTCTATCATAACCGTTGAGGATTCTGAGGACGTTATTGACGAGTTCATCGACCGCTATGGAGAACCGCCGAAGTCGGTTATGGGACTTATTGACGTTGCACTCGTCCGAAACGGTGCGGCAAGAATGGGCATCAAGGAAATCACACAGCGTGGGAATAATCTTATCTTCTATGTCACCGAAAATGCCTCGGTCGATTCTATCATGAACCTGACGAGAAAGTTCGGAGGCAGAATCCTTGTCAACGGCTCTGAGGGCGGATATATACAGCTGACACTCGGAAAAAACGAAAAGCCGCTACAGATGATGAAAGCGGTTGTAGAGACCATGCAGGGAGAATAACTAAATAAAAATTGCTGACTTTTCACGATTTGTGAAGTCAGCACTTTTTAATTGCGCATTACGCATTAAGAATTACGCATTTATTCTGTTCTCAGTGCTTCTACTGGGTCTTTCTTTGCCGCTATCCTCGACGGAACGAGTCCGGAGATAAGAGTCAAAAGAGTGCTGATTACAATCAGGACTATTGCACCTGCTACAGGAAGCGTTGCTGAGAGTGCAGCGATGCCGGTGAAGTGATGAAGCACTGCATTAATGGGAATCAGTAGTAACAGAGAAATCACTATTCCCATCACACCTGAAACAAAGCCTTCAAGAAGCGTTTCTGCATTAAATACTCTTGAAATGTCGCCTTTGGATGCGCCAATTGCACGCAGTATTCCGATTTCCTTGGTTCTTTCAAGAACAGAGATGTAGGTTATAACCGCAATCATTATAGAAGAAACGATAAGCGAAATCGCTACGAACGCAATCAGAACATAGGAAATGGCATTGATAATCGTCGTTATCGAGGACATGAGAAGTGCGATATAGTCAGTGTAGGAAATCTGGTCGTCTTCATCGACACTTTCATTGTACTCTTCGATAAGTGCTGAAATCTCGTCCTTATCCTCGAACGAAGAAGCATAGATATAGATGGCACTGGGTGAACCCTCATCGACGTAGCCCAAAAGTGCGAGATTATCTTCATAGGTGGAATCTGACAAGCCGGTCGGGATGTTATCGTCATAAAGAGTCTGGTATTCGTCATCGCTGAGTTCATATGCATCGAGCATTGCGGCTATTTCTGCCTCGCTCAAGGCGGACAGCTGTGCCGATACTGTTTCGGAATACTGCTCTGTTATGAGAACTGAAAGAAGCTGATAGATATAGCTTTCCTTGGTTTCGGTGTCAAGCGTTGCCAGATATGAGCTTATCGACTCCTCATCCATCGAAGTCTGAGAAACGAACGCCTGCAAGAGAAGACTGTCAATGTCTTCATCGCTCATCGCTGAGCGGTACTGCTCAATTGCAGAAGAGATATACTCTTCATCAGGAGTGCTTATAAGCTCAATATAAACCTCAGCCTTTTCACTGTCAGAAAGGGTTTCAAGCCATTCATCAACAGCGGCTTCAATTTCATCAGCTGTCAGCTCGTCGTCATCAGTTGCAAATTTAAGACCTGTCAGGACATCGGTTTCAGGGTCAGCGATCTGGGCAGTGACCAAATCGCTCTCCATCGTTCTTTCGATAATGTAATCAGTGAGTGCGCTTGTGTAGCCGATGACACCGGTCATATAGGAGGAAACTGCATCTTCACTCGGACGGATTATTCCGACTACTTTCAGCTTTATTGCGTTATCAGAATCGTAAAGAAGCTGGAGACCGGTTTCTGTCTCGGTTGCGTCGATATAGGTGACGCCGTCGTCGCTTAGCTGATACTTATCGCAATCTAAAATTATCCTGAAATCGAGCCCCAGAATATCGTCATAGCTCCATGTGCCGAGCTCTTCCTTTGATTCACCGCTCATTTCGGCTATGAGCTCGTCACTTGTTATGAGTCCAAGGGCATAGAGCATCATGTCATTGATTTCATTGTTCTCGTCTACTACTATAACAATCTCGTCGTAGCTCTCAGCCCATCTGCCGGCGATAACGTCGTATTGCTCGGTGATAGAATCGTTGATAATCTCACCATCCATGCCGCTTAGCATTTCCTGCCATGCGTCGAGGGACATATAGCTTGTGAGAGTTGAGCTTGAAATGTCTGCCCCCATTCCGGCGTACAGGTCGGTAATAAGCTCAGTTATGTCAGACTTGACTATTTCACCGTCAGCATTGGTGACGTAGATGTTCATATTGAGATCATATTCATAGCTGTATGCGGAAGCATAGCTCTTCATTTCCTCAGAGGTTTCAAGATATTCCTTGAACTTGACGAGGTTATTTTCTCTTGTCTCGATGTTTGTCATAGACTCCATCAGGCTGGACATGATGCTGCTTTCATAGACAGCATCAAGCTCGTGCTCTTCTTCACTCGAACTGCTTGTAGACATCAGGGAGGTAATCAGTTCGGTCATGTCCACTTCGCTTGCACTGATTGTTATAGGATATGATGAAAGGGTGTCCTCCTGAACTTTATCTATATAGTTCTGGAATCCGGCAGAAACCGAGAGAATCAATGCAATTCCAATTATGCCTATGCTTCCGGCAAAGCAGGTCAGAATTGTTCTCGCTTTCTTTGTGAGAAGATTGTTGAACGAGAGCGACATCGCTGTCTTGAATGACATCGAGGGCTTCTTCTCTTTGCCGATCTTTCGTATCTCGTCGGGTGAGGGCTGTGATTCGTCTTCAGTATAGGGGTCTGAGTCGCTCTGGATTACGCCGTCAAGGCAACGGACTATTCTTGTTGCATACTGCTCGGCAAGCTCGGGATTATGGGTTACCATTATGACAAGGCGGTCTTTAGAGACCTCTTTCAGGATTTCCATAATCTGAACACTCGTTGTTGAGTCAAGTGCACCTGTCGGTTCATCCGCCATGAGGATTTCGGGGTCGTTCACAAGTGCTCTTGCAATTGCGACACGCTGCATCTGACCGCCAGACATCTGGTTTGGCTTCTTGTTCATCTGGTCTTCGAGACCGACCATTTTGAGGGCTTCGACGGCTCTGCGCTTGCGTTCGGCTTTTCCCACTCCTGAGAGGGTCAGGGCGAGCTCAACATTTGCAAGTACTGTCTGGTGAGGAATCAGGTTATACGACTGGAAGACGAATCCCACAGAGTGATTGCGGTAGCTGTCCCAATCGGAATCCTTGAATTTCTTGGTTGAGCGGCGATTGATGGACAAATCACCGGATGTATACTGATCAAGTCCACCGATGATGTTGAGCAAAGTTGTCTTGCCGCAACCGGATGGTCCTAAGATTGCGACAAACTCGCTTTTTCTGAATTCAATGCTTATGCCCTTGAGGGCGTGTATTGTTTCGTCGCCGACGAAGTAGTCTTTTGTGATGTTGGTTAGTTTGAGCATTCTATATGTCGCCTTGAGAGGCTCTCCTTTCACATATGTAATACCGATGTCCGACAGCTTTTTAAAAAGTGTCTTATTAATAGATTTTTGCTTTAACCCTATAATATCATCATCTGTTGCAAAAGTCAATTAGCAATGGCTATCTTTCAACAGCTTTTCACCGCTATATCACATGACGGATGTTGAAAGACTGTTAAAAAAGCCGGCATCTTGACATAATGCCGGCTTCATTATTCTACTTGAACAGCATGCATGTACAGCTTTCACGGTAATACCTGATTTTTGCCTCAATCGCCGCACGGCTTACCCCCAGATATTCTGCGAGGCAGTCAATGCATAGGAATTCATCTGCGCATCTCAGAACAAGCTTGCGGTATATCGCTATATCGTCGCCATGAAGCTTTTCCCACACTTACAGCAGGTTTCGAAATTAGCCATCAGAGCTTGACGAGCTTGGCACGCATGATGAGGCAGTCGTGAGCTTCAACATCGGCAGTGAATCTCTCGGCAAAAGTTCCTATGGTTTCATGCTTCCAGCAGTCGTACATCTCGAAGCCATAGCCGGCAGAAGACGGAAGTCCCATATCCCAGAACGGGAAAGAAGCACGAGATCCGAACTTGTCGCCGAAGTTGAAAAGTCCGATTGCATAATCGCCGTTTTCAAGTGGCTTTATGAGAATCTTAACCTGACCGTTGTCCCATCCGGAGGAATCGAGAACGTAAGCTCCCCTGCCCTCTGGATCCTGATTTATTGCGATGACGTCCTTATTCATGAGGATCTCCTTGGTTGCGTCGGTCATGCTTCTTATATCACAGCCGATCATCAGGGGTGAATTCATCATCGCCCAGAGCGAGAAGTGGGTCTTGTATTCAGTGTCGGTGCAGCCAAAGCCGCCGTCACCGATGAAGTCGTTATTTGAACCGCCGTGCATACCGACAACGAGCATGTCGATGTCATTCCAGCAGTAAACACCCTGCTGACTCTGTCTGCCAAACTGGGACTTTGCAAGGTTGACAATTGAATTCCAGCTGTCCTGAATGTCGCCGGTTGAACGGAACATCTGCGCACCGGTTTCCTTTATCCATGAATAGACATCATCCTGACCCCAGTTGCAGGCTGAGAAGAGAATGTCTCTGCCGCAGTTTCTTAAAGCCATGCCCATTCTCTTGTAGAGAAGCTCACCGGGGATTCCCTTTGGCTTGAAGCAATAATCGTACTTAAGGAAGTCAACTCCCCACTCAGCAAAAGTGTTAGCATCAACAAATTCATGCTCGAATGATGCAGGATAAGCCGCACAGGTGTGGGTTCCAGAGCAGGAGTACATGCCGAATTTAAGCCCTTTGGAATGAATATAGTCGGCAAGATACTTCATTCCGTGAGGGAACTTTTCGGGGTCGGCAACAAGTCTGCCGTTTTCGTCTCTTTCCTTTTTCGACCAGCAGTCGTCAATGACTATGTATTCATAGCCGCAGTCCTTGAGTCCGGATGCGACCATCTCGTCAGCCGCTTGCATTACAAGCTCTTCGTTTATGTTCCATGTGAAGGTGTTCCACGAGTTCCAGCCCATAGGCGGAGTACGTCCCAGATTCTTTGGCATATAATCTTCTTCCTTTCAGATGCAGGTATAAATTTATTATCCGAAGCTAACTCGTACCTGTTCGTTGGATTTTATCCCCGAAAGGGCGCATTGTCAGCCTTTTTACAATGAAATTATAACTCATACTGCAGTGATTGTAAATATAAATATATGATACGGAAGCACTTACGTCCGCACAATGTAACCGTCAGGAATTCCAGCCGCCCTTGAGCTTGTCGAAAAAGCCTTTTCTGGTTGCCGAATTTCTGTCCTCAAGAGAATCATCAAATGCTTTCAGGAGATCTGCCTGCTTCTTGTTGAGGTTCTTAGGCACTTCTACCTTTACTGTTACAAACTGGTCTCCACGGCCGTTCTTGTAAAGGCGTTTGACGCCCTTGCCTCTGAGTCTGAATACCGTTCCGGTCTGAGTTCCTGCTGGAACAGTATATTTGACGTTGCCGTCTATTGTCGGAACGGTTATCTCGTCGCCAAGAACCGCCTGAAGGTATGAAATCGGAATCTCGGTGTAGATGTCGTTTCCTTCTCGCTCGAAGATCTCATCCTCGGTGACATGAACTGCAATGTTGAGGTCGCCAAAGCCGCCGCCGTTTACTCCGCAGTTGCCTGCGCCCGGGACACGAAGTGTCTGACCGTCGTCGATTCCGGCAGGAACCTCCACCTCACGTGAAAGATTGGATCTGACTCTGCCCTGTCCTTGGCATGTGGTGCATGCTTCACGGATTATCTTTCCTCTGCCGCCACAACGTTGACATGTCTGGGTCGACTGGAATGTTCCGAAAGCAGTGCGCTGATTTATCCTTACCGTTCCTGTGCCGTGGCAATCGGGGCAGGTATCCGGCTGTGAGCCGCCCTTGCAACCTGTGCCCTTGCAATCGGGGCAAGTATCATAACGTGAAACTCTTACATTCTTCTTAGTGCCCTTGCAGGCTTCCATGAAGCTTATCGTCATCTCGGAACGAAGATCCTGACCACGTCTTGGAGCGTTGGCATTTGAAGCGTTCGAACGGGTTGAGCCGCCGCCAAAGAAAGCATCGAAAATGTCGCCCATGTCTGCGCTAAATCCGCCGAAGCCGCCGCCATAGCCTGTTCCACCGTAGGTTCTGTATCCACCTGCACCAGCACTCTGACCGGCACCATAGTTGGGATCTACTCCTGCAAAGCCGAACTGGTCGTACTTCTGCCTCTTGTCCTTGTCGGAAAGGACTTCGTAAGCCTCGTTGACCTCTTTGAATTTAGACTCGGCTTCCTTGTCGTCAGGATGAAGGTCGGGATGATATTTCTTTGCGAGGGTTCTGTAGGCATGCTTTAGCTCGTCATCTGTGGCTGTCTTCTGAACGCCTAATACCTCGTAATAATCTCTTTTGTCCGCCATAATTTACTCCCATATTGAAAGCTTGCCAATCCGCCGTGCCTTAAACCCGGCGGATTGGCTTTTTGTAACTAATATTATCAGTCAGTGTCGGTGAAGTCGGCATCGACCACATTATCGTCGCCGTTGCCAGAACCGCCATTGCTGTCATCCGGATTTTGCTGCTGAGCCTGAGCGGCAGCCTGCTGATAGACCTTTGTTGCTATCGACTGGATTGAAGCTTCGAGCTCCTTCTCCTTAGCCTTGATGAGTTCAATATCTGTGCCCTTGAGAGCATCCTCGAGTGCGGAGATCTTTGCTTCGCATTCGGACTTGTCAGAAGCATCTACCTTGTCGCCGAATTCCTCGAGGGACTTTTTGCACTGGAAGACCATCTGGTCTGCCTGATTTCTTGCGTCGACATCCTCACGCTTCTTCTTGTCCTCAGCGGCGAACTGCTCAGCTTCCTTGACAGCCTTGTTGATGTCCTCCTTGGACATGTTGGTGGAGGAAGTGATGGTGATCTTCTGCTGCTTGCCGGTGCCAAGATCCTTTGCGGATACGTTTACGATACCGTTGGCATCGATGTCGAATGTTACCTCGATCTGAGGAATTCCTCTCGGAGCGGGAGCAATTCCGTCAAGACGGAACATGCCGAGCTGCTTGTTGTCCTTGGCGAATTCTCTTTCACCTTGGAGAATGTTTATATCAACTGCGGACTGGTTGTCAGCAGCAGTAGAGAATACCTGAGACTTGGAAACAGGGATGGTGGTGTTTCTGTCGATAATCTTGGTGCAAATACCGCCCATTGTTTCAAGACCGAGTGAAAGCGGAGTTACATCCAGAAGAAGAAGTCCTTCCTTGATGTCTTCGTTAAGGATACCGCCCTGAAGTGCTGCACCCAATGCAACGCACTCGTCCGGGTTGATTCCCTTGAACGGCTCCTTGCCGGTGATCTTTCTTACTGTATCTACGACTGCGGGAATTCTTGAAGAACCGCCGACCATAAGAACCTTATGGATTTCGTTTGTAGAAAGTCCGCTGTCGGAAAGTGCCTGCTTTACAGGTCCTACGGTTGCCTCAACGAGGTCTGCGGTGATTTCGTTGAACTTGGCTCTTGTAAGGGTGTAGTCAAGGTGCTTCGGTCCGGTTGCATCTGCAGTGATGAACGGAAGATTGATGTTTGAGGAAGCTACATTTGAAAGCTCGATCTTAGCCTTTTCAGCTGCTTCCTTGAGTCTCTGCATTGCCATCTTGTCGTTTGAAAGGTCGATGCCGTCAGACTTCTTGAATTCGCTTACGAGGAAGTCGATGATTCTCTGGTCGAAGTCATCGCCGCCAAGGTGGTTGTTGCCGGCAGTAGCCAATACTTCGGTTACTCCCTCGCCCATCTCGATGATTGAGACATCGAACGTGCCGCCGCCGAGGTCGTAAACCATGACCTTCTGGCTCTCTTCCTTATCGATTCCGTAGGAAAGAGCAGCAGCTGTAGGCTCGTTGATGATTCTTCTTACGTTGAGACCTGCGATCTGTCCTGCGTCCTTGGTTGCCTGACGCTGGGAGTCGGTGAAGTAAGCGGGAACTGTGATTACAGCATCGGTTACCTTTTCACCGAGGTAAGCTTCGGCATCGGTCTTGAGCTTCTGGAGAATCATTGCGGAAATCTCCTGAGGAGTGTAGCTCTTGCCGCCCATATGAGCCTTGTAGTCGGAGCCCATATGACGCTTGATGGAAATAACAGTATTGTCATAGTTGACGACTGCCTGTCTCTTGGCGACCTGACCTACGAGTCTGTCGCCGTTCTTTGATACTCCGACAACGGAAGGAGTTGTTCTTGCGCCTTCACTGTTGGGGATTACTACTGCCTCGCCGCCCTCAACGACAGCTACGCATGAATTGGTTGTGCCAAGGTCTATACCTATGATTTTTGCCATTTGAAATCTCTCCTTATTAAGTATGATAAATTTGGATTTTGCTTTTTTATTTCGGACTAACAGTTTGCAACGGCGACCATTGCGGGTCTTATGACCTTATCGCCTCGCCTGTAGCCCTTCTGATAAACTTCGGCAACGACATTGTCGCCAAGGTTTTCGTCGATTATCTGGGTTACCGCATCCTCAAGCTCCGGATTGAACTCTTCGCCCTTCGGGTCGATTATCTCAACTCCGAGCTTCCTGAAAGCTTCTGAAAGCTGGTTCTGGATCATCATGACACCCGATTTGTACTTTTCATCGGTTGTCTCTGCGTTGGCAGCTCTTTCGAAGTTGTCCGCCATCGGTAGGAATTCCTTGATTGCGGCTACCATTGCGTCGGGATAAATATCCGCTTTTTCTTTCTGAGTGCGCTTTCTGAAATTGTCGTACTCAGCGGCAAGTCTCTGATACTTATCCTTGAGATCTGCAAGCTCTTTTATCACTTCATCGTTTTCTTTTCTGAGAAGCTTGAGCTCGTCTTCCTCTTCGGGAACTTCCTCAGTTTCAAGAACCTCCTCATCAGCTGAGGCTTCGGTTTCTTCCGGATTATCGAAAATCTCCTCTTCGGTCTTCTCTTCCTTTATATCTTCACTGCTCATGTATTCACCTCATTATCTTCTGCATCTTTTTGTTCCGGGACAACGTCGTCGCTTGGAATTACTCTAAGTTCATTCTGTGCGCCCTCTTTTGTCGAAAGAATTTCGGAAATCTTATTTGTGAAAAATTCAACGTAAGGAATTACTTTCTTATAGTCGATTCTCATCGGACCGATGACGCCCAAGTGACCTGCAATCTCGCCGTTTTTGGTGAAATCTCCGCTTACAAGGCTTGAATTGCCGATAACGAAGTTGTCGTCCTCCTCTGAGAAAAGCACATGGATTCCGCTGAAGCTGTCGTCAATAAGCTCTCTTAGCTCATCGCTCGTGTCGATGAAAGTCATCAGCTCATTACGGTCGACATCGGTTCTGCGGATGAGATTCTTGGCTCCTGAGATGCTTATGTCACGCTGTGCCATATCCTTTGACATATCAAATATCGCCTGCATGAGCGGTGAGAGCGTCAGAAGATAGGTTCCCATTGCAGTCTCGAGCTTTTCAAGCATTTCATCGCTGAAAACGTTTATCGGAAGACCCTCTAAGTTCTCTTTGACGAATTCTGTGAAATAGCTGAGCTGGTCATCTGTAAGGTCAAGCTGAAGCCTGCATGTACGGTTCTGAATTCTTCCGGTCGAGGAAATCATCAGAAGGACATACATCCTCTTCCCTGTCGGGATAACCTCTACTTTCGATATTATCGAAAACTTCGGGTTTTCGGTTGTTACAAATGTCGCACAGCTTGTCAGCTCCGCCAATGCATTTGAAGCCGACTTGACGAGGTTTTCTTCCGAATACTCATCTTTTGGAAGCATGCTTTCAAGCCTCTCCTGCTCCTCAGGGGAGATAGGATTTGTTTCCATCAGGTGGTCGACATAAAGACGGTAGCCGCTGTAGGTCGGGACTCTTCCGGAAGAAGTATGAGGCTGTTCAAGATAGCCCTGCTTCTCAAGCTCTGCCATTTCGTTGCGGATAGTGGCAGATGAAGCATTGACATAACGCATTATTGATTTTGACCCTACCGGCTCGCCTGTTACTATATATTCGTCAACAACGGCGGCAAGTATTCTCATTTTTCGGTCGTCCACAATATTTCCTCACCTTTGAATTTTACAGTTGGCAATTTGAATTTTTAAGTGTTAGCACTCTTTCTTTCCGAGTGCTAATTATAGTATACCCCTTTTTTCCGGAAAGTCAAGAGGTTTTTAAAAATTTTTTTGAAATCTTCCGAGTGTGACAGATTTCGCAGCTTTGCCGCCTTAAAATTATGCAAAAAGAACAAAAAGGAGATCTCAAATGCCTGTATATATGGAATCTGACAGCGAGAATGTTCTCACTGCAAGAATAACCGGTGAAATTGACCATCACAGTGCAAAGTGGCTGAGAGCGGATATTGACACAGCAATAAACGATTCAAAGCCGATGCTTCTTAAGCTTGACTTTTCGGGAGTGACATTTATGGACAGCTCTGGCGTGGGGCTCGTTATGGGAAGAAATGTGAGTATGAAAGAAATAGGCGGAAGAGTTGAACTGATAAACATGCCGCCATTTATTGAAAAGGTTATGGCAATAGCAGGAATGGACAAGCTCACGGGGACTGACTTCTCAAAAGGAGGGACGAAGAATGGCAGGTAAGACCAAACCGACAAACGAAATGAAGCTTATATTCCCTGCCCTTTCGGCAAACGAGAGCTTTGCAAGGGCGGCTGTCAGCAGCTTTATCGGGCTGCTTGATCCGAAGATGGACGAGCTTATCGACATCAAGACGGCTGTAAGCGAAGCGGTCACCAACTGCATTGTTCACGCATACAGGGATTCTTCGGGAGAAATCGAGATCTCAGCCAAGGTTTATCCTGACAGAACAGTGTACATAAAAATAAAAGACCGTGGCTGTGGGATTGTTGATATAGGTCAGGCAATGGAGCCTCTTTATACCACCCATCCGGAAGAGGAACGCTCCGGTCTCGGATTCTCCGTTATGGAGAGCTTTTGCGACGACGTTAAGGTGACAAGTAAACCCGGCTCGGGCACAACTGTAACGCTTCGCAAAAAGCTCGGGCTTAAGCTTTAGGATATTATGAGCATTCAGACATTCGCAAAAAAATGAGGCTTTCCCCGATATAGCAGAAGAGGAAGTTTCTGTTGAGGAAAACTTGGGACTTGTCCGGCTCTGCGCCAGTAGATTCAAAGGAAAAGGAATTGAATACGAGGAGCTCTACAGTGCCGGATGTGTAGGACTGGTCAAGGCTGTCAGATCATTTGACAGAAATCGTGGAGTCCGCTTTTCTACCTATGCTGTCCCGGTTATACTGGGAGAGATAAGGCGGCTTTTCAGAGACGGAGGCAGTCTGAAAGTCTCACGGTCTGTAAAAGAGCGGTCACTTGCAGTTTCAAGAGCGTCCGCAGGGTTTGAGCTCAGCAGCGGCAGAGAACCGACAATAAGCGAGCTGTCTGAATTAACCGGCTTTTCGCAGGAGGAAGTTATAGAGGCTTTGAGCGTCAGCCAACCTACGGTAAGTCTTACTCCCGCGGATGACGGTGAACCACAGCTTGATTTACCGGTTGAGTCCCCGGAAGCTAAAATCACCAATTCGCTTGCATTAAGGCAGGCGTTGAATGAGCTCGGTGACAGAGACAAGGCATTGATATACTGCAGGTTTTCACTCGATCTCACGCAGCAAGCTACTGCGGACAGATTGGGTATGACACAGGTTCAGGTGTCACGAAGAGAGAAAAAGCTGCTTCTATGGCTAAGAGAGAAGCTATACTAAAAAGTCCCACCACGAAGATGGGACTTTTACTGTTCTATTCAAGATACTCGACTTTGATTGTCGTCGTGTAATCCCGTTCACCCTCAGCTAATTCTCCGACTTCGGAGTAGTCATAGTTTACAGAAACCGTATAGGTTTCGCCTTCTTCAAGTGCGATATTTCTTGTGGCACTGGTTCTGCCCTCGAAAGTTTCGCTGTAGACGGTATTGCCGCTTGAATCGGTGACGACAACCGTCATCGAAGCGGAATTGGTTGACGGGAGGTTCGATATCGTGAATGTGTATTCGGCGGTATGAAGGGTTGTGAAGACCATTGCGTCTGTTCCGAAATACTCCTCCCCGTCCCATTCGCCACTGTATTCATACGATATGGAATTGGAATAGTCGGAAGCGTACACTGCAGCACCATAGAGTCCGAAAAGAATCACAACAGCCAGAACCGCCGCTATAACACAGCTTCTTATTGACTTTCCGGACGATTTGAGATTCTCCTCAGGCATCACTATGCCGACTGAGGTGTCCTCTACTCCGCTGAAACGGTGAAGAACGATTATCTCACGCATTTTAGACGGTCTCAGAAGAACTATGGTGACAATGATATATGGAAGCGCAGATATGCACTGGTAGGGCTCATAGCTGCTTATCGTTGACGAGAGCGAGCCGCCAGCCATGACTCCGGAGTAAAACGCTCCGCAGAAGTCAACAAATGCGTGCACTAAAATCAGAACCCAGATGTTGCGGCAACGGTAGTATATAGCTGTAAGTGCCATTCCCATTGCGCATGCAGATACAACCTGAACCAGTACTCCCACAGTATCGGATGACAAGAGGTTTGAAAGGTGCATGAGCCCGAAAACCATTCCAGAGCAGATTGTTGCGCACCAGACGCCTGCAGGGTCGTTGCCATACTTGTCGATAAACAGGTTGGCAACTACTCCACGGAAGAATGATTCCTCGGCAAGCCCTATAAGAAGCACCGTCAGGACGAACACAACTATCTGCCATGCAGGATTGAGCTGGGGGTTCTCCGTCATCAATATGTCTATAACATAGACGACAAGCGAATAGAGTGCGATTACTATGAAGTAACCGGCACAGAGGAATCCCTTTCCGAGACCCTTTCCACGCTCGTTCCAGATCCAGCCATAGCCCATCAGGGCGACGAAGCCGATACCTATCAGCGATGTGAAGCACTCGACCGTTCCCTGATAGACATAATCGCCGTTTGTAAGGAAGAAGCTCGGTCCGAAGTAGGACAGAATTATCGCCGGCAGCCAGAGTGCAATCATGAACAACACTATCGTGACTATGCTGAACAGCATCGGATGCTTACTTGCGGTTGTTCTCATTTTATTTCTCCTTTTTCACGGTCTTTCTAAGACAGGTCGCTTATCGACTGCTCAATCTTTGAAAGCTTGTCCTTAGCACGCTCAAGCTTCTCTTTTTCAGTCTCGATGAGCTGGGCAGGAGCTTTCTTAAGGAAGCCCTCGTTAGAAAGCTTGCCAGAGATGATTGAAATATCCTTTTCAGCGGAAGCTTTCTCACGGTTAAGTCTTGCGAGCTCCTTGTCTTTATCGATAATCTCATTAAGTGGAATGAAGAGTCTTGCCTGATCGGTGACGGCAGTCACACAGCCCTCTTTTTCAACCTTGTCCATTATCTCAACTGACGAAGCAGATGCAAGGCGTTCAAAGAACATTATACCCTTTTCGAATATCTCAGCGTGTGAAGTTTCGATGAAAAGCTCGGCTTTTTTCGATGGAGGGACGTTCATACCACTGCGAAGATTTCTTATTGCCTTGATAGCCCCGATTATCTTCTCAAAGTCGTACTCTTCCTCGGGATAGCTGAGAGTTTCCTCATAAACAGGATAGCTTTCAAGCATCAGAGGTGTTCCACCCTTGAGATTCTGCCAGATTTCCTCAGTTATGAACGGCATGAACGGATGAAGAAGCTTTAAGATTCTTATCATCGCCCAGACCAAGACTTTTTGAGCAGACTCTGCGGTCTCTCCTCCTGCCAATATTCTCGGCTTGGTGAGCTCGATATACCAGTCGCAGAATACATCCCATATGAAGTCGTAGAGCTTTGATGCCGCAACGCCTAATTCGAACTTGTCGATATTTTCGCTGACTTCCTTGGCAAGGGTGTTGAGCTTTGAGACAACCCACTTATCTTCAAGGGTCAAGGTTTCGGGAAGCTCGCCTGTGATCTCCATATTCTCGGGCAGGTTCATCATTATATATCTGGTTGCATTCCAGAGCTTATTGGCGAAGTTGCGGGCAGCTTTAACCTTTTCGTCGGAGTATCTCATGTCGTTTCCGGGTGAATTTCCGGAGGCAAGCATGAATCTCAAAGCGTCTGCACCGTACTGGTCGATTATTTCAAGAGGATCGATGCCGTTACCAAGAGACTTTGACATCTTTCTGCCCTGTGAGTCTCTTACAAGACCATGAATAAAGACGGTGTCGAAGGGCTTCTCATGCATATGCTCCATTCCAGCGACTATCATTCTTGAAACCCAGAATGTGATGATGTCATAGCCGGTGACCATTGTCGATGTTGGATAGAAGTACTTGAGGTCTTCCGTATCATCGGGCCAGCCAAGCGTTGAAAAAGGCCAAAGAGCAGAGCTGAACCATGTATCGAGAGTGTCGGGGTCTTGTCTCATCGGTTTGCCACAGTGCGGGCAGGTGGCAGTCTCTTCCTTTGTTACAATCATCTCTCCGCAGTCGTCGCAATAGAACGCAGGGATTCTGTGACCCCACCATAGCTGACGGGAAATGCACCAGTCTCGGATGTCCTCCATCCAGTTGAAGTAGTTCTTCTCGAATCTTTCGGGAACGAACCTGATGTCGCCGTTTCTGACAACTTCGATTGCAGGCTTCGCAAGATCTGCCATCTTTACGAACCACTGGAGGGATACTCTTGGCTCAATTGTCGTGCCACAACGGTAGCATGTGCCGACATTGTGCTCATGGTCTTCGACATAAACGAGGTAGCCTCCGGCTTCGAGGTCTTCGACAATTGCCTTTCTCGCCTCGAATCTGTCCATTCCGGCATACTTCGGATAATCGTCAGTTATCTTGGCATCGTCGGTCATGACGTTGATTACCGGCAAATTATGACGCTGTCCCACTTCAAAGTCGTTCGGGTCGTGTGCGGGGGTGATCTTTACAACACCGGTTCCGAATTCCATATCAACATAGGAGTCAGCAACTACGGGGATTACTCTGCCGACCAACGGAAGCGTTACAGTCTTTCCGACATAGTCCTTATATCTTTCATCTTTCGGATTTACCGCAACTGCTGTATCACCAAGGAGGGTTTCGGGTCTTGTTGTGGCGAGCTCTAACCAACCTGAGCCATCGGTAAGCGGGTATCTTAAGTGCCAGAAGTGCCCAGCCTGATCCTCATACTCAACCTCTGCATTGGAAATGGAGGTCATGCAGTGAGGACACCAGTTGATGATTCTCTCGCCCCTGTAGATCAAGCCTTTTTCATAATACTTGACGAAAACCTCTTTTACAGCCTTTGAGCAACCCTCATCAAGGGTGAACCTTTCACGAGACCAGTCGCAGGAGGAGCCCAGCTTCTTTAACTGCTCTATGATTCTCCCGCCATACTTTTCTTTCCACGCCCAAGCACGCTCAAGGAAGCCGTCTCTTCCGAGGTCGTCCTTTGTCAAGCCTTCTTTTCTCATCGATTCTACTATCTTTGCTTCTGTTGCAATAGAAGCATGGTCTGTTCCGGGCACCCAGAGCGTTGCATAGCCGGACATTCTCTTGTATCTTACGAGAATATCCTGCAGGGTGTTGTCAAGTGCATGCCCCATGTGGAGCTGACCGGTGATATTCGGCGGAGGGATTACGATGGTGTAGTGCTGCTTTTCAGGGTCACGATGAGCCTTGAAGCAGTCGTTATCGAGCCAGTACTGATAGATTTTGTCTTCAACAGCCTTTGGCTCATAGAGCTTGGACATTTCCTTTTTCATTTTGGATGAACCTTTCCTTATAAAATTCCGCAGAATAAAAAATCGCCTCAAGATAGTCTTGAGACGAGATAACCCGCGGTACCACTCAAATTGCAGAAACATAGCATTTCTGCCTCTTAATGCGGATAACGTTCGCCATACGGACGGATTCTACTTGGGTCTTCCCTTTCTTTCCGTCAGCTCAGAAGCTACCGGCTGAGGTTTATCTTAACAGCTCGCACCGACCGCTGTCTCTCTTGAAGAAATCTACCCTCGCCACTCTTCGTCATTGCTATTACACTCAGTATGATAGCACAGTTATGAAAGTTTGTCAAGCACGCCCACAAAAAAAGTGCGGACACAAGATCCGCACATCATAAGCTATTCTAAAATAATTATCTATTGCTGATTATAATCCTTTTTAGAGCTCTTCTTCGATGAAATAATTTTGGTAAAATGCTTCTCTCCAATATTAATTACCTTAACAGCAGTAGGACTTAAAACAACATTAAAAATGAGTTCAAAAGGAAAATTGATTAATCCGATAATTACGACTATAGCCTTTCCCGCTTCATCTGCCCATGCGACAATTGTATCATAAAAGAACAATCTACAGCCTATCAAGTATATACCAGTATTCACGATAGGACTGACGATAGCAGCAACTACTGTAGCTACCGTCCGCGAACTTTTAAAATTAGCTTTACTAATAAGATTATACACCGCTCCAGAAGCTAATCCGGCAAGCATTCCCTTAAGTAAAACTATTACAATAGTCGCAGGTGCGTTGATCTGCATAAAAGCATTTGCACCGCCACTGACTAAGACGACGAAGCCAAATACGAATCCCAGCCATACTCCAGCTAAAGTTCCGCACAGGGCAGCCCCGACAACTATAGGTAGCAATACCAAAGTTACGGAGAACAACCCGAATTTGATGAACCCACCCAAGAGCTGTAATATTACAACTAATGCAGTTAATAAGCCAAGCAAAGTCACAGTTCTTGTGTCAAATGTTGTTGATGATTTTTTTTGCATATTATCTACTCCTGACTGATTTCCGGGTCTGACCGGTAAATCGCCGTATTTAAACTCACGAAGCAGATGAATTTTTCTTAGCGGTTTTTCTGATAGATAGCGTAGAGTCCATCCAGAAGAAGTCCGCCATCAAGGACTATTCCCTCTGTCTTGCAGTGAGGAACGATGCTTGAAGCCAAGCCGCCGGTTGCAATGACCTTTGCGTCATCACCTAATTCAGAACGATACCTTTCGATCATTCCGTCCATCATTGAGGCATTGCCTAAGATTACTCCCGAACGCATTGAGCCTGCTGTGTCAGCACCTATGACATCGATTGCGCCTGAATCGGGATTGATGTCCTGAAGCTGAGCCGCAGATGACGAAAGCGCACGAAGCGAGACGTTTACGCCGGGGATAATAGAACCTCCCAAGAAGCTTCCACTACGGTCGATTCCGGAGATAGTAGTTGCAGTTCCGAAATCAAAAATTATAAGCGGAGGAGCATACTTAAGAAGTGCACCGACTGCACCGCAGACGAGGTCTGCACCGAGGCTTGCGGGATTACCGATTTTGATGTTCAGACCGGTTCTGATGCCTGCGCCAACTACCACTGGGTCGACCCCGAAAAGCTTTCTTACAGCGTTTTTGAGAGCAGTTGTAAGCTGAGGAACGACGGTTGAAATCGCCGCACCGGTTATATCCTGCTTATCGACTCCGTAAAGACGCAGAATGTCACCAAAAGCCACAGCGTACTGATCCTCAGTCTTAGAGGCTTCAGTCGCCACTCTTGAAGTGAATATGAGCTTTCCGTCGTCGTCAAATACGCCGAGGACTATGTTTGTATTTCCGGCATCAACAGTAAAAACCATAGTAATTCTCCCGTGTGAGTTTATGGATATATTTTATTCGTTTTTGATTCAGAATGCAATAGCTATGACAAAATTTTGTACGCTGTCACAGATTTATACTTGTCCTATTAACCCCAGTTGTGAAAATTTCTGTTGCAGTTCACAAAGAAAAATCGTATAATTGACGTATAAAAACTTAGTCTGGAGCGCATTATGTTAGATATAAATAAGTTTCTTTCGCTTGAGTCGTATCTTGATGTTCTTAAGAGCACCGATGAACCCATATTTGTTTACGGCATGGGCGACGGATGCCTTAAGCTTCTCAAGATATTTGATGAATATAAAATCCCCTGTGCCGGGATTTTTGCAAGCGACGAATTTGTCAGGGACAAGACCTTTGAGGGGCACAAAATCAGGAGGCTTTCTGAAATTGAAGCTCAGGTTGATAAATTCACAATAGTACTTGCTTTCGGGGCTGGCTATCAGGAGCTGAGGGACAGGATTGACAGCATTGAAAAGAGGCATCGGCTCTTTGTTCCCGATATGCCGGTTATCGGCGACGGGCTCTTCACGAAAGAGTATCTCATCGAAAAGGCTGATAAGATTTCTCAGGCATATGAGCTCCTTAGCGATGATCAGTCGAGGCTATGCTTCGAAAAACTGATTGAATATAAGATTACCGGGCTTCTTGAGCCTTTGAGGGCTTGCGAAAGCTCGCCACAGGAGAATATCCTCAATCTCAGCGACGAAGAGATATACGTAGACTTAGGCGCATACACCGGTGATACTGTTGCTGATTTTCTGAAGGCTACTGATGGAAAATATCAGAGGATTTATGCCGTTGAGCCGAATAACAGGAATTTCAGAAAGCTGAGCGAGAACACTGCTTCGATGCCCGATGTCACGCTCATAAATGCCGCTATCGGAAGCGAGGACGGGTTTACCCATGTTCTCAAGGGCGGCGGCAGAATGATAAGAAAAAGCGAAACCGGCATCGAAATTCCGGTCAGAAGCGTTGACAATATTCTCGGTTATTCTGAATGCTCTTACATTAAAATGGACATTGAGGGTGAAGAACGAGCCGCTCTTCTGGGTGCAAGAAAAACTATCAGGAAGTGTTCGCCAAAGCTGAATATCGCCATCTATCACAGAGTTGAAGACCTGTTTGATCTGCCATTGATGGTGCATGAGATGAATCCGGATTACAAGCTTTACATCAGGCACTATCCTTACTATCCTGCTTGGGACACGAACTTATACGCACTAACTGATTTGTAACTGATGGGCGGAGTTTGTAACCGAGTTGTCACCATTTGTAATCGTCCTGTTCTTGAATCCGGGTGAAAATGTGCTAAAATAGAAGCATAGAAACGATAAAGAAAACTTCCGGGACGCTACGGTTCAAAACGGGTCTGGAAAAGTTAATCTTTCCGGATGAAGCGTAAACGGTCCGATCTATATTACAAACTTCGCAGTTACTCTTTTTCCTCCATCCAAAATATAGATAAGCAACAAAGGGATTTCTACTATCATGTAGATAATCCCTTTGGCTTATTATATCGATTTGTCAGTACGCGATGAATTTTTCGGAGGCTTTCCCGTGATCAGCCCACATTACAAGAAGCGTTCCGTCCCCGGCTCTGACCGTGACAGGCTTCCCCACCGAATGATTGCTGACGCCAATTGGAAAGCTTGAGGAGATTTCGCCATCAGTCATTTCGTAGAAGCCGCCGCTTATCGACACTCCATGAGCAGTCCCGCCGAGCGAGAATACCGAGAATATTCCTGTAGGTTCAAAGGTGAATTCATCACAGATAACTGTCATCACCATTTCAGGGCTGTAGAGAAAGCCTTGTGCTTGATGCTCAGCTATATAGGATAGCGTCTGGATATTGGCGATAGTATGGTCAAAGCGACCGCCTGTGCCGCCATAGATGTGGATTTCCCTGAAGCCATACTCAAGGCAATATCTGACTGCAAAGACCGAATCGGTATCGTCTTTTTCTACAGGGAGCTTTATAATCTCGCCGCTGTCCGGCTCTTCGGAAGAATCGAAGTCCCCTATTATCAGGTCGGGCTTGATACCAAGGTCGTCAAGATACCTCATCCCGCCGTCGGCGGCAATTACAAAGTCGCCTGATGCAGGAGTTGCCCGCATGGGAACGGTTTCCCCTGCTCCGAAGATAAATGCACGATGCAAATCAACACTATTCATTTCATGCCTTTTTGCTTTTGCCCAAGCCGGTTTTGCTGAGAGCGTATGTACATGCAACGACGCAGGCAGCTACAACGGTTACTGCAATAATAGCAACCCAATTTGCGGAACCTATCTGAGTAATATCAAACTCACCGGTATCAGCATTCTGAAGAACAGCAAATACGGATGATACATCGAAAATAAGTGCTGCAGCAGCTGCAAGTCCGCCAATAATTCTCAGCACGCCATACTTTGCCGGCTCGTTCTCAGTCCTCTTCATTCTAGTAGGAACTTGGGCTCTGAAATCAACGGCAGAGCCGAGATAAGCCGCAACTATTATCATTATTATCATCTCGGGAAGCATGTAGGTTGCGTTATAGATAATCGAATAGCCAAGAGCCGCCGCTGTAGGAATAGAAATTCCTGCCCATACGGTAGCACCGGATATGACGTGACACAAGTATCTGAGTACACATACAATTATCACTCCGAGAACCAGAGCAGCAGACTGATTCTTAATCTGCTTGCGCAATATTCCGCCAAGCCCGGTAACTGCATAGGCGATGATGTAGTCAAGAAGAACAACAGCGAGTACACTCTGCCATGTGGTTACATATGAAAGGGTCGAAAGTCCGGTGAGAAGCTCAATAACGCTGAAAACCAGTCCGGAGCACATTCCCCATCCCAAGCCCCAGCGATAGGATATTACTACTATCGGAAACATTGAAGCAAGCGTAACAGAGCCGCCATAGGGCAAGTCGACAAGCTTTATCATGCTCAGTATAACTCCAAGCGCAATCATAATTGCACTTTCAACCATCGCATGAATTCTGACATCTGATTTTGTGGAAGCCATTAATTTTTCCTTCTTTTATTGTAAGATTTAAAACATCGCCGGATGGGAAAACCCAACAAAAAGCTCCGTAATGACGGAGCAAATAAGCACATGTTCCTGAGCACAATTATGCTCAGAAGCTATTCGCCCTACGTCGGCATTATCCGAATCAGGTTATGGGTCGGAGCAAAACGTGCTCCCTCTCAGCCTGCCTCTTGCAAGCTCCCCTGTTTTATTGATACGATATTAGCACACTTGGACGCATTTGTCAAGAGCCGATTTTCACAAAATGCGAATATTCGCTCTTTAAGTCTTCCACTTGACATAAGCCACACTTTCGACTATAATGGTTGTAACATGTTTGATGGACTTACAACAACGAACTGAAGGTATATACATGAATCTTGACTTTATGAAAGAATTTCACGAATACGCCGGCGTGAAGACCGTTGGAATTCCAAGAGCTCTGCAATATTACAGATATGGCAGGCTCTGGCTCGAATTCTTCAAAGGCTTGGGGCTTGAATGCGTAGTAAGTGAACCAACAACAAAAGATATTCTGACTGCAGGAGTCAACCGTTCTATCGACGAGGCTTGCTATTCGATTAAGGTCTATTTCGGACATGTTGACAGCCTCATCGGAAAATGCGACGCAGTTTTCGTTCCGAGAATCGCAGGATTTGGGATAAGAGACAAGTTCTGCACCAGATTTGAAGCTCTTTATGATGTCGTGTCTACTGTTTTTGCAGACAAAGGAATCAGGGTTATCACCCTTTCCCACGACTGGCATTCGGAAAACGACATTGAAGAGGACTATATCGAGCTTGGAATGAAGCTCGGCAAGTCGAAAAAAGAAGCGAAGAAGGCTTATTCTCAGGCAGTAAAGGTGGCTCAGCAGGCTTCTCAGCAAGAAGCTAAGGAGCAAAGGCGGATGACTGTCAGCGATGATGGAGGCTTCAAGCTTCTTTTGGCGGCTCATCCCTATATTGCTCATGATCCCTATATAGGAGGACAGGTTGAGAGCTTTCTTAATGGCTTGGGCTGCAAGGTTCTCTATGTCGACAGGGCGAATACCCGGGCGGCTGTAAAGAGAAGTCAGGCTATAGTCAGCACACTTCCTTGGATTGAGAGCCGGGAGATTTTAGGAACTATTGACTTGTACAAAAACAAGCTTGACGGAATTATCCTCATGAGCGCATATCCCTGCTGTACTGATTCTATGGCAAACGAGTATATACTCAGAACGGTTAAGAACATTCCGATTTTGCAGGTAACAATGGACGTTCAGGACGGCACTGCAGGTCTTGAAACAAGGCTTGAGAGCTTCGTGGACATTATTAAATTCAGAGAAAGCGGCGGCTATGGCAACTGATAAGAAAAAGAACAAGAATACAAATAATCTCGGTAGCAGAAGAAAAGTGGCTCTCCCGACATTCAGTAACTACAATCTTGCTTTCAAGTATTTTGTGGAACAGGGCGTCGGTGCGGAGTGTATTCTTCCTGCCGCTCATACAAAGAAGACCGTTCACTTCGGCGAGCTTAACAGTCCGGACTTTGTCTGCACTCCTTTCAAGCACACCTTGGGAAGCATGATTGAGATGCTTGAGCTTGGTGCTGACACTCTTGTGGAGATTGGCGGACCATGCAGGCTTGGATTCTACGGAGAGCTTCAGGAGAAGATTCTTCGGGACATGGGCTATGAGTTCACGATGATAAATTTTGATTTCCTCAAGGACAAGAAAAAGAGCGAATGGCTCAAGGTTATAAAGTCGGTTAATCCCGATGTCAAATATCCGCAGATGATTCTTGAGGCGACAAACACCGTGAAAATGGTCAAGTATCTCGACGAAATCGAGGAGCTTTACCATGCAAATCTCGGCTTTGAAGCAAACCCCGGCGCATACGACAAGATTTACAGGGATTTTCTTTTCGATATGCAGATGGCGGCTTCGGGAAATGACATCAAGAACGCCTATCGTAAAGCCAAGATGGCTATGGACGATGAGCCGCTCAACAAACCGGATATGCCTCTGAAAGTTGGCATTGTCGGCGAGTATTACACCATCATGGATAAGTTTTCGAACCTTGATGTTGAAAACAAGCTCTGCAGGATGGGAATTGAAGTCCACAGGCTTATGAACATGACTAACTACAACCTCGGAGGAAGCGAGCAGAAGCTGTTCCCTGCGGCAAGAAGCTATATGAAGTTTCCGATGGGTCCTACGAGTGCCACTACCGTTGCTGCCGCTGAAAAGTATGCAAAGCAAGGCTTCGACGGATTAGTTCACGTAAAGTGCTTCGGATGCACGCCTGAGGTCGACGTTATGCCGCTTCTGCAGAAGCTTTCGCAGGACTATCATATACCCGTGCTGTATCTCAGCTACGACACACAGACCTCAGACACCGGGCTTGACACCCGTCTTGAGGCATTCTATGACATGATTTCACTCAAAAAGAAGGTACTTAACAATTGAATAAAGCTAAAGCATATATAGGAATTGACATCGGATCTATATCTACGAAAGGTGTAATTATCGATGAGTCAAAAAACATAATTGCATCCTCATACTTATGGACGGAGGGCAACCCGGTTGGAGCTGTGAGAAACCTCTTAGGAGTACTTAAGGAGCAGTTCGACGATGAGAAGTACACGATAGTCTCCTCCGGAACTACCGGAAGCGCAAGGCGGCTTATCGGCGCAATGATCGGCGCAGGAGTTGTCAAGAATGAGATTACCGCACACGCAGTCGGAACTACAACCATTCACCCGGACGTGAGAACCATCTTCGAGATTGGCGGACAGGATTCAAAGATAATTCTCGTTGAAAACGGCATCGCTGTTGACTACGCAATGAATACCCTTTGTGCCGCAGGAACGGGAGCTTTCTTATCCAGTCAGGCGCACAGACTGGGAGTCGAGGTTGAAGAGTTCGGCGAGATTGCACTCAAGTCGAAGCATCCGACGCCCATAGCCGCAAGATGCACTGTGTTTGCGGAATCTGATCTTGTGCACAAAATTCAGATGGGTCATTCAAGAGAGGACATTATTGCAGGACTTTGCCGTGCGGTTGCTTCTAATTATCTCAACAATGTCGCAAAGGGCAAGAAGATCGTCTCCCCTATCGTCTTCCAAGGCGGTGTCAGCAAGAATCAGGGCGTTGTAAAAGCGTTTTCGGACGAGCTTGGGGTTCCGGTTGCCGTTGACGAAAACGGTCACCTCATGGGTGCATACGGCTCTGCAATTCTTGCCATGGAATCAAGAAAGGAAGCTCCGTTTACATTTGATGTCGGAGAGATGGACTTCGTTACGAAAGAGATCACCTGCGGAAAGTGCTCGAATCACTGCGAGATTATCTGCGTTTCAAGAGACGGCACTCTCATCGACTCATGGGGCAACCGCTGTGAAAAGGGCGAGATAAAAGCCCACGCAAAGAAATAATAATCAGTATAGTCGTTATATCATATCCGGAGAGGAGTGTTCCAGAAAATGAAAAAGATGCTCTCTATAGTTGTCTGTATAGTGTTTACTGCCGTCATGCTCACCTGCAATGTGTCTGCAGTGACATTCACACCCGACTTTGAGGTTTATTCGGAAGCGGTTTATCTTGTAAGCCTTGATACAGGCGACGTCGTCTACTCTAAAAACGCTGACGAACAGCTTGTTCCTGCTTCGCTGACCAAAATTATGACAGCCGTCATTCTTTTGGAGCAGTTTCAGGATGACATTTCCGCTCTCTCGACAACCTATGTTTGCGGAACGTCGGAATGCTTTGACGAGTTATACCTCACCGGATGTTCGACAGCTGACATACAGATTGGCGAAATGGTTTCCTACAAGGACTTGCTCTATGCTCTGATGCTTCGCTCTGCGTGCGAAGCGGCGAATATCATCGCATATAACGTTGCAGGAAGTCTTGAAAACTTCGTTGAAATGATGAACGACAAGGCAGAAGAGCTCGGATGTGAGAATACACACTTCACAAACGCTCATGGGCTTTTTGTCGACGATCACTATACGACAGCACACGATATGGCTATCATCACGCAGTATGCGATGACGCTTCCTATGTTCACCGAAATAGCCTGCACAGAAAGCTATACTATGGAAGCGACTGCTTATCACACGTCTGAGCGCACCATCACTCACACCAACTACATGATGTCAAAGACCAATGGCGGCGATTATTACTACGAATACGTCAAAGGAATCAAAACGGGTACACTCGACGAAGCCGGCAGATGCCTCGTTTCGCTTGCATATAAGGATGGCTACAGCTATCTTCTGGTCACATTGGGAGCTCCACAGTATGACGACAACGGAAACACCGTTTACTACAACTTCATCGACCACAAGAACATCTATGAATGGGCTTTTTCCAATCTTGTCTACACTGAGATAATTGCTGGAACAGAGGAGAAAGCAGAGGTTGCTGTTGAGTATGGCGACGGACAGGATTATGTCATAGTAGTACCTGCTGAGTCGTTCTCGATGATGTGGAATTCTAACATACTGACAAGCTCCATCCACGAGGTGATTACTCTTAGCACCGATGTCGTTGCCCCGGTAAGTGCCGGGGACGTTCTGGGAACACTTGAACTGCAATATGGCGGCGAAACACTTGCGGTGATAGATCTTGTCGCTGCTACTGACCTTGCACGCTCAGAGAGTGCAGAAACTCTTGCTATCATGCAGAGCTTCATCGGGTCGGATCAGTTCTACAGAGCAGTAATGTACAGTGCTATATTTTTTCTTGTCTATACTGTTCTGATTATCGTTCTGAAAATTGTCTTCCACAGAATAAACAAGAAGCGTGTCAAGGTATATGCCACTCCAAAGCGGCAGTCTTCAAAAAAGAAATGGTAATAAGCACGGCTGAGCATCAGACGCTCAGCCGCTTTTTTATTGCTTGTCAAATTCAATCTCAGCGTCAATAAGGGGCTTTTTTCTTATGAGCTTGCCGTTCTTAAGCCTGAGACCAAGTATATCCTCTGTCAGTGCACGGTAGTACCACGCCGCAGAGCCAGTGTAGATTGACCAGCCTCCACGGGAATAGCAGTTCTTATTTGAATAGACATCGCCGCAGATATAGTACGGCTCGGTTTTATAACGGGTGTAGCCACCGTCTTTCGAGCGAAGAATAGGGTTGAGAGATTTGAGGATACCAAAGCCCTCTTCGGTGAGTCCTGCCTCGATACAAGCCATTCCAAGCCAGATTGCGGCATGGGTGTACTGACCTCCGTTTTCACGGATACCGTCAGGATAGCTTGCGATATAGCCAATTTCTGCCCTTGCGTTATCTGCGAAAGGCGGATAAAAGAGCCTGACAACGCCGTTTTCAGTGTCGGCGAGCCTTGAGCAGGTTTCCTTAAGCGCAGATTTCGTGAATTCTCTATCGGGCAGGTCGGCGAACTGAGCGAATGACTGAGTAATTGAATCGAGCTTGCAGGAAACGGAGCTTTCTGAGCCTAAAACAGCTCCGGTATCTGTATAAGCTCTCAGATACCACTTCTCTCCTCTGCCACTTCGAAGTATTGCTGATTCTATTGCTTTTGCTTTTTCTGACAGATCATTGTCAGTGCTACGAAGCTTTGAAAATCGCTTCCAAACCATGAGATAGAATTCGCTCAGCCAGACCGACTCGCCAATCCCCTTTTCGCCTAAGCTTGAAAAGCCGTCGTTCCAGTCGCCTGTACCGATGAGAAGCAAGCCGTGCTTGCCGGTTCTTGATCCGACATATTTAAGAGCACGGATACAGTGTTCATAGATGCTTTCCCTGAGAAATGTTCTGTAGACTTCGCCGCATCTGTCCCGCTCCGATTCGGAAAGGGTGATTCCGGCAGAATATGCGACTTTTACGTCGAGAATGCTCCGGTCGCCTGTCTTTTCGACATACTCACAGACGGCGTAGACAAGCCAAAGTGGGTCATCGGAGATTCTTGTCCGGATTCCGGTTGTCTTTATGAGCGGGAGCTCATGCCACCAATGCATCACGTCGCCCTCTGTAAACTGTGCTCCTGCCGCACGGATGATGTGAGTCCGGCACTCATGGGGGTTCTCAAGGATTATTCCGACTGCGTCCTGAAGCTGGTCACGGAAGCCGTATGCCCCTGAGGACTGATAGAACCCGGTTCTCGCCCACATCCGGGCATGAAGTGCCTGATACCTGAGCCAATCATCGGAGAGAATCCTTAGTCCACTCTCTTCTGATTTTACCGTCAGCTTATTCTCACGGGTATCTGTCTGAATTCTGAAATACTTTGGCATCAGGATTGCGGCTTTTTCGGTGTGTGCATAGGACATGTAGAAATCTACGATGCACTTCCCACCAATATCCACCGTTGCAGCCGCTATGGTGTCCTCACTCACGGCGATGTTTTCCTCCCAATTTCCGCTCATGAATGCTTCCCTGTCTGTCTGGAATCTGCACTCAAGCGACGATGTTATCGCCATAAACCCGGTTACGGGAGAGGCACAGTTTGAGATAAGAAGAGTATTAGCTTTCTTTTCTGGTTTCAGAAGATGTGAACCTGAACGGTCACGTCCAAGGCATGGCTCGGTGTAGTATGAAATCTCTGCATGCTGGTCCACGGATAAATTTATGCGAATCCGCTTGCACATGCCTTTTTCAGAAACCCCGACACTGACGCAACCCCGGAAATGCTTTTCCTTGAAATGATATTCTGCAATATAGGGCGCAAAGACAGCAGCTGAGCCACGAATGAGGTCGAAATAGTCATCTCCGATGCGGAGAATTAGACGTTCGCCGAGGTTGTCACGGCTTGTGTCGTTGTCCCAAGGAGTAAGCCTTAGCTCTCTTGAATTATGTGCATAGGTGAAGCCGAGAGAGCCCTCCGAGAGAAGCGTTCCGAACTGCCTTGAGGAAAGAACATGACACCACGGAAGAGGCGGATTTTCATTGATGACATACTTGCACTGACTGAAGCCGCCGCAGGCGATTTCTTCTTCGACATGCTGCTTTTTGGGATGAACTGGCTTAATTTCAATCTGATTGAAAGGCTTCGGGCTTGCTATAGTCTGAATCTCGCCATGAGAGATATGACAGGAGTAAGCTTTGAGAAGAGTTATCAGCTCTTCTCTGACTGCCGAGCGGTCGACAGGATATATGCCGCCATCAGAGTATAGAAGTCCTTCGCAGGAAAGCTCTTTTGCGGCTTTGACGAGTGAAGTGTAGTGTTCCCTCTCATATCCTCCGGCGTCGTCGAAGAGGACCGCCATCTGAGCCTTTATTCCGGAAAGTCTGAGGTCACGGAAAGCGTGAATGTAGACAGAAAGCTTATCAGCATCAGATATATCATCGAAGCTATAGAGAATCAGCGGCAGGTCGGTTGAAATTGAAAGCTCCCAGAGAGCGTTCAGAGGCAGATTATTCGACATTACAGCGTCTACCCTCTCAGGAAGATCGCACTGAGAGAATAACACGTTTCCTGCCATGATTTCGAGAAGCCTTGATGAAGCGGAGCTGTAGCCTTTACACGCTTCAAGCCGCCTTGTTTTCAGCTCACTTGTCATGTTTATGAGGTCATTCATGCTGTCAGCGGCGAGAATGAACATTGTAAGCGTCGTTTCTCCCGATGGAGGAAGCATAACGGGAGTTTTTATAAAGATGCAAGGGTCAGGCTCGGAGATGAGACTGCTTGAAACGACCCCGGCTCTTTCAAGGAATCTGCCTGCTCCATCAGGACGTGACAGCACGTCTTCCCTGTCGAATGAAACCAAGCCCAAGGTGTAATCCGTGAAGCCTACAGCCATATATGGCTTCTCTGAATTTTCGCAGTCACTTCTTGTTGCAGTGATGATATTGAGGCTTGGGTCGACATCAAGCCTTAAGAACATATTAGAGTACGCAGGATGCGGACGCTCCTGCTCATCGGGAAGCAGTGATGGTTCGATATAGGTGCAAAGATAAACCTCTTTTTCAGTGTCAGAGCTGTTCTTTATGGTGAAAGTTCTCAGCTCACACGGGAACGACTTGTGGAGGGTTACACGCATTTCGGCATCTATACTACGGTATACTGCGAAGCCGTCTCCGAATTCGCAGGTGTCGCCGGTAAAGTAAGATTTCTCGTCGCCTGAAATGATACCGAAAAATGCGCCTTTCGGGCGACTTACAATGTCATGAGATGCGCTGTAGACGTTTCTTCCCCGGTAAATCGGGACTGAAATTCCGCCATCGGTAAGAATCAGTGTATACTCGCCGTTGCGAAGGAGCTTGATTCGGGGACTGAACGGCGAAGCGACAGCGAAATATTCGGAGGTCGGTGCTATCGCCTCCTCTTCTTTCTGATGCTTTGGCTTTAAGACGGTATCCTCATAGATATTGCGCTCGAGCCTTACCCGCTCGTCTATAAGCTCGCTTGCGCCCATGACGTTTCTGTCACGCATGAATCTTTGCTGGAAGATGCCGTTCTCAAGGACATTCACGGCAGAGATTATACTCATCCCGACATGGTGGGACATGTAGCTTTTGACTACTGCGTAGCTGACATCAGGCGCAGTGAAGTCCAGTGCTTCATAGAAGCCGTAGTGGGAGTACATGCTGTACTTTCTGATGCGACCTAAGTTTTCCATGCCGCTGTCTCCAGAATAGCCAAGAGACAGATAAGTCGAATATGGCGAGACTACATAGTCCTGCTCCAGTCCTCTTCGAAGACCTGTTTTCGGAACGCCGTGCGCCATATAGCGATACGTTAGACTGCTGTCAAAGCTGTAGTAGCCGCTTTCGGAGATGCCATAGGGTCTTCCTGACGCTTTTGCGTATCTCTTCTGACACCAGAGGGCATAGCGCAGGCTTTCACCAAGAAGCGAGCCGTCAGGACTTTCCAATAGCATTTCCGGCATGAAGTACTCAAACATTGTACCGCTGTAGGATGCTGTTCCGGCGTAGAAGCCACAGCTGAGAGTGGTTCTTGAAAGGCTGTACCAGTGACTTTTAGGCACTTGATGTGAGGCAATTGCATAATAAGAACCAAGGCGGGCTTCACTCATGAGATAGTCGTAACGGGAGCTGTCAAGCTGACCGGTTTCGGGGTTTATTCCTATCGCCATTAGACCACGGACGTCGTCAAAGAAGATTGAGAGGTCGCAGTCACTTATCAGCTTTTCAATTCTCGTAATAGTTTCCTTAAGCTCCGGACAGTGGGAAGCGTACTCCCTTAAGCCCTCTTTGAGTGCAACCAAGGAGCAGATGAAATTGCCGCTGTCGACACTTGAGACATAGGGATTCGGACAGAGTTTGAGGGTTTTGGTATCGTACCAGTTGTAGAGATTGCCGCTGTATTTCTCCATCCGCTCAACTGAGTCGAGCGTGCCGCCTATGCGCTTGTACATAGTCTCCGGGCTTATTAGACGGCGGTCGCATGCTGCCAAGACCGAAAGAAGATACATTCCGATATTGGTTGGTGATGTCCTGTGGCAAATCCTATAGACCGGCGAAAACTGGACATTGTCGGGAGGAAGGCAATTCTCCGACTCGTTGACATAATCAGAGAAGAAGCCCCACATGTCTGCTATCTGCGAGGAAAGCTCACGCTGATTTCTTTCTGAAAGGGTCTTGCCTGATGAGCCGGTTCTGCGTGTTCCGAATACTAAAAGCAATGGCATAAGTGCAAATATAATGCCGAAAAATCGCACGATATAGCTTTGAGAGAAGACGAGCAGAGTGCCTATAATCCATGACGGGAAGAAGAACGAAAAGCTATCGAAGCCTGTTCTGTCATACGTTGACGATACCGTCCACTCCAAGAGATTTCTTCTGGTTATCATTCTGATTATTGCTGTAAGCATTGCCCGTGCGGACTTGAGGGCAAGCGCAGGAAGAAGAATCAGCGAGTAGACAAGTGAAGAGATGTTAAGTGCCACACCGCTTACCATTGCTGAATAGAAGCGGCGTGAGCCTATGCCCTGATTCAGTAGCGTACCGATGAGTCCCAGAAACTGCGAGACTAAATACATGATGACTGCGGAAAGTGCAATTTTGCCGGAAGCTTCGGGATAGAGGAAAAGCCCTAAAAATAGCGTTGCGAAAACGTCTATCGGCAGAAATGAACGTCTTAGGTTCTCCCAGAGCTTAAGCTTTGAAAGGAGGTCGAACTTTTTCGAGAAGATAAACCGAAGATTCTGTATATCCCCTCTTATCCAGCGATCAAGGCGTCTGAAATAGCTGACTGGATTTTTCGGGAAGCCCTCGGTGAAGATGACGTCGTGGGCATAGGCGGTGTTCATCAACTCACCCTCAAGTATGTCATGGGACAGGACACGTTCATGCGGAAGAAATGCTGTCTTCTCCAAAAGAGATGAGATTTTCATAAGCCCCTTGCCACAGAAAGTGCCTCTGCCATAGACATCCTGCCAGAAGTCCATGCTTTCAAGGTCATAGCCGGAAATTGAGCCTATTCCGCCCATTGCTCTTGAGAAGCCGGTCGCCAGAGAGTCACCAAGACGGGTGACCATCCGAGGAGAGATTATGCCATAGCTACTGTTCGCCGGGTGAAGAGCTATTGATAAGAGTTCGGTTACTGAATCCATATAGGGCTCAGTGTCGCTGTCGACGCAGATGATATATTTTGTACCAACAAGCTTTTCGGCTGAGCCAGACACAGAATAGAAGTCCTGCTCGCCGGTTTTCATGAACCTTGCAAGCTCTACTATTGCGCCACGCTTTCTTTCGAAGCCCATGTATTCGTCCTGAGTTTCAGAATAGGTGCGCTTTCTTATAATGCAGGAGAAAATATTGCCGTTTTCACGGTTGAGACGGTCGATCATCTCACGCAGGCTCTCTGCTATGGCATTATCGTCGCCTGTGACGGGAGTCCGGGAAGCAGAAAAATCCGCTAAAAGGCAGACTGAAATATTCGGCTGAGGGTTTGACGCATGGAGCTTGAGGAGCTTCTGATATAAACCGTCAGCATCATTGACACTGGTCACTACAGCAGAGAGGACAACTGTGCAGGGAGTGCTTCTTACATCATCAGAATTTATGTCAAGGCGTGGGAGGCGGTTTCTTTTTGCATGACGAATTAGAATATCGTTTACTATAGCTTTTACTGCGGCATATGCTGGGCAGATAAGAAACAGTGTCGTCCACGGCTCACCGATCCAAATGGTGAGAGCAAGCGTGAACATGAAAGCTATTGTCACTTCCAATAGCTCAACAGTTAAGTCGGTTGCGATTCTTGATTTCGGGCATCTGTCAGGGAAATCGGGCGATTTTGAAGAATAGACTGCTTCACGGTACTGCTTCTTTGTTTTGCGGTCGCACTTGGAATAATATTCGTCTTTTGATAGCTCTATTGCGACGGGGTTGACCGTTTCGTTGATACGGTATTCGTCAAGTGAGCTTACGCCGATGAGCATGAAAACGGATTCCCTGAGGTTATGGCTCATGTTTTCTAAAAGAAGATAAATAAGCTCGAACCTGAGATACTCGATGTCACACGGGTTGATTACGTTTTCAGCGGCGTAGCTGCTTATAAGAAATATGATTTCGTCGGTCGGAGGAATTTTTCCTGAAAAATGAGATATTAAGTCCTTGGCAAGTGGAAAATCTGCGGTCAGCTCAGCCCTTGGATCACAGCCTAAAAGATAGCCAATGGCATCATGAATGATGCGGTAGTTATCCGCAAAGAAGATTTCATCTTCGGTTTTACAGCCATCTAGACAGAGTGACTTATATCGTCCTTGAAAAGAGGAGCGCATTCTTCTTATCTTTCCGAAATACTTGCTCAGTCTTATACGTTCTTTCATATCCGTCGCCTTTCAAACAGTATTTTGAGCTATTATTTGCCGATGTTCGGAAAATATACCCAACTTCGGGTATTGCAATTTTCGAAGAAATATGGTATACTGAGTACGCTTTATTGAATCACAACTCCAAGGAGACGATAATATGAAATATCTTGTTTTACTCTGTGACGGCATGGCTGACTATCCCGTCGATGAACTCGGCGTCGTTACGCCTATGGCAAAAGCGTATAAGCCGAACATGGATAAACTTGCGAAGACCTCGGAAGTGGGTCTTGTAAAGACTGTTGCGGACGGCTTGAAGCCGGGATCTGACGTTGCTAATCTTTCCGTTTTAGGGTATGATCCGGCTATATACTATTCGGGGCGTTCACCTCTTGAGGCTGGTTCCATTGGAATCGACATGCTCCCTACCGATGTTTCTTTCAGATGCAATCTTGTCACTCTTTCTGAGGAAGAGAACTACGAGGACAAGACCATGGTCGACTACTGTTCGGGGGATATTTCCACCGCCGACGCAAAAATCTTAGTCGACTTCCTGAAAGAGAACTTCGACGATGAGGAGTTTACTCTTTATGCAGGCGTAAGCTACCGCCACTGCCTTATTCAGAAGAACGGCACTCTCGATGTCGGAACTCTCACTCCTCCTCATGACATTTCAGGAAGAGTTATCGGGGAGTATCTTTCAACAAGCCCGAATGCAACCAAACTTATCAACATGATGAAGAAGAGCTATGAACTGCTCAAGAATCATCCTCTTAACCTTGAAAGAGTCAGACAAGGCAAGAACCCCGCAAACTCGATGTGGTTCTGGGGCGAGGGCGTGAGAAAGCCGCTTGCTCAGTTCAAAGACAGGTATGGGCTCAAAGCCTCCATGATCTCAGCCGTCGACCTTCTCAAAGGCATTGGCAAGTTCAGTAGCATGAATGTTGTAAATGTCGAGGGCGCAACCGGCTATATCGACACCAACTTCGAGGGCAAGGCTCAGGCTTGCATCGACGAGTTTGCCTCGGGACAGGACTTCGTCTATATCCACGTTGAAGCTCCCGATGAGTGCGGACACAGGCACGAAATAGAGAACAAAGTAAAGGCTATTGAGCTTATCGACAAGAAGATCTTAGGTCCGGTTCTTGAAGCTCTTGAAGAGTATGACGACTACAAGATTCTCATCATGCCCGACCACGCAACTCCCCTCGCACTCAAAACCCACACCAATGACCCGATTCCCTATCTTATCTATCACAAGAATTCCCCTAAACCCGGCGTTGACTGCCTCTGCGAGAAAACTGCCGAAGAAACAGGAAGATTTATTCCTGTGGGGCATACCATTATGGACAGGTTTATCAAGGAAGACTGAGGATTTACACAAAAAAGAAGCACCGCCTTGTGACGGTGCTTTTACTATGTCAGAATCAGTCTGCCCATGTATCCTCAGGAAGCGAATTCAGGAACGCTGTGAGTTCATGAGCCATTTCTTCCTGTTCAGGAATTCTTGGATGTCCGGGAGTGGCTTTGCCGCATCTTGTATAAACAAAGTGGTATACCCGGTTGGCTTCGCCACCGAGGCGGTTTTTGATCTCCTCCAAGGCATCATCCCATGCAGGGTCGTGCATGAGGACGGTGAGGGCGAGGATTACGGTTGCGTTGTTTGTGTGAGAACGAGTGTCCTCGATAATTTCGATGTAACGCTTCATCCACTTTTCACGGTACTCGGAATCATGAATACAGCCGTTGTGCGGGTGGTCGTCGTTCTGACCGACGGCGAAGACAATGACGTGAGGGACAAATTTCGAGAAGTCCCACTCGGTTCTCGGAGGCATTGAACAATAACGGATCTTGTCGTAGCAGGATTCAAGACCTAAGGCTGGGTCTTCAAAATATCCGGTGCCGTCGAAGATGGCGATGCCGCCCTGAGCGGTGTTATAAACCTCTGCAGGAAGAAGACGGGCAGTCATAAGGGAGTAGCTATGCCATGAATTATCATAAACGCCATCGTGATTCTCTGGGTCGAGCTGTCCGACATTGTCGAGGGCGTCGACAACAGAACCGGCGGTTACTGAATCGCCATAGAATTCTATGCGCTTATGAGGCTTGGGGACGGGTTCAAGAATCTCGCCGTCATCAGGAATTACGAAGCCTTTAAGCTTGAAGTAATGACCCTCCATACGCTTGTAGATGACACAGTCGTGACGGGTGTCAGAGAGTCCGGAGGCAAGCAGAACTTCTGCCTCGCCGTCGGGAATCGGGATGCACTTCTCTTCCCCGTCGATTACAAAGCCGATGAATCTGCCGTACCAGTATTTCAGATTTTCGATTACTGCTGAAATCTCAGTGCCCTTGAACGAGAAGCTTAAGTAGCTTCCAGTCCAGCAGAAAACTGCACTATCCGGTTCAGAAAAGTCAATTCTGCCGGAATAGTTGAAATTATCGCCTATGGGTTTTACATACTTCATGCCGCTTCCTCCGTATCAGTTGTGCTCTCGACCAGACGGTCGAGGGTCTTTATCTCTTCGAATTCCTCTATAATCTCCATGTCGTAGAACTCGCATGTAGATCTGTCATAGTGAGTGCCGGTAGTGTCCCAAAGAATCGGGCACATACCTCTTACGTATGCCGCTTCACAGACAGCTGTGATATACTCCCTTATCTGGTCGGGGAGCTTATTTGAAGTGGTGCAGCCGTACTCGCCGATTATGACGGGAATGCCGTTGGCGACGTAGGTGTCGTATAGAAGATCCATGATGGAATCGAGATATGCATAGTCATCATCAGTCCCCCATGTGGTTTCAGCCTTGCCCCATGAAGCGTCCTCGTCGATTACTGCAAACGTTGATGGTGCGTAATAGTGAACAGAGATTGCATATCTGTTGGACGGGTCGTCAGGGAGGACGAACAGCTCATCACAGGTGAGCTCGGGGTCGGTGGCGTAACCGGCTATGAGAAGATGCCGGAGCTCGTTATTGCCGCCGGAAGCTCTGACTATGTCTACAAACGTCTGATTGATTTCTCCAAGAAGCTCGAAGGCTTCGGCTTTTCCCTCAGTTGAACTGCCGTAGCGGTTCCAGATGTCGTCCCAGCAGCCCTCTTCATTCAAGGATTCAAACATCAGATCCAAAGAGTAGTCCTTGAACGCTTCCGAAAGCTGAGTCCAGATGCTTTCGTACTTTTCCATGCAGGTTTCTTTATCGGTAGAGAAGTCCTCCCACCAGCCGCCGTCCCAGTGGATATTGACGATGGCTTTCATTCCTGCGTCAAGAACCCAATCGACAATCTCCTGAACTCTGGCTAAGTATTCCTCATTGATTGTATAATCCTCAGCCATCATGTTTGACCATGCTACAGGGATACGGATTACTCCGAAGCCAAGGTCGGCATAGCCCTGAATGATTCTCTCTGTGATTTCGGGGCTTCCCCATGCCGTTTCATACTCACGGACAGTTTCTTTTGTGAAGCCGGAGCACTCCATCGTGTTACCTAGGTTGATTCCCAAGCCCATACTCAGGACAAAATCCATCGTGCTCATGTCTTCGGATGTTGCGCTTGTTGAGCTGTTCGAACTGCTCGAGCATCCGGCGAAAATTGTCATAGCCATAACAAATGCCGTGAGCACACATATTAGTTTTTTAAACCTCACCTTTAATACCTCCACATAGTGTTTAACGCAGACTAAAGCCTGACTTCCATACCATCAAGTATACAGCATATGGCACTCTTTTTCAAGAATTTCTGAAAATTTTATTTGCATTTTTAGGGACATTGTGATATACTATCGTGATAACTTTACGAAGGAGGAAATTTTAATGAAGTTACTATTATTTGATTTGGACGGCACACTACTTCACCATGACAAAACCTTGTCGGAAAGAACCATAAAAACTCTTGAACGCTGCCGTGAACATGGTTACATACTTGGAATCGCCACCGCCAGAGGCGAATACAGCATCGGTAGGTTCATCGACGCATTCAAGCCGCAGGTCATCATCTCGAACAGCGGCGCACAGGTCAGAGCTTACGGCGAGAAAGTCTACACAGCGTCTTTCCCCGTCTCTGAGACGAGGCGAATCTTAGGGCTCATCAAAGAAATCTGCGGCGACAACCGCATCATGGTCGACACCGACGGCAGAGAGTACCGCAATTTCATCTACGACGGCGATCGCCTCGGCTGGGATTGGGGCGAAATAGTCATCGACGACTTCAGTGATTTCAATGTCGAAGCCCTCAAAATCTGCACCGAAATCCCCGACCCCGAGGTTGCAAGCCGCATGATAGCCGCCATCCCCGAATACTACTGCGGCAGATACTCCGACGGCTTCTGGCACGAAATCGGTAAAAAAGAAGTCACCAAAGCCTACGGCGTTGAAAAACTCTGCGAAACCGGGCTTTTCAGTCTTCAAGATATAACAGCTTTCGGCGATGAATTCACCGACATAGGCATGCTCAAGCTATGCGGAACAGGGGTTGCTATGGGGAATGCGATTCCTGAGACCAAAGAAGCGGCGGATATTGTCATTGGGACGAATGAAGAGGATGGGGTTGCTGAATATCTTGAGAGGCTTTTAGAGTGAACATAAGAAAGCGGGCAGTTCAAATCTGTCCGCTTTTGTATATGTACATATTGACACTAGGTCAGTTTTTGCTTAAAACTGCGTCGGCAAAATACAAAATTCCCGAGTTAAATGAACCGGCATTATCAGTAACAATTTTCATCGTCGTAGCATTTGTCACGTCAATGGAAATGGTAAATGGCATCGACTCCTCAGTAATAGAATCTTTGTAGTAAACCAAGGAATCATCGACATAGATCGCTATTGACATGTTCTTGCCGCTTGTTGCCTCTGTAGAAACAAAAACTGTGGCTGTAAATTCAGTATAGGAATCATTCAAATTGTACAATGCAAACGCATCATAGGATGCATCATACTTGACTGCGCCATCATAGTAATTTCCCCAACGATCAGTAATAGCTGATGAAACTGTTTCTACACGACTCGAATTGACTATTATCAGATCTGACAAGTCAACAGGTTTTTGTTCCTCGGTCTTAGTCTTAAGTTCTTTAAGTACAGTATTGCCCGGAACAAGCTTTAGTGCCCGTGAGATAAGATTTAACGCTCCATCATAATCATCATTCGATATCAAGACATTAACCTGTGATGTGATATATGACTCATATTGAGAGATTGTTGTATCCTCAAGTTCTTGCAAGGCTGTACTATCAGGAAGAAGATCAAGAGCATCATCAATAGCGTCAAAGGCATCCTCGTACTCAGATTCTGAAACAAAGTTAGCAACTTGAGCTGAAACATATTCCTCATATTGACTTTCAGCTGAGCTTGTCAACGACAAGAGATCGGTATCGTCGGGAGCATATGTAAGTGCATCTTCCAACACTTCAAACGCTTGCTCATAGTTGTTTGACGCAATGGCTTCTGTTGCATCAGTTATCGCATTGGACTTTACCGTTTCAACCAATTCGGATTTGCAGGTTTCAAGCAAAGCAGTTAGTTCTTCATCATTAGGCAACACCGAAAGTGCTGAGGTCAGAAAACTTATTGCAGTTTCATACTCAGAAACCGTGGATGGAGAACCCACCTTTTCTATAATATCAGCACGATAATTATCTTTGGATTGTTCAATCTTACTCTGGGCATCTTCATAGTACGCTGTGTCTGATTCGTCAACCTTTTGGTAGGCATCCATAGCAGCTTCGTAATCTCCTGCATCATAGTATGATTCTGCCAACTCGTATGCTGTCTTTGAATTGTACAAAATTTCAAGATTTTCAATCTGCAGATCAGCATCTTCGGAAACGTCTAGGTCAGTCATTACACTTACTGTCATTAGGTATGCAAGTGCTTCTTCATAGCTAATGTCCTCATTGCTGTAATCATCAATGACGTCTGATGCTACTCCTGATAGTAACCAATTTGTCAGGAGTATTTGCAATGAATTGTCCTTGACATCCGAGTTATAGGTCGACACGGCTTCACCATAATCTCCGTCTTTCAAGCTCTTGGAAAGGCTGTAAGCAGAAGAGTTAATGAATGCCACCACAGATAAGATAACAACAAGAATCACCGCAAACACAACAGCAATAAGAATAAACTTTAGCTTAAAATTCTTCTTTTTGTTTTGCTTCGGTTTAATAACTGACATAGCTGGTGCTTCAGTAACTTTCTCAGCATCAAGAATACCAACTGGACTCCCGCAATGAGGACAGAAGCGACCGTTATCATTGACTTTCTTACCACAATTTGGACAAAACATTGTTTTTCCTCCCAGAATTAATTTTTAAAAGTAGCAGGTTTTAAACTACTATTGGTATCATAACATCTTCATCGCTATATCTGTAATTTGAATTTTACGTAGTATCATATGCGCAATAAAAAATGCGCCCCAATAAGAGACGCACGAAAAAGTGAATCCCTCATTGTTGCCACACAATCTCAGTTTCACAAGCGGAAAAGAGCAAGAGAAAAACACCTTTTACCAAGAAAAGGGTATCCACTTGTGAATAAAATATTTGATTATGTGGCACTTGTATTGTAGCATACTTTTTCGGCTTTGTAAAGGGCTTTTAATGCAAAAAAAACGGTTTTGAAGCCGTTCTTTTGATTTTGGTTTATGCTCCTTGCTTCTCATGAATCCTGCTCTCGTGCTTTTCGTAGTAGCCGAGGAGGTTGCCTTGGGCGTTTCTGAGGGCGACTATGTAGACGTCGGAGTCTTCGCCGTTCCAGTTTTTGGTGTAGGTGTAGACTTTGCTCAAGGTGGGATCAGCAAGGAAGCGGTTGAAGACCGAGAGGATTATCGCCTTCGAGTGCTCGTTGTGGCAGTCGAAGATTGAATTGCCGATGAGATTGGCTCCACCTCGCTTTTCGTAGCGTTTCACGGCTGTGGGGTTCATGTAGATGATTATGTGGTTCACGTCGCAGATGACGATTGGGGCGTCGTCGGCGTCGACTACGGCTTTGAAATATTCGGTCATGGTGAGTCCTCCATTGTTTATTGTTAAGCTATTGTAGCATATTATCGCAGGATTGTAAAGGCTTTTAACGCAAAAAGAACGGGTTTGACGCCGTTCTTCTCGCTTTCAGGAAGGTATTATATATTAGAAGGGATTTTCTACGGAATAATCCTCGAAGCTGACAAGCTCGCTTGCACCGGAGGTGTCGGCTGTGGTCGAATAGGATTCAACCGTGATGGTGTAGGTGCTGTCGCCGGTGACATAGACTGTGCCGTCAGTTCCGATTATTGAGACGGAATTGCCATCCTCGTCGGTGATGGTGCCTTCGCAGTAAAGATTGGTGACAGTGCTGTAGTTCGTCACAATCCATGTGGAAGTGGAGTCGATATAGACGTTGCATTCGCCATTGCCGCCGCTACCGGCGTTCGATTCGTCGTCAACGAAGTAGCCGGTGAGGGTGCTGCCCTCAAGCATGTAAAAATCAAGATAGCTGATGCTGTCGTAGATGACTGCGCCCTCCATTGCCTGATCGATGGCGGTGAAGCTGCAGTCGGCACCATTCGAACCAGTCGAGCCCCAGCCACGCTGGTTCGAGTTGCCGGTGCACTTGAGGAAGAATTCACTATCAGAGGCGTAGGTGATGTCAACGCCGCTAATAAGGAAAGTGCTTTCAGTGTTGGTGGTGTAGAACATGCCGCCGTTATTTGCGGTGAGAGAACCGCCGATCATCGTGAAGCTGCCGTTGCCGACCTCAGAGTCACCGGACATGCTCTGATATACGATTACGTTCCATGTGCAGTCGTTCTGGGAGCTGTCCTGCATATTGCCTGATAAATCACAGTCGAAAAGCCTGATGGAGTTGAGACCCTCAATGCAGATGGCTTCGGAGGAATTCGCAGTGAGAGTGGCATCGTTTACTGTGATGTCTGCGGTGCTGTAGACAGCCGGAGAGCCGGTGCCGTTGGAAGTGTATGTTCCGCCGTCGACGACCATTGTACCGCTTCCACGGTCACTTCTTATAGCTGCAGAGGACTCGCCGGATGTACTGACAATGAGATTCCATGCGTATAGCGTGCCGCCGCCTGCGACGTGGATGCCACCGGAGGTGTCCTGCTCGGTGGTGATTGTGGTGTCGCTGACATAGGCAACGCCGTCGCCATACGCAAATACTCCTGCGCCGCCTGCCGAGTCGGAGGAGATAGTTGAATTAGTGATTCTTAAAGTGCCGCTGGTTACAAGGGCACTTGCACCGACGCCGTAGAAGCTGGAATTATCGCCGCCTGTGGAGTCGGAAGAGATTCTTGAAATGGTGCTGTCTGAGATGGTGACATCACCAGAGGTGACCAAGATTGCGTTCTCATCAGAACCGGTCGAAGTGTAGTCAACAGATGAATATGTGCCGTCTTCGGTATAGGTTACGACTGCGTCGTAGCTGTCAACGCCGGAGGATGAGCCGCCGCCCATGCCGCCTCCATTAGAGAGATTTCCCATGTCGGTTGATTCGCCGCCGACAACTATAGAAGTTATGACCCCGCTGTCGTCAACTGTAAATGTCAGGGTGTCACCTGCTTCTATGTCAGAGAGAGCAAGGCTGTTGCCGTCAGTGTCGGTGATGATAGATTCATCCATGACTATCAGGGAGACCGTGAAAGTGTTGTCTGTGGATTCTGTGGGCTCTTCTGTCACATCGGCAAGAAGCTCTATCTCATAGTCGCCGGTTGAAGACATGGGTTCAGGCTCGCCATTGCCCTCGCCTCCTCCTTCTCCGTCAGGCTTTTCGGGGACGTCTTCCCCACCGCCGTCTCCTCCGCCCTGACCATTATCGGACGGGACATCGTCGGGAACATCGGACGGAACATCTCCGCCGTTACCACCGCCCATGTCTCCCATGTCTCCTGCGTCGCCCATCTGCATTTCTCCGCCCATTTCCATGCCGCCGGAATTGCCGGATGAAAGAGCTACAGTAAGGGTTATCTCATAGCCTGAGACTTCTGTAACAGTTCCCGAAAGAGTGGAAGAAACGAGGAATGCCGCTCCTACTGCTGTGTCGGTGACTGCTTCACTGTCACTGTCGCTGTCGCTTACGGATTCCGCACAGCCTGCGAGCATGAGTGTCATGCTGAGGACTAATATTACTGAAAGAATTCTTTTGAGTGTGTTCAAAATGATACATTTCCTTTCTTGGTAGGCTTTCTATCAGGTATCATAAAACACGAAGCTTAAATGAACCTAAAAGTTTTTGTGAAAATTCATTGATAGCTTAAAATCGACAAATTCAGAATTTATGACGATTTCAGCTGAAACAGCTTGACCGGATGACGACTATATGGTACAATCTCTCTGCAAAAGAGATTGCGCTATGGGCGCAAGTTTGCAAATATATTTGAAAGGATTTGATCAGCATGAATCGTCTTGAAGGAAAGGTCGCCGTTATCACCGGTGCAAATTCAGGAGTCGGAGCAGAGACCGCAAAGCTCTTCGCCGCCGAGGGCGCAACCGTTGTTATCTCAGCAAGAAGACTCGAACCGCTCAATGCAGTTGCGGAGGAGATTAAAAACGCAGGAGGAACTGTAGAGGTTGTCAAGACCGACATTTCCGACAACGAGTCCTGCAAGGCACTCATCAATACCGCCGTTGAGAAGTTCGGCAAGCTCGACATTCTCGTCAACAATGCTGGAGTTCTTGAGGAGGGTCTCAAGCCTATCGACAGATTCACAGATGAGGATTACGACTTTGTCACCTCCATCAACGAAAAGGGCACCATGAACTGCATAAGAGCAGCCACCAACGTTATGGGCGAATGGGCTTCTATCGTAAATGTTGCTTCCATTGCTGGTGCTTTTGGATGTGGCGGAGCAGTTTATGTTGCCTCAAAGGCTGCTATTATCGGCATCACAAAGCACACTGCTATGAGATTTGCAGACGCTCACATCAGATGCAACGCTGTTTGCCCCGGAACTATCCTCACCCCGATGATTGCCGGAATGGGTCAGGGCAATATGGATGTCGATATGATCACCCAGATGAGCAAGCACACCGACATCAGAGCTACTCCCTGCACTCCCAAGGACGTTGCAAACGTTATTTTATTCCTTGCAAGCGATGAGGCTAAGCCGATTACCGGACAGGCTATCGTCACTGACTACGGTTCTACCGTCTGAATCTTCAAAAGAAAATCCCCCGAAGCTTTTCGGGGGATTTTTTATGCCTGAATGGGATTTACTTTGATTCCTTTGCGGAAGCCAGAGCCTTGTAGCAAAGCCCTGCAAGTGCTCCACCAACGAGAGGACCTACGATGAAGATCCAAAGCTGAGATATTGGTTCAGTGTTGCCGGAGAATGCTGCAATGAGAGCAGGACCGAAGCTTCTTGCGGGGTTGACGGAGGTACCGGTAAGTCCAATACCAAGGATGTGGACGAATGTCAGAGTCAAGCCGATAACGATTCCGGAAACAGCGTTGTTCTCGGTCTTGCTGGTGACTCCATGGATGGCTAAAACGAATACGAATGTGAGAACGATTTCGACCAAGAGAGCCGCAACTACGCTTCCATCTACGCCATTTGTGCTGTTAGAACCAAATGCTTCGGTCATATCGGTGACTCCGCCCAAGTTCCAGATAAGGCACAAGAGAGCCGAGCCAAAGGTTGCGCCCAGAACCTGAGCTACAACATAGCCGACAAAGTCTTTGACGGTCATCTTTCCGGTGACCAACATCGAGAGCGAAACAGCAGGGTTTACGTGACAACCGGAAATGTTGCCGATGCTGTATGCCATTGCAACGATTGCAAGACCGAATGCAAGTGCTGTCAGGATATAGCCGCAGCCGTTTGTGCTGTCACAGCCGACAAGCATTGCAGTGCCGCATCCGAAAACTACCAACACGCATGTGCCGATAAATTCGGCGATATACTTCTTCATTATAAGTACCTCCTACTAATTAAAATATAATCCCGTAATTCTGCAAATATGCTTTTCAGAGATTACTTTAATTATATAGCTGTTTTGGAAGCTTGTCAAGTGTTATAACTGATGGATTATTATAAATTTCTCTGAGAATTTCAGAATTATTGTCGGCTATATACCTTGTATGCCAGTTCATGAACCAGAGCCAGTTGCAGCCGTCACGCCTGAAATCATCAAAATGAGGTAGATTGCCGATTTCATGATAGCACAACGGTTTGTCACAGACCTTTACGAGTCTGTCCCAGCCAAATTTGTTGGTCGTCCCGTCATAGGTGTCAGAGCCGACGATGTCGCAGTATTCGTCTCCCACGTACCAGCCGGGCTTGACCTCGCCCGAGTAGCCTAATGTCCAGATGAGGTTGTTGAGCCCATGATAATTGGTGTAGCGGTCATACATCATCCTCCAGAGCCTTATGAACGGCTCAGCACCGCCCTTGCCCCACCAGAACCACTGACCGTCGAATTCATGGAACGGTCTCCAGATAACGGGGACATGCTCGGATTGAAGAATTTTCAATGCCTCAGCACCCAAGTCCCAGTTTCTGAGCATGAGCTCGTTTTCGGGAGTACCCATTGTAAGGATTTTATCAAAGTCGGGATTATCAGCCTGACTGTCGGGATATGCCCCGCCATTTACTCCTGTATGCCAGCAGATTGTGACGATTCCGCCACGCATGTGCCAGTCGATTGCACGGTTTATAACGCCTCTGAAATCGGCGTGCATGAAGTCAAGTCCTCTGATTGCAGGATACTTCCCTGTCTTCTCCAAGACATAGTTCATTTCCCACTCGGTCGTTGTTCTTTTTGGGTATTCCTGCTGACCGGAAAGCATGAGACGACTTTGATAGCACTCACAAAGGTACTGAAAAAGCTTCTTTGCCTCAGGAGTGGCGTTCTTATTTACAAGTGAATAGGGCTGCATGTTTGCCTCCTGTTATTTTGCATATTCTGTGAGCTTTGAAGTGTCGAGCTTCTCGTAGTTTGCGAGGAAGCCGCAGAGCTCATTTGCAATTACCTTGACTCCGCCAACGCTGTCCGACTCGATATTAAGGGGCATGAGCGGCTCATGAAGCGACATTCTCAGTAAGAACCAGCCGTTGCCATGGCTCTCATCAAGATTGATTCTTATGCCCTCATAGTTGCTATCAGCAGGTGTCCAGCCGGGTTGGGTCTTGGAATACTCTTTCAAAGCTGCAATTATATCGTTGCCATATGGTTTGAAATCCTCAAGAGCGATATTCATTCTGAATTCCATGCTCTCTGCGGGCTCTCTCAAGCCTTCGATGAGAGAATGGAGAGTATAGCCCTCTTTTACACCTTTCGAAAGCTCGATTATGAGTCTGGTTACGATATATGCGCCGTCATCGAGGAAATAGTTGTCCTTGAATGCACCGTGACCAGAGGTTTCAATTGCAAGCTGGCTGTCTATGCCCTCTTTGTTGAGACGGATTGATTCGTTGATGACGTTGCGGTAGCCTCTGCGGAATCTGTGATGGACTCCGCCCTTGGAGCGGATAAAATCGCCAAGACCTGACGAAGTAACGCTGTCGGTGACAATCGTCGTATGAGGATGGTCTCTTAGAAGCATTGCAGAGAGCATTGCGATAAGACGGTTTCTGTTGAGCTCACTGCCGTCAGAGAGAACAGCCCCTGCTCTGTCGACATCGGTGTCAAAGATGATGCCAAGGTCTGCATGAGATTCTTTTACGGCTTCTGTTATTGAAGCCATAGCCTCTTTATTCTCAGGGTTCGGAATATGGTTCGGAAAGCTTCCGTCAGGATCTAAGAAGCGTGAGCCGGTAGTGTCTGCGCCGAGAGGCTTCAAAACCTTTTCTGCATAGAAGCCGCCTGCACCGTTTCCTGCGTCTACTACAATCTTCAAACCGGTAAGAGGCGTTTCGTTTCCGCAGCTCGACCTTATCATATCGGCAAGACGCTTGGAATAGACGTCCATGAACCCATCATGAGTGACCGTTGCTGGCTTGATTCCGGTGTGTAAATCTGTCTCGGCAAGCTCTATCATTTCCTTTATGTCGCTCGCCTCGACGCCACCGTCAGGGGTGAAGAACTTGTAGCCGTTGCGGTTATACGGAAGATGGCTTGCCGTTACCATCACTGCGCCGTCAAACATATAGCCATCGGTCTTTGTGGTCATGAACATTGCGGGGGTGCTGGCAAGACCCATGTCGGTGACTGCTATTCCCTCTTTTGCAAGCTCTTCTGCCATCCAACCGAGAAGCATCTCACCCGAAAGACGGGAGTCTCTTCCTATAGCTACACGAAGACTTGTTTTTTTTGTTCTTCTCACAAGCCAGAGTGCGAAGCCTCTTGCTATGTCACGGCAAGCCTGCTCGGTCAGGTTTACATCCTGACCGGGTACTCCTGCTATGGCTATTCCCCTTATGTCGCTTTCGTTACGAAGCTTTGAGTAATCCTTGGTTGTCGTCATAATAAAGCACCTGTTTCTTTAGAGATTTTTAAGTTCTATATTGTTGTTCTCAAGAACAATGCGATACGGTTTTTCTTGGTCGAATGTGAATGTTTCGCTGTCAATCTGAAGATTTACCTTTACTCCCTGATTGACGATAAGCTCGGCACTCTCGACCTTGCAGTCTTTCCAAGTCATGTTGACGGTTACGTCTCCTCTTGCTTTCAAGCCCCTGACTGAGCCGCTCTTCCAGTGGTCGGGGATTGCGGGAAGAAGCCTTATCAAGCCGTCGTGAGACTGCATAAGCATTTCTGCGATTCCTGCCGTTCCGCCAAAGTTTCCGTCAATCTGGAACGGCGAATGCTTGTCAAAGCAGTTAGGATAGGTTGAGCCGAAGAAGAGGTGGTCAACGTGCTTCCCTGCTTCGTTGCCGTTTTGGAGTCTTGCCCACATGTTTATTATCCATGCTCGGCTCCAGCCGGTGTGACCGCCGCCGTGGCTGAGGCGTCTTTCTATCGTCGCCTGTGCGGCTTTCATGAGCTCGGGAGTCTTTTCGTATGTCAGCTGAGAGGACGGATATAGACCATATAGCTGGGAAATGTGGCGATGACCGATTTCGACTTCATCATAGTCCTCCGTCCACTCCATTATCTGCCCGTGCTTGCCTATTTTATTTTCGGGAAGCTTCGGGAGGAGTTCACGGAGCGTATCTGTCAGTTCATCCTCATCACCAAGAACTTCGGAAGCTTTGATGCAGTCGGTGAAGAGGTCTCTTACAACCATTGTGTCCATTGTCGGTCCTACGCATATCTGTCCCTGCTCTCCGGAGGAATGAATGTAGGTGTTTTCGGGAGAAAGCGACGGTCCGGTCATTAATTTACCGTCATGCTCGAAGAGGTAATTCTTCATGAAGACGCATGCACGCTTCATTATCGGGAGATATTCACGAAGGAATTTCTTATCGAGAGTGAATTCGTAGTGCGTCCAGATGTGGGTGCAGAGCCATGCGGCTCCTGATGCCCAGATTGTGGCGGAGATCCAGTTGTCCTGAGGTGCACAGTCTCCGAACAAATCGGTGTTATGGTGAGCTACAAACCCCTCAATGCCGTACATATCACGGGCGACTTTTTCGCCATTTGGGAGCATTACTTTCAGATGCTCCAAAAGTGCCATATGACAGTCGGATAGGTTGCAGGATTCGGCGCACCAGTAGTTCATCTCAGTATTGATATTGATTGTGTATCTTGAGCCCCATGCGGGGAAGTAATCCTTGTTCCAGATGCCCTGAAGATTTGCGGGCTTTGTTCCCTGACGGGAGCAGGAAATCATCAGATAGCGTCCGAAGTCGAAATAAAGCCCAACAAGATTGTTATCCGGTGCTCCCCAGCAGGCGTTAAGGCGAGTGTCGGTAGGCGTGCCGCTATGGTCGACATCATCGTCGATTGTGAGGCTTACTCTGTCGAAATAGGTCTTATAGTCGGCGATATGGCGGGCTTTCACTGCCTGATAGCCAAGGCTTGCGGCGTTTTCAAGAACGGATGAGCACCATGCGTGAATATCTTCACCATGGAAGTCGGTTCTTATCGTCAGATACATCGTTGCTTCGTCGGCATCATAGACATTAAGCTCAGTTTCGGTCAGCTTGGACATTCCGCCGACATTTTCGCAGGTGATTGCTATGATATAATCACAGCCATTGTCCTTTTCTCTATAGTGGAGGTAAACGCAGTTTTCATCAAGGGTACTGTCTATAAAATCGCCTGCAGTGAGGCAGGAAAAGTCGATTTTAAGTGAGGTTTTGCCACCATCCTGTGAAGCTTCGTGCATACATAGAACATTGTCCGGTGCACTGACGAAGTATTCACGTGTGAATGCGTGGCTTTCAGAGCTGAAAGTCACCGTGCAGATGGCTTCTTCCAAATCTAAAACTCGCTTATAGTCGGAATAGCCATTGTGGCTGAAATCAATCATCAGAAAGCCTGCTGTGTCATAATGGCTTTCGTCCTGCGGATGGGGGTACATGTCGGAGATTTCAAGCTCTGTTGCTTCGGCTATTTTTCCCTCCAAAAGAAGCTCACGGATTTTCTTATAAGAACCAACCGATTTTGGATTATAACGCTCTATTACGCCCTTGCGGTTCCAGATTGTCTCCTCGTTCAGCTGGATTATGTCGGACTCCGGATCGCCATACACCATTCCGCCGATGCGGCTGTTTCCTATTGGGTATGCCTCGTTCCAGCCCTCGCCGTTATAGTCTTTTTCGTCTTTGGTTGGTGCGGGATGGTCAAGCCATATCTGCTTCTTTTCATATTTGTGATTCATATGTGATCACTCCTTTCGGGACTATTTTACTGTATTCCCGCAGTCGTTTCAATAGGAACTTACGAAATCATAAAATATTAATCGCTTCAAAATAGTAAAGTTAAGGCTCTCTTTCCGTTCGACAAGAAAGAGAGCCGAAATAGCACTTACTCAAGCTCTGTTACACATTCGCTCATGAGTGTCGGGATGTCAAGGTTCTGAGGGCAATGCTCGGTGCACTGGTGACAGGAAATGCAGTCGCTTGCCTTACCGGTGTTTTTGACCGTCTCGGCATATTTGGCTTTTACCTCCCAAAGTTTGTGCATGTCACGCTTATATTCGTTATAGTGTGCGAACAAATCGGGAATCGGGATGTTCATCGGGCATCCGTCGGTGCAGTAGCGGCAGGCTGTGCACGGGATTGCGAATTTGAGATTTTCGCTGACCTTGGCAATTACCTCGTAATCCTTATCGGAAAGCGGCTCGAAGTTCTGCATGTAGGAAGTGTTGTCCTCAAGCTGTGCCATGTCGCTCATTCCGCTTAGTACCATCATAACATTCGGAAGCGAAGCGCAATATCTTACTGCCCACGAAGCGTAGGATTTCGAAGAGTCATACTCGTCGAAAATTCTTGCTGCTGTCTTAGGAAGTCTTGCCAGAGCTCCGCCCTTGACCGGCTCCATTACGATTACAGGCTTGCCAAATGAAGTTGCCACTTCATAGCAGCGGCGGCTTCTGACCCATGCGTCCTCCCAGTCGAGATAGTTGATCTGGAGCTGGACATATTCAACCTCAGGATGCTCGGTGAGAATCTTCTCGAGAGTTTCCGGGCTGTCGTGGAATGAGAAACCGATATGTCTGATTTTGCCCTCATCACGCTTTCTTGCGATATAGCCGAAAGCGTCGGTCTTCTCAATATACTCATAAAGATCCTTATTAAGAGCATGAAGCCAGTAGTAGTCGAGATAATCCACTCCAAGGCGGGTCATAGACTCGTTGAAAATGTTCTCACGCTCGTCGTCGTTCGGCTTTGAGAAAAGCGGAAGCTTTGTCGTTATGGTGAAGCTGTCACGGGGATGACGCTTGACAACCGCTTCTCTGAATGCAACCTCGCTCTTGCCACTATGATAAACATAGGCGGTGTCGAAGTATGTAAAGCCCCTCTCAAGGAACTTGTCTGCCATCGCCTTGAACTGCTCCATGTCGATATTCGAACGGTCATCGCCGATAACCGGCAATCTCATCAGTCCGAAACCCAATTTCTTGATGTTTTCCATTGTAAAACTCCCCTTAATACACATTTCTTACCTACAATTATATTACTTTTCGTGAAAAAGTCAAGAATCTGCGAGGAAATCCCGTAACAAATCGAGATTAAAATCGTTATGCTCGAGCTCTTTTGACACGAGTCGGACAGTTTCTGTAAAGTCGTCGCCCAAAGTGCACAGCTCATACAGAGCGACGATGAGCTTACACTCGGTCAGTATGTCCTCGGTGTTTACTGCTTTCAGGAAGAAGCGGAATATGAGATAGCATAGAAGAGACTGGCTTTCATGATTATGGCTTCCCTTTTCGCAGTTTTCAAGAAGCTCTCGCCACTCGGAAGTAAGAATTTCAGTTTTTTCTGAAATAAACCCGCAAAGGCTCAGGAGATCTATAGGCTCACTATCTGGAAGCTCACAATCAGGAAGTTCCAATGTGCCGAAGTCGATTTCTTCCTGTAAAAGCTCACCGTAAGCAATGAGGTGCATTGGCGTCAAATCGAATGCTTTCGCTCTTGCTGACAACAGGAAATTTAAAAGCTCATCTTCCGTTTGTCCGTCAAAAAGAGAATCATAATCGGATTTGGTTGCAGAGAGCACTATCCTCGCCGCTTCGGGACAAGATACAGAGATTCCGGCTTCTGTGAAAGCTATCTCATCGCCTGTGTAGTACTCCTCAAAAAATCTTGGGTGTTTTGCGCAGACGTCGCCCATCATACCTGACTCGAGATACATTTCGCACAGTCCATCGTGTGTCAGATAGGGGCAGATTCCGCAATGATTCGTCTTAAGAACTACGTCTCCGTCAGTTCCTGATTTGATATTCCTATCTATTTCAAGCGTCGGGTAGGCTCGAAGCTTTTCAATCGTTTCGTCGTCAATCGGTATCTCCCAGCCGGCTTTGCAGCAGCTGTCGGGACAGGAGCCCATCAGGCAGTGGAAGCTATCAAAATAGGTGGGCGTGAAAAGGTTGTCTTTCATATGCATTTCTCCATAAAATCTCAGGATAAATCAATAAAGTTGTGAAGAAGCGTCATTGCATTTTGCGCTTACGTATATTATAATATAATTGTCAAGAAAAGTCATCTGCTTGGAAGATTAAATTATGCGAGTACCTCAAGATATTTTTGCAGGTGAAACGGCACAGGAGCTATCCCCTGTGCCGTTTTGCTTTTTATCAGACTTTTACCATTTCTTTTTCGGCTTCCGGAGTGGCGATACCAAGCTTTTCATACTCCTCCTGCTCGAGGATTCGATATGCAACCTTTCCGACAAGGGTCTTCGGGAGAGTCTCCCTGAATTCTATGTCGTAAGGAAGAGCGTACTTGGCGATATTTTTCTTGCAATACGCCATTATCAAGCCCTTGGTGGTCTCGTTCGGCTCATAGCCGGGTTTGAGCATGATGAAAGCCTTGATTTTCTGCATCTTGTAGTCATCGGGAACACCGATAACACAGCTCATCTGAACCGCTTCGTAGCCGTCGAGGACGTTTTCAAGCTGAGACGGATAGACATTGTAGCCACTTGTGATGATCATTCGCTTGATTCTTTGCTTAAAGTAGATGAAGCCGTCCTCGTCCATATAGCCAAGGTCACCGGTGTGAAGCCAGATTCTGCCGTCGCCGTGAAGCCTTAACGTATTGGCGGTCTCCTCAGGCTGGTCGAGATAGCCAAGCATTACAGTAGGACCGGAAATGCATATCTCGCCGTCAGTGCCATATGGAACTTCGATATTCGTTCCGACATCTACTATCTTGTAGTAGTTATCTGGCAAAGGCTGACCTATTGAGCCCTCCTTGTGGAGGTGAACAGGCGTCAAGCAGCTTGCTGTTACGCACTCGGTTGTGCCGTAGCCCTCGCGGATGCATACAGAGCAGTTATGATCTGCCAAGAACTTATCAAAACGCTTCTTGAGCTCTATCGAAAGGGAATCTCCGCCGGAGAAAACGCCTTTAAGGCAGCTGAGGTCTGCGCCGTCCATCGAGGGCTGTCTTAAGAGTGCCTCAAAAAGGGTCGGAACGCCGGCGATGAAGTTGCAGCGGTGCTTGACAATGTCCTTAGCGTAGCTTTCGGCGGTGAACCGGGGCACTAAGATACAGTTGCAGCCATTTGAGAGCATTGCATGAATGCTGACTCCCAAACCGAAGCCGTGGAAGATAGGCATTACTGAGAGCATTCTGTCGCCGACCTCTGCCATCGGGTTGGTTTCCATAAGCTGCTTGGAAAGCGCATTGAAGTTGAGATTTGAAAGGAGGATTCCTTTTGTTGTGCCGGTTGTGCCGCCGCTGTAGAGGATTACTGCGGGATCTTCCTTTCTCACGTGAGCGATATATTCGCCGACATAGGATTTGCCCATCTTAAGAAAGTCGTTCCAGAGGATTACGGGTGCATCCTTCGGAATCTTCTTTATCTTCTTCGCCTCTGTCAGGTCGTATCCAAGTGTTACCGGGAATGAAAGAGCATCACGTGTGCTGGCGATGATGAGGTTTTTGACATCGGTGTGCTTCATTATCTCCTCAAACTTCGGGTAGAACATGTCAAGAGTCAGTGTGCACACGCTCTTTGAATGATTGATGAAGAATGCAATTTCGTTCTCACTTGAAAGCGGATGAATCATGTTGGAAATTGCGCCGACAACGTTGATGGCGTAGAACATGATGACTGCCTGAGGGCAGTTGGGCATGCAGATTGTCACCCTCTGCCCCGGCTTGATGCCGATTGCTTTCAAGCCCTTTGCGCATATGTAGACCTGCTTCTCGAAATCACGGTACTTTACTTTCGAGCCCATGAACTGGTATGCTATCAGGTCAGGGTATCTGTGCGATGCGTCACGGACCATCTCCCACATTGAGCCCTCATAGTATGAGAGATGGAAATTTACATTTCCGTAGTTATTCAACCACGGTGCTTTTACTTCTGATGCCATATTTTTCCTCCTTAAAGTTCCACCGGGGTTTCGATGGGAAGATCCAAAAGCTCGGGATGAGCCAAAAGATGTCTTATAATTTTTATAGACTGCGAATAGTAGTAGCCGTCGGCAATTCTCTCGTCGATAGTGACGCCGAGTTCGATTCCGTTTCTGACTTCGACAGTGCCATCAGGATTAGCGAAAACCGTGGGCTTCTTCTCGCCGATAACCAAAAACAGTGAATTTGTTCCCCATTCAGCAAGATGATGATAGGATGCATGGAGCTTGATGCTTCCAAGGTTCGTGATGAAACAGCTTGAATAATAGGGGTCGCCGTTCATTAAGACTGTCGGATAGCAACCGTGATATTCCATCCAGTTGAGTGCGGCAATGACTATCTTGAAAATAAATCTCGGGAGCTTCTGGAGGGTGTCCATGATGTCTCCGATTTCGTTATTCTTGCCCTCGGTTCTTATATGGGTGACGAACTTCTGGATTTCGTCGTGGACATAATCGACAGGGATGGTCCCCTCTCTCTGGAACTTGACGGTTGCAAGTGCTTCTCCGCCGTCGTCAGCGAACTTCTTCTTTGCGGTGAACGAAATGCTGACGTCCTTCTTCTCCCAGAGCCGATGCCCTGAGAAGAAATAGTTGAGCTTCGGGCGCAAAACTATTGTCTTTGCGATAGCCGCAGTTATGACGTGGAAGAAGGTGTATTTGAACTCAATCCCCTCATAATTCTTCTTTGCAAGATATTCCTCAATCGGGGTAATATCGATGGTTTCGTTCAGAACAGCCTCGTTTGCGGTTCTTCCGGGGATATTATAAGGCATGATGAAATGAATCGAATCGACATCCCTTACAAGCCAAGCGTCCTTTCGGTCTCCCCTGCGCTTTTTTTCTTTTTTGACTTCTGCCACGGCACACAGCCCTTTCTATTTGTTTTCTGTGAGAACACAATGTGAACACACAACGTATAAAGTATACTACATTTTTTAAGCCGTGTCAACGAAAATTGTCGGGTTGTCGGACGATTAATCGAAATTTAAGGCAAGTAAAATCCCCGCAAGATTTCCGTGCGGGGATCTGACATATAATTATTCGCCTTTTTCAGCCTCCGCATTTTTCAGCCGTCGGCGTTTTTCTTGGATGCCTTTCAACGACCTGCCTATCTTCTCCGACAATTCGCTGTCAGGGATGGAGTGCTCCATAACAAGCCGTTCTTCCTCCTCTGTCCAAGCATGCCTCGGATATAGGTTAGCAGTCTTGCCGTAATACCTCTTGTGCGACATGCGCTTCTGACGGCGGTAATTCTCGGCTTTTACTTCTGGTGGTAGTTTTTTACGTCCCATTTTATTTCCTTTAAGTACAACGAAACAGCGGTGGGTCGTCTTTGCCATACGTATCAGTGACACGTTGTGGAAGGGAGGCTCAGACTGAGCCACCGCCGGGTCGTTCTGGGTTATGCCGCCATGCGGCGATTCTGTCATTATGTAATCGGAACTGCCGGCAGCTCATAGCTTCCATCCGCATTCTGTGTTGGAGAGTCGGAGCTCGAAGAGCTTCCGCTGTCAGAACTGCTCCCTGACGAACTGCTGTCTGTGCTATCCGTATTAGTGTCGATTTCCGTCTCAATCCACACATACGACGTGGTGATACTCGGATAGTAGTAATAGTAACTCGTAGTAGTACTGCTTGCGCTTGCAGTAGCCGCCGTAGTCACCGCCGCTTCTTCTTCCTCATCGAGCACTACCTCGTCCTCTTCGTCCAGAATCACAACATCTTCCTCATCGGCAGTAGTTGTCGTGACGGTAGTATTCGCCTTTGTGGTTGTCGTCGTAGCCGTGGTTGTAGCTTTCGTTGTAGTCGTCGCCTCAGTTGTAGTCGTCGCAACTGTAGTCGTCTCAACCGTCGTAACCTCCGTAGTTGCCGGCGCAGTAGTTGTGACCGGCTCTGTAGTGGTTTCCGGTACTGTGGTAACCTCCGCTGTAGTCGTCGTAGCTTCGGTGGTCGTTGTTGCTGGCTCGGAAACTTCAACATTCTCTACATTTGAGCAACCGCAAAGCAAAACCGCCGCCATAAGTGCCGCTGTAATTATTTTAGTTTTCATGCTTGTCCCCCTATAAAAGCCGGGCGAGCTTGTGCCCGCCCGGGATGGGATTTTTAATCAAATTCTTCCAAAGGTGTTTCAGGTTCGTCATCACCGGAAGCGGCGACAACCATGTTGAAAGCATCTTTCTCCTCAAAGGAGATAATTACCATTTTATATTCCTCATAGTTCTTCATTTCAAAATCTCCTCTCATAAGTTATCCAGATAAGCCTCAGCCGCACGGTTATAGTTGTACATAGCCTTGACCAGATTCTGAAGATTCTCGTCAGAACTACTATCAGACAAAACGCTATATACATAACTCAAAACGCTGAATTTCAAAGTGTACACAGCCTCATCATCTTCATAGATAGTCAGATTAACCGGCGAATCCCAGTTCTGAACAAGGATCGTTCCTGAAGACGCTGAAGTTACACCAGTGCCTGCATCAGTGCCATTAACCGTTACTGTATAACCGGTCTTTGAGGTTGAAATTGTGAATTTAATTTCGCAAGACTCGGTTGTACTGATTGCGATGGAAGCATTAACTGTATAATCGTCTGAATCGAGTGTTATGTTGTAAACGTAGCTACTCACATCATCAGCAGTCACACTTGTTACAGCCGTTGTGGACAAGCCATTATTGGCAAGAGAATCAGTATTCTGATTGACATAAGTCTGCCCATATCCACCATAGTTGAGAAGTGCCAAGAGGAGATCATTCAGATAAGTTGATGTCGTTGATTTAGCACTTATGCTGTTATAGTACGACCTGATAGAGCCGCCGCCATATGTTCCTACAAGTTCATCACTTCCGTTGTACAGATTTATGCTGACATTCTCAGCCATCTGATAGAAGTAAACCCTGCACGTTGCGACATAGTATGTATTTCCACCAGAAACTTTCGCCGTAAGAGTAGTCGATTCGCTATCTTCTTCGCCGTCAATGACAAACTTGACATAATATCCGGTTGCCGAAGTGTTACTGGTTTCGCTGAAATCGAAGTAATAGTTTATGCCAATCTGAGTGCCAAGACTAAGCGAACGACCGTAGAGGGTAGGAATAACGTCAGTCGAAGTCTTTGCGGCAATCAGTGCATACGACGATCCTGTAAGGGTATTGGTCACATCAACAGTCGAAGTCACATTAGAAGTTGCATCAAATCTGCTACCGGATGCATCAGTGTACCAAGAATAGCCAGTAAAGCTCTGTCCCTGTGCGATCATATCACTTGCGGCTAACAAAGTTGCAGTTGAACTTGAACCAGCCATAAATATATCTGCACCAGAAGCAGTTGCTGTGTTGCCATAGATAGCCCCGCCGGTCATAGTCAAGCTTGCTCCATTATAAAGATACACTCCACCGCCACCATAGCTACTACTTGTTGCAGTATTTCCGGTAATCGTACCACCAGTCATATATACTTCAGCAGAAGCAGCGTACATACAAATTCCAGCACCGTACGTTGCGGTATTATTAGAAATTGAACCGCCATTCATGTAGAATGTAGAGTTTGCTTTCATGTAAACTCCGCCACCAGCAGTACCCGTTGACTTGTTATTAGTGATACTTCCACCATTCATGATGAAAGTAGCATTATTTAAAAGCACCCCACAATATTTAGAACTTCCACCTACGCTATTGCTTGTAATACTACCGCCATTCATAATAAATGTTGATCTATTACTATTGCCTGATCCTTTTACAAAAACATATCCTTTGTTGCTAGAGATAGTTCCGCCATTCATAGTAAAGGTAATGCCATCATAAGAGGAATTACCATTTACATAAATAACATAAGTTCCTGTGTTTTCAGAAATAGAGCCGCCATTCATGGTGAAGCTGGAACCGCCGCAAAGATATACTCCATAATTGCTCTCTGTGATAGTTCCCCCATTCATAATAAAAGTAGCATTGTAGTAAACATACACTGCTCCGGTTGTGCTTCCATTAGTGATTTTACCTGTGCCACTTTCACTGCTATCCTCTAAGGTGAGTTTTCCGTTGACAGTAATTACTTTTCCTGCATCTGAAACAGTCAGAGTATGACCTGCAAGATCGAGGATAATATCATCATCACTTGCTATCGTAATAGCTCCGGTTACATCCGCTGACAGTTGAATCGTTTCACCTGTACTTGCACCGGTTATTGCATCCGAAAGCGATTCATAAGAAGTACCAGTGTCTACATTCTTTGCCACATAGTCTGTTTCATCCGCTGTAAGAGAAATACCTTCTTCCTCTGCAGCAACAGCAATACCAGAATCTATTTCTCCTTTTATTGTAGTCACGCCTACCGTTTGAGACTGCTCTCCGTCTGTTTCATCTGCTAAAGATGTGGCGTCCACATTCGCATCTGCAATGACCCCCGTCGGCAAAACTGTCATTATCATGAGCACGCTCAGGACAATGCACATAAGCCTTTTTGCCATAAAAAATTCCTCCTTAGTTTTGCACTTGGAGGAAAAATTGATATTAAAAATCCTCCGTGCACTTTGTTAAAATAGTGTCGGAGGTTTGGTATGGGTACATGGTGCCGACTGGACTGAGTTTTCAGGAAAAAATTCCCTGAAAAATTTATCCACCAGAGGTTGTACCCCCCCGCATAGTTAAAAGTGGTAAAGACTTGTTTAGCCCTTCCATAACCACGTTCCAATTATATAACATCGTGGGGAGGTTGTCAAGCGGTTTTTCGTATTTTTTTAAAAATTTTTCGCACACCTTGCAATGCCTCCCGAAATCGTTTATAATGGCTCATAGAAAAATTTGCTTGGAGGCATGTTATGATTACTGCTAAATATCCGCCTATGGGGTGGAACAGTTGGGACTGCTATGGGGCGGCGGTGGATGAGAAGACCGTTCGGGCTAATGCGGACTATATGGCGAAGAATCTTAAGGAGTTTGGCTGGGAGTATATCGTTGTTGACATCGAATGGTATCAGCCGACCGTTAAGACGCACGAATATCTGCCGTTTGCGGAGCTTACGATGGATGAATACGGTCGGCTTATGCCGGCGGAGAACAGGTTCCCCTCTACAAAGGGCGGAAAGGGCTTTAAGCCGCTGGCGGAGTATGTCCATGGGCTTGGGCTCAAGTTCGGCATACATATTATGAGAGGAATCCCGAGGCAGGCGGTTTCAGAGAACTGCAAGATTCTCGGAAGCGAGTTCACTGCACGACAGGTGGCGGAATATAACGACGTCTGCGAGTGGAATCCGGATATGTATGGACTGAACTACGGCTGCAAGGGTGCCGCCGACTACTACAACAGCATTTTCAAGCTCTATGCCGAATGGGGAGTCGATTTTGTCAAGGTCGACGACATCTGCCGCAATAACGATAACGAGGGCGAAATCGTGCTCATTGCGAATGCTATCAAAAACAGCGGTCGGGAGATGGTGCTGAGCCTCTCCCCCGGTCCTGCAAAGGTTTCGCAGGCGGAATTTCTCAAAGAGTACGCCAACATGTGGCGGATTACCGACGACTTCTGGGACAAGTGGGAGCTTCTTTACGCAATGTTTGAGCGTGCTGAGGCTTGGTGTAACCATGCCGGTCCCGGGCACTTCCCCGACTGCGACATGCTGCCGATCGGTCCCATAAATCAGGTCTACTCAAAAGACAACCGCACAAACTTCACCCATGACGAGCAGAAGACGATGATGTCGCTATGGTGCATGGTGCGCTCTCCCCTGATGATCGGCGGCGAGATGAACGGGTTTGACGATTTCACGCTGTCGCTCGTCACAAACAAGGAGCTCCTTGAGATTGAGAAGCAAAGCTTCTGCGCCCATATGCTCGAGAGAAAGGATGTTGACGGGTGCGAAACAATAACATGGTTTGCGCCAAGGGTTGACGGATGTGGGTATTATCTCGCCATGTTCAATGCCGGTGAGAAGCCGGTGGAGATAAGCGTTTCTCTTGAAGAGATCGGCATCAGCGCAAGCAAGGCTTATGACATCTGGGATAAGACAACCGCCGATGTCAATGACAGCATTTCGGCAACGGTCAATCCGCATGGAGTTATGCTATTCAGACTTTGCTGATAATAAAATCCCGTCCAACTGCTGGGCGGGATTTGTTATGTTATCTGTCTTCACGGAGCATTTCCATGAGGGTGTACTTGTTTATACCCAGCTTCGACCCGAAGCAGATGGCGAATGTGATTAAGAACACTCCTGCAAGAATTCCAAGCAGTATCGGAGCAGTCAGCCCATAGCCCGCAAGTGTTGTGAACATAGTGCTGAGTACTGCAACAGGACTTGTTCCGGATGTTATAACCGTAATATTCATGAGTAAGTAGTAAGCAAGATAGCTCGCCACAGCCGCAGTAATCGCAATGACGCTTCTGACAACCGCACGCCGGGCAAGTTCAAGATTTCTCTGCCGCTTTGACATGCCGATTGCTTGCAGGATGCCGTAGCGTTTCTTCTCGCTTTCGGTTTCGAGGCGGAGGGTGCTGACGAGGATCAGGAGGACAACCAATGCTATGCACACTCCGCTGACGATTATCATTATGAGGGATTGCTGATAAATCTGGGCGTTAGTCTGGTTTATTTCACGGACGTTGTACAGCTCGTTATATGTAAATCCCTGAGTAAATCCGACAAGGTCACGATAATACAGAATCTGATCCAATATCATCGATACTGCCGTATCTGCTCCAAGGTCACCGGCATTCATACTGGTGTAAATAAACGCCTGATTGTAGCCGACCTCCTGCTGACCACGCAAGAAGCTTGTATCTTCAATCCACCACTGCGTACCTTCCGGAATCTGGTCAACTATATTCTGAAGAACCGGCAAAGAGCAGATTACATAGTATGTATAATCCTCCAAAGAATACCTTCCGGCTTGATCATATTGAAGCAACGATACAAGAGTCTCGTCCTGTTCTACCAGTTGAACAGAAGCGGCACTGACATCAACGCTTACCAAAGCAGAGCTTGATAAATCGCTTGACGAAAGAACCGGGCTGTGGTAGCTATCCATGCTTTCAAAATGCTCATAGTTGATTGTGATTGTTATATCTGAGTTTTCGGATGGTGCATAATTTGCATTCTTGCTGTTTGAAACAATCTGTACGATGACGCTTTCACCGCTTTCGAAAGCTTCCTTGTCGACTCCGGATGTATCGGCGTATTTCTGAACATCTTCCCATTGCATTGTGATGACTACCGCTGAGCGGGCAGTTTCGTCATCAGAGGTGGTAACAAGGGAATAGAATCTGTTTAGTCCCACAAAGTCCGTAACACCCGGTACTGACAGAAATTCGCTTTCATAATCGGAATAATCAGCTAATATAAAATCAGAGGTCATGAATGTCGTGCTCTCCATTTCGCACATGAAATAGGACCAACATGAGTTCCAATAATTAAATTCGGTCAGTGGTTCGGCTACATTTATGCAGGTAAACACCGCAGAAACGCAGAGCAGCGTTGCCATAAGCATAATAAGAGCCCTGCGAAATCCAACGACAATCCGATTCTTGCTTCTTTGAATTCCCATTCTGCCTGTCAAGGGCGTTGCAAGTGCGACTTGGAAAGTAATCATCCTGACAACTAAAATACCGACAATCCAGAAAGCAAGTGCCATCGTAAGATAGCTCCAAGGGATGCTGACAACTATATTAACCGAACCGGAATATACGCTCACACCGAGAAGCAACTTTGTTCCCAAGAACCCTAAGAGTATTCCAAAGATAACAGCCGGAATGGCAAGCATGAGCGTCTCAACTAATATGAGAAGCCGAAGCTGACCCTTTGAGCCGCCGATGCTACGGAATCTGACTATTCTCCTGACTTCTGTCTGCATCTGTAGCATATATATCATAACAACGGCTAATATCGTTATCGCCAGTATGATCCACAGATAGAACATGTTGGTCTGAGTTGCTTCGCTTTCCATATCGAAGACCGAATTTATGGAGACGGTTTTTATGGTGTAACTTTCACGGTTCTTATAAAGATAGCTGTTGACTTCTTTCTCAACACTTTCTTCCATTCCCGACTTGACAGTGAAGAAATAAGAGATTTCGTAACCGGTGATTTCATCTGCGCTCAGATTAGATTTCGCTTCTGCAATAATTTCTGACATGGCTTCTTCAGAAATGATTGCGGTGTTCAAGGTACAATCAACATCCCAAAGACCTGTATATTCGCTTACAGCTCCGACTATTTTAAAATCTCTTTGCACCATTGTATAGTAGCCGAGGTCATTATAAAAATCAAACTGTACAGTTATTGTCTGACCGATGCTGAAGCCGAGCTCGGAGAGTGTCGCCGATTCTATTGCAATCTCATCCACATTCTCAGGCAGACTGCCGTCATCCGTTGTAATTCCCATATCTATGAGCGCATCATCGACTGAACCTATATCAATAGTTCCAACAATGGTATAGGATGTGGTATCATCATTGGTGTTGCTTCTGGCTTCAAGTAATGTGACTGAACAATTGATGCTTGTTCCTATTTCTTTAACCCAGTCGGTGCTTTCGAGGTATTCCTTGGTGGCTTCATTTGTATCGCCGATAGCACCGTACCATGTGCCATAGGCGTCAAGCCTCAGCTGAGAATTCGTTTCCGAGATACTCGAAGTGTAGCTCAGAAGTATTATTGCAAAAGTGAACGAAATGAGCAGGACAAAGAATATAAGAAGCGATTGCCTTTTTCTTCTTTTGATGCCTTGAAAGGCAAGGGAAAATACTGTTTTTAGCATAAGCTGGTTTCTCCTTAAACTAATCTTATAAAGATTATAACATGTAACGGAGATTATTGCAAGTAAGATATAAAAAAAGCCCGACTTTGAATCGGGCTTCTACTTATTTCTTCTTTTTGCTTAAATACCGCTCTTCTTCGCTGAAGATACAGCCGCAATATTTTTGCATGTAGTAGCCAGCTTCACGGGCACGCCTTTGTCCCTCACGGAAATAGGGGCGGAAATCACGATAGAGAAAGCTCAGGTTATACTTTGCGGCTTTTCTCTCGGCGACTTCACGGATGAGGTCGTGCTTCTGATAGGGGCTGATGAGGAGCGAAGTTGTAAAGCTGTCGAAACCGTTTTCCGAGGCATATTTTGCCGCTCTGTCGAGGCGAATATCATAGCACTTTTCGCACCTGTCCTCAAGGTCGGGATAGACGAGGCGGACGAATTCACGAAGACCATAGTCGTCAATCGTGATTAGTGGCATATTGACATTCTGAGCGTGCAGAATCAGGGTGTCACGGCGAGCCTTGTATTCGGTGTAGGGATGGATATTCGGGTTGTACCAGAAGCCGGTGACGTCGATGCTCTCGGAGCGCAGGGTTTCAATGCACATGAGCGAACAGGGCGCACAGCAGATATGAAGAAGTGTGTTCATTCGAAAACGCCATCCTCTAAAACACCGGAGCGAACCTTACCGATAGAGATGTAGTTATTGACAACTGCAAGGGTATCGCTCCCCTCACCTGCTTTTAGAACGGGATCGCCTGTTACGGCGAGGGTAATTGTGCCGTCGGGGTTTTCAGTCGGGACATACTCGGTTTCATAGTAGGATCTCCCCTCGGGGCGTCTGTCCTCCAAGATGCCTTTAAGCTCGCCGGGGGCGCATCCCGGGAAGTTGACGTTCCAGAGAGCATACTTCTCGATCGGGCGTGTCAGCAGGTCTTTTGCGATGTCGGCAAGCTTTTCACGGATAATATCGAAGCTGCCGTTCATGGTGTTCGAGAATGCGATTGCCGGGATTCCACGCACAAGAGCTTCCTTGGCAGCTCCTATCGTGCCGGAATACATGATGTCGATTCCGACATTGTAGCCGTTGTTGATTCCGGAGAATACGACATCGGGTGCTTCGGGCATGACATTCATAATAGCCACTTTTACGCAGTCGGCAGGAGTGCCGGTGATGGAATATGCCCTGACTCCCTCTACAGGGAAATCAGTTTCACGCTTAAGGATGATTTCGCCGAAAACGCTTATCCTCTGGGACATGGCACTGCACTGAGTTGCGGGAGCAACTACCCAGACCTCGCCCATGTCTTTTACCGCTTTTGCAAGCTCGATAAGTCCGACAGAGCTGATTCCGTCATCGTTTGTAACTAAAATTCTCATCATAGAAGAATCTCCTTTTTGTCAAGAAAGATGGTCTGTCCCTCGGTGGGGAGTATGCGGAAGCCGATATTTTCGGCAATGACATTCTCGGGACGCTGGCTGTGGATGGGTATAAGGCACTTGGGCGAAGCGGTGTCAATCATGTGGCGGAGGCAATATGGGCTTGCATGTCCGCCTAAGCCGAGTCTCACATACTGGATGCCGGCTTTTTCAAGTAGCGACTGCATCTTCGGATATGACGGGTCATAATCTCCAAGAGGACAACCGTCCATATGGAGGTAGAGCTCAGCCGCAGTTCCGATGTCAAGTAGCTCGTAGGAATTCTTGTAGGGCATCTGGAGCATATAGCTCTTGGGATCGGCAAGAATTTCTTCTCTTGAAACGAGCTCTGCGTCGTCAGGAACAGGTCTCTCACCGACGGTTTCTGAATAGACATAAAGCTTGTCTTCCGGGTAGAATTCGCCCAGATAGTCAGCCTGTGCGTTGTCGAGAATGAGCTTTCTTTGATGCTTGACGCAAAGATTATATAGATTGTGAACCCTTGCGACGTTTCTTTCATAAGGATTTATCAGAATCAGGCTGTGGGAGTCTGAGAGAATCTCGTTAACCTCCGAGATAAGAGTATATTCGGTTCTTGGCTCCTCTTCCGGCTTTTCAAGAGCGAGCATATCGAACTCTTCCCAGCTGGCGTTGGTGCCCTCGGTGAGCATTATGTCAATTCCCGCTTCGTGGCAGGCTTCGCCGAAGCCTTCGGTGTATTCAGGGTTAAGACCGTGGAAGCGATAGTCACCGGTATAGGCTATGTTGCCGTCGGGAGTTTCTATGATGAAGCCTGTTGCACCGGTGCAGTCATGGTCAATCGGGAGGACGTTGATTTTCAGATCCTCCACTGAGAAGCTTTTGCCATATGGGATTCCAATGCAGTTTTTATGGGCACGATATGTGAATTCGCCCTGATTGCAGAGCTTATGATATAGTCTTAAGGAATCCTCGCTCATATAGACGGGGATTTCAGGGTCGAGCATGTCAAGACCACCCATGTGGTCGATGTGCATATGGGAAATGATGAAGAAGTGAGGCTTTTCTGTTCTGCCGTATGGCACACATCCAATTTTTTTGGCAACAGTCTCCTCATAAATACCGTCAGCGGCAGGAAGACGTCCTATTCTTACAAAGTCCTCCGGGATATGTCCCTCACGGAGTCTGACATTCGAATCAATATCTTTCATGACAGTAAAGCCGAAATCGAACATCATTACAGCCTTTTCGGTCTCTACTTTTATAAATGTGCCGCCTATTACGTTTAATCCTTTATAAAATGTTATCTTAGTCATAGTATCAATATATCTTTCGTTGAAATTTGCGTTTTTTCAGAAAAGGGACTCGCCTTTTGCGGCAAGTCCCTTTGTCATTAACTACTGTAGACGATTACAGAAACTACTGCAAAATTCCGTTCACAAGAGCGACAAGTTCATCAAGAGCGGTCTGTCCATCTGCTTCTGCGAGAACCAACTCCTCGAACTTGGAACCGATGTCAGTACGGACATCATAGCTTCCGTCGAAGTTGAGGGACGAGAAGTAAGCATCCTGCTGAGCGTAGCAAGCCTGAGCGGCTTCACTACCAGCCATGTATTCCTGATATTCCTCAGACTCGAAGCCAGAGGTACGGACAGGCATGTAGCCGGTCTGCATTGCCCAGTAAACAGTGTTCTCAGTGTTGGTGAGGAACTTGAGGTATTCCCAAGCAGCAGCCTGCTTGTTAAGGTCGGTGGTGAACATCATTACGTTGGTACCAGCAGTGTTGGCAGCCTTTGTAACGTTGCCGGGAAGAGTGGAAACTCCGAGCTCATAGCCGTCAATCATAGAGATGTAGGAAACACCAGTGGAAGAACCTACGTAAGCACCGACAAGACCGTTACCAAGAGGTCCGGAGAAGTAGGAATCCTCACCTACAAGACGAGCATAGCCGTTGTTGTAGAGGTCCATGAGGTAAGTGATAGCCTCGAGTCCTTCTTCGGTGTCGAACTCTGCTCCGTCTTCGCTGATGTACTCAGCACCGTTCTGGAGGAGGGTTGCTTCGATAAGACCAGCAAGGTCATCATAGCCTAAAGATACCATTCCGAGCTCGCTCTGGAAAGTCTCACCGATGGTGATGAGGTCGTCCCAAGTCTCAGGAGCGGAAAGTCCGAGCTGATCAAAGAGGGTCTTGTTGTAGAAGTAAAGATAGGTGGACTTGTTGAATGCAACGCCACTGATGAAGCCGAACTCGCTGTTCTCATCACGGTAGGATTCAAGAATGTCCTCGTAATCCATCTCGTCATAGCCTCTCTCAACATAAGCATCAAGATGAACAACCTTGTCAAGGTAGGATGTAACGTAGTTGTTGTAAGCCTGTGAGAGGTCAGGAAGAGTATCGGATGCTGCGTTTGCAGTGAGTTTGGTGGAAAGGTCACTATACGTACCCTGATTTACGAGGGTAACAGTGATTCCCCACTCATTGGTTGCGTTGAACTCTTCAGTGATTGCAGTGAGAGCCTCTTCCTGAGCATTGCTCATTGCGTGCCAGAATACGATTTCGCAAGCCTCGATGTCGGCACTGTCAACAATCTCATCAATTGTCGGAGTGGTGGTGCCGCCTTCAGATGCAGTGCTACCACATGCAGTAAAGACACTGAGAAGCATCATTGCAGAGAGAAGCACGCAAAGAATTCTTTTCATTTTCATGTGATTTTTTCTCCTAACTTAAAGAATTTTTCCTGCCCACGGCATAGGAAGCCGTGAACATCGGTTTATATCGTCAACGAGGAATTGCCGTCAGCCCTTAACGCCGCTGAAAGCAACGCCCTCGAGAACGTACTTACGGAGAACCAAGAACAGGATTACAACAGGCATTACGAGCATGCAGGATGCCGCCATTGTCAGCTGATAATATGCCCCAGATTCAGTCTGGAATCTTACGAGTCCGATTGAGAGGACACGCATATTCTGGTCGTTTGTAACGAGCAAAGGCCATAGGAACGCATTCCATGAACTGATGAAGTTCAGTATTGCGATCGAAGCGAGGCAACTCTTGTTCATCGGAACCATAATCTTCGTCATGAACTTGAAGTCACTGCACTTGTCAACCTTTGCCGCCAAGTAAAGCTCGTTAGGCACCTGTTCAAAGAACTGGCTTAATAGATAGATGTAGAATACGCTTGAGATGTACGGAACGATCATTGCGGCGTAAGAATCTATCCAGCCTAAGTAACTCACTGTCTGATAGTTTGTGATGATGAGCATTTCGCCGGGAATCATAAGTGTTGCCATAAATATGGAGAAAACAAGATTCTTTCCGGGAAAGTTCAGTCTTGAGAATGCGAACGCTGAGAGTGTCGAGGTTATCAGAACTCCGACTGTTGTGCAACATGCAACAATGATTGTATTAAGCAGGTATCTCGCAAATGGTGCAGAGTTCCATGCTTCAACGTAGTTTGACCACTGCGGAATCGACGGGAAGAACACTGGCGGGATCGCATTCAGTTCCTGATACGTTTTGAGACTCGAGAGAATCATGTAAAGGAACGGAAGCAGTGTCATTGCGGCTCCAAGAATCAGTACAACATACTCGATAATCTTAGTGATGATCGCAGACGGCTTCATCTTGACATGCTGAACATGCTTTTTAGTTTTTGGGGAAGATTTAGTCAATGTCATTTGCTCTTCTCCTTATCCCTGTCCCTTGTGACATATCTTTCAATCATAGTGAATACAAAGATAATCACGAACAGAACGACAGCGGCTGCTGACGCAAGACCGTATTTGTGATTGTTGTAGAACTTGGCGTAGATGTAGTAAACAACCGTGATTGCTCTATTTGCCGGTCCCGCATCTGTTCCTCCGAACAGAGAATAGACCTCGTTGTAGACCTTGAACGCACTTATGAAGCCCATCATGAAAGCATATACGATAATCGGCTTCATCTGGGGAACGGTGATTCTGAAGAATACACGCATTTTTGGGGTTGAATCTATTCTTGCGGCTCTGTAGACGTCCTGAGGGATTGTCTGGAGTCCCGAGAGGAAAATCAGGATATTGAACGCTAAGCTCTTCCATATACTGAATATGATCAAAGCCGGCATGGCATACTTCGGCAAGTTCAGCCACTCTATCGATTCAAAACAAAAAAGATTCAGAAAACTGTTGATAAGACCATAATTGGAATTAAACATCCATCTCCATACCAAGCCGATAGCTATAACGCTCGTTACATATGGCAAGAAGTAAAGAGTCTGGAAAAGTGCCTTTCCTCTTACAACATCATTGATAAAAACAGCAATAATCAGCGAAAGAACAACCGATATTGGAACTACAAACACTACATAGATTCCTGTGTTCTTGAGAGCTAACACGAATTTCTCATCAGAGAAAAGTTCTTGGTAGTTTGCAAGATTAATTCCTGTATATGTACCATAGATGAGGTTGTAATCCTCCATGAAGCTCATCATAAATGTCTTTACAAGAGGATAAATTGTGAATACACACAATATAACGATTGACGGGAGAAGATATAAGAAGCCTTTGTAGGGTCTCAATTTACTTCTGACCGTATAGATGGGAGACGAGTAATCTTTCATATGTATTCCTCCTTCTCAGCTTTATATTGCACTATGCTGCCGACAAAGGCAACCGCAAAGGCAATCATGGAGAATATCCAGCCCCATAAGAACTCAACAGTCAGCTCATCATCGAGGTCATAGTACCCTTTGAATGTCACCCGGAAAAGCAGGAGTCCGGCTATTGCAATGGTAGCGAAAACAGCCGTGACCTTGAGTCTGCCGGTGGTATCAGAGGCAAATGAGCACAGAAAACCTATGATGCCCGCGCCAAATGCTACTAGCAGGAACGGGTTGACAGGAACGTCATCAACATATTCTTCTGCATCCGGCAGATAGCCTACGGCAAATTCTGCACCGTTTCCATCGACAACCGTTGTTCCATCGCAGGAAACAAGGGCAAAGGGACAGAAGAACAGGACAATTCCGACAAGCAGGCAAATCTTTATGATCACTTGCCACGGAATACCTACTGAGGAGCTTGTCGCCGGATAGCTTGTCCGGGAAGCTTCAGTCTGGGACTGACTCGTCTTCGAGGACCTTGCAGCTGCATAGCTTGCGACAGTAGGTCTTTCGGAAGAGTAGCCGGACGATGAATAGCTTGTCTGAACCGGCTTTGGCGTGCTGACGCTTTCGACAGGTTTTACATCCTCAACAGGAGCGACACTTTCAACGGGGGTGATATTTTCAACTGGGGTGATGATTTCTGCAGGGCTGACGCTTTCTACGGGGTTAATGCTTTCTGTGGGTGAGGTCTGTGAAACAGTCTCAGTAGCACCGTTATCGATAACAGGTGTTGCATTCAAAGCGGCACCGCAGTTCTGGCAGAATCTGCTGCTATCGCTGACCTTGGTTCCGCAATTCGGACAAAACACAGGCATCCCCCTTCCTATACCTTGGCGAGCGTCAGGCTGTCCTCGCCGAAGATCATAAGCTGAGATTTTCTTACTCTTAAGCAGAACTTACTGCCCTCGTAAAGTCTCTGGTCGGAATGAGTGAGAAGTCTGAACGGGGTCTCTCCCAAGTGGAAGAATACCTGAAGCTCACGACCGGTCATGAGGACTCTGTCGGCTTCAGCGGGAACACCTTCGTCGCAGAGCTCAAAGTGCTCGGGACGGATGCCCATCTTATATGTACCGTTCGGGATTTCAACAGACTTGTCCGCAAAATCAGCTCTTGCTCTTACGAGCCTGTCGCCGAGGAATATGCCCTCATCGGTGACTTCGCCGTCGAACATGTTGATCTGGGGAGTGCCGAGGAAGTTGGCTACAAATGTATTCACAGGATTAAGATACATATCCTGAGGCTTTTCAAACTGCTGTAAAACTCCGGCATCCATAACCGCTATACGATCGGAGATACTCATTGCCTCTTCCTGATCGTGGGTTACGAAGATTGTTGTGATTTTGACCTCCTGCTGGATACGGCGGATTTCCTCACGGGTCTCCACTCTCAGCTTGGCGTCGAGGTTCGACAAAGGTTCATCCAATAAAAGAACCTGAGGCTCCTTGACCAAGGCACGGGCAATTGCAACTCTCTGCTGCTGACCGCCGGAAAGAGCCTTTGGCTTACGCCCAAGAAGACCTTCGAGGTGGACAATTTCAGCCATTGCCTCTGCACGTTCCTTCGCCACTTTCTTAGGAACCTTTCGGTTGATGAGTGGGAACATTATGTTGTCTAAGACGCTCATATGGGGATAGAGAGCGTAGTTCTGGAACACGAGACCGATTTCTCTGTCCTCTGGGGGGATTCTCGTTACGTCGGTATCGCCAAACAGGATGGTACCCTCCGTGGGATCGGTAAGACCGGAGAGCATAAACAGTGTTGTTGACTTTCCGCAACCTGATGGTCCTAAAAGACCCACCAGCTCGCCGCTCTCAATATCGAGAGTGAGACTGTCAACAGCTTTAAAATCACCGTACATTTTGGTTAAACCTTGGATTGAAATTTTCATTCAAGCACCTCTTATACACCGCTGGATTTTATCAGATGCCGGAAAGACCGGTCATTGACACAATAATAATACTCTTCGTAGGAGTTAAATCTCAACTGCAGTCAGTTTAAGATTCTGTTAAATCTTAACGGCTGCAAAGACTGCTTCCCTCTACAACTCTTATATCTTCTGATGATATATATTATGTTCTGAAGAATTTCTTCAAACCATGATGAAATTTAAATGTCGATTCGGTGACTCAATAGATATATTATAGACCTTATTTTGTCACTTGTCAACCACTGAATCCTCATTAAATTTTAAAATTCGATTTTTCGTGGAAAAGAAGAAAAATGCACAGCACTTAAGCTCAAGTACTGTGCATAATTTTAATATCAGTCTTTCTTCTGGGCTCTCTTTGCAGCGAGTTCGACCAATGCGTCCTTGCGGCTGAGGTTGAGTCTGCCCTGATCATCGATTTCGATGACCTTGACCAAGATCTCATCGCCAATAGACACTACGTCCTCGACCTTGTTGACTCTCTGCATATCAAGCTTCGAAATGTGAACGAGTCCGTCCTTGCCGGGAGCGATTTCTACAAATGCGCCGAAGTTCATGATTCTTACGACCTTGCCCTTGTAGATAGAGCCGATCTCAGGATCAAACGCAATGGTATTGATGACGGAGATAGCAGCCTTAGCCTTTTCGAGGTCAAGACCGGATACGAATACATTTCCATCATCATTGATGTCGACCTTGACGTCGTAGTCAGCAGAAATCTTCTGGATGACCTTTCCGCCAGAGCCGATGACTTCACGGATCTTGTCGGTAGGAACCTTGGTGGTGAGCATCTTCGGAGCCCACTTCGAAACCTGAGGTCTCGGAGCGTCGATAGCCTTAGCCATGATCTCATCAAGAATATAGTCTCTTGCCTTGTGAGTCTTGGCGAATGCTTCTTCGATTATCTCGTAAGTAAGACCATCAACCTTGATGTCTACCTGAATTGCAGTGATACCCTTGTGAGTGCCGCCGACCTTGAAGTCCATATCCCCGAAGAAGTCCTCAAGACCCTGAATATCGACCATGGTAGCGAACGAACCGTCTTCCTTGGTGATAAGACCACAGGAGATACCGGCAACGGGTGCCTTTATCGGAACACCGGCATCCATAAGTGCCAATGTTGAACCGCAGATTGAGCCCTGAGAGGTCGAACCGTTCGAGGAAAGAACCTCGGAGACAACTCTTATTGCATACGGGAATTCTTCGATTGAAGGAAGAACCGGAATGAGAGCTTTCTCAGCAAGTGCACCGTGACCTATCTCACGGCGTCCGGGTCCACGGGAAGCCTTGGTCTCGCCTACTGAGTAGGACGGGAAATTATACTGGTGCATATATCTCTTCTCGGTCTCTTCGTCAAGACCGTCAAGCTTCTGGCACTCGCTCACGGGTGCTAAGGTTGCGATAGAGAGAACCTGAGTCTGTCCACGGGTGAAGAGTCCTGAACCGTGAACTCTCGGGAGAAGTCCTACCTCTGCTGCCAAAGGACGGATCTGGTCGAGCGTTCTTCCATCGACACGCTTGCCCTCATAGAGCCAGTTGCGGACAATCTTCTTCTGGAGCTTATAGATGCACTCGTCGATCATTGCGATCTGCTCGGGATACTGCTCGTCATACTTCTCGTGGATTGCGTCCTTGATGGGCTGGAGTCTTGCTTCACGGACATTCTTGTCGTCGGTGTCGAGAGCAGCCTTGACGTCCTCAGAAGCCATCTCCTCGATAGCGTCGAAGAGGTCGTGGTCAACCTCCATCGATTCGAATTCGAACTTCGGCTTGCCGATTTCAGCCTTGATGTCGTTGATGAATGCTACCATCTTCTGGATCTCTTTATGACCGGTCTTGATGGCGTTGAGCATCGTCTCATCGTCGACCTCGTCTGCGCCGGCTTCGATCATGACGATCTTGTCCATTGTTCCGGCAACGGTGAGGTTGAGGTGGTTCTTTGAACGCTGTTCGAGAGTCGGGTTGAGGACAATCTCGCCGTCAACGAGACCAACGCTTATTCCTGCAATCGGTCCTGCCCACGGAATATCCGAAATAGAAATGGCGATTGAGGTTGCGAGCATACCTGTGATTTCAGGCGAGCAGTCGGGGTCAACGGACATAACGGTCATTACTACTGTTACGTCGTTGCGCATGTCCTTTGGGAAGAGAGGTCTTATAGGACGGTCAACCATTCTCGAGGTGAGAATTGCCTTGTCGGAGGGCTTGCCCTCACGCTTGGTGAACGAGCCCGGGATTTTTCCTACTGAATAGAGCTTCTCCTCATAATCAACCGAAAGCGGGAAGAAGTCAATACCGTCTCTCGGCTTTACCGATGCGGTTACGTTTGCCATGACGACAGTCTCGCCATATGTGACCCAGCAGGAGCCGTTAGCGAGCTCGCTGGTCTTGCCGGTTTCAACGGTAAGCGGACGTCCGGCGAATGTTGTTTCATACTTTCTGTACTTGTCAAACTTCTTGAGTTCTGACATTGCCATAGTGTAATATCCTCCTTAAAAATAAGTTTTTATATTTTCAAGCGGATGTTTTAGCAATAAGTTAAGGCTTTTGCTCCCAAAGGGCTTAACTTATTACTAAAAAACATCGCCTGACAATACAATTCGATTTCGGGGACTATCCCCTGTCCCTAATCAAAGGGCAGTAAGCCGCTCGTGAAAGCCGCTACTGCCCCATTTGATCAAAGTTTACTTTCTCAAGCCGAGCTTTTCAACAATTTCACGGTAGCGGTTGACGTCCTTCTTCTTGAGATAGTTGAGAAGATTACGTCTTTTACCTACCATCTTGAGAAGTCCTCTTCTTGAATGATGGTCGTTCTTGTTGGACTTGAGATGCTCGGTGAGGTCGGCGATTCTCTTGGTGAGAATTGCAATCTGGACCTCGGGTGAGCCGGTGTCGTTCTCGGACAGTCTGTTAGCCTCAATAATTGCGGCTTTTTCTTCTTTTCTGAGCATTTTAATACCTCTTTCAAAAATTTCTTCCGTCAGCAAGGACAGCGGCAGGTATTTCTCCCATCAGGGCTGAATCCGCTACCCGAGTCTGCGGTATCGTCATGGCATGACAACGAAGTCCTGCACAGACTGATATATGTTAACACAATTTTTGCGATTTGTAAAGGGGTTTGGGGCGGGTTTTGAAAAAAATTTTTGAAACCCAGCCACAGAAACCTCTCAGTCGCCTGCGGCGACATAGCTTTAGAAGCACAAAATAGCCTAAGATTTCTCTCAGGCTTCTTTTGAATTATCTGCCTCCGCATTTTTCAGGCGTCGGCGTTTTTCCTGAATTGACTTGAGGGAGCGACCGATTTTTACCGACAGCTCGCTGTCGGGGATGGAGTGCTCCAGAACCATCCTGATTTCCTCCTCCGACCAAGCCCTTTTCGGATAAAGATTCGCCGTCTTGGCATAGTATCTCTTCCGGTCAATCTTCTTCTGCCGCCGCTCGTGCTCAGCTTTCACCTCAGGATCAATTTTTCTGCGTCCCATTTTATTTCCTCTGAATATAACGAAACAGCGGTGGGTCAGTCTTTGCCGTACGTATCAGTGACACGTTGTGGAAGGAGGCTCAGGCTAAGCCACCGCCGGGTCGTTTTGAGTTATGCCGCCATGCGGCGATTCTGTCATTATGTAATCGGAACTGCCGGCAGCTCATAGCTTCCATCCGCATTCTGTGTTGGAGAGTCGGAGCTCGAAGAGCTCCCACTGTCAGAACTGCTCCCTGACGATGAACTGCTGTCTGTGCTATCCGTATTAGTGTCGATTTCCGTCTCAATCCATACGTACGACGTGGTGATACTCGGATAGTAGTAATAGTAGCTCGTCGTAGTGCTACTCGCACTTGCAGAAGCCGCCGTAGTCACAGCCGTCTCATCTTCCTCGTCAATAACTACCTCATCCTCTTCGTCTAGCACCACAACATCTTCCTCATCTGCGGTAGTTGTAGTAGCAGTTGTAGCCGCTTTGGTAGTCGTCGTGGTAGCTGTGGTTGTCGCTTTCGTAGTAGTCGTCGCCTCGGTTGTGGTCGTTACTGCTGTTGTAGTCTCCACTGTTGTTGCCTCTGTGGTTGCCGGCGCAGTGGTAGTGACCGGCTCTGTCGTAGTCACCGGAGCGGTGGTAACCTCAGCAGTGGTTGTAGTCACTTCCGAAGTCGTTGTTGCCGGCTCAGAGACCTCAACATTCTCTACATTCGAGCAACCGCTGAGCATAAAAAGCATCAGCATTGCAATTATTATCTTAGTTTTCATGCTTGTCCCCCTATAAAAGCCGGGCGAGCTTGTGCCCGCCCGGGATGGGATTACATATCGCTACTGCCTACTCCCATGATTTCTGTCTCGATAATTTCAGTACTACTGTCAGAAACCACAAATGTATCGCAATCAGAGAATATGACCAGTTCTAATTCATGAGAAATATAATCTTTCATTTTTCTACCTTCTCTCATTCGGTCGCTATATAAGCCTCAGCGGCAGTATAGTAAGCATACATGCCAACCAGAAGATCTTGAAGCGACTGTGTGCCTTCTCCTTCAGAAACCATATGATAAGCATAGCTCATAACACTATAGCCTGTGATCTCATCGTATACAGTACTATCATCAGTCTTCACAACCTTGATAGAATGTGTATTGTCCCAGTTCTGAACTAAAATGTCCGTGACTGAAACATAGTATTTGCCGCTATCACTTGTCGGCGTAACTTCTACATCATCCAAGTACACGGTATAATCACTAATATCGTCTACAGTGATAACAAACTTCAAATCGCAAGAATCATCAAGAACAAGCGTAGGTGCAATTGAAATTCCGTTATTCTCGCCTGAAACATTGGTAGTGTAGGCGAAATTGCTTGCACTTGACAAAGCCGTCTTATAAGTGCTGAAACTGAAACTATCCAAAAGCCAATAATAAAGATAACCCGCATCATTACTGCCACTATTGTCGTACGTAAGAACCCAATTTAAGCTTTTATATTCTGTTCCAACTGTTAAAACAGAATACTCAACATCCAAATTCTTCTCCGCCCAAACCTGACCGGTAATTCCGTAAATGCCAAGCCCAGCAACAAGGGTTTGAAGTTTAGTGCTTCCTTTATTCATAGCTGTCGACATATATGTATAAATCGAATACCCTGTATCCGTGCTTACGATATTTCCCTCACCGTCATACAGCGTAGCCGTTATATCGTCAAGCATCTGATAGAAGTAGACCTTACAAGTAGCGACATAGTAATAACCGCCGTTACCATCCGATACTGTGCTCTGCGTCAGATAAATTTCGTCAGTACGTGTAGTACTTTCATTAGCGACAGTGAACACAACATAGTAATCCTCCGGATTCGTAACCCCGCTACAGTCGAAGTAATAATTAATACCAATCTTCCCGCCAAGGCTGAGGGAACGACCGTAGAGGGAGATGGAGGACTCTGATTTTTCAGCCGCCTTAAGGCACAGAGTGTCATAACTTTCATTGATTTCCTCTTCAATGTAACTGCTCGACCCCACAGTATAACGGCTACCACTTGCATCGTTGAACCACAGGTAGTTAGTGAAATCTACATCACAATAATCGCATCCCATTCCATCAGGAAAAATAATAGTACTCACGGAATACGTGCCACAGGCGTATATGTCATCAGCGGCAATATCCGCACTATTCCCGTATAGTACACCCTCCGCAAAATTAAATTCTGATCTGTTAGTGTTTCCGCTGAAACCAACACTTACGCCACCGCCATATCCGCTGGTGCTGTTATCTGTAATCATTCCACCTATCAGCATAATCACCAACAAAAACACCACCGCCATAGCAAATCGTAGGGAAATCATCACTGCATGCACTGTTGCCAGTAATTGTTCCACCATTCATAGTGAATGAAGCAGTGGCTATTTCGGCACCTACTTCGCCCATAACAAACACGCCACCGCCACAGATGTACATATAGGCTGCACCATAATAAAAACATTTCCCAGAACCGCCTGTAATAATGCCGGTACCTTCAAAATCATCAGTGTCATCCAGTGTAAATACTCCGTAAACTGTAATGACACTATCCTGTCCTGTACCAGTAATAGAATAACCTTTTAAGTCGATAGTAACTTCCTCTCCCAATGGAATAACGATGTCATAATCTGTCAACACAAGATCTTCTTCAAGCCAATAATAGCCTGAACTCAACTGACCATATACCTCATTAATGTAATCAACTGTAAGCGCCTGTTCATTATAATCTGCCACAACCCCCGTCGGCAAAACTGTCATTATCATGAGAACGCTCAGGACAATGCACATAAGCCTTTTTGCCATAAAAAATTCCTCCTTAGTTTTGCACTTGGAGGAAAAATTGATATTAAAAATCCTCCGTGCACTTTGTTAAAATAGTGTCGGAGGTTTGTAGTGGGTACGAGATTTTTTGGATCTCAGTCGATTTCGGGACGAAATCGAGTACCCCCCCCGCAGTCATTCATGTGGTTCAGCTTTTTTCAGCCCTTCCACCACATGTAAACATTATAATACTCTTCGTGGGGGATGTCAAGGGGTTTTTGAAAATTTTTGTGGGGGAATTTTTCGGAGGCAAAAAAAGTTTTTCAAAAAAGGGGTTGACAAAGACGCCAAGTTGTGATATTATAGTTGAGCATTCGGGGCAGATGCCCCTTATGATATATTGCGGGGTAGAGCAGATGGTAGCTCGTCGGGCTCATAACCCGGAGGTCGTTGGTTCAAGTCCTTCCCCCGCGACCAGAAAAAGTCCTGAATCGGTTTTCCCGGTCCGGGATTTTTTATTTGCCGTAATCTCAGGATAAGTCAATATCCGTCTCGTTATCGGTCATTGAATTTGTGGCGAGGCTATTGTATAATAGTACTATCTCTCCTCGAAAGGAACATAAAAATTATGAAGAAAAGGATAATTTGCCTCATGACAATTGCAACGATACTCGGCACTCTGCTCACCGGCTGTGGCAGTGCGACGGCATCAGACTTCACTATTTCAAAGAACTTGGTTGACTCAGAGGACCTCGGCTACAGCGTCGGGGACACTCTTTCAGAAGCTTATAAGCTTGTCGGGGAGAACAGCCCGATTTCATCGGTCACTTTCTTTGCCGACCCGACTTCGGTTGAGTATAACGGCAGGCTCTATGTCTACGGAACGAACGACAGCGAGCAGTATGATGCCGGACTGGGAACTGATGAGAACACCTATGGTTCGATCGGCTCTTTGGTATGCTATTCCACTGACGACATGGTGAACTGGACCTATGAGTGCACTATTGAAGTCACGGAAATCGCAACTTGGGCTGGGTGCAGCTGGGCACCCTCCATCGTTTCAAGGGAGACCTCGAACGGCAAGACGGAATTCTATCTCTACTTTGCGAACGGCGCAAGCGGCATAGGAGTGCTCAAGTCTGACTCCCCTACCGGTCCTTGGGAAGACCCGATCGGCGAGGCACTTATAAGCCCGAGCACAGCTGAGCTTGCCGACGATCCAGTTTACTGGTGCTTCGACCCGGGCGTTGTTATCGACGATGACGGCGTGGGATGGCTCGTTTTCGGCGGCGGAAGCGAGATGCACGACGATGAGGACGGAATGTACACCGGAAACTGCAGAATCGTGAAGCTTGGCGACGACATGGTTTCCCTTGACAGCGAGATTGTGAAGATTCCTGCTGTATATCACTTCGAGGCGAACGAGCTGAACTATATAAATGGTACTTACGTACTCACCTACTGCTCGAACTATGAGGACAGATACAAGTGGTCGTCCTATGATTCTGACGAGGAAGCACCCACTACTTGCTCTATGGTCTATATGACCTCCACCGACCCGCTTGACCCGGACAGCTGGGTTTACGGAGGAGAATATCTCTCGAATCCGTCGCACTATGGGTTCTCGTTCAGCAATAACCACTCCCACCTGCAGAAGTTCGGGGATACATACTATATTTTATACCAGACGGTAATGCTCCTCGACAACATGGGTTCATCTGCAAGCGGATACAGAAGCATCGGGGTGGACGTTATCGAGGTCGACGAGGAAACGGTCACCATCTCCCCTGCCACCATGACAAGGGAGGGCGTAAGTCAGCTCAAAGACCTTGACGCTTTTGAAGTGAATCAGGCAGAGACTGCGGTCACGACTGCGGGAATTTCATATCACACAAGCGAGGACAGGACCTATATAACCAGCATTTCCGACGGCGACTGGTCGGCGGTTTCGTCGGTTGATTTCGGGAGCGGAGCGAACGCCTTTGCAGCTACCGTCAGAGGTAAGGGCATCATCGAAATAAGGCTTGACTCTGCCGATGGTACGGTTGTCGGAAGCGTGCAGTTCGAGACGGGAAGCGATTTTCAGACGATAGTGTGCACACTTGATAAGACCGTTTCGGGGATACATGATCTGTACTTCGTATTCGGAGGAAGCTTTGTGTTTGACGAATGGCAGTTTGCTTATATTGAGAGCGAATGATGATAAAAATAATTGGGACACCGCACATTGCGATGTCCCATTTTTTATGGCTTACTTTTTCTTTTTGTCTTTTTTGTCCTTCTTGGGCTTCTTCTTTTTCTGATTCTGATAAGGATACGGGCTGAGCTGAGCCTTTTCACGCTGGTCTTCAAGGATGAAGCCGTATATGGTCAGGACTGTACATACCACAAATCCGATTCCTGCAGGAACTGCCACGCACCAGTAAGGGATGGTGTCGGAGGCTTCGGGAAGTGCCTGAATCTTGAGCGTATAGCCAAGTGCTGTGCCGCTGATGCCCATAGCGGAAAGACCTTCGGTGAAGAGCTCCTCCTCAGAAGAGGTCATGGTCTTGAAGCGACCGGTTATGGAAACGATGCTTCCCTGATAGCCGGCATCGGGATCGGAGGCGTATTCAAGGTAGGCATCTATAACCTCCTGAATCTCGCTGTCTCCACGTTTATCTGCCTGAACGAGGGTTGCAACCTGCTCGCCGTTGATGTCGAGATACATGACATAATAATAGTAGGTTGCGGCTTCCTCTGTTGCGGCGATATAGCCGATCTGAGCCAAGAATTTATAGGCACTGCCGGTGACGTACTGGTCGGTAAGATCATATGTCAGCGTTACGTCGGACAGGGCGATGACGTTTTCCGCCGTGTCAACGTTGCGGTAGATAGTGACGATGGTGGCGACTGTCGGTGCGCATGCAACGAAGCATATTATTGCCGCAATCAGAAGTATATAGATTGTCTTTCCCTTGAGGAATCTTTTAAGCTTGGTGTCCTCGGTTGGGGCAAACTCTTCTTTTACTTCGTAGATTTCGTTATTTCCGTCTAAAATACTCATTTTGTGTCCTCCATGACATGGGTTCTGCGGCAATATTGCCAGACTGCTACCTGAAATTATAACACATTACTCCGCTCACGTCAATTATTTTGTAAGAGGTTTTCCTTTTCAAACTGCAGCATATAGAGCTCATAGTAGTGACCCTTGAGCTCAAGAAGCTCATCGTGGGTTCCGCTCTCCAGAATTTCGCCGTGGGAAAGGTATATAATTCTGTCAGCCTTTCTGATTGTGGAAAGCCTGTGGGCAACTATCAGGAGCGTTCCGATATTCATCATTTTCTCGAGAGAATCCTGAATGAGAATTTCAGTCTCGGTGTCGATGTTTGCGGTTGCCTCATCAAGTATCATGACCTCAGGCTTGTGGATTATAGTTCTTGCGAACGAAAGAAGCTGACGCTGACCGGCAGAGAAGTTGTTTCCACGCTCTCTGACCTCTTCGTCAAGACCCTTGTCAAGCTTTTCTATGATCTTGTCTGCGTTGACATAGCGGCAGACGGACATTATTTCTTTGTCGGTGAAGCTGTCCTCACGGAGAACTATGTTGCTTCTTATCGTTCCCGAGAAGAGGAATACGTCCTGAAGCATCTGACCGAAGTGGCGGCGGAGGCTTGAGACGGTGTAGTGCTTGATGTCGACGCCGTCGATAAGAATCTGACCTTTCTGGATGTCGTAATTGCGGCAGATAAGGGAGAGAATCGTTGTCTTGCCGGAGCCGGTCGCTCCTACAAATGCAACTGTTTCGCCGGCATTGACCTTGAACGAAACGTCCTTGAGAACCCACTCGCCCTCGTTATAGGCAAACCAGACATTTTTGAACTCGATATTGCCCTCGCAGGTCTCGAGGTCTATGGCGTCCGGCTCGTCCTGAATCTCAGGAACCATGTCGAAGATGGTGAATATTTTCTCGGCGGAAGCAAGTGCCGACTGAAGCCAGTTGAACTGCTCGGCAAGGTTCTGGATGGGGTTATAGAACTTCGAAATATACATGTAGAATGATACTACTGTACCGCTGGTGATGGTCTGACCAAGGAAGACGGTTTCCTTGATGTATCCCCTGCCTCCAAGGTAGAACAGGCAAAGTATCGACGAAACATAGAGCATGTAAACGAGAGGACGGAAGATGGCAAATGTGAATATCTGCTGGGTCTGTGCTTTCTCGAGCTTTTTGTTTCTCTGCTGGAACTCGCCGAGCTTTCTGTCCTCACGGTTGAAAATCTGGATGATTTTCATACCGGAAAGGTGCTCGGAAATGAATGTATTTATGTCGGTTGTGCCGTCCTTGACACGTCTGTAGGCACGGCGGGAGAACTTTCTGAAAATTACCGTGAAGAGAAGTATGAACGGCACGAAGCAGAGAACCATCAGCGTGAGCTGGTAGTTCAGAGCGAGCATTGCACAGAGAACACCGACAATTACGAAGAAGTTCTTGATGAGGTTCACGAGGATATTCGTGAACATTACGGAAATTGCGTTGGTGTCGTTAGTGACACGTGTCACCAGCTTTCCTACAGGGATATTATTCAGCTGGGCATGAGAAAGGCTCTCGATGTGCTTCATGAGGTCTTCACGGAGAGCGGAGAGAATCTTCTGACCTATCTTCTGCAGAACTATCGCCTGTACATAGGTGCATATCATAGAGATGATGAGGATGCTGGCATAGACTGCGATGTAGGCAAGAATCTCGCTCATCTCGAAGTCTCCGACAATCATGTCCTCAATATCACCGATAATCAGGGGAGATATGATGTCATAGGCGACGGAGACAAGCATTATGAACAGAACGAAGATGAACTGTCCGACATAGGGCTTGGCATACTTGAGAAGCCTCTTGAGAATCTCACCGTCAGACATGTTGCGGTCGAAGCCCATCGCTTCTTTACGATCCTTGACGGAGAAGTAGGCTATGATGAAGACGATTGAGACGACGCCGATTACTGCACCGACCGACAAAAGAGGATAAAATTCATGCATCAGAGGCACCCCCTTTCGCTTTCAAGACGTTGCAAATCAACCGTCAGCTTATACTGCGGACAGCTCTTATACAGTTCTTCATGGTTTCCGACAGCCAAGATGTTTCCATCATCGATGAAAATAATCTTGTCCATATGCTCGATGGTGGTGACTCTGTGGGCTATGAGAATAGTAGTCTTGCCCTTACGTGAGGTCTTGAGACCGGAAAGGATCTCTTTCTCGGTTTCGATGTCAACTGCCGATACTGAGTCATCCAAGATGAGAATCGAAGCGTTTTTCATGAGTGCTCGGGCTATCGAGATTCTCTGCTTCTGTCCGCCGGAGACGGTCACGCCACGCTCGCCAAGAACTGTTTCATATCCCTCGGCGAATTCGGAAATATTGTCATCTACTGCGGAGAGCTTTGCCGCCTCGACAGCCTTTTCATGGCTGACATCATCGGTTGCGAATTCGATATTGTGCTCAATAGTGTCACTGAAAAGGAAGTTGTCCTGCGGGACATAGGCGCAGTATTTGCGAAGAGATGCTATTGTGATGGAATTTACATCCTTGCCATCGATGAAAATTTTTCCATCGGGGACGTTGTAGATTCTAAGTATCAAATCAGCAAGAGTCGTCTTGCCTGCTCCGGTTCTGCCGATTACTCCGACGCTTTCACCGGCGTTTATCTTAAATGAGGCATTCTTTAAAACATCATATTCGCCATCGGGGTATCTGAATGTGAGGTCTCTGAACTCAATATTACCCCTGACGTCTTCAATATCGGTGGCGTCAACGCTATCCTTAACGTCAACCTCGGCATCAAGGAGCTCGCTGATTCTCTTAAGTGAGGCTGTGCCCTGAGAGCGCATATTGATGAGCTCTGCCACTGCCATTACAGGCCAGACTATTGAGTTGAAATAGCCAATGAATTCGACCAATTGTCCCGCATTAAAAGTGCCCTTGTAGACAAGATAGCTTCCGTAGCCCAAAATGACGCAGATTACCGACTCAACCAAGAGGGTTACGAAGATTGTGAGAAGCGTTGAAAGGCGGGTATACTCAACGTTTGCGTCCTCATTTTCTTTATTGAGCTTTCTGAACGCCATCAGCTCTTTGCCCTCTTTTACGAAAGCCTTGATGACGGCGATTCCGGAGAAGCTTTCCTGAGAGAAGTCGGAAAGACGAGAGAATGCTTCCTGTCTTACTTCCCACTTCTTTTCCATATACTGCATGAGAGTTATTCCCACTCCGAAGAGAAGTACAATCGGTATCATGCAAAGAAGCGACATCAGGACATTCATCCGGAGCATCTTTATAAATGAGAGAACGCCCAAGAATGCGGCGTCGCAGGTCATTAAGATTCCGTTTGAATAGCAGTCACGGATGGTTTCAAGGTCGTTTGTGAAGAGCGACATCAGGTTGCCGACTTTGTTTTTCTGATAGTACTGCTGGGACAAATCCTTGCAGTGATCGAACATGCGGTATCTGAGGTCAGCTACGACCTTGTTTCCGCTTCCGAAGAAACAGACACGCCAGAGGAATCTTCCGGAAACTATTCCTACGATGATTCCGATCATCGGCAGGCAGACCTTGTCCAGAAGAAAATCAATATCGAAAGCCGCATTCGTGCCGTCATCGAGGGTTATATAGCCATAATTGATGCCGTTGATGACGTTACGATAGAGCTCGGGGATTATTAGCTGGAGATAGTCTACCAAGATGAGCGCACCGATGCCTATCAGCAACAGATATGCGTACTTTATGTAATAGCGGTTTATGTGTTTTCCGAAAAGCAATATAATGCCCCCTAAAATGCAAATTCAAAGGCGATTATAGCACATTACGAGTCTGAAATCAAGAGGCAATTTCGCTGTTTTGTAGTTTCACGGAGGACAAATTTCAGTATGAAAACGCCTCCGGGTTTTCCAGAGGCATTTCTGAATTATTCTTCTTCGGTGTAATACTGAGCCTGTGCATTCCAGAGTTCACTGTACTTGCCATCTTGCTCTATAAGCTCGTCGTGGCTTCCTTTCTGAACGATAGAACCATGGTCGAAGACGGCAATTTCATCGCAGAATCTGCAGCTCGAGAGACGGTGACTGATATAGATGGCGGTCTTGTCGCCTACTATATCGTTGAACTTCGAGTAGATTTCCGCTTCCGCCATCGGATCAAGTGCGGCTGTCGGTTCGTCAAGGACTATGAACGGCGAATCTTTATAGAGGGCTCTTGCAAGAGCTATCTTCTGAGCCTCGCCGCCGGAGACGTTCACACCGTTCTGGTCTACTTCTGTGTAGAGAGTGGTTTCAAGACCGCTTGAAAGCTCTTTCAGCCTGTCGCCGAAGCCGGTTTTTACGAGGCAGTCGGTGACTTTGTTGTTATCATAAGTCATGCTTGAAGCTACTACTTCGCCAAGCTTGAATGCGGGGAGCTTGAAGTCCTGAAATACTACTGAAAAGACATCGAGGTATTCTCGGTAATTGTACTTCGTGATATTGATGCCGTTGAGGAGGATTTCGCCCTCGGTCGGGTCATAGAGCCTGCAAAGCAGGAGTATGAAAGTAGTCTTTCCTGAGCCGTTCTCGCCGACGACTGCAAGGCGTTCGCCAACTCTGAACTTGACGTTTACATGCCTTAGAGCGTAGTTATCGCTACCGGGATATTTGAAGGACACATCACGGAATTCTATCTCATAATCCCTGTCAAGTCTCTTTTCTACCGTCAGAGAGCCTTTATACATGCTGTGAGGGATGTCGAGGTATTCAAGGGACATTTCGAGGAACGGAGTGTTGGCTTTGAGCTGTCCGAGAGTTGAGAGGGTCTGGGTGAGACCTCCTGAAACATTGGTGATTGCGGCGACATACTGCGTGACATAGCCAATTCCGAATGCGCCGCCAAGAGCTTTCAGGCAGACATAGACATAGGCGAGTCCTGAGAACAATGTTCCAATTCCGCTGCCGAGTGAACTGAAAGCTCCCATTCCTCTTCGTGCAAAGTGAGCAAATATGCCATCTGATCCGAATATCCCCGTTTTGTCGCAGTTGTATTTCTCACTCATCTTGTGCTGATTGTACATTCTCACGTCGAGAGAATACTTATCTTCAGTTACTAAGAAACCGTGATACGTGGCGAGTCTATTGGCGAAGTTGTGGTCACCGATATTTTTCGACCAATAGCTTGAAGCTTTGTTGGAACACATCGGTGCTAAAAGTGTAACGCCGATCATTACTGCAACAACAAGAATTATGCAGATGGGATTATTGAGAAACGCAAGAGATGAGCCGTCGGGGACTCTTGTTGTGAAGAGAGTTACAGTCAGAGCAACACCGCCTATGATAGTGAAAACGCCTTTGATGAGGTCCTCAACCCAGCTGAGAAGAAACACAAGTCCCCAACCTGCGCTATTGACATTCTGAGTGATGGTTGAATAGGTGTCTTTTGTCTTCTGGCTGTCGGCATCGGCGAAATCCATATCGAGCTGCTTCTTGGTGTAGTTGCCCATTCCTCTGAAGAAGTTTGCCATACCGCCATAGGTATTTTTGTACTTACCTAAGAATGCACTTATAAGCGCAACTGCCGCCGCCAAAGCAAGCGTTACAAGAACAAGCATTGTGAGACGGTCTTTGTCCCTATTGCCGGAAAGCTCTGTTATGATGAGAGCCGACATATAGATTCCGATGTAGGGGTTAAGAGCAGTCCAGACGGAATAAACTATAGTCGAGATTATCATGTGGGGACTGTTTTTATAGAGGATTTTCAGCCCTTGAATCGTCTTGGATGCCATCCGGCGATAGGTAATTTTGTCATTATTCTTACTCATTGATGTCACCCTCCCTGTAGTATTTGCTCTGAACTTCGAAGAGTTCGGCATATTTTCCGCCTTGTTTAAGTAACTGCTCGTGGGTTCCCTCTTCCAATATCTTATGGTCGCCTATCAGGATGATTCTGTCGCAGAACCTGGTCGAGGCGAGACGATGGGAGATATAAACGGACGAGCGCCCCATGGTCATGTCGTTATACTTGTTGTAAAGGTCGGCTTCGGCAATCGGGTCGAGAGCCGCTGTCGGCTCGTCAAGAACGATGACGGGAGCGTCTTTATAGAGGGCTCTTGCGAGCATCAGCCTCTGTGTCTGACCGCCTGAGAGATTAACGGCGTCCTCATATACTTCACGGTTCAGCTTTTCCTCAAGACCGTCCTTGAAGCCTTTGACCATTTCAGTAAGTCCTGCCTTTTCGATGCAGGAATTAACCTTGTCATAGTCGATGTCGTGGTCGGTCTGGGCGACGTTTTCGGCGACTGAGCCCGCCCAGAGGATGCAGTTCTGGAATACTGCCGAGAAGACTTTGTAATATTCACGGCGGTTAAATTCTCGGATGTCAACGCCGTTGAGGAGCACTCTCCCCACTGTCGGGTCTTCCATGCCGGTGATGAGTTTGACAAGTGTCGTCTTTCCTGCGCCGTTAAGTCCGACTACTGCAAGCTTTTCGCCAGCGTGAAGTGTCAGATTGATGTCCTCAAGAGTGTAGCTGTCGGATGAGGGGTACTTGAACCATATATGGTCAAGAACTATCTCATACTTGCCGTCAGTGGGAATCGGGACATCAGAGCCATCCTCAAACTTGAACTGCTCGGGGTAATTGATGATTTCGATGACGTTTGAAATCTCTAAGCGCTGCCTGTGCATGGTGGTGAGGTCTCCTAAAACTCCAGTTACCCAACCAGTGAATCCGCTGACAGTCGAGAAATAGAGGATGAACATTGAAACGTCGATTGAGCCGTCAAGAACGAGAGCTATGAAGTAGGCATATGCCACAGCATTTCTTAAGAAACTAAGAACAAGGTCGGCAACTCTGCCCCAGATATAGACGTTCTCGCACTTGCGATAGAACGCTTCAAGGAGAAGGCACTGCTTGTCGTAAAGCTCGGTGAACCAGCTCTTGATGCCGAAGATCCGGACATCCTTTGCAAAGCTCGTTTCGGAAGCTGTATGGCGTACATAGTCCAGAGTCTTATTGATCTTCGCTTCTTCCTCACGGTGATTATAGCCGTAGCTGTTGAGCTTGTTTGTGACAAAATAGCCGACAAGAGCTGTCACCGTCACTATGAGGAGAATCCAGACGTTTGCGGTCGAGAGTATTGCTGCATAGATGATAAGCCCCAACAGGTTACTCAGGAATGAGCAAATTGTTTTCCAGATTGCCTCACAAGCCGCAGAGTTAGAATATGTAGTTGGCAAAGCTTTTTGGAGAATTGTCCGGAACTTTTCGTTGCCTAAATTTGGATAGGACGTTTCGGCACACTTTGTGTTGATGAGATTTATAATTTCCGAACGGGTTGTTATCCTGCCAAAGAGGATATTCGAGTCGATGTATTGCCTTGCCATAGCTAAGAACACGAGGATCAGCGTGAAGCCGATTATTGTCATGAGAAGCTCCCCTACTGTTCCGTTTCGCTCCAGCACTGCAATTATCGAGGGCGAGATATAGAGTCCCGCAACGCTCTGACCTGTTACTACGAGCGAGAAGAGAAGTCCTAAGAGTACAACCTTTTTCTCGCCGTGAGTCCACGCACACTTAATCATGAACCATACACAGCTTAAGATGCCGTACTTTGGTTTTTCTTTTATTTTGTCTTTTGTTTCGGTCATTATTCAGCACCGCCTTTCATGATTCTATTATAGCGGAAATTTTAAAGAGCGCACGTTTTGGGGACGAAACGCTCTTCTGAGGGGACGAATTGCAATTTTCAGCTATTGCGGGAGGAGAATCTCGGTCGAAAATGCCCCATCCTCGCTGTTGCGGGAGATATAGCCGCCATACTTTCTGACCAAAGAATCAATGCGGGCAAGTCCCAAGCCGTGACCCTCGCCTTTGGTGGAGTCGAAAGCAAAACGCTTTTTGTCTGCGGTGAAGTTTGTAAACGATATGTAGAACTGACTGTCACGGATAGCCATATAGACACGGATCATCCGCTTATCTTCGGGGAGCTTTTTTGATGCCTCGATCGCATTGTCAAAGAGATTTCCGACGATTGAACAGAGATCTATATCGGAAACTGTCAGCTTTACGGGGATTTCGGCATCGGCTTTGACGGGGATTTTTGCTGCTTTTGCAAGGGAAATCTTGCTGTTTAAGATTGCGTCGCACATGGCGTTGCCGGAATGGATGACGGTGTCGACGGTGTCGAGGTCGGTTTCGAGCTCATTTAAGTACGCCATGACGGAATCCATATCGCCGGACATTACCCGGGTTTTGAGAATCTGGATGTGATTTCTGTAGTCATGCCGCCAGCCCCGGATCTGCCTGTACATGTTGTCGACCTCGGCATAGTGGGTCTTTAGTAGCTCCTGCTGATAGGCATCAATACGCTTATTCATCTTCTTTGAAAGCTTCGGCATCGCAGGTGTTCACTCCTTCCCTACTCTATGAATCAATGCTCTGTTGAGCGGCTCATATTGTCCTCGTGGCAACGGGATTACTATGTTATCTTTAAGATAGATTTCGGTCTTGGTGACTTTCCGGACATAGCGGAGATTGACGATATAGGAGCGTCCGGTGCGGTAGAAGTTCTCGTCAAGAAGTGACTCGAATTCGCCCAAGGTTTTCTTGACGGTGTAATCCTCGTCGGCATGGACGGTGACATAGTTTTTGATAACTTCCAAGTACTTTATTTCTATGAGAGGGACTTTGACGGTCTCGTCTGTCAGTTCAAGTGTCAGCATACGCTCGCTTCTTGCAATCTTAACTACTGCCTTGTCGAGGACTTCGAAAAGCTTTTCTTCTTTCAAGGGCTTCATGAGGTAGTTGAGGGCATCGACATCGTAGCCGTCGGCTATATAATCAGAATAACCGGTGATGAATACTATCTGGACATAGCGGTTCTCCTGACGTAGCTTTTTGGCAAGGCTTACTCCGTCCATTCCGCCCATTTCTATATCCAGAAGAAGTATGTCGTAGTCCTTTGTCTCGGAATATGAGAAGAGAAAAGCTTCTGCTGAATCAAAAACGTTTATTTCAGCGGTAATATCTCTGGCGGTAGCCCATTTATGAGTGAGCTCATTTACAAGTGATGTCATATCGTGAGAATCATCGCAGATAGCGAATTTATACATGGTGAAGCCTCCCTCCAAAATAGTCTATATCCAATTTATCACACTTAAGCTTAAAAGTCAACAATATAAAAAAGAGCCTGCCACTTGGGCAAGCTCTTCATAAGCTCAAGATTACTTGATCATGGAAGCGATTTCTTCAGCGAAGTTCTCTTCCTTCTTGGCGATACCCTCGCCTCTTTCGTAGCGGACGTACTGAGAAACCTTGATTGAACCGCCGAGATCCTTGGCGCACTTCTCGACATACTTGCCGACAGTGTACTCGCCATCCTTGACGAACTCCTGCTCGAGGAGGCAGTTTTCAGTGTAGTACTTACCGAGCTTGCCCTCTGCGATCTTTGCAAGAACAGCCTCGGGCTTAGAAGCCATCTTCGGGTCTTCAGCCATCTGAGCCATTACGATCTTCTTCTCGCCATCCAAAACGTCAGCGGGAACGGAAGCTCTGTCGAGGTAGGAGGGGTTCATAGCGGCGATCTGCAAAGCGCAGTCCTTGCCGCAGGTATAAGCCTTGTCGCCGAGGTCGGTATCGAGCTGTACCAGAACGCCGATTCTGCCCTCACCGTGAACATAGGAAACGAGGTCGCCCTCGAGACGGACAAAGCGTCTTATCTGAATGTTCTCTCTGATCTTCAAGAACAGCTCCTGAAGCTCTTCCTGAACGGTCATATCTGAGCCGGAAGCCTTGCAAGCCTTGAGTGCTTCGACATCAGCAGGATTTGACTCTGCGATGGTCTTGGCAACAGTCTTAACGAAAGCCTTGAACTGATCGGTGTTTGCAACGAAGTCGGTTTCGGAGTTGACCTCTACGACTACGCCAACGCCATTCTCAACGAAAGCCTCAACCAAGCCCTCAGCGGCAACTCTGCCAGCCTTCTTAGCCTGTGTAGCGAGACCCTTTTCTCTTAAGATAACTACTGCCTGCTCGAAATCGCCGTCAGCCTCTACGAGTGCCTTTTTGCAATCCATCATGCCGACGCCGGTTCTCTCTCTGAGAGCGGCAACGTCCTTTGCGGTTATATTAGCCATAGTAAAGATTCCTTTCTTGCTATCGTTATATCTGAATTATTCCTCAGCGGGAGCTTCCTCTGCGGGAGTTTCTTCGGTCTCCTCTGCAGCGGCATTAGCCTCGCCCTGTCTGCCCTCGATGATGGCGTCTGCCATTGCGCCGGAAATGAGCTTGACAGCTCTTATAGCGTCATCGTTGCCGGGGATTACATAGTCAACCTCGTCGGGGTCGCAGTTGGTATCTACGATAGCAACTATCGGAATACCTAATTTTCTTGCTTCGGAAACGGCGATCTTCTCACGCTTCGGGTCTACGATGAAGAGTGCAGCGGGAAGCTTCTCCATGGTCTTGATACCGCCGAGATACTTCTCAAGCTTCTCAATCTCGAGGGTGAGCTTTGCAACTTCCTTCTTCGGGAGAAGTTCGAATGTGCCGTCAGACTCCATCTTATGGAGCTGCTCAAGACGTCTGATTCTGGTCTTGATGGTGTCAAAGTTGGTCATCATGCCGCCGAGCCAACGTGCGTTGACATAGTGCGCACCGGCTCTTGTTGCCTCTTCCTTGATGGAATCGCCTGCCTGCTTCTTGGTTCCTACGAAAAGAACCTCGCCGCCCTCAGCGGAAATGTCTCTTAAGAACATGTAAGCCTCATCGAGCTTCTTTACTGTCTTCTGAAGGTCGATGATATAGATTCCGTTTCTTTCTGTGAAGATGTAGGGAGCCATCTTCGGGTTCCATCTTCTTGTCTGGTGACCGAAATGTACGCCAGCTTCAAGAAGCTGTTTCATTGATACTACTGACATTGTAGTTCCTCCTAATTTGGTTTTTAATTTAATCCTCCGCACAGGTTACCTTGCCTTCACCCGGGACTCCCGGGAACCACAGCAAAACCCATGCGTGCGAATTGCGGTAATATTATATCACGGGATTTGGGGAAATGCAAGAGTTTTTTTGATATTTTTTTACTTTTGTAATGACAAAATGTAGGGGCAGGATATACAGTCAGCTTTGCTGACTACCCCGCCCGTACGCTATTAACATCTGGGTTTTCGGGCGAATAATATCCGCCCCTACAGTTACTGCTTTTTTCCAGCTGTAACGCCAGCAATTGCTATCGCCATCGGCAACAGTGCCAACGTCAATCCCGTTTCCGGACTGGGTTCGGGTTCGTCTTCATCTGTATCCGTGTCGCCTGCCTCTACAGGTTCGTCGACTTCTATCACAGTGCTATCAACCTCAACAAGATTTGCGATCGCTTCTTCTATCGCCTCAGCGTAGCCGTTGACTACCGACTGATTCAGGACGTTAAACCCGTACTGCACGGCGTCTATTGCCTCGGTAACGCCGGAGAAGTCGACGTAGTCGTCCGGATTCAGCGCATCAGCCTTGGCTATGGCGTTGTAGACCGCAGTGTAGTCCGCCCCGATTGTCAGAAGGCTTGTGCCGGTGGTCTTGGTACTTGTGTAGGTTTCGCCGTTATATGTGACGGTCGCTGTTTTTGTTACGACGCCGAGTTGATTTGTTGAGGTAACTGTGGCTTCTGCCGTCTGCACATCGCCGCAATCCGAGCAGGTGAATGTTGCAGTTGCTGAGCTCAGATTATTTGACCATGTGAAGCCGGTAAGGGTGTAGGTGTGACCGGTTGCCGGAACAGTAATTGTCTCCCGGCTCAGCTCTTCATAGCATACCGAGCAATAAACTACGCTGTCATATGAGCCGTCAGTGGTGCAAGTTGCCGGAACTTCGCTTTCATTGACTGCCTCACCGGCGGTGTGAGAAATTTTTGCAATTACTCCCGTGTAAGTGCTACCGCATGCCGAACAAGTGTAAGTCATTACGCCTTCGTCGGAACATGTTGCTCCTGTAGTGACAGAGCCACTATCGTAACTATGGGAAACGGTGGTATTGGTGCTTGTACTGCCTGATACCACTGTGGACAAATCGGTTAGAGTGCCTATGACTTTATTGTTTGAAACAACATCACAAACCAGCTTGTAAACAGCCGTACTACTTACCGTGCCTTGTTTACCAACACCGATGCCTTCACTGCTTACAGAACTTGCTTGTACTGTACCACCGGTGATACTAATATTGCCTGAAAGCGTAGCAAAGCATCCTGCACCAATACCTGCTCCACTAGATCCACTATAAGAATTTATAGCAGTCACTATACCGCCAGAAATAGTAATACTGCCGGAAACCTCAGCAGCTTCTCCACCGCCAATGCCTGCGCCTGATCCAGTGGCAGAGCTAGTAACCGTACCTCCAGAAATATTGATGGTGCCGGAAAACGTGCTTTCTTCATTGCAACCAGAACCGATGCCCGCACCTGTGATGGCAGAACCAGTTACCGTTCCGCTGGTAATATTGATACTGCCGGAGAGCTTACCTTTATAGCCAGAGCCGATACCAGCGCCTGAGTTGGAAGAACCAGTGACCTTACCACCGGAAATAGTAATACTGCCGGAAAACACGCCACTTCTTCCAGAGCCAATGCCAGCAC
>JAJQBX010000032.1:562419-617932 GCA_021203065.1 Oscillospiraceae bacterium
GAAATAGTAATACTGCCGGAAAACACGCCACTTCTTCCAGAGCCAATGCCAGCACCTGCTAATGCATTACTGGTTACATTGCCACCAGTAATGGCAATACTGCCCGAAAATTCTTCATTGTAGCAGCTACCGATTGCAGCCGCAAAACTATTTCCGTCTGCGGTGGCACTCAAAGCATCGCTGGAGCCGCCAGAAATGGTTAAGCTGCCAGAACTTACATGAATGGCAGGGTTATCACTGCTATAAAGTGTATTGCTCCCCGAAAGAGTGATGTTTGCGCTATATACGCCCACATCAATCGAGGCTTTCCCAATTGTTGAGATGTTTACATTTGATAATGTAAAATTAGCTGATGCACTGCCACTTGTCGAGACTGTAATCGTATAAGCTGTTGAGGTTGTGGGAGTGCTATTTGAAATAACGGGATTTGAATCGGATTTAGAGACTGAACCCTGAGTCACCGTTTGACCGCTGTCAGTCGCACTTATGGTTATATCACCATTTTCCAAATACCAAGTATCAGCCATCGCCATTACAGTCATCACAATAACTGCCATGCACATGGTAAGAATTACTGCTAATAGTCTTTTTGACATTAAAATAACCTCCTTGTTTTGTCAGGAGGCAATTTCTATATGACCTCCTACACTTGGTGTCGGAGGTTTTTATGGGTACATACAAGTTTCGCACGAAGTGCGAGTACCCCCCGCAGATTTTCAGCTTTCCGGAATCAAAAAAGTAAGTACGTACTTATTTTAATTCTCTCATCTAATTATAACATAAAATATGGGTGGTTGTCAATAGGTTTTCAGGCAAATCTGAAAATTTTCAGTTTTTCAGGAGCCTGAGCTTCGGAAGATTTGTGTCTTCGGCGAAATTCGATGCGTTGTAGAGGATGAGGATGGCGTCGTAATCTCCGAGGTCGCCGATATATGAAGTCGGGTTGGTGAGGTAGCGGAGATCTATTATGTCGATTTCGGAGTAGTTTTCGGCAAGGAACGGGATGAAGCAGTTGGCGTAGGAGTCCTTGATGACGAGGAGCTTGCCGCCTGTCGAGTCGGAGACGACTTCGGTGAGGGCAGTGTTCTCGCCAAGATAGCAGAGATATTTGTCCTTGCGGCTCAGGTAGCTCTCGTCAAAGACGCTGACATAAGAGGTGTTGCCGTCGTCGTCAGTGACCACTTTCGAGACGGTGCGGGTGTTACTGAGGTAGAACTCGATGGTGTCGGCTTCGATGCCGTCGTAGAGGACGCTTGAGTGGAGAGAGCCGTAGAAGCTGTGGGAGGCATAGCGGACGTCGAACTTGTCGAGGGTCGAGGCAGTGTAGCCCATGGTGTCGGCGGCAAGGATGTAGGCGAGGTATGCGCCTTTCGAGGTCCAGTGGTGGTCGGTGCGGTAGTAGATGTACTCCTCCCGGCTTCCGTAAAGGGTGCTGTAGACGTCTATCGTCTGGACGGAGGAGTTTTCGGAGAGATAGGTATAGGCATAGGTGATGAGCTCCCGCTGGCTGACTTTTTTCTGAGTGTAGGATACCTCGTCGGAGTAGATTTCAGCGGCAGTGGGAACGAGCATGACATAGGTCGGGGTGTCGGTGAGCGAGCTGAGATATGAAATAGCTTCAAGGGAGCTGTCAACGACGGAATAGTCGATCTCGTCGGTGAGCTCCAAAAGACGGTCGGAGGCGATATAAATGTCGTTGACCTCGTTTCTGCCCTGCAAAAGCTCAAGCCTCGTGTGAAGAGAAATCCAGTTGGTTCTCATAGCGAAGTGGTCGTCAAGCCAAGAAGTCAGGTCTTCCGAATAGTCTCCCGAAAACCAGTCGGAAATGGAGAAGTCGGGCATTTCGGCAAGATAGCGGTTTTCCGTTTCGGAATAGTCGTCCTCGGGCACAGCCAAAGAAACCACGGCTAAAACCATAAGAAAACCGAGGAAAACGGCGATATTAAGAATCTGGATGACTTTTTTCATCGGCTTGCCTTGCCTTTCATCAGAAGTTGAAATATAAGAACGGGTTGTAGCTTGAGTTGACGAGATATGCGGTGCAGGCTATGAGTAGGGCTGCAGTTGCAACCGGAGTTATCGCCATGACGACCTTCGAGTCCTTGCCGCCGAGACGGGAGATGTAGTTGCCGGTAGCTCCCGACGAGAAGAAGAGGCAGAGTGCCAGAGGGATTGCCGCTTCTGCCAGAAGTGCGGAGCTCTGGGAGTTGAGAATCGTCCCTCCTGCGCCGAACATTGCGCCAAGATACTGCACTCCAAGTGCAAGGGAATCGGTCTCAAAGAACACCCAGCCGATTACCACGGCGAGCATCGTATAGAGCCATGAAACCGGCTTCGGGAGCTTCTTTAAGACTTTTGAGAAGCCGAGGTGCTCTATAACAATCAGGATGCCAAACCACAAGCCCCAGAGGACAAAGTTCCAGCTTGCGCCGTGCCAGAGACCGGTTAAAAGCCAGACGACGAGGAGGTTGCGGACGGTTTTCAGAGTCCCTCCCCTGCTCCCTCCAAGCGGGAAATAGACATACTCCCGAAACCACGAACCAAGGCTTATATGCCACCTGCGCCAGAATTCCGAAACGGACTTTGAGAGATACGGGAGGTTGAAGTTCTCCATAAAATCGAAGCCAAGCATCTTGCCTAAGCCGATTGCCATGTCCGAATAGCCGGAGAAGTCGAAGTAGATCTGGAACGTGAACGAGATTATGCCAATCCACGCAGTCAGGACAGGCATTTCGGAATAGTCCATAGCTTTTATCTCTGTCCAGATGGTGCCGATGTTGTTGGCGAGGAGGACTTTCTTCGCAAGACCGATGACGAAGATTGTTACGCCTTCGGAGAATTTCGAAAGAGAAACAGTGCGCTGGTTGAGCGATTCCTCGACGTCCTGATACTTGACAATGGGTCCTGCAACTATCTGCGGGAACATAGCGATATAGGCGAAGAAGTTGACGAAGTTACGCTGAGGCTTGCTCGTGCCACGGTATACATCTATAATGTAGGACATGCTCTGGAATGTGAAGAAAGAGATGCCGATTGGAAGAGGCAAGTCGGGGTCTGGTATTGAGATATTGAAGACAGAATTTATAGTCGTGATGGCGAATGAAGTGTATTTGAAGATGAAGAGGATTGCGAGGTTGAGTACTATCGAGATTATAAGCACTACCTTTCGCTTTTCGACATATTTCGACATCAGGAGTCCCGAAACATAGTTGATGATTGCTGTTATAATGAGGACAACGACATATATCGGCTCTCCCCAAGCATAGAAAACGAGCCCTGTCAGTGCCAGCATCGGGTTTTTGAACTTCATCGGCACGGCACAACAGAGAAGCAGTGCTATCGGCAGAAAGTAAAAGAGAAATTCTACGCTTGAAAAGACCATATTTAAGTTACTGTCCTTTGTTTATTTCATCTGCGATTTCGCAGTATTTTTCATAGTCGACTGTCCGGTTGATTGCATCAAGAAGCCCGTTTGTAGAGAGCCTTTCGGGAAGATCAAGCCTGCGCTTGAGCTCATCACGCCTGCTTGAAGAATCCGCGCGTCCGGTGAAGCCGTCTTCATAGAAATCGGTTCTTGTTACGAGGCGGCTGTCTGACTGCTCCTGTTCTTCGGAGAACGGTTTCAGTACTTCAAGAAGAACGCTGTCGGGCATTCCCTCTACGCCCAATTTGCCCTCGGCTGAGGGAGAAGCTTTTCTTCTTTCCTTGCCGTAAATATCGGGGATATAGGCACAACGGACGTTGCCATTTCTGATGATGCCTTTGATGTGTCCCCTGATTCTGAATCCTGCTGAATCGCTGTCGGTGAGAATAATCAAGCCGCCATTTTCAGAGTAATAACTCAGAAGCCTGACTGTTTCCTCGTCTTTAAAGACTCCGAAGCCGTTTACAACAACTATCGGGCAGTCAACGAGACGGGAAAGCTTTGCTTTGTCATATTTCCCCTCGACAACTATTGCGCCGCTTATATGGAGCATTAACTCACCGCCTGTATGATAAAATCTTGCTTATCGCTTCCTCCAAGAGAATCTTCGGGTCTGTGCGCTTTGATTTCATATCTATGTCGCACTGGGAAAGAATTCCTATGCCATAGCGAAGCTTTTCGAGAGGAATGCTCATGCAGTCACGGAAAGCGTTTTTGACTGCGAATTCCCTGCCACGATAAGCAAAGTCCTTTGTGACATCGCTTTGGGAATAGCCGCCTATCACTGCGGTTTTGGCACGGTAAAGATCCATAAACGAGCCTGAAATCACTGAAAGAAGAACAATAGGCTCAGCCTGTCTTGAATAAAGCTTGTCAAGAGTTCTGAAAGCCTCGCCGCCCTTTCCTGAGAGAACTGCCCGGGAGAGCTTATAGGCGTCCGTCTCGAGCTGGTCGGAGACGAGAAGGTCGATCATTTCCCTTGTTATCTCGCCTGAACCGGCATAGGCGGTCAGCTTGTCAAGCTCGTTGTCGATCATCAGGATGCTACAGTTCTGGAGGCTTGCAAGATACTCAGCGTTTCTTGGAGACATAAAGCAGCCCGCAGATGTAAGCTTCGACTGAATGTGGTTTACGAGCTCATTCGGCTTTTTCTTGGGGAATTCGGTGACTATTCCGCCGCACTTTGAAATGTGGTCGCAGAGCTTCTTGTTTTTGGGTGTCAGTGCCTTTTTGCCTTCGGCGAGGTCAACGCCGGTTGCATAGAATATAAATGTAGTTGTTGTCTGATCGATACCCTCTATGGCTTTGAAAAGTGCGTCCTGTTCGTCTTTTTTTAAGTTGTCGGCGTTGAGGTCGTTGATGAGGGTTACCGTTCTGTCGGCGAAGACCGGAAGTGCCTCGGCAATATCGGAAAGTTCTGAGGCTGAAAAGTCGGCAGCTGTCATAAAGCGGTAGTTAAGATCTCTCTGGTCTTTCGGGAGGAGCTTGTCCCGGAGCTTTTTGGCGATGCTCTCAGAAGTTGCGACATCGCTGCCCCAGAAGAAATATACTCCACGTATATCTCCCTTTCTTATTGACTTTATAAGCTCAGTATCGGTTAAATAGGGCATGGCGACGCCTCCAATCTGTATATTTGCAACCATTATAATACATAATCTTCGGTTTTGCAAGTTGACTTTGCAGCAAAAGCGGATTATAATAGTAGAAGCGCAAATTTTTATAGCAAGGACTTGAATGGCATTATGCGAATTAAAAATATAATCATCATGATTACAGTGGCAGTCTTAGGGCTGTCGCTCTGTGGGTGCTTGATGACAAGCGACCTGAGCACCGACGCAAATATGAATTTTGACCAGTATGGCGAGGATTATCCCCAGATTGCTGAGGGCGATGACGCCTACTACTACGTCAATGGCACCGATATTTATTCCTGCGACAACTACACCGGCGATGTGGCTGTCTACTGCTCCGGATTCGGAAGCATCGACTACTTGGGCTACTACGACGGAGGAGTTTATACTGTCAGTGACAATATGCTCTATTCAGTTTCGAATAATATCAAAACAAAGATTTTTGATGTTTCCGAGGCGGAAAGTCTCAGTAAAAAGCAGTATGTCATGCATTCAGGATGGCTTATCCTATGCGGGCTTTCGGAGGATGGAAACGCAAAGGTTCTGACCTATTCCCTCGAAGATGGAGCTTGCGAGACTGTTTATGAAATCACAGATGCCGACTATGTCAGGGTTTGCCCCTATTCGGAGGTTATCTATATTCTTTCAGGAAATTCTGAAATCACGGAGCTCTGTGGATATGACCTTGATTCCGGAGAAACCAGCTACCTGTATAACTCCGGCGTCTGCGTCTTTACCGACCCGTTCTTTAGGGCAACCGTCGAAGCGGCTTACATCAGCGAAGGCGGAGCGGTATATGTTTATGATGTCACTTCCGGCGGAATCTACGAATCGTTCGATTTCAACTCGGACGATACTACGGCTTATGAAATCGGCGGAATCGTTGAGTACTACGTCTTCGCCGGGTACAGCGATGAAAGCGGGTATCATCTCTACGTCAAGGACATCTATGGCAACGACAAGATTGTCACAGACATTGCCCTTTCAGGCGAGATTGAAGCTGTTATCTGCGGAAATGACAGTCAGAGGGTGTTTATCTGGGTGGATACAGGATCAGGAGACAGCTCTGTCATCGCAGTAAACTTCTTAAACGGTGAATTTGAAACTCTGTGGTAACCGCTACGGCGGGAAATGTTCGAATATCCCTTGAAATAAGGGAAGATATATGCTACAATACCATGCGGACTATTTATTATTACTATGGAGGAAAATATGCTATTGATAGATGAACTCAGCCGCAGGCTGAACGAATACCGCCCGAAACTCTCGGAGCTCCACAAGGCTCTCAACATCGATGCGGCAAAGGAAGAAATTGAACAGTTACACAACAAGGCTGCTGAGCCCGGCTTCTGGGACGACATGGAGAAGTCGCAGAAGATTCTGCAGAGAACCAAGTCGCTTGAAAACGCCGTTGAGAATGACCGCAGGCTCTTCTCTCAGGCGGACGACATTGAAACTATGATTGAAATGTACTCAGAGGACGGCGACGAGGAGCTTCTTACTGAAATAGAATCGGAGCTCGATGAATTTTCTGAGAAGATAGATCAGCTGACGCTCTCTACCCTGCTTACTGGCGAGTATGACCACTCGAACGCCATTCTCAACTTCCATGCAGGCGCAGGAGGAACTGAGGCGCAGGACTGGACGGAGATGCTTCTTCGGATGTACACCCGTTGGGGCGAAGCGCACGGATATAAGGTCTCGGTTCTCGATGTTCTTGACGGAACGGATGCAGGAATCAAGAGTGCATCGGTCATCATTGAGGGCGAGAACGCCTATGGATACCTCAAGAGTGAGGCAGGCGTTCACCGGCTCGTAAGAATTTCGCCGTTTGATGCGGCAGGGGCACGGCATACCTCATTCTCGGCAGTCGAAGTCATGCCGGAAATCAACGACGACATGAGTGTTGAGATAAGACCGGAGGACATCAAGATGGACGTCTTCCGCTCGAGTGGCGCAGGCGGTCAGCACATCAACAAGACAAGCTCCGCAGTCAGACTCACCCACCTTCCCACTGGCATCGTCACCTCCTGCCAGACCCAGAGAAGTCAGGTGCAGAACCGTGATTATGCGATGAAGATGCTCATTGCGAAGCTAGTTGAGATAAAAGAGCGTGAGCACCTCGCCAAGATTGAGGACATCAAGGGCGTCCAGAAAGAAATTGCATGGGGCTCACAGATCCGCTCTTATGTCTTCATGCCCTACACCCTCGTCAAAGACCACCGCACCGGCTTCGAAAACGGCAACGTTCAGGCGGTTATGGACGGAGAGCTGGATGGGTTCATAAATGCCTATCTCAAGGCACTTTCTAGCGGGACGTTGGAGAAGTAATTGATACAGAATAAGCACGGCAGAGGTCTTCATGCCGTGCTTTTTTGGTTGCAATTTGATTAAAAATAGTTACAAATCGGAACAGTTTAGCTTAAGCCGTTGACTTTATTCTTCAAAATGGTATAATTGTATCAGGAATCAGATATATGAAACGCTGTATCTGGTTTCATCGATTAGAAATTGAAAGGAAGAATGTAAAATGAAAAAGCTTTTGGCAATTATTATGGCGATTATTATGCTACTCTCACTTGTTTCCTGTGGAGACGTTCCGGTTGAAACAGTGTCTGACGATACTGAAACCACGGAGATGGTCACCCCGGACGAGGTCGACAACGTTGAAATTGAAGTGGAAGAGATTTCAAATGAGGTCGTTAATGTCGTTGGATGGACTGACGAATATGACGACATGCCATATCCGTTTGGAGCAAGCCACGAGGGTGACCCGGACTATTACTACTACCGGACTACAACTGACAGCTTTGCGGAAGCTGACAACTATTTCAGAAACTATTGTGGAGGCGAAGAATTCGATGCTTGGCTGAGCGAATACAGAAATTCCGGTTGCGTATATACGGCGATCGACGAATTCGCCAACGTCTACTCCTGCATAAAGTATTTCGATATTCCCGAAGATGACGCAAGGGAAATCTTAGAGGGCATAGGAAGCTTTACGGACGATGAAATCGAGCTCATACTCTCTGATGATGCAGAAGCGGTTGCAAAGTATTTCGCCGCCGACACCGTTTTCAGAAAAGGAAAGAATATCTATTCCCTCTGCTGGATTTATAATCACTCTATCGAGGATTACAAGGAGTGTGGGCTGACATATAGCGATATGGCTATATCATTTCTGTACCTTGACAATGTGAACTTCACCGACGAGGCGGAGGAAGCTATTGAAGCAAAGGTTCAGAGATTTCTGAGCAGTGAGCTTGACCGGATGATCTGCAGTGAGGAATTAAAGAATATAGTCTCAGAATATACCACTCTCAGGAAGCTGTTTAGCACCGGATATATGTCTTCATCATATGAAATGGTGGAAGTAGATGGGCACGAATATTACCAAGTCACCGATCAGAGATACAACACTTGGGAGGAATGGGAAGCTTACATCAGATACTGCTTTGCCGATGAATTGGCTGAGGAATACCTTAGTGATGATCTGTTTCTGAACGTGGATGGATATTTATATTGCAGTACAGGTGGTATCGGTTATCCTTACACCGACGATTATACATACGAGCTTCTTACAAACGGCGATGGCGTCGCAACAGTCAGTGTGAGCATTCCGTCTGCTTGGGACGATGAAGAGCCGGATATAAGAACTCTGACACTTGTGCTTGATGAAGAGCACTGGAAGATTTCGGATATAGCTTATGAATAAGCACAAATATAAAGCACGGCATGAAGACCTCTGCCGTGCTTTTTAATTGTGCATTACAGATCTAAATCGCTTCTTACCGCATTGATAAGCTTTCTCGTCATGCCACAAGTGCCGCAGTCGACTCTTTGCATGCCTATGAGGATCGTGAGACCGCTTTCGGGGCTGTTCGAGAAGTATGGTCCGAGCCAGCCGTCCCAGCCGTATTCGCCTTTTTCGGCGAATATAAGTGCCTGACCGGGGTCGACACAGTTGCGCATGAGGTTGCCGTAGCTGAAGCCCTGAAGCCCTTTCCAGTGCTCGCTGAGGTCTTTCTGCTGCCAAGGCATGAGGCTTGCTGAGGTCATGTACTTAACTGCAGCTTTTGAGAGGATTCTATGCCCGTTATATTCTCCGCCATTAAGGAGCATGGTAGCGAACTTGGCGTAGTCATCGAGGGTGGAGCAAAGTCCTGCTCCGCCAGATTCAAATTCCGGAGGTCTGACCATCGAATATCTGATGCCGAGGTGGTTGCGGTCTTTGTCTTCCTCCTCGATGCACCATTTTTCGTAGTTGGTTCTGTAAATCTTTGAAAGCCTCGGCTGCTTCTCCGGAGGAACCCAGAAGCCGGTGTCGGTCATGCCGAGAGGTTCGAAAATCTCTTTCTCAAGGAATTCACCGAAGCGCATGCCGGAGATGAGTTCAACCACTGCGCCGAGAATATCTGCAGATGAGCCGTACATGAACTTCTCGCCCGGGTCGAAGCTGAGGTCGCACTGGGCAATTCTTCCCGCAAATTCCATAGTGGTCATCGGGTTGTCGCCGGTGAGCCTTTGCCCAAGCTCCCAGAAAACCTCCGAAACCTGCTGTTCGGCAATGCCCTCGCCCGGATACGGGATGCCGGAGGTCATATTGAGAAGATCCTTGACCATTATCTCGTTCTGGGTCTTTACCCGCTTGCCGTCCTTATATGTATAGGCAGGCTTGAAGCCGGGGAAGAACCAGCAGAGGCAGTTTGAGATGTCCAAGAGTCCCCTGTCAGCCAAAATCATCACGGCAGCGGCTGTTATCGGCTTAGTCATCGAGTAGAGACGCATTATGGTGTCACGGGAAAACGGGACTTTATTTTCCATATCTCTGTAGCCGAAATCCTCATAGATAAGCTCCTTGCCATTTTGCAGGACAAGCATATTCACACCAGCAGTGAAGCGGTTATCCTCGCACTCAGAGCGCATTATTTCTTTATAATTATTCATTTCTGACCTCCCAAAGTATTTAAGCTGGTTCAATTATATACCCGTTCTGACCGTGTGTCAATGAAATTCTTTCGAAATACTTGAAGTTGGGAGAGATTTGGTATACAATTATCACTATTAGGTGGTGAAGATTTGAAAACTGTTAATATATACACCGACGGGGCTTGCTCGGGAAATCCGGGAGCTGGAGGTTGGGGTGCTATACTGGAATATAAAGGCTTTAAGAAAGAGCTGAGCGGGGCGGAAGCTTCCACTACGAATAACCGGATGGAGCTTTCGGCGGCGGTTTATGCCCTTGAGGCATTGAACGAGCCCTGCAAGGTGATTCTGACGACTGATTCGCAATATCTCGTAAACGGGATGACAAAGGGCTGGGCGAAGTCTTGGAAGAAAAATGGCTGGATCAAGTCGGACAAGAAACCGGCTCTCAACTCCGATTTATGGGAAAGGCTTCTTGAGCTCGATAAGATTCATGATATTGAATTCGTCTGGGTGAAAGGGCATGCTGGGCATCCGGAAAACGAGAGATGCGACCGTCTGGCGGTCGGGGCATATACCAAGCTGAAAGAGGGACTTAAGAATGAATAAGCGTTACATCTATGCCGACAACGCCGCAACTACCCGGGTTTCGGACAGCGTCCTTAGTGCCATGATGCCATATTTTCAGGAGAACTTTGCAAACCCGTCGGGGCTGTACTCCCCTGCCACTTCGGCAGCAAGAGCCGTGAGGCAGGCAAGAGCGGACATTGCGAAATGCCTTGGTGCTGAACCGGGAGAGGTGTCCTTCACCTCCTGCGGGACTGAGGCGGATAACTGGGCGATTAAGTCGGCTGTTGAGCTCACCAGCAAGAAAAGAATTATCACGTCACGGCTCGAGCACCATGCGGTCCTGAAAACCTGCGAATATCTCAGGGGCAAAGGCTATGAGATTACTTATCTGCCCTGTCCGGAAAACGGCATTATCGAACCAGAAGATTTGAAGAAAGCTATCGGAAACGACGTTTCGGTTGTAAGCATTATGCTTGCAAATAACGAAATTGGCACGATTCAGAGGGTTTCCGAAATGGCGGAGATTTGCCACGAATATGGCGTACTCATACATACCGACGCAGTGCAGGCTATCGGGAATATCCCGGTCAATTTCAAGGCTCTGGGCGTCGATATGCTTTCCCTGTCAGGGCACAAGATTCATGCGCCCAAGGGCATCGGGGCTCTTGTAATTCGAAAAGGCATAAGTTTACCGTCATTCATTCACGGCGGTAAGCAAGAGCTCGGCAAGCGTGCCGGGACGGAGAATGTCCCCTACATAATGGGGCTTCGGCAAGCAATTTTAGATGCAACTATGGATATTCAGAAGCGTTCGGAATATGTTCTCAGCCTCCGGGAAAGGCTTATCGACGGGCTTCTTAAAATTGAGATGACAAGGCTTAACGGCGACCGAGAGAACCGGTTTTCAGGCAATGCGAACATCTCGTTCTATGGGATTGAGGGCGAAAGCCTTGCCCTGCTTCTTGACATGAAAGGCGTCTGTGTCTCCTCCGGCTCAGCTTGCACCACGGGTGACACCGAACCGTCGCATGTTCTAAAGGCTATCGGGCTGACGGACGAATGGGCGAAAGGTGCACTGAGGATTACGCTTAATGAGGATAACACCGCCAGCGACGTTGACTATATTGTTGAGATGATTACAGAGATTGTGGGAAAGTTGAGGGAGTCGAGTACGCTGTGGAAACGAACGGTTGAACAGTAATCAGAACGCCAGTTCAAACGTCATACTTTCGTCCAAGAATCTCGGGAACATGCTGAAAGTTTTGCCGGATATATCATAGGTTGCTTCGACTGTAATCTGAGAATCGATTTCTCCTGTTATCAAAATCTCTGCTTCGAGGCGGTTGCCACCGACACAGTTTATGACTGCACCGTTTTCGTTATAGCTGACTGAGGGTACAGAATATTCCTTTCCACTCGAACAGCTTGCCATGCGGCAGACAACGCCATCGGGAAGATGAACACTTGCCTGCATGTTCTTAAGTGCATACGAATCGTCCGTCTCGCTCTGGTATAGCGATATTTTCAAGATATAGACATCATCAGAAAGAGGTTCAAGGCTGTAGCTGCACAAGAGCTCCGTGCTCCTGCCACTTTTCATGACAGTTTCGGAGGACAGAAGATAATCTACACCGTCGACAACCTGCTTTGGCTCGCCTACCGATTCGATTCTGTCGTATGCGAGAACTGCTATGACCGCTATAAGAACCACCACGAAAGCCACGCCTATGGCTATCAGCTTTTTAACTTTTAACATACTATCTCCCCTTTAATCAGTCTATAATTGATATTATACCTGTATAAAACAATTTGTCAACGGAAGGCGGGAAATCTTAATCAAAAATTAAGAATTACGCATTTATAAAGCCCCTGCATTTTCATGCAAGGGCTTTTTGCTACCGAATTATCATTTATGTATTTGAAAGAGTATACAAAGAGTAAAACAGTCCGTTTTCCTGCATAAGGGTTGCAAAATCGCCCTGCTCTTCTATCCTGCCCTCTCTTAAGACGAAGATTTCATCGTATAGTTTCAATATGCTTTCTTCAAGCCTATGGGTTACGGTTACGCTGGTGACGTCGTCAAGATTGAGTATAGACTCATTGACGCTCTTGGCGGTTTCGGCATCGAGGGCGGCGGTGGCTTCATCTACAAGAAGAACCGGAGTGCCTTTCAGGAGACACCTTGCAATAGAGATTCTCTGGCGTTCGCCTCCGGAAAGACCGTTGCCGTTTTCGCCACAGATATAGTCGTAGCCTTTCTCGGAAATAAGCTTGTCAAGACCGGCACGTTCGGCGGCAGTCTTAACCTCATTTTCGGGGAAATCGCCGAACATGGTGATATTGTTTTTGATGGTATCGTTGAAGCAGAAGACGTCCTGACCGATAAGGCTCATGACATCATAAAGGCTGTCGGCATTGACATCTCTGAGCTCATGACCGTCAATAGTGATGGAACCGGTATAGTCGGAATTTGCACCCATCAGGAGATTAAGAAGCGTAGACTTTCCGCTTCCTGACATGCCGACGATGGCATATCTGCCGCCTTTTTTGAGATCGAGATTGATGCCATTGAGGATAGTATCCTCGCCATAGCCGAACGATACGTCCTTGAGAGCGATTTCGTTATTAAGCTCACCCTCAATTTTCAAGCCGTCACTCCTGACATTCTCTTCTGCGACCTCGGACATCTTGACGACGAGAGCCTTGGCGGATTTGATTCCGGCGAAGAGCTGAGGAAGTTCACGTATCGGGCTGACGAGGTAATTTGCGCCGTTTGCAAATATAAGAACTGTGCCGACGGTAATGTTGCCTCTGAGTGCCAGAAAAGTTGCGACCGCAAAAAGTCCCAACTGCATGAAAAGCGATGCGGCTGACGCAGAGACATACATAAGTCTTTGGTACCATCTGCGGGAGAATTTCTTATCTTCAAGCTGTTCGTTTTCGCTTGAAAAGACGGTTTTTACTCTCGATTCCGCCTTGAAGCTCTTGATGACTGAGAAGCCCCTGAGCAAGTCCTGTAGCGAGCCCACAAACTTCTCATTCTGTTCGCTGACGGCTTTTTCGTTTACAGCCATCCTGCCGCCCATTGAAATTGCGACTACGAGAGGAAGAATACAGAGAACTATCGAGACGACTGTCAGGACTGGGCTATAGTACATCAGCAGGCAAAGCGTCGCAACGAAGAGGAACAGGTCAAAGACTACGTCGAAAATATTCGCAAGGTATTTGTCCTCGATTGCAGTCACGTCGTTTGTCAGAACTGAGAGGTATCTGCCGGTGTTTTCTTTTGAAAATGCCGAGATTGCCTTGGCGGTAAGCTTGCCATAGCAGAAGTTGCGATAATTTCTGACGGCTTTCTGAATGAATCGGGCTTTTAATCTTCCCTCAAGTATTCCAAGCAGGAAGTACGCCGCTATTGTGGCTAAAATCAGAATTGAGACTTTGAGAAGCTGAGCTTCCGTTCCGTCGGTGATTATATCCAAAAGCTGACCTATCAGCACGGTTATTGAGAGATATGCGGCAGTTAAGAATGGTGTTATCAGCAGAACCGCTACGAATAATAGCTTGTTCCCCTTGTAGAAAGAGCGGAAGTAGTCTTTGCTCTTTGGGGCTGTTTGATTTTTCATTGTAATTCCTCCCGAGATTTAGTTAGCATATGCTAACCTGTATTATACACTATTTTTTTCTGGTGTCAATAGGTGTTTTAAATTATTGGCTTTTTGCGGTTGTAGAAGGCGCAGTACATGGCACTGTTGCGGAGCGAAACCCATCTGGCAAAGTAGAGAAATGGCACAAGTCCACAGCAATCATTCAGGGAATATGCCCGGATGGTTTTCGATTCGTACTCAATGCTCATTGCGTCCAAAAGTCCGGCGGATTCGAGGTCCGAAAGAATTTCTTCAGCTTCGTCCTGAGAAATCCCTAATCCCTGCGAAACGGTTGAGGCATGGATATAGGTGCCATTAATGTAATCACCCGAAGCGAGCCAGAGAACTACCTTCATAGCATTCATTCTGCCGAGCGCTGCAAAAAGGCGGGTGTATTCCTCTTCGGTGGCAAGATTATGCTTGTAACCGCACTCAGGCTCCGGCAGAATCAGGGTCATTGGACAATCCTCTGCGAAGATGGAAAGCATGATGCCGCTGTCATCTGCTACTAATGTGCGGAGCCACGATATGTCGTCACCGAAGCCCACCTTGGCATAAGCTGACGGACGAATCTGAAAAACGGTTTTGTCGCCTTCTATAAAGTTCTCCATCGGTTCAAGCCCCGAAAACATTGCCAGAGAGAGCGAAAACAGCTCATAAAGCCGCTTGTCGCCGGGGATGCTCGAAAGATAGTCCTTTATGGTGTCAGACATGGGCTTTGAATCGTGGGCACTCCTGCCGAAGAGCTCATCTATAGTGACGCCAAGCTTGTCAGCCAGAATCGGCAGGAGCATAACGTCTGGTGTGCCGCCGTTCTCCCACTTGCTGACCGCCTGAGCCGAAACGCCGACAGCGTCGCCGAGCTGTTCTTGGGTGAGTCCCCTGTTTCGTCTTAAGTCCGAAATTCTTTCGCCTATTGTCATGATTGTAGCCGCCTTTCTTCCACGCAGTTGTGCGTGTGTTATCTCGAGATGGTTGTATTATAGCACAAACTTGGGTTGAGTGCAACGGAGGGATTTTTGAAAAGATTCAACCGATAGTTGTATCAGTGCAAATAAAAATCCCCGCTTAAGTGGCAGGGACTTATCTCACTCGCCTGTTGCGGCGGAGTAGAGTTCAAAAATAATACTGTTCGACACCAGTGCGCCCTTGTCGGTGAGGGTGATGCGGTTGTCGATGAGGGTCAGAAAACCGGCGTCGGCATAGAGAACGGCTTTCTTTACCACAGCTTCGGAATTGCCGCCGAAAGCGGACACTCTTTCCAAAGACAGCCCGTCGCTCAGCCGAAGAGAGAGCATAATGTATTCTTCAAGCTGGTCGGGAGAGGCGTCTTCGGTCAGCTCCGGCTGGGTTTCGGCTACTATGTAGGCTTTCAGGTCGTTTGGGACATAGAAGCGTTTGCCATTGAAAAGTGAATGGGCTGACGAGCCGAAGCCGAGGTAGTCCTCACCAGTCCAGTACTTCATGTTGTGGCGGGAGCGAAGACCCGATTTTGCGAAGTTCGAAATTTCGTATCTTTCATAGCCGACGGTTCTCAGCTCGTCACAGAGGGCGAGATACATATCGCAGACGGTGTCATCATTGGCGACAGACTTGCGGATTTCTTCTGAATCATAGGGAGTGCCATCCTCAATCTTGAGCATATAGCAGGAAATATGCGGGATTCCGATGCTTGTTAATTGCCAGCAGGATTCAAGGAGGCTTTCAACTGTCTGAAAAGGCGTTCCTATCATCAGATCGCAGGAGATATTCTCAAATCCGACACTTCTCGCCAAGTCGACAGCATTCAGGGCGGTTCTTGCGTCGTGAAGCCTGCCAAGAGCCCTGAGCTCGTTGTCGTTAAGAGACTGGACGCCGAATGAGAGGCGGTTTACGCCTGCCCGGTAGTAGCCGGAAAGGCTCTCGGAAGTGACCGACGAGGGATTTGCTTCCAAAGTTACCTCGCTTGAGGGCGAAAGGTTGAAGCTCTCCCGGACAGCTCCCATAATGTCATTTACATCACGGGGAGCAAGAAGCGAGGGCGTTCCTCCTCCAAAATAAACTGTATCGCAAGGAAGCCGCATGTCACGGTATCTTCTGATATTTCGGATCAAAGCTTTGACGTAATCGTTCTTAAGGCTTTCTCTGAAACCAATTGAGTAAAAAGCGCAATACGGGCACTTTCTCAGGCAGAACGGGATGTGGATGTATATACCGAGCATGGAGGGTCTCCTTTCCTTTATTCTGATTTGATTTTATCACAGAAAAACTGAATAATCAAGCAACAAGACGATGGTTTTGTGAAACTTCGGCTTCAGGAATTGATTTTTTTCGCAGCATGATGTATAATGAAAAAGTGTGTGGATACATGCAATAAATTGGGGGTTCAGATTGTATTAAGTATGAAAGAGTGTATTTATCTTGACAACGCCGCCACTACCAAAGTAATGGATGAAGTGAGCGATGCGGCTGTATATGCGATGACGGAGGCTTATGGCAATCCGTCAAGCCTTCACCGGCTTGGAATCGATGCGGAGAGGCTTATCTCATACTCGAAGAAGCAGATAATGGCGGCTCTGGGGGTCTCACAGGATCAGGGAGAAATCATATTCACTTCAGGTGCGACAGAGGGCAACAATACGGCAATTTTCGGGATTACAGAGACCTACGGCAAGCGCAGAAAGAGAGTAGTTACAACTACTGTCGAACACCCGTCGGTTGAAAAGGCTTTTCAACGGCTTGAGGAAAAAGGCTTTGAAGTTGTTCGGGTAAGCCCGGATGAGAACGGTGAGATTACTGCTGATGCTCTTGTAAGTGCTGTCGACGGGAACACCTGCCTTGTGAGCGCAATGCTTGTCAACAATGAAAACGGCTATATTCTTCCCATCGGGGAGGCTTTCCAGAAGATTAAGAAGCGTTATCCCGACTGCTTCACCCACTGCGACTGCGTTCAGGGGTTTGAAAAGATTCCGGTTTCGCAGAAGAAGCTTTTCGCCGACATTATCACCCTGAGTGGGCACAAGATTCATGCGCCAAAGGGCATCGGGGCGATGTTTATAAAAAAGGGCGTCCGTCTCACACCGCTTATGGTCGGAGGAGGTCAGCAGAAAGGGGTTCGCTCGGGAACTGAGCCTGTGCCGATGATTTATGCTTTCGGAAAAGCGGTTGAAGTCTTAAGCGGGAATCTCTCTGAAAGATACAGTCATGCTGATGAAATCAACGCTTATGCAAGAGAAAAGCTTTCCGGGATCGGGGCTGTGATCCTCTCAGAAGAAACGGCAAGCCCGTATATTCTCAGTATAGCCGTTCCGAATATCAGGAGCGAAACGATGCTCCACTTCTTGGAAGAAAGAAATATCTTCGTGTCGAGCGGGTCTGCCTGCTCAAAAGGGAAAACGAGCGATGTGCCGACTGAGTTCAAGGTTCCGGAAAAGTATCTTGACAGCATTATAAGGCTGAGTTTTTCTTATGAAACGAGTTTAAACGACATCGACGCACTTGCTGAAGCCGTTTCTGACGGAATGAAAAATCTTGCGAAAATAAGGAAGTAAAAACATGCAGAAGATTATACTGTGTAAATATGGCGAGATAGTTCTTAAGGGCTTGAACCGCCAGACATTCGAGCAAACGCTTATGAGAAACGTTAAGCGGAGGCTTTCGCCACTCGGGGAATTCGAATGTCGGCAGATTCAGTCGACGCTGTTTATCGAGCCGAAAAGCGATGATATTGACTTTGACGAAGCTTTCCGGAGAGTCAGTAAGGTATATGGCTTTACGAAGATATGCACTGCGATTCCGGCAGAGAAGAATCTTGACGCCATATTTGAAGCTGTTGAAGAGAATCTTTCAGACGAGCTTGAAAGCGTTAGGACATTCAAGGTCGTAGCGAAGCGTTCCGACAAGAGCTTCCCGATGACTTCGATGGAGATTATGGCGGAGCTCGGAGGAATGATTTTAGAGAAATTCCCCCACCTCAAGGTTGATGTCAAGCACCCGGAGCTCACGGTTATCTGCGAGATAAGAGACAGAGCTGCATATATTCATCTTCCGGATGTTGACGCCGCAGGAGGACTGCCGGTCGGAACTTCGGGAAGAGCATTGCTTCTTCTTTCGGGAGGCATCGACTCCCCTGTTGCAGGAATCATGATTGCCAAGCGTGGCGTCGTCATCGGAGGAATTCACTTCCAGTCGCCGCCGTACACCTCAGAGCGAGCTCTCATAAAAGTAAAGAAGCTCGCATGCAAGATGACAGAATACTGCGGGACTATGTCGGTGTTCGTTGTTCCGTTTACGAAGATTCAGGAGGCTATAAGAGACAACTGCCCCGAGGAGCTCTTCACAATCATAATGCGCAGGCTTATGATGGAGATTTCTCAGCGTATTGCGGAAAAGTACGAGTATCAGGCACTTATCACCGGCGAAAGCATCGGTCAGGTCGCATCGCAGACTACTGCCGCAATGGTTACAACCGATGCTGTTTGTAGAATTCCGGTATTTCGTCCCTGCATCGGACTTGACAAGCAGGAAATCATAGATCGGGCTTACAAGGCAGATACCTTTGATATTTCCATCGAGCCGTATGAGGACTGCTGCACAGTATTCACCCCGAAGCATCCGAAAACCAAGCCTGCTCTTAAGGATGTTGAGACGGCACAGAACGCTTTTGACTTTGAACCGCTTATTCAGGAGGCTGTTGAGGGAGTCACGGTTGAGAGCTTCAAGCCGTATGTGGAATACGAGTTTTAAGGCGGTGTAAGTGTGATTTCAGGCGAATTGTGGCGAATTTCCGGACTAAATCCCGCAGAAATCGAGTCGTATATTGACAAAGCGACAGGAAATGTAGTACAATATTATATTGCGAACAAGCTTCACATTGCCACGGCTGAGAGCTGCACCGGTGGGATGCTTGCGAGTGCTATCACCTCCGTTTCAGGGGCTTCTGAAATGTTCGAGTGCGGGCTTGTCACCTACTCCGAAAGAATTAAATCGGAGCTATTGGGGATTCCCTTGGATTTCATAGCCGAACACGGTGTTGTTTCGAGAGAAGTGTCTCTTGCGATGGCAAGAGGAGCTCTTGAGAAATCAGGTGCTGACACAGGAATCGGGATAACCGGGATAGCTGGTCCCACCGGAGGCACTAAGAAGCAGCCTGTCGGTACAATCTATGTTTCTGTTGTAACGAAAGACAGAGAAACTACGGAAAATCTTTCTCTTACGGAGCCGGAGTCCGGAACTGACATAAGACTCAGAAACCGGCTTATGGCGGTGCTATACTCGCTTGAAACGGCTCTTGAAATTGTAAAATAGCAAATCGGTCGGCATTTTTGCCCTAATTCGGGCATGTCTCTTAAAAGGAGAATCGATTTATAATGTCTATGCTTAACGAGGTTCGCCCTTCCGCAACCGAGGAGCGAGACCGTTCCTTCAAAGGCAGAGTCAAAGAACTTATTCCTTGGAAAGGCGACAGCATTAAAGAAATAATAAGGAAAATCGTGTACTTAGGCTCTGTATGTGCGCTTATTTACTGCGGTTATACTGTTTATGAGTACCAGTTCGGAACTGTCGACATGTATGAGGATCAGCAGTACCTTTCGAACCTGTATCACTCGTCGGACACGTCAGAAGAAGAGGATGAAGCCGATGATTCCACAGTCTCAGACGTCACCGTCGAAGATGTCACCACTACCGACGATGTGACTGCTGACAGCGAAGCTACAGTTTCCAAATACCCTGCTGGCATGCTTTCGAGCTTTGAATCGATATACGACATAAATTCGGATGTTATCGGGTGGCTTTCAATTGACACCCTTACCGATGACGACGGAAACGCCTATATCGACTACCCTGTCATGCAGACCACCGACAACGATTACTATCTCACTCACGATGTTTTCGGGAATGAGACGACTTATGGTGCGCTTTTTGCGGACTATAACGTGAAAATCACTGCGGACAGCCACCCTCAGAACACTATCATCTATGGTCACAGCATGGCGAGTGGAACTTATTTCAGGCATCTTCTTGACTACAAGAACAGTGTTTCTACCGTAAGCAACAACAGACTTATTACCTATTCCACTCTTTATGAGGAGAACCAGTATATCATAGTTGCATGCTTCATTATCGGAATCTACGACTATCAGGATGATAATCCCCTGTTTGCATACCACACCATCTATGATTTTGACACAATAGAGGATTTCGACTATTGGTATCAGAACATTCTCTATCGCAACTACTACACCACAGATATTGAGTGCACGATGGATGACGAGTATATCACCCTGTCCACCTGCTCTTATGAAATTTCCGACCTGCGGTGCGTTATAGTTGCACGAAAGCTGCGCGACGGCGAAGACCCGAGCGTTTACACATACAAGTCGAATCCCAACGCCAGAAAGCCGGCGGCGTACTATATAGCTTACAATATGGACGTTCCGGATGACGGAGGACCGGACTATCAGTATTATAAAGAGGACGAAGACGAATAATCTTCACAATCATAAGGACAAGTATGAATATCTCACCGCCTATAAGGAGTATAATTGAATGAAGCAGGCAAAACCTATCAATAAAACAGCACTTTTTCTCGCATCAGTAATGGCACTGACCATTTTTACCGGTTGCTCAAAGCAGATTGATGACGAGCCGGAGGTAACCGAGGGCACAACTGTGGCAACAGAAGCTACAACAGCTCCGACTACTACCACGGAAGCTACTACCGAAGAGCCAGAGCCTGAGCCGGAAATGCTCGAAAAGTATGTGGAATATTATGAGCAGAACAACGACTTTGTTGGCTGGATCTGCATACCGACGCTCACCGATTCGAGCGGAGACCCCTACATAGATTATCCCGTAGTTCAGGCGGATGACAATTCGGAATATCTTGAGCTTTCATTTGAGCGTGAAAAGTCCTCGGCAGGATGCATTTATGCCGACTACAAGGTTCCGATAACAGCTACAAGTCATGCAGACAACATCACTCTCTATGGTCACAGCATGGCTAACGGCACCTATTTCAGGCATTTGCTCGACTATAAGGACGGCGTCAGTGTGGTTCAGGAGAATTACGTTATAAACTTTGACACGCTTTGGGAAGAGAACCAATACGTTATAGTCGCCTGCTTCCTTATCGGAATTTATGAGTGGCAGGACAGCGAGCCGTTATTTGAGTACTACAAGTGCCGCAACTTTGATTCGGAAGAGGATTACGAATACTTCTACGAAAACATCATGCTCAGAACCTACTACACCAGCAATATCGAGTGCGAGTATGGTGACGAGTTCCTCACTCTTTCAACCTGCGCTTATGACTTTGACGATTCACGCTGGGTCGTTGTTGCAAGAAAGGTTCGTGACGGCGAGGATATTTCCGGCTATACATACGAGAAGAATTCTTCAAGGCACAAGCCGGACAGTGTAAGCTACAACTATTGATACTGAATAAACACGGAAATAATTGGCAAGAATCTCTGACAGAAAGGAGCTGACGCATTGAAGAAAAGATTTACCTTAAAACGGGTTATAATTATTCTTAGCTTGGTTTTTGTGTACTCTGCCGCACTCAATTATATAAGAGTCTTGGCTGAGAGCACAGTCCTGAGCGATATTACATTCGACAGCGATTCCGCTTCGGCACTGTCGGACGAAGCTACCGATGCAGAGGCAGAAAATCTTACAGAAGAGGTCGCAGAGGTCGTCAGGTATTACGACTCACCTATTGAAAAAGCCGCAATCGACTCGTATGAGATATTTGCACCGGTCACTACCGAGGTTACTGCTGTGACGACTGTATCGGAAACCACGGAGGTTGTCACCACTACCGTTTCCCCAGAAACTTCAGCTACAACAGCCGGCACAACCACCACAACTACTGCGGCTACCACGACTGTTACCACTACTACAGAAGCTACTACCACCGAGGAAGATGTTGAGGTTGACGAGGATGAAGACGTCGACATCGACAAGGATGACGAAGCGGAGGTTGACGAAGAGTCGGAAAGCGATTCGTCTGCTGACCTCTGGTATACTGTCAGCTCAGGCTCAAGCACAGCCGACACCAATTCTTCTGACAATCTTGATAACGGCAAGAGCTATAAGGACGAAACGCTTACCGTTTATGACAGCAGTTCGGGAAGATACGTCACTGACAATGCATTCGATATTGTCTGCCAAGTCACCTACAGCGAGATTGGCACTTCCATGGAGGAGGAGACGATAAAGGCGCAGGCAGTAGCTGTCTACACCTACATCAAGTATTATGAAGCCAAGGGCGAATATGCTTCCGTCTCCTTGAAGTCGAACGTGCCTGACAAAATTATAGAATGTGTCGAGGCTGTTGACGGATTGGCTATGTACTACGACGGAGAGTATATTCTTGCAACATATTGTGCCGCCACTGCAGGCGTCACCTGCTCGAGCGAAAACGTCTGGGGCGGAGACAGGGAGTATCTTCAGTCGGTCGTGAGTGAGTATGACTTCCTTGATACCGACAACTACGGCAGGGTTACGACTTACACAGTTGAAGAGCTCAAAAAGAAGATTGAATCCAAAACAGATATAACTCTTTCGGACGATTATGAGAACTGGATCAAGATTCTCACCTATACCGACGGCGGATATGTCGGGAATATCTCTATTGACGGACACACATCAGCCAAGGTATCGGGAACAGAAAGAACTCTTACAGCGTATGTATTCAGAACCTATATCCTGAATATCCGCTCAACCTGCTTCACCGTAAGCTACTCAAACGGTGTGTTTACATTTGTCACCTACGGCTACGGTCACGGAGTCGGAATGTCTCAGGAAGGAGCAAATCTTTATGCCATATATGCAGGGTACACCTTCGACCAGATTCTGCACCACTACTATACAGGCATAACCATTGCGTAAGGATATGAAAAAACTAACTGCAATACTGCTTATCTTTGCTGTTTCCATCTCAGTATTCACCTCCTGCGGAGATACGGGTGCATTTTCGGACGTTACCACCAACGTTGCGGAATATACCTACTCTTCTGATGATGAGGAAGATTCATCAGAACCCACCGAAGAAGTCGAAGATGACGGGATATACGACAACACAGCGGTTGTCGAGGCTTACAAGTCGGGAGATACGAGTGCTCTTTCAGAGGATGATTTACTCATCTATCAGGCGGCTCGGGATGCTATAGCACAGTTCTATTCAGCTGGAATGAGCGACTATGAAATCGTCTTGGCTGCTCACGACTATATCGCCACGCATGTCACCTATGATATGGACGAGTTCAATCTCATTGGCTCGGCAAAGGAAGAGTCGAGTACACCCTATGGTGCTCTTATCTATGGCGAAGCTATATGCATGGGTTATACGACCACCTTTCAGCTTATGATGGACATGATTGGCGTTGAGTCAATAATCGTCAATGGTTCATCAGATGGCGAAGAGCATGCATGGAACATGGTCTTTGTTGACGACAAGTGGTATCACGTCGACTGCACATGGGATGACTATGTGCCGGACTATGAGGGCAGGATGGCGTTTCACACCTACTTCATGGTGACTGACAGCTCAATGGCGATTGAACATATATGGGATATGGATTCCACTCCCACTGCGGACAGTGAGGACTATGTCTATTACTTTAATAACGGCTTGTATGCTGAAACAAATAATGAACTCAAGGCGATTCTTCAGGAAAGTGCCACTGCCGGCGAGCTGAGAGCAGAGGTTGCGATTCCACTTGACAACGAAATCAGCATTCCTATTACCACAGGCATGTCTATCTATGCCTACTGGCGGATTGACCTCGATACATATTCTGTTGTTATCTACTATTTTGAATAGAAAGTGATTGCGGCGCATAGTTTGCGCCGTTTTTCATACTTGCAAACTGTGCGTGAATGAGTTATAATAGAAAAAAGATTTTGGCATCATGCGAGGTGATGAGATGAAAGTTGCTCTTGTGACGGGTGGCTCACGTGGAATTGGTGCGGCGGCGGCAGTTGAGCTTGCAAAGCTTGGGTATGCTGTGGCTGTGAACTACAAGACCAACCGTGTAGCCGCAGAAAGCGTTTGCCGGGAGATTCAGAGCTTTGACGGCGTTGCCGAAGCGTTTCAGGCGGATATTTCAGATTCCGAAGCTTTGGATGAGATGTTTTCTGCAATTCATGCCGACTTGGGCGAGATTTCGGTTCTTGTGAACAATGCAGGGGTTTCCTATATCGGGCTTTTACAGGACATGAGCGACGATGAAATCAAGGCTTTGAGCGACGTAAACCTCATGGGCGCAATGCTGACCACAAAGCGAGCCATCCCGGACATGATTAAAAGGCACGACGGCGTGATTATAAATATCGCCTCGATGTGGGGAGAGGTTGGAGCGAGCTGTGAAGTGGTATATTCAGCCTGCAAGGCAGGAATTATCGGCTTCACCAAGGCTCTTGCGAAAGAATTGGGTCCTAGCGGTATCAGAGTCAACTGCGTTTCACCCGGAGTTATCGACACCGACATGAACAGCGAGCTCACAGATGAAACGATAAGCGAGCTTTGCGAGGAGACTCCCCTCTTACGTATCGGAACACCGGCTGATGTCGGAAAGACTATAGCATTTTTAGCAAGCGATAAAGCTTCATTCATCACGGGACAGGTTATCTCGGTGAATGGCGGAATTATATAAAATGCGTAATTCGTAATGCGTAATTCGGAATTAATTAAAGCGAAAGGATAGTATATATGGAAACTATAAGAGAGCAGTTGGTAAGAAGACCGTTTACAAAGTCAGACAGAACCAAGCAATATGCAATAACGATACTTTCGTTTATACTAGGGCTTGGCGTTCTGCTACTTATGATTAACCTGTTCAGCAGTGTGTATTTCCTCTTGGGAGCTACACTTGGAATTCTGTTGGCTGTGGGGATTTTGTATCTTGGATATTATCTTATTGGCAGGCTTAATGTTGAATACGAATACTGCGTTGCGGGGACTAATATCTCTGTTGACAAGATTATCGACCGCAAAAAAAGAAAATCTCTTTGCAGCTTTGAGCTGAGGGACGCCGTGGGCTTCTATCATTCAAGAAAAGATCAGGGCGATGCAGTTGCCTATAGCGTTGAGGGCGACGAGGGCGATATATACACAATTGAATTCAACGAGCCGCAGAGCGGAAAAGTTTATCTCTACTTCACTCCCGATGAAAAGACTCTTGAAATGATTTCCATCTATCTTCCGAGGCTGTCATGAGAGTTGGGATTGACTGCGTGGACATAGCACGCATTGAGAAAAGTATTGAGATCCCCGGATTTCTTGAGAGGATTTTCTCGGAGAATGAGATTGCGATGTTTATGAAAAAGAAAATGAATCCTCAGACGATTGCTGCCAATTTCGCCGCAAAGGAAGCTTTCTCGAAGTCTCTTGGAACTGGAATAAGAGGCTTCAAGCTGAAAGAAGTCTCGGTGCTTCGGGATGAGCTGGGTGCTCCTTACATAGAGCTCACCGGCAAAGCGGCGGAGATTGCGGGAAACTCGCAATTCACCGTCAGCATCACTCACACGGAAACCGTTGCTACTGCGATTGTTATCGCCTACTGAACTATGAACACTGCTTCTGCTATTTCATGGGAAGCTCTCTACAGAGCGGAGCTTGCCGCCAAAGAAAATAACGTACACATCTCCACCGTCATTGAACCTGACGGCGGAGATATTAAGGTTGTCGACAGATATGTCGCTGAGTCGCTTATGCGCAAGAATATCGGGAGTCGACCCGTCAACGGGCACAAGGGCACATTCGGGAGACTTTTGTCTTTGGTCGGGTGCGACAGATATGCAGGTGCGGCGGCTATTTCGACTATGTCGGCACTGCGTTCTGGTGTCGGGCTTGTCAGTGTCTGTACTACTGAACGCTCTGCTATTTCGCTTTCTGCAAGTGTGAAAGAATGCACACTTTTCCACTGCCGCGCTGACGAGGACGGTTTTATCAATCCTACTGAACGCCAGATGGAGGGAATACTGGAACTGATAAAGTCTTGCGATGCAGTTCTGGTTGGCTGTGGGCTTGGAACATCAGATGGTGCGATTGCTGTCCTTGAAGCTGTCTTAGAAAATGCAAATTGTCCCATAATTATAGACGCCGATGGCATAAACCTTGTCTCAAGGAGCATAGAATTGCTTAGAAAAGCAAAGACAGATGTTATTCTGACGCCACACCCGGCGGAGCTTTCGAGGCTGGCAAGCGTTGATGTGAAAACCGCTGTGGAAAATCGCTTTGAGATTGCTAAGAAGCTTTCTATGGACTTTGGCGTTACTGTTGTCTCGAAATCCTGCTCGACGCTGATTGTGAGCGGTGATGAAGCTTACGTCACCATGTTCGGAAACGACGGACTTTCAAAGGGTGGGAGCGGAGACATGCTTGCAGGGCTCATAGGCTCTTTCACAGCACAAGGTAAGCCTCCGGTGACTGCCGCTGTCATGGGAGCATATTCCATGGGAGCTTCCTGCGAAGAGGTCTCAAAGAGGCTTTCAAGAACAGGAATGCTTGCAAGCGACATTATTTCCTATCTGCCTGAGCTTTTCAAGAACTTCGAGAGGGCTTGATTGAGTTTGAGGCTAAAACTAACAAAAATAACTGCAATAATTTTATCGGTAACCATAGTGATAGGTCTGAGCGGGTGCTCGCTGTCAACTGTCACTACAAACGAAAAGTCGCTTCCTGCCGCCTTTACTGCGACTGCGGAGGTCGACTTTGACGACACCATCTATGAAATGCTCCTCACACGTTGGAGCGACGGCTGGTGGGAAGTGGAGCTCACCTCCCCTGCTGTTGTCAGTGGGCTTATCTTTGAGGTGGAGGGCGAGGAGACTACGATTTCATTCAAGGGTCTGAATTTCTCCTTTGACAGCTCAAAGTTCCCTGTTGGCTCTGTAGTGGCACTTGTGACGAAATCGTTCGACAAGCTCGTTCCGCTCACGCTTGACGTCACCGAGGGTGAAGAGTCCGACTACTGCACTGGCGAAGAGGACGGCACTGTCTATTCCCTCACGTTCAGCAAGACCGGAATCCCGATGATCTTGGAGCTCGGCGATAGCGACGACGAGAACTATATGCGGATTACGTTCGTCGAGTTTGAGCTTATCACTTCGGAAAGTGAAGAAGAAACCGATTCGGATGAGATTATAATTGAAGAGTAAATCTGAACGCCTTGCAAATTGCAGGGCGTTTTTTGAAATCTTAATAAAATCTTAAGAATTGAGCGGTTGACTTGAGGCTTATTCTGCATTAAAATTATATCAATGGAGATGAAACCTATGGCAACAGCTAAAGCTACAAAGAAAAAGCATCCACTAAGGATTATACTTATAATTATCGTGATTATTGTGGCTGGATTTTACATTTATGACAATACTAAGCCGCAGAATATGATATACCTCAGTGACGTTATAGATTACAATCAGAATCCGGATTATCCGACCGGGTGCGAATGTGCCTCGCTCTACATACTTCTTCAATACTATGGCGTTGATGTTACTATGGAAGAGATAGTTGAAGCCCTGCCGAAAGGTCCGACACCGTATGAAGTTGACGGCGTCTTGTATGGTGCGAACCCTGAAAGGGAGTTTGTCGGCGACCCGAGAGATTCGAATTCCTATGGAGTTTTCAACGAGCCGATTAGAGAGACTGCCGAGCAGTTCAAATCGGGTGCTATCGCCAAATCTGGCGCAACTCTTGAGGATATAAAAGAGATCATCGAAAGCGGCAACCCTGTTGAAGCGTGGTACACAACCAACATCGAGGGCGGCATCCAGTACCGCCGTGAGTGGATAGACTACGAAACCGGCGAAACGGTCAAGTGGCCTGCCTATGAACACGCCGTCGTAATCTACGGCTTCGACAGCTATAACAACGTCCTCTATAAAGACCCGAACACCGGAAGTTCTCATGCTATGGGTTGGGATACTTTTAAGGAGGCATTTGAGGAGCTTGGTGGGATGATTGTTTATTATGATGAGTAATTCAGCGAGATTTAAATTTAGGGTTGATAAGTTCCGAGATTTGTGGTATTATATGTGTAAGGAGATGAGGAGCAATGAAGATTTATCTGGATTGTTGTTGCTACAACAGACCATTTGATGATCAGACACAGGAGCGAATATATTTAGAAACGCAGATAATTGAGGGAATACTTCGTGCTTGTCAGTCTGGCATACATGAGCTTATCGGAAGTTCAGCATTGAGTTTCGAAATCAGTCAAATATGCGACCTCGAAAAAAGACAGCAAGTAATAAGGCTTTATTCCTCAGTTACTTCATATGAAAATGTCGATGATGATATAGAATCAAGAGCAAGCGAGATTCGCTCACAATCAAATATTCACACTTACGATAGTTACCATATAGCATTAGCAGAAAGAGCGAATGCGGATGTGATGATAACTACTGATGTTAAATTAGAGAAGATGGCGTCACGGTTAGATTTAAGAGTAAGAGTAATAAGTCCCGTGGAATTTATGATGGATTATATGTACGGAGGTGCAACCTATGAAACAAGTGAACTTGAATAATCCAATAGAAATCAGAACTGTCGGCTATTCTGCTTTGGAAGAGGCTTTGGGACCAGTTGGAACGACTTTATTTATAAAGCAACAGTTTGATCCCCTTGGACATGGAGATTATACAAAGGAAAAGTACAATAACGGTGACATAAGCATTGAAGAAGCCGGAAAGTTAATGAGGGCTTTCAACAAATAACAGAAAAACAAAACCGACTCGGTGTATTGCACACTGAGCCGGTATTTTTAATCGTCGGCGAAGCCGACACAATCATTGTACATTGTACATTTTACATTGTACATTAGGTTATTCCCCGCTTGCGCCGTAGTTCGAAAGAACTCGGGCGGAGGGGTCATTGACGTTGCAGCCTTCCCAAGACTTATTCGGCATCCAGAAGTCTACCACCATTTCGGCGTTGCCGGGGTAGTACTTCTCGAAGATTTCACGGTAGAGTAAAGACTCTTTTGTGAATGGCATTGCAAACGTGTATTTATCGCAGAGGGAGTCGAACTCTTCATCAGAATAAGTCTCCTCAGCGTATTCTTTCAGATAATCGACCATCGAGTGACCGACGGCGTCGGAGAAAGCGGCTTTTTCACGGTAGAGAATATCGTGAGGGAGATAGTCGCCCTCGAAAGCGTGCCTGAGTAGATACTTGCCCTTGCCGTAGGTGTTGAGCTTCATTTCAGGGTCAACCGCCATGACGTATTTCACAAAATCGAGGTCTCCGAACGGGACTCTTGCCTCGAGAGAGTTTACTGAAATACATCTGTCAGCTCTCAGAACATCATACATATGAAGCTCGTGAACTCGCTTCTCGGCTTCTTTCTGGAAAGCCTCAGCGTCGGGAGCGAAATCAGTGTATTTATAGCCGAAGAGCTCGTCCGAAATCTCGCCGGTTAGAAGAACACGGATGTCGGTGTTCTCGTGAATCCACTTGCACAGAAGATACATGCCCATGCTGGCGCGGATTGTTGTTATATCATAAGTGCCGAGCATTTCAATAACGGTCTCAAGAGAGCTTAAGACTATCTCTTTATTGATGATAACCTCCGTGTGGTCGCTATGAATGTAGTCTGCGACCTGCTTGGCATATTTCAGGTCAATTGCGTCCTCACTCATGCCGATGGCAAAGGTGCGGATAGGTTTGTCTGAGTATCTCTGGGCGACGGCACAGACCAAGGACGAGTCAAGCCCTCCCGACAGGAGGAAGCCCACTTTTGCATCTGCTACAAGCCTCTTCTTGATCCCCTTTGTTAATTTGTCGTGGATGTTAGAGCAGACCTCATCGAGGCTTGCCTTTATCACACTCTGAGGCTTGGATATTTCGCAGTAGCTAATGAACTCCCCTGCCTTGTAGTAGCACCCCGGCGGGAAGGGCATGACTCTTTCGCATATGGGCACGAGGTTTTTGGGCTCGCTGGCGAACACTATTTCACCGTCACGGTCATAGCCGTAATAGAGCGGTCGGATTCCTATTGGATCTCTTGCGGCGATGAACTCTTTGGTCCTGCCGTCGAAGAGAATCATTGCGAACTCGGCATCGAGCATTGAAAACATGTCAGTTCCATACTCGAAATAGAGCGGCAGAATGATCTCGCAGTCTGAGCCGCTTCTGAACTTGTAGCCTTTCGCAACAAGCTCATCTTTGAGCTTCTCAAAGCCGTAGAGCTCGCCGTTGCAGACAACACTTGAACCGTCAAGTTCAAATGGCTGCATGCCCTCGGGCGTCAAGCCCATGATGGCAAGTCTGTGGAAGCCTAAGATACCATAACCGGTATCGATTATTCTTGAATCGTCCGGTCCACGGGAAATCGTTTTGTCAAAACCTTTCTTGAACTCCGAAAAAGAGACACCGCTTTTACAGTAACCCATTATCGAACACATAAGTACATCTCTCCTATACAAGATCAGCATTCAATAGGGCAAGTGCTGTTACTCGCGGTGCCACCTATCTTTTCAGTCTACAAACCAAAAGCTTGTATCTTCTTAAGGCTTCATCCAAAGCCTCTCCCTTTTAACGCAGGGACTACGGCGCACCTACTCGAAAACTATCTTTCAGATTGCAGCTTACCCGGGGTTACCACTGCGGCGCATATCTACGCACTCTCAGCTTTCAGGTTTCTTTGAAACCTCAATGCGACTCTCTTTGAAACTGTGTGCCGCAGGGCATATCCGAGTTCAAACGCTTTTAGGAACTATATTTATCAGGGAATTATTACTCAACGTCCTGAAGAGCATCGAAGCCTTCTTCACCGGTTCTTACCTTGACAACATTCTCAACGTCATAGACGAAGATCTTGCCGTCGCCGATATGACCGGTGTAGAGAACCTTCTTTGCAGTCTCGATGACGTGACGAACAGGAATCTTGGAAACTACGATGTCAACCTGAACCTTCGGGAGGAGGTTTGTCTCAACCGCAACGCCTCTGTAGTACTCAGGCTTGCCGCCCTGCTGACCACAGCCCAAGACGTGGGTGACGGTCATACCGGTGATACCTAAGCTCATCATAGCGTGCTTGAGCTCGTCAAACTTCGACTCCTTGCAGATAATCTCGACCTTGGTGAACTTGGGCGACTCGCCGTCTTCAACAAAAGCAGGTACTTTCTTGACGGGGATAGCCTCCGCAACAGGAACATCTGAGGTTACTGCTACAACACCGTCGGCAGGAGCGTATGAGGAATACTTGCTGACAGCAGGAACAAAGTCGGGGTATGCACTCGGGAGACCATGCTCGCTGATGTCGAGACCGGCAATTTCGTCCTCGGCAGAAGCTCTCAAGCCGTTAAACTTTTTAATCAGTGCAAAAGTTATTACCATCATGACAACGGCATAGACAGCGACAGTGACGACACCGAGAAGCTGAATTCCGAACTGCTTGAACGAACCGGTGTAGAAGAGACCCTCGAGTCCCGCAGGAGCGTTAGGGTTCGCCAAGAGTCCAACAGCCAATGTTCCCCATACGCCGTTTGCCATGTGTACGCCAACGGCACCGACGGGATCATCGATGTGAAGCTTGAGATCGAGAACTTCGACTACAACAACAACCAGTATACCGGAAACAATTCCTACGATTGTTGCGCCGAGTGCATCCAAGGCGTCACATCCAGCCGTGATACCTACGAGTCCAGCCAGAGAGGCATTGAGGCACATCGAGACATCAGGCTTTCCGTTCTTGACCCATGTGAAAATCATGGTCGTAACAGTCGCAACTGCGGGTGCAATGGTGGTGGTGAGGAAGATGGAGGCAAGTTCGGATGCAGAAGTTGCAGCCGCTCCGTTGAATCCGTACCAGCCGAGCCAGAGAATGAACACGCCGAGTGCGCCGAGAGTTATTGAATGTCCGGGAATGGCGTTGACCTTGGTCACCTTGCCATCCTTATCCTTGACATACTTGCCGATACGGGGACCCAAGAAGATTGCGCCAACGAGTGCGGCAATTCCGCCGACCATATGAATAGCGCAGGAGCCAGCATAATCGTGGAAGCCAAGGCTTGACAGCCAGCCGCCGCCCCAGATCCAGTGTGCCTCGATCGGGTAAACGAGTAAGGATATTACTGCCGAATAGACGCAGTATGCCGAGAACTTGGTTCTCTCCGCCATAGCACCAGATACGATGGTTGCGGTTGTGGCGCAGAAAACGAGGTTGAATACGAATGTGGATGCTCCGGTGAAGCTTCCATCAGCAGGCGAAGCGATAAATTCCTTGAAGTTCGCCCACAGGTTCATGTTTGGCATACCGATTAAGCCAAAGAGTGTGTCCTCGCCCATCATAAGCGTGTAGCCTAAGAGCGAGAATACCACTGTTCCGATGCAGAAGTCCATCAGGTTTTTCATGATGATGTTGCCGGCGTTCTTTGCCCTCGTAAAGCCGGTTTCTACCATCGCAAAGCCTGCCTGCATCCAGAATACCAAAGCAGCTCCGATCAAATACCAAAATTCTACTGTCATTGTCTTTTCCCCCTTGTTGAATTAGGTTTCGCCCGAGGCTTGGGAGGGTATTCCCAAGACCTGCGGCGTTGCCCTTAAAGAAAAGTAATTTATCACACCCCGAACAGAAGATCTCCGTAGGTCGGGAATGGCCAATAGCTCTTGGCGGTAACAGTTTCCGCCTCGTCACAGGGAGCTCTGAGTGCTTCCATCTTAGGAATTACAGAATCCTTGATGCACATTGCTGCCTCGGTGACGTCACTAAGCTTCTTATATGCTGCAACTGCCTCTTCAAGCTCTTCTGCTGCGGCATCGATCTGATCTTCGAGAGCTGCGAGCTTACTGATAAGCTTGGTTTCATATCCGCAAGCGGCATCGGGAGCGGCTTTCTTCTTGGCGTTGAGAGCCTTTGCAAGGTCTGCTTCGTATGCGCTGATTGCGGGCATGATTTCTTTACGAGCCATGTTGAGCATGGTTTCCGCTTCAATATGTACGGTCTTATGATAATTCTCAAGAAGAATCTCATAGCGGCTCTCGAGCTCGGTCTTGGAGTAAACCTTATGACGGGTGAGCATATCCACATTCTTCTCGTCAAGAAGCTTGGGCATTGCGTCGGGAGTTGTCTTGAGGTTCGAAAGTCCTCTTACCTCGGTTGCCTCTTCGATCCATGCATCGTCATAGCCGTTGCCGTTGAAGATGATTCTCTCGTGATCCTTGATGGTCTTCTTGATCATCTCATGGAGCTTGGTCTCGAAGTCCTCAGCTCCCTCAAGTCTGTCAGCGTAAATCTTCAGAGATTCAGCAACTGCGGAGTTGAGCATGATGTTGGCACAAGCGATACTATTTGAAGAGCCGAGCATTCTGAACTCAAACTTATTGCCGGTGAATGCAAACGGTGAAGTTCTGTTACGGTCGGTGGTGTCACGGAAGAACTTGGGAAGTACATGAACGCCAAGCTTCATGATGGTTTTCTCTGTTCCATTGTAGGGCTTGTCGTTCTCGATAGCGTCGAGGACAGCTGTGAGCTCATCGCCAAGGAACATTGAAATTACTGCCGGAGGAGCTTCATTTGCGCCGAGTCTGTGGTCGTTTCCGGCGGTTGCTACAGAAAGTCTCAGAAGATCCTGATAATCATCAACAGCCTTGATTACAGCGCAGAGGAAGAGTAAGAACTGAGCATTCTCATAAGGAGTTTCGCCGGGAGTGAGAAGATTGACTCCTGTGTCGGTTGCAAGCGACCAGTTATTGTGCTTGCCGGAACCATTGACGCCTGCGAAAGGCTTCTCATGGAGGAGGCATACAAGACCGTGCCTGTCTGCAACCTTCTGCATTATCTCCATTGTGAGCTGGTTGTTGTCGGTTGCGATATTTGTTGTAGAATAAACGGGTGCGAGCTCGTGCTGAGCGGGTGCAACCTCGTTGTGTTCAGTCTTTGCGAGGATTCCAAGCTTCCAGAGCTCCTCATTGAGGTCTTCCATATATGCGGCGACTCTCGGCTTGATCACTCCGAAGTAGTGGTCGTCAAGCTCCTGACCCTTGGGAGCAGGTGCGCCGAAGAGGGTTCTGCCGGTGAAGATGAGGTCCTTACGCTTATTGTACATTTCCTTATCGACAAGGAAGTATTCCTGCTCAGGTCCTACAGAGGTCTTTACGCACTTGACATCGGTATTTCCGAATAGTCTTAAGATCCGAAGTGCCTGCTTGTTGAGAGCCTGCATTGAGCGAAGAAGAGGTGTCTTCTTGTCAAGAGCTTCGCCGCCGTAGGAGCAGAAAGCAGTAGGAATGCAGAGCGTCTTGCCCTTGATAAAGGCGTATGAAGTCGGATCCCAAGCGGTGTAGCCTCTTGCCTCGAATGTGGCTCTAAGACCTCCAGACGGGAACGAAGAAGCATCAGGCTCGCCCTTGATGAGCTCCTTGCCGGAGAATTCCATTAAAACTCCGCCATCCGGTGCGGGAGAAATGAATGAGTCGTGCTTTTCAGCGGTGATGCCGGTAAGCGGCTGGAACCAGTGGGTGAAGTGGGTTGCGCCGTTCTCGACTGCCCAGTCCTTCATTGCCTGTGCCACAGCATCTGCAACCTCAAGATCAAGTCTTGCGCCCTCGACGATGGTCTTGTTGAGGGAATTGTAGACTTTCGACGAAAGCCGGGCTTTCATCTCACGGTCGTCAAATACCATACATCCAAAATACTCGGGTATCTTTTTCATGTGAAACGCTCCTTTTAGATATTTTCGGGATACAGTACTGATGGTTGATACGGTGTCCCGCTTAACAAAAAAGGCGTCCTTGGGAACATCCCAATACGGGGTTCTCAAAGACGTCTTTGCCTTATGCGTTACATTATACTCATAAAAATCTTTTTGTCAACGCTTTTTTGAATTTTCGCCCTTTAGACGAAAGAAAACAATATTTGTTAGTCATCCTTGGGGCGATTTGCATAAAAACAGAGTTCAGATTTTCACTTGGTAATCGACATGAGCGTTTTCTGAAATTTCAATACTTTCGGAGTATTCAACTCTCCCAATCTCGCAACCGTCACCTATCGTTACATTAGCACTACGGACAACGTCAGCTTTGACAAGCTCAAGACTTATCTCGTCGCCCTCGATGGTGCCGATTTCAGCGGGCTTTACTCTCTTTTTGAAGAACCCGCGTACTTCCTTGGGAGCTATTTTGATAATTCCGCCACCGATTTCATTGGCTTTTACATCACCGTCAAACGTGATTCTTATTTCTTCGCCGTTAATAAGTCCATTGATATTTGCCGCACCGACAATGATGACTTTCTCGCCTGAAATATTGCCATCAGCCTTGACTGCACCGGCGAGCTTCAATTCTCCATTGACTTCTACGCTCTTGACTTTTGCGCCACCGGCAAGATTGCAACTTCCGCATTTTACGTCGCCGTCAACCCGACAGGCACCGGCGATTTTGAACTCACCTGAACATTCTACAGAACCCGCAATATGCACCGAGCCGGAACTCTTAAAGCTCTGACACCTGACATCCGATGTCACCTTGCCTGAACCACTTATGCTTATATTTTCATACTCTCCTCCACCGACATTGCCGGAACCACTTATATGTACTGAATCTGCCATTATACTATTCCTCCTGAGAATTATTTATTACTGTGTTGCCTGAGATAATCTCCGTTATATCCCTCTCATCGTCGCCAATTTTGACGATGACAGAAACTAAATCGGATATATTTATCTCTTTTGACCAGTGCTTGGAATTTATGATGAGTTTAGCTTCCTGCGAAGTTTTCCCCTGAAGCTCACGTGCTATCTGTTCAAGCGGGACTTCGTCCTTGCGGGCGATTATCGCCTCGATACGCTCGCAGATTTGCTCCTCATCGAAAAATGTCTCCTGCCCTGTGTAAGTGGACTTCTTGACAAGCCAGTCATCCGGGATAAGCCCCATCCGCTTCCAGCGGTATAAGGTGCCGTACGAGATGTTATACTTGTTCAATAAGTCCTTCTTTGATATTAGACCGCTCAAATTATCGCTCCTTTCCGTAAGAAAAGTAACAATGTTACGTTACATTCTGATTGTAACATAACATTGTTACGATGTCAATAGGCAAATACAGATTTTTTGAAAAAATTTTTCACAGAAAATTGTCTCCGCAAAAAAAGACGGGCGGATGGCATCCGCCCCTACAATTTAACGCCTATCAAGTTTTGTCGCCAGATGCGTTCCAACAGTCTGGATTATCTGCACAAGAAGAATCAGGAAAACGACCGCTAAAAGCATTACGAGATAGCGATAACGGTAGTAGCCGTAGTTGATGGCTATCTTGCCGAGACCGCCGCCGCCGATGATGCCGCTCATGGCGGAGTAGCCCAAGATTGTGGTCATCGCTGTTGTGAAGTTTGAAATAAGTGACGGGATGCTCTCGGGGATCATTACTTTGACGATAATCTGGAGAGGTTTTGCGCCCATGCTTTGCGCCATTTCGATTATATTCGGGTCGAGCTCTCTTAGGCTCGTTTCAACAAGCCTTGCCACAAAAGGAAATGCGGCAATTACAAGAGGGACTATTGAGGCAACTGTTCCTACTACAGTTCCGACGATAAGTCTTGTCAATGGGAAGACCATTATCATAAGAATCAGGAACGGGACTGAGCGCAGGAGGTTTATGATAACGTTGAGAACATGGAGGAAGCCTGAGGGGATTTTCAGAATCTTCTTGTCCCCTGCCACTAAGATTACTCCCAACGGCAAGCCGATAAGAATAGCAAAGAAGGTCGAGATAACTGTGACATAGACCGTCTCCCAGATTGCTGTCGGGAATTCGCTGACGAATATTTCAAGTGCTTCCTGTACTTTGTCTGAGCTGAATATACTAAGCATTGGTCTTAACCTCCTCTGCGATGATGTCGGGAATTTCTCTTAGGTAGCTGATGGCTTCTTCTGCCAAGCTTTCGTCGCCGGTGACGCTTAAGAGCATGTTGCCGTAGGCTTTGCCACCGATGCTTCGGGTGGAAGCAGAGCGGATGCTTGCAGCGATATTGCGATCCATCGCCATCTGGGCGATAAGAGGAGTTTTGCTGACCTCTGCGCCGTTATAAACAACACGGATGAAGTGCTCACCGGGTGCAGGAACGAGCGATTCAGAATAGCCATCCGGGTAGACAAGACGCTTTGCGGCTTCCGACTTCGGAGCGGAAAAGACCTCGTGCACCGGTCCTTCCTCTGCCACTTCGCCGCCGTTGAGAATCGCTACTCTGCCGCAAATCTCTTCAACAACGCTCATCTGATGAGTGATTACTATGACTGTTAAGCCGAGCTTGTCACGGACATCACGGATAAGCGAGAGAATCGAATGGGTGGTCTGCGGGTCGAGGGCACTCGTCGCCTCGTCGCAAAGAAGAATCTTCGGGTGGGTTGCCAAAGCTCTTGCTATGGCTACTCTTTGCTGCTGACCGCCGGAAAGCTGTGCCGGGTAGTTCTTTGCCTTGTCGGAGAGACCGACTATTTCAAGGAGCTCCGTTGCTCTCTTGACGGCTTCCGACTTCTTTACGCCCGCTAATTCCAGTGGGAAGCAGACGTTTTTAAGGCAGTTGCGCTGCATAAGGAGGTTGAAGTCCTGAAAAATCATCGTTATCTTCTGACGCTCCTTGCGGAGCTCAGCTTCCGAAAGGTCATTCATGCTCTTGCCGTCGATGAGGACGCTTCCCTCTGTCGGGCGTTCAAGCATGTTTATACATCGGACGAGGGTGCTCTTTCCTGCACCGCTCATACCGATGATTCCGTAAATCTCGCCGTCGGGAATGGTGAGGGAAATATTTTTAAGTGCCTCGACGTCGCCCGATTTTGCGGTGAATGTCTTTGACAGGTTTTTTAGTTCTATCATTATGTCTCCAATCCGAAAATACGCCGACTATATCTGAATCGGCGTATTCTCCGGGGTTTAAGTTAGGGGAAAAATTACTCGGTTATAGCGTCCAAGGATGATTGCTTGCCGCCGTAAAGACCCATCGGCTCAACATGGATGACGGAAACGGCAACGAGATGAGTTCCGTTCTGCTCGTTGAAATCGTCGAGATAAGGGGTGTGCTGGAAGTAGTTGGCGTCAACATCGCCGCTCTCAACAACGTTATTAGGAACGATATAATCGGTGTATTCCTGAATGTCGAGAGTGATGTTCTTTTCAGCGAGGATTTCAGCTGCAACTTCAAGAATCTCAGCATGAGGAGTGGGAGATGCGGCAACGGAAATTGTAGTTCCGGCAAGTGCGTCATAGTCGACTGTCTCGTCATAGCCGTCGCCGGGATTGTCAACGGTGCTCACGACTGCGCCGTCGTAGGTGGAGGCGATGTAGTCTGCTACCTGCTGGCTTTCAAGTGCTGCTGTGAGTGCCTTTATCTTGTCGGTATCCTCGTTGCCCTCTTTTACTACGAGAACATTGCCATAAGCGGAGGAAGAGCCTTCGATAGCGAGGGAATCCTCAACCGGGTTAAGACCGGCTTCAATAGCGTAGTTCGAGTTGATAATAGCGTAGTCGACGTCCTGCAGAACGTTCGGGATCTGCGCAGCTTCGACTTCGTTGAACTCGATGCCATAGGGGTTGTCCTCGATGTCGGCGATGGTTGCAGTGATTCCTGCGTCAGCCTTGAGGGTGATATAGCCAAGCTCTTCGAGGAGTAGGAGTGCTCTTGCTTCGTTGGTGGTGTCGTTAGGGACTGCGATGGTTATAACGTCATCGGTGTCGCCGCAGGCTGTAAGAAGTGTGAGCGATAATACTGCGCAAATAAGGAGTGATACAAATCTCTTTAAATTTTTCATGGTGTGATTTCCTTTCTTGTGAATTGCCCTTTGTCAATTCAGTTTTGATGTTCCCTATTCTACACCTGAAAATCTGGTTTGTCCAATACGTCGTTTGGATAGCGAGTTATAGGTAAAATCTATTACTCACTGTGTTTTGTGCCCAGATACTTATTCATTTCTTCTATGTACTGACAGGCGAGTGTGCTTGGCTGCATGTTTTTCTTTGTGATATAGCCTATTTCCATCCTGCTTCCCGACTCGTCTTCCGTTCTGAAAGGGACTGCTACATAATCACTGCCGTTTAATTCCTCACAGATGATTCCAGAGCAAAGAGTGTAGCCATTCAAGCCGACCATAAGATTGAGGAGCGTCGCACGGTCGCAGGCTTTGATGGTATAGGCATAATCACTGGTGCTGAGAATTTCCTCGGCAAAGTAGAAAGAACTGGTGTCTCCCTGCTCGAAAGAGAGGCAGGGATAGTCTCTGAGTTCATCAAAGCCTATCGATTCGTTATTAGCAAGAGGATGCCCTTTCCAGAGATAGACATAAGGGTCGCACTCGATGAGATGGTGGAATTCGAGGCTACTACTGTTTAAAATCTTGGTGATGGCGGCGCGGTTGAAGTCGCATAGGTACAGGATTCCTATCTCGCTTCGCATTGTGCTTACATCGGAAATGACGTCACGGGTTTTTGTCTCACGGATTGCAAACTCGTATTCTGCGGAGTCATAGTGCTTTACGAGCTCGACGAAGGCTTTCACCGCAAACGAATAATGCTGGGTAGAGACGCCAAACTTCTTTTTATAGCTCTGGCTGCCGTATTTTTCAACAAGCGATTCATACTGGTTATAGAGCTGCCGGGCATATGGTAGAAACTCTGCGCCGTCGTTTGTGAGTGTTACTCCCCTGCCACTCCGATAGAATATTGTTATGCCAAGCTCCCGCTCAAGCTCCTGCATTGAGCTTGTCAGAGACGGCTGGGCTATGTATAAAACCTCTGCGGCTTTGTTGAAAGAGCCGGTTTCGGCGATTGTAATTGCATACTTAAGCTGTTGGATTGTCATGTTATTGCCCTTTCCTATAGACGTATTTTTTGCCGTCCTGACCGATGAATTCTATCAAGCCCATCTCTTCGAGAATTTTTATCGCCCCCGAAAGTGCCAAGCCGTCAAGACGGGTTAATTTGCTGTAGTCCTTTCGGGTGAACTCCTCCGGCAAGGCTTCCGGCAGAAAGATGAGATAGTCCTCCGGTTCGCTTAAAATTATTTCGTCGTACAGTTCAAGTGGAATCCGGTCATTTCTGGTGGCACGGTGCTTTCTTCCTCTGCCGTAGCCGTCTTGGTTTTTGATGTCCCAGACATCGACGAGTTCTAATACCACCTGAGCCTGTCCACTTGAAAGATAGTCCTTGATGCCGTAGAGCTCATAGATGCTGTCGAATGCTGTTCCCGTTTTAGGGGAGCGGCGTTTCGGGGTTAGTTCGCCCGTTTCCGGGTCGAGCCACGAAAGCCACTTTTTATGGGGAATCGGATAGACGACAGTAGTGTAGTAGCCTGCCGATATGTAGTACTCGAGCTTTTCACGGAGGCGTTTCAGTGAACGGGTCTGGATTTCGATTATATCCCTGTCACGACAGATGTCGGCAGTGAAGCGATCGATTCCCACCTCATGATAATCGGGATTCGGCTCATAGTAGTATTTGAAAACTGCGTGGAGATACTTCTCTGAAAGTGTTCCCACTCCGGCGGAGATTAAAAGCTCTTCCTTGGGTCTCTCCAAAAGCTCCGAAAACCGTTTTTTCTCTGATTCAAGCACCCGACTGTCCCCTTTCCTGACTGTAATCAGATATAGTATAGCACAAATCGGCGGAAGTTTCCACTGTAAATTTCGGGTTGCGGCTTGCTTTTAAGCCGGAATAGGTGTATAATCATAATTGGTAAATTTTTAAAGACTGAAAGTCGGTCTTTATGACAATAGGAGGTAAATTAATGTCAGAATTATTCCATGGCTTTGCTGAAACGAGAGTAAGAGAGCTCTCTGAAATAGACGCAAAGCTCCACGAAATGAAGCACCAGAAGTCGGGCGCACGGCTCATCTGGATTGAGCGTGAGGACGACAACAAGACCTTTGGCATCGCATTCAAGACTTTGCCTGAGAACGACACAGGAGTTTTCCACATCCTTGAGCACTCGGTTCTCAATGGTTCAGACCGCTATCCCGTAAAGGAGCCGTTTGTCGAGCTCCTCAAAAATTCGATGAACACATTCCTTAACGCCATGACCTATCCGGACAAGACGGTTTATCCTGTTTCGAGCAAGAACAATCAGGATTTCATAAACCTGATGAGGGTATACCTCGATGCTGTTTTCCATCCGCTTATCTACTCGAAGCCTGAGATTTTCTATCAGGAGGGCTGGCATCATGAGTTTGCCCCCGACGGAACAGTCAGCTACAAGGGTGTAGTTTTCAACGAGATGAAAGGTGCTACATCAGATCCTGACGACATTTTGGAAGAAGCAGTTATGCAGGGGCTCTTCCCCGACAACTGCTATAAGCACAATTCGGGCGGAGCACCGGCAAGCATCCCAGACCTCAGCTATGACATGTTCATTGCGAACCACAAGAAGTATTACGACCCGTCGAACTCATACATCTTCATCGACGGAAGCGTTGACATCGACACAACCTTGGGCATCATCGACGACGAGTACTTAAGTCACTATGATGCCGCTCCGGAGATTCCTCCGATAGACATGCAAAAGCCGGTTGACGGCGGAGTTCTCGAGTATGAGTATGGTCTTTCCCCGTCTGAGGAGCTTGAGGGTCACACAAGGCTTGCCTATGGCAATGTTATCGGCACTTATGATGAGTATGAAAAGCTGATCGCTATGAACGTTCTGGCAGAAGTATTGGCTGGAACAAACCACTCGCCTCTGAGCAGAGCTATTCTCTCTGAGGGACTTGCTGAGGACGTTATCTTAAGAATTTCCGACGGAATCTTACAGCCGTATGCCCTTCTGGAAATAAGAAATCTCAAGGATGAGAATAAGGACAGAGTTGAGAGGACCATCAGAGACACTCTTTCAGGCATTGCAGATAGCGGCGTCGACCGTGAACAGCTTGAGTCGTCGATGGCGAATCTCGAATTCAAGCTCCGTGAAAAGGACTATGGTCCTAAAGGTCTTGTTTTCGGTCTCACAGCTCTTGACACATGGCTCTATGGCGGCGACCCGGCTACAAAGCTCGTTGTCGGCGACATGTTTGAAGACTTGAAGAAGAAAGCTGACGAGGGCTACTTCGAGCAGCTCATAAAAGATGTTCTTCTTGACAATAAGCACACCTGCAAGGTAATCCTCAAGCCTTCGCATACCTATGCTGAGACTACTGCCGCAAAGGAGCACGAGAGACTTGCCAAAGAAGAGGCATCATGGACTCCCGAGGAGCGTGAGGCTCTTATCGAAAAGCAAAAGAAGTTGGAGGCTTGGCAGCACAGTGAGGATACGCCTGAGAACTTGGCTACGCTCCCGATGCTCAAGCTCAGTGATTTGCCCGATGAGCCGGAGAAGTTCCCGATGGAGGAGACTGAAATCGGCGGCATGAAGGTGCTTCTGCACAAGCTCAATGCAGGTGGAATTGTCTATACAAACCTCTACTTCGACGCTACTGACCTCAGTGAAAAAGAGCTCTCTGCGGCTTCGCTTCTCTGCTCGCTCTTAGGTAAGCTCGACACCAAGTCACATTCAGCCGAAAAGCTCCAGACGCTTCTTAACTTCTACTGTGGAAACTTCGGTGCTAAGATTGTAACTTATCCATCTGCTGACAACTACGATGTAAAGCTCCGTGTATCTTTCTCAGCTCTTGAGACGAAGCTTACGGACGCAGTTGAACTCGTCTGTGAAATTCTGACTGAGACCAAGCTTGACAATGGGACTTCCATCATGGAAATTCTCAAGCAGGAAAAGACCGGACTCTTCAACGACATCCTTATGAGTGGAAATACTGCTGCCCTCAGAAGAGTCAATGCTCAGATTTCTTCTGTCGGCGTTGCCGATGACTACACTTCCGGCATCAGCTACTATAAGGCTCTTGGTGAGTTTGAGAGTGATAGCACAAGCCTTCTTTCTGCTCTTGAGAGTGTCAAGGCTAAGGTTCTTGGCTCTGACAGAGCTATCGTAAGTGTCACCGGAGAAATGGAAAGTGCTGCTGAGACGGTTGTTGGTGCAGTTTCTTCTGCTCTTCCTGTTGCAGGAAAGTCAGCTGGCAAGGCAGAGCTCAAGCCTTACGGCATCAGAAAAGAGGGCATTGCAGTTCCTACAGAAATTGCCTTTGCGGCTATGGGAAGCAGTGTCAGCTCTCTCGGCAAAAATGTCACAGGAGACTACAGCGTTGCGGCGAGAATTCTCACCTATGGCTATCTCTGGAACGTCATCAGAGTTCAGGGTGGAGCTTACGGCACAGGCTTTGTAGCAAGGGACTCCGGCTACATCACCTGCCACTCGTTCCGTGACCCGAGTGCTAACCGCTCACTAAGCTACTTCAAGAAGTGCGGAGAGTTCTTAAGAGACTTCCTCAAGACTAATGACGACCTCACCGGCTTCATCATCGGCAGTGTTTCGGATATGTTCCGCCTCACCACCCCGAGCACGAAAGGCATCATCTCCGACAACCGTTACTTCTCCGGCATCACGCCTGAGAACGTCAATGAAAAGTACCACGAGCTCATCGGCGCAACACCTGAGCAGCTTGTAGAGCTTTCCTACAACATTGACAAGGTAATCTGCGATGGCGGCATCTGCATCGTCGGCTCAAAGAAACAGCTTGACGAGTGCGAGGAGCTTGATTCAGTAGAAACTCTTTAATACCTGTAAAATAAATCAGCCGGTTGGATGCCGGCTGATTTTTTATGCAATTATTTCACCTGATAGGTTCATTTATATTGACAAAACGCACCTTATAGGTTATAATATGAATACAAGGAGGTGTTGATATGGCTTTATCAACTTTCAGCGTAAGAATGGACGAGGGCTTGAAGAAGCAGTTTGACGCCCTGTGTGCCGACTTCGGCATGAATGCAACCACTGCATTCAACGTGTTTGCCCGTGCCGTTGTCCGGGAAAGAAAAATCCCGTTTGAGATTCAGGCTTCCGACGAAATCACAAGGCAAACCGGCATGCAAGCCTTTCTGGCACTAAGGGCACAAGCCAAGGAAAACGGTGTTCAGGATCTGAGCCTTGACGAAATCAATGAAGAAATCAAACTTGCAAGAAGTGAGAGGGATGCAGGATGATTTGCTATGCAGTAATCGACACGAACGTACTTGTGTCCGCTCTCCTTTCGAGTCATGAGGATGCCGCAACTGTTCAGGTTGTCGGAAAGCTCTTCTCCGGCGAAATAATTCCGCTGTTCAGTGAAGAAATTCTCAGCGAATACAATGACGTCCTCAGAAGAAAGAAATTCGGTTTTTCAGAGGAAGTCATCAGTAACATGCTTCGCACTATTGAAAAGTTCGGCGATTCGGTCACGCCGTCGCCGACCGGAGAAATCCTCCCCGACATGAAAGACCTGCCGTTCTATGAAGTAGTTCTTGAAAAGCGGGACAGCGATGCATATCTTGTAACCGGGAACATCTGGCATTTCCCTGCCAAACCATTCATTGTAACAGCAAGAGAGCTCTTGAACATTCTTAACCAGAAATAAAATCAGCCGGTTGAGTACCGGCTGATTTTTTATGTTAATTCGTCCATTATTTCTTTGGCGTGCCTCAGTATCGGGAGTTCGCATTGCGCTACTAATCTTCCAAGCTTAGATTCTTTGGCGTTCTCGTATTCTTGAAGAGCCTCTTCATATGTTAGCTTCACTGTTGACAGGTGAAAATCATTAATCTCATCAGGATTAAGATGCTTTTCACCGAATGCCGTTATCTTGCAAAGATAGAAATTATTGATATTATGCCTGTGTATCAAGTTGTAGTAATCACTGACAACGCCAAGTTTGCAGATTACATCAACTGTAACTCCAAGTTCTTCATTCAGTTCTCGTTTAATCGCTTCTTCAGGCTTTTCACCGGGTTCTACTCCTCCGCCTGACGTGCCGATATAAGAACATCTTCCAAAATTATCGTCCCGGCTCGTCTTTACGAAATAGAACTTACCATCATCGTCAAAGACTATTGCCCGGGCTATCATACGATCGTGGTCGGTATAGGTATATTCCCATTCGGTGTCCTGAAGCTCGATATTCAGGGGTTCGTGCATCTCATTCTCTTCTTTCTCAGGAGTATTCTTACCAGCGTCCCGATTCCGAGACCGGCGAGGGAGATTATAGCACCGATGAGCCACAATGTCAAGTTCGGAAGATTGAAACTGCCGAAAGCAAAGGTATTGGCGAGCTTGAAGGTGGCATATTCAGCAAGGGTGTACATAATGCCGAAGATGACTGCCGACAGCCATTTGCACCTGCCCCAATAGTCATTTACAGCTATGAGAATCGAGAGCACAAAAGTGGTGATTGGCAGGACGAAGTAAAATATAAGCAGATTTATTTGCATTTGTCTATCAAAACAGATAAAGAAAACCGTCGGCGTTTGGATGCCGACGGTTTTGTTGGCGCGTCCTACAGGATTCGAACCTGTGACCTACGGCTTAGAAGGCAGTTGCTCTATCCAGCTGAGCTAAGGACGCATAAAAAATGGAGCGGGTGATGGGAATCGAACCCACGCAACCAGCTTGGAAGGCTGGAATTCTACCATTGAACTACACCCGCAGGTTATTCGTTGCCGGGAAACTCATTTCTCAGCAACGAACGATATTATAGCATATGAAAACACAAATGTCAAGAGTTTTCTTTCGGATTTTTTCAAATTCACGGGCTCTCTTTTTTACGCCTGAGCCTGTCGATTATCTTGTCCTTGAAAAGTATGCCCGTAAGTCCCAGAACAGCCACCACGGCTATCACTACAATCGCTGTAATGAGATTTCCTCCGCTCAGGCTTGCGCCGAAAACTGTTGAGAGGATTATTGCCGGGGTTCTCGCTATCATCGAGAGGACGAAGAAGCGCATTGGCTTTATCTTTGTCAGGGGGACGATGTACGTAAGAGCGTCTTTTGGCATTCCGGGAATCAGGAAGAGAATAAAGACCGTGGCTTCGAGCTTCTTGTCATCGTTCAAAAATTCAAACCGCTTGATGCCCTTGCTGTCGACGAATGCCTCCACAACTGGCATGCCGAACTTTCTTACGGTCATAAAAACAAGGATAGACCCGAGAAGTATTCCAAGAAAGCATAAAACCATTCCCCAGAAGTTTCCGAAAAGAACTCCACCAAGAATCTGGATGACTCCGCCCGGGATGAGGGCGACAACTACCTGAAGCATCTGCAAAAGAAGATAGACAAGTACGCCCAAGACGATGTTGCGGTCTACAATAGCCTGAATAGCTTCCCTGCCCTCGTCGGTCGAAAGCATTTTTACGAGAGGGATTCCTGCTATCGTCAGCCCGACCATGACTATGACAAGGATAACGACTGCCGCTATTTTTATTGCCTTTTTGTTTTGGAAGATGTTTTTCATAGAAAATCCTACCGCCGTTTTCCATGTCCGAAGAGCTTGTGGCGAAGCTTCCTTTCGTAGATGTAAAGAAGCCGGTCAAGAAGCACGTCGAACATTGCGAACACAACATTGCCTGCCAATAGTAACAGAATCCAGAACCACGAAAGCTCCCCCATCATATCCGTTTCAGTGATGCCGAAGACGAATATTATTATCACATAGGCTAAAACCATCGAGACGTTGAAAACGGCAAACTTGAGAAGCGTTTTCATAAGTTTCGGTTTCAGCTTCTGTATGTATACCCTGATAATTGGGTAGTAGCCGAAGAACATCACGAACATCATCGCCGCTTCCTTGTCGGGGCACATGAAGAGCGACAGAACCGACACCCCGACATAGGCACAAAGGCTCGTTTTCAAGCCGCATTCGGTGTATAAAATATACATGAGTATTGAGCATATCATCGGGAAAACATACAGAAATATCGGTAAAATCCCGACTGCAAACTCGAGCACCAGACAGAGTGCCGACACTATCCCACCAAATGCGACGTTGAACGCAGATTTTCTCATTTTGCGAAGTGGTGCGAATGCTCGTTGAGAAGATTCTGCTTGATGTCCCAAAGCTTCTGCGAAAGGTCGACATAGTGAACATGCGGGTTCTCGAAGCGAAGAACTGAATCCCACATCGTCGCAATTTCACGGATACAATGGTTTCTGCTCTCACTCAGGCTCGGGCAATTGTAGACGCATTCGCCGTTTTTGAATATCGGCACCAAAAGCTCACGAGCAGTGTAATTCTCAAGAGTTCTTCTCTTCCATGTGTAATCAGGATCGAAGATTTCAAGTGGCTCCATGTCGTTGACGGTTTCATCATGAACGCAGAGGTAATCGGCGATAGCTTTTCCGTTTTCGTTGTCATAGAAGCGATAGAGCTTCTTGAAGTGGGGCGTTGTTATTTTCTGGACGTTCTCGGAAATCTTTATCTTCGGGATGATGTTGCCATCCTCGTCTTCAAATGCGACAAGCTTATAGACGCCATCCAAAACCGACGAGGGCTTCGAGGTGATGAGACGCTCTCCAACTCCGAACGAATCGATCTTTGCGCCCTGTAGGAGCATATCTCTTATAAGATATTCATCCAAAGAGTTGGAAGCGGTTATCTTGCAGTCGGGATAGCCAGCGTCGTCGAGCATCTTTCTCGCTTTCTGAGAAAGATAGGTTATATCTCCGGAATCGATTCTGATGCCTTTGGGACGCTTGCCAAGAGGCTTCAATACTTCGTCGAAAGCCTTTATCGCATTCGGAACGCCGCTCTTGAGGACATTATAGGTGTCGACCAAGAGAGTCGCGTTGTCGGGGTAGACCTCGCAGTATGCCTTGAAAGCTTCATACTCGGTGTCAAACATCTGAACCCACGAATGCGCCATTGTTCCGGTTGCGGGAACGCCAAACTCTTCATCTGTGAGTGCGCATGCTGTTGCCGCCGCTCCGCCGATATAGGCGGCTCTTGCGCCTAAGACTGCCGCATCCGGACCGTGTGCACGGCGTGAACCGAACTCGGCTATCACTCTTCCCTCGGCGGCACGGACGATTCTGTTCGCCTTGGTTGCGATAAGCGACTGGTGATTGATAGTCAGGAGTAAAAACGTCTCAAGAAGCTGAGCCTGAATTGCGGGAGCTCGGATGGTCATAATAGGCTCGTTCGGGAAGACCACCGTTCCCTCGGGGACTGCCCATACGTCGCCGGTGAACTTGAAGCTCTTCAAATACTCCAAAAAGTCCTCAGAGAACTGCTTCTTCGAGCGAAGATACTCGATGTCCTTTTCGTCAAAATGCAGGTTCTTTATGTAGTCTATTGCCTGCTCAAGTCCTGCCGCAATGACATAGCCGCCGTCGCCGGGGACTCTTCTGTAGAAGAGATCGAAATAGCAGACTCTGTCCATCAGCCCTTTTTCAAAATAGCCGTTGCCCATTGTCAGCTCATAGTAGTCAAAAAGCATTGTGTAATTTACGTTGTTCATTTTCTCTTGCCTCTTTGTTTTTTATTCTGGGAAGACTCGCTTCCCTTTTGCACGGCATTTCTTAAAGCCGTCAGTTCAGCCGGAGTCAACTCCCGATATTCGCCCGGCTTCAGCATTCCAAGCTTTATAGGTCCTACGGAGGTTCTCTTGAGACGGGCTACCTCCAAGCCAACCGCTTCGCACATACGCCTTATCTGGCGGTTTCTGCCCTCACGGATGGTTATCTGGAGAACTACTCTGCCCTCTTCTTTGGTAAGCACCAAGACGGTTGCAGGGAGGGTTTTCTTTCCGTCATCCAATACTACGCCCTCAGAGAGCTTGACAAGCTGTTCCTCGGTTATGTCTGGTCTGACTGTTACCCGATATGTCTTTGAGATGTGACAGCTTGGGTGCATGATGGCGTTTGCCATTGAGCCGTCGTTTGTGAAGAGAAGTAAGCCCTCGGAATTCATGTCGAGCCTGCCGACGGGGTAAACTCGCTCCTCTACTCCCTCCAAAAGCTCAGTGACGCATCTTCTGCCCCTGTCGTCGCTCATTGTCGTGACGTAGCCACGGGGCTTGTTGAGCATGATATAGACGTTATTTTTCTTCTCGGCTGTCGGAAGATTGATGCCGTCTATACTGATTATGTCCTTTCTCGGATCTGCTTTGTCGCCTAATTTGCAGGGTCTGCCATTCAGTTTGACCCTGCCCTCGGAAATCATGGCTTCCGCTTTTCTTCGGGAGGTAACTCCGCAGTCGGAGATTATTTTCTGTATTCTTTCCGTCATTATATCACCGTTTTGTTATTATTGATCGGTTTTAAGGGTATACGTTACTGCTCCTACCATAGAGAAGCAGTAATCGTAAAGATTTGTGTGGTCATACCAGTCGTTCGGGTCGCTTAATGTCACGCAGATGAGGGTTACTCCGTCACGTTCGCATGCAGAGACCAAGCATCTACCAGCTTTGTCGGTGAAGCCCGTCTTCACTCCGATGACGCCGTCGCATGAGCTTAAGAGCTTATTCGAATTTGAAAGCCAGAAGCTTTCGCCGTCGCCGAACTGAAGGCAGATTGAGCTTGTCCCGCATATTTCTCTGAATGTTTCGTCAGAAAGAGCGAGCCTCGTAAGATTTGCCATGTCGAGAGCGGTTGAATAGTGCTCATCGGTGTAGTCGTCGAGTCCTGATGGTGTGACGAAATGTGTATCCAAAAGCCCGAAGTTTTCGGCTTTTTCGTTCATCAGCTCGACAAAGGCTTCGACGCTTCCTGAAACAGCCACTGCGGCGGCATTTGCAGCATCATTGCCGTTTGGGAGCATCATTCCGTAGCATAAAATGCGCTTGGTGACAACTTTTCCCTCGCTTAAACCCATCGAAGAGCCTTCAACCTTGATGGCTTCGCTGTCGACAGTGAACCATTCGTCGATATTGCCTGATTCAAGTGTGAGAAGTGTTGTCATTATCTTTGTGGTGCTCGCCATCGGAAGCTTCATAGAGGCGTTTTTCTCATAGAGAACCCTGCCGGTTTCGTATTCAACGACCACCGCCGCCCTTGACGCTATCTGGGGCTCAGAGCTGACAGAGGCTGAGAGAACTGACTTGGAGCTCGCTTCCGATGAAGCGTTTCTTGATCTTATGCAGATGCAGGATGCCATCACAACAAGGCAAATCATGCAGACGGCAACCCGTTTTATTGTATACCTATCCATAAACTTTTTCGTATTCCTTTCCGGTTGCGATAAGCAACTGATTGAATACGATTAGTTTGTGGATTTCATACGGCTTTTATTCGTCTATATCTTCGTCCTCGTCATCCTTGTAAACGACTTCAACCTTATTATTCTTGTCTAAGAAGCTGACAACCTTGTCGATTACATCGGGGATGGTGGCGAGTGCGGCATTCTCCTTGGGAGCGTTGACTGTGAGCTGCAAAAGCTTGGTTGAACCATCGGGAGCAATTGTGATGAATGCAAGAGGCGTTACCGTCACTCCTCCGCCCATTCCGCCGCCGAAGAGGTCTTTTTCGCTCTTGGCGGGAATATCGGAGCCGCCAGAGCCGAAGCCGACGGAAACCTTGGAAACAGGGATGATGGTTGTGCCGTTCGGAACGGTTATCGGGCTGCCGACAACGGTATCGACGTCAACGACTTCCTTGATTTTCTCGATTGCGGTCTGAACGAGACCCTCCAGATTGCTTTTCTTTTCGTTCATGTTGATCCTTCTTTCTTTGGATTGCTCCCGTCCGGCTCGGATTTGTCGAGATTTTCGAGAGCTGATTTTACTTTAAGATAGTTAATAAGTATATACACGGCTAACGCCACGATAGACAGTACTCTTGCTTTGATGAGGAGGCTTCCCTCGGCATCAAAGACTTTATGCTCGTAGTCGCACTTTATCTCAGTCTTCCTGATTCTGACCGAGAAAAGACACGATAGAAGTGCCAGAGCATTATAGAAAACAGCGTTTATTCTGCCGAAGTTAATTCCGGCAGTGGCGGCATCCTCGTCGCCGACGGTGAGGTGAAGCTCCAAATCGTCGATTTTTATCAGCTTCAGAAGCTTTTTAAGGGCGGTTTTGACCTTTGGAAGATATTGCTTGATTACGTTCCACTTGTTCAAAAGCGAACTGCCAGATTTCTTTTCTTCTTTCGGTTCTTCCTGCTCACTGACGGGTTCTTCGGGCTCGGGCTCAGGTTCCGGTTTAGGCTCATCTGTAACCTCGGAAATCTCAGATATTTCGATTTCCGGCTTCTTTGGATTTGACTCAGGCTGAGGTTTTGATGGCTCAGGCTCTTTCTCGGGCTTGTCCTCTTTCTTATCAGACGTGTCGAGCTTGAAAACCTCGAGCCAGAGATACTTTACTGAAAGCCTGACGCTCTTTTTGTCGAAGCTGACATAGACCCGAATTGAGAAAAGCGTAAGAATGAAAATCAAAAGGAGTAGCGAAAGAAGCACTATACCTATAATTTTCAATATCGTAAGAAATATTACTATAACGCTACACCTTCCATCTGTTATTCTGTCTCTTCGTTTTCTATTTCGTCAATGCTAATCTGTCCCTCATCGGACGGTAACGGCGGAAGCTCTCCTAAGGACGAGATGCCAAAGCACCTTAGGAAATTCTCTGTGGTTTTGAAGAGCATCGGCTTTCCGGGGATGTCGAGGCGTCCTGCCTCTGAGATAAGCTCTTTTTCAAGAAGATTATTGACAACTCCTGAGCTGTCTACTCCTCTGACATCGTCGATAAAGCTTCTTGTTACCGGCTGGTTGTAGGCGATTATCGTCAGGACTTCGAGCGATGCCTGTGAGAGTGCCCCGCTTCTCTTTGAACGAACTGCCGCAGAGATATAGGGCGCGAATTCCTTTTTCGTGACCAGCTGCCAAGATTTGTCTAACTTTATAACTTCGAGTGCTGAGCCAGTTTCAGAATACCTGTCGTTGAGAAGATTTATGAAACTCTCAAGCTCTTCCTGTTCGATTCCTGCGGACTGAGCAAGCTTTTCGTCCTCAACCGGCTCTCCAAGAGCAAAAAGTATCGCTTCGAGTGCCGAAAGCTTTTCACTGTACTCCATCATTCTTCCTCCTGTTAAGGGTTATCTCGGTGTTGTCGTCATTCAGGCTCACTCTTCCCGACTTGGCGAGCTCCAAAACTGCTAAGAACGCCGCTATCTTTTCCGATTTGCCGTCGATTCCGTCGATGAGAACCGACACCGGGCATGTTCCCGTCCTGTAAAGTCTTCTCAAGACGGCTACTATTCCCGTTGAAACGGAAACCACACGATGAGATACCAGCGGCTTGAAGACGGAGGCTTCTACCGGTCGCTCACGCATCTTCTTGTCGAAGATACCGATATATGCGTCAAGAAGTGCCTGAGGGTCGCATCGACCCACATAGGTTTTCGGGAGCTCTGGAAGCGTGGGGCTGCTTGCGTAAACCTTATCGCCGACATAGAGCTTTGAAAGCCTTTCAGCCGCCTGCTTGCAGACGGAGTATTGGGTGAGCTTGCCCTCAAGTTCCTGCTTGAGTTCTATTGCTTCCTCATGCTTCGGGAGAAGATAGAGAGTTTTTATGAGGATAAGCCTTGCCGCCATCTCGAGGAAATCTCCGGCATATTCGAAGTCGTAATCCTCGATGCCGTCGATATAGTCAAGATATTGGTCAAGTAGTGCCGAAATCTCAATATTGGCTATACTCAGCTTGTGTTTTGAAATGAGGAAAAGAAGCAAATCAAGTGGTCCCTCAAAGCCCTCAAGCCTGTAGACAACATCGCTTCTGCCAAGCGTAACTGCCGATGTACTTTCACGAACACTCATAAGAATATCGCTCTCATAATCGGTTCTACCCAGAAGAAGAGGTAGGAAAGTCCGTCGTATGCAAGGTTTATGAGCCAGCTCATCGGGATTGAAAGGACTCCCAAGAAGAGCAAAAGCATGAAGCCGATGTAGATATATCTCTGATACCTTGCGAGCCACGCATTGACCTTGTAGGGTGCGAATACACTTAAGATTCTTGAACCGTCGAGCGGAGGAATCGGGATAAGATTGAATATTGCAAGGGAAAGATTTACCGTTACGAAATAGTAAATTGCAAGAAATACATAATATAGCGCATTATAGGTTGCCTCGGTCATTGCAATGCAGACGGGAATGTAGTTAATGATTCTTAAAACGAACATCCCTATTGCGGCGCAGAGAAGATTTGAAAGCGGTCCTGCGGCGGCTGTTATCGCTGTCCCCTTTTTGTAGTTGCGGAAGTTTCTCGGGTTTACAGGGACGGGCTTTGCCCAGCCGAAGCCGAACAGTAAGAGGAATATCGCTCCGAAAATATCGAGATGTGCTATCGGGTTAAGGGTCATCCTGCCATTCATATATGCAGTTTCGTCGCCCATCTTGTGTGCGGCAAAGGCATGGGCGTATTCGTGGACGGGAAGAATTGTAAATATGATAAGCAGTCTTATTCCAAGGAGGATTATAAGCTGCTGAGGGTCGTTTAGGTAAGAGAGTATCGACACCGGATCAGATCCTTTTCGTTATTTTTGCGATAATCGAAATATACGCAGTCTAATCATACACCATTTATGTGAAAATTTCAAGTCATCTTTGCCCCAATAAATGCTTTCGGGGTGAAATTTTAAAGATTTGGACACAGTTTCTTACTTTTTGCAGCCTTTTTTGCGTCTGAGAAAAAAATATTTCAAAAAACACTTGCAATTGTCGCCGAAATTTGATATGATAGATGACGTTGAATTATGACTATAACTACGCTGATTGAGTTGGCACGATTTTCTGTCTCTCAAGTAAGCTTGAAGAAGGAGGTGCAGCCCAATGGCAAAGTGTGAAATTTGCGGTAAGGGTGTTACTTTCGGAAATAAGGTATCTCACTCTATGAGAAGCACCAACAGAACTTGGAAGCCGAACATCATGAGAGTAAAGGCTATCAAGAACGGTACTCCCTGCCATATGTATGTCTGCTCGAGGTGCTTAAGATCCGGAAAAGTAACCAGAGCTTAAGGCAATACTTAGCAAAAATAAAATTCAGTCGACCTTTTTGGGGTCGGCTGTTTTTTTATCTGTAGAGATTGTCGGAAAGAGCTATCAGCTCATCCATCTTAAGCTGTTCCGGACGTGAATTGAGAGCTATTCCCGCTTCGGTCATGGCTTCGCTGACAGTAGCCTTGTCGATGCCGATTGAGCCGCAGATAGCGTTGAGGGTGGTCTTTCTTCTCTGGGTAAACATGCCTCTGACCATCTTAAAGAAAAACTCCTCGTTTTTGACCTCCGGCAAGGTTTTTCGCATATCGAACCTGACTACACAGCTGTCGACATTAGGGCTCGGCATGAATGAGCCTCTTGAAACATTGAAGAGGATTTTTCCCTCGGAATAGTAGCTCGCCGCAACGGTCACCGCTCCCGCTTCACGTGTACCCACCAGCGCACAGAGCCGGACTCCGGCTTCCTTCTGGACAAGGGCGGTTATCGATTCAATCGGAAGCTTCGATTCGAAAAGCTTCATCAGTATCGGCGAAGTGATATAGTACGGGAGGTTTGAGCAGACGGCAACTTTAAGTCCCGGGAACTCGTCTTCAATAAGCTTATTCAAGTCGAGCTTCAGAACGTCAGCTTCCACTACTTTTACATTATGGCAGTCTGAAAGGGTTTCATTCAGGACTCCGATAAGGCGATGGTCGACTTCGATAGCGACTACTTTATCAGCTCTTCTGGCGAGCTCCACCGTCAGAACTCCCATTCCTGCGCCGATTTCGATTATGCCATACCCCTCACGGGCGTTCCCCGCCTCGGCGATCCGGGGGCAGACAGTCGGGTCTATAAGGAAGTTCTGCCCTAACTTTTTTGAGAATGTGAAGCCGTGGCGAGAAAGGATTTCTTTTATTACAGATGGATTTGAGAGATTTGGGGTCATAAGGTCTCCGGTTTATCAGGCGTTGCTCTTTCTCTTCCAGAGGGATGGCATAAGGATGAAGAGAAGAGGATAGATTTCAAGGCGTCCTAAGAGCATGGTTATAGAAAGAACAATTTTCGAGAATGCGGAGTAGCTCGCATAGCTGCCCATCGGTCCCACCTCGGCGAAGCCGGGTCCGATGTTGTTGAAGCAGGCGACAACTGAGGAGATTTTTGCCTCAAAGCTGAGTGGCTCGAACGAAATCGCCAAGAATGCCGCAATCATGATAAAGATATAAAGGGAGAAGTAAGTGCCTATGCCCTTTATCGTGCCGTCGTCAAGAGTTTTGCCGTCAAGCTTGACCGCACCTACCGAGTGCGGGTGTATCATCCTGTAGAGCTCACGCTTGATGGATTTGAAGAGGGTTACAACTCTCGAAATCTTCAAGCCTCCGGCGGTTGAGCCTGCACAGCCTCCGATGAACATGAGAATGAACAGCACCGCTTTCGCAACCGGTGACCACAGGTTGAAGTCGGCAGTAGCGAAGCCGGTTGTCGAGAGAATCGACATTACTTGGAATGCGGCTGTTCTTATGGTCTCCCCTACTACCTCATCTCTCTTAAAACTTTACAAATCATTTGCTTTGTGGTATAA
>JAJQBX010000007.1 GCA_021203065.1 Oscillospiraceae bacterium
GCACCCCTCCACCATGCTTCGCATGGTCCCCCTCCCCTTTCAGGGGAGGCTTTTTTACGCATTCCTCACCCTTTCCCCGCATATGCTATACCAGCATATACGAAAGGACTCACCGCCATGACACGTTCGCAAATCAAACTCCGAAAACAAAACCTCCTTGCTATCCAGTCGGACATCAGGGAGATTTCTTTGGCTATGAAAACTGCCGAGAGCTGCTTTAATGAGACCACCGACGAGGATCTTCTTGATGCCCTCATCTATGACCGGGCGGCTCTTGAGGCAAGGTATAACTATCTGATAAGGGAGCTCAAGGCACTTGAAGAGCCGGTTACTCGATGAACCTGCCTATGCGCTTTCTCACTGCCTCCGCCATCGGTCCGATGGTGAGAGCCATCAAAACCGTGACAATGCCGACAGTTCCGCCGATGAGGTAGCCTATAATCGCCACACCGCCGTCCCAGAGGATACGGACCACTCTGAACGGCACTTTTTTTGTCTTCTGGGCGTTAAAGATGATCTCAGGAACAGAGTCATAGGGCGAAGCCCCGAGCCCGACGGAGGTGTAAACCGCCACCGAGAATACAAAGATAAACAGTATCACAACGCAGGCGGCAATCTTCTCGACCCAGCCCTCAAAAACGAATTCGGGGATGAGCTTCTCCCTCAGCCAAGTCATGAAGTCGCAGGAATAGCCGACGATGAACATGTTGCAGACAGTGCCGATGCCGATGTTCTCCCTGCCTTTCCAGAGGATAAAGACAAAGAGAACGCAGTTTATAAGAGCCTGCCAGCTGCCGAAGCTGATGTCAAGGATGTCCGCCATGGCGAGGTTAAAGACCGAACAGGGGTCAGTCCCCCAAGCCAGAAGATTAAGCCACGAAACGCAGAAGCCCATAAGCGTAACGCCAACAACGCAGAATATAACCCTGCGAGCCATGTGGGGCTTGTGGAAGATGGATTTAAGGAAGTCTTTCATGCTGATTTTTCTCCGATAATTACGAATTACGCATTACGAATTACGAATTGCAAAGCGTCCCCGCCATAACCGCCTTGATGGTGTGCATGCGGTTCTCCGCTTCCTGAAATACTACCGACTGCTTGCTTTCGAAGACCTCGTCGGTCACTTCCATGCAGTCGATGCCGAACTTTTCGTTTATCAGCTTGCCGGTGGTGGTCTTCAAGTCGTGGAAGGACGGCAGGCAGTGCATGAATATGGCGTTGTCGGTGGCTTGCATAAGTGCTGAATTGACCTGATAGGGGCTGAGGTCCTTGATTCTTTCCGCCCAGACCTCGTCCGGCTCGCCCATCGAGACCCAGACGTCGGTGTAGACGACGTTCTGACCCTTGGCGGCTTCCAAAGGATCTTCGGTCAGGGTGATGCTTCCGCCGCTCTCTTTTGCAAGAGCTTCACAGGTTTTTACGAGCTCTGCATTCGGGAAGTACTTTTTTGGAGCGCAGGCAGTGAAATTAAGCCCCATCTTGGCGCAGCCGACCATAAGGGAGTTTCCCATATTGTATCTGGCGTCGCCCATATAGAGGAAGTTTATTCCCTTTAAGTGCCCGTAAATCTCTTTTATGGTGAGGAAGTCGGCTAAAATCTGCGTCGGGTGGAACTCGTTTGTAAGACCGTTCCAGACCGGAACGCTTGAATATTCCGCCAGTTCCTCAACAATCTCCTGCCCATAGCCACGGTATTCGATTCCGTCAAACATCGAGCTTAAGACCCTTGCCGTGTCGGCAATGCTCTCTTTCTTTCCAATCTGAGAGCCGGAGGGGTCTAAGTATGTACAACCCATGCCGAGGTCGTGCGCAGCCACTTCGAATGAGCAGCGGGTGCGGGTGCTGGTCTTCTCAAAGATAAGGGCGACGTTCTTGCCCTCGCAGAGCTTGTGCGCAACTCCCGCCTTTTTCTTTGCCTTGAGAGTAGCCGCAAGATCTATTAGACCCTCTATTTCATCGGGAGTGAAGTCCATAAGCTTCAGAAAATCCCGTCCGTAAAGATTCATTTCAGTTCAAGTCCCTTCTTAAGATTAGATATTCTTTCCTTTGCCTGTGCAATCTGCTTTTCAACCGAGCTTACCGACGTTCCGCCCTCGCTGATTCTCTTGTCGACGCAGTTTTTAAGGTCGATTTCCTGATACAGATCACTTTCGAAAAGCTCGCTGAACTCCTTATATTCGTCGATAGTCATCGTTTCGAGGACCTTTCCGGTCTCGATGCACTTAGCGACGATTCTTCCGCTTATCTTATATGCACTTCTGAACGGCAAGCCCTTTCTCACGAGATAGTCAGCCAGATCTGTTGCGTTGATGAAGCCCTTCTGCGCCGCCAAAAGCATATTTTCCCGGTTGGCTTTCATCGAAGAGACCATCCCGGTGAAGACATCGAGGCACATTTTGACTGTGTCGATTCCGTCGAAGAGGCACTCCTTATCCTCCTGCATGTCTTTATTGTAGGCAAGAGGAAGTCCCTTGAGGACGGTTAAAATAGTGATGAGGTCGCCATAAACTCTTCCGGTTTTGCCCCTGACGAGCTCCGCCATGTCGGGGTTCTTCTTCTGCGGCATGATGGAAGAGCCGGTGGTGAAGCTGTCGGAAAGCTCCACAAACTTGAACTCCCAGCTCGACCAGAGAACGATCTCCTCCGAGAATCTCGACAGGTGCATCATTATAATTGAGAGGTCACTTAGCGTCTCGCAGACAAAATCCCTGTCCGAAACGCCGTCGATGCTGTTTCCTGAAACCGAATCGAAGCCGAGTTTATTTGCCTCGTAGCCTCTGTCGGTATGATAGGTAGTCCCCGCCAATGCACAGCTTCCGATTGGAGAGACATTCACCCGGACCTTTGCGTCCGAAAGCCTCGCTATATCCCGCCCGAGCATCTCGACATAGCACATAAGCTGATGACCGAAAGTAATCGGCTGAGCCCTCTGGAGGTGGGTATATCCCGGCATGACGTAGTCCTTATACTCCTCAGCCTTATCAATCACAGCTTCGCAGAGAGAAATAAGCTTCTCCTGAATGGAAGTAATTTCTGAGCGTGTATACATTCTCGTGTCGAGCGCAACCTGATCATTGCGGCTTCTTGCAGTGTGGAGCTTCTTTCCGAGATCGCCCAAGCGTGAGGTGAGAACCTCCTCGACGAACATGTGAATATCCTCGCAATCGGGGTTTATAGGAAGCTTTCCCGAATCAATATCCGAAAGAATCTCCGAAAGCCCGTCGATAAGCTTATCCGACTCATCCTCGGTGATAATTCCGGTCGCCCCAAGCATCCCCGCATGCGCCATGCTCCCGGTTATATCCTCCCGATACATCCTTTGATCAAAGCGAATCGAAGAATTGAAGTCGTCCGCAAGAGAGCTCGTAACCCCCTCCGTCCGTCCTGCCCACATTTTTGACATAGTTGTACCTCCAAAGTTTGCATAGAAGTAGTAAAGCCTCCCCTGAAAGGGGAGGGGGACCGGCGAAGCCGGTGGAGGGGTGCGCGAGCCCGCAGGGCGAGCGCATCGCCGCAGGCGACACAGTTTGGCTTCGCCAAACTGGCTATTTTCGGCTCTGCCGAAAATAGCACCCCTCAGTCAGCCTGACGGCTGACAGCTCCCCTTTCAGGGGAGCCGTTTATACTTCTCTCAAAGTTAATTGAGAAATTACTTCAACCCATTCTTCGCTTTCATCTTCGCATAAACCTTGGTCGGAAGACCATAGAGATTGATGAAGCCGCCGGCATCCGACTGGTCGTAGACCTCGTCCTCGTCAAATGTTGCGATTTCGGGGTCATAGAGGGAGTAGGGCGAGGTTACGCCTGCGTTGATGATGTTGCCCTTATAGAGCTTCAAAGTTACGTCGCCGGTGACCGTCTTCTGGGTCGACTTTACGAACGCCAAGATCGCCTCGGTAAGAGGAGTGAACCACTGGGCGTTGTAGACGAGCTCTGCAAGCTTCTGGGCGACCAAAGACTTGTAGTGCGCAGTTTCTTTGTCGAGGGTGATGGTCTCAAGAGTCTCGTGAGCATGGTAGAGGATAGCTCCGCCGGGGGTCTCATAGACGCCTCTGCTCTTCATGCCGACAAGGCGGTTCTCGACTATGTCAAGAAGTCCGATGCCGTTCGCTCCGCCAAGCTTATTGAGCTCAGTTACGAGCTCGGTAGCGTTCATCTCAACGCCGTTGACAGAGGTAGGAACGCCCTCCTCAAAGTGCAATTTTACATAAGTGGGCTCATCGGGTGCCATTTCGGGAGAAACGCCCATCTCGAGGAAGCCGGGCTTATTGTACTGCGGCTCGTTTGCCGGGTCTTCAAGGTCGAGTCCCTCGTGGGAAAGATGCCAGAGGTTCTTGTCCTTCGAATAGTTGGTCTCACGGCTTATCTTGAGGGGAACATTGTGCGCCTCGGCATAGTCGATCTCCTCGTCACGGGACTTTATATCCCACTCTCTCCACGGTGCTATAATCGGGATGTCGGGAGCGAAAGCCTTGATGGCGACTTCGAATCTGACCTGATCGTTTCCCTTACCGGTGCAACCATGGCAGATGGCGTCTGCGCCCTCCTTGATGGCAATTTCAGCAATTCTGCGAGCTATCGGAGGACGTGCAAAGGCAGTTCCCAGAAGATACTCCTCATACTTCGCCCCAGCCTGAACGCACGGGAATACGAATTCTGTGAGGAACTCCTCGGTGAGATCTTCGATATAAAGCTTCGAAGCTCCGGTCTTGAGAGCCTTCTCCTCGAGCCCATCAAGCTCCGTTCCCTGTCCGACATTAGCCGAAACAGCGATAATCTCGGGGTTATTATAATTCTCCTTGAGCCAAGGGATGATAATTGATGTATCCAGCCCTCCCGAATAGGCAAGGACTATTTTTTTGATTTTAGATTTGTCTAACATATCTGATTCCTCCATGGATTTATTGTAGGGGCGGATATTATCCGCCCGTTGTAGGTCGATGCGCTGTGATGCGGGCGGATAATATCCGCCCCTACTACCTCATCCCATCTAAAACTTTACATTTT
>JAJQBX010000011.1:0-2639 GCA_021203065.1 Oscillospiraceae bacterium
CCAACACTTCCATGTACCTTGTGGCCTGGGGGCCGGATACCGTGCACGGCATTTTCCCGAAAGAGTCCATCGGCGGCCTCAAGCACACCGACCTTGGCATGTATGTGACGACCGACTCGGATACGCGGAAGTTTGAAGTCTTCGGCGACCTCTGGAGCTGGAATGTCGGCCTCGCCGTTCGCGACTGGCGCGCGGTGGTGCGCATCTGCAATATCCCTGTGGACAAGCTCTATGAAGACCGCGTGATTGCGGGCAGTAGCAGCTCGACCGGCGCACAGCTGAACTCCGACTATATCGACTTCAGAAAGCTCGTCATTCAGGCGAAAAACCTTATTCCGAACCAGTACCGCAACCGTACGATTCTGTACTGCAACGAAGAGGTCATGACCGCGCTGGAAGTGCAAGCGTCGGATACCAAGAACGTGCATCTGCATTACGGGGAGCTCTTTGGCTCGAAAAACGTGCCGATGATTCATTCGATTCCCATTCGGCAGTGCGACGTGATTAAGAACGACGAACCGAAAGTTGGTTAACTTTTACAGGTAGGATATTGAAATGATTATCGATAGCAATTTGGTATTTTTTGATAACGTAACGAAGGCCGACAATGCCGACGGCACGTCCGACTGGGTGCCGTTGACCGGTTTCCTGAACCCCGGCCAGGTCGGCCCGATTCCGATTCACATTTGTTTGTCGGGCGGGCTGGAAAACGGGGAGAGCCTTACCTTCACCTTGAAACAAGCAGACAGCAAAGACGGGAGTGAAGAAGAAGCCGGTTCCATGACCGTTAAAGGCCCCGTAAGGGCTGGCGGCACGGTCGCCTGGCGGTTTATCCCCCGCGGCGTGACCAAACCGTGGATGAAGTTGGAGCTCACAGAAGGGGATAACCTCACCAGCACCGGCTCGGTTTTCGCCGCGATTGTCCGCGAAGACCTTACCGGCAGCTACCAGGACAACACGGACCTGCTTATTGACAAGGGCAAACCGCAGTATCAGGCGACTGCCTAAGAACAAGCCGAGAGATAAGCCAAGGAGAAAGGCAGGCCCCGCCTCTTTCCTTGGCTCTCTCTTAAGCCCAGCGGCGATTGAGCATGCAATTTCTCGCCAACATTTACAATGAGCTCATAACCGAGGGTGGCCTCAAGGCCGCCCTCGGGCTCCTCTGGTCTTTTATCCTCACAAGCGAGGGGTATCCTGAAACGGCCATTGAAGCCCTCGTCTACCTTCTTGTCGCCGATTTTATCCTTGGCTTTGCCCTCGCATGGCGGGATTGCACCCTTCGCGGAGATAAGATTCGCCACGGAGCGTATAAATTCGTGGCCTACTGGGCCGCAATCGCCCTCTTTGTACAGGTGGACAAAACTCTGGCAAACGCGCTGCCGATGGAGGTTTCGTCGGCGAACCTGCTCATAGCATACCTCGGGGCGAATGAAGCACTCTCCTGTCTGGCGCATCTCTCCGCATTCGGACTGCCGGTGCCGGAACATTTAGTAAAACGATTAACAAGGTATAAGGAAAAGCTGGAAGAGAATGAGCCAAGAAAAAAGTAAGAGACGCGGACGGCCACCCCGTTTGCAGCGGGCGTCTGAAGGCCCGGCGGCGACCGCCCCGGCACCTGATGCCTACCACAGGCACATCGCCGACCTGGACGCGGGCGAACGGATGCAGATGCGCTGTAAATATGTCGTCGGGGAAAAGGTCCGTGACATCGCGGAGTTTTTTGGCGTGAAAGAAACGGCCGTCTTAAGCTTAGCCAAGAGGGAAAAATGGGCGGCAGACCCCGTCGCGTTGCAATGCCGCGTTAAAGAAAAGCTCGTGCCAGGCCTGGAAACGGCGAAGGATTTAGAGGCCAAGATAGCCGCGTTGGAAGACGAGGCCGAGCGGCGAATGCTCATTGTCCAACGGCACCGCACAGAATGGCTCCGGTATGAAGACGATATCCTTGGCCCGGCAAAAGAAGCCAAGGAAGAAAAGCAGGCGCGCACGGCAAAGCTCTTGGGTGAAGCTATCCGCGTAAAACAGCAGGGCGAACGCGCCGCCTGGGGCATGGATGGCGGGCTGGAGCTGGCAAGCAACGGGCCGCTTGTCATACGGTGGAATACGCCTCCTGCCGGAGACTAAGCACCGCCTAAACAAAGGGAGAAAATATGGGCCAGGAAAATAAACAAAGCCCAGCGGCGATTGAGCCAAGCCCTTCAGCGTTTGAGAACGTTCGCGACGATATCCTTGCGCTGCTCATGGAGTTCGAAGGATGCCGCCTGACAGCCTACAAGTGCTCCGCTGGCGTCAACACAATAGGCTGGGGCCACACGGCGGGCGTCAAAGAGGGAGACAGTATAAGCCAAGAAGAGGCCGACAGGATGCTCGCCGAAGACGCCAGGACATACTATGAAGACATGCAAAAGTTGGTGACAGTGCCCCTTACGGGCGGAATGGCGGCGGCCCTGACCAGCTTTTGCTATAACCTGGGCGCAAGCTACTGCAAAACCTGCTCGCTTTTCAAGGAGCTGAACAAGGGCAATTACGCCGTGGCCGCAGGTAAGTTCGGCGACTATGTCTATGCGGGCGGAATGAAGCTCGCAGGACTTGTCAAGAGGAGAGCCAAGGAAAAAGAAATATTCGAGCGGGACGGGTTCCCC
>JAJQBX010000011.1:2739-4582 GCA_021203065.1 Oscillospiraceae bacterium
CTCCCTGTACCCGGCCGATACGTTCCGGCCCTACAAGAAACATCCCCTTTTGCTCGATTTTGCCGAAAGCTATCGGAACATTGTATACCGTTGGGGCGGAAGGGTTTTGAATAACCCCGTATGGCGTTGCGGTTGCCGTCGGCGCGCCAGGCACCCCCATTGGAACGTATGTAGTCTGACTACTTCCTCCCTTGCCGTTTGCCCATAAAACTAAATCCGCGCCTACCTCTTTGCCTTTGCTTTTAAACCCGCTCTCGCCTTCCCGAACTAAGGGGTCATCCATACAAACCCAGGATGCGCCGCCTATGACAACCCAGCCCTCCCTTTCGTACTTCTTCACCCACTGGTCTAGTGTGGGGATGTTGTCGTACTTAATGACTACGGGCTCGTGGCCTTCGCTTGCCGGTTGTATCGAGGGAAGGTCAATTATTGGGGTGTAGGCCCCTTGATTTAAGGGAGATGCGCACCCGCTTAGAGCCAAAAGAAAAGCCAAGGGAAAAACCAGGAAAAGAGGCCTAAGCATCACCAACCTCCTTTGCCTGCGGCACGCCTGAGCCTTGCCCACCGCGGGTGCCACAGGTACCGCAAGTGCCGCAGGCGTGCGCTGCCGTCTTTTTTCCGGCCTTTTGCCGCTCGCTGCGCCGCCGGTGGATAATGCTGCCAACCGCGGCAAGCAAATCCTTTGTGGGCACAGCGGTGGAAAGGATATCCCGATCTACCCAGGGGGTGCCGTCCGCATTCTTTGCGTCGCCGAACGGGTGGCAGAGCGGCCGCCCTTCGTGGCGTGTGGTGTTGGAAAGATTGGTTTGTCCTTCCCAGCCGAGCATGTCAGGGCCGGTTGTCCCCCAAATGACAACGCCGGGCGTGCCGGTTGCGGCGGCCATATGGTGCAGGGAGGAGTCAACCGCTATAAAGCCAAGGGAAGAACGGAGCAGGTAGGGGTAGTGCCAATAAGCCGTGTTGAGCGTGATACAATCCTGGAGGTTAAAGTATTCCTCATTTATCATGGCATAGTTGACAATGCCCACATCCGGGAACTTCTTGTGGAAAGCATTGATGAATTCCTGCGCCATGTTGAGGGGGTATGCCCGCCGCTGGCCGCCCGGGCGGAAAACATGCGGCTTATTAGCGTCGTACGGGCTCTGGCCCCCGGCAAATTGGATGAGAATATACTCCCGGGGGAGACGCTGCTGCCGGATGTTCACGGCTTCCATCTCCCACTGCGGAAGGCCAAAAAACTGCGGTTTGTCGGCGGGCGTCCACTCAATCTCAAACTGGCGGGCCCACTCGAAACAGAGATGCGTTTTGCCAAAGACGTACGGAGATTTATAGGGCTCGCGGTGAATGATATTGGCATCGCGCGGGATGCGGTCATAGAAGGGTTCCTCGGGGTGATGCACGCCCGCTATGTGCGGGGAGCCAAAGAAAAGTTGCGGATAAGGGGAAACGACGACGATTTTGCCGTATCGCTCCTTGAGCTTCGGGAGAAGCGCGGAGAATGCACACTCCTTGCCAAGACCACCCTCAATCATGATGTAGGTTACCTGAGACATCCTATACTCCTAGCCTGTGGCAAGCCAAGAAAAAACCCCGGAACTTTTGTTATTAAGCCCCGGGGTTATAATCAACCAATCGCCTTTACCCACTTCGGCCCATCACTGGTGTTCCTGGCAGTTGGCGAGAACTGCTCGCTCGTTGTGAGCGGGGGCCCTTTCTCACCCCATCCCTAATAACTTGCGGCCTCCAGCAGAGCCCGTAGGAATTACTGGCGGCACCGAAGTGCTTTGGGATTTAACCCTTTCCTTTGTCCATGGACCAAAGGGCGGGCGCCTCCCTGCTGAAT
>JAJQBX010000028.1 GCA_021203065.1 Oscillospiraceae bacterium
GGGTTATACATTCCAGCTGCTCGACGGACGTTTTAAAGAGCTGCGCCGCGACTGGTTGGCCGCCGATGACTATTTTGACGATCCTGACGGGGTACCGGAAGAAAAGTATAGCGCGCCCATGATAGAGGAAACGGAAAACAGCGACGAATTGCCATTTTAAGGCGATTTAAGAGTATTTTAGCCTCCGGGTGGCATAAGAGTACCACCCGGAGTTTTTAACGGCTTAAAACGGCTTAAAATAAGCCGGGGTAAAAAGATGTTTTAAAACAGTGTTTTATAATTATGTTTTAAAACAGTGTTTTATAATTATGTTTTAAAACATGTTTTTTAAGGCCTGAAAGAGTTGAAAGAAGCAAAAAAAGTAGTTATATTTGCCGTGTGAAATGTTAGAGTGCAGAAATAACAGAACACCTCATAAAAAAAAATAATTTAATAATTGTTCCTCTATTTTAAAATAAAAACCCAGAGTAAAATGCTGCACTCATTTTACCTGGGTTTTTTCTTTGAAACAGCGGAAGTGAAAATAAAACGGCTTCAAACGGATGGCAGGAAAAGATGTTTTAAAACTATGTTTTATAACATCTTTTTTAATTGCTTTTCCGGTTGGAAGAAACAAAAAAAAGTAGTTATATTTGTCGTGTGGAATGTTGGAGTGTGGAAACGACAGGAAGCATTTAAAAAAAACAGAATTTTTTAACAGCTCTGCTGTTTTAAAATAGGAACCCGCGGTAAAATGCCACACTCATTTTGCCCGGGTTTTTTTTGAAACAGCGGATATAAATTATTTTAAAAAAAAAATGACAACACTTACAGTAACCCCATTCCGGTTCGACGAGAAACTCTACCAGAGAGGAAAAGAGGGCGGAAAGGAATGGAGTGGACTGCCGGCCATCTGGCAGGGTCGGGCGCCGTTCGGTACCCCGGAGGTATTTACCTCCCTTGCGGAGTTCGTTCAAAAAAAGTATAGCAATCCACCCGTTCTGGATGATAAGAGGAAGGCGGGGGGAATGGTGGCCGGTTATTCACCCGGCGGACGAAGCCGGACGGAGTGGGCCGACTGCCTCATGCTGGATGCGGATGGAAAAAAGAAAGATCCGAAAAACAAAAGGGGAACTGTGCCGTGGACGCCAGAAGACTGGAAGGCACTGGAAGAGTGGCTTAAGGGAAAGGCTTACGCCCGTGTACCCTCTTACAGTTATACGGAAGAGGCCCCCCGGTACAGGATTATCCTACCGCTTTCCCGGCGGATTGAAGGAAAGGAGGAGAATACACTGCGCGACGGACGTCATCGCTGCTGGGTGTCACCCGAGTGGAATGCGTTTATTAATGAGATCTATACCGGGCTGCCTTTCTTAGACCCGGTCAAAGATTGGGGGCGACTCTTCTTCGGCGCCGCTATCCCATCGGAAGGGAGGCGGGAGGCCTACACGCGCGCCATCCGGGTGCAGGAAGACGGCGCGGCGGTGGATGTCGACGCCGTCCTTGAGGCAGCCGCCGGGCGGCGGAAAGAGGAAGAGGAAAAAAGAAGGGAGGAAGAAGAAGCGCAGGCACTCCGCCGGGCCATCCGCGAAGGGCGGCGCTGCGACCGTGTCGAACGAAGCGAACTCGTCCGGGTAGATACAAACTATATTGAGGCCTGCAACCGGGCTATGACGCCGGACGTGGCTATTGACCGGTACTTGTCCCATATCTACACCGGAGCCAAAGACGAAGGGAAGTGGATCCGGTACAAGTATTACCGGGCGACCTCTACACCCGGCGCGCTATATTACAAGGACAAACAGCTTTTTTATAGCGGACACAACAACACGGACCCGGCAGCCGACGGACGGGCACACGACACGTTTGGACTGCTGCAGATTCATTTAAATTACTCGTATAAGGAAATGTTTGACTTTCTGGCGCGCGAAGGGATTATCCAGCGGCTTGAGGAGGTCGACTGGCTGGCGGGCGACCTTCCGGACGAGATAAAGAAGGGAGAGGAGACGGAAGCAAAGACCGAAAAAAATCTGTTACCTTATCTGCTGTCGGCTCCCGATACGTATCAGTTTGCCCGGCGGTATTTCGGGGACGAAACCGATAGGGAGGAGACGGAAGAGAAGCTGACGGAACTGCTACGGCGCGCCTCTGCGCTCGATAGTAAGTCCGTCTCGGGCGTCATGGCTAATGCCGCTAAATTCTGCCGCCATCTGGGAGAAAACAACCGGATTGCAGAACATGCCAGAGACATCGCCGGGCGCATGTGGATTGAAGTCATTACACCGCGCCGGGTGGAGAAGATACGGGCCGCACTGATTAAGGAAGATCTAACGGAAGAGGGCAGGCGGCTGGCGGATGAGTCTCTTCGCACGACACACCCGGCCTTTTCGGCGCGGGATGTGGAAAAAATTCGCTACTTTATAGCGCGCGTCAAATTCGACTACCAAAAGCAGGGGCAAAGACGTGTACTATGGTTTTACGGGGCAAAGAAAGGCACCGGAAAGACGACCGCGGCAGGTGTTATTGTGGCTATTCTCTGCGGGTTTCGCTTCAGTGAGTGGCTGGGAGAAACGAAAAAAGGCAACCGGACCATAGACATTGATAGCCGTTTCCTTCGGGAGATAGGACGCGAGGCGCACGTTGCGCCGCATGCGATGTTTTACCCGGCAACCCGGCTCGATGACGAAATGCCGCAGAATATGCGGGACTATTCCGAGTTTAAAAAGATCATCACAGCCGATACGTTTAGTTGGAATCCCAAATTTAAAGATGTCGTTACCGGAAAGACCTATCCCAACTACTTGATTACCTCCAACCCTTCGCCGGTGGAATTTATCCCAGAAGACAGCGAGCGCCGCATCCTGGCCGTTGAATGGCCTGAAAATCCCCGCCCGCTTGCGCTCGACCCCGAATGGATATGGATGCAGTGGCTGGGTTTTATACAATCTGTAACGCGTGAGGATGGCGATGCCGCGCTGCACGTGTTTGAAGAGATTGAAGGAAGCCGCCGCACAGAAATTGAAGACCTAAAGGAAGAAATAAAGGCATGGCGTACGGAAAAATGGTTAAGGGATTTACATTCATCCCGCTGTAACTTTTCCGAGTTTCTCTTTGAGGGTCTGAACTACGGGAAGCGGGTGTACCCGATAGACTTCAAAAACAAAGTCAAAACAGCACTGGAAGAGCTCTGTCCCGGAGTATGGATAAGGGACAACAGCAGAAAAGAAGGCGTCAAACGCTCCGTGATACAGGTTTACAAGCTTCTGGAAGCCATTACGGAGGCAAACCAGGCAGACGGTGTCCAGCGAAGAGACGTCATGGATTAACGAAGGAAGAAAGGAAAAGGAGCAAAGGAACAAAAAAGGAACAGCAAAAAGAACAAGGCTAACTTGTTGTTGTTCAATCTCTTTAGTTATGTTTATTCCTTTTGTTCCTAAAAAAGTATTATTAATATATAGCAATTTTTTTTTTTTTGAAACACTGAAATATTGGCAATATATCGATGAGAAAAAAAAAAAAGAAAAAATATATATATTTAATAGGCTAAAAAAAGGAACAAGGAACTTTTAAGCTTAACTGCTTAAGTGTTAACGCGATAGCCTTGTTCTTTTTTTTTGTTCCAAAAGGAACAAAACCCCTAAAACCCCCTCAAATGTTAAAATTTTAACACTTTCAAAGTGTTAAAACGATTTAACTACCCTGCAAAAATACAGTATAATTAACGAGAATAAAATGTTAAACCGATTAACAATAGTTAAAAAAGCAATGAAACGAAGCAAGAAACGAAACGAGGGTACACCCCGACAGCTCTGCCTATTCGAAACACCCAGCATCCGGCAGGAGGAGGAGAACCGGAGGACACAGAAAAGGAAGCCCGTAGAGGCTTCCAAAACCGCCGCCCCTACCTTTCTGCCACCCGCACCGGGAAAGGCGCTTAAACAGCCGGAAAATGCCCTTCAAACGGAAATTCCGGATAGGGAGGAACTGAACTGTTTGTGGAAAGTCAACCCCGAGGCGCTGCACACGCTGAATCAGATGGCAAAGAAAAATCCGGCGGTCCTCACCCTGGTGCGCCGTCTGGGGCTGGTACCTCTCTGCCTGCTGCTCCTGTTCGCTTGTGCAGCGCCTTCCGGGAGGGAAATGGGGACAAAAACGGATTCAGAGAACAAAAACGCTCCGGCACCTACTATCCGGCAGGCTGTCTCTCTGCTTGCCGTCCTTGAGGGTTGGCATGACCCCGAAAAAACAGGTTGTACAGGCTGGGGGCATCGCGCCTGTTACGATGGTACCCGCGTAACAACACCCACGGAAGCGGACAGCTTGGCTGCTGCCGATTTAAGGGCACTTTCCGCCCGTTTCCGGGGTTTTCAGGGTGATTCCTTATTACTTGCCCTGCTCGCTTACAACGTGGGCGTAAAAGCCGTTAAAACGTCTTCCCTTATGGATTCTCTCTCCTTTGATG
>JAJQBX010000034.1 GCA_021203065.1 Oscillospiraceae bacterium
CAAAGTGCAAAACTACGGCTACTACACATCTGCAAGCGGCGTGAAGTGGCTCTACGTTCAGGTCACCTACAACAATGTCAAATACACCGGCTTCTGCTGTGGGACATATCTCAAAAAGCAGTAAGCCGGACAAGAGTAATGCCTGCTGGGGGAGTGATTTCCCTGGCAGGCGTTATTTTTTTTGTCACTCAAAACGGCTGGTTTTCTCCAGTGGAGAGTGAAGGCGGAATACTGCCTACCACGATTTACGAGGAGACAACCCATGACTGACGAGCAAAAAAGCAAAATTAATGATATGCGTACCAGTGGTCACAGCTATGCGGAGATTGCAGATGCGCTTGGAATATCCAGAGACACAATTAAAAAGCACTGTCAGCGGCACCCGATACCTGCCACTCCCACTGCTGCCTCCGATGCTCTGCACTGCAAATCCTGTGGTGCAGGTATTCCTATTGTCCAAGGAAGAAAGCAGCCACAGTTCTGCTCCACGGAGTGTCGCAGAGCCTGGTGGAAAGCACATCCCGACAGCGGAACACGAAAAGCCTATTACACTATCGTCTGCGCCGGATGCGGTCAGGAATTTCAATCCTATGGCAACGCCGGACGAAAATACTGCTCTCACGACTGCTATATCCGCAGCCGCTTCAAAGGTGGTGTTGCAGATGAATGAGCGGCTGCCATCAATTCTTCATACGGTACACAAAGAGCAGATGCAATGGAACGCAATACCTGCGGAGATGTCTGTTTTCGAAGACCATCTTCTATTCGCTTTACTTCCGTATGACTAATGCCTGAAAGTTCAGCCAGCTTTCTGATAGACAGTCCTTTTTCCTTCCTTTTTTCCTGAATATAGGCTCCAAGTTCGTTCATTCTCTGTTCCTCCCTGCTTGAACTGCTTATATTATACCACGAGTGTAACCTAAAAGCAACACTTTTTTTTTTTGAAAAGGGCTTGTTTTTCGTAACCTAAAGGTGTATGATATACGTGATGAAACTATAAGGTTCCGAACATTCGACCGCAGACTTGGCGGTTTCTCTTTTAGCCATCGTGGAACCTTTAGGTTTGGAAAGGAGGAGCATCATGAAACCAAACATCGAATTGATAAAAGCTGAGCTTGAGAAACGTAACTGGTCAGGCAGCAAATTAGCCATGAAAATGGGCGTTTCCAGAATGGAAGTCAGCAGACTTCTTCGAGGAGAGCGCATTGGCGGAAAGAAATGCATCGGTGGGCTTATTAAAGCCTTTCCTGAGATTCCCATTGAGCAGTTATTTTTTTTAGAGTGAGTGGAACTTATTGTTTCCGCATAACTTGGGAACAGTGAAACGCTCGGCAGCCTGTACATTCGCTGGCCACGAATGATCCAGTGCAGGTTGTCGGGACAATTAAATAAAATCAGCTGCCTACTGGATAAGGGAGCTGCACACCCGGAATGGAGAGATTCCATTAGGGCTGCAGTTTATTTGCCATACCCTTTTGTAGCTGCACACCACGAGGATTTCCTCCATTCCAATCAAACCGAATGGAGGAAATTTTTATGTCAAAAAACGACAACACACGATTCATCTACAGCAAGGCTCTGGGAAAGAAAATACCCGTCTCAGAGCAAGAGTGCAAAGACTCCTACAAGGAAGTTACCCGCATCCGCAAGAAAGAGCAGTATCGTGGCCGCTGTTTCTGCCCTAAGAAATACATCTGGAGTTGCGACGGTGACTGTGACATCTGCGAGTACCACAGAACCGACACTCTTTCTCTCGATGCAGAGAACACCGAAGATGGTGCCAGTCTCTACGACATGGTGGAAACCGCCAGCATGGAGAATTTAGTCGAAGACAGGATGATGCTGGAACAGCTCATCAAAAAATTCAGACAGCTCGATCCTGATGCAGACCGCATTATTGAAATGTGGGCTGATGATTATAAGACTTCTGCTACAAAAATCGCAGAAGCTCTCGGCAGACCACAGCGAACCTTCGCCGACCAGATGAAACGCTACCGCGACGAGTTCCGCAAAATCCGTGGCTACTAATAAGTAGCCTAACCACCCGGCTGTCGGCTGATATTCACTTTCAGTCGGCAGCCGAAATCTTTTCTAAAAAATAATCCGCTCAAATCCTGTCCTTTTCTCCAGTGGAGAGTGTAAGGCGAAACGATACAAGCCTTGCAGAAACGAGGTGAATCATGAGTCAAACCTGTCACGACACCGGCGGACACGATGATGAGTTGGTTGAGGTTCTTACCGAAATCAGTCGAGTATCCGCACGAATGGCGAGAGATATAAAAATTCTCGCCGCACACAGACAATCCAAGGAAGGAGGACAAGCAAATGTCGAAGATGAACGAGATGTCACAGAGCATTGAGGAGTTGCGTGCTGCTGCCGCTGCTATTTCTGATATAGCAGACTGGCTGACTGCTCAGTTTGGTAGAGCAGATGATAAGCAGACAGTTGAAAAACCGGCTGTCGAGCCGCAGAGTCCACCCAAACCGAAGCTGACGCTGGAACAGGTCAGAGCTACTCTGGCAGAGAAGTCCCGTGCCGGTCACGCTGCGGAAATCCGCGCTCTGCTCCAGAAATACGGAGCGGCAAAGCTGTCGCAGATTGACCCGGCAAACTATGAAGCCCTTTTACGGGATGCGGAGGTGCTGGACGATGCCACCTAAAGCACACGCAATTTTATCCGCATCCTCATCCGACCGCTGGATACACTGCCCGCCATCGGCAAGGCTCTGCGAAAGCGTCAGGGATAAAGGCTCCGATTATGCTGCCGAGGGCACCGATGCCCACAGCCTCTGCGAACACAAGCTGAAGTCCGCACTGGGAATCAGGTCGAAAGATCCGACCGAGGACTTAAGCTGGTACGATGCCGAGATGGAGGACTGTGCTTCTAAGTACGCCTCTTACATCATGGAACTGGTAGCGGAGGTCAAGAAGACCTGTAGCGACCCCATTGTTCTCGTCGAACAGCGACTGGGCTTCTCCAAGTACGTCCCTGACGGCTTCGGAACCGGCGACTGTCTGGTAATCGGCGACGGGACGCTGCATGTTATCGACTTCAAGTACGGCAAGGGCGTGGAGGTGTCAGCGGAAAACAATTCGCAAATGATGTGCTACTCACTCGGAGCCTTGGAGCTTTTCGATGACATCTACGATATAGATGCCGTCTGCATGACGATTTTTCAGCCAAGGCGCAGCAACATCAGTACCTTCACTATCCCAAAGGACGAGCTTCTCTCCTGGGCGAAAACGGTGCTTGCTCCAACCGCACAGCTTGCCTACAACGGCGAGGGTGACTTCGCCTGCGGCGATTGGTGCCGATTCTGTAAGGTCAAAACCGACTGCCGTGCCAGAGCCGAAGCCAATCTGGAAATGGCAAGGTACGAATTCAAACAGCCGCCTTTGCTTACAGATGAGGATGTCGAAGAAATCCTCGGCAAGCTGGATGAGCTGACCGCATGGGCATCCGACATCAAGGACTACGCTCTGCAGGCGGCAGTCAGCGGAAAGAGCTGGCGCGGCTACAAGCTGGTCGAAGGACGCTCCAACCGCAGATACACAAGCGAGGCTGCTGTGGCAGACACCGTTACTGCTGCTGGGTATGACCCGTATGAGAAGAAGCTTCTCGGTATCACGGCAATGACCACGCTGCTTGGCAAAAGCAAATTCAATGAACTCCTGGGTGAGCTGACCTATAAGCCCCAGGGCAAACCGACACTTGTGCCGGAGAGCGATAAGCGTCCGGCAATGACAACAATTATGGATGATTTCAAGGAGGATTTTCAACATGGCAAACAATACTAAAATCGCAAACCCTATGAAGGTAATCACCGGCAAGGACACCCGCTGGTCCTATGCAAACGTCTGGGAGGCGAAGTCCATCAACGGCGGCACCCCCAAGTTCTCTGTGTCCCTCATCATTCCGAAGAGCGACACGGTCACTGTGGGTAAAATCAAAGCGGCTATCCAGGCAGCCTATGAGGAAGGGCAGGCGAAGCTCAAGGGCAACGGTCGCTCCGCTCCTACGTTGACCGCACTGAAGACTCCTCTGCGCGATGGCGACGCCGAGAGACCCGATGACCCCGCCTACGCTGGTAGCTACTTCGTCAACGCCAACAGCACGACTGCTCCTGGCATCGTGGATGCTGACCGCAATCCCATCCTGACCCGCTCCGAGGTTTACTCCGGTGTGTACGGCAGGGCAAGCATCAACTTCTACGCCTTCAACTCCAACGGCAATAAAGGCATTGCCTGTGGACTCAACAACCTTCAGAAAATCCGCGACGGCGAACCGCTCGGCGGCAAGGCAAGTGCGGAATCTGACTTTGCTACTGATGACGACGATGATTTTCTTTCGTAATCCGGAATGAACAGACAAACCATGCCGGCGGCAGTTCTGC
>JAJQBX010000001.1 GCA_021203065.1 Oscillospiraceae bacterium
CGACTTTAGAAAGGAGCTGGACACAATGTGCAACCTGAGCCAAGGTGTTTATGAGCAAGGCGAGATGGCTAAGGCGAGGAAGATGGCAATCAGCATGCATGAAGACGGCATGAAAGAGGATATGATCGCAAAATATGCTAATGTAGACATTGAATTGGTCAGAAAATGGATCGGTACAATCCTGACCTGAGAATAATACGAAGCATAAAGCTATGACGGTGGAACGTATCCCACCGTCATCTTTTTTAAATAATTTCTCACTACTATCACAATTTTTGACTACCTGAGCAGACCGATTGTCAATTCGTCTAAAATAGATTCGTATTGAACGATTTTATTTTGGCAGAAGTTATTGACAAGCGGTCTCTTCTTTGATATAATAGAAAACGTTATAAGGTGGTTTTGTGAAAATCATCGCAAATGGGTGGTAGCATTTGCCGGATTTTGCCATTTGGCAGACAGCTCCATTCCATATTTCTTCTCTCTGAAAACGGATTTCGGGTTTTGTCCGCCACAGAGGGACTTACTCAAGCAAATGTCTTTTTCCGTACAAAAGCAATGCAACAAAATGCGTGCTTTTGTCTCACAGAAATTTCTGTCGGTTCGAGGATTTTATCTACTGAATTGTGCAAAATTTCGGAAAAGGAATTTGCTTATAAGTGTTTGTAGAGGACAAAACAGTGAATTTGTGCAACATGCACAAATCTCCCGATTTACTGATTCGGAGGACGCCGAATGGAAACAATCATAGCAACGCACGGTCTGAGCAGAGACTTTCAGATCGGCGACGGAAGCGTTGTTCATGCGCTTCATGACATCAACATAACAGTCAACGAGGGCGGACTTACCATTTTAAAAGGTCGCTCCGGTTCCGGAAAAACCACTCTCATTAACCTTCTTGGGGCTCTTGACAGACCCACTGAGGGAGAGGTCTTCTTTGACGGAACCGACATAACAAAGCTCTCTGACGGAAAGCGGGATGAACTGAGGCGTTACAAGATGGCATTCGTCTTCCAGTCGGTAGCACTGATGTCGTCGATGACAGCCTACGAAAACGTCGACTTCGGGCTTCGGCTTTCGAAATTCCCCTTTGCACAGCGTGACGAGAGAGTAAAAAAGTGCCTTGAGGAGGTTGGTCTTGCCAAGAGAATGAACCATCGCCCCGGCGAGCTTTCGGGCGGCGAGCAGCAAAGAGTTGCAATAGCACGTGCCTTGGCTCACGAGCCGAGAATAATCTTTGCAGACGAGCCTACAGCAGAGCTTGACACGGCGACCAGCCACCACATAGTCGAGCTTTTCAAGAGGCTTGTAATCTCAGAAAAGATGACCATAGTCATGACAACCCATGACCCGAGCCTGTTAGAGATTGCCGACAGGGTTTACACTTTGGAGGACGGTGAGATTATTGACTGACGAGAAAGACACCGTTTTGGAGGAGGCAGAGGTCGCTTCGGATGAAGTTCAGGAAAATGAGCCTGAAGAGCCGGTAAGCGAGAAAAAAGCCGGAAAATCCAAAGAAAAAAAGCAGAAACCGCCGAAAGAAAAGAAACTATCAAAGAAAAAACAGAGAATACTTGAGCACGAGCAGGAAATAACCGCTCCCACAACGGAGTATGCTATCGAATGCGAGAACTTGGTAAAAATTTATAAGACAGAGCAGATTGAGGTCGTGGCACTTCAGGGGCTTGATCTGAAAGTTAAACGTGGCGAACTTGTTGCGATAGTGGGAACTTCCGGTTCCGGAAAGTCGACGCTGCTGAATATGCTGGGAGGGCTCGATAAGCCGTCGGCAGGTTCTTTAAACGTTAACGGAAGGAATCTTCTCAAGTTCACAGAAGAGGACTACATGCTCTACAAGCGCAATATGGTCGGGTTTGTCTGGCAGAATAACGCAAGAAACCTCGTGCCATATCTGACAGCGGAGCAGAACGTTGAGCTTCCGATGCTGATGCAGGGTCAGAAGAACCGCCGTGAGAGAGCACTTGAGCTTCTCGATGCGGTTGGGCTGTCTCACAGAATCAACTCCCGCCTCGACCAGATGTCGGGAGGCGAGCAGCAGAGAGTTGCAATTGCAATCTCGCTTGCCAACAATCCGCAGATTCTTCTGGCAGACGAGCCGACGGGATCTGTAGACACAAAGACATCAGACCAGCTTTTACAGGTCTTCAAGGACCTCAACCGCACAAGGGGGATAACGATTGTAATCGTAACCCACGACATGCGGCTTGCAAAACAGATAGACAGAGTAATAGCAATCCGGGACGGCAGAACGTCCAGTGAAATAATAAAGAAAACGCACGCCGAGATCATGAGGGAATCGCAAAGTCTCGAACAGATGGACGAGGAGCTCACGAAATCGGTTACTGAGGGCGAACCGGACTTCATTTCAGAGGAGCTTGTGGTTTTGGACCGCACAGGACGGCTCCAGCTTCCTAAGGAGTATCTTGAGGAGCTTGGAATGAAGGGCGGTGACCGTGTCAAGGCTGACCTTGACAAGGATGCCGAGCGAATTCTGATTCGCAAGGCGGAATAAACTTTTTATAACCTGTAAGGAAGAATAGAAGCATTCAGCCGAAATCCCTACGCACAATCGGCTGAAGCAATTTAGAAGAAAGGTGGATACCACAGTGAAAAACAAACTGTTCGGGGACAATAAGTTCGGGAATAGACTGCTGCAGCGTTCATTGTCGCTTATGCTTGCGCTTGCGATGATGGTTCCGTTTGTCGGTACGGTTTATGCGGATAGTGACACTTCCGAAGAGGAAGAAACGTCCACGTCTACGACCACTACAGTCGCCGAAACATCCGCACAAGCTATCGATGATGCTTCAAGAGAAAACAGCTACTCGACGTTCTATGACAACCACGCAGACGACCCGAGACCGGATGCAGAGATAGAAATCGCCGGCACCGACTACTCCTACGTCAGCGAGGACAGCGAGGCATATGTCGACACCATCGACGGCGTCGAAGCTCTGGTTCTCCCGGAAGAGGAAGCGACCGTTGAGTATACCTTCACAGTCGAGGAAGCGGGCATTTACAACATAGAGATTATGTACTATGCTCTTGCAAGCACCGCAAACGACATCGAACTTGCTGTTTATGTCGACGGCGAGCTCCCGTATTCGACTGCGGAGAGAATTTTGCTTGACAAGATCTGGGTCATTTCTGAGGATTCCTACGAATACGACGAGGATGGCAACCGCAGCTTCAGAACCGATTCAACCGGCAATCAGGTAAGACCTACACTTGAAGAAAGCTTGGGTTGGCAGACAACCTATTTCGAGGACACCGACGGTCTTTACAACGATCCTCTTGAATTCTACTTCTCAGAGGGTGAGCACACAATCACCATCGTGTCCGACAAGGCAAGATTCGCTATATCCTACCTCAAGATCTGCAACGAAGAAGATGTAGCTTCTCTTACTGAGGTTGACACCGTTACAACCGACGTGTCTGTTGCTTCCGAGACCACCGGCATCTACATCCAAATCGAGGGTGAAGATTGCACAAGCACTTCGGATATAACCATTTATCCTACTCAGGATCGTTCCACCTATCTGACTTCCCCCCAAGCTTCTTCGAAGCAGGTTTATAACACCATCGGCTCGGAGACATGGAAGGATTCCGGAATGAGCGTTACATGGACGTTCACAATGGAGGAATCCGGTTGGGTAAAGATCGGCATCCGTGCTATTCAGGATGAGATGAGAGGACTCTTCTCCAACCGTACTATTTATATTGACGGCGAAATCCCCTGTGAAGAGGCTGAGGCTGTCAAGTTCTACTACTCAAACAGCTGGTCGGTAACAACTCCTACCGACGAGGATGGCAACACCATCTACTTCTATCTTGAAGCAGGCGAGCACACCATCACCCTCGAGGCTGTTCCGGGCGATATTGGCGAAATCATGCGTGAGCTCGACGACCTCGTCTACTACCTCAACAGCTACTACAGACAGATACTTATGATCACCGGTTCCGACCCCGATGAATACACCGACTACATGGTTCACAAGCAGATCCCCGATCTTCTTGAAGACTTCCAGACCTACGCTGACGAGCTCAGAGCTCTCAAGTCGAAGATTGAAGAGATCGCAGGAACCTCCGGAACTGAAGCCGTTTCACTCGAAACGATGGCTCAGCTCCTTGACAAGATGATTGCCCGTCCTGACGACATCCCTGCAAAGCTTGATCAGTTCAAGGACGACGTCACCGCACTTTCGCAGTGGATGACCGACTACCGCAGTCAGTACCTTGAAGTTGACTTCATCGAAATCACCTCTGCTGATGTTGAGTTCACCTCCACCAAGGAAAACTTCTTCCAGCAGTTAAAGTTCAGCTGGGATCAGTTCATAGCTTCCTTCTTCGAGGATTATAACAACCTTTCAGACGGCGGCGAAGACGCTCTCGAGGTCTGGGTTTCCCTCGGTCGTGATCAGGCTCAGATCGTAAAGGAACTCATTGACTCCTACTTCGTTGAGGAAACAGGCATCGAAGTAAACGTCAGCTTGGTACAGGGAGGTATAATTGAAGCCACACTTGCCGGTAAGGGACCGGACGTTGCGCTGTTCGTCAGCGGCGACCTGCCCCTGCAGCTTGCAATCCGTGATTGCTTGGTAGACGTTTCGCAGTTTGACGACTATGAGGAGGTTATTGAGAGATTCTCCGATAATGTCATGACGCTGTATACATACAGTGACGAGGTATTCGGACTCCCGATCTCGCAGACGTTCTCGATGATGTTCTATAGAACCGACGTACTTTCGTCGTTCGGCTTCGAATCAGCACCTGAGACATGGGATGAGCTTATAGACATGCTCCCGACCATCCAGCGCAGCTACATGAACGTCGGCTTCAACTTCGATGCATACGCTACATTCATGGTTCAGAACGGAATGGATTACTACAACTCCTCGAAGACGGCGACAACGTTTAGCGACATCACTGCAGTTGAGTGCTTCGAAATGTGGACAGAGTTCTACACCCTCTACAGCTTCGAGCAGACCTTCGACCAGTTCTCAAGATTCCGTACCGGTGAGTATCCTATCATCATCACAGGCTACACCTTCTATAATCAGGTTTACACTGCAGCTCCTGAAATCAGAGGACTCTGGGACTTCGCTTTAGTACCCGGAACAGTTCAGGAGGACGGCTCAATCAACCATGCAACCACCTCCACCACAACAGGTGCGGTAATCTTCTCGAAGCTCTCAGAGGAGCAGCAGGAGGATGCATGGGAGCTCATCAAGTGGTTCACTTCATCCGACATTCAGGCTCAGTACGGACGTTCACTTGAAGCCCTCTTAGGTCCTCTCGGACGTTTCGACACCGCTAACCAAGAGGCTCTCACTCAGCTCTCATGGTCGAAGTCGGAGTACACTCTCATTCTTGAGCAGATGAACTACACCACCGAGATAAGCCTTATCCCGGCAACATACATTGTTACACGTAACATAACCAACGCCTTCAGAGAGGTCGTAAACAACTACTCGAACGCACGAGACACGTTGCTCTGGTACAACAGAGACATCAACGATGAAATCACGAGAAAGTACGAGGAGTTGGGAATTGACATCTCAACACTTGAATAAAAGGAGGGAGAAAGTTTCATGGCAAAGGCTAAAAAAGAGCAGAAAGCTGTAAAGCCGATAAATACCGAGAGCAAAGCCGCCTATACATGGCACCTCATCAAGCAGAATAAAACTGTATACCTGATGATGCTTCCGTTCTTCGCACTCTTTACCGTCTTTACATTAGTTCCTGTTATCATGACGCTTCCTTTGGGTCTTACGAACTTCAACCTCGTACAGGCACCAAGGTACATCGGACTTCAGAACTTCTACTCGCTGTTTGTAAACGACGATGTATTCCTGACAGCTATCAAGAATACACTCATATTCGCAGTTTTCACCGGACCGTTCTCCTACGTTCTGAGCTTCCTTCTTGCGTGGCTCATCAACGAGATGAACCCGTTCTTCAAGGTATTCTTCACCTTCGTATTCTACGCTCCGTCCATGACGCCGTCGGCATACGTAATCTGGCAGCTCATCTTCTCAGGTGACTCCTATGGATACCTTAACTCAATCCTCATGGATATGGGAATTCTGAACAACGCCGTCCAATGGCTGACGGATACGAGCTATATGATGGGGGTTGTAATCGTCGTCCAGCTCTGGTCGTCGATGGGTGCCGGATTCTTGGCACTCCGTGCAGGCTTCCAGAACATCGACAACTCGCTCTATGAAGCGGGTGCAATCGAAGGCATCCAGAACAGATTCCAAGAGCTCTTCACCATCACGATTCCTGCGATGGGACCCTCACTTCTGTTCGCAGCGGTCTTGGCAATTTCCGGAGCTTTCACCTGCGGTACTGTAGGTTCTACACTCTGCGGACTCCCTTCGACCGACTACGCAGTTCACACAATCATGAACCACGCTCAGGACTATGGTACAATTCGTTACGAGATGGGTTACTCGAGTGCAATATGCTTGGTGCTCTTCGCAGTAATGCTGCTGACGAATCATGTTATCCGTAAGATCCTAGGCAAGTATACTGATGATTAAGGGGGTGGAAATGTATGGCATCTGATATAAGAGTAGATCAGGAAAAGCTCGCCAAGAAGCAGGCTAAGGAAGTAGAAAAGCTGAGAAAAAGACAGGCTAAGATAAAGATCGAAACCGTCCACGTAAAGAAGTCAAAGGGCAAGCACATCAACGGCTCTTTGGGCGGAGACATAATGATCTTCATCCTCCTCGCCCTCCTTGGAATATTCATGGTATTCCCGCTTTACTATTCGATAATCCAGTCTTTGAAGCCGATAAGTGAGCTCTTCGTATTCCCGCCGAGACTGTATGTAATCAATCCGACAATGGAGAACTTCTCGAACCTCTTCAAGGTTGCAGGTAACCTCTGGGTACCGTTCTCAAGATACGTTTTCAACTCGGTATTCATCACAGTTGTTATCTCGGTTATCCACGTTTTCGTAGTATGCTGTGCAGCATATGGACTGTCAAAGTGCCGCTTTCCCGGATACAATGCCTTAAACCAGATCATTGTAACAGCACTTCTCTTCTCCTCGACAGCGACATGGATCATGCAGTACATAGTTATCGCAGCATTGGGACTCATCAACACCTACTGGGCATTGATTCTCCCGAACATCGCTACATCAATGGGTCTTTACCTCATGCGTCAGAGTATGTCAACCATAAACGATGCGGTTATCGACGCCGCAAAGGTTGACGGTGCGGGACACTTCCGCATCTGCTGGCAGGTAATCATCCCGAACCAGAAGCCCGCAATCGCAACCCTTATCATCTACGTTTTCCAGTCTGCATGGAACGTACAGGGCGGTTCACTGGTTTACGAGGAGCAGTTAAAGACTCTTCCTACCATCATGAACCAGCTGGCAGCTTCCGGTATCTCGCGTCAGGGCATCATCTACGCTTCGGCTGTAGTACTCATGCTCCCTCCGCTTATCATCTTCCTTATCGCACAGAGCAATGTTATGGAAACCATGGCAAGCTCAGGTATGAAGGACTAAGCCTATGGGCAAAGCCCAAGGCAAGACTACTATAGAAAAGGAGACAGGTGATAAGCAGTGAAACATATAAACATCAAAAAAGTGCTGTGTATAGTGCTCGCCGTGATGCTGACTATGGCAATGGCTGTAAGCGCATTTGCCGACGACCCGTACACATCCTATAACTATAATGCGTGGAAAGAGGCGGTGCCCTCCCAGAACGGTTATCAGGTCACCGACACGATAACCGGCGCAGATATAGGTCTCGATCAGCTTTCTGATCCCGACAGCGAATTCTTCATCAGCGAGGATGAACCATCAACGCTGTCAGATGCCAAGGACTTCTTCCTTTCCGAGAACCTCGAATGGTACATAGTTGACACCGGCAACAACCGTATAATCAAGACCGACCTTGAGTTCAACCTTATTGCATGCTACAAGACCTTCACCGGTAGCTCTCTTACCGAGGAAGTAACCCTTGAAGACGGCTCTACGGTAACTCAGGAGGTAACAAGCCTCAAGAGCCCATACGGCATCTACGTCGACGAAGACGACATCATGTACATCGCCGACAGAGGCAACCAGAGAGTCATCAAGTGCGGACAGGACTGTGAGATTATCATGGAATACACCCGTCCTGATTCAGAGCTCTACGATTCAGTATCCTTCTACTGCACCAAGGTTCTCGTAGACGCCGCAAAGAACGTTTACATCATCTGCCCGGCAGTTAACAGCGGTGCTATCATGTACTCCGCATCGGGAAGCTTCCTTGGCTACTTCGGTGCCAACAAGGTTGAGGTTACAGCTACAGTTGTAATCAACAAGCTCTGGAGAAGGATAGCAACCGAATCACAGTCGGCGACACTTACAAAAGCAACTCCTGTTGAGTACGCAAACTTCGACATCGACGAGCAGGGCTTCATCTACACGGTAACCGAAGCGGCTAACACCACAACGGACGCTGTAAAGAAGCTGAACCCTGCAGGCGAGAACATCATCTCCCGTACCGAGAACGGTGCTGAGATAGTATTCGGCGACCAGACGTCGGTAACCTATTCGGGAACTACATATTCAACCCGACTCACCGACATCGCAATCGGCGACAACGGAATCGTCAACATCCTTGACTACACTTCGGGACGTATCTTCCAGTATGACCGTGAGTTCAACCTCTTATTCATCTTCGGATGCGATCAGGAAGACCAGAACGGCGGATTTGACAACCCGAATGCAATCGAGACCTATGGCGACAAGGTTTACGTATTAGACGGAAGAAACAACGACATAACCGTTTTCTCTGAGACACTCTTCGGCTCCTATGTTCACGAAGCCAACGAGATGTATAACGAGGGTCTTTACGAAGATTCTCTGGCACTCTGGCAGGAAATCCTCAAGCGTGACGGCAACTACAACATGGCTTACGTCGCTATCGGCAGAGCTCTTCTCAATCAGGATGAGTATGAGGAAGCTATGAAGTACTTCAAGGCTGGCTTCGACGATGAGGACTACGACAAGGCATTCGAGTACTACCGCAAGGATCTGATGAGAAACAACTTCACTCTGATGATATTCGTTATAGGAGCTCTCATAGTCCTGTATCTCGTTGTGAGCATCCTCCAGAAACGAGGAAAGATTCCCGATCATCTCTGGAAGAGGCTGTTCAGACTGATAGGAAACGGAATCAGAAAGCTTGTACAGTTGATTGTAAACGCAGTAACAAAGAAGAAGGGGGGAGCAGTAAATGGTATATGATATGACGCCGATTCAGTGGCTGAAGCACGTCATTTTCCACCCGACCGAGGGTTATGAGGATATGAGATGGAAGAAGCAAGGCTCCATGGTCATCTCCATAGTAATCGTTTTCTTCCTCCTCATAGCTCAGATAGTCAATGAGCGTGCCGGTGGATTTGCCTTCAACATGTCGGCATATTCGGACGTTTTCAACATCGTCCCGGTTATAACCAAGAGTATCATAATCTACGTCGCTTGGGTAGTAGCCAACTGGTCGTTCTGTACGCTTCTTGACGGCGAGGGCAACATGCGAAGAATCGCCATCTACACGGCATATGCTCTGGTTCCCTACATCGTTTGCTCGATAATTTCGACCCTGATGACCTACTTCCTTACCTTGGATGAGTCAATCTGGTCAACAGCAATCATGTATGTAGGAATCGGCTGGACCGCAGTCCTCATAATAACCGGCATGAAAGCGTGCCACCAGTATTCGTTCACAAAAACAATCGTGTGTATAGTTCTGACAGTTGTCGGTATGCTCCTTATACTTTGCTTGTTCGTACTGCTTCTGTCCCTGTTCCAGCAGGTATACGTCTTCTTCTACACTATCTATACTGAGATAATGTATAGAGTGAGAAGTTAGAGCAGAAAGGTGAGTGCAAACTGATATGAAAAAAACACTACTCAGAATTATCGCCGGACTGCTCGTAATCACCATGCTCATGTCGATGACCGTCTTTTCGGCAGTGGCTGAGGATGAGGAAGAAGAAGCAACGGCAGTAAGCGAAGAGGTCGAGGAAACCGAAGACGAAGAGGCTGAAGAGGCGGAAGCGTCTGAGGAGGAAGAGACCGAGGAAGAAGCTGAAGAGGAAGCTGAAGAGGACGAGGAGTCCGAAGAAGAGGACGCAGATTCCGAAGAGGCTTCCGAAGACGAAGAAGAGGAAGAGGAGACCGTAGAGTATCTCACCGATGAGGACGAGATAGCACGCTGCGAAGTCGTCGCAGAGAACGATCAGGCTATCATGTACCTCGATCAGGAGTACGAGAGAATCGGTATCTACGTCAAGGAATCGGGCAAGGTCTGGTGGTCTAACTGTGTTAACGCACTTTTGGACGACGCCACAAGTAAATCTTCCCTCCAGCAGAACCGTTTATCCAACATCGCCGTTAAATACGGCAACGCAACCGACCTCATCATTTCGGCTTATGTATATTCCTACAGACAGTCTACAAGTGATGAAGACACCGAGTTCGAATTAATCGACAACGGCGTCAAGGTCACATACAACATGTCAAGTGCCAAGGCAACCGTTCCCGTTTACTACGTTCTCGAAGAGGATCACCTTGAGTGCTACATCATCACAAGCGAGATAGTTGAAAGAGCCGGCTACGTTGAGGGCGAGGACGCTCAGGAATCAGATTCGGACGTTCTTATACTCACCGAGCTCGCACTTAACCCCTACTTCGGTGCCGCTGACAACGAAGCTACCGGTTACATGCTCATCCCTGATGGCTCAGGTGCAAGAATCAACTTGAATAACGGCAAGACCAACTATTCGAACTATTCGTCCTACATCTACGGCAGAGACACAACAGACATAAAGGACAATCAGCCGGATGAAACCGAGCAGGCTTACCTCCCCGTTCTTGCAATGGTACAGGGAAGCGACGGCTTGGTAATGATCGCCACCGACGGCGACACATTCGCATCCGCAAACGCAGCTGTTGCCTACAACTCTGACGACAATGCAGGCTATAACTACTGCTACTTCTCATTCACACTCCGTTCAACCGACACCTACAGCATGTCTGGCGACTCAAGTTCGATCATCATGTTTGAAAAGGGCGACGGAACCATCGCAGTTGAGAAGATCGCTGTAAGCTACTACTGGGTAACCTCCGAAGAGGAAGAAGTAACCTACACCGAAATAGCAGACGTCTACAGAGACTACCTCATCGAAGAGGAAGGTCTTACAAAGAAGACTGAATCGGACTACGCTCCGCTCTTCGTAGAATTCTACGGCGGAACTCTCAAGTCCCAGTCTATCCTTGGTATCCCTGTAAACATCAAGACCGCTTTCACCACCTTTGATCAGGCAGTAGAGATAATCGAGCAGCTTCAGGAATTGGGAGTTGAGGACCTCGTCATCAACTATAACGACTGGACTACAGACTCGATGACAGGAAAGCTGGATACCGCCGACAGTGTAGCATCTGTTCTTGGAGGCAAGAGTGACTTTGAGGACATGATCGAGTACTTCGAAAGCATCGGAGCTCAGTTCTATGCTTCGATTACAGACTACACCTTCTCCAAGAACGGCAACGGCTTCTGGACACTCTTCAACACAGCCTACCGTGTATCGAAGTCTTATGCAAGACCGTATGAATACAACATAGCCTACGGCACACCGAATGACGGAGTTGCATCGGCACTTCTTTCACCGAAGTCGATTGTCAAGCTTTCAAAGAAGGTCACGAAGAACCTTGAGAAGTACGACCTGCCCGGCGTCGGACTCGGAGCGTATGCATACACGCTTTGGGGCGACTACTCGACGAAGAACCGCACCAACCGTGAGGTCACCGCACAGTACATCGTCGATTACTACAAGGCGGTCGCAGGAGTCACCGACAGCATCATCGCAGATTCGCCGAACGCATATCTTTTAGCCTATGTTGACGTAATCCAGAACCTGACGCTCCAGTCGAGCCAGTTCAAGATTGTCGATGAGGACGTACCGTTCGTACAGCTGGTGCTCCACGGCTACATTCCTTACTCCACCGAAGCCATCAACGGCTCAGCGGATTCACAGGAGCTCTTCCTCAAGGCTATAGCGGCAGGCTCCTACATCAAGTACACGTTCATCTACGAGGAAACAACCGAGATTGAGGACACCGACTACATCAACCTCTACTATGCAAACTATGACGGCTGGCTCGAGCAGGCAGCTGCAGAGTATGAGCTTGCAAGCGAGATTCTCTCAACCGTTTCCGATTCCGTAATCACCGGATACGTGGTTGATGGTTCAGTAATCACAACAACCTATGAAAACGGCGTTGTGACGACAGTAAACCTTGACACTGGCGAAATCACGGCGAACGGAAAGACCTATTACTATTCAGACTATGTTGACGAGGGAGGGATATTGAATGGCTGATACAGTAGTTAATGAAGCCACTGAGGTTCTTGAAGAAGCTACCGAAGTTATATCTGAGGAAACCGCAGTAGAAACCGCTGAGACAGTGGAAGAGACCGCAGTTGAAACCAAAGACAAGGCTTCAAAGAAATCCGCCAAGCCTCCGAAGGAGAAAAAAGTCAAGGGTATGAAAATCCCTTACGAGAGGCGCAAAGCGTTGTATGGCTATGGCTTCCTTGCCATCTGGATTATAGGAACAATCTGGCTCTTCTTAAGACCGCTCATCACATCGCTTTGGTACTCTTTCAACACGACAGAGGTAACCGTCGGCGTCATGAAGACCACGTTCGTCGGACTTCAGAACTATATTGATGCGTTCACAATCGACACCGATTACACAACCGCACTCATATCTGTTCTTGGAGACACCGCATGGTCGACACCTATCATCATCATCTTCTCGATGTTCGTAGCAGTTATTCTTAACCAGAAGTTCAAAGGAAGAACCTTCGCACGTGCAATCTTCTTCCTCCCGGTTATCATCGCAACCGGACCGGTTATGAGCATCATCAACGGCGATATGGACACCTCCGGATATTCAGGCGGTTCCGAAGCCTTCTCGACAATGTTCGAGACGGATATGGCGGGCGAACTTCTGACATTCCTTGGAGTCTACGACTTAGGCGACTCTGTCACCGAAATGATAAGTCTTATTACCTCCGACGTATTCAACCTCGTCTGGAACTCAGGTATTCAGATTATCATCTTCCTCTCAGCCTTGCAGAACATCCCTGTTTCTGCAAGAGAGGCTGCCTCCATCGAGGGAGCAACCGCTTGGGAGTTCTTCTGGAAGATCACTCTTCCTTACATCAGCCCGATGATCGTTACAAACCTTGTTTATACGATTGTTGACTCGTTCATTGATACCGACAACGAAGTCATGACGCTGGTTTTGTCCGAAGCGTCCGACTGGAACCACGGTTACTCTGCGGCACTTGCATGGATTTACTTCCTGATTGTAATCGTAGTCCTTGGAATTGTATTGGCTGTCATTAACAGGCACATTTACTACGAAGTATAAAGGGGGGATCACAGTGGCTAAAGAAAAGAAAGAAAAAGTCGTAACTGAAGAGGTCGTTACAGAGGAAACCGTAGCAGAGGAAGCAGTTCTTAACGAAGCTGTCACGGAAGAGCCTGTAAGCGAGAAGCCGGTCAAGGCTAAAAAGGCTAAGGCTCCCAAGGAGAAGAAGCCTCGCAGAAAAAAGGAAATGAGCACCGAGAAGGCTGAAAAGCTCTTCGAAAAGGAGCGCAGACAGCACCTTAAGGAGAAAGAAAAAGCCTACAAGGAAGCCAAGAAGAACGGCACTCTTGACGAACGTCAGCTCGACCCGAAGTACCTGTGGTACCTCCGCCGCAAGAGAATATTCGGATGGGTTTGGCCCGTTGCCAGATTCCTCATTCTCTTCGGTTTAGGATTCGTAATCCTCTATCCGCTCATCTACATGCTTTCGACCGCTTTCAGACCGAACGCACAGATGAACGACCCGTCAGTAGTATGGATTCCTAAGTCATTCACACTTTCGAACCTGCAGGACGTCTGGGACGTTATGGACTTCGGAGCTACATTCCTGAACACCTTAAGACTCAACATCGTCTGCTCGCTTCTCTCAGTTGTAAGCTGCTGCTTGGCAGGCTACGGCTTTGCGAGATTCAACTTCAAGGGCAAGGGTCTCATGTTCGGAATCGTAATCATGCAGATCATCGTTCCTCCGCAGATCACCGTTATCCCTCTGTATCTCCAGTGGGCATACTTCAAGTTCTTCGGACTCGTTGAGGTGGCAGCAGGAGCAGGAGCTACGGCGTTCCTTGGACTTACCATAAACACGGCGTCGAACGGGTCGCACTACGTATCGCTGATTGATAATCAGGTTGTAATGTACGTCCCGGCAATTCTGGCAAACGGTATCCGTTCCGGACTCTTCATCTACATCTTCCGTCAGTTCTTCAGAGGACTCCCGATGGAGCTCGAAGATGCCGCATACCTCGACGGTTGCGGACCGTTCAAGACATTCATCAGGGTTATGATCCCGAATGCATCGTCTGCATTCCTCACCGTATTCCTCTTCTCGATAGTCTGGTACTGGAACGACTACTACATTTCATCGACGTTCTTCATCAACAACCATACGGTCGCACTTCAGCTGCAAAAGCTGTCGGCAACGCTCGATGCCCAGCTGTTCAACAACGCACAGGTTGGTACGAGGCGTAAGATTGTTTGGCTTGAAGCCGGATGCTTACTGTCAATCACGCCTATCTTGGTCATGTACATCTTCCTACAGAAGTACTTCACCGAAGGCTTGGCACGCTCTGGCTTGGTTGGATAACCGTAAAATCAGAATTCCCTCATGGATTTACCGTGAGGGAATTTTTTTGTCGCCGGCTTCGCCGCCGACGCGCCTCCCTTTGGTCGGCGCACCTCTCAGTCAGCTACGCTGACAGCTCCCCTTGACAGGGGAGCCATAAGTGCACATTACATAATTTTCGATTTCCCGTAAATACTACTTCAAAAGGAGTTGGGAACATGAATCTATCCAACAAACAATACAGTATGCTTGCAAAGGATGCGGAACAGCCGTCGAAGGCTTGGTTTAATGTGCCAAAGGCGTTTCTCATAGGCGGATTGATATGTGTGATTGGGCAGGGAATAAGCGATTTGTACCGGTATTTCGGGATGAGTGAGGACGAAGTGGCGGCGTTTACCTCGATAACGCTGGTGCTCCTGTCAGTAATCCTGACCGGCTTCGGGCTGTATCCGAAGCTCGCAAAGCACGGCGGGGCGGGCACACTCGTCCCGATAACCGGCTTTGCCAACGCAGTAGCTTCGCCTGCAATCGAGTTCAGAGCTGAGGGCTGGGTTTTGGGCGTCGGCACAAAGATATTCGCCATCGCTGGTCCGGTAATTCTGTATGGAACTGCCGCAGGAGTCGTGTATGGGGTGATATATTTCATCTGTACAAGGGTGTTTTAGGCGCAAAAAAAGCCGGGGTCACACCATCATGTGATCCCGGTTTTGATTTATTGTTCAGAGATTTCCGCTTAGGATTTCCTCCCTTATCTTCATCCACAGCTTCCCCATATTGTTCTCCCCGTCTCTGTTCAAGCCCCAGCCCCAGTATGAATCCTTGGGCGAGTCCTCGACGATGAGATAATCCTTGGTTCTGAGGAGCATTTCTTTTACATACGGGTGCTGTCTGACCTTTTCCCGGAGAAGCTCCTCCATAACGACGACCTTCTCGGTTTCCCAGTCGGGACGCTTGCGGTCCTTATTGGCAAGGGAAATCTGCTTTGCTTCATATGGCGACTTTGCTTGGCGTATGAGACTGACGACGTCCTCGGCGACGCCCTTGAATGCGCTCGCCTGATAAGCCTCCTCGACCGTCCCATAAACCCAGCCGTCGTACTCAATTTTATTTGCGCTGTAGTTGTCAAGGCAGTAAAACTCCCTCGGAAAGAAGCCGATAGCCCGGTCAAGCTGAATTCCCTCCGCCAGCCAAGGGTCACGGAAGTCGGATAGTTTCATATCAATCATGGCGATGCTCTCCTTTTTGATTATAGTAGCATAGATTGGGCGGGGATGTCAAGTCGTTCAATTTCTGAGTGCCAGAATCGGTACAACGAAAACTCCGTCCGGTCTTTGATAGGCGGCTGTCGCAAGACCACTTATTACACAGCATATTTTCGGGGGATTGCCGCCATCATTTTTAATCCGTGCTTTGAGATAATTCAGATTATTTGCGGCTTCGTCAATCTTGTTTGCTCCAAGCTTGATTTCAAAGGCACACCAATCACCGTCGTTGAGTTCAATTACAGCGTCGATTTCTCTTCCTGAATAGTCCTGATAGTGATAGAGTCTCGCACCGAATGATTCAGCATAGATTCTCAGATCCCTTTCGCAGAGAGATTCAAACAGGAAGCCCAGAGTGTTCAGGTCGTGAAGAAGTCTGTCCGGAGTAGCTCTGAGCAGAGCGCAGGCGAGAGACGGATCGCAGAAGTGCCGTTTTTCGGCTTGCTTGATACGGACAGAGGAGCGGATATTCGACGAAAACGGCTCCTGATTCTCAATCAGAAACAGCCTTGAAAAAATATCAAGATAGGTTGCGACGGTGTTTACATCAATATCTTCGTCGTCGGTAGCCTTGACGTCGTCCTTGAGAACTCTGTTCGAAACGGTTGTCGATTCGTTTCTTGCGAGAGATCTGAGAAGAAGCATAACCTTTCTTGTGTCTCTCTGGATACCGTCTATTCTGTGAACCTCATCATCCACAATGGCGTTGATGTATTCGCCCGGAAGAAGAGCTGCATCCTTTAGCGGCAGATCCTGAGTAGCAGGCCAGCCGCCTCTTACTACACTGTCGACAATCACATTGAAATCGACGTCACCGGTCAAAGTTGGGGTCAGCTCGCCGCTGCAAAGAGCTTCAAGAGATACCATTCCGCTTGAACGCCCCGATTCATAAAGCGACATAGTTCTCATGCGAAGCCGGGCGATGCGTCCTGCGCCGCTGTGGAGAATTCCCTTTGTTTTCGGAGTGGATGAGCCGGTCAGGATAAACTGCCCTTTCTCTCCACGCCTGTCGACTTCATATCTGACAGCATCCCAGATAGGTGGGACTTCCTGCCATTCGTCGATCATCCGGGGAGTCTCGCCCTCCAAAATCAGGCTCGGAGACATCTCTGCCAGCTTTCTCGCCTGAAAATTGTTGTCAGGATCACCAACCAGATATTCACTTTTTGAATGATGCCTCGACGTCCATGTCTTTCCGCACCACTTAGGACCCTCAATGCAGACTGCACCAAAGGTATTCAGGTATTTTTCGACAGAATCGTCTACAATTCTTGGATTATAATCTCTTTTTTTCATGGCAAGCACCTATTCATTAGTTTTCTACGGTCTATTATATCCCGTTCAGACGAATTTGTCAAGCTCATTCAGACAAATTTCTCTGTTTCACCCAGAGACATTTCGGCTTTTCACCCAGAGATATTTTGCGTTTTCATTCAGATGGATTTTTCGCATAGAAAAAAGAGCCCCGTCCGGGACTCTTTTATCTTATATTCAGATTCTTGTCGGCTGATTATCATCAACAGGCGTTTCCGGTGCGGGTGTGGGCTGAGCTTCCGGTGCGGGCTGAGCTGCGGGAGCGGGAGCTGGCTGAGGTGTCGGCTGAGGCTGACCGTACTGGAACTGGGGCTGAACCTGCTGGATCGGCTGACCGGTGTATGGGTCAAAGTTGAACTGCGGCTGTGACTGGGGAATCGGCTGCGGCTGAGGCATCGGCTGAGGTGCGGGGTGAAGAGCATCCTCGTAGAACTTTGCATCAACGAGTCCCAAGAAAATCGGGCAGAATGCGACGACTGCGACGATGAACAGAAGAAGAATCACTCCGAACAGGCTGCCGATGAACGGAATTCTTGCAAACAATGCCAGTATTAAGACGACAATGTAGATCGCAACTACTACGAGAGCCTTTGCGCCGAACATCTTTCCTTTCAAGCCTTTGGTCATCTTCTTCGACTCCTTGAGGGCGTCCATAGCCTCAATTTCGGGGCGGGTGATGAGGATGTAGGGAGTGAAAGCGTATTCAATAGCCTTGATTATGCCGAAAACAATTCCGACAACCGGGATTAAGCACCAAAGAACAACCCAGAGTATCATCCAGAGCATTCCGCCGGCGACGTGAACCGCCTGCTTGAGGCTTGTGAAGCCGGAGAAAATATTCTTGGTCTCGACGCCCTCGCCTCTTACTCCTTTAAGATAGAGAACGGAAAGGCTTGCCTGAAGAACAAGAGCAATCGGGACGGTGAGGAGCGGGATTCCCCCGAAAAGCGTAACGACGATGATAATGAAGTTTGAGAGAAGCGAAAGTCCCCAGAGGAGAACGGGCTTTTTCTTCAGAATATCGAAAGCCGCCTTGTAATTTTGCGTTATAGAACTCATGTTAAGTCCCCCTTACAATTAATAGTATAACGATTATAGCATTTATCGGGGCATTTTGTCAATATATCTGAGGGCTTCGGAAGAAAAATTAAGGAAATCTTAAACTTTTTATCGCAACAGCATTCCTGACAAATGTGAATTTTTAGACACTACCTATTGACTTTTGGTTGCCTTTTGGCTATACTATTAGAGTATGACATCAGATTTGTGCAAAACACAAATCTGGCGGAGAAACGTTTTGCGTTTTTCGCAAGTGTCGATTATGCCGTCTGAGCTGTCCGCCTTAGATTTCAGGATATTCAGTACAGCATTGACTAACAAATTATTCTAAGGAGGCAACAGAAGTGCGGCGCATAAAAAAGCCTGTTTTCTTTATTGTTGTTGCGCTGTTGGTGGCTTTCACGCTGCTTAACGTCTTTGGCATCAGCACCTACTATGGCGACATCACTACTACCGTGATAAAGTCTGTAAGTGATATTCGCTGGGGAATTGACATCAGCGGCGGTGTTGAGGTTACTTTCTCACCCGCTGAGGACGTGGATGCCACAAATGACGAGCTCGATGCAGCAAAAACCGCTTTGGAGCTCCGACTTGTAAACCTCGGTATCACCGACTATGAGGTTTATGTCGACTACACAAACAGTGACATTATTGTAAGATTCCCGTGGCAATCGGATGAGGAAGATTTTGACCCTGAGGAAGCGGTCAAGGAGCTTGGAGAAACCGCCGAGCTCACATTCCGTGAGGGCTACGAAACCGACGACTATGGCAACCCGTCCGGCACCACTGCAGACACCATAATCCTTACCGGCGACATGGTTGAATCAGCTACGGCTGTTTTCTGGGAGGATGACGACGGAACCTATGAGTACGGAGTTTCACTCGTGCTCAACGAAGAGGGAACCGAAGCATTCGCCGAGGCAACCACAAGGCTTGCTGAGGAAGAGGGGATAATCTCCATCTGGATGGACAACACCTGCATCTCCTACCCGACAGTAAGCTCCGCTATCACCGACGGACAGTGCCAGATAACCGGCGACTTCACCTATGAAGAGGCGAGCGAGCTTGCCGAAAAGATCAGCGCAGGTTCTCTGCCGTTTGCTCTTGAGGCATCCAACTTCCGTTCAATCTCAGCTTCAATGGGTGAGGGCGCAAAGAACACCATGCTTATAGCAGGCTTGGTTGCGTTCATCATCATCTGCATCTACATGATAGTTTCCTATAAGCTTCCCGGCGTTGTCGCATGCATCGCTCTCTTCGGACAGGTTGTCGGAACAGTAGCTTGCGTAACCGGCTTCTTCGGAGGAATTTCAGGAGTTACGCTTACCATCCCCGGTATCGCAGGTATCATCTTGGCAGTTGGTATCGGTGTTGACGCAAACGTTGTAACGTTCGAGCGTGTAAAGGAAGAGCTGAGGGCTGGAAAGACCCTCGACACAGCACTTGATCACGGCTATCAGAAAGCATGGCGTGCAATATTCGATGGAAATATCACTATCGTATTCGTTGCCATAATCCTGATGGGTGCTTTCGGACCGTCTGACAGCATCATCGCAACAATCATGAAGCCGCTCTACTTCATGTTCCCGACAACAATCGAGGGCACAATCTATTCATTCGGTTACACCCTCCTCGTCGGCGTTATAATGAACTTCATATTCGGAGTACTCTGCTCGAGATTAATGCTCGGCTCCCTTTCAAGATGGAAGGGTCTTAGAAATCCTGAACTGTACGGAGGTGCTAAGAATGACTAAAACCTTTGATGTAGTCGGGAAGAAAAAGTACTTTTACATCTTCTCTGTGGCAGTTATCGTTATAACTCTTCTCTTGGCGGCAATTTTGGGCGTAAATGTCGACATCGAGTTCAAGGGCGGTACTATCATCACCTACTCTTACACCGGCGATATTGACGGAGATGCAATTGCATCCACCGCCGAGGATATAACCGGTCTTGCATGCTCCATTTCCTACGGCGAAAGCGTTTCCGACGGAAGCGAGACAATCTCCCTTTCGTTCGCAGAGTCTACAGGTATGGACACCGAAATCCAGTCGGAGCTCACCGACACACTCGAAGAGACCTACTCTTCCAACTCGCTGACCCTTTACAGCTCTCAGGACGTAAACCCCTCGACCGGTAGCGGCTTCTTCGGAAAGTGCATGGTCGCAGTTGCGTTCTCGATGGTGGTAATGATCGTCTACATCGGCTTCCGCTTCAGAAAGATCGGCGGCTGGGTAGCAGGTATCTGCGCAGTTGTAGCTTTGGCACACGACATGTTCTTCGTATTCGCATGTACAACCATTCTTCGGTTCGACATCGATTCGAACTTCATCGCAGTTCTTCTTACAATCCTTGGCTACTCTGTAAATGCGACGATAATCATCTACGACAGAATCCGTGAGAACAGAAACCTCTATGGAACTGAGAAGAGCCTTGACGAACTCGTAAACATGAGTGTCAGCCAGTCGTTCGGCAGGTCTGTCCACACGACAGTCACAACCGTCATCGCAGTAGCTTCAATCTGCGTCGTTGCGCTCTTTGCAAACGTCGATTCCATCGTAAGCTTTGCGTTCCCGCTCCTCGTCGGACTTCTTTCGGGCGTATATTCGTCCAACTGCATAGCTCCGACACTCTGGACAACTTGGCAGGGACATATTGACAGAAAGAACGCCGAGAAGGCTTTGACTGAGAACGTTAATACAGCTGTTCCCAGCAAGAAGAAGTCTTCCAAGAAGAAAAAGAAATAAGCCGGTTTTCCGGCACAACAAGCGGTGCAGGAGACTCTTGCACCGCTTGATTTATCAGGAGGGATAGTAATGTCAGTCGCCAATACAGACAAGAAAATAGAAGTAGGGGTTTCGGTGGCGTGCGGCTATCCAGAATATCCCGAGATTACTCTTAAGAGGCTTCTGAGCCTCGGAGTGCGGCATGTTGAGATTTTTCTTAACACCCATTCTGAAACGAAGCCGGAGTACGTCCGGGAGCTCAAGAAGATGATGGACGACTACGGCTGCACCTGCAAATCGGTCCACCCGTTCACCGCCGCAATTGATACATACATGCTCTACACCCCCTATGAGCGAAGAATTCAGGATTTTCTTGACTATCACAGAAGATACTTCGAAGCGATGGACATCTTGGGTGCGGAGTACCTCATCCTCCACGGAAATCAGGACAAGGGACCTGACGAGGTGGTCATAGAGGGCTACCGGAGGCTCAATTCCGTTGCAAAAGAGTACGGCAAGACGGTCTTGCAGGAGAACGTCTACCGCTGCACAACCGGCGCACTCGAGCAGCTTATAGCGATGAAGAAAGCCCTCGGCGACGAGGTGAGCTTCGTTCTCGACACCAAGCAAGCCATCCGCCGAGGCTACGACCCGTACGATTTCATAAAAGAGCTTTCCCCGAACATCAAGCACATCCACTTCTCCGACCATAACCAAGAGTCCACCTGCACCCTCCCCGGCAAAGGCGACATAGACACAAAAAGATTCATCCAAGCCCTCAAAAATGTCGGTTTCACCGGCTCAATAATGTTAGAACTCTATAGGAGCTCGTTTGGGACGTTTGAGGAGTTGGTGGAGGGGATGAGGTATGTGCAGAATATTGTGAACAGTCTGTAAAATTTGATTTTTGTATTGCTATTGTGCGGACAAGAGAGTATAATAGAAATATAAAATACTGAAAGGATGATTTCTAATGGCAGGAAAGTCGGCTAATTTATATGTTCGTATCGAACCAGAGGTAAAAGAGGAAGCGGAGCAGATTCTTTCTTCGCTCGGAGTATCTTCTTCAAGCGCAATCAACATGTTCTACAAGCAGATTATCTTCTGCGGCGGTCTGCCTTTCGACGTCAAACTCCCCGGTCCGCCACATCTCGATATGACACAGTGGACGGATGAGCAGTTTGCGGAGGAAATCGAAAAAGGATTCCGGGACATTCGAGAGGGAAGATCGATGTCAATTGATGATCTTGAAAAAAGCTTCGGGAGGATGGAAGACTGTGATGATAACATACGACAAATCCAAAATCCACTACATCCTCTACGACCTTGACGGGACTTTGACCGACTCTGCACGGGGGATTGTGAATTCTTTCAAATACTGCCTTGATGAGCTTGGCATTACCGGCTGGGATGATACGTCGCTTCTTAAGTTCGTCGGTCCGCCGCTTCGGGAGTCGTTCGGGGTTTATCTTGGGATGGACGAGGCAGGCGTTGACAACGCTATAAAGATTTACAGAACCTATTATGCCGACAAGGGCATTTTCGAGAACAGCGTCTATGACGGAATTCCGGAGGCTCTTGGGAGGCTTCGTGACGCCGGGTATATTCAAGCGGTTGCCACCTCGAAGCCGGAGGTCTACGCCAAAAAAATACTCGAAAAGTTCGGGCTTTCCGGGTACTTTGAAGATATTTGCGGCATCCCTCTTGGCGATGAGTCGATGACCAAGGCGCAGGTAATAGCGAATTCGCTCGAGCATCTCGGCATCACCGACAAGCAGACGGTAGTAATGGTCGGCGACCGTGACTATGACATCAGAGGCGCACACCTCAACGGCATCCCCTGCATCGGCGTAACCTATGGTTACGGTTCAAGAGAAGAGCTTGAAGCGGCTGGGGCGGAGGAGATAGTAAAATCTCCTGCGGAGATTTTAAATGCGTAATTCGTAATGCGTAATGCGAAATTGCAATCATTTGTGCATAATTTGTAGGGGCTGGATATACAGTTAGCTTCGCTAACTGCCCGCCCGAAAAAGTGCGGGCGATAAGGAGCGGGCGGATAATATCCGCCCCTACTACCTCATCCCATCTAAAACTTTACATTTT